>JAXGPX010000001.1:0-703736 GCA_040766745.1 Bacillota bacterium
GCGATGTTGCCCAATCCACTGGCCTAGTGGCCTACCACATAGGCCACTCCCGAGCGATGTAGCCCACTTCGAAGGTCTAGTGGCCTACCACATAGGCCACTCCTGAGCAATGTTGCCCATTCCGCGGGTCTAGTGGCCTACCACATAGGCCACTCCCGAGCGATGTTGCCCAATCCACAGGCTTAGTGGCCTGCCACATAGACCGCTCACAGTTCCATTCCACCCCTAAGACTAATCACAATGTGCAGGAATCATACTGCCATGTTCTATCACAAGAAGGTGATGTTTTCTCAGTCTACGTTCACTGTCCATTGACAGTCCCCTTGGGAGTTTTTACTGCTTGATCCATATTGCCATTCTCTTTGGCCACGATGGACATAACCAGGAAATGGACTTTTCCGATACAAGACTGGGCAAGATGCCTATCGCAGTTTGCCATCCGATTAGAAGACCGTAGGGGGGTGACCAAGCTATGAAGACACCTCAACCCAAAAGCTCATTTACACAAAAAACTTTACACTCCTCTCCAGGCGAGCCAATCAACGCCCCGAAAGCCCCTAGACCCACTGGAATGGCTCTCCAGGCGAGCCAATCGGATGCCAGAGGCTTTTGAATCTACAGATATGGCTCTACAGACGGGCCAATGTGTATGATATTATCACCCTGGGACACCTGAAACATCTGGAGCACCTGGAGCACCGGGAACACCTGGAACACCTGATACAGATGAGGGATACGGTGTTCTGTTTTTATACATCCAAGGAGGATTTAACTGATGAAAGTATATGTGACGCGGAAGATCCCGCAAGAGGCCATTTCCTTGCTCGATCCCCATTTTGACATATCCATCTGGCCTGAGGAAAACACGGCTGTGCCCAGGGACGTGTTGTTGAAAGAAGTCGAAAATGCCCAGGGCCTCCTTTCCCTGCTCACAGAAAAGATAGACCATGAACTTCTTGAGGCAGGCAAGAACTTGAGAATCGTTGCCAACATGGCAGTGGGATATGACAATATTGACGTTGCGGTTTGTACTCAAAAGGGAGTCATAGTCACTAATACGCCGGGAGTGCTTACAGATGCAACGGCAGACCTCGCATTTGCCCTGCTCATGGCTGCAGCCAGACGGATTCCTGAGGCCCAGGATTATCTCAAAAGAGGTATGTGGAAAACCTGGTCTCCCATGCTGCTCACCGGGCAGGAGGTTTGGGGCGCTACCATCGGAATAGTAGGAATGGGGCGCATAGGCATGGCCGTGGCAAGGCGGGCAAAAGGCTTCAACATGCGGATCTTGTATAGTTCTCCAAGACCGAACCGCCAGGCAGAGAAGGAACTCAAGGCCGAGCACAGGGGCCTTGCTGACCTTCTGAGAGAATCTGATTTTGTTTCTCTTCATGTGCCCCTCACCCCTGAAACCCGGGGGCTGATGGGCGAGAAGGAACTCAATCTGATGAAACCCACGGCAGTGCTAATCAACACAGCCCGTGGCCAGGTCGTTGACGAAAATGCCTTTGTGGAAGCCCTTCGACTTAGAAAGATATGGGCGGCAGGACTTGACGTTTTCCAGCAAGAGCCTCTTTCACTCAGAAGCCCGCTTCTTGAACTCGATAACGTAGTGCTGCTTCCCCACATAGGAAGTGCAACTATCAAAACTCGCACACAAATGGCTGTGATAGCCGCAAGTAACATCAAGCAGTATTTGCTGACCGGCAAGCCGGTTACGCCTGTTAATCCTGAGGCATGCGCCAAATGATATACATGAGGTATTTCAACCACACTAGATACAGACTGCGATCGTTACTGCCAATTGCAGTAATTATTGCGCTGGTACTGACCGGATGCAGCAGCATAGGCAATACTCCTGGCGGTAACCCTTCAGGGCAGCAAGACACGAAGAAGATAGAAATTGATGGCGCATACTCAAAGCCTGAAGAAGTAGCTGAGTATATCCATACATATCACAAGCTCCCAGGCAATTACCTTACGAAGAAGCAAGCCATTGCTTTAGGTTGGGAAAGCAGCAAAGGCAACCTGTGGGATGTTACCGACAAAATGAGCATTGGCGGAGATGTATTCGGAAACCGTGAAGGTAAGTTGCCAGATGCAGATGTCCGTGTATGGTATGAATGTGATGTGAATTACTCCGGTGGTTACAGGGGCAAGGAACGGATCGTATATTCCAGTGATGGGCTCATTTACTATACCAAGGATCACTATGAAACATTTGAAGAAATGAAGATTGGGGGGAAGTGATGCATGAAAACGGTCACCTTAAACGGGGCGCGCATGACTTCCAAAGAGGCTGCTCACAGATATTTAGCTGCCAGGCTGGGTTTTCCCGACTACTATGGATGCAACCTGGACGCACTTTGGGATGTTCTGAGCACCATGAGCGGCCCTGTAAGGGTTAGATTGATCAATAAGAACAGGCTTATCTACGGCCTGGGAAGCTATGGAAAGGAACTCCTTAAGGTGTTTGCAGACGCAGCTAGAGAAAATGAGAACCTCAGTTTTGAGATATCGGATGGTTCATTAGGATCTTGCACTTAATTGCGTATGCAGTCAGGAGTCATGCCCGAGCTCGTATGATTCTCAGGGTAGGGTAGGCGGAGTAGGCAGAGGCATGGGTTACGGAGTATGGGCGGGTTAAGTTCGGATATGTCCAGACAGAAAGGATGCGGTGTTCATGCTGAGGATCCGGATAGGCGATTTGAAACTTCACTTGCGGAGGGAGTCTGACAACACCGGCGTTCTGATAATAAACGCCCAGGCGGCACTTTTTCTTGACCGGGTTGCCCGGGCCTATTTTGAGATATTCTTCGATGAGTTTGAAAGGATTGCCGCTGAAGAGGGCAGAGGACAGAGCCATTCCTTCGACATCTCCAATCCACGTGAAATCGGGCTGGCGCTGGCTCCCCGGGTCATTAGGAGGATAAGACGGAAGTTTAAGGTCCAAGAGAGTCAGGCTTGTGCTGATTGGGAAAGGGTTTGGGGATCGGTGATTGCTGTTGCCGAAGGAGGGGTGTGCCCTTTCTCGGATTTTGAGGTAAGGCGGATAGACCCGCTGTCAGTTGAGCTCTCTGCCCCTTACAGGTGCGACCTGATTCTTACCTATAAGTGCCAGAACAACTGCAGCCACTGTTATGCAGGCGGCCCTCACAGCACCCAGGAGATTCCCACCGATTCCTGGAAGGGCATTATCGACAGGCTTTCTGATTGGGGAGTTCCAACAGTAGTATTTACCGGCGGCGAACCTCTGCTGCGAGATGATATTACGGCGCTGGTGCAGCATGCCGAAGACAGCGGCTTGGTCACCGGAGTTATTACCAATGGCAGGCGTTTGACTGAGTCCAGAGTCGGTATCCTTGCCAGGGCCGGCCTGGATTTTGCCCAGATCACCCTTGAATCAATCAGCCCTGAAATCCATGACAAGATGGTAGGGATCAAAGGCGCCTGGGCTGAGACAGTCGAAGGTATAAAGAACGCAGCATCCAGCATATACACGACTACCAATACCACTATTACCAGGGACAATAGAGATACTGTTATCGAAACCATTAGGTTCATCAAGTCTCTGGGAGTGAAGAAATTTGGCCTCAATGCTCTGATACGTTCAGGCCGCGGAGTGTCCCATGAAGGGCTGGATCCTGCCGAACTCAAGGCCATTCTCAACGAAGTTATCAAGGTGTCCGCAGACGAAGACTTTCCGTTTATATGGTACACTCCAACCTGTTACAAAGAACTCAACCCTGTGGCTCTGGCTCTTGGTGTGAAGACATGTTCTGCAGCAAGCACTGTAATGGCTATTGAACCTGATGGAAACGTTATGCCATGCCAGTCATACTACAAATCCATAGGTAACGCACTTAAGCAGGATTTTCCGGATATATGGCAGCATCCTCTGGCTCAAGCCCTGAGGAAACGCAGGCTCCAGGGAGCACCCGGCCACCCTGATTTCCCTGTGCTTCCAGAAGAGTGTGCATCTTGTGAGGAACTCCACTTATGTGGAGGCAGCTGTCCCTTGGAACGCAAACCGGGAGCCAGTATCTGCAGATGATTGGCGAAATACGGAATGGAGTAAAAGGCAAAATGGGAAGGGAGAACACCCTGAGGAAACAAGTTCCTTGGGATGACTATAGCCGGTCTGTGTCAGTATGTTAGTGACAATGTTAATGACGGAGATAGTTCGCCCTTATTAATAGGGCATCTCTGTTAAAACTTATAAAACCATAGCAACCCTAGCTGTAGCACCAGAATTGCGGGTATTCCTAACTTGAAACTCCAGTGTCTGGTCTTGTGGTGAAAGATAAACATGCCGGCTAAGATCCCCAGGCTGCCGCCTGTAAGAGCCACAGCAAAGAGGTTTTTTTCAGGTACTCTCCAGCGGTGGCGGTAAGCCTGGTATTTATCATAGCCCATAAGCGCACAAGCAAGAGCATTATACGCTACGAGCAGCCACACCAAATACGTTTGCCCGCTAATGACAATTCCTCCATACGCTAGTTTCGAAACTCGTTGCCCCGGGAAAATTGCTGAGAAAGAACGATTGTATGATGCCCGGTAACTAAGTGCATCCTCCGCCGCCTGCACAGGCACACGCACAAGCACAGGAAACGCAGGCGCATGCACAAGCGCAGCTTGGAGGTGTGAAGCCTCCGTGATGGCCCCCGCCGCCCTTAGTGCCTGTGAAGATACTTCTGGCCGGCGCAGGCCTTGCCGGGGTGAACACAGATTCAGTGATTTCCCTGTACTTTTCCTCGTGGCCCTGAATTATGCCGGTTGAAATACCGGAGTATGAGTGGTACATAGCCATAGGCCACCAGTAACCTCCAGAGTATGCTCTGCCATATGGGAGGCCTGTTATCCACCAATTGGGCCACCAGGCAGTTCCCCTCGGGCGAGACTCAAACAACCCCTCAGACTCTTTGAGATTCTTCTCATCCTGCATGAGCCAGAGAAGGTTCTTGTCAAGAGATTCGAGTTTCAATTCCGGTGTGTTCTTCTCCTTCACCTCAGCCCAAAGTCTGGCTATATGGCCCCGGTAAAATGCCTCGGTATCCTTTCGGCAGTATGGTTTCATTTTCTCGTTTACAGACGTAGCAAGGTACCTAAAAACAGCAGTGAGTTTTGACTGGTCCAATTCTCCTGTATCCCGGTTTATTGCCTCAATGAAGAGTTTCTCAAGCTCTGAAAGGTCCCTTTCGTACTCAACTGACAGTTTCAAAGGTTCTGTTGAATATGCTCTGACTATTCCTTTCTTGATAAGCGAGAACAGAAGCAGGGTCATGGTTTTCTCAGGTGGTTGCCGCAGCAAAACAGAAGATTCTACCGGTGACAGGGTTTCGTTGACTCCAACCCCTTCCATGCTTAACTGCGGCGAGGAATAGTTTTCCCTGGCGTGGCTACTTATGCCTGCCACGATCATGGCCATCATGACAATTACGACAAAACCAAAGATCATGCCGAAATTACCGGATTGCCCAATGCCTGGTATCCTGGGTGATGGGAGATGCTCAGGCGGAATGACCGGTACCGGTTCTTCCTTTGCAGGTACGGCTACGTAAGTATCAGGAATTCCGATGTTAATCGCTACTCGTTCATTAGCAGAGAGGTTTTCAAAATGCCAGGTGACCACATAGGCACCTGATTCAGTTTGGGCAATTCCGTCCCACTTCCTTGAACCCGTCTTAATCTCGTCTTTCTCAACGCCGCCAGGCAAGATCACGGCAATATCCTGGGCTTTGACTTCAGATGACCACCAGCCGGGGATATACTTCATTGTGGCATACCCTTCGTTCTGAGAATCTCTGAATATGAAGTCAGGTATGGTTGCCTCAACAGTAAACCCCTTAAGAGTTCCGGGCTTTATTCCAGCAAATCCGGTTAGAATCAAGGTATAGTCGCCGCCGGCAAATCTGGTTTCATGCTTCACCTTGTTTCCGTCATCGCCGGTTACTGATGATACTTTTGTGTTTGAAGTCGGAAGGCCTATCCAAATCTCTGTCCCTGAATCGGAAGAACTCTGATCCACGGCAAACTCGAAGTACCGGACCAGGTCAACCGAACCGTCTTCGTTGATTGTAAGCTGATCCTGCTGCTTGGGGATATTGTATCTGAATGCTGCAAAGGCATCGCCGGGGAATAAGAAAACAAAAGCGCTAAAAGTGACTGCTATCAAGGATGCCGCAACAAACCTCAGCAGGCTTTGTGATACCCCGCTCCCAAAGAGACTCTTTCGAGAACTCGGGCCTCTGTGGTATTTGAACATCTGTCTTGTCTCCACGGCTATTCCTCCTCGAGACTTGTCAGTGACGCCGGCCATGCCTCTGTGGCCTGAAGAACATAGTGTCTGGTAATAGATACGCCCACTTAATCATATTGTAACATTCTATGCCTGGCCTTAAGAACTTTCGGCCAAGCCCTTTGCCTCTGAATCTGGCCAGATTTTTGCACGCAGAGGAGGTTCTGGTCTTCTGAACAAGAGAGGTACTGAAGCAAGGCTGGCCGGCACTTGAACATCCCTGGGGAAATTATGATGTGCTGACAGGTGTTGGAAGGTAGGTTGAGTTAGAAGGTCGAATACATATACGCAAGCATCAGACAATACGATGTCTTACCACTATACTCAATAATCGCCACACAAGTATATGCGGCCACCAATGCCTGGACTGAAGAACGGTGTCTCTGGTTACCACAATGTTTTAACTGGTTGGGAAGACGGGGGGTGATCTGTGCACAAAGTTGTTTGAATGAACTTCGCTTCATCGTGTAAGAACGGCAAGAGCCATTGAGTTTATCGGACGCAACAATTCTAATGGGAAATTACTTTTGTAAATATCTGATTGCATTTATCTCATCTAGTACGAGAGGAGGATTAGATTGGACCTTATTGCCAAAGGCCAAACAACGGCATTTGTGACTCAGTTAGTTTTCTGCATAGTGTTGGTGCTATATATCACCAAAGCCAGAGCAGGCCGCGAGCTGCCGACTATCAGGCGTGTGAGCGGATTGGACGCTCTGGATGAGGCGATCGGAAGGGCAACTGAAATGGGCCGGCCTGTCCACTTTTCTCCGGGAATCAGTGACGTTAATGAGGCTCAGACCATGGCATCAATGGCTATTCTTGATTATGTTGCCAGAAAGAGTGCCAGGAATGACGTTCCACTTATTATGAGCAACAACAAGGTTTTGGTCCACGCTTTGTCTGAAGAAATAATCAAGAACGCCTACATGACTGAGGGTAAGCCGGACGCTTTCAATCCCGACAATGTCCGCTTTCTTACGGATAACCAGTTTGGCTATGCAACAGGCGTAACCGGGATTATGCGCCGGGAAAAGGTGGCCACCAATATCGCCATAGGTGCTTTCTGGGCTGAGTCTCTGATTTTCGCTCAAACGGGCTATGAGATCGGCGCAGTACAGATTGCTGGGACAGCAAACACTCACCAGATCCCTTTCTTTGTTGCGGCTTGTGATTATTGCCTGATCGGCGAAGAAATTTATGCTGCTTCGGCCTACATCTCTCAAGAGCCTGTATTAGTGGGAAGTCTTATCGCTGCTGACTACGTGAAAATCGCCATAGTCGCTGTTCTTCTTATAGGGGGAGTCTTCATGTTGGCCGGCAGCAGTTCTTTAGTTGAGATTCTCAAAATCTAGCGAAAAGGAGGGTTACTCTTGAGACGCGAATTACCGTTAGCCATAACATTCGCCGCAGGCATTATATACGCTATTGCCTATTATTTTACAGTCCCTGTTGCTGTCACTGTTAAGTCAACATTGGACAACTGGTTCTTGATTGTCAGTGCAGTTGGTTGCATGTTAGGCGTCATCAATCTTACGCGAATCCATGCTAAGAACATATCTCTGAAACGTGAAAAGCATTGGCGGAGTATCCTGCTTCTAGCATCGGTCTATGTCACTTTGTGCATTGGCCTGTTTGGAGGCCATCAGGGGCCGGGGTTGAACTATATCTACAACAATGTGATTGTGCCGCTAGATGGAACAATGTACTCAATATTGGTATTCTACATCGGCTCTGCTTCGTACAGAGCGTTTCGCGCCAGAAATTTCGAAGCTACTTTGCTGTTGGTAGCAGGTGTCATAGTCATGCTGGGGCAAGCACCTATAGGGGCTGCCATATCAACAACTATTCCCAAGATCTCCGGATGGATCCTGGATATTCCAAATACGGCCGGTATGCGAGGCATTATTCTGGGTGCTTCCATAGGTGCTGTTTCCCAGGCTATAAGAATCATGCTTGGAATTGAGCGCCGGCATTTGGGCACCGAGTAAAGAACTGGGGGTGAGGTTGTGAAAAGCGCTGAAACAAGCAACAGGCGAATGGATCAGATTCTCTATATATTGATCATCTTATGTGTAGCCTATGCCATTATTTCTCCTATCGGGCTGCCCATTCCCATAAGTAAGGAAACCAGGGCACTATATGATTTTGTTGACACTATTCCTGCCGGAAAAACTGTCTACATCGGTTTTGACTATTATGCATCTTCCCTTGCGGAAATGGAGCCTTCAGCGATCGCCTTGATCAGGCATTGCTTCTCCAGAAACGTAAGAGTGCTTTGTGCAGGAATAACGGCTGAATCAGGGAATCTGGTAGAACGGGCCATGGATGTAGTGCTACCGGAATTTCCAGATAAGAAATACGGGGAAGATTGGGTTAACCTCGGTTATAAAGGATCAGGCAACGTGTTTTTTGAAGCCATGGGTGTGGATATTGTAAACGCTGCCAACGGTGTTGATTTCTATGGAAAGCGTCTGGAATCTTTGCCCCTCATGAAAGAAGTGAAATCCCTAAAGGATGTTGCCCTGGCTGCTTCAATTGGCTCTCTTGGCGAAGGGCTGTCGGTCTACGTGAAAATGATCGGGGTTCCCCTTGGGGTCCCGGTTACCGGCGCCTGTTTTGCAGTTAGCATACCTGAGAGTATGCCCCTGTTTCAATCAGGCCAGCTAACCGGTATGCTTGCAGGCATGAAAGGAGCTGCTGAATATGAGCAGCTTCTTAAAAAACCAGGTTCCGCTTCGGTCGGTATGGATGCCCAAAGTCTAACTCACCTGCTTATTGTTCTGTTCGTGGTTGTCGGAAATATTCAGTACTTCGTCTCTAAAAAGAAAGGAGGCGAGGGCAATGTTTAATCCTGGAAACTGGATCGCTGCCTTCCTGACGCTGGCCCTTTACAGCATTATTTTCAAGGAGAGCGAAGTCTACTATTTCGCAGAGACGATTTTCGTCGGTACCACGGCCGGCTACGCCGTTGCTATGACGTTTGGTAATAGGATTAAACCTGCGGTTATGATCGACATTCTGGAAAAAGGCAAATGGAACTATGTGATCCCGATCATCCTTGGGCTTTTAATGTATACGAGATTCAGCAAGAGTCTTCAATGGCTATCCAGGTACCCAATATCGTTTACTGTCGGCGTTGGAGCAGGTGTTGTACTGACCAAGCAGTGGAAGCCTATGCTGATTGACCAGGTAGTCGCAACTATCAAACCGTTGTCCGGCCCAACTGGAGGGCAGATTATAAACGCCGTGATTCTCTTAGTGGGCGTCGTATGCACCTTGTCGTTCTTCTTGTTTACTGCTGAACCTAAGGGCCCACTTAAGTATGGTTCCCAGATCGGCAGATATACGATGATGATAGCTTTTGGCGCTGCCTTTGGAACAACTGTTATGGCACGTGTTTCTCTGTTCCTCTCAAGAATGCAATTCCTTCTAAAAGACTGGTTGGGAATTGTAAGATAGCTATAGTAAAGTAGCGGAGGATGCCTGTATTAAGGGTGTCCTCCGTATTACTTGTCCGGTACAAGTCCAACTGTGTAATTTCTGCATTTTGGTGACGACTTAACAGGAAAACCCCTTGATGTAGGAGAATATGCGTGTAATGATAGATGTCAGACAACATGCTGCCGGACAGCGCCGGCATATATGACAATTTGGCATGAAAGGAGAGCAACCAGTGCTTCATAGGGCGGTGAACGATATAATGTTAAATTGGCAGCGTGTATCTTGATCATTCAGTCAGTGGGGCGATGTGATGAGTGGAGAAACCGGAACCATATTCAATATCCAGAAATTTTCGGTTCATGACGGACCGGGCATAAGGACTACTGTCTTCTTCAAAGGATGTCCACTTAGGTGCCGGTGGTGTCATAACCCTGAGGGCCAGCATGTAGGCAAGGAACTAGTGATTCTGCAATCAAGATGCTTCGGTTGCGGTATGTGCGTAGCAGTATGCCCAGAAGGGGCTATAGCATCGTCCTCAGGTATGCCGCGGGCTACCGAGACTACCGAGGCCGGCAAAACTGCTACAACCACAGAAGCCAGTGAACCCCCCAGGATTGCTACAGACCGGGGAAAATGCACAATATGTGGTAAGTGCGCGGACGTCTGCCCTGTAGCAGCAAGAGAAATCGCCGGTAAAGAGGCCACTTCTGACTGGGTCATGGAGCAAATACTCAAAGACCAGATGTTTTACGAGCAGTCAGGAGGCGGCGCCACATTTTCAGGTGGAGAACCTCTGATGCAGCCTGAATTCTTAAGGGAACTTCTCATACGGTGCCAAGATGAGGGTATAAACACTGCCGTAGACACGTCAGGATGCGCTCCTTGGAAAGAACTCGAACAGGTGGCGCCATTAACGGACATATTCCTTTATGACGTGAAAATGGTTGATCCTGAAAAGCATGCAAAGTATACAGGTGCTTCTAACAAAACTATACTAGACAACCTGGTAAGGTTGTCCAGAATCCATGATTCAATAATCGCCAGGATACCCATTGTCCCAGGCGTGAATGATGACGACAAAAACATTCGGGATACAGGCAAATTTCTCACAGGCCTCAACATCAGGCAGGTTAACATTCTGCCATATCACAATATGGGTTCAGACAAGTATACAAGGCTAGGCATGGCCTACAGTATGGAGGATACCCCTCAACCGGAAAATGGGGCCATGCTGGGGATAAAAGAGCAGCTTGAGAAATTTGGACTTACTGTGAAAATAGGAGGATGAGCCATGAGGGATAGAGTTGAACGACTCAGAACCAGAAGCCTTGATGCAGTGCCGGCTCTTTCAATAGAAAGGGCGCAGTTAGTCACAGAATCCTACAAGAAATACGAAGGCAGAGTACCGGTGCCTGTCCTTAGGGCTTTGACCTTTAAGACTTTGATGGAACACAAAGACGTATATATTGGCGAAGAAGAACTGATAGTCGGCGAAAGGGGCCCCGCGCCCAAGGCTACTCCTACTTACCCAGAGCTTTGCTGTCATACTGTAGAAGATTTCGACGTTATCAATAACAGAGAAAAGACGTTCTTCAAGGTTGATCCTCGGGACAAGGAAATCCAGCAAAACGAAATCATCCCTTTCTGGAACGATAGATCTATCCGCCACAGGATATTTCAGGAAATGACAGATGAGTGGAAAGATTGCTATGAAGCAGGAATATTTACCGAGTTCATGGAGCAGCGGGCACCTGGCCATACAGTTGCAGACGGAAAGATGTATCAAAAGGGATTCCTGGATTTCAAAAAGGAAATAGAAGATGCCTTAAACAGCCTTGATTTCCTCAATGATCCTGAAGCATGCGAGAAACAAGATCAGTTAAGGGCTATGAGCATCTGCTGCGATGCCATAATCAGGTATGGTGAGAGGCATGCAGAAAAGGCACTTGAACTGGCAGAAAACGAACAGAACCCGGACCGCAAGAAGGAGCTTATGGAAATTGCAGAAGTGTGCAGCCATGTTCCTGCCAACGCCCCGAGGACATTCCACGAAGCGCTTCAGATGTACTGGTTCGTTCACATAGGAGTTATTACAGAACTCAACACGTGGGATTCATTCAACCCCGGAAGATTGGACCAGCACCTCTATCCTTTCTACAAGAAAGAGGTTGAGGCAGGCACATTGTCCCGGGAAGATGCAAAAGAACTCCTTCAGTGTTTCTGGGTTAAGTTCAACAATCAGCCTGCCCCGCCCAAGGTAGGCATTACCTTACAGGAAAGCGGAACCTACACTGATTTTGCCAACATCAACAGCGGCGGACTTACCCGTGACGGCCTAGATGGTGTTAATGATGTAACCTACCTGGTCCTCGAAGTCATTGATGAGATGCAGCTCTTACAGCCAAGCTCAAACATACAGCTTAGTGCCAAGAACCCTGACAAGTTTCTCAAGCGGTCTCTTGAAATTGTAAGGAAAGGATGGGGCCAGCCATCCATATTTAACGCTGATACAGTGATACAGGAAATGCTGAGGCAAGGCAAATCAATCGAAGATGCAAGGTGTGGCGGCACCAGTGGGTGCGTTGAGACAGGGGCCTTCGGTAAGGAAGCCTATATCCTGACAGGTTACTTTAATCTGACCAAGGTGCTCGAGATGACTCTTCGTAACGGGATTGATCCTAGAACAGGCAAGAAACTGGGCCTTGAAACGGGAGATCCCAGAGGCTTTGAATCCTACGGCCAGTTGATGGATGCTTTCAAACAGCAGATTAAGCATTTCATAGATATTAAGATCAGAGGCAATCATGTCATAGAGAAACTGTATGCCCGGTATATGCCAAGCCCTTTCCTCTCGGTTACAGTTGACGACTGCATTCAGAATGGGAAGGACTACAATGCAGGTGGAGCCAGGTATAACTCAAGGTACATCCAGGGAGTGGGTATCGGCAGCATTACAGACAGCCTGTCTGCAATCAAGCACCATGTGTTTGAAAAGGGCACGGTTTCCATGGTTCAACTCCTAGAGGCTCTGGACAGCAATTTCAAAGACTCTGAACCGCTGAGGCAGTTCTTCTTGAACCGGACTCCCAAGTATGGCAATGACGACGATTATGCCGATGGGATAATGACACAGGTTTTTGATATCTTCTACAACGAAGTCAATGGGCGCAAGAGCCCAACCGGTGCAACTTACAGAATTGACATGCTCCCAACTACCTGCCACGTCTATTTCGGGTCAGTGATTGGGGCAACACCTGACGGCAGGCTTGCCGGACAGCCCCTATCAGAGGGTATTTCGCCTGTGCAAGGTGCTGATAAGTATGGGCCTACGGCAGTTATTAAGTCATGTGCCAAGATGGACCACGTTAGGACAGGTGGTACACTGCTAAATCAGAAATTTACTCCGAAACTGCTTGAGGGGCAAGAAGGCATCGATAATCTGGCTCACCTGGTAAGGGCTTACTTCCGGATGGGAGGCCACCATATCCAGTTTAACGTGGTGAGTGCAGAGACTTTGCGTGATGCTCAGAAGCATCCCGAGAAGTACAGGGATTTGATTGTAAGAGTAGCAGGGTACAGCGATTATTTCTGCGACCTGACTAAAGCCCTTCAGGATGAAATTATCAATAGAACAGAGCATGCTAGTTTTTAGAAACATGCAGCCCTGAATTTGATGCCTGAATGAAAATGATTGTGACTTTGTCACAATCATTTTTGTCTGATCACCTGATGCCAAGTACGTCTAGGATCTGATATTTAGATAGTGGGACGAAGTATTCAACACAGGCTCAGACAGGATATCAGCTAGAATACGTTGAATCTCAATTTGATCCACTTTTCTGGCGATTTCATAATCGACAGATGGGTTGGAACAACCCGCCGCCAGGCGAAGAACTAACCATGCGGAAAATCAACTTGATTTGGAGGAGGGTCTAGTTGAAACTGCAAACAGTGTCCAATTTGTGTTCAGGTTGCAGGGCATGCCTTTTAGTGTGCTCGCTCAAGAATCACGGTTTGAACAACCCCAAGTACGGAACTATCGGCATTATCCAGCATTTCCCCGCACCGGGGATATACGAGTTGAAAGTATGTACGCAATGCGGAGTGTGTGAAGATGTCTGCCCTACAGGTGCAATTAAAAAGAGATCTGATGGGATTTTGTTCATTGACGAGGCAGAATGCATAGGTTGCGGTGTATGCATTGATGCTTGTCCTGAACAGGTAATCCGATTTGTGAAGGAAAAGAACGCAGCATTCAAGTGTATTAGCTGCGGAGAATGCGTGAAGTATTGCCCAAGGGAAGCCCTGATCGATGAGTCGGAGGAGGTGCACAGGGTATGACCTATGGCGGTTACATGGGCAATTTGCTTGAGATTGATCTTTCTTCAAGAGCATCGAAAGCAATTCCGACTGATGAGAGACTAATGAAGGATTATGTAGGCGGGCGAGGTTTCGTTGCAAAGCTTCTTTGGGACATGGTTCCCCAGGGCACAGAGCCCTTTTCGCCGGAAAACGTTGTGGTAATGGCTCCCGGGCCTTTGAGTGGAGTACACCTTCCTGCTTCAGGCAAGGTGCATATGGGGTGCAAGTCTCCTGCCACCAATTGCTATGGAGATTCAAACATGGGTGGGCATTTTGCCCCGGAAATCAAGTACGCCGGATACGACGGGCTGATTATAAAAGGCCAGGCAGATAAGCCGACAATAGTGGTAATTGATGATCACAGAGTCACGTTTGAAGATGCTTCAGACGTATGGGGAGTAGGCTGCATTACAGCCGAGAAGATGCTAAAAGACAGGCTTGGCGAAGATTTTCAGATTGCACTAATTGGCCCTGCCGGTGAAAACCTGGTGAAATTCGCTTGTGTATCTCATGATTACGGCAGACAGGCAGGGCGTACAGGCGTAGGAGCCGTACTTGGCTGGAAGAGAGTTAAGGCTGTGGCAATACGCGGTTCTCATACTGTTCCCATTGCAGATACGGAAAAAGCTTTCAAGAAATCCAGGGAAATGTACGAAATCTGTTTCCACAAACCGGGGTTCAAAACCTGGACTCCTTATGGTACGGCAGAAGTGGTGAACTGGGCTAATACGGCCGGGGTTTTCCCAACAAAGAATTTTTCCACGAACTATTTTGAGGGACACCAGGGAATCAACGGCCAGGCCCTTAAGGATCGCATTTTGAAGACTGACAAAGGATGCTTCGGATGCCCCACGCCTTGCGGCAAGTATTCAAAGGCACGTACAAAGCTGGGAGAAATCCTGGTAGAAGGCCCTGAATACGAGACAATTGCAATGCTTGGCGGAAACGTGGCCATAGACAAGATCGAAGAAGTGGCTTATGCCAACTGGGTCGCAGACGAGCTGGGCCTAGACACAATATCCGGTGGAAACCTTGCAGCTTTTGCCATTGAGTGTTTTGAGAAGGGGCTCCTAACAGAAGAGCAAATAGGGCGGAGAATAGCCTGGGGCGATCTTGAGTCAGTGGTCTACCTTCTTGAAAAAATGGCTCACCGCGAAGGTATTGGCGATCTTCTGGCAGAAGGCGTAAAAACCGCAGCTGAGAAAATCGGAGGCGGCTCAGACAGATTTGCCATTCAGGTTAAGGGCCTCGAATGGACAGGCTACGAAGCAAGATGGGCACCTGCAATGATGCTCTCATACATTACATGCGATATTGGGGCACACCACAACCGCTCTTGGGCAGTTACCTACGATGTAGCCCACGGCAGAGACCAGCTTGAGGGAAAAGCTGACAAGACCATTGAACTTCAGCATATCAGGCCGGTTTTTGACCTAATGGGGACATGCAGGCTCCAGTGGGTTGAGATCGGATTTGAGTCAGACCACTACGGTGAAATATTCCCGTTGATTACAGGGCTTCCTTATGGATGGGACGACCTTATCCATGTTGCTGAAAGGGTTTGGCATCTTACCAGGTCATTTAATGCCAGGGAAAACCCTGGTTTCGGAAGGGGATGGGATTACCCTCCGGCCAGATTCATGGAAGAGCCTGTTCCCACAGGGCCTGCAAAAGGCAAGTTCATACCTAAAGAGAACATTGACCTTATGCTCGATGAGTATTACTCAAAGCGCGGTTGGACCCCTGAAGGCATTCCGACAAAGAAGAAACTTGAAGAGATGGGCCTGGCATTTGCAGCTGACTCTCTTGAAAAGGCAGGTTATGATCTGGGATAGCTATTGCCTGCGAAAACCGGGTTTCGTTGCGCTAGCAACACATATTCAAGCAATGTTCAAACATGGGAGGGGGGCATCAATCTTTGGAGTCTTCGGAAATCAGAATCAAAGAACACCCAATACTTGATTTTCCGGAAAGAGAGAAAGTCAAATTCTATTGGGAAGGCAAAGAACTCTGGGGGTACGAAGGGGAACCAATAGCAAGCGCTCTTCATGCAGCCGGTATCAAGGTGCTCCATGAGAGTATGAAAGAAGGCCACCCACGCGGCTTTTTTTGTGCAATCGGCAATTGTTCTTCGTGTTTGGTGGTTGTTGACGGAGTTCCTAACGTTCGGGCTTGCACCGAGAAACTCAGGGCGGGTATCCATGTTGAGATGCAAAAGGGCGTTGGCCCTGCCCTGATAAGTAAGGAGTGACTTTCTTGAAAACAACAGAACTTGCAATTGTAGGAGCGGGCCCTGCAGGTGTTTGTGCTGCCCTTGAGGCTGCCTCTTACGGAGTTAAGGTCACCCTTATTGACAGGGATCAGGCGCCGGGTGGGCAGCTGGTCAAACAGACACACAAATTCTTTGGGTGGCATGAAAAGAGCGCAGGAACTCGCGGAATCGTAATATCAAAAAACCTTGCTGACGACATAGAGCAAAATTCGAAAATCTGCTTCATGGGATCCACAGAAGTACTAGGTTACTACAAAGACGATGGTGTTCTTCTCGTAGAGACTCCTGCTGGAATAGGCCGGATAAAGCCTGATAAATTGCTTGTTGCCACAGGTGCGTCAGAGAAGATGCTACTGTTCCCGGGCAACGATTTACCAGGGGTCTACGGGGCAGGCGCTGTGCAGACCCTTATGAATGTACACGGCGTTAAACCAGGCAAGTCAGTTTTGATGATAGGCTCCGGGAACATTGGCCTTATTGTGAGTTATCAGCTTGCCCAAGCAGGCGTTAATGTCGCGGCTCTTGTTGAGGCACTGCCCGGAATAGGTGGTTACGCTGTGCATGCTTCCAAGATAAGGCGCCTTGGCATCCCAATATTGACAAGGCACAGCATCAAAGAGGCTTATGGTAAAAACTGTGTTGAGGGCGCGATTCTATGGCAGCTTGATGACAACTGGCAGGGGATTCCCGGGACTGAGAAAGACTTGAAAGTTGATGTTGTATGCTTGGCAACAGGACTTACACCCCTGTGCGAGTTCTTGTGGCAGGCAGGGGCGGAGATGATATATATTCCGGCACTGGGCGGTTTCGTTCCCCTTTATGATGAACATATGGAGACCACTATAAATGGAGTTTACGTGGCCGGAGACGTTGCCAGCATTGAAGAAGCTTCTACTGCAATGGCCGAAGGACGCCTTGCAGGCCTTGCCATTGCAAGCAGCCTTGGCAAGGTTTCCCCTGACGAGTTTTCAGCAAAACGAAATGAATCTCTGATTGAACTTGAACAGCTGAGAGCAGGGCCGACCAGCAAGAAAATCGTGGACGGCCTGACTGCCCTAAGAGGGCAACTGGGAAAGAGGGTGAGCGTGTGAACGACAATATGCTTTTGACCACCGGTATTCCTTCAAAGGAGCAGATTGAAAGCAGAACGCCGCCGAAGTCCCGTAGGGAGAAAGGTCCCTTTGTCATGATTGAGTGTTTTCAGGAGATTCCTTGTGACCCTTGCTACCACAGCTGCAGGTTCGGTTCTATCAAGGAGTTTGAATCCATAAATGACATACCCATTGTAGACTGGGAAAAATGTACCGGTTGCGGCGTATGCGTAGCTGCTTGCCCGGGGTTGGCCATTTTCGTAATAGACGAGACTTACAGCGATACAGAGTGCCTGATTGCTATGCCCTATGAATTTGCCCCTTTGCCGGCTAAAGGTGATCTGGTTTCATTGTTGGACAGGGCCGGCGCAGAAGTAGGAAAGGGACTGGTTCATCGAGTGCTTCCAGGTAAGAAGCCGCAAGGAACTCCTGTTGTCTGGGTCAGGGCTCCAAAAGAACTGTCTCTAACAGTAAGAAGCATCGGATTTGTCTGGAAGGGTGGGGTGAGCCATGGCTAAAAGCGACAATGACATTATTGTTTGTAGGTGCGAAGACGTAACCCTGGGTGAGGTAAGGAAAGCCATTCGAGAAGGCGCAACCACCATTGATGAGGTGAAACGCATAACCAGAGCCGGCATGGGCTCTTGCCAGGGGCGAACCTGCAGGTTGTTGGTGGCAGGGGAGATTGCCAGGTACCTGGGTAAGCCTGTGTCGGAAATCCTTCAATCCCAGTACAGGCCTCCTGTTAAGCCGGTTAAGATGGGCGATCTGGCTCTTATTGGAGAAGATGGCGAAAAGGGCCCCGGCTGCAGCTGTGGGCATAAGGGGGAGGTGGCCGGCCAATGAGAACTTCAGCAGATGCAGTTGTGGTAGGCGGAGGGGTAGTTGGGTCGTCAATCGCCTATAACCTCCTGAAACAAGGGATGAAGAATGTAGTATTGTGCGAAAAGGATACTTTTGCCAGCGGATCTACTGGGCGGTGCGGTGCAGGAGTCAGAGAGCAGTGGGGTTCTGAAGGGAATATCAAAATATGTAAAGCTTCAATAGACATATTTGAAGGGCTTCAGGAAGAACTCCAATATGACTACGACATAGAATTTGTGCAAAAAGGCTATCTCATGATGGCGTATACCGAGAAGGAATGGGATCAGTTTCAGAAGAATGTTGAGATTCAGCACAAGCTTGGTGTAAACGCAAGATTATGTACGCCTGATGATGCAAGGGAGATTGTGCCTGCCCTCAATACAGAAGGAATGTTTGGCGCCACATACAATGCCAGAGATGGCCATGCAAACCCGTTCCATACAACCAGGGCTTATGCACAGGCCTTCGAGCGGCTTGGCGGTGAAGCCAACTACTTTACAGAGGTTACCGGGATTGAGAGATTCGGCAGTAAGATTACGAGAGTCAAGACGAATAAGGGCGACATAGACACACCTGTATTAATAAATGCTGCAGGGCCGTGGGCAGCACCTGTTGCCTCAATGGTCGGATTGGAGCTTCCTCTGTATACAGAGCGCCATCAGATTCTGGTTACTGAGCCTGTTGGCCACTTGTTTGATCCCATGCTCATGTCGTTCTCGCTTGGTATTTACTGCCAGCAGACTCCCCACGGTTCCCTGGTTATGGGCGTGGGAGATCCCAATGAACCAAAAGGATATGACACAGGCCATTCATGGCAGTTCTTAAAGAGAATGTCGGACATTATGTGCAAACTGGTTCCGGCTCTAGGAGGGGTAAGGGTTGTAAGGCAATGGTCAGGCTTGTATACAATTACGCCTGACGCCCACCCGATTCTTGGAACCGTTCCGGGCATTGACGGATATTATCAGGCTGTTGGTTTTAGCGGCCACGGATTCATGCTCGCCCCTATAGTAGGGCAGCTGCTTTCCGAGATGATCCTTGGAAAAGACCTTTCGATTGATATAAGCGATTTGGACCTTGGCCGTTTTGAAAGAGGAGACTTGAGAGTAGAACCATCGGTGGTCTAGATTTCACCGCGGCAGAGAGCCTTAGTTAACTGCCTGCTTTGCCGCTAACCTGTTTACCATGGAGGCGCAGGCACAATACCTGCGTCTCCGGTCACCAATGTTACCTGTCGTTTTGTGTTCCAGACATATGATTCGGAGGTGACCCCATGGCCACAGCAAATACGGATACAGTCAGGCAAATCTACCGGGAGTTTGATGACAGGTGTGCCAGGACTGTGTACAAGTATTCATCAAGCCGCGATTATGAGGCCTGCGCCTTGATACCCTCTGCAGGCTTAAAGGACGAGATCAAAGCTGCTTTCGAATTGCTGCTTGAAGAAGCACGGAACCTTCCTGAACCCGATCATGTATTCTCACTCTTGAAGTCCCATTTTACAGAATTCCTGACAGGGCAGATTTCAGCTGCAGAAACAAACTTTCAGCACCTGGCTCGTTTTGTGGGCAGAGAGACAAGGGTTGTTGATTTCAGTTCCCGCCAAGATTCCAGGCCTGCACAGGAACGCCTGGATATACTCTTGGCACGGATTTCGCAAACAGAGGGTGTTTGGGACGGGGTTAAGGCGCTGTTTCCTGACTCTGAAAGCGGCAAAATCAGAGAGGTTGCACAGGCATGTAAGGTTTTGAGAACTGTATCGTCCAATGTAAGGTGCAATATTCCCAGGTATTATCAAGAGGTTGGTCTGGAGGCACAGGAAGATCTTGCCGTTGCCCTCGATAAGCTAATAGCCAATACCGAACTATGGGAAAAAGAAGCCAATCAAGCAGCTGTCGGCAAAAGCCCTATTCGGAACAGTTCCGGTTCTGGCAATGGGCTTGTTAACCCTGAAAGGTACAGAGGGATTCTTGAAAACGAACTTGGCGTGTCTTTAGATGAACTGCTGGATTGGCATGAGAAGGAGATAGAATCCACTCGGCGGGAGATGATAGACACTGCCAGGAGTCTCAACCTCGGGCCCATAGAATCACTTACAGACGTGTTCAAGATATTGGATGAGCATGCCGGCCCCTGTGACACAGTAGAAGAGATGTTCTCCAGAATGGAAATCTATGTAGAGACTGCGAAAAAGGCCACCAAAGACGGATATGTTGTTCTTCCTGAGGAAAAGTGTGTAGTGAAGCCCACGCCTGAACAAACGAGAGATTCGTTTCCATGGGGTGGGTACGGAGGCGGTTGTTTTAGGCGAAGGCCTCTGGTGGGAGAGGTTTTCCTGAATGAGACTAACTACAGGGCAGTAACTGACGGGTGGCTCAAGATGATGGCAATACATGAGTGCTATCCAGGCCATCATGCTCAGCTTGTGAGAACCACTATGGATACTCTGCCTGAAACAGTGAAAATCGGTTCACGGTACACACCTCTTATGGAGGGTACGGCTCACCGGTCGGAAAAGCTCATGGAACACATTTTCCCTGATCCCTTTTTCCCGCTATTCGTACGCCTGAGAAGGCACCATACGGCTGTTAGGATCAAGGCAGATTTGTGGCTTCACTACTTTGGCAGGCCGCTAGACGATGCAGTTGAACTTTACATGCAAGAACTTGGTTTTGACAGAGTATCAGCCAGAGGCCAGGTACGTTACCAGGAGCGGAATCCAGGTTACATGACTTGCTATTATTACGGAATGAAGAAGATACAAGAACTACAGGAACGGTTCGGGTACGGAGATAGGGAATTTACTGAAATCCTCTTTTCTGTAGGCAGGCTGAGCCTTGCCAGTTTGGAAAAGTTCCTTGAACTATCAGATGACAACAAGGCCAGGTTCCAAACTGAGTTCGCGGCTTTGGGCATGTAATAAGTACATGTAATAAGTAACAAGTACCAGTAATGGGTATCAGATGCATCTTCCCGGAAACTCTCCGGGGTTGGCGGTGGCATTGCCCTGAAGGGGAATCTTGATTACTGTAGAATTATATGTCAGGATATATGACAGCCTGACCGGCCGGCAGGTGCCGGCCAATTCTTGTATTACTGCCTCAGAAGGGGAGATGTATCTTGATAGACAATATAGGGCGTTTGAGGAAGCCAAGTAAGATCACTGAGATGATCACAGACAAGATCCGAGAGATGATCGAAGAGGGCGTACTAAAGCCAGGAGACAAACTACCGACCGAAAAAGAGCTGTGCGAGGGGTTTGGAGTAGGGCGTTCATCTGTAAGGGAAGCGCTTCAGTCTCTCGAGTTTTTGGGCCTGGTTGAATCCAGGCCGGGTATCGGGCGTTTCCTGTCCCATGACTCTGCAGTATTGATAGATTCTCAGAATTGGAGGCTTACCCTGGAGCAAGCGCCAACTTTCGAACTCATGGAGGCCAGGAGAATACTTGAGGTAACTACAGCCAGGCTTGCTGCTGAAAGAGCTACTGATGAAGTGATTGCCAGGCTCGAGAGCATATTGGGGGCAATGAAAGATGTAATGGATGACGACATGGATATGTTCTTCAAAAAAGAGCTGGATTTTCACCTAACCCTGGCAGGAGCCTGCCAAAACGCTGTGTTAACAGAACTTGTCAACATCTTGATCCACAGGGTCAACAAGAATGCTGAGAGATTTCTGAGGACCCTGACATATACCTTTGAAAAAACTGTTAGGCAGTTTGAGGCCATCCTAAAAGCCTTGCAGGATGGAGACCCGATATTAGCAGGCGATAGTATGCATGAGCACCTGGACATTGTAAGGGATGCCCTTAGCAAAGAGAAAACTGACAGCTGAGACTGATATTCAGGTTCTGCAGGAGGCCTTGAATGAGATTCGAGAAAATGATTGTGTCTATCGACACTCACACTTGCGGCGAACCTACCAGGACAGTCACTGGAGGCATCGGGCCTATACCGGGAAACACAGTGGCTGACAAGATGCTTTATCTTAGGGATAACATGGACAACCTGCGGACAATGTTGATGCACGAGCCAAGAGGGCACAGTGTAATGTCAGGGGCAATACTGGTTGAGCCTTGCCATCCTGATGCCGATGTAGGAGTAATCTACATGGAAACCGGCGGTTACCTCCCTATGTGCGGCCATGATACCATAGGTTTCTGTACGGCTCTAGTTGAAGCAGGAATAGTTGTTGCTTCTGAACCTGCAACCTTCCTTACTCTAGAGACCCCGGCAGGCCTGGTGAAGGCCAGGATTTCCGTAGAAGATGGAATCGCAAGGTCTGTGACCTTCACAAACACGCCGTCATTTTTGTATGCCCGGGATAAGATCATTGACGTCCCTGGATTTGGCAAAATACCGATAGACATAGCCTATGGAGGAAATCTTTTTGCAATAGTCAATGCCCGGGAGCTTGGAATCACTATTGATCCTGATTCATCCCAGGAGATAATCCGGGCAGGAAAACTGATTAAACAGGTTGTCAGTTCCGAGCTTGTAAGCCATCCTGAAAAGCCGTTTATCCAAGGAGTAACCCATGTGTATTTTGAGGGGGATCCATCCTCTCCGGAGACTCATGGAAAAGGTGCAGTCTTGATTACCCACGATGCTATAGACAGGTCCCCATGCGGTACCGGCACTTGCGCAAGGCTGGCTTCAATGCATGCAAGAGGCGGAATCGGCATTGGTGAGGCCTTCGTGAACGAAAGTATTATTGGAACCAGATTATCAGCCAGAATTGTGAGCGAGGCTTGTGTAGCAGGCCTGCCTGCTGTTGTCTGCGAGGTAACTGCAAGTGCTTTTGTTACCGGGATTCACCACTTTGTGGTTGATCCCGGGGATCCCCTAAAGAATGGGTTTTTGCTTTGCTAGCCTTGTTGAAGTGCAGGCGTGCTGGCAAGGAGGCGGTAGCATGAGAATACTCTCACACCCTGTCTTAGGTGAACTCTCACCGGCCAAAACAGTGAAAATATACGTAGACGGAAATATTCTAAATGCCCGTGAAGGCGAGTCTATTGCCGCAGCTCTGGCAGCTGCAGGAATCAGGATTCACAGGTATACGCCCAAACGAAACGAGCCGCGAGGGGTATTCTGCGGAATCGGCCAGTGCAGTGATTGCATTATGACTGTAAACGGTGTTCCGAATGTAAAAACATGTATAACCCCTGTTGCAGATGGCATGGTAATCACAACCCAATACGGAACAGGAGGTTCCGGGAATGGGCCGTCAGGAAATTGATGTTTGTGTTGTAGGTGCCGGGCCTGCAGGGCTTACGGCTGCCATAGAAGCCGCTAGGTACAATCTAAGTGTGGCCTTGGTTGACTCAAGCATTATGCCAGGGGGCCAGCTGACCAAACAGATTCACCGGTTTTTTGGGCCCCGGGATCACAGGGCCGGTTTGCGTGGGACTGCCATTGCGCAGGAACTGTATGAAGAAGCACTGGACCTTGGTGTCAGATGCTGGTTTGATTCAGAAGTGTATGCAGTCTCCCGTGGCACTGTAGTTGAAATCGTGAGAGGTCTGCGCAAGGGAGTATCTCCAGGTGGTTCGGTTCCTTTCAAGGATGTACTGCTTGCAAGGAAATTGGTGCTTGCAGCGGGTGCATCCGAAAAATCAGTGGCATTTCCAGGGTGGACTTTGCCTGGAGTCATGGGGGCAGGAGCTACACAGGCTTTTATGAACGTTGAAAGAGTGCTCCCTGGAAAACGTTTCTTGATTGTGGGTTCAGGCAATGTAGGCCTTATAGTTGCTTACCAGCTGCTCCAGGCAGGCGCCCGGGTATCCTGCATAGTTGAAGCCGCTCCAAACATAGGCGGATATGCGGTACATGCGGCTAAGGTACGAAGGGCAGGGGTCCCCATATTAACAGGCCATACCATTACCAGGGCCCTGGGCGATCGCCAGGTCTGCGGAGCGGAAATCGCCAGGGTAAATGAGAAATTCCAGGTGATTGAGGGCTCCCAAAAAACCCTTGATGTGGATACTGTCTGCATCGCTGCCGGACTCAAACCTTATGCAAAACTTGCGTCCCTTGCCGGTTGCAGGCTTACATATGTCCCGAGTTTGGGCGGGTGGGTTCCATTGCATAATGAAGAGATGGTAAGCACCGTTAAGGATGTTTACGTTGCAGGCGATTTGGCCGGTGTAGAAGAGGCCGGCATAGCCATGGAAGAAGGGCGGGTGGCCGGGCTTTCGGCTGCATTGGGCTTGGACCCCGGTGCAGGACAGGCTATTACCGGCCGGATCCAGGATGCCCTTGAAAGGCTCGACAGGCTCAGGTCAGGCCCGTTTGGACACAAGAAGCACATGGATAAGCAAGGCCTGATAGATAAGTGGTATAAAGCCTCAAGCAGATAAATGTTTCAGTGTTGCCCATTGTACTATGGTTTACCGGACCTGTGTGCAGTCTGCAAGAAAGGAGCCTTCGTTGAATTGGATGACAACGTCATAATCTGCCGCTGCGAGGAAATAACCGCAGGCGAAGTAAGAAAGGCAATAGCTGACGGCGCTTTTGATATTGAAGGCATTAAAAGGCGTACCAGGGCAGGTATGGGTTTATGCCAGGGACGGTCGTGTGAAGAACTGGTGAGGCAGATTCTAGAGAGAGAACTGCACCTGTGCCGGGCAGAAGTGCAACCTCCAAAAACCAGGCCTCCGGTTTCTCCTGTAACTTTCGAGGTATTGGCAGGTAGAGAAAATGGCTGATACTTGTGATGTGCTGGTTATAGGGTGCGGAGCCATTGGGGCTGCCACGGCTTATTACCTTTCGAAAGCAGGCATGAAGGTCATTGCCGTGGACCGGGGAGATGTTGCTTCGGGCACTTCATCAGCATGTGACGGAAACGTACTTGTTGTAGACAAACAGCCAGGGTTCGACGCAAAAATGGCCTATAAGAGCCAGGAACTTTATAAGACACTCCAGGACGAGCTCTCTTTTGATTTTGAGTACAGACAGCTTGGAAGTGTCCTGGCTGTTGAGAACCAAACCCAGGTTGATTTGGCCCTCGAATGGGTAAAGCTCCTGGCAGATTCAGGAATCGCTGTTAGGTATATAGGACATCCAGATGTTCACCAGTACGAACCCAAGATCTCCGGGGATATTGTCGGGCTTGTTGAATGTGATTCAGATTCTTCTCTAAACCCTATAGCTTTAGTGTATGCCTATGTGAACGCAGCCAGAAAAAAGGGGGCAATGTTTAAGCCTCTTATCGAGGTAAACTGCCTGCTCAAAGACAGAAGCGGCCGGATTGCAGGGGCAGACACAAGCGCCGGAAGAATACTGGCACCGAATATTGTGTTGGCTGCCGGAGTCTGGACCCCTGCTATAGCTCGGACCTGTGGGATAGATGTCCCTATCAAGCCTCGAAAAGGGCACATTCTTGTTGCAGAAAGGACCTTCGGGGTAGGAACCAGAAAAGTCCAAGAGTTTGGCTATTTGATGGCCAAATTCAGCCAGGCATCTAAGCGCGATGTAGAGCCAGAGATGGACAGGTATGGTATAGCCATGGTTTTTGAGCCGACTCCTCACGGAAACTTCTTGATAGGGTCAAGCAGGGAATTTGCCGGCTTCGATACTACATGCAGCATGAAAGTACTTGAGCTATTAGCAAGGCGTGCATTAAGGTTTTTCCCATGTATTAGAGACGTAAGAGTAATCAGGGCATATGCAGGGTTAAGGCCATATACTCCTGATCATCTGCCCATTATTTCAGATGTTGAATTGGTACCGGGCCTTTACATAGCCGCAGGCCATGAAGGTGACGGAATAGGTTTGGCTCCTATTACCGGAGTTCTTGTGTCAGCCATGCTGGCCGGCAATGCCCCGGTCATTCCTCTGGAACCTCTCAAGTTAAGCAGATTTTCTTCGGTTAAGGCATAGATCAACCATTTAAGAGAAGGAAATTATTCGTTGTTCGCAGAATACTCCCGAAGACATCAGACAACCTGATAGCAGATGACCAATTTGATCCTGTCGGCCTTGAACTGCTCCTGTCTCTATATCGAGAAATCAAGTTGCCAGAGGAGGTACTGCAAAATGGAACCTGGTCAAAGCACCCTTGTTGAACTCTACCGGGAGTTTGACGCCAGATGTGCTACAGCCCTGGATGAGTTCAAAAGCACTCGTGAATATGAGATGGAATTGTATATCCCGGACGTAGAAACCAAACATAAAGCAGAAAAGCAGTTTGAGGAGCTCCTAGTAGAGGCTTCGAATCTGCCTGCTCCTGATCCTGTCTTTGAGCTGCTGAAAAATCACTTTGATGAATTCTTGAAAGGGCAGATTTCTTTCCTGAAGAGGATGTTTGAAGCTCCAAGTTCTTTCGTAAGCAACCTATCAAGTTCTATAGATTATTATTCGCGCAAGGATTCAAGGGACAGCTCCGAACGGGCCAAGATTCTTCTTGCCAGGTTAGGAAAGGCAGATGATCTGTGGGAAGGCGTCCGAAATCTTCTGCCTGAGACTGGGATCGAGGAAGTAGTTCAGATGCAAGATGTCTGTGACACCCTTGTCCTTGTGGCTGATAAGATGAAATCGAGGATTGCCAAATTGTACCAGGGGCTTTCGCAGCAGTCCATCAACCAAATCGAGGGCAATCTTGAAATAATGGCGGCCAAGGCGAAAGACTGGGAAAAAGAAATCAAGGAATTTGCTGAGAAGGACAAAGTTTCAACTAGAGATAAGGTATGTGAGTCAGCAGAAGATCCGGTAGAAGGTTACAGGTACCTTCTAGAGAACCAATTTGGAGTAGTACTTGACGACATTTTGGACTGGCACGAAGAGGAAATCTGTAAGACCAGAGCTGAAATGTTTGAGATTGCAAACAGAATAAAGGTTGCCGGTGTGCCCAGGGCAGATACTGTTGCAGACGTCGTAGATATTTTGAACAAGTTTGAGGGGCCCTGCGATACCCCTGACGAAATGTTTGTAAGGATGAGAGAGTATCTTGATCGCGCACAGAAAGCGACCAGAGAATATGTAAGACTCCCTGAGGAAAGCGTCATAGTGGTGCCGACTCCTGAAACTTTGGTTAAGCATTACCCCTGGGGAGGTTACGGTGGCGGTTGCCCAAAGAGGAGGCCGCTCCAAGGCGAGACCATTCTTAATGTAGGCAATTACAGGGCGATCACAGATGGTTGGATTAGGATGAATGCTATCCACGAATGCTACCCTGGCCATCACGTGCAGTGGGTGAGAGCCCTTCTTGATCCGCTTCCTGAAACAGTCAAGGCAGGCGCCAGGGGAGTGCCCACGTTCGAAGGAAGTGCTCACAGATCCGAAAGGCTTATGGAATTCGTGTATCCGGAAGACCCGTTCTACCCGTTGTTTGTGGCTTACAGGCGCCACCACACATCAGTCAGAATCAAGGCTGACCTTTGGCTCCGGTACTTTGGGCGCCCCTTTGACGATATTGTGGATCTCTATGTTGAGGAACTGGGATTCGAAAGAAAAGTTGCAGCCGGCCAGGTTTTGGCTCAGCAGCTTATGGCAGGATATTTCACGTGCTACTACTACGGCATGAAGAGGCTAACTGACCTGCAGGCGGAATTCGGTTACGGCGACAAAGATTTCACAGAGGTGATTTTCTCGCTGCCAAGGGTCAGCCTCAAAACAATGGAAGATTTCCTGAAACTAAGCAGTTCTGACAAGGACAGGTTCCTTAGGGGTTTTCCCAGCAAAGTGAGTGAGTAGTTTTCCCAAGATGCCGCCGGGGTTCTACGTCCCGGCGGCACGTACCTCCAGTTCAACTGTGGAAATTATTGCCACAGGGAGGTGTACGGTATAGATTTCAGTTAGCACTTGTGTGAAAGGAGAATTCATATGCTTAAGGCCAGGTGGGGTAAACTGCAAGAAGCAGTGAAGGCATCTAAAGCGTCAGGGATAGTGCTTATGCCAGGGCCCAACATGTTTTACATGTCCGGTTTATCCATGGGCTTATCGGAAAGGCCGACCGTGCTGGTGGTTTTTGGTGACGGTAAAGCTTCATTCATTATGCCTAAATTAGAGAGACAGAAGGGAGAAACAGTGTCCCAAGCACTGAAAGCCAAGGGAGTAGACTTGGATTTCAGTGTCTATTCATATACTGACGAAGATGGCCCGGGGATAGCATTTTCCCAAGCCCTAGAGCAAAGCTCAGGCACGTGGGCATTGGAATACCGGAGCCTAAGGATGCTGGAGTACTCACTTATGAGGAATGTAATAGGTGACTTCCATTGGATAGATGCAGGTGAAATCATGAAGGAACTGAGAATGGTTAAGGATGAAGCTGAACTTCAGAGCATGCAAGAGGCTGCAAGGCTTGCAGATTTAGGCGCCGATTTGGCCAAGAAAATGCTTGCCCCCGGGAAGCGGGCATCTGAAATAGTCCTGGAAATAGAGCAGCAGCTCAAGTTGGAAGGAGCCAGGGCTGTTGGGATGTCTCTGGCAACCGGCGTTGACACAGCAATACCCCATGCAGGGACCAGCTCAAGGATAATTGAATCCGGAGACTTGGCCTGGCTCGATCTTTGTGCCAACGTTGACGGCTACTGGTCTGACATTACCAGGACTTATGCTGTCGGGACGATCTCAGATGAGCTAAGGCGAGTGTATGAGATCGTAGTCGAGGCCCAGAAAAATGCCAGGGTAAACGCAAGGCCGGGAATGAGCGGGGCTGATGTAGATGCCCTGGCGAGAGACGTTATTGCTTCATATGGTTATGGAGACAGGTTCATTCATAGAACCGGCCACGGCCTTGGGCTCGAGATTCATGAGGAACCCTACGTAGTCGCATCGAACAAGACACCTTTGCCTGTAGGGTCCACTTTTACCATTGAGCCTGGAATATATCTCCCTGGAAAGGGAGGAGTCCGGGTTGAGGATGATGTTGTGCTGACGCCTTCAGGTGCAAAGAGCCTTACCAATTACCCCCGCAGTCTGCTTGACCTGTAGTATGTCATGAAACCTACCCCGGTGATCCGGGGTAGGTAATTTGGATGTGCAAGATTAGGCCTGGGTACAGGAGGTGGCAACTATGCTTCTTCTGGACGGTGAAACAATACTTAACCTTGTGTCTCTTGATGAAGTAATGGACTGGATTGAGGATGCCTATAGAATCTACAGCAAGGGTAGTTTCTCAATGCCACACCGGATCCATGTGGATTACAAGGACAAGACTGTACTTTACATGCCGTGTTTCATGGGTGGAGTTGTGTTTGGGACCAAGATCCTCACAGTAATTCCAAAGAACAGGGAAATAGGGAAACCTGTAATCGATGGGCTTATGCAGCTAAACCATTGTGAGACAGGTGAGACCCTGGCCGTTCTGGACGGCCGTATTCTTACTGCATTGCGAACCGGGGCCGTTGGAGGCGCAGCCATGCGTTATACTACGCCTGAGAATATGAGTACCCTGGGATTAATTGGGGCAGGCACTCAGGGTTACTACCAGGTGCTGTATGCATGCCGGGCAAGGAATATTAAGCAGGTGTATGTGTTTGATGTAGATACAAGGACTTTGGCAGGTTTCAGACAAAGGTTGAGCCAGGCCCTTCCGCACGTTGATATCATTGCGGCCTCTTGCCCGGAACTACTCTTGCGGGAGTCTGAGGCCATTATTACTGCTACTACATCCCTCGAACCGGTAGTTCCTGACGATGAAAGCCTGTTAGAAGGCAAACATTTCATAGGCATAGGATCATATAAGCCTAATATGAGAGAGTTTCCTGACGCCCTATTCAGGCTTGTTGAGAAGGTTTACATTGACACAGAGATTGCCAGAGAAGAGACAGGAGATCTAGTACATCCTTTGTCGACAGGCCTTATTTCAGAAAGCCAGATAGAAACCTTTGACACACTGATAGGGAACTCTGGGCACAGACAGCCCATAGGGAATGGGACTACTCTGTTCAAATCGGTAGGTATGGCGTTGTTTGATCTTGTTGTCTCGTGGCGCGTATATCAGAAAAGTTTGGCGTTGAGCTCAGGCAGATGATTTCATGTTTTTCCAGACCTTCAACCGGTTAGTTCTTGATCCGGAAGACCCACTTTCTCAGGGATTTCGCATTGCAGGCGGATAGGCCTTAATGCTCTCCGTAATTCCACATCAAAGGCCCTTTTGAACCGGGGGCCTTTTGGTATTACCCAGCGCTGAAAATAGAAAGAAGGAGAATAAGAAAATATGTCTAATGACTCTAAGTAATAGTGAGGGTATATGTGGTGATGCAGGTGCTTAGGGATTTTGCAGCGAGGAGATAGCACCATGGAAATCCAGACCTTCGTAGATGAGTTGGCCAGACTGATAAAAAGGCCGATAACCGTTGAGGATACTGATGGTAACCTCATAGCTTATTCGGCCCATGAGCAGCCGGTTGATGCTGTCAGAATGGAGACCCTGTTGCGAAAAGGAGCTTCCAAGACTACCATTGATGTTCTGAAAAAGCATGGGGTCTATGAGGCAGTTGATTCGTCTTCAGGCGTTGTACGCGTCAAAGCTATCCCTGACATCGGGTTTGACTCAAGGATAGCAGTGGCAATCCGGTCCGGGCGCAAGGTCATTGGATACTTATGGGTGAAAGACGGGGGAGGCCCTCTCTTGCCGCAGGATGAAGCAGCAATTATTAAGATGTCAAGGCTGCTTTCTCAGCACCTTCCTGGTACTGAGCCTGCCTTTTCATCTAGCGCACCTCAGGCCGGTTCTCTTGTCATGGAACTAATATCACCTGTCGGCAAGATAGATCCTGCAGAGTTCACGGCAAGATCCCGGGGTTGGGATCTTAATCCCCCATTCCAGGTTATAGTCCTGGCTGGCAAACCCTTAGGACGGCCTGGTAACGTTGCGGCCCTAAGGGAGCAGGTAAGTCCTTTCTTTAGCGATAGGAAACTTAATGCTTTAATTTCTGATTATCATGATCAAGTCGTAATTGTTGTAATCGGCGAGCCTTCGTACCAGGTCAAAGGCATTGCCCTGGGTTTGAGCCGTTACCTGGAGGATGCCGGCTTTCGCCGGTTCATTGGCCTTGGTTGCTCTTGTGCTGATCTTACTATGGTGCACAGGAGCTACAACGAAGCTTGTGAAGCAATAAGCCTTGGAACCAAGTTTCACCTTGACGATGAGGAACCATTCCTAGATTACGGGCAGGTGGCTCTCTATGATCTGGTAAAGTGCTTATCAAGGTGCAAGGCACAAGGTGCTTATGGCAGAGATTTGGTTCGCCACATAGCCCTTTTTGATAGGCTTAACGGCACAGACCTAATGAAAACTCTTGAGGCTTGGCTTGATTATGGCGGAAGAAGAAAAGATACAGCAAGATACTTAAATATACATCCTAATACTCTGGATTACCGTCTTAGAAGAATTGGCCAAGTGATTCAATGCCCCCTTGACGATCCCGGTATGAGGCTGGCTGTTCACCTGTGGATCAAAGCTGCAAGATTCTCTGAGCAGGACGGCGGCCCCGGCGGATTAGACTGAGTTATCCAATTCGCCCAGTTCTTTTAAGGCGTCGAATGAATGTACAGGGCACCGTTTGGAACTTGACAAAAATCTCTCGTAAGGAGGGGACTTGTATGGAAGAAATTCTGAAGCAGATTGAAGAACTCAAACGCCGCGATGAGAGTATGTATCATGTTTTCTCTTCGTTATCAAAGCAAATCGATGACTTAATGTGGTACCAGAAACTTGGAGACATAGCCCGTATTAACAAGATAACTTTTGCAGGGCCGCCCCCGGCTAATTCTCTGGCACAGTCGCCCCAGGACCTTGGCAATCCTCTAAAGATCCAGGCGTATACGTTTGTGCCGAAATCTGCAAAGGCCAGGGAAAAATATCCACTCTTGGTCTTTGTCCACGGCGGTGTTCATTCGAATTTCGGCTCGGGATCGTCTAACATTATTCGAGAGATTCTGGAACAGGGGTATGTTGTTGTGGCTCCTGAATACCGGGGAAGTACAGGCTATGGAGAACAATTCTACAGGTTCATCGATTACGGCGGACTGGAAAACGAAGACGTCTGGGAAGCAAGAAACTGGATGGTGGAAAACGAGCCCCTGGTTGACCCTGATAGAGTGGGCATCCTTGGATGGAGCCATGGCGGAATGATCACTCTCATGAACCTGTTTAACCACCCTGACAGTTACAAAGCAGGATACGCAGGTGTTCCGGTAAGCGACATAGTCGCTCGCATGGGGTACAAGACAGAAGGTTACAGGCAGCTTTTTTCGGCAGATTATCACATCGGCAAGACTGCCTATGAGGACGTGCAAGAGTACAGGCGGAGGTCGCCTGCCTGGAACGCAGACAAACTGCAGACTCCGCTTCTTATTCACACTACCACCAATGATGAGGATGTAAACGTTCTTGAGGTCGAGCACTTGATAAAATCTCTGAAAGCTTACGGCAAGGACTTTGAGTACAAGATTTACGATAATGCGCCCGGAGGGCATGTATTTAACAGGATAGACACCAAGCTGGCCCGTGAGTCCAGAGCCGAAATTTACGCGTTCCTGGCCAGGTATCTGAATCCTCCTGAGCCTGTGAAGTGAATCCCAGGGAATGAATTTGACAACCACGGTGGTTTCCCGGAAATTGGCCCGGGCAACCACCGTGACTTATTACTACTGATCAAGCCGCAGTTTGCCGCCTACAGCGAAATTTTCTTTCTTCATATCTCTGATAATGATCCTTACGGCATCAGGCTTGACACCCAGGGAGTGGACGATGGCATCGGTGACTTCCTTTGCCATAGCTCTCTTTTGATCCGTGGTCCGTCCTTCAATTATCTCAATTTGGACCATTGGCATACTCGACACTCCTTCCAAAGGGCAGGTTATTGATGGAAACATGCATTTGCGAGAAGCGCAAATCCTATGCTATACTGAAGTGCGTAGAATATCAAGGGAACCTTACACATCGAGGAGATTTTGTCGGAGTGGGTTTTAGTCGAACCCACTCTTTGTATGTTGTCGGGGTGATATGAATTGAGTCGCAGGGAAGTACTAAACGATCTTTTTGAAGCCTTTGAGCCTGTTGTCCGAGATGCCGGAGTTGAGCTTCTCGACATAGAACTTACTTCAGAGGCCGGGACGACCATCTTGCGTGTCACTATATACAGGCCACAGGGGGTCACACTAGATGATTGTGTGGCAGTAGACAAAATCTTAAGTCCTTTACTTGATGAAATAGATCCCTTTCCCGGCAGCTACAACCTTGAGGTTTCCTCACCAGGACTGGAGAGGAGACTCAAAAGAAACAAAGAGTTTCAGATTTTCAGCGGCCGGCTTTGTAGAGTGAATCTGTACGGGCCGGTTGACGGAAAACGATCCTTTCAGGGAATTCTTATGGGCCTCACAGATTCGCCGGAAGAGGCAGTGATTATCAATACAAAAGAGGGGCAAAAAGCCCTTTCAAGACAGAACATAAGTAAGGTTCAGCTTGTTTACCAGGAAGAATCGTTTTAGTGGTTAGAAGGGGGGCGGGAGGAATTAACGGGGAAATTATGACGGCCCTTGATCAACTCGAAAGAGAACGGGGCATATCCAAAGAGGATCTCATAGAGGCTATGGAAGCTGCTCTATTGTCAGCTTACCGTAAGCACTTTGGGACAGCAGAGAATGTTAGAATACAATTCGACCGGGAGACTGGAAACATTAGGGTCCTCTCCCGCCGTCAAGTTGTATCGCAAGTGAAGGATCCCCGGAAAGATATCTCAGTTGGTGATGCCCAGGCCAAGAGTGCCAGGTACAACGAAGGAGATTATCTGGAAGAGGAGATTCCGGCTCATGGTTTTGGAAGGATTGCCGCTCAGACCGCAAAACAAGTGGTAATGCAGAAGCTTCGGGATATGGAGCGGGACATGATCTATGACGAGTTTTCTGAGCGTGAGGGAGATGTGGTCACAGGCCAGGTAATCCGTGTTGACAGAGGGGTAGTGATTGTTGATCTGGGGAGAGCCGAAGGGTTCATACTGCCCCAGGAGCAGCCCAGAGGGGAAAAGTATCGCGAGCGTGACAGGATCAAGTCTTATGTCCTTGAAGTAAAGAGGACTTCAAAGGGGCCTCACATCCTGCTTTCACGAACTCATCCAGGGCTTCTCAAAAGGCTTCTGGAACTTGAGGTACCAGAGATTCGCGACGGGGTGGTTGAGGTTAAGGGTTTAGCCAGGGAAGCAGGCTCGAGGTCGAAAGTGGCAGTGAAGGCCAATCTCCCTGAAGTAGACGCCCTTGGATCGTGCGTTGGGCCCAGGGGTTCCAGAGTTCAGGTCATAGTGCAGGAACTTCGGGGCGAAAGAATCGACATTATTGAATGGAACGATGACCCTGAAGTTTTCGTAGGAAACGCCTTAAGCCCTGCACGGGTAATGGCTGTACAGATCAATCAGGCAGAGAAAATAGCCAGGGTGATAGTTCCTGATAACCAGCTGTCTTTGGCTATAGGCCGGGACGGCCAAAATGCCCGTCTAGCTGCGAAACTTACAGGCTGGAAGATTGATATTAGGTCTGAGCGCAACATGTAGTACCTGAAAAATCGCAAAAACGAATAGGGGGTGGATACCATGCCCAAGAAACTGCCGCTAAGGACATGTCTGGGGTGTCAGGCTGTAAGGCCGAAAAGAGAAATGATCAGGATTGTTCGAACTCCTGATGGGCAAGTTGAGCTAGATCCTACAGGCAAGAAGGCAGGCCGGGGCGCCTACGTTTGCCCAACCAGAAATTGTTTTGGACAACTGGTTAAGAAGAAGCGTTTAGGAAAAGCCCTGGGTGTGGAACCACCCCCTTCTGTAATTGAAGAATTAGAGCGTTCTATGGAGGAGATCGAGAAGAGTCTTAAGTGAGGAGGTGATTTCGGATGGCAAAACGCATCCGTGTTTACGAGCTTGCAAGGGAACTTGGAGTGGATTCAAAGGATTTGATAGCCGGATTGAATGAGATGGGGATGCATATTAAGAATCATATGGCCGCTTTAGATGAAGAAGTAAGTCAGAGAATAAAGCAAAGTATACTGGCGGCAAAGAGCCGTTCCGAAACCAGACAAAAACCAACACGTTCTATGGACGGTGGGAGTAAACTCCAAGATAAGAAGGGAGCCGTCCGAAAACCCGAAAGCAAGCAGTCTCCTCAAGGCCCTCGCAGAAAGCCTGAGAGGCAGGCACCGGCTGCCCAGAATGCAGCCAAGGGGCAAGATGAACGCCGGGAAGATACTAGGCGGCGAGGCTCCAGGCCAGGGCAGAAGATTTCGAGCCAAAAAAGAGGTTTTAGGCCAAGGGATAGACAGCAACGCAGTAAGCCTGATAAGCCGGCAGCCGGGGCCAGGCGGGTAGTGCTTCAAGGAGAGACTCCCGTGAGAGAACTTGCAACTTTAGTGGGAGTACCGGTAAGTAATATCCTTCGAACCCTTATGAGTTTCGGAGCAATAATCAGCATCAATCAAGACGTACCACTTGAGTTGGCCCGCAAGGTTGCTGAGAAATTCGGTTGTGTCGTAACAGTAAAGGAACCTGAAAAATCTATCGAAGAGAAAATTGCTCTTGAATTGGACCGCCCTGATGATCCCGATAAGGCATCACCCAGGCCTCCTGTTGTTACTGTTATGGGCCACGTTGACCATGGCAAAACATCCCTTTTGGATGCTATCAGAAACACCAATATTACTGCCAGAGAGGCAGGGGGCATAACTCAGCATATAGGTGCATCATTGGTTGAACATGAAGACAACAGGTTAATTTTCCTGGATACGCCGGGCCATGAAGCATTTACGCAAATGAGGGCCAGAGGTGCAAGGATTACTGACTTGGCAGTACTTGTAGTTGCCGCTGATGACGGTATTATGCCTCAGACAGTCGAAGCCGCCAACCATGCCAAGGCCGCAGAAGTGCCGATTATTGTGGCCATTAACAAGATAGACAAACCCGGAGCCAAGCCGGACCGGGTCAAGCAACAGCTAACAGAGATCGGCCTTGTTCCTGAAGAATGGGGAGGGGATACTGTAGTTGTAGAGGTATCGGCAAAGACCAGGCAAGGAATAGATGAACTCCTTGAGATGATAGCTCTTGTTGCTGAAATGCAAGAGCTAAAAGCTGATCCTACCAGGCGGGCAAGAGGTTATATCATAGAATCTCAAATGGACAAGGGCCGCGGGCCTGTAGCTACGGCCATTATCAAATCAGGGGTTCTGGAGGTTGGCCATGTGGTCATAACCGATACAACCTGGGGACGCATAAGAGCCATGTATGATGGCAGAGGCCGGCAGGTTCAAAAAGCGGGGCCTTCTACGCCTGTAGAATTGGTAGGCCTTGAGGAACTTCCTCAGGCAGGCGACACTTTCCTGGTAGTTGAGGACGAGAAAAGTGCAAAGCAAGTGATTGAACGGCGGAGACTCGAGAAGCGGGAACAAGAGCTTGAATCAACCAAGAGAATGACGTTGGAAGAATTGCTAAAGACCCAGGGTGAAGCGGAAAAACGGGAACTGAAGCTGATCGTAAAGAGCGACGTTCAGGGGTCATTAGAGGCTATAGTGCAGGCATTGGGCAAAATCGACACAGGCGAGGTTGATCTCGACGTACTTCACTCAGGCGTTGGTGCCGTAATTGAATCTGACGTAATGTTGGCCAAGGCGTCTAATGCAAAGATTCTAGGGTTCAATGTCCGCCCCGATGCTAATGCCAGAAATGTAGCAGAAGTTGAGAATATTGAGATTAGAAGCTACAGGATCATATATGATCTTCTTGAAGATGTTGAGAACATGCTTAAGGGACTCGTAAAGCCCAAATTCGAAGAAGTGTTGCTTGGAAGAGCTGAGGTTAGAGCTACTTTTCACGTTCCCAATACCGGAACTGTTGCAGGTAGTTACGTTATCAGCGGCAAAATAGCACGAAATGCAGGGGTCCGGCTTGTAAGGGACGGAAGGGTTGTTTATGAGGGAAAGATATCTTCTCTTAGGCGGTTTAAGGATGACGTGTCAGAGGTTTCTCAGGGGTATGAGTGCGGTATCGGCCTTGAGCGTTATCAGGACATAAAACCGGGAGATATCATAGAGGCTTTTGTCATGAAAGAAGTTAAGCCTGCCTAGGACTTATAATCACTCTTAGCGGTGTTGAGGTTATGGTAGTTGGGCAATGCCTGGTCGACATAAGGCTTTTTGGAGTAGGCTCGCTCAAAGACAAACGGCGGGTTATAAAGAGCCTTATTTCCAAATTGAAGAACAAGTTCGGCGTATCCTGCGCTGAGGTTGGTGCAAACGATACCTGGGGGAGGGCGCTTCTGGGTATGGCCTTTGTAACTAACAGGGAGAATCATGCCGTTGAGGTTTTACAGGGGGCTGTCCTTTGCATCGAGAGCAACATAGACGGCCAGGTGCTGGACTTCCAAATTGACATAATTACATGACTGCGGGGTGGTGTTGTGGCACAAAGAAGACAGAGAATAGCAGCATCCATTCGCGAGGTTGTATCAGAGCTCTTATTAAGGCGTCTTAAGGATCCGAGGATTGGGTTTGCCAGTATTGTTAACGTAGACGTCAACAAGGATCTGTCTCTGGCCAAAGTATATGTTAGCGTATTGGGATCTGATGAAGACAAGGAAAAGACTATGGAAGGCCTTAAGAGTGCTCAGGGCCTTATCAGATCTGAAGTTTCAAAGGCTTTGGGAATAAGGTATGCACCGGAAATCCAGTTTGTTTTGGATGAGGGTATAGAATACAGCATGAGGGTTTCGAAACTCCTTTCTGAAATAAAGAAGGACGAGACTGAAATCGACAAAACTTGAATATGGTTGCACGGATATCACAGAGGAGCCAGGAAACAATGGTCACAGAAGTCCCTTGCAGGCAGGAATTTGCGCGGATAGCCGGCGTTTTGGGCGGGTGCAAAAACGTGGTAATACTCGAGCACGAGAAACCTGACGGGGATTGTATAGGTTCAGGTTTGGCCCTTGCCCTGGCTCTTGCGTTTCTCGGCAAAAGAGGCGTTCTTTTGTCACATGACCCTCACCCCGGTATGTACGATTTCATGCCCGGCCGGCATTTTCACACTACAGTGTCATCCTTCAAACCTGAAGATTTCGATGCTGATGTTGCCATCTTTCTTGATTGTACAGGGCCTCATAGGGTAGGTGCGGCGCTGGAGTTTGCCAAAGGCAAGCCGTGGATCAACATTGACCACCACGTTTCAAACTCCCAATTCGGTGATATCAACTTGGTGGGCCCTGATGCCAGTGCCACAGGTGAGCTTGTGTTCTTCTTGCTAAAGGAATTGGGAGTGCCTGTCACCCCCAAAATAGCTACCTGCCTTTATGTTGCAATAGCTACTGATACAGGAGGGTTCAGGTATCAGAATACAAGCCCAAGGGCTTTTCATGTAGCCGCTGAGTTGATTGATGCCGGGGCTAACCCATCACAGGTTGCAGACTACCTGTATGAGGCCAGAACTCTCTCGTCAATTGTGTTGTTGCGGAGCGCCCTACATACTCTGGCCCTTCATAATGGCGGGAAAGTAGCCTCTGTAGAAGTGACGGCTGAGATGATCAAGGATGCAGGGGCCTTGTTTGAAGAAACAGAGGGAATCATTGATTACCCCAGGTCAATTGCTGGGGTCGAGGTCTCATTGTGTTTTAAGCAAAATGAAGACAGAACAGGTGTTCATGTAAGCTTGCGGTCCAGGTCCCGGGTAGATGTTTCCGCAATTGCCGCTTCTTTGGGAGGAGGAGGCCATCCAAGGGCAGCCGGTGTATTTATCCAGGGTACTCTGGAAGAAACCAAGGCCAGAGTGTTTGAACTCTTGAGTGAGCCAGAGATATGGACGGATTTCTAAACGTACTGAAAAACAAGGGCCTTACCTCCCATGATGTGGTCCTTGGAGTGAGGCGTATTTTTGGCCAAAGAAAAGCAGGCCATCTAGGGACTTTAGATCCAATGGCCCAAGGTGTCTTGCCTGTAGCCCTGGGTTCATACAGGCGTCTCGCTGAATACCTGCTAGATGAGGATAAGGACTATTTGGCCGAGTTTATTTTTGGGGTTTCAACAGATACAGGGGATTTGGACGGCCAGGTAATCTCAAGGGCGGAGTCTTCTTACCTAACATCATCAAGAGTTAGGGAATTGCTGCCGCGGTTTACAGGAGAGATTAAGCAAATACCGCCTGCTTATTCTGCAGTGCAGGTTGATGGCCAACGATTGCACAAGTTGGCCAGGCAAGGCATAACTGTAGATGTACCTGCCAGAGATGTAAGGGTCTATGAGTTCAAACTTCTCAACTGGAGGCCGGGCCCTTACTCCAGAGGCATCTTTTCAGTGAGGGTAGGACGGGGGACCTATGTCAGAAGCCTTGCAGAAGGGCTTGGGGACGCATTGGGCTGCGGGGCTGCAGTTTCGTATCTCTTGAGGACACGGGTAGGCAGTTTTTTGCTGAAAGATGCTGTGCTTCTTGAGTCACTCAAAACCAGGCCTTCTAGTTACAGACTTGAAGATTTGCTGGCGAGCCCCGTTGAAGTTTTCAAGGGCTTCCCACTCTTTGAGATCAGGCAAGAATCCCTTGGTTCAGTGAAACATGGCATACCATTGAAACCAGATGATTTTGTCAATCCCGGGGCAGTAATGGCCCACTTAGAGCGTTTGAGCAAGTCTGAACAGGACAGGCATCCTGTTTTGATAGGGACCTATAAGCAGCCATACAGTCAAAAGGAGAGCATCGCCTGTGTGCTTTCACCTGACAATGCTTGTGAAACTTCGTGTAGAATCAAATACGAGAAAGTATTGATTCAGGAAGAGTGATATTCATTGAAGATCGTAGTCAAACCAGAAGAAGATCTAGGAACACAAAAGGTAATTGTTGCAATAGGCTTTTTTGACGGAGTCCACCGCGGCCACAGGGAACTCTTTAATACAGCCCTGGAGATTAAGGGCAAGACGAACTTGCCTGTGGTTGCCGTTACTTTTGATCCCCACCCCAAAAGCTTAATTCAACCATCTGATGGTTACAATACTTTACTTACACCGGTACACGAGAAGAAAGCCCTCTTTGAGGCTATGGGAGTAGATTACTTATGGGCAATCCCATTTACCACTGGCTTATTGAGGCTTTCTCCTGAAGAATTCATAAAGCATTATCTATGCTCTTTGATCAGGTCACAGCATATTGTATGCGGTTTCAACTTCACTTTCGGGTACCGGGGCCAGGGTACGCCACAGTACCTGGAACAGGTTGGCATGGATATGGGGTTCAGTGTATCGGTTGTTCCGCCGTTCACACTTGGCGGGGAAGTGGTTTCCAGCACCAGGATAAGGCAGCTCTTGGCAGATGGCAATATGGAGGAAGCAGCCGAGCTCCTTGGAAGGCCCTATTGTGTTCATGGAGATATAGTCGCAGGCGATGGCATTGGGAGACAGATAGGGACTCCTACTGCTAATGTCGGGTTTCCAGAGGACAAGCTGCTGCCGCGAAGCGGAGTTTATGCAGTATTAGCTCGGTGTATGGGAGGCAGGTTAAGGCCGGCTGTGGCAAATGTAGGAGTGAGGCCTACTTTCAGCGGCAGCAGAACCAGGGTAGAAGTACACATCCCCGGGTTTTCAGGCCAACTATACGGGAAGAGTATGCAAGTGTTCTTTATGAAGTATATTAGAGAGGAACGAAAGTTCAAGAGCAGAGAACTTCTAAAGAGCCAGATAGAGGCCGATATCGAGGCTGCTCTATTGGCCCTTGGCAGATGTAGTGTGGGATTCCCTGGCTAGGGTTCGTTTACACCCATAGGTGCTTATGATAGAATTTCTCATGCGAATCTACCTTGAGACTCGGCTCTGCGTACCTCCGGCGCGGTGCTGGGTTCAAGGCACAGTCGATCAAACTTGGAGGTGTTCTTAATTGACATTTGAGACAGAAAGAAAGAAGACCATTATCGATCAATTCAAACGCCACGAAAATGACACCGGTTCGCCGGAAGTCCAGATTGCTCTTCTGACAACAAGAATTTCCTATCTCACAGAGCATCTTAAGGTACACAAGAAAGACCACCACAGCCGAAGAGGCCTTTTGAAGATGGTCGGCCAGCGCCGTGCCCTTTTAAATTATCTTTTTCGGGAATCCCCTGAACGCTACAGGGCAATAGTGGAGAAACTTGGTCTAAGGGGTTAGCGGATAGCTGAAAAGGAGTGTATTTATTTGGAGGCAGTTAAACGGTACTCATTGGAGGTTGGCGGGAGGCCTCTTTTTTTGGAGTTCGGCAAAGTAGCAAAACAGGCCAACGGATCAGTAGTAGTTAGATACGGAGAGACTACTGTCCTTGTGACTGCAACTACATCCAAAGAACCAAAAGAAGGCCTTGATTTCTTCCCTCTCACTGTAGACGTAGAGGAAAGACTGTACGCTGTAGGCCGGATTCCCGGAAGCTGGGGACGGCGAGAAGGCAGGCCCCCCGAGAAATCAATACTACAGGCCAGGGTAACCGATAGGCCGATCAGGCCGCTTTTTCCAAAGGGTTTGCGCAACGAGGTTCAGATAGTAATCATACCTCTTGCCATAGAGCATAACTATTCACCTGAGATTGCAGGAATGATCGGAGCTTCAGCGGCATTGTCAGTAAGTGACATTCCGTTCAACGGGCCTGTAGGGGCTGTTGAAGTGGGCCTGATCAACGGAGAATTCCTGATTAACCCTACGGTCAAGCAGCTTGAGGAAAGTGAATTAAGACTTACAGTTGCAGGAACCAAGGACGCAATTCTCATGGTTGAAGCAGGTGCCAACCAGGTTTCCGAAGACGTCATGGTAGATGCCATAATGAAAGGCCATGAGATAATAAAGGACATAGTTGCTTTTCAGGAAGACATAGTAAGCGAAATTGGAAAGCCCAAAATGGCGCCTGTACTGTTTACGGCGTCTGAAGATGTAATAGCCAGAGTAGATGAACTAGCCACCCCAAAGCTCAAGGAAGCCATAAGAACCAAGGATAAACTTGACCGGGAAGCGGCTATCGATGCTGTGCTGCACGAAGTGTTCGATGCAATTGCCGAGGAATTTCCTGAACAGGAAGGCGAAATATCGGAAGCATTTCACGACATTCTAAAGCGGGAAGTTAGGGCAATGATACTCAATGAAGAGGTTAGGCCTGACTTAAGAAGGCCTGACGAAATTAGGCCTATTGCTTGTGAAGTGGCTGTTGTTCCACGGGTCCACGGTTCAGGGCTCTTTACCAGAGGCCAAACCCAGGTCTTGAGTATAGCAACCCTTGGAGCCACCAGCGACATTCAGGAGCTAGATACTACAGGGCTAGAGGAATTCAAGCGGTACATTCACCACTACAACTTTCCGCCTTTCTCTGTAGGCGAAACAAGGCCTCTAAGGGGCCCAGGGCGCCGAGAGATCGGCCACGGTGCTCTTGCTGAGAGAGCTATTCTGCCTGTTATCCCCGGTGAAGAAGACTTCCCTTATACCATAAGGGTTGTATCTGAAGTGCTGGAGTCTAACGGCTCTACTTCCATGGCTTCTGTGTGCGGAAGCACCCTTTCCTTGATGGACGCCGGTGTCCCGATTAAGGCGCCTGTGGCCGGTATTGCCATGGGGCTTATAAAAGGAGAAGACAAGGCAGTTATTCTTACTGATATCCAGGGAATGGAAGACGCCCTTGGAGACATGGATTTCAAGGTTGCAGGGACTGAGGCCGGAATTACAGCCCTGCAGATGGACATAAAGATATCAGGTGTTACCCGGGAAATTCTCAAGTCGGCTCTTGAGAAAGCCAAGACAGCCCGGCTGTTTATTCTGGACAAAATTCTAGGGACAATTGAGAAACCCAGAGAGACTTTATCACCCTTTGCTCCGCGCATAATCGTGGTAGAAATAGACCCTGACAAGATAAGGGACGTTATTGGGCCCGGAGGCAAAACCATTAACAAGATCACTCAGGAAACCGGCGTAAAAATAGATATTGAACAGGATGGCCGGGTATTCATATCTGCCGTTGACGAGGAAACAGGGCTAAAGGCAAAGGAGATAATTGAGCGAATTACCCAGGATGTTGAAGTAGGCAGGACATACATGGGTAAGGTCACCCGACTTGCCTCTTTCGGAGCTTTCGTTGAGGTTCTTCCAGGCAAAGAAGGGCTGGTTCGCTCCAATGACATAGGCGATGGCGATATGCCTGAAATTGGTGATGAACTAATGGTCAGAGTTACAGAAGTTGACCATTTGGGAAGAGTCAACTTGTCGACTCACCTAGATGGCTCTCCAGGCCGCAGCAGAGACCGGAACACCAGGGATAGAGATAAGCAAAGCAGGTTCAGGGGAAACCCAAGAGATAACCGAAGGAATAGATAAACGCATGAGGTTTGGGGTTCATCTTTCAATTCAAGGTGGAATGGCAAAAATGGCTCAAACCGCCGCCCGGCTGGGTTGCGAGACGGTACAGATATTCTCTCGCAGCCCCAGGGGCGGAAAGGCTAAGGAGTTTGAGCCCGGTGATGTTTCCATGATGAAGAAACTGTTTGATGAGCACAATATGAGGCCCTTGGTAATTCATGCGCCGTATTTCATGAATCTGGCATCAAATGATCCGGATAAACGTGGTTATTCCATTCAGGTCCTTGCAGAGGACTTAATGCGGGCAGAGATTCTAGGGGCCGGCTTTGTGGTAACTCACATCGGGCATAAGGACAAGGAAGAAGAACCTGAGGCTGAGCAGGCCCTAGCCAGGGTTTCAGAAAGCATCAATGAGGCTTTGACAATTTACTCAGGCTCCGTCAAACTTCTCTTGGAAAATACGTCAGGACAAGGACAGGAAATTGGCTCAACATTTGAGGCCCTGGGGTCGCTGATCAAGGCACTACCTGCCGGCAGGGTAGGTACCTGTTTTGATACCTGCCATGCTTTTGGACAAGGTTACGATCTGTCAGATCCCAGTGCCATCCACGGCATACTGTCTTCCTATGACAAACTCGTAGGCCTTGAAACCCTTGAGGTCGTCCACTTGAATGATTCAAAAGGGACCCTGGGTTCCCACAGGGATAGGCACGATCACATAGGGCAGGGATCCATTGGAATGGAAGGTTTCAGGGCCATTATTAATAGTCCTCTGCTTAGGCCAGGCATGCCAGGTATTATGGAGACACCCAACGATAGTCCAACTGCAGATGAAGAGAATTTGTCCACTGTCAAAGGGCTGCGTGCTTTTGGCGATAATTGGAAATCCATGTCGTTATGATTGCCTCTGAATGTAACATTTGACAAAATCCCCAGTTGTCCTATTCCAAATTCGACAATCGAAGAGTATACTTTGATAGGAAGTTCTTGGCGTTGCCTTGAGCCTAGCGGAATTAGTCTCTCAATTGGGAAGGTCCCATAAAGCGTAGAGGAGGTCTACATAATCGGAAGCGAAGATCAACTCCTTCTAGAGATTGAAACGCTTCGCGGCCGGTTGCACGACCAAGTCGGAGATAAATACAGTTACGATAAGGTAAAGGCCGCGAGAGCACTTAGCTCTCACCTGGATATGCTCTTAAATAAATGGTACGAGCTTAAAGCGAAGAAGCAAGTATCCAGGTGACTGGAGTTAGCAGGCAAATACAGCCTGCTCTTTATTTTCTGATGTTTTCACGCTTACCTGTTATTTAACTCTTATGGGTTCCCTTGATCACCGGTTTACAGTAACATGCGCTTTTTGCCAGTCCGGTATTTGACTACTGCCTGTTTCTGGCAGGGAATATTGGAGATACTACTGCAAGCGCTACGGCAACCACTGCCATTGGGTCAAAGGCTACTCCCCATAGTTCTGCTGTGATTGGAGCAGGTACCTTTAGGAATTCTGACAGGGCCATCAGACCCAGGTAGACTCCTCCGGCAACTGCTACGAAATCTTTGATTGCCTCACCTAAAGGCGACTGCATTTCTTCGTAGGCTCTTTTTCTCGCCCGGGCAGACTGAATTCTATGAACCCTAACACCCATAGAGACGTACACTAGGAAGAAGATTACCAACGTAATCAGAATTGGGTAAAGCATGCTGTTCCCTCCTTGCCTACTTGTTACATATTTTCCCGAGCCAGGATTTATGATTTTACCGCGCAAATCACTTGCCTCTTCCTTAGCATTCTGAATTTCACTGCGCTAAGAAGGGGAAAATAGGTTGGACATAACTCGGGAGGTGTACGTTATAGATGTCTAAGACTGTCTTAGGGGTTTTTGAAGACACAATGCAGGCGGAGAAGGCTGTAGATGAACTCCAAAAAAGAGGGGTTAAGAAGGAAGATATTTCGATCGTAGCGAGAGAAGGCATGGTTAAGGAAGGTGGCAGAGGAGGCCGCGGACAAGAGGGCGACACTACAATGGGTTTTGGCCAGGACATCTCAGGCGGTGTTAGTACCGGCGGCGCAATCGGGGGAGTCGCCGGGCTTCTGGCTGGAGTAGGTGCCCTGGCAATTCCCGGTATTGGGCCTATTGTTGCTGCAGGGCCAATTGCAGCTGCTCTAAGCGGGGCAGTCACAGGCGGCATTGCAGGCGGGTTGATAGACTGGGGAATTCCGGAAGACGTAGGCGAGAGGTACGAGCAGAGAGTCAAAGAAGGCAAGATAGTTGCCATGGTAAGGACCAACGAGGAAAAGATTAACGAAGCGGCAGATATCTTCCGGCGTCATGGGGCAAAAGAGGTTGAGACCCACTAGGGCCCCGGCAAGGAACGGGCGGCAGAATACTGCCGCCCGTTGAATTTTTCGACCATCTTCTGGCATTCCTATACAAGACAGGCTATACTAGACTTTGGTGAGGAAACATGACAAAAGAGATACGATTGCTAGCATTGGGCGGCTTAGGAGAAATTGGCAAGAATCTTATGCTGCTGGAATCAGGGCCTGATGTGATTGCCATAGATTGCGGGCTCGCTTTCCCAAAAGACGAAATGCCAGGTGTAGACTTTGTAATTCCTGACATTTCTTACTTGGTTGAACGTAAGGACCGTCTTCGTGGTATTGTCCTAACTCATGGGCACGAAGACCATGTAGGCGCATTGCCTTTTGTGCTCAGCAAAGTCAATGTTCCGGTATATGGTACTAAGCTTACATTGGGGCTTGCCCGAAGGAAAATGGACGAGAACTTCGAAGGTGAGTTTGACTTTAGAATCGTTGCCCCCAGAGATGTAATTGAGCTGGGGTCAATAAAGGTCGAATTCGTCAGGACTACCCACTCCGTATCGGACAGCGTGGGGCTAATCATATACACGCCTTGCGGAACCCTTGTTTTTACAGGCGACTTCAAACTAGACCAAACGCCTGTAGACGGGGAGCCTACAGATTACCACAGGTTTGCAGAAGTAGGCGAGCGAGGTGTCCTTGCCCTGCTGTCAGATAGCACTCACGCAGACCGGCCCGGGTACACGCCATCAGAGAGAGTAGTGGGTGAGAATCTATCTCAGGTTTTTTATCAGGCCAAAGGAAGAATCATTGTTACCACTTTTGCCTCAAACATTCCCAGGATTCAGCAAGTAATCGATGCTGCTTACAGGTATGGTAGGAAAGTATGCGTCGTTGGCCGCAGTATGGAGAATGTAGTTGAGGTTGCAATAAGCATGGGCTTTTTGAGGGTACCTCTTGGTACTCTTATCAGTGTAGACGATGTAGGCAAGTATTCCTCCTCGAAAATCGTCATATTGAGTACAGGAAGCCAGGGAGAACCCCTTTCAGCCCTTTCCAGGATGTCTGTAGGCGATCACAGAAAAGTGGATATAGTCGAGGGGGATCTTGTAGTAATGGCTGCTTCCCCTGTACCCGGCAATGAAACGACTGTATCCAGGGTAGTTGATAACCTGTTCAGGCGAGGGGCTAATGTTATCTACACTCCTGAATCAGGGGTTCATGTATCAGGCCACGCAAGCCAGGAAGAACTCAAGATAATGCTTAATCTCACGAGGCCCAGGTTCTTCATACCTATCCATGGTGAGTACCGGCATCTGATAATTCACTCTCAGCTTGCTGTTGCAACCGGGGTTCCTCCTTCAAATGTGCTTATTGGTGAGAATGGCACGATTTTCAGGCTTACCCCTGACCGGGCAGAAATACTTGGCACAATTCAGACAAGGGATGTGTTTGTAGACGGATATGGTGTAGGCGATATAGGCCACCCCGTTCTCAAGCAGAGACAGTCTCTCGGCGAGGCCGGTGCCGTGTTCTTGTCTTGCATACTCTCGAAAGAGACAGGCAAGCTCATCACTGAACCTCAAGTGAGGAGTGTTGGCCTGATTAGTGCAGGGCACCAGGATGCCATAATATCCGAGGTAATTAGCAGGGCTGAACAGTACTTGTCTGTATTGCCCAGAGAAGCTCTGGCGAACAAGGAATCAGTCGAGGATGAGCTGGCTTCTGTCGTAAAGCGCCTTTTCAAGAATGAATTGGGCAGAAAGCCGTACGTTCTTTGTACTCTGACTCTTATATAGGGCTTTTCGGGCCTCAACCGGATACACAATCTTATGCAAGGTGTAATGAGTTGAATCTGCCAAAGAGATTGTTTCTTGTTGTTCTTGACAGCGTGGGTATTGGAGCTCTTCCCGATGCACATTTGTACGGTGACGAGAATTCCAATACCCTTGGCAATATAGCACGGGTTTTGGGAAGCCTCTCCTTGCCCAACCTCGGAAAACTGGGCATTGGAAATTTGGTTGATATACCCGGCACTCCCGGAGAAGAACCCCAGGGGGCCTGTGGCCGCATGGCCATGGCTTCGCCCGGTAAGGACACTACAACCGGGCATTGGGAGATTTCAGGGATAATCTTGGACAAACCGTTTACAACCTATCCTGAAGGGTTTCCACGCCATGTAATTGAGGAGTTTGAGTCAGCAATAGGCCGAAAGATTCTTGGAAATAAGCCTGCATCAGGAACTCAGATTATTGAAGAATTAGGGCAGTCGCATTTAGGAACTGGTTTTCCCATTGTGTACACTTCAGCCGACAGCGTTTTTCAAGTCGCCTGCCACCAGGAGATAGTTCCCATTGATACCTTGTACTCCTGGTGCCAGATTGCAAGGGATATTCTCGTAGGCGACGATATGGTAGCAAGGGTAATTGCCAGGCCTTTTACAGGTAAACCAGGAAGTTTTTTCAGAACTGACGGCAGGAAAGATTTTTCCCTTGCTCCTGCACAGAAAACTCTTCTGGACTACGCAGCGGACTCAGGGGTTTTTGTAACAGCAGTAGGGAAAATACAAGACATATTTGCAGGCAGGGGAATCCACAAAGCTGTACATACTTCAAGCAATAAGGAGGGTATTGAGGTTCTGCAGAAACTTCTTGGTGAATCCTATCCTATCAGGCAAAGGCATTTAGTATTTGCGAACCTGGTTGATTTCGATATGCTCTACGGGCACCGGAACAATGTTCAGGGTTACGCCAGGGCGCTCAAAGAGTTCGATAGTGCCCTGCCTGGCCTGATTGGCCTGCTCAGGCCTGAAGATGTGCTGATATTGACCGCTGACCATGGCTGCGATCCCACAACTCCCAGCACTGATCATTCCAGAGAGTACGTTCCTTTGCTGATTTACGGAGAGTCTGTACAGAGAGGCGTTATGCTTGAGACTAGAAGCACATTTGCTGACCTGGGAGCAACAGTAGGCGAACTGCTGGATGTACATTACAGGGGAAAGGGTACCGGTTTTTGCCGGGATATTTTGGAGGTGTAACATATGGCTGACGTATTTTCACAACACCACATAAAGGCCAGAGATGCAGACATTGCCCGCTACTGCTTTATTCCCGGAGATCATGTGCGCGGACGGAAGATGGCCGGGAAACTAGACAACATGCGGCTGGTTGCAGATACACGCGGGTATTTTGTGTATACAGGGTTGTATAAAGGGGTTCCCATGACAGTATGTTCAACTGGAATGGGCGGCCCGCAGGTAGCTATTGCCATGGAGGAATTAGGCAACATGGGTGCCGACACGTTCATTCGCATTGGCTCTGCAGGTGGCGTAGCAGAGCAAACCGGTGTAGGCGACATTGTTATTGCCACAGGATCATACAGGGGTGGCGGTACGGCAGATGAGTACCTGCCCAAACCGTTTCCTGCAGTAGCTGATTTTAGTACCACTCTTGCACTGGTTCAATCTGCAGACCAGGCAGGGATTTCAGCCCTTACCGGGCCAGTGGCTACAGTAGATGCATTCTACGCGCCTGGTGACATGGATAAGCGATTGGCTTTGAGAAAAGGCGGCATTTTATGTATCGAAATGGAGGCAGACACAGAATACATTGTCGGACTCTACAGGGGCTTTCGATGCGGTGCTGCTTTTGTCTTGGATAACGGGCCGAGGACAAGTCAAAACGTTCCTATTAGGTCAGGTGATTCCACAGATTTTGCAATTGCCCATCACGGTAAGGACCCTGTCTATGTTGAAAGTGAGAACAAGCTCATCGAGATCGGGTTTGAGGCTATGTACCGTATTGCCCAATCTGACCAAGGGAAACAGGGTTCTTTCAGGCCATAATCAGGGCCTCCCGGTTTGAAGGAGCAAACAGGAAACCACCTGTCTTTCGGCGAAGTTAATTCAGGGTGGTTTTTGATATGGGATTGCAGTTCATAATCGGGCCTGCCGGGTCCGGTAAGACGAAATACATAATTGACTCTGTTATTGAACGCTTACTATCTCAAACCAGGGAAATCGGCAAAGATCCTATTCTAATCATTGTCCCGGATCAGGCCACTTTTCAAATGGAAAGGGCTATTCTTGAAGATGGCAGGCTGGCAGGGTTTATAAACTTGCACATATTGGGCTTCAGGCGCCTTTGCTTAAGGGTCCTGGACGAAGTTGGCGGGGCTGTGCAGCCGTTTATTACCCCGGTGGGCAGAAGTATGGCCATCCAATCAATATTGTGGCGTCACAGAAGCGATCTCAAGGTTTACGCTCCTATGGTAGATTACCCTGGGTTCAGGGACACGGTAATCCAGGCTCTTTCTGAGTTCAACGCATATGGCATACAACCAGATGATCTTCTTTTAGGTTTTGGCCAGGAGTCTGAAAACCCTCCCTTTCTTTCACAAAAACTGGCCGATCTTGAACTGGTATACCGGGAATACCGGGAGTTCCTTTCTAACCGATTCCTAGATCCAGATGACTACCTTGAACTTGCTGCTTTGAGAATGGGTCAATCCAGTCTGATGAGAAACGCTTCAGTGTGGATAGATGGGTTTTCAGGATTTACGCCCAGGGAATATCAAGTTATTGAGGCCATCCTAAACAGCGTTTCCGAGGTTACTCTTGCCCTTTGCATGGACCGTGGCGAGATTCAGCATAAGCCCAGGGAGACCAGCTTGTTTCACCCTGTGAGAGAGGTCTATGAAAGGGTTTCCGAAATTTGCCTTGAGAGTGGAATCCCTGTAAACAGAACTGTCTTCCTTGGCGAAAACGGCCCGTTGCCCAGATTCAACAGCCACGAGCTCATGCAGGTTGAGTTCGAATTTAGGAACAGAGAGAGCCGGGGAAGACTCGCTAACACCCCAGGACAGGCTCAGAAGGGACAGGCCCGGGAGAATGACTGCGGGGGCACTGTTTACACGGATCCAGGTGGAGTGCACCTGGTGTCGGCAGTAAACCCCCGGGCAGAAGTTGAGTTTATAGCCAGAGAAACTCTTGCCCTTGTTCGCGAGCAGGGCATGAGGTTCAAAGACATCACTGTGGAGCTACGGAATATTGAAAGATACAAGGATCTTGTGAAGATGGTATTTGGCGATCACAACATTCCATTCTTCCTTGATGAAAAGCGTTCTTTATCTCACCACCCTCTGGCCGAGCTCATACGGTCAGCCTTTGATATGGTGCTTACACACTTTGGGTTCGATTCTGTATTCAGATACCTGAAAACAGATCTTATACCTGTTAAACGGGAACTTGTTGATAAACTCGAGAATTATGTTCTGGCCAGCGGAATACGCGGAGAAAGGTGGATTTTGCCTGAACCCTGGCGATACACGGGAGGATTCCTTTCTGATAACCTTGAAGGGACTGTCTCAGTTGAGGCCTGCGGAGACGAAATGGACCTCTTCAGAAAGCAGGCCATGGCATCATTTTCCAGGTTCTATGAAGAGCTTACACAGAACCATAACGGACATACAGCCAAAGACATATCTATGGCCGTTTATAACTTGCTTATGAACCTTGATGTTCCAAAGACCCTTTCTCGTTGGCAGAAGGACTGTGAAAACCAGGGGGATCTTATTGGTGCGCTTGACCACGGAGGGGTCTGGGACAAGGTAATTGAGATATTGGAACAAGCAGTGGAAATTTTAGGTGACCACCCTTGCAGTCTCAAGACGTACTCTTTGCTTCTCAATGCCGGTTTGGAAGACCTTAAATTAGGATCTATACCGCCTTCTTTGGATCAGGTATTAGTTGGGAGCCTGGACAGGACCAGACAGCCTGAGTGTAGGGTTACGTTCTTGATGGGAGCCCTTGAGGGTGACCTCCCCAGAAAGCAAGGGGAAGAAGGGATCTTCACAGACAGAGACAGAGAGGCACTTTTCAATAAAGGGCTGAACCTGGAACCATCGTCGAGAATAAAGCAGTTCCATGAGCAATACCTGGTGTACATCGCCCTCACAAGGCCCAAGGAACGGCTTTACATTTCATACCCACTGGGAGATCAAGAAGGCAAAGCCCTGTTTCCGTCACCTGTTGTCACATGGGTTAAGAAAATAATGCCGGGCAAAGGTGAGTATTTGGTATCTATGGAGCCTCCCGGCACATATCCCGGTGATCTTGATTACCTAGTACCTGCCACAGTTTGGGGCCTTACAGCACGCCGGTTGTCTCTGATGAGGCAAAGGATGGCCCCGGGTATTGTTTGGCAGGAAGCATACCGGTGGCTGCTTTCACCTCCGAGGGAAGCCAAGAGCCGTAAGATCCTTGGGTCCCTGGGGTACAGCAACAAAATGCCGCAACTGGGAAAGCCCTTGTCTGAACGGCTCTATGGCCGTGTCTTGAGGACAAGTGTTTCCAGGTTAGAGAGATTTGAGCAATGCCCCTTTCAGCATTTTGCCAGGGACGGCCTTGGGCTCAAGGAGCGAGAAATATTCAAACTTGACCCTGCAAAGACAGGGACCTTCTTTCACGAAGCCATGAGAGAATTCGTGTTGAGGGTTGCAGGTTCAGGCCAGCCTGTAGAAGCCCTGGAACAGGAAGATGTTGCGAGAATCATGGATGGGGTTGTTCAGGGGCTGGCTCCAAGAATTCAGAACGATCTGTTTCTGAGTTCTTCCAGGTATATGCATGTCTCCAGTGCACTTGGTTCCATACTAAGGCGTTCGGCACGCTTGTTCCTAGAGCATGCAAAGAGAAGTGAATTCCGGCCACTGGCTGTCGAAGTGCCTTTTGGCTTGCCCGGTGGAGTGCCCCCCTTCTCGGTAAAGGCATCTGATGGCAGTGAGGTTCTGATTCGGGGCCGCATTGACAGGATAGATGCTGCCCAACTAGGCAGCCAAACTTACTTAAGAATTGTGGATTACAAGTCAAATCCTGATAAACTGGATCTTCTGGAAGTGTATCACGGCCTGTCACTGCAGCTCCTTGTTTATCTGGCTGCAGTGTTGTCCGAATGGGGCAGTATAATTGACAGCCCGTTCTACCTCCATAATTCCGGTGTATTGCAGCCCTCGTCGAGTGGGCACAAAACCGGCAGTATTCCCCAAGAACCTCAGATGGCTTCTGCAAAAGCAAATGTTCTTCCGGCAGGAGCTGTTTACCAGGCCATACAGGATCCGTTCGTAAGGGCAGACGGGCCAATTGATAAGGATACTGCCTGGCACGAACTGAAAAAGAAACTCAAAATGACAGGTGCCCTTGTAGACAATGTTGATGTGCTTAGGCTCATGGATGGTACCAGCCCAGCCCATTCAGACATATTGCATGTCCGATTTACAAAATCGGGAGTGAGCTCAGCTCAGGCTTTACCTGTAGATGACATGCAGGCCCTTCTGGCTTATGTAATTGAGAAAATCAAGGACATATCTGCCCAAATCAGAACCGGGCGAATAGATATTGCCCCGTTCCGAAGAGATCAGAAAAGGGCATGTACATACTGCCCGTTTGGGCCTATTTGCACATTTGATGTTCTTGTAGACGGTAATGAATACAGGCTGCTCAAGAACATTCCTAAAGAAGCCATATGGGAAGAAATCGTGAAATATTGCGCAAGGGGAGAGTGATTCGGTGTCAGGTGAGACTACTTGGACCCCCGAGCAAAGGCTTGCCATAGAGTTCAGGGGTAATAGCATGCTGGTTTCTGCTGCAGCAGGGGCCGGCAAGACTTCGGTCCTGGTGGAAAGGGTTATTCAGCAGGTGCTTGCCCCGGATCAACCTTGCGATATAGAGCGGCTGCTGGTAGTAACTTTCACAGAAAAAGCTGCTCTCGAGATGAAAGAACGCCTGCGTACCGCGCTGCAAGATGCCAGAGCCAAAAGGCCTGAGGATACCCGGATTCCAAGGCAAATTTCTCTTTTGGAGAGGGCTCAGATTTCAACAATCCACTCTTTCTGCCTTTCAATAGTTAGGCGATATTTCTACCGAGTTAATCTTGATCCCGGTTTTAGGGTCCTGGATTCAAACGAATCGGAACTGCTGCGATACGAGGCGCTGGATGAAGTATTTGAAGAGCGTTACAGGAGAGATTTCCCCGAGTACAAGGTTTTTCAGGGCCTTGTAGAAATGTACGGCGGCCGTGGGGTTGACGAGACTCTCAAACAAACAGTCTTGAGGCTCCATGACTTTAGCAAGACCCAGCCTTCTATTGAAACCTGGCTTGAGAATACTGTTGGTTGGTACGCAACGGTACGGGACTTTATGGACTCAAGTTCAGAGGACGATACTGACGGCACTGGTTTGGATGACATGGTTCTCAGGTTGCCATGGGCCAGGGTGCTTCTTGACTGTCTCGTTACTGATCTTGACGAGGCAATATCGTATGCCGAAGAAGCGTGTGCAGTATGCCTTATGCCCTCAGGGCCTGAGTATTACCTCCCTGTAATTGAGGAAGAACTTGCATTTTTCAAAGAAGCACATGACCTGGTGCAAAGGATTAGCGTGGCTTTAGAAAACCCGGAGATGTTCAGTGAGATACATGTTCCTGGCCAGAATAGCTGTGCCGTTCTCCCAAAGATTAGGGTAATTGGCCAGTTCAAATTCAGGAGGCTGCCCTCAAAGAGAAAAAGCGAGGCAACTCCTGAACTTGTAGATAGGGCCAAAGATTTCAGGGACAAATTCAAGAATGTCTTCAAAGGGATTTCCAAGAACACGCTTATGAGGCCGTCTGGCCAAATCTTGGGTGAACTAAGGGATCTGGTGCCGTTCATTGAGTGTCTGATAAATATTGTTCTGGATCTGGACAAGAAGTACATAGAGAAAAAGAAGGACCGGGGAGGCGTGGATTTTTCGGATCTTGAAAGGTACTGCCTGGATATTCTGAGGCAGGATGACTTCAACCTGGCTCATGAGGTCAGAAGCAGCTACGATTATGTTTTTGTTGACGAATACCAGGACACGAATCCGGTTCAAGATGCCATATTGTCTCTTGTGTCAATGCCCTGCAATCTTTTCATGGTGGGAGACATAAAGCAAAGCATATACCGCTTTAGGCTTGCCGAGCCCAGGATTTTTCTTGAAAAATACAATACATACCGGCACATTGAGGAAAACCGGGCGGTTGATTCAAATGTTTCCGGAGTCAAGATCAGCCTTGCAAAAAACTTCAGGAGCAGAAAAGAGGTAGTTGATGCAGTAAACTACCTTTTCGAACGCATCATGCTAAAGGACGTAGCTGAAATTGACTACACTGAAGATCACCGGTTATACCTGGGGGCTTCATATCCGGAAGAATCAGGGCAATCGTTGACGGCAGGCCTCTTATTGGTAGAGAGAGACAGCCTCAGCGCTGAAGAACTGCCAGCCCAGAAGCGGGGTTCGCAGGCTCAAGGGCAAGACACAGGCGGCGACGAAGATGGAGGCAGCAATGGGGTAGACGGTTCGGACACCCCGGCCCAAGATGCAGATATTGAAGAGTATGAAGGGTTGGAAAAGGAAGCTCTTGTAGTGGCTTCTAAGATACAAGAACTGGTCGATCCAGAGAAACCATTCAAGGTTTGGGACGCCAGGAGGTCTCAATTCAGGAAGTGTACCTATAAGGATATCGCCATTCTTATGCGCGCCACAAAAAACAGGGCTAACGTCCTGATTGATATATTTCAACGATGTGGTATTCCAGCATACTCTGAGTTGGGGACGGGTTATTTCAGGGCGCGTGAAGTAGAGGTAGCCCTGTCACTGCTTTCGGTAATAGACAATCCAAGGCAGGATATTCCTTTGGCTGCTGTCTTGAGGTCGCCTGTAGTTGGCCTTACGCCTAGAAGCCTGGCGATTATCAAGGCAATATCACCTAAGAAAGAGTTCTATGATTCGCTGGTGGACTTCGTTGCTCTTGGAGATGTTCCGGTTCAGGCTTTGGGGGGCGACAACCCTGAGCAAGAGGTACAAAGGCATGAAGTAACCGGTTTACAGAAGGCCCTTTCTGAGTTTCTGGAAAAACTTGATCTATGGCGCACTATGTCCAGGAGGATGCCTCTTGCCCATGTGCTGTGGACTGTGTTAGGAGAGACAGGATATTATGATTATGTAGGAGGCCTTCCAGGCGGTGCTCAACGGCAGGCGAACTTGCGGGCACTTGTCAGTCGAGCCATGGAATTTGATAGTTTTGGGCGCCACGGCCTTTTCCGCTTTCTCAGGTTCATAGAGAAAATCCAAGAGTCAAAGGGTGATTTGGGTACTGCCAGAGCCCTAGGTGAACATGAAGATGTTGTTCAGGTACTTTCCATCCATAAATCGAAAGGCCTTGAGTTCCCTGTGGTTTTTGTTGTTGACCTTGGTAAACAGTTCAACATGGAAGACCTGAAGAATGACATTCTATTTCACAAGGATCTTGGAATCGGCGCCATGTATTGTGACTTAGCAACCAGGGTGAAGTACCCTACACTAGCTTACAAGGCTAATCAGGCCCAAATTAGAAACGACAATCTCGCTGAAGAGATGCGGGTGTTATATGTGGCTATGACCCGGGCAAGGGAAAAATTATATCTGGTCGGCTCTTGCCGGGGCCTTACCAAGCAAATAGACAGGTGGAAGAGGCCTGGCTTGAGTAGGGCTGTAACATACCTGGATTGGGTATGTCCTGCAATACTCCATGAACAGTGTGCGCCTTTTCACGTTGAGATGTGGGGAGTGCCCGGGGCTCCGCCTGTTCCTGAACCTTTTTCAAGATCCTCACTTGAGTGTTCTGTGACATGGGATGAAGTGAAGAATCTTGTGGTTCCTGGTTCACCTGAGGACCCTGTAGTATATCCAGAGGTCAGGAAGAGGCTTGAGTGGGATTATCCCTACAGGCCGTACACCATTACGCCTGCTAAGATGAGCGTTGGTGAGCTCAAGAGAAGGCTGGACTTTGAAGATGAAATTTGGAGGTTTCTGCCCAGCCCGGAAAAGCGGCTTGCTTTTACCGGCGGCAGGGCAAGTGGTGTCGAAAGAGGCACTGCCATTCACGAGTTGCTTGCAAGAATGGATCTTGCAAAAGGCGCTTCCGAACTAGGAATAATACAGGAGGTTGATAGGCTTTCTTCAATGGGGTTCCTGGACAAAAAGTACATTGAGCCGGAAGATATTGATAGAATCTGCAGGTTTTTCGCATCTCCTACAGGAGAGTTGATTGTCTTGTCACCTGAAAGGGTTAGGCGGGAAATTCCGTTTACTATGAAACTGGACGTCAGGCTTAACCGGCGAGGAGTGAAAGGCAGTCTTGACTCGGGCTATCACCTGGACAATGAAGTCGTCCGGCCAGACGAAGTTGTCCTTAACCTGGCAGGCGGCCATGTTTCCGGCGGCACTCCGAAGGAATCCTTGCTGGTACAGGGTGTAATTGATGTCATAATCGAGGATGCAGATGGGCTTACTATTTTGGATTACAAGACAGATTCTATTGGAATTCCGGAAGTGCCTCAACTGGTGAGCCGTTATATGCCCCAGGTTTCCCTGTACTCCTATGGCGCCGAGAAGATATTGGGGATTCCGGTGAAACGGTCTGTTATAGTATTCCTTACTCCGGGAGTGGAAGAAGAAATCGATTGGCGCGGCTATATGTCGCGTATCAGCGTAACCAGTACTCCGTTATCAAGTGTTATGTGGAGGTAGTTTCCGTCTTGAGGGCCGTTAGGTTGAACCTGGACTATCTCTTCTTCTGAGAGAATTGCCTGGTTCCCGTTTGGCCCATCCAGTGTAAACGTGGAAAAAGGAGCGTTAAAAGGTGCAGGTGAGGGTGGGGAAATTGTTGATACAACGAAATTGGCCACCAGTTCATCGCCTAGGTCGATTTTGAGCCAGGCCGGCCCCTTTTCAAGGTATGACGCAATCATCATGTACCTCGGGCCCATGATCTCACTCCTTTTGTTCCTAAAGGATTATACCCGTTTTGGATTGAGCCTAGTCTTGAATCTCAATAGAGCAGTTGAATCACAGGCTGTTCTTGTCAGAAACTCGAATTAACCGTACAGTAATAAATGAAACAATTGATAAACGTAAGGAGGTGGTTTTACGTGCCTGCAAACCTGGGACCTGAGTATATTGCCGCCGAAAAGCGATACCGGCAGGCCATTACCTCCGAAGAGAGGCTTTCGGCCCTTGAGGAAATGCTGTCGACTATCCCCAAGCATAAAGGAACCGAGAAAATGCAAGGGGAAATCAAGCGCAAAATTTCCAGGTTGAAAGACGAACTTAGGTCAGGCAGGAAAGGCCCCAGGCGGAAGGAGTTTTACAGAATAGACAAAGAAGGTGCAGGTCAGGTTGTCCTTGTGGGGCCTCCTAACTCGGGGAAATCATTGATGCTTAAGAGTATGTCCAAAGCCGATCCTGAAGTTGCCGAATATCCGTTTACTACTCGAATGCCCTTGCCGGGCATGGCGCGGTGGGAAAACGTTCAAACCCAACTTATAGATATGCCGCCCATTACGCCTGAAAATGCTCAATCATGGATGTGGGCTATGTTGCGGTTGTCAGACGGCCTTCTCCTTGTTTTTGACGTTGGAGATGATGACGTACTTGAGCAGGCCGAAAACCTGATTGCTTTCATGGAAGAGAACAATGTTAGGATCAAAAATAAGGGAGAAAGAGAGTTTACTGAAAAACGAGCCTTATGTGCTGCCAACAAAGTTGACCTGCCAGGAGCTCAGACCAGGCTGGACCTACTGATTGAAGTATTGCCTGAGGATTTGGAGATTGTACCTTGCTCGGCTTTTACCGGAGAGGGTTTGGACACACTGGCTTCCAGGGTGTTTTTCGAACTCCTGGGCAAAATCCGTGTTTATACAAGGCCTCCCGGCAAGAAAGTTGATTATAGCCAGCCATTTGTGCTGAACAAAGGAGTTACTGTACTTGAGGCAGCAGAGGAAATCCATAAGGAGATCGCCCAGAACCTGAAATATGCAAGGGTTTGGGGCAAAGGCGTCTTTGAAGGCCAGATGGTTCCAAGGGACCATGTGCTTCACGATGGTGATATAATTGTGTTTTATACGTAAGATATCGATGAAGCTAATTGTCACGCAGAATTGGAGGAGTAGCCGTGCTAACTGAAACTGAAAAACAGAAGCTCGACAAGTGTATAGGAAAAACTGTAGATGAAATTGAAACTCCTGCGTTGTTAGTAGATCTGGATATCATGGAGCGCAATATGGACAAGATTATGGAATTCTTGTCACAAGGTACTGTAGGACTCAGGCCACATGCCAAGACCCACAAAACTGCGCCAATAGCGCGGATGCAGATTGAGAAGGGCGCCGTTGGTATTACATGTGCCACTGTAGGCGAAGCTGAAGTGCTGGTTGACGGCGGCATAAAGGATGTTTTGATAACCAACAGGGTTGTAAGCAAAAACAAGATTGAACGGGCTGCAATCCTGGCTAAGAAGGCTGACCTCATAGTCGCTATTGACTGTGAAGAGAACCTGGCTGATATCTCAAGTCTTGCTGTACCCCATGGAGTGAAGATTGGCATTATTGTAGAAGTTGACACTAATAACGGCAGGGCTGGGGTAAGAACCATTGAGGAAGCAATTAGCCTTGCAAAGCTTGCGTCTGAGCTTCCGGGTGTGGCCTACAGAGGTATTATGGGGTACGAAGGGCATTGTGTGTTCATACCTTCTCTGGAAGAACGCAGAAAGGTTTCTGTGCAATCATATGATAGGTTGTTCGAATACAAAAGAGCCCTGTCTGATGCCGGTTTTGAGCCTGAGATTGTAAGTTCCTCGGGAACCGGTACCTATCCGATTGCAGGCAGGCATGAAGGAATTACTGACATTCAGCCCGGCTCTTACATTTTTATGGATGCAAGATACGCTGACATTGAAGGTGTAGATTTTGAGCAATCGCTGACAGTCCTGTCGACTATTGTAAGCAACCCCGAGCAGGGAGTTTACATTTGCGATGCAGGCATCAAGTCTATGAGTGAGGAATTCGGGCTGGTACTGGCCCTTCCTTCTTATGGGCTGAAAGTAAAGGGTATGTCCGAAGAGTATATTACGCTTCTTGCAGATGATTCAAAAGCAGAAACTAAACCTTATCTCGGTGCTATAGACAGAATGTATGGGCAGCAGGTACAGCAACTTGGAGTAGGTTCCAGGATTCACCTGGTTCCCAGTCATTGCTGTACCACGGTCAATCTCCATGACGTTATATATGCCACCAGAAATGGAAAAGTGCAAAATGTTTGGCGAGTGGCAGGCAGAGGCAGGTTTGCTTAAACCCAGAATAAGCCTGGAAGCGCAAAAGTACCGTTTATCGGTGATTACATGAACGAAAAGGAGCCATGTCCCGGCTCCTTTTTCTGTCGTACTTCCTAGAGGAATTCGGTTTTTTTGTGTCGAAGTTTTCCTACGAAAGCCTAGAGACTTAGAGCGTTGATCCGTTTCGGGAATCTATACCTGGGAGGGAGAATCTTGAAGGCAGTAATCAAGAGGGAACCGGCGGCAGGTGCAGAACTTGTGCAAGTCCCTGTTCCCAGACCTGGTCTGAACGAAGTACTTGTCAAAGTCAAGGCTACATCTATATGCGGCACGGATCATCATATATACATCTGGAATGAATGGGCCCAAAATCGAATAAGGCCCCCACAGATAATGGGGCATGAACTGGCTGGAGAAATCGTTGAGACCGGTTCAGGGGTCAAGAATGCCAAGGTCGGCGATTATGTATCCTCTGAGACTCATGTAGTGTGCGGCCACTGCACCCAGTGCATGCTAAATGAAAGGCATGTTTGCCAGAACACCAGTATTCTTGGGGTGGACAGAGACGGGTGTTTTGCCGAATACGTCACTGTTCCAGAAGAAAACCTGTGGTTCAATGATCCCAGGATTTCACCTGCAGTAGCTTCAGTTCAGGAACCTCTGGGAAACGCCATCAACACTGTACTTTCAGGAGAGGTTCAGGGCAAGAAAATGGCTGTATTCGGGTGCGGCCCTATAGGGCTAATGGCGGTAGGAGTGGCAAAGGCATGCGGTGCTTCGTGGGTTGCAGCTGTGGACATCAATGACTACAGGCTTGGCATTGCCGCAAAGATGAAGGCGGATATGACAATAAACAGCAAGGGTCAGAACCCTGTAGAAGCCATAATGGAGTATACTCATGGAGTAGGAGTAGACGTTGTCCTTGAGATGTCGGGGGCACCGGTTGTATTCGGCCAAATTTTTAAGGTTGTACGGCCCGGCGGGAGGGTATCCCTTTTGGGGTTGCCGGCAAAACCTATACCGGTGGATTTTTCAAATGATATTGTAATGAGAGGGATAACTATACACGGCGTGACTGGAAGAAGGCTTTGGGAGGACTGGGTTACCGGAAGGGAACTTCTAGCCTCGGGACTCTTGGATCTTGCTCCTGTAATAACCCATCACCTTGATCTTGCAGACTATGAAAAAGGTATGGATCTTATGACATCGGGAGACTGTGGAAAGGTTATCCTGTATCCTGAGGGGGTTAAGTAATGTCGAAGATTGAGTTTATTGCCCAAGAAATCGAATCCTTGCGCGAGCAGGGCCTGTTTAACATTATCAGGACAATTGAAGGCCCACAGGGCGGATGGTTTACAGTAGACGGCAAGAAAGTGCTGAATCTGTGTTCCAACAACTACCTGGGCTTTGCCGACCACCCGAAGCTTAAGGAAGCTGCCAAGAAGGCTGTCGACGAGTACGGTGTTGGCCCGGGAGCTGTAAGGACGATTGCCGGAACCCAGTCCATTCACCTGGAACTGGAAAAGAAACTTGCAGAGTTCAAGCATGCTCCTGCCTGTATAGTTTTCCAGGCAGGTTTTACTGCCAACACAGCAGTTATTCCGGCGATTACAGGAGACGGCGATATAATTTTCTCAGATGAGTTGAACCATGCCAGCATAATAGATGGCTGCAGGCTATCCAAGGCTAGAGTGGTAAGGTATGCCCACAATGACAAAGAAGATCTGAGAAAGCAGATCAGGGAGCACAAAGATTCTGCACGCAGAATGTTGATTATTACCGATGGCGTTTTCAGTATGGATGGCGATATTGCCCCACTTCCGGAAATTGTGGAAGTTGCAGATGAATTCGGGGCAATGGTCATGGTAGACGATGCCCACGGCGAAGGCGTTCTGGGCGACAGCGGGCGAGGCATTGTTAACCATTTTAAACTTGAAGGAAAAGTTGAAGTTGAAGTAGGTACCCTGTCCAAGGCTTTTGGTGTAATGGGCGGGTTCATAACAGGGCCTGCGGTGCTGATTGACTATCTGAAACAGAGAGGCCGCCCGTTCCTGTTCAGCACAGGCTTGACTCCTGCTGATACAGCCGCCGCCATTGCCGCAATAGATGTTCTCCTCGAAAGTGACGAGCCTGTGAAGAGGCTGTGGGACAATGCTGCTTACTTCCAGAAAGGGCTCAAGGCTGCAGGGTTTGATACAGGCCACAGCCAGACTCCTATTACTCCTGTAATGCTTGGAGAGGCAAAGTTGGCATCTGATTTTTCCAAGAGGCTTTTTGAAAAAGACATCTTTGCCCAATCTATTAGTTATCCAACTGTTGCACGGGGTAAGGCCAGGATCAGGTGTATGCTGTCAGCTGCCCACACAAAAGAAGATCTTGATTTTGCTGTAGCCAGGTTTACAGAAGTAGGAAAAGAACTTGGGGTTTTGAAGTAGTCTCAAAATAGGCGACGCCTTCAAAGCATACCCTAGCGAGGCGGCATGACATCTGATATCAAGGCGCACGTAAAGTATGCCAGGGTGCAGAGTTGCTGAGAACAGCCAGGGAATTTCCCGGCTGTTCTCAGTGTATTTTAGAACTTGGTTACCGAGACGGTTTTCCCTTGTTCCATGAGTATGTGGGAGAGGTCTTCAACCATTCGGCTCTTTAACTGTAGAGTCTCGGGTAGGTCAGGGCTCTGGTGGGCGGGGTTCACAGCTGTGCCCATGAGAATCTCTATGTCGTCGGCTTCCAGGAGTGCCGAACAGAGCCTTGATGCTCCATCAGGTTGATACATGAGAGATACCTTCTTACGGCCTTCCCTTAGGTACTGCAATGTTCTTTCTATGGTTAACGTACCTTCTGTCACCAGGTCTATGCCTTCGATATACCCGGTAGGAGGAACGTTGTTTTTCATTGAACCAAGGTTTACTTTGATTTCTTTTCCGAGTTCCCTTGCAACCATCTGACTGGTTGAGCCACCTGCCACAGCCAGTTTTCCATCTCTTGCAAGAAATCGGGCAAGCAACTCTTTATCCCTGGCTTTATCCTTTGGCAACCCGATCATAAACGTAAGGTATCTGGGCTTTCTGGCCATCACCGTTGCTACAGACACGTCATCGCCGATTTCGCCTGCGTAAAGCCTCTGGCAGACATGGCATAGGTCGTCGCACATTCCCTGAGCGTCTTGGAATGTGCTTACAACCCTGGAAACATAATTCTCAACTCTTTGATGGCTCCACCCAAGGTTCCATATACCACCAATACCTGCATGAATTACCCCATCCGAAACAAGGACTGCCCAGCTTTTTTCGTCCATGTGGAAATGAGCTTCATTAATCTTTCTTCCCGAGATTATCCTGGTTTGCCGGGGAACATCAATCACGTTACGCTCTCGGCCTATAATGGCTTTAGGGTTATCATATTCTGCCAGGTAGGCCTTTCCATCAGGAAATACCTGCAATATGGTAAACGTCGAATAGGCTATCTGCCTAACTTCGCATACAGGCAAAGTGTTGGCAAGGGTCTCGATGACCTCGCCTAAATCACATCCGTATTTCAGCATTCCCACTGTCATCTTTGCTGTAAGCGAAGAAAGAATGTTAGCTTTTACTCCGCTTCCCAACCCATCAGCCAGAACTACTACAGTAGATGATTGGGACTTGTCAATTTCAACTGTATCTCCTGGCAGTTCTTCGCCCTTCTTGGGTATAAGGGCCTTTCCTACGTCAATCTTCAGGACCACCGTTTTCACCTCGTCCGGTTTCAACCGCCTCGTTCTTCATAATTTTTACCAGCTGGCTCAATGACCCTTTCGTTTCAGCAGTTGTTTCTCCCAAAAGGCCTGCCACTTTCTGAGCTACTTCCATTTGTTTTCTAATTACTTGTTCAACTCTTGCCAGGGTTTCATCTCTGAGCTGAGACAATCGTTCCCGGTCCCGTATTTCCTGGGTCCTATCGGTAAGTATGATAACCTTTGATCTCTGAGTTGGTTCAGAGAAGATTGTTACATCAAACCATTGGCCTTCCAGTTCTACCAGGCCCCTATAGACGTCTTCATCGTGTTCAACTTGCCGTATACGAGAGCATACTTCTGCCGGCATTATTAGATCTATGGGTTGTCCAAGGAGCTCGTGAAGAGGCTCTTGGGTCAGAATCTGCCCAAGCCTGTTGACATCGAGCACCTGGCCCTCAGAAGACACAACGAAGATCGCGCTTGGTATGGCTGATACAATAAGATTAGCCATAGATTCTGCTCTTTGCCTCATGTAGGGAATACACATGACCGGATCGGCTAATCCCCTGTAGCAGGCAATAGCTTTGTCCCTGCAGCTTTGATACCCACATGCACCGCAGTTTAGTTCATCGTCCTTTGAGTATTTTCCGGTCATTGCCAAAATGCTCTGTATTTCAGCCTCTGGCACTTCTACTTCTTTAGGTTTTCGATTTCTGTAGTTTCTGTATAGTTTGGCGTCAGCAAGATTAATCAGTTCTGAGCTGTCTGTTGCCTCACGCCGGTTCATCTGAGATTCCCAGTACTTTATGAGCTTTTGCCGCCTGGCGAACACATTTAGGTTGTTAGCGCTTCCAGGCCCGCCTAGGCAACCTCCCTCACAAGCCATCAAGTCGACAATGTCAACAGTGGCAGTGCCTGTTGTCAGGTAATCTATTACTTCTACGCAGTTTTCAATGCCTGATGCCATTACAGTTCTAGGTGACACAACTCCATCTTCAATGCCGGCTGCTTTGAGAATACCGCCTTCTGTAGGAAACAGCCTGCCTAAATTAGGATAGGGGGGGTCGAAGTCTGTGACAGGCAGAGATTCCAGGTCAATACCTTCTTCTTCAACCCATGACCACAGCTCGCGGAATGTAAGGGCAACGTCAAAGGATAGTGCGGCGTCTGGCCTTGTACATTCTTCCTTCTTTGCAACACATGGGCCAATGAAGACTACTTTGATGTCAGGATCAATTGATTTAAGGTACCTGGAGTGAGCGACAGCAGGTGAAACCAGGGGAGATAGATAAGGAATAGATTCAGGATAGTGTTTTTCGACAAGATTGACCACTGCAGGGCACGGACTCGTGATAAAAGGGCCTTTGCCTTCATCAAATAGTTTTCGTTGGGCCTTGGCTACCAGCTCAGCTCCATATGCTGTTTCAGATACTGTGCTAAAACCGAGCCTTCTTAAGATAGAAGGCATCTTAAGAGGATCATCCAGCGGAAGCAATCCAGCGAAAGAAGGTGCCACAGTAGCTGCAACTTTGTAGCCCCTCGAAAACATCATTTTAACAGCCTTTACATCCGATCTGGGAAGTTTTGCATTTTGAGGGCAGACGCTAATGCACTTGCCATCAAGAATACACCTGTCTTCGATTATCTTCACATGCATCTCAGGGCTTTGGCCTTCCCGTACGACTTGAATAGCCTTAACAGGGCATTCCCTCAAGCACTTATAACAGTCCTTGCATTTTGCCGGGGTCCGTTCGATGAAAGTCACAATTTATCACCTTACATTTGGCAGAATGTGTTTTTCAAACAGCGAAGAAACGTCCTGAGGGGTTACACAAGAGAAATATTGGTCGTCAATTCTCACTGTAACTCCTGTTGCACACCGGCCCATACAGAAACTCCCCTTAAGCACTACCTGGCCGGGGCATTTTTCCTCTATGAGATCCTGGAATGCTTTCACTACGCCCTCGGATCCACGAAGAAAACATGAACTTCCCACGCAAACCTCTACTACAATCATGGCTACCCCTCCGGAGTTTGAGCAACATTATCACATTGCGCGACAACTACACCACAAAACCTGAGTTTCTGTTTGGCCCTTGGCAGACAGCGACTGAACGCTTTCATATGTTAGGTAGCATGCTTCATCATGTTCAATTGTGTAACTGCGCTTGTCTGTTGTAATGCCTACTTTGCCGGAGATAACAAAAAGAAAGTCATCCTGGCAATTATCATCGCCGGCGTAGATAATATCAGTTGAAAATACCGATCCGGGTTGGAGTCTTACTAAGTAGGCATTCATTTGCTTATCTCTGGGCCCTGGGAAAGCAAACAGTTCAAGTTCTACTCCTTCTTGGCCGGTAAATACAGAACGGCGGGCATCCTTTTTTACCAGCATCCATTCAACAGGTAACCGGTCATCGATGAGGGTAGACGGATCTTCGTTTAAGGCGCTGCCCAGGCCTTTCAGCGTTGAAAACGAAGGGGAGACTTGCCCTCGCTCAATCTGGGATATGAGGCTGGGTGAGACCCCTACTTTCTTGGCCAGGTTCCTCATGCTTAGGCCTTGCGCTTGCCGAATTCTGCGGACTCTGTCACCAATAGACACGATCGGACCTCCTTTCAATAACTGGAGATTCTGGAGATTGATGAATACAGGAAAGTGAATACTATCACCCACTAAACAGTGTATACTCTGTATGCAGCTAGTGCAATACAATTACGAAAAAAGCCAAGATTAAGTATTTAGGTACTGGAATCGTGAGGAGTACCGCCTAAGTCTGTGGACACGATACGTTTGGTATCAGGCGGATAGTCATCGAGGAGAAGGTTGATCTTGATGTCTGGCCTCGAGTACAGTGAGATATCTACGGGTTTCGTTACTCCCGGCCCTCCTACAATCCTTGCGAAAGGGCGGAAATTAGATCTTGGGTCTTGCCTTGTAACTACAGCAATGTAGCCTCCCCAAAGTGATAGGATGGATCCTGTAGGATACAGTGCAACTCTGGAGAAAAGACTATCTACCAGCACTCCATCAAACAGGACATCCTTCCCTTGGGACATATGGGCGTATACCGCCTCAGGGAAGATTGCTTTTCTGTGGGGCCTATCAGTTGTCATAGCATCATATACGTCGGCCACAGCAGTGATTTTCCCCAGGTCGGATATTTGAGGGCCTTCCAGGTTCTTAGGGTAGCCTGAACCATCTAGCCGTTCGTGATGCTCCAGAGCAACTCTTGATGCATCGAAACCTGCATCGAAGCAGCCGGATAAGAGTTTCCAGCCTTTCTGGGCGTGGGTCTTAACAAGATCATACTCTTGATCAGTGAGGGCACCAGGCTTATTCAATATTTGCACCGGCATTAGAATTTTGCCGATATCATGGAGGAGAGCACCAATTCCCAACACCCGAAGTTTGGCCAGGGGCCATCCAAGGTGGTCTGCTATGGAAAGGCTCAAAATGCATACATTAACACTGTGTGTATATGTGTTTTGATCGTAGGACCTTACAGAGTAGACCCCCATACATATACGGGAGTTTTCCCTCAGATCATCTACGATTGCATCGACTGCATCAGTCAGAACCTTCAGATCTGGAGTTTGCCCCGCCATTAGCCTGCAAACGGCTCCATCAAGGGCTTTTTCGGCCTGGTTCCGCGTTTCAAAACTTACTGCATCATCGGGTTCAATAGGCCCTGCCAGCGGGTCTTGTACTGCTACCCGTGTGTAGCCGCGAGACTTAAGAGTCCTTATCAGCCTTTTGGTGAGACGTGTTCCGGCGCCAAGCATCAGGCGCCCTCCATCTCCGTGTATTGGTAGTGCAAGCTGCGAACCCTCAAGTGTATCCTTCAGGCTTGCAACTCTCATCCATACGGACCTCCTTGAACCAGGCAAGATTACCCATAGTGAACTATCGTTAAACCCTGCACATCAGTATACACGAAAACATCTGAAGTTAGGTGTGAAAGATTGGTAAATTAGGAAGGGAAAGACCTTTTGATTTCCCGGATGCAGTTCATGCTGGGAGAATGGCTGCATATTATCAGCACCTAGCAGCCGGTAAGTCTACTCTAAGACGAGGCAAGCCAGAGCCCTCGGGTTCTGGCTTGCAGTTTGAATTTTCGGGATGAGGCTACTTTCTGGTATAGAACAGGCTTTTCTCCAGGTCTACCCTTTGCGTGGGAATTCCCAGTTTGGCAGCTTTTGCTAACCCCTTTTTAGTGGATAAGAGCCAGCCGCCTTTACCTACTACTATTCCGCCTATCATAATTACCTGGCCCATAGACACTCCAAGGTAGGCTCTGCCTGATTCTGGGTCAAGCACTGTAACATCTGCGTCGAATCCTTCGCTTATGCTGCCTTTTGTGGTGAATCCAAACATCCTCGCAGGGTTAATTGTAAGTTTTTTGGCCAACTCAAACCAGGTTAACGCACCGAGTTTGACCAGGGCAGTCCCTCTTTCCACTTGAACGTTTCTGGGAATTGCACCTCCGTCTGTACTAATGGCATCAACGACGAACTCACCGTCAGGCATTTTGGAAGTGGCAAGAATGTGCATGGCCACTGTATCGTTGACAGGAAAACTTACAGCAGTCTTGGTTTCGGCTTCTTTCCAGATATCGTAACCATCTCTGCCGGTGACGAGTTCGATCTTGCCGCCTCTTTCTATTTGAATCAGCGCCCAGCCCGCGAGAATGGCTTCTCCCATGCCTTTGTCACTGGCCTCGAAGCCTCTCATCTTGAGGCAATTCCTTGTGACATGGCTTACAGGAAGGCCGTCTCTGCATTCTGCCCCGGTTCCGTTGATTGTGCCAAGATATGATTCGGAAACCAGGTGCCTGTTTCTCTTAAGTGCTTCTACGGCTGTCAATGCTTCTTGTGCGGGAGTCTCTATTAGGCCCCGGCAGTAGCTGTTGACGTGGGCTATGTGAAGCCGGTTCTTCCCGGCAAGTTCTATTGCTTCTAAAAAGCCGTCAAGATTGCTGCCTGTCCTGGTTGTCCCTACATGAAAAGCCATGTAGCATCCTATCTCATTGGCTACATCAATTACCATTGCCGTTACTTCAGGAGAAGCCGGACGGTGCCCGCCTACCATTTTGAGGCCAATGGCTCCATTCTCCAGGGCAGTCTCAGTTATTTTCTTGATCTCTTCTCGGGAAGGGTCAATGCTGCTTGTATTCTCACCGGGGATGACACTGTGAAGCCCGGCCATGTTCATGCCGCAGCCTCGTTCTTTAAGGCCCTGCACTCCTGATTCAATGGGCCCGCCAAAATCCACTGCAGTGACTACGCCTTTTTCAGCCATCATAGAAAAGCCTATCCATCTGTCTTTGCCGGTGACATGGACATGTGAGTCTATGACCCCGGGCATCACGATTCGTCCTTCAACATCAATTACTGCATCAGCCGATGAACAAGATAGATTAGGCCTTAAAGCGGCGATTTTTCTGTCCTTGATACCCAAGTCGGCTTTTTCATCAAGGCCGGACAACGGGTCTACAACATGGCCGTTCCTAATTAGCAAATCGAATTTCATGCCTGTCTCCTCCTTGGTTACGATTTCTAATACAGTTTAACCTATATGCTTGAAACCGTATGTTTGAAAATAGGCCACCTGGAGAAGCCCAGGTGGCCAGGGGATAGATTAGCCAGGCCATTTATCAACAGGGAAGAGTTCCTCACGGCTCTTTCTCTTTCTCATGACACCTTCTTTGGCAGGAAAGCCTAGGGGCAAAAGGCACACTATACCGACATGATCGGGAATACCAAGGAGTTCCTTCACTTTGTCTTCTGAGAATGCACCAATCCAGCAGGTACCCAGGCCGTGGGCATGGGCTGCAAGGGTCATATGGTCCAAAGCTATGGCCACATCCACGAATGAATACCGCCTCTCGGGATTAGTTGCACATCCTACTATTACCACCGGGGCCTGCCCTATAAAACTCTGATTGTGGCAAATGGGCACAAGGGCCTGCTTTATAGATTCGTCTTTGACAACAATGAATTTGTACTCCTGCCTGTTTGCGGCAGACGGCGCCACCATTGCAGATTCAAGGACTGCATCGAGAGATTCCTTGGGAATAGGATCGCTTTTGTACCCTCTGATTGAGCGCCTGGTGCGAATGGCTTCCATCACTTCCAACGCAATCACTTCCTTGTCTGAAGTATTTCGTGTATAAAATCATCTGCTGGATTCAGGTTTCTATAATGGCAGGCAAAAATCCTTTCTCTGTAAGAGATCATGTTCCATCTCTGGCAAATAGATGTAAACCCTGCTATAGTTAATGCAGACTTCCTAAAGGAGGGCCGCTTCCGAACATGATCAATCGCTAGTTGTGTTTCAGCGCAATGGGTTGCCTGCAGACGCCAGGCAATTGCATGCATCAGCAAAAGGTTTTGCAGGTTTGCCTTTGGGCCGGTTCTTCCTGTGTTAAGCAGGGGCTGATGCACCGTATAGGCACGGCCTTGACTGATGCTGAGAAGGTTAAACTAGCTAGCACTGATTCGGGAGTGATCCAAATTGACCTTACTTCACCTTCGTGACATATCCCTGTCTTATCAAGGAAACCTGGTGCTGCATGATGTATCATGTGTTGTCCCTCAGGGCGCGTGTATTGGAATCATTGGGCCTAATGGTTGCGGCAAATCCAGCCTGCTAAGTATAATTGCCGGCAAGGTTAATCCTGGCCACGGCCGCGTTGACAAGGTTAAAGCTTACACCATAGGGCATGTTCCCCAGGTGTTTCCAGATACTTCCAGAAAAACGCCTTTAAGCATGATAGGCCCATACAAGTCCGCATATCTGGGGCGGTTTGGCATCAAGAAGATGCTGTGGGATTGCCCGTGTTCAACTTTAAGCGGCGGAGAGAAGACTAGGCTGCTGTTGGCCATGGCATTTTCGGAAAACCCTGATTTACTGCTTCTGGACGAACCAACCAACCACCTTGACATACCAGGGATTGAATGGCTTGAGAAGGCCCTCAGAGAGTTCCACGGAACCATTCTGATCGTATCTCATGACCGTCAATTTCTGGATTCTTTGTGTACCGGTATTTGGCATATTGAAAACCACCGGGTAAGATCCTATTCGGGAGGATATTCAGCTTATGTTCAAACGAGAGAGGCTGAGGAAGCACACAGGCTAAAAGAGTGCGCCAGGTGGCAAGATAGGGTCGAGAGGCTTTCGAAAGAAGTTCAGGCCAGGCGGCAGTGGTACGATAAAGCCCACAAAGACGCCGGCCAAAATGATTTTCTAAGGCGAAAGGCCAAGAAACACGCCCGGCAGGCCAAGGCCAAAGAAAAGAGGCTTGAGGCGCTGCTGGATAGAAAACCTGAAAGGGCTGTAGTTACCCGTCAGGTGTCCGTAGGCCTGGCCGGCGGTTCATACAGGACAAAGACTATTCTCAGAGGCCAGGGCCTTTCCTTCAAATATGATGCCTCTGAACCTGAGATTGTAAAGGACGCGTGCTTCAGAGTATCGCCAGGAGAGAAAGTTGCTTTGGTAGGGCCAAATGGTTGCGGAAAGACTACGATGATGAAACTATTTGCAGGCACATTAGGCCCCGGTACCGGGTCTCTCTGGGTAAACCCAGGTATTCAGGTGGGGTATCTTGCCCAGATGCTAGAAGGGCTTGATCTTTGCAAGACCGGTGCTGAGAATGTGTCGAAGAGAACCGGAAGGCTGCTTTCAGAGGCACGAAATCTCCTTGGGTACCTGGGCCTAACTGGGGAAACCCAGACATCGCCTTTGCAGAGACTCAGTATGGGAGAGAGGACCAGGGTAGCCATTGCGTGCTTGACGTTTGCGCCTTACGATCTTCTGCTTCTTGATGAACCTACCAACCACCTGGACTTGAACGCACGGGAAGCCATTGAGGAAGCTGTTATGGCCTTTCCGGGTGCAATTATTGTTGCAACCCATGACAGATTCCTGATTAAGAGGTTCTGCAATACTGTATGGTATCTTGAGCATGGAGAACTTCAAGTTCATCAAGGAACATATCAGGAATTTCAGGAGTGGAGGAATACACAGGGCAGAAGCAAGGCCCTGGATGTTGAAGGCGAGAGCCTTGATAGAACACTCAGGGACAGGGAGGCCAGAGAACTTGCCGTAAGGGCAAAACTGGCCTATCTTGCATCACAATTGGTTGTGGCAACTGATGCAGGGGTAAAAGCCGGCCTGGAAGCCCAATATGAGCAAGCCGTAAGTGAATTGAAACGCCTGGCGGAAGTACGTTTAGGATGAAATTCCCTTGTCGTGCCTGCTGAGTGGTGATACATTCTTGCTTGGGGAATTGTATGACGGTCTTGTAATTGTATGGACAATTCCGAGAACTTGGCCAGCCTGCAGGTTTCAAATTAGCGACAGGCTGTGCCTATGAAAAAGCGTTAACTGTCAGATAGTATTACATGAGGAAGTAATCCAGGCTTACGGGTAGGTAAGGAGATGATGTATGTGCCCCGGCACTCCGAGGAAGTAATGTCAGGAGAAAAACTGAAGGGATTCATTGATAGTTCTATCGCCGCAATACGGGAGACTGTAGGTAGTTCGTCGGCAATAGTAGGTGTTTCAGGAGGAGTTGATTCAACTGTAGCAGCTGTATTGGTACACAAAGCCATAGGCCGGCAGCTGCACCCAATAATGGTTGACAACGGGCTCTTGAGGGAAGGGGAAGTAGAATTTGTGGCTGCTTCCTTCCGGAACCTTGGGATAGAGATGAAACTTACTGATGCAAGGGCCCGCTTCTTGAAAGGGTTGGCAGGTGTTTATGATCCCGAAGCAAAGCGCAAGTTTATCGGCCAGGAATTCATCAGTGTTTTTGAAGAAGAAGCCTCAAAAATCAAAGACGCCGGTTTTCTTGTACAGGGTACTATCTACTCTGATGTTGTAGAGTCAGGCACGGGCAAAGGCGACGGCAAGCTGGTGAAAAGCCACCATAACGTAGGCGGACTGCCTGAAACCATGAACCTTGAGCTCCTGGAACCTCTTAGAGACTTGTACAAAGACGAGGTAAGGGCCATTGGCGAAGCACTCGGCCTGCCCAAAGAACTGGTGCACAGGCATCCTTTCCCCGGCCCTGGGCTGGCCGTAAGGGTTCTAGGCGAAGTGACGGTACCGAAGCTTGAGGTTCTGAGAAAAGCCCAGGTTGTTCTCGACAGGGAAATAGCAAAGGCCGGTTGGTACGATAGGTTGTGGCAATGTTTCTGCATACTGCCAGATATTCGGACTGTAGGAGTCAGGCAAGGTGCCCGTACGTACGGATACCTGATAGGCTTGAGGGCGGTCCTGTCTTCAGACGCCATGGAAGCTACCTGGGCACCAATTCCACATGATCTTCTGGACACAATAGCATTAAAGATAATTGAAGAAGTTCCCCAGGTGAACCGGGTCGTGTACGACATTACGTCAAAGCCGCCGGCGACTATCGAGTGGGAATAGGGTGTAGCGGTAGAAGGAGGGTGAGCCTTGATGATCCCACGGTACACAAGGCCTGAAATAGGCCGTATTTGGAGCGAGGAAAACAAGTACCGCAGATGGTTGGAAGTTGAAATACTTGCCCTTGAGGCATGGGAGGCCCTTGGAAAAGTACCCCCGGGTACTTCCAGAACTGTAAGAGAAAAGGCCAGAGTGGACGTTGAAAGGATTTACGAAATTGAATCAAAAGTGCGCCATGATGTTATTGCCTTTGTGAGCCAGGTGGCTGAGTCTGTCGGTGATGAAGGTAAGTTCATTCATTACGGCCTCACTTCTTACGATGTTGTTGATACTGCTCTCTCTTCCCTTATGAAAGACTCCCTTGCTGTAATCCTTGAAGGCATAGATCGCGTGCAAGGTGTCCTTGGTTCAATGGCTGTCCGGTACAAGGGTACTCCAATGGTCGGCCGGACCCACGGTGTCCACGCTGAGCCGCTTACTTTTGGGCTTGTGCTGGCTCTCTGGTATGAAGAGATGAGAAGAAACCGCCGGCGTGTTGAGTTTGCCCTAGATGGGATCTCAGTAGGAAAACTCTCAGGTGCCGTAGGAACCTATGCCCATGTTGACCCTTTCGTTGAACAGTATGTATGCGGCAAACTTGGCCTAAAACCTGCTCCTCTGTCGACCCAAATAGTTCAAAGAGACAGGCACGCTTTTTGTGTGGCAACTTTATCTGTGGTTGCAGGCACACTGGAGAAGATAGCTACTGATTTACGAAGTTATGCAAGAACTGAGATAAGAGAGGTCGAAGAACCTTTCAGGCCAGGGCAGAAGGGGTCTTCTGCCATGCCTCATAAGAAGAACCCAGTGGGTTTGGAGCAGATATGCGGCATGGCCAGGCTCATGCGGGGCTACGCTTCTGCGGCTTTTGAGAACAATAACCTTTGGGATCAAAGAGACATCTCTAATTCCTCTGTGGAACGCATTATTCTTCCAGATTCATTGATTCTCCTGGACTATGCCTTGAACCGTATGGCAGGAATTCTTGAAGGCCTAAAGGTGTATCCAGACAGAATGCTTTTGAACCTAAACCTTACCGGTGGGCTTATTTTCTCTGAGGAAGTCCTGTTACGGCTGGTTTCCAAAGGGCTCAGCAGGGAGCAGGCATATGCAAAAGTCCAAGGGCTTGCCATGGCCGCGTGGGATGGGCCGCCATCATTTAAGGAAAGGGTAATCAATGATTCAGATCTTGCCGGTATATGCTCTCGTGAGGAACTTGAATCTTGTTTTGACTTGACAAAGACTCTTATGCACGTAGACGCTGTTTTTAAGCGTCTTGGCCTGGTTTAGAAGGCCTTGTGTGAGGAATAGTGACAATGAAGATTGCTGGTATTGCCGTACAGGCTCTTGGAATGTAATGGGCTGTCATAAGGCCATATGAGTGAGGTGGGTTTCGATACCATGAAAAAAGACAATGGAAATCCAGAGATCCTTAATGACGGTGCTTGGAGGGACATGGGGCTGAAAGGCCATGAGTACCGCCTGATAGTTGAAAAACTTGGCCGCGAACCTAATTACACTGAGTTAGGTATGTTTGCCGTGCTATGGTCAGAACATTGCGGCTACAAGCACTCAAGAAACCTCTTGAAGACTTTGCCTACCACTGGCCCGCAGGTACTGGTAGGGCCAGGAGAAAACGCAGGAGTCATAGATATAGGCAGTGGGCTGGCTGCGGCCTTCAAAATTGAATCCCACAACCACCCCAGCGCAGTAGAGCCGTACCACGGGGCAGCTACCGGTGCTGGCGGGATCGTAAGGGACATCCTGGCCATGGGCGCCCGCCCTGTGGCATTGCTGGGTTCCATGAGATTTGGGCCTCTTTCCGTTGAGCGGAACCGGTTCCTGTTTTCAGGAGTAGCAGCCGGAATGATTGATTACTGCAATTCACTTGGAGTTCCTACAGTAGGCGCTGATATTTTCTTTGCAGAGCCTTATACCCAAAATCCTCTATGCAACGTTATGTGCTTAGGCCTCTTGAGCCATTCGGACCTCCATAGAGGCCAGGCTGCAGGAGTTGGCAATGTTGTGTTGATTGTGGGCCATTCTACAGGAAGAGATGGTATCCACGGGTGCACATTCGCATCAGAAGAAATCGTTGAAGGTAAGGAAGAGAAACCTCCCACTGTACAGGGAGATCCTGACATGGAAAAACGGCTGATAGAAGCTTGCCTGGAGATGATGGCCCAGGGTGCAGTGGTAGGGATTCAAGATATGGGAGCTGCAGGGATTACCTCATCAAGTGCAGAGACTGCCGCAAGGGCAGGGACCGGGCTTGCCATAGAGACCACCAAAGTGCCTGTGCGCGAAGAAGGTATGACTCCTTACGAGATCATGCTGTCAGAAAGCCAGGAACGGATGCTTCTAATTGTTACTCCAGACAAGGTTGATATTGTGAAAAGTATTGGAGCCAGGTGGGGCCTTAACGTTGCCGAAATCGGCGTAGTTACAGGGTCAGGCAATCTTGAAGTCATGGAAAACGGAATCAAGGTGGCAGAAGTGCCTGCCAGGCTTCTTACTGAAGCTCCTGTTTATGATCCCCAATGGAAAGAACCTGAATATGTTAGCAGAAGCCGCAGATTTTCAGCAGACTCGATTCCGGTTCCAGGTGTTAATAAGTTTAACGAGATTTTGCTAGGGCTTCTTGCTCTGCCTAACATCGCTTCCAAAGAGATTGTATATAAATACTCAACGATACCCGGGGACTTTAATGAAGAGGAATCACTTATCTCTGTAGATGAGATCAATAACGCAGACAGCGCTGCAGTCCTGACAGTAAAAACCACAGGCAAGGGCTTGGTATTGACAGCGGCCGCCAATGGCAGAATGGTTTATCTTAATCCCAGGGCGGGCACTCAGTGGGCAGTTGCTGAAGCAGCAAGAAGCATTGCAGTAACCGGCGGAGCGCCTGCTGCAATAAGCAACTGCTTGAATTTTGGAAATCCTGAAAAGCCTGAAATATTCTGGCAAATCAAAGAGTCTGTTGAGGGTATGGCCCAGGCGTGTACAGCACTGGATACGCCTGTAACCGGAGGCAACGTGAGTCTCTATAATGAGACCCAGGGAGAGCCGGTCTACCCAACCCCGGCTATCGGTATGATTGGGCTCATAGATGACGCAGAGAAACGCATTACTCCAGGATTTAAGGTACCGGGCCACAAGATTGCGATTCTAGGCAAGATCTACGGAGACGACAAGTCTCTCAACGGTAGCGAGTACCTTGATAGGGTCCATATGGCCGTTGCAGGCGATGTAAGATATCCCGACTTTGTACTTGAAAAGGCCATTGCTGGCGTCTTGTCAGAAGGCGCTCAAAAAGAGCTTTTCAGTTCTGCCCAGAATGTTGCTATAGGCGGTTTTGGAGTTGCCGTGGCCAAGTGTTGTATACAGGGTGAAGCAGGCGCAAGAGGGGCCAGCATCAGCCTGGGTTCACTCCACGGGTTCCTTGAAGATTCCCACAGGCCGGATTCAGTGCTTTTCGGCGAAAGCAATTCTGTAGTTATCGTGAGTTTTGATAAGGATAATGAGCATGCAATAACCGAGTTATGCACAGCTAAAGATGTCCCCTTTACCATAGTTGGCGAGGTTACCGCCGATAGGCTGGTGATTCAGAGGTGCGGTGCATGTGAAGGAGTAGAGATTGTCAATTTGGGCACCGAAGAAATGGCAGAACAATGGAGAAGCGGAATTTCCCGTGAGATGGAAGTATAGATAGGTAGTCCAAAACCATTTTCTTGCGGCGAAGGTCAATCTCTTGTTCATTGATTGACCTTCGTCTGTTTTATGTGACAGAATTTGAAGGAATTCGTATCAATGGCTGGGAGAACCAAGTTTCAGACGAAGTGTCCAAGCTATTCGGAGGGGCATTGCGAGGAGGGTGCTGAAATGCTTAAGATATCCGGGGTTTCTAAAAGCTATGGTGGCCAGGTAAAGGCAGTTGATTCACTGGACCTACATGTTAAGCCCGGTGAAATATTCGGGTTTCTCGGGCCCAATGGAGCAGGAAAAACAACTACCATCAAGATGGTAGTTGGAATTTTAAGCCCTGATCAGGGCTCGATTGAGGTGGCAGGGATTAATGCCGGCAGCAAGCCTATTGAAGCGAAACGTAAAATAGGCTATGTCCCTGACGAGGCTCAGTTGTGGGATAAACTCACCGGCTTAGAATACCTGAATTTCGTATGTGATGTATATGGTGTTCCAGGAGAAAAGAGAGAATCTGAAGCTGTCAGGCTCCTTGAGACATTTGAGATGCTCCATGCAGTCAACGATCCAATTGGGAGCTATTCCAGAGGTATGCGCCAGAAAATTGCGGTTATAGGTTCACTTATGCACCACCCGGCACTCTGGCTCCTGGATGAGCCTATGGTTGGGCTTGATCCCAGATCGTCGTTTTTGCTGAAGGAGCTCATGCGTTCCCACGCAGACCAGGGTGGAGCCGTCTTCTTCTCTACTCACGTCCTGGAAGTGGCAGAACGTCTTTGCGACAGAGTAGGCATAATCCATAAAGGCAAGCTCATTGCCGTAAACACTGTTGAAGAAATGAAGAACCTCTTCGCTCAAGAAGGAGATAAGTCTCTGGAAGAGATATTCCTGGAGATTACTGGAGCCAGTCTTCCTCAAGACCAATTGGCCTCCCTGGCGAAGTAACATGCAAGAGGAGGGTTACCATCATGGACAAGGGCATTAAGGGACTAAGGGCCAAAGGACAGGGAAAGCCATTTTCATCTCTGTTAAAAATGCAGTTCAAGGTGGAATACAGTTCTGTAGGAATGGCCGAAAAAATCGGTTTGGATAAGGACAAAAGCAGGTATACTTATTTGTATTTCGGCCTTGTGGCACTGGGTTTTATTCCTTTTGCGGTAATGCTTTTCAAGTTAGCCAATGTAATGTCCAGTGCACTGATTAGCGTGGGACAGCCTGGACTGGCTGTGATCATGTCTGTTATGGCCGGGCAAGTGTTTGTAGTGTTTATAGGGCTTAGCCATTTAATGTCCAGTTTGTACTACAGCAGTGACCTGGAGCAACTTCAGTCATATCCGCTTACGCCATGGCAGATAATGTCCAGCAAAGTACTTGTGGTCTACGCTGGGCAGCTTGTGTTTGCCCTTTTTACAGCAGCGCCATTTATAATAACCCTTGGCGTGAATCTAGGGGATGTCTCTTATTGGCTCATTGCGCCGGTAGTGTTTCTGCTTATTCCTGCCGTGCCCTTAGCCGTAGGGGTACTGCTTCTTGTTCCCATAATGAGGCTTACTGCCCGATCACGCAGGCGTGATCTTTTCAGGGTCCTATTCGGCCTTGTGTTTTTTGTGTTCGTAATGGTCTTCCAATATCTGAACATGAATATGGCAAAGTATGGCCCTGAAGTCCTTATGGCGAAATTGATGGAGAGAAACGGCCTTGTTACTGCGGCAGCAGGGGTTTATCCTGTTCTTAAGTGGGCTGCATGGGCCCTGACAGGCGAGACTGCAAGCCGGAGGTTGATGGGGTTGCTGCTTTACGCAGGGGCATCTGCCGGCATTTTTAACCTGGTAATTTCTCTGAGCCAGCGCTGGTTTTTCGGGGGAGTTGGCACAGGGGTAGCAACAGGCCGGAAGGCACCTATCTCAGGATTGTCAAACAAGCAAGTATCTTTCCCCAGGCCCAGGAGTCCTCTTGCTTCGATAATGCTTAGAGATCACAGGATTCTGGTACGTACTCCCAACTTTTTCTTGACAGTCCTGTTGAATCTGCTGGTTTTGCCCATTATTCTTCTGTTTGGGTACATCGGAGGCGGGCAGGAATTAGGGCCTTTGATTGAAATGGGATTGGGTGCAGGTTCTAGGGATGCTGTAATATTCATAGTGGCTGCCATACATGGCATGTTTACCGGACTGAACCAAGTTGCATCTACAGCTGTCTCAAGAGAGGGGCGGTTATTCTGGCTGAGTAAGGCCATCCCTGTAGCTCCCAGGACTCAGATGAGGGCCAAGTTGTACTACAGTCTGTTGTTTTCTGTTGCTCAATTGGCAGTCCTCTGTGTAGTGGCAGCTATGTTGCTCGGGCTTGACCCTGCAAGGCTCTTGATCCTTGCAGCCCTTGGCATTCTGGTTTCTATTCCGGTAAGCACTATATGCCTGCTCAACGACTTATTCCGGCCAAAACTCAATTGGACTGAACCACAACAGGCTATGAAAGGCAACTTTCAGACCCTGATCGCAGGTTTGTTTTCCATGATCTATCTTGGGCTCATGGTAATCGTAGTAAGAGGCTTAAATCTTATTGGCGTATCATATACGTGGCTTTACGCTATTACAGCAATACTGTTAATAGTTTCAACATATCCTCTTATCTACTGGCTCGACCAGGTTTCGGAGATTAAATATGCAGAATTGCAGTAATTGGGACGGATAGGCCAAGGGCATGGCAATTCCCGGATTTTCCAGACATTGAAGTAGGATTCGAAGTTATGGTTTGCAGTAGTGCAATTAAGAACAAACTATAGCAAATGGAGGATAGAAATATGAAGATAAACGGTGATGAAGTCCTGGCCATTGCAAAGTCCATAGAACCTGACATTATCAACTGGCGAAGAAAGGTCCACCGGTACCCTGAATTGGGGATGGATACTCCCAGAACTTCTGCTTTTATCAAAGAAACTTTGGAAAGCATGGGAATTGAAGTTAGAAGCGCCGCAGGTTATGGCGTGGTTGGAACACTAAAAGGTTTAGGAAACAGGACTATTGCCCTTAGGGCAGATATTGACGCTCTACCTGTGACTGAAGAAACCGGATTGCCATATGCCTCAGAAGTACCGGGCCAGATGCATGCCTGCGGCCATGACGCCCACGTGGCAATAGTATTGGGAGCCGCAAAGATCTTATCCAGGCTAAGAGGCCACCTTAACGGAAATGTTAGGTTCATTTTTCAGCCTGGAGAAGAGGGGCCCGGGGGTGCACAGCCTATGATAGACGATGGCGTACTGGAAAGTCCAAAGGTAGATGCCATCATAGGCGGCCACGTAGGAATGCTATGGCCGGTTGAGTCAGGCCAATTTGGTTTCAAATCAGGCCCCCTTATGGCTGCAACAGACTCTTTTACCATTGCAGTAAGGGGCAAAGGCGGACACGGTGCAACGCCAAATCAGTGCATTGATCCTGTTGTAATTGCAGCCCAGATTGTACTTGGGCTTCAGGCAATTGTATCAAGGGAAGTCAATCCCATATCACCTGCTGTGGTGACTATTGGTAAGATTGAAGCCGGGACAAGGAATAACATAATCCCGCAAGAATGTATTATGCAAGGAACTGTCAGGTACTTCGAGAAGAATCTTGAGCAATTCATCCCCCAGCGCATGAAAGAAATAGTGGAAGGGATCGCCGGGGCCATGCGAGGCGAAGCTATTCTGGCCTACAAGTACGGTTACAGGCCCCTTATCAATGATCATGGGATTACAGAATTGGTTAAGAATGCAGCATTATCGGTGGCAGGGCCTGACAATGTGGTTGATGTGGGTGAACCTACAATGGGAGCAGAGGACATGTCTTACTATCTTGAAAAGGTTCCCGGTACCTTTATTGCCATTGGGACAGGCAATAAAGAGAAAGATACAGCGTATCCTAACCACCACCCCAAATTCACAGTTGATGAGGATGTACTCCATGTTGCCTCAAGCGTTTTCGCCAAGGCATGTCTGGACTTTCTGGCTGATAAATAGTTAGGGGTAATCTTCTCAGACCAAACTTGGTGTCATAAAAATCAGAGGCAGCATTTTTAGTGCTGCCTCTGGTTTTTCGAATGCAGATTCTACATTGCCAAAGTGCTTAGGCTAGATATCCTGAGTACTTGCCAATGATCTCCATGAGTGCAAACAGTCCCTTAATGGCCAACCGCATTTTTGCCTCATCAAGGTTGCCCTCTTCATCGCAGGTGCCCTGGCCGGGTGAGATGAAGATGTTTGCGTCGTAGGAGATTGTTGCGATAATACCCATCTGGCCGCATCCTACCTGGAGCAGGTGTGAGCCTGCATACATGTCTTCAATGGAGAAGATGGGGAAGCCCATTCCGTCTTTCCATGTATCTTCGTAGTTGATTTCAACTGTTGACGAATTGTAAGACTTGGTGATCTTGAGTCCCTGTTTGATCTTGGGATTGACGTTGTTGAGTTCAGACATCACAATGTCATACAATTTGTCGACTTGGTCTGTGTAAAGCTTGGGGTTATCCCTCAGGTCTTTAAGAACAACAGCCTGGGTGAGCAGGGCATCCTTGCCTGGGTCGAGCATTACGTAGGCTGCCTTGCCGTAAGAACCGGTGGTACCCCACCTGTCGCCGTGCATTCCAAGGGCACGCCGGATTGGCACCATAACATCTTCACGCCCGATGATAAGGCCGGAAGTTGCTGAACCGGTTGCTTTGTCCATGCTGTAGATAACAGCGTCAGCGCCGGTTTTCCGCGGATCGTGGCCTACAAAAGGAAGGCCCCATGCATTGTCTACTACGTAGGGAACGTCAAACTCATGGGCCAGTTCGGCAAGGCCCTTTTGTAGAACCGGAGCACCGTTCTCGTCTTTGACTGCGTATCCGTAGCCAGGAGTATCGTATGCCAATGATGCAAACCCTGTCAGGAATGGAGCATGAGTCTCTGCAGTAGCAGCAATTACCTCAAGAGATGCTTCCGGATCTACCTCGGTAAGGAGGGGTACAGGGTGATACTTGATACCGTGGTTGGGGTATTGGGCACCCTCGAGCGGTACGATGACTACATCGAGGTTATCCAAACGCTTTCCTGAGAATCCCAGGTCGCCTGGAGTTGATCCACGGTCAGCCAAAAGCTCTTTGAATTTGGCCGGGAATGGACGGCCGTAGCCTCCCTGGTGATGCATGTGCTTTTCCCAGGGAATAATGTACCTGGACCGGTACTTGTCTCCACGTCCCGATAGGGGAGGTGAGAACAGGCTGTCAAAGGTAACCCAGAGTCCGCCTTCGCAAGTGTTTACAGGGCAAGCATCATACTCGTCGCCGTAAACGTCTTTGACGATCTCTCTGATTTCGTCAACTACTTTTGCCAGGGGAACTACTTGCTTTTCTCCCTTTTCAATGGCTTCCAGGACGTTTCTGCGCATTGGCGCGGGGCATCCTGAAATAGCGCCTGTAAGGCCTATCTTGCCCTTAAGATCACCGATTCCGAGGTCTTCAGCGACTTCTCTGGCTTCAGCGTAAATCTTCTGGGTGTTAGCCTGCAGATGCTTATACATCTGAAACTTGTACTTGAAGCTCGACATGAAATTTTGTCCTCCTTAAGTCTTATTGTGTTGTTTTTACATCAGATACTGTGTTTCTCTTTGCGGCGAAGATTACAGGGGTACCTACAGTCAGCCCTCTGTCTTCACCTGAATCCCGCTCACTACGGATCACAATGTTCATGTGATTCGGGAAATGGGCCATGTCATACCCGGCCAGAGTGCCTAAAAGGCCATTTCCAACAAGCACTGGATCTTCGTAGAGCAGGACTCCACCGTTCAGGAACTCGACAAAAGCCACGTAAGCTATTTTCTGGACTGTTTTGCCAGGGCCAGCCTCTTCATCTGTAACAATTAGCTCGTGGATTTCGCCTTGTTTTACAACTCGCGATGGTTGGGGGATAAGCTCAAGATTGCGGTTTTCCAGGCTACCTCGCAGCACCGCTACAACCCTGGCTGTTAGCGCGCCCTTTTCTGCGTAGTAGTCTTTTGTGACAAGCTTCCGTGTGTATGGATCTTGACCTGCCATTATCTATCACTCCTCATCATCGATGAGCAGGTTCAGTATATCATAACACGACAAATTGGACAACGAGTTCCAATCAAATTGCCAGGCTCCAGAAACGCCCTGTTTAGGCTATCCATTTTCTTAACCCTGTACCCTTGTTTTCCGATACAAAATCAGACGAACCATATTCAGTGCACTTTTTACTGGCTCTAGTAGCGCAACTGGACGGAGCATATGGGAACGGAGGAAAAGCAAATGAAGCGGAGTCATGACCAGAATTCAACTGGCCTGGTCTGGGTGGAAGAAGGAGTTATAAAGGTCAAAGATCCTGGGCCGGGCGGAAGCCCTGCTACCATTCGCCCTGCAGACGGTGTAGATATTTTTGTTTCAGGCAGTAAGGCTATAGGTGAAACTGCTGTCTTTGAGTCATCGGAGATCTCGGTACAGCCTCGCTGTAAAGAACCGGTATCTTCTTACAAGATTCAGGTAACCAAAGATGGACTAGAAGCTTACTTAGTACTAGATATACGCGACGGCTTATCGTACAGGCTAAAAGACAGCGGACCTTCCCAGGCGCTCCAGCTTGATGTTGAGGGCCATATAATTCCGGCTGCATTAGATGTGAACCAGGTAATTGAGTCTGCGCGAAAAGCAGGTGTACAATTCGGCCTAGATACTGAAGCGTGCCGGTTAGCATGTGCCGAAAAGCCTGGTAAGCCTGTTCTCATTGCAAAAGGCCGTCCAAGCATAGAAGGCAAGGATGGAAAAGTTGAGTTTCTGATTCCCCTTGATAAAGTAATCGACCTTCCTCTTGATGACAAACAGGTAGACTTCAGAGATTCAGTGAAGATTCCTGATGTAAGGGCCGGCCAGGCAATAGCGGCCAAGACTCCTGCGGCTCCTGGAATACCCGGCCAGGGAGTGACAGGAAAGATAATACATCCTGGAAAACCGAAAGATCCCTTGTTCAAGGCAGGAAAAGGCGTCGTGCTGAAGCAAGAAGGGGAACTGCTCTTGGCCATTGCCACAATTTCAGGCTGCCCGAAATATAACGACGTTTCAGGAATAATTGAAGTGGACGATATATTCTTCCATAAGGGAGATGTGGACCTTGCTTCAGGCAACATAAAGGCTTCAGGAAGCGTAGAAATAAGCGGAAACGTAGCAGAAGGAACCAAAGTGGAATGTGAGGGAAGCCAGGAGATCTTTGGCACAGTAACAGGTGCCGAGTTAAAAGCGTGGGGAAACATCAAGATCAAAGGGAACGTCTTTAAGTCGGACATATCTGCCGGCAAAGACTCTCAATGGATTCACAAATGGAGCAGTCTGCTAGGGGTTGTAGAGGAACATCTTGCCTGTATTATGGAAATTGAAGCACAGAACAACCGCCTGGCACAAGAGGCCTCCCAGGCGGGCCTTGAAGACAACATGGAGGCTATCCAAAGGTTGTACGAGGGAGGAGTCTTGTTTGACTATTTCAGACAGTTGATTTTTGCCCTTGCCAGCCTGTATAAAGAAGATCTGTCACCACTGCCTGAAGAAATCAGAGCGAAAATCCTGGGAACCCGGGACAGGATAGCCGAAGGCAGCGGAAGTATATTTGATAGAACCCGCCCAATCGAGGAAGATGTTGCCGGCATAAGGACCTGGATAGATTATGAACTTTCAAAAGGCCAATCTGATGTGGTATTGCCTTATGTTCAGAGTTCCGCAATCAGGGCATCACGGGACATAATAGTGGCAGGGCAGGGTGCCTTATATTCAGATTTGTCAGCCGGGAGGGCTGTAAAAGTACAAGGGTCCCCTGGAATCGTCCGTGGAGGGGAAATCGCCGCTTCTGAACTGATTCAGGCAAACAGGGCCGGCAGTGAGGGATCTGCAGCAACTGTGCTCAGAGTTTCGGAAACTGGAAAGATCATTGCGGGCACGATTTATCCCAATACCACTTTGATTTTCGGCCGGACCAAGGTTAGAACCGAGAATACCCTTGAGTCAGTAAAGGCCGAAATCCAAAGGGGGACACTGGTTATATTGAGCAACGCAGGCGCCATAGAGGTTAACTGTTAGGCTCTGAGGTGCTTGCGTACGTCTTTGCTCTTTCTTGCCAGAATTGATGCCAGAAGAGATTTGAATATGTCTCCGGGCAAGAAGGGTACAGTTCCAACCAGCATTGCCTGGGATAACGGCATTCCGGTAGTTTTCGCCAGGTAAAGAACGCCTATGGTGTGGACAACTGCAATTCCTCCAAGCATACTCGATACTAGGTACACAGGTAAGAGCCTTGCCTTGGCAGGCCCATGTGACTGTTGCTCTCCTCTTGACGAAAGCATTCCGGTTACCCAAGCTCCGGGCAAGAATCCCAGGAGGTATCCACCTGATGGGCCTAACAAGGCTCCCAGGCCCGATCTTCCTCCGGCGAAAACCGGCAGTCCGATAAAGCCCAGTGCGAGGTAGATTAAAACTGCCCAGGTCCCAAGAGCAGGGCCAAGGGCCAGGCCTGCCATCATAACTCCAAGGCTTTGGAGTGTTACAGGGACCGGGCTAAAAGGCAGTGGGATGACTACATAGGCCAGGAACACAATAATTCCGCACATTAGAGAAGCCTTGATAAGGGCAGAAAGGGTCAAGGCGTTCTTTTTGCAGGCGTTTGATTGCAGATTGCTTGCCGTATTTCCAAGGCACATTGTCGAATCCTTCTCTCATCTACATTTAAAAATGGGTTAACCTCTAGAGGATAATAGGTTAACCGACAGCGTGTGTCAATACATCCTGGAGTTTTCCTGGTTTTTCGAGAACACCGGAAGGGAAACTCAGGCAGAATGAAGAATGCTGGGGCATTAGCCCATTAACAAACGTTATGTGGAAACTAGGAGGCGTCAGAGAATGAAAGTGTTCATCTCAGTAGACATGGAAGGTATTACAGGAGTTGTCGCCTGGAACCATACTGAGCAGGGTAAGGACGGCTATGAAAGATTCAGGAGAATCATGACCAAAGAAGCCAATGCGGCTGCTGTGGGTGCTTTCGAAGCAGGTGCCAGCGAAGTAATCATCAACGATTCCCATAGCGGAATGCGTAACGTGATTATTGAGGACCTTGATCCCAGAATCAAGTTGATTACAGGTTCCTCCAAGCCTATGTCTATGATGGAAGGCATAGGCAGCGATTTTGATGCTGTGCTTCTGGTCGGATACCATTCCCAGGCATCTTCACTAGGTGTATTGAATCATACCTATACAGGTAGGGTGGCCCACTACTGGGTAGACGGAAAAGTCATGGGCGAAACAGGAATGAACGCCCTTATTGCAGGGTACTACGGGGTTCCTGTAGTGTTTGTGTCAGGTGATTCTGAGGTAACCAAAGAGGCAAGGGATCTTCTCGGCAAAGTAGAAACAGTCACTGTCAAAGAGCCAAGAAGCCAATTCTCAGCCCTGTGTCTCCATCCCAGCAAAGCCCAGGATCTAATCAAAGAGACAGTCACCTCTGCTCTTAGGAATCTTTCAGAGTACAAACCTCTTGTACCTGGTTCTCCCTGTACAGTAAGGCTGCAGTTTCATACGTCGGGGCAAGCGGACGCGGCATCGATTATGCCGGGAACTGTTCGAGTTGACCCGGTAACAGTGGAATTCACAGGAAAGGATTATATCGAGGCATATCGCGGAGCCAGGACAATGATGTCGTTGGCTTAATAACGCGTCGTATTTAGCCGGATCAGGCCTGCCGGTAAGTTTACCGGCAGGCTGTTCTCATCTTGGCCTTAGTGAAACATCTCCTGCTGCAAAGGCCCGAATGGCCCCACTGGAGGTGAGCAAAATCAGCCGGCCTTCTTTGTCCAGGCCGTGCAAGACTCCGTGTTGTGTTTCCCCGGAACCAAACGAAGTATTGTGAATCATTACAGGACTTCCCATATAGGCCAACATGTTCTGGATTTCCGGGAGAAAACACTCAAGGCCGCATTCGATAAACTCTAGATAGCAGGGTTCAAGCCTGTTGAGCAATTTAGCTATTAGGATGCTCCTGTCCACAGGCCTGCCTAAACTGCCGGCCACGGAAGTTGACTTTTCCCTGACAGCCTCAGGCATATCAGATGTTGAGACATTGGCATTTAGGCCTGTGCCTACGATAACATGTGATACCCTATCCAGCTCTGCCCGCATTTCGCACAGAATACCGGCAATTTTCCGGTTACTGACAAGGACGTCGTTGGGCCACTTCACCAGGGCTTCTAACCCAAAATCACTTTGCAGGGTTTTGGCTACAGCGTAACCTACTACCAGCGACAATCCAGGCACCCTAAACGGTGGGATTTTAGGTTTCAATATGAGTGATAGGAATATGCCTCCTCCCGGAGATTCCCACTTTCGGCCCAACCTTCCCTTACCCTTTGTTTGGATCTCAGATATGACTGCTGTGCCGTCTGGGGCAGAATCAGCCATAGACTTGGCATCGTCGTTGGTTGAGCCTGTCCTGGAAGTGTAGAAAATCTTGCGGCCCATGGTTGAAGTAGTAAGATTGCCGGCTATTTCCTGAGGAATTAAGAAGTCATGTTCCGGGCCAATTCTGTAACCTTTTTTCCGTGCCGCTTCAATAGGAAAGCCTTCCGCACGCAAGGCTTGGATACTCTTCCAGACTGCAGCCCTTGATATCCCCACTGCTGAACCAAGTATATCGCCGGAGATAAACTTACCCTTTGACCCAAAGAGCATATATAAGATTTCGTATTTTCCAGGCACATTTCCCGGAAATTCAATATATGTAGCCTGCCGATTTTCAGGCGCCACCTTGTACACCTTCCTCCTATGGGAATGCCACTTTACCCATGATAACAGGTTTTGATGCCCCGGTTGCGGCCGGCACATTGTTGGGTATACATCCAATCAAATCATTTCCCAGAACTGCAAAGGCCAGGGCTTCTTTAGCCTTGTCCGGAATACCCAGGTCCTTATGTGACAGAATCTTGATATCCGGGTTCATGGGGGATAGTTTTTCCTGCAATCCCCGGGTGAAGTAAGGATTAAGCGCACCACCCCCGCCAAGAATTACTTCATCAACCGGGCCTTTTGGAAATACCCAGGCTTTGTATGCCCCGACGATGGTCTGTACGGTAAGCTCAGACACTGTAGCAACTATGTCCTGAAAATAGGGAATGGGATCCCATGCCGGCCCTTGCCCGGCAGAAACATATTGCCTGTACTCGTCTAGGATCATGCGTGCGTACTGCATGCCAAATGCTTCACGGCCTGTAGATTTAGGCGGTGTTTTGGAGTAATATTCGTTGGACATTAGGTAATTGAGGAATTGGCGGTTTACAGTTCCTGAAAACGCCAACTTGCCACCTGTGTCCATTGTTGCTTTTCCCTGGGTCAAAATGCTCACTATGGCATCAATTATCATGTTTCCAGGCCCTGTATCAAACGCAACTACTTGCTCAGGTGTACACGCAGGCGGCAGGTATGTCAGATTGCCTATTCCTCCGATATTTTGCACTACTCTGCCGAGTTTTGAATCCCTGAACAAAAGATAGTCTGCATAGGGGACAAGGGGAGCCCCTTGGCCACCCTGGGCCATATCTGCCGGCCGAAAATCGCCTATTGTGAGTATTCCTGTCAATTGTGCAATGACGGAAATGTCTCCTACCTGCAAGGTAGCGGGTACAGGCAGTAGCTCATGATTGCAGTCAGGCAAGTGGATCAGGGTTTGGCCATGCGAAGCGATGGCATCAATCTGAGAGGGGCTGCAGCCTGCTTCTTTAATGCACTTAAGGGCGGTATCGGCAAAAACCTGGGCTATCAAAAAGTTGAGCCTGGCCACTTCCTCAACATTAAGGTTCCCTATCTTGCTTATGAGGAGGTTCTTAACCGGCAAAGGGTAGTCCAGGGACGTAAGATGCCTGGCCCGGATCCTGGCTCCGGCTCCAAATCCTTCAATATCGCACAGACATGCATCTACTCCGTCAGCAGAGGTTCCTGACATAAGTCCTACCACAAGCCTTGAGTTTTTTAGGCGGGCTCTCGAGATAAGATCAACCATTTAAGCTCCTCCTTGATATCTTAGGCTCATTCCTGGCCCGGTATTCTTACCGGCAGCTTGCCTGTGGCCCTAGCGGTGCCAAGCAGTACCTGAGCAAGGGCGTCTATAGCCTGTGGACGGTTACTGTATGTGCACAGGTATGTATGGACATTAGGCGCAATGCGAATATCGTATGGATCCCGGGTAGCCACAAGAACAGTATTGGGAACCTGTTCTGTAATTGCTCTTACGAACTGCGCTTGAACAGGATCCTTGCTTGCGTTTTGGGTTAGGATTACCATCGCCTGCATCCTTTGGGCTAGGGATAGGCATTTTTCAATGGCCGACGGTTCATCAATGTAAACTTCAGTGAGATCCAGGTTGCTGCATCTGGCCCGCAGGCTCTTTCCCAGTTCAGTCTCTGGCCCTTGCGCGGTTGCCGGGCAAGGGCTCTGGGAGCCCGGTTTGAGGGGATCTTCTACTTGGAGCAGCCGTTTTGGCTTCAAACCGGCCAAACAGAGGCTAAGTTTGCCACCGGTGCCAGGCAGCAACGGAACTAACCCTGCCTGGTTCTTTACCAACGTAATCGAGCGCAAGTAAACGTTTTCCGAAAGTTGCCGGTACTCAGGATCATAAGCCTCTTTAGGAGGCAGAGCGTTTGGAATTCTAAAGATTTCCTTGAACCTGAGGATCAGTTCTACAGACCGGTCGAGCCTATCTTCAGAAACCTCTCCTGACTTAACTGCCTCAAGCAGTGCAAGCCAGGCTTGTTCTTGCAGTTCTCTGGTATGCGAGATCAAAAGCAGGTCGCATCCGGCTTTGAATGCTTCCACTGCCCCGATTGCAGTACCCGGATACTTTGATATGGCATTCATCTCAAGACAGTCGGTCATTATTAGGCCCTGGAAGCCAAGAGTGTCTCGGAGCAGCCCTGTCAGTACAGGGTGGGAGAGGGTCGCAGGCTTCTGGGTGTCTATTGCCTGAAACAAAATATGGGCTGACATGATTGCAGGTATGCCTGCGTTGATGGCTGCCCTAAACGGCATTAGTTCACATGAGTTAAGCCGTTCCATAGAATGAGGCAGGGCCGGTAAGTCAAGGTGGGAGTCTACAGATGTATTGCCGTGGCCTGGAAAGTGCTTGCCTACGGCCAAGACTCCTGCTGAAAGAAATCCTTTAGTAGCGAGAACGCCGAATTCAGAGACCAGGCATGGATCTTCTCCAAAAGATCTTATGCCTATGACAGGATTGTCTGGATTGTCATTTACATCAAGCACTGGGGCAAGGTTAACATTTATTCCTGCGCTGCGCAGCTGTACGCCTATGGCACGTGATACCTGCTCTATGAGATGGACATCAGTATCAGTGGCTGATACTGCAGCTGACAATGACAGTGGGCCTGGCATTACCGGAATGCCCTGGGTCAGCCTTGCCACGATTCCGCCTTCTTGATCGGCGGCGATAAAGAGTGGAATGCCTGCACCAGAGCTTGCTGCCCAATCTTGCAGCCGGCTGGAAAGAGACGATACTTCTTCGACGGTGCTGCAATTCCTGGCAAAATAGATTATGCCGCCTGGCTTGAGTTCTCTTATCAACTTGTGTGCATCTTCATGGTTATTTCCCGGAAATCCGAACATGAAGACCTGCCCTATTTTTTCTTCAAGAGTCAGCTTTCTCAAAATCAAACGCCTCCTCAAGATTACCCGGTAGGGGGCACTTTCTTGCTACTCTAATTGTCTATTGCTGCACATACTGCATTGGCAAATCTAGGACGCAACCTGATATGGGCGTTGCCTTCCCGTCCTGCATGCACTCTGTTTGTTAGCAGGACAACGGCAAGGTCTTCCTCAGGATCACACCACAGGCTTGTCCCTGTAAAACCTGTGTGCCCAAAGGCTCGGTCTGACATAAAGTCTCCACCTGATGAAAAGGTTCTTGCTCTTAACTGCCAGCCAAGTGCTCTCCGTTCTTCCAGGTCCACCTGTTCCTTGATAGTTGCCTCAACAGTCTTCTTGCCAAGGATGCGAGTTTCACCCAAGCGGCCCAGTCCAAGCCACATAAGGGCATATCTGGTTACATCAAAGGCAGTGCTGAATAACCCGGCATGGCCGGCAATTCCGCCGAGGGCATAGCAGTTTTCATCGTGGACTTTGCCCCATACTACTTGCCCAAGGTCTTCACGGAATTCAGTAGCTGCGATTCTATACTTCAACGATTCAGGCGGCAAGAAGCAGGTTGAGGTCATTCCCAGTGGCTTAAATACCTCTTGCTCCGCAAATTCCTTAATGTTCAAACCTGTTATGCGCCTGACTATCTCACCCAGCATGATGAACCCAAGGTCGCTGTATTCGACGCGGATTCCCGGTTTTGAGCCGGCGCCCAACTCAAGGTTGCATATGCAGTCAATGATCCTTTCTCCTGTTATGCCTAGTTCCCAGTATTTGATGTGGGCCGGCAATCCTGAGGTATGTGTCATCAAGTGCCTGATAGTGATATCTTGCTTGCCACCGGTTCCAAACTCAGGTACGAACAGAGCAACAGGATCGTCAAGGCGCATTTTCCCTCGTTCAACCAGGATCATGATAGACGGGGTCGTTGCTGTAACTTTCGTCAAGGAAGCCATATCGAATATTGTGTTAGGAGTCGCAGCTATGCGCTCGGGGACTCTGGAAGCCCACCCCCAGGCCCTTGGGCCAATAACCACTCCGTTTCGCACCACTGCCGCAACAGCGCCGGGAATAAGTCCTTCGCCATCGCCTACAGCGTCTTGAACCACTTGAAAAGCCCTTTCAAGCCTTTCGGGATCAAAGCCTGCGTCTGCAGGGCTGCCAAAACACAGATCATTGTTGTTGTTTGTTGATACATCCATAGGAGTACACAACCCTTTCTGGCGGGAATCATCTTCCCGGTAATTGTGTGGTATTGTTGAATCAGCCTTTTGGAGAGCAAGGTTTACTGCCTGCCTGATTGACCCTGAGGCAGACTCAAGGGCGGCTTTGGCATCACTGGCTCCCAGGCCAGAGATGAGCATTACGAGAGCTGATGGAATATCGCCCCCTGACTCTTCCAGGGCCGTTTCTATCTGTTCAGGCCCACGGCCTGTTGCTGCCTGAAGAATTCGCCTTGCCCTTGAAGACAGCTTTTGATTTCCAAGATACGTTCCTGCCATCAAATTCGAATATGTCCTGCCCAGGGCGATCATCGATGCAGTAGAAATCATGTTAAGCACTAGTTTTTGGGCAGTACCGTTCTTGAGCCGGGTTGACCCGGTGATAATCTCCGGCCCAACGTCTGGGGAAATCACCACGCTGGCATAGTCACTAACAGGCCCCAGGGGATCACCTACAATGGCTATGGTTGAGAGGCCTTCCATAGAAGCGGCCCTGAGGACTCCGGCAACAAATGGGGTTCTCCCACTTGCAGCAATGCCAATTGCTACATCGTTTTTTGCAGGGCTGTGAGATAGAAAAACCTCCCTGCCGCTGTCTTCACTGTCCTCTGCGCCTTCTACAGCATAGAATACTGCTTCTTTGCCTCCCGAGATAAGCGGAATGATCCTTTCCCTCTCAATCCCAAAGGTAGGCTGCAGCTCAGATGAATCCAGAACTCCAAGGCGCCCGCTGGTTCCTGCACCGGCATAGAAGAGGCGCCCTCCTTTTGAGAGGCTGTCTACTACCAGCTCAACGGCTTTCTGAATCGCCGGAATTTCCCTGGCTATTGCCGGAGCTACCTTATGATCCTCTTGATTCATGACCTCAAGGATTCTTGATATGGGCCAAGTATCTATGCCGGCAGTCAAAGGATTCGGCTTTTCAGTTCTTGGAACATAAACGCTATTGTGTTTCATTGGCTAACCCCTCAACCTTCTCTTTTTTCAAAACACTACCTTGTGGCTGTTTGCCAGACCAAAACCCGTTACCGGCACTTTGCAACCTCCCTGGCAAGAAGAGCCGCCCCTACCTTCGGAGCGTGCAAAGGAAACCCGGCGACAGCCAGGGGAAGAATCTGTTTGAGGCCCTCAACAAATGCGCTCCTCAGTTCATCCTGGCGGAAACAACCACCTACCATTGCCACAGAGACCTGGCCAGAGAAGCCTAGTCCGCGGTGTACAGCCCGTGTCATTTTCACAAGTTCCATGGCTTCATTCTTGATGATTGTTCCTGCAATTTCATCGCCCTTTGTCGATTCTTCAAACACTATAACCGAAAGATTAGCTATCTCAGGCCTGCTCAGTTTGTGTGTAGCAGGCAGGATTCCTTCAGGGGTGCCAACCTGAAAATGAGAAGTAAACCTCTCTGTCAGAGAGGACTTAGGGCCGCGGCCGTCATAGTCTTTAAGGGCAGCAATCAGCCCCTGTTTCGCAATACTGTAGCCGCTTCCTTCGTCGCCAAGAAGTGATCCCCAACCTCCGGACCTTTTGTACCGCCCGTTTTTCAGTCCCAGGCAGTTGGAACCTGTTCCTGAAATCACCACTATGCCATCATTGCCAGCAAGGGCTCCATAAAGGGCGGCTTTTGAATCTTCAACAAGGGAGAAAGGAATCTCACCCATAACAGGGTTAATCATAGATGCAGCCTTGCTTATATCCTCCTGGCGGCCGGCTCCTGCAAGGGCAATGCACGCGTTGGAAATGGCCAGATCGTGGTGTTTTTCTTGGCCAGAGCATACTGCTGAGCTAACCGCATCTTGTATTGATGCTACAACCTGGCGGCCTGGTGTAAAGTAAATGTTACTTGGCCCTCCAAGGCCTGTCGAGACAACGTTGCCATCTTCATCAATAATGCATGCTTCAGTAGATGTACCGCCTCCGTCGATTCCCAGGAAAAACCGCATATCTTAGATCCTTTCCTTTACGTGTATATTAGGAAATCCCTTCGCTTTGCTGAGAAGTGTTCTGCCTCTTCTCTCCAGGAATTCAGCAAACCATCAGGCGAATCATGGTTCTCAAGGGCTTCGGCCAACTGGGTGCCGCCGCACAAAAGATCTAGGAAGTGCTTGCCGCTTGGCCCAGGTGGTATTATTCGGAAATCATCAGGGTATAGGTCCCGAACTGCAAAAAGCAAGCGCACTCCCAGTTCAACCGGGTTTATGTCTCGCGGTTCAAAAATGTGTATTTGAACGCCTTGGCATATGTCCCCGGTCCACTTGCTAAAAGATGGCCGAAAATACACCGGCCTAGTTCTTATGCCTGGGATGCCCATTTGGTTAAGTTCCTCTGACAGTTTGAAACCATCTACCCAGGGTGCACCTAAAGTTTGGAATGGGGTAGATGTTCCCCTGCCTTCAGAGAGGTTTGTTCCTTCAAGAAGGCATGTCCCCGGGTATAAAATAGCCATTTCAAGGGTGGGCGCACTTGGAGATGTTGGTACCCAGGGGAATCCGGTTTCGTTGAAGTACATGTCCCGGGACCAACCTTCCATGGCTATCACCTTTGGCTGTGGTAGGCCCTTTTGCGCAGCCATAAACAGGCCGATTTCTCCTGCAGTCATTCCGTGGCGGATTGAGACCGGAGCATAGGACACTGATGAAATCCAGCCAGGCCTGGTTACGTTCCCCTCAACTTTAATTCCCCCTATGGGGTTGGGCCTGTCAAGAATGGCAAACTCAATTCCATTTTCAGAAGCTGCTTCCATCGAAAGTATCATTGTTGACATGTATGTATAGTACCTGGCTCCAATGTCCTGAATATCAAAAACAAGGATGTCAACGTTTTTCAACATGTCTTTTTTAGGTTTTTGGGTCGCTCCGTACAGGCTGTGGATAGGAATTCCTGTTCCTGTATGTGTCGAACCTTCAACATACTGTCCATCAGGGTGGTCCCCGTAAATACCGTGTTCAGGCGAGAAGAGGGCAGTCATCTTGTACCCTGCTCTTAGCATCAGGTCAAAGTTGGATTCAAGATCGAAGTTGTTGCCTGTATGGTTTGTAATAAGCCCTATCTTTCTATTCTTTAGAAGCTCTTTTTTCAGTAAGACCTCGAGCCCCGGGAAAACTCGCACGCCACCATCTCCTTTGCTTAACGTTACACAGGTTGTTCTGAGGATTCGCCTTGAAGGCCGGTTGATCCTTCCTCGATTCTAACAGTAGTTCGATTAAAAGAACACCTGCCTCGCAAGAAGGCAGGTGTTCCGCATTTACGTTGCGCAGATAGAGATCTGGTATTTTAAGCGGTTCTTGTACGGAACTTGTCGGTAATTGCCCGGGGCAACGCGCTTAGCAGGGGATAGGCTAGGGCGCAGTTGATTCCGGCGTGGATGATGTTAAAGGGAATAACAACAGGCACAATCATTTTAGCAATAACGCTTACTGGCAGCCCTGTATAGATAGGCGTTACAAGGAAATTGGCAGGTATCATCAGTGCTATTCTTGTAGCCACGCCTGACAGCAGTGAAAAATGGGTCTTGCCAAAACGGTTTTCCATCATTCCGATTACTGCAGCCATTCCGCCTGACGCAATGAAGTGCATAAGTGCGCCCCACGGGCCTCCTTCTCCTGTTAGGAGCACAAAAAGCGCTGAATTTACAAGTGCCGTGAGCACTCCGGGGATTGGGCCGAATACAAGAGCTGCTATGATAATCGGCAGGTCTCCCGGAGAATACAGGAGGTACGGTGCCGCAGGAAGCACTGGAAAGTGCACATACAGCTCCAGTATAAGTGACATGGCGGCTAGAATCGCTGTAGATACAACTACGGCAGTCTTTCGGTTCATTGAAACTCCCCCTCGAGTTGTTCTTAGAGGGGGACCCTCGGGGATAACGCTAACTGAAATTGATCTTCTCCCATCCGGACTTTACCGTCGGCCCCGGAATTTCACCGGATCAGTCGCATTTGTGCGAGTCGCGGGCTTTAACCGCCGGTTAGGACTAACGGACTTAGCCGTTTCACCTTACCCCGAAGATCCTCTCTCGGTTCAAATCATTCTGCCGATATTTTAGCATCTGGCACATGGAACGATCAATAGCCGGGCCTGAACAGACGCTAATCATCTGCAATGGCAGTGTTCCTGGCCACTGATTGGTCATTATCCAAAGCTCCGTTTTTCAACACAGGCAAGGAGAGCATAACGGCTGTCCCGCCTTTATCCCGCCTCTCGGCCCACAGATCTCCGCCGTGCATTCTGGCAAGGCACCGGCTAACATATAGGCCCAGGCCTATGCCGCTGCTGTACCCGTGGGCATTGGAAGCTCTGTAGAATTGATCAAAAACCCTTTCGATTTCGTCTTCGGGTATCCCAATTCCTTCATCTTCGATAGTAAGAATAGCCGAGTCGCCTGATAACGTAATGTCGAGCCAAATTCGCTTCCCTTTGGGGGTATATTTCATTGCATTGTTCAAAATATTTGTTAGAATCTGCCTGATTCGCATTGGATCAACTACCATAGGTACTACTGTTTTGTCATCGAAAAGGCAGATAATATTGTGTTCATGGTTTTCCATGTATGGTACCAGGGTTTCCTGTAAGAGAGCCCTGAATTCAGTGGGGATTGCGTTTACTGTGTTACGTTCTCCCTCAAATGCGCGTATAGCGAGCAGGTCTTCAATAAGCGTAGTAATCTGGTTTATGCATGTGTCTGCCAACTGCATGTATTTTACCAGAGATGTATTGTCGCTGCTTATGGATGAGCCTATGAGATTGAGCAGCGCTTTTATGGTTTGAACCGGATTTCTGAGCTCATGGCTCATGATCTGAAGAAACTCATTCTTTACAGACTCAAGTTTTCGAAGGCCTGTAAGATCGTGGAATACCATTAAGAACAGCCCTGGGATAACAGGGTTGGATTTGGATCTCCTAATGCTTACAAGCAACTCTACATCACCGTGAATACGCGACGTGGCTTTCCAATAATCTTCAGTGTGAGTATCAGTATCAATGGACAATATTGCCGCAGGCGGGATCTTTCCTGTTATTGACCGTATTTTGAAACGCCTGGCAAACTCCTGAATATCGGGCCCCAAATCTGATAGGGTAGTACAGCCAAGAAACCCTAAACATACATTACTGGCAGTGAGTATGGTACCTGAATCGTCTGTGGCCACCATGCCTTGGCTCAGGCCGTCTAGCAGGGATTGCCACATTACATCACGGTATCTCGCAGACTTGGTTAATTTCCATCCCGAATCGTTCCGGAGCAGGGCAAATTGGTGAACGTTGGCAATTTCAATTACATCGTTGATGTGTAGGTTTTCCAATGGGTAAGCACACATTGCGACAATAGGCGAGAAGGTACTGATTCCGCAGAACAGGTCTTCATATTCGAGCACTTGTTGAAGGAATGTAAGCCGGGACAGGTTTCCTGCTATCCTCAAGCCACTATACCCGGCTGCAATTGCACTGGAGAGTTCTGTTTGCCACCGCCTAAGCGTTGCGTATGTATCAAACTCCTGGTTTTCGTTGCAGTACCACTCATCGTACAAGAAAACCTTGATTTGTTCTGCGTTGAGCAGGTGGCCTAGTTCAGGCAACTCGGTTCTGAGGAAATCAAGGGCTTCGTCTTTCTCCAGGGGTTCTGAACATACCATAATACACCTTTCGTTGTTGAGAAGCCCAGTACGGAAATAGGGAACGATAGGCTCGAACAGCTCTTGTTTGCCCCGGTAGAAGTGGCATATATGACTGCCTAGAGGTAGGCTTATCAAGGTGCCAAGCCCAGATCCTTTGAATGGTTCATTCATTAAGGTCTTCCTCTCAAAAGTTCTGCCGACCAAGGTTTTCCAGGGTTCCATGAATAGAATACTCCGTGAAATCTGCCAATTCCTGCTTGCTTCAATCGAATATACGGGATATTCGGATTTTCGGTTATTTATGATATGTTCTGCCTGATTGGATCATGAATGCCCTGTAAAGCTGCTCAAGTATGATAACAGGTACCATTTGGTGGGGAAACGTCATTGGGCCCAGAGAAAGAACCCTAGCTGCCTTTGCCAGCACATCTGGTGATAGCCCTGAACTTCCGCCTACAACAAACGCCAGGCTTGAGTGTTCATGGGCCAGTGAGCCAAGCCATTTTGAAAAGCCCTCAGATGATATGGTTTCGCCTCTGGAATCCAGGGCTATAGCGTAATCAGAAGGGAGGAGCGAACCGAAGATTCGTGCAGCTTCCCGGGTTTGGGCATGTCTTGTTCCCAAAGGGGAATTTTGGTCAGGTTCTGCTTTTACCTCGGTAAGTTCAACTGCTGCATAGGGGCGCAGCCTTTTGACATATTCCTGCGCCCCTTGCCTGAAGTAGGGTTCTCGTATTTTTCCAACGCAAATTATCTTTATTCTCACAACATCATGCTACCTATTTGTTGTCCGAAATGCCTGTGGTAATCACCTGCACTGAATATTCGCTGCCGTCTTTGGCGCTTTCAAGGTATACTTCAATTTTACATGGCCCCTGTCCTGTCAGCCTGCCTTTGGCCACTGAGAATCCGAACACTCCCCAGCCTTGTCCCTGGGTTGCAGTAGTGTAGTCTGTAAACACGGTTTCACCTGCACTGTTCTTGCCCCTTATTGATACAGTGCCTTCGAAGGCTGCAGCGGCCCCAAGTACGAGTACGCCATCACTATCCTCTGCACTCCTTCCTGAAGACTTCATTAGGATTACCTGTTGTCCTTCAATCCCCAGCAACCTGGCTATTACTGTTGTGGTTTCAGCCCGGGTTAATCCACGCCTGGGCCCAAAGCTGCCATCAGGGTATCCATCAAGAAGAGCCCGTTTGGCGGCAGTGCCAACTGCCTCAAGATATTTCAGTGAAACGTCAGTTTCGTCTGAGAAGGGTTCTACGCTCACCGCTTTTGCGTGGGTTCCAGGGTTGTTTGCCAGGTAAGCATCGTGAGCCTTAACAAGAATGAACGCCATTTCTTCACGGGTGATCACTTCATCAGGCCGGAATCCGTTTTTGTAGTCATCAGGGCTGATTAGGCCTGCACTCAGGGCCCTTGCGACATAATTGCGGGACCAGTGGGATTCGGGTACATCTTGAAAAGGCATTGACTCGATTTTGCTTTCAAATGGAAGTTCCAGGGCTTCTACCAGAAGTTTGACCAGTTCTGCCCTGGTTACTTTCCTCTCAGGCCTAAAAGTGTTGTCTTCGTACCCGTCTATTATGTCGAGAACCTGCAGAATCGACGTGTACCCTCCGGCCCAGTGCTGCTGCACATCGGGAAAGGATTGAAAACCAGGCTGAAACTCGGGAGTCAGTGGGCCGCTTATGTCAATGTGCCCTGCAAGGGTTTCAACAGGCTGCCCCTCAACCAAAATTTTTACCGAGGTAACATTGCCGAACTGGGCAAGGGTATTGACTATGGCTTGAAGGAGTATAGCCTCTCCGCCGGCACCTACGTTTGCCCTTTGGATGTGGCTGGAAAAGTCAACTGTGCACAGGCCGTCCTTTATGGTAATGCCCCTAACCAGTGTACCCTCTGGGATTAGGTTTGGGATATAAGGGTTCTCGGGGACTCCGGCTAACAGAGTTTCTATTGCAGTGCGAGCTGGAGCAAGGGTGTATGGGATCGAGTATTCTACTGGGAAGAGGAAAGCCCCACTCTTAAGATATATGGGAAAGTATGCTCTGTATCTCGTCCTCGGCGCTTGCTCTGGCTGTGCATATACAGTACCATAGCCCGTAAGTGAAGGACCGGCAGTGGTTAATACCAAAGCGATTACCAGCATAGATACTATGGCAACCGGAACCGGGTGTTTTGCACGATTTACCATAATACTCCACCTTCTTTCTTGTTTGATAACTGAGTCCTGTCGCATTCTAATAAGACGAAATCTATGCAACCGGGTTCCTGGTATATTCTGTATTTACCCACAAAACCATCGCAAATTGGCCTGCGGAATTATGGTCACTTCTCACTTGTATTTCATACCATATTTCAAGAGAGGTGAACATAATGACTTTACAGGCATTTATTACGTTGGCCATCCTTGTGGAAGTTGCCACAGGCATAGTTAAAACAGTGATTTCTCAATTCAACCTAACACTTTACGATTGGGTTGACCAGGCAATCAGTTTGGCCTTTTCCACTCTAATAGCAGTTGCTGGGCGGGTAGACTTCTTTTCAATCGTAAATCAAATTATCCCTGTAGATTTCAATCTTCCTAAGGCCCTGGGAATAATGCTGTCTGCTCTTGTATTGAGCAGAGGCAGCAATGCAATTCATGACTTGTTTAAGAGGCTGAATCCGCCGGCCGAGAATCAGATGAGGCTTTGGTAGGGCAGGTGGGCCGGAGCCCGGCGCAAAAAAACATTGATTGCCTGAATGGATAAACAGAAATAAGTTTTGCAGAATTACTGTCCGGCCCAATCACTGAACTGGGATAGCCAGTCAGGGTTCCTCGATGCATACAATACGAACAAGCGAATTATCTCTACCAGTTCAGGGCTGATTATATGCTCCATTCTTTCAGTATCCCTCAATATGTTTTCCTTTACTCCCAGCAACATTAGGAATTGTTCAAGGAGGTTATGCCTTTCTAGAAGAATAGAACCGGTTTTGCACCCTTCTTTGGTCAGATGAATCAATCCGTAAGGTTCATATTCAACCAAACCTTGTTCGGCCAGCCGCTGCATCATTTTGGTTGCTGACGAAGGCTGGACGTCTAGGCATGCTGACAGATCATTGAGACGGACGTAACCTTTTTCTGATGCAATGCGATACAGCATTTCCAGATAATCCTCCATGCTCGGCGTAAGGCCCTCTTCTTCTTCAAGGGAATACCCTCTGAATGTCTTGAACTGCCCCTGCTCCTGGCCCACAGCTAAGTTCTCCTTCTTTGCATAGAATCATAAAGCAATTTACCTCCACTAGAAGTCTATGCCTTTGAGCTGGAATATTGCCCCGGCCTTCGATATTATATATGCGTGCAGGGACTCTACATCCAGGGAGTGGATTAGGCTTGACTACTATTACCGGGCCCAAGCCTGAAAAGGTACTGGTTACAGGGGGAGCAGGCTATATAGGAGCTCATACTGTAAAGGCTCTTTGCGAAGCAGGGTACCAGGTGACCGTTTTTGATGACCTTTCCAGGGGCCATCCTGAGCAAATCCCAGGGATTCCGCTGATTATCGGGCTTTGCGAAGATGAAGGTGCCCTAAGGGACGTATTTTCTTCTTGCGAGTATGACGCAGTTGTTCATTTTGCCGGAGAAAGCCAATCTGGTGATTCAATGCTAAATCCTGCGAAGTATTTTAGGCGAAACGTTATAGGCGGTTTGAACCTTTTCTCAGTAATTGCTAAGCAGGGTGTAAAGAAACTGGTCTTCTCATCATCTGCGTCAGTATACGGAGATCCAATACATACTCCCATCCCAGAGGAATGCCCGGTTAATCCCAAGAGCCCATATGGAGAAGGAAAGGCGTTCCTGGAGAGGGTACTTGAGTGGTACGATAAGGCCTATGGGCTCAGATCGGTATCTCTTAGGTATTTTAACGCAGCAGGAGCTGACCCCGGTGGTAGTACAGGCGAAGACCATGACCCAGAGACTCACCTAATTCCCCTGATCTTTCAGGCCATATGCACTCAGGAGCCGATTTGTATCTTTGGAGACGATTATCCAACCGATGATGGAACTGCCATACGGGACTATGTTCATGTCACGGATCTTGCAGATGCTCATGTTCTGGCACTTGAGGCCCTGGGCAAGAACGCCTCGACTTCTATTCTTAATCTCGGTTCGGGCAAAGGCTACTCGGTTATGGAGATTATCGAAGCAGCAGAGAAAGTGACAGGCAAGACTGTGCCATACAAAGTAGGCCCCAGGCGTCAAGGAGACCCGGCCATTTTGATAGCGTCCTCAGAAAAGGCAAGGGCTGTATTGGGGTGGGCTCCCAGGCTGTCTTCTTTGGAAGACATAATACGTACTGCCTGGCAGTGGTATTGCAGGGGCAATCCAACAATGAATTCCTAATATGAAGCCTTTCTTTGCAGGAGTTATTCTAATAATGTAGAAGTTCTAATTTGTAGTGCAGATCGATATGGATCTGTCTTGATTGTGCCAATAGAATACAGTGCGGATGAAAACGGCGGGAGAGTCCTGCAAATCAGCAGGCGCCGAAGGAGCAAGGACAAGATCTGAAACTCTCAGGCCCAAATACCGTCGTTGGACGCAACTCTGGAGAGCCACTTGTGTTTCGTGGCACCAAAGGGGTAACTCGTCGCACTCTATGTAACCGATGGGGAATCTCTCAGGTAAAGGGACAGGGACTTTGTACAGGTTTCCAGTCCCTTTTTGATTGTTCTTCTTGGACTTTAGTGGTGAGAATAAAAGGTGCAGTGAAGCCTGCAGGTTTCCGGTTCTGGCAGTTTTCTAATATCAACAGGAGGTGACGGCAAAAGTGGCTGAGGAACTGAAAAAGACTCCTCTCTACGAGACTCATCAAAAGAATGGCGGGAGAATCGTAGACTTCGGCGGCTGGGCTCTACCGGTTCAGTTTTCAGGGATCAAAGATGAGCACAATGGCTGCCGTACTCATGCTGCTCTTTGGGACGTATCAAACATGGGTGAACTGATGATAGAAGGCAAGGAAGCTCTTGATCTTCTCCAGATGGTACTGGTCAACGACATATCAAAGAGCTATCCAGGGAAAGTCATTTATTCGCCTATGTGCTATCCTGACGGCGGCGTAGTCGATGACCTATTGGTAATGTGCATGGACACCAACAAATACCTGCTTATTGTCAACGGAGCCAACACAGACAAAGACGTTGAATGGATAGAACCCCTTGCCCGGTATTTCAATGGAACAACTTTTGAGAACATCTCTGATGACATAGCCCAGCTGGCGGTCCAGGGGCCTAACGCTATAAAGATACTGAAGAAAATGACAACATATCCTCTGGAACAGATTAAGTATTACCACGGAGTTGAAAATGTAGATATTGCAGGTATCAACTGCCTGGTTACCAGGACAGGTTACACAGGCGAAGATGGAGTTGAACTTTACTGTAAGGCTGCAGAAGGCCCGGCCCTGTACGACGCGATTGTTGAAAACGGCAAAGACGACGGGTTGATTCTAGCAGGCCTTGGATGCAGGGACACACTCAGGTTTGAAGCATCTATGCCTTTGTACGGGCATGAACTTGATGAAAACCATACTCCCCTTGAAGCAGGGCTCGGCAAATTCGTGGCTTTCGACAAAGGCACCTATTTTATCGGGGCCAAAGCGCTTATGGAGGAGCGGGAAAAGGGCCTGAAGGTAAAACTTGTAGGCCTTGAAATGGTTGAAAAAGGTGTGCCCAGGAATGGCTACAAGGTATTTGACGAAACAGGCGAAAACGAAATCGGGTACATTACGACAGGGACCTTTGCGCCATACCTTGGCAAGTACCTTGCCATGGCATATGTCCCAGTGGAACAAAGCCAGAGAGGCACGAATCTGAACGTAGAGATCAGGGGCAAGAAAGTACTTGCTCAGGTAGTGAAAATGCCATTTTATCGCAGGGAGGTTAAGAAAAAATGAGTTATCCAGAAAATCTTAAGTACACCAAGGATCATGAGTGGGTTCGCGTAGAGGGAGGCAAGGCATACGTAGGTATTACCTTCCATGCCCAGGACCAGTTAGGAGACGTAGTGTTCATCGAATTGCCTGAAATTGGAACGGAAATCAAGGCAGGGGAAATGTTTGCCACTGTAGAGTCTGTTAAGGCTGTATCAGACGTTTATGCCCCGGTATCAGGCAAAATTGTTGAAGTCAACGACGGCCTCAATGATTCACCTGAACTGGTCAATAACGAGCCTTATGATGAAGGCTGGATGTGTGTAATCGAACTATCCGACCCGTCAGAAATTGAAAACCTAATGGATAGCAGCGCCTACCAAAAACTGGTGGAAGAGGGCGGAGAGTAATGAACTTCTTACCTAATACTGATAAAGACAGGGAGGAAATGCTGAAGACTATCGGAGTAGAATCCATAGACGACCTATTCAGCGATATTCCACCCCATTTGAGGTTTAAGGGTGATCTGGATATACCGCCTGCCTTAAGCGAATATGAACTGGCCAAACATATGGCAAACTTGGCAGACAAGAATGAAGCAAGAGATTTCGTGAACTTCATAGGTGCAGGCTCCTATGACCACTACATTCCGTCTGTGGTACGGCACGTGCTGGCACGGTCTGAATTCTATACTGCGTATACTCCTTACCAGGCAGAAATCAGCCAGGCGGTACTTCAGTCTATATACCAGTACCAGACTATGATCTGTGAACTAACCGGTATGGATGCGGCAAACGCTTCCATGTATGACGGAGCTTCTGCTGCAGCAGAGTCTGTGACTATTGCGTCAGGGCTTACCAGGCGCAAGAAGGCTCTGGTGTCAAAAGCTGTACATCCTGAAACCAGGACTGTCATCAAGACTTACGCGGCAGCTCATAACATTGCCGTTGAAGAGATCGACTACAAGGACGGATTGACTGATGAACAGGATCTTGCCGGCAAACTAAGCAAAGATGTTGCTTGTGTGGTTGTTCAGCAGCCCAATTTTTTCGGCAACCTTGAGCATGTTGATAGCATCTCTTCCAAGTCTAAAGAAGTGGGAGCAACATTCGTAGTTTCAGTAAATCCAATGACCCTTGGACTTTTGAGGCCGCCTGTTGAGTATGGGGCTGATATTGTGGTCGGAGAGGGCCAACCCTTTGGGAACCCAATGGCCTTTGGAGGCCCATACCTTGGTGTCATGGCAGTCAACAACAAATACCTCCGCCGGATGCCCGGCCGCCTGGTGGGAATGACCACAGATGAGAAGGGCAGGAGAGGATTTGTTCTCACCCTGCAGACCAGGGAACAGCATATCAGAAGGGAACGGGCAACGTCTAATATCTGTTCAAACCAGGCCCTAAATGCCCTGGCTGCTACTGTGTACCTGTCTTGGCTTGGCAAAGAAGGTATTCAGGAGGTTGCTGAACAGTGTGTACAAAAAGCGGCGTACCTCGCTGACAGAATTTCAGGCGTTGAGGGATTCAGCCTTTCATGGAAAGCTCCGTTCTTCAATGAGTTTGCTGTTAAGTGCCCGGTAGATGCGGATAAGGTGGTTAAGGCACTGGAACAGAAGAAGATTCTTGCCGGTTATCCATTGGGACACGCTTATCCTGAGCTGAAAGATCACCTGCTCATTGCAGTAACCGAGAAACGAACAAAGTCTGAAATGGATGATCTTGTAGCTGGATTGGAGGGATTGGCATGAGGAGTCCCGAACCCTTGATTTTTGAAATCTCCAAACCCGGAAGAAAGGCGTACTCTCTTCCTGCACTTGACGTACCTAAGAGAAGCGTTAGGGACCTTTTGCCAGCCGGTGAAATAAGGAAGGAACCTGCCGGGCTGCCTGAGGTTTCTGAAATCGATCTGGTAAGGCATTACACAAAGCTATCCCAGCTCAACCACGGAGTTGATATCGGGTTTTATCCCCTGGGTTCATGTACCATGAAGTATAATCCTAAGATCAATGAAGAGACTGCTAATCTTCTTGGATTCAATAACATCCACCCGTATGTTCGTGAGGAACTGGCCCAGGGTTCTCTGCAGCTTATGTACGAGCTTCAGAATTACCTGGCAGAGATTGCCGGAATGGATCATGTTTCACTGCAGCCGGCTGCAGGTGCGCACGGAGAGCTTACAGGAATACTGATCATACGTGCTTACCATCGATCAAGAAATGATCTTAAGAGGACCAAGATCCTTATTCCCGATGCGGCCCATGGCACAAACCCTGCGTCGGCAGCCCTTGGCGGATTTACTGTAGTAGAGGTACCGTCTGATGAGCGTGGCGGTGTAGACATAGATGCCCTTGCAGAAGCTATGGATGAGACTGTAGCCGGGCTTATGCTGACAAACCCGAATACCCTGGGTCTTTTCGATGAGAACATTGAGAAGATAGAACAGATCGTCCACAGCAAAGGTGGGCTGCTTTACTATGACGGCGCCAATGCCAATGCTATTTTAGGAATCTGCAGGCCCGGAGACATGGGTTTCGATGTGCTTCACTTCAATTTGCACAAAACCTTCGCTACTCCTCATGGAGGCGGAGGCCCGGGTTCAGGCCCTGTTGCAGTAAAGAAGTTCCTGGAGCCGTTCCTACCTGTGCCTAACGTGGTATTCGACGGCGAAAAATACAGCCTTAACTATGACAGGCCCGAGTCAATCGGCCAGATGAAGTCTTTCTACGGAAACTTCTTGGTTATGGTAAAGGCTTATGCCTATATTAGGGCTATCGGGCCTGACGGATTGAGACAGGCATCTGAAAACGCAGTGCTAAACGCTAACTACATCTTAAGGCGGATTCTGGAATATTACGACCTTCCATATGATCGTCACTGCAAACACGAATTTGTGGTTAGCCCCGGCAGAATCAAGAAGAATACAGGAGTCCATACTCTTGATATTTCCAAGCGGTTGTTGGACTATGGCGTTCATCCGCCTACAAACTACTTCCCGATGATTGTTGATGAGGCCATAATGGTTGAGCCTACAGAAACTGAATCTAAGGAGACTCTTGACTACTTTGCTGATATCTTGATTGCCATAGCAAAAGAAGCCTACGAGAATCCTGACAGTGTTAAGAGTGCGCCTCATACCACAGTAGTTGGCAGGCTAGATGAGGCCAGTGCAGCCCGGAATCCTAACATTAGGTGGAGAAAGCCTGAATAACCACTGGATGTTCTGGGCTTTCAAATAACATCATTTGCGGTGAGAGGGAGGAGGCACCTGCCTCCTCCCATGGAGAAAACGAGAGGAGAACAGGGATCCCAGTTGACTTTTCGGCCCGATAACTTAGACCAAATCTCCTTTGACGAATTACTGAGTGTTTCCTGGAAGGCAAGGCAGTCCTCAAGGCCCCAGGCCTTCGAGGTTGTTCGCCCTGCCGGTACTGTACCTGTAAGCGTGACAGGAACTGCCTGTTCACTGCAGTGTTCCCATTGCGGTGGCAGGTACCTGGAACATATGAAAACAATAGACAGGCTTGATTCTGTGATATCAAGCCCGGAGGTTACAAGTATCCTATTAAGCGGTGGATGCAATTCAGACGGACAAGTACCCCTCGTGCCAGAAATCGGCATGGTCCGGTTGAAAATCGCCGAGACCGGCAGGAATATCAAAATCAACGCCCACCCGGGTGTGGTAGGCGAGGAAGAAGCCCTGGCTATCGGTGCTTTTGCTTCTGTTGTGTCCTTTGATTTCGTTTTGGATGATGCTACTATACGAGAAGCTTTCGGAGGGCACCGGACAGGGCAGGATTACGTTAATGCTTTGCACAACTTGCGCAAGGGTAAGGCAAAAGTGGTACCCCATGTGCTCATAGGGCTCTATAAAGGAGAGGTAAGAGGCGAATATGAGGCTGTTGAGTTTCTTGCCCGTGAAGGCATAGAAGAACTGATTTTCATTGTGTTCATTCCAACTCCAAGAACTCGGTGGGAACACTTGCCTTCTCCTGATGTAGACGAAGTGCTGCGGCTCATTGCGTGGGCCAGAATACAAAATCCAGGCATGAAGATTACCCTGGGTTGCATGAGGCCAAAAGGCACCTACCGGGAGAAACTTGACACTAATGCTGTCAGGGCAGGGGTAGACGCAATTGTTATGCCTCATCCCAAGGCAGTGATTGAAGCACAGAACAGACAACTTGGAGTTTCGAGGAAAGAAGAGTGTTGCGCTTTTGACTGACACAATAGGAGTATCATTTGGTACACTGACCCTTTTGGGGCTCACAAATGCCCGCAGTTTGGAGAAACCTACTACTGCTCACTTCCTACTTGGCGAGCACTGTGTCAACTCATGTAGTTTCTGCTCTCAGGCAAAGCGTAGTAAGGCCTTGCCTAATCAGCTGTCAAGGGTCACATGGCCCGAGGTATCCTGGGCTGAGATATCTACACCTCTGGCCGGGGCAATAGACAGAGGGGACATAAAGCGGGCGTGCCTGCAAATTGTTGAATCACCAGGAGCAACAAATCAGGCGGTTCAACTAATCAGGAACATCAGGGGTATTAGCAGGATATTTCCCATTAGTGTTTGCGTTGCTCCGACGTCAATTTCAAGAGCTGGATTGTTCTTCAGAGCAGGGGCATCACAAATAGGGCTTCCTATAGATGCTGCTTCAAAGGAGATTTACAACTTAGTCAAGGGCCGCGGGTTTGATGAGTCTTGGGGTATTTTGAGTCAAGCTTCTGAGAAATGGCCCGGTAGGATTTCTACCCATTTGATTGCGGGCCTTGGTGAAACTGAAGAGGATATTGTCAGAAGCATCGCCAGGGCAAGGGGTATGGGGATAACCGTTGGGTTGTTTGCTTTTACGCCGGTCAAGGGAACACAAATGGAAGATGAGCCGCCCCCGTTATTAGGATCTTACAGAAGGATCCAGCTGGCTGCCTATGTTTTGGGCAGAGGGGGCAGTATTGAGCAAATGGGTTTTGAGGACGGCAAGATAAGCTATATCCGGATTTCCAGTCCTGAAATTCTCCGTGAGGTCCGAAAAGGAATTCCGTTCCAGACGTCTGGGTGTCCTGACTGCAACAGGCCGTATTACAACGAAAGGCCCGGGCAAGTTCCAATGAACTACCCAAGGCCTCTTTCAGCCCATGAGGCTTCTGACTGCCTCCTGGATTCAGAACTCAATTTAGGCTGAACTGCAAAGTTATGAGTACCAAGGGGGGAGATAGGTGAGGGTTAGGCTTTTATCCCACGGGCCTATGAAGGGCCGGTACAATATGGCGGTTGATGAGGCAATACAAAACGCCTGCAGAAGAGGGGAAGTCAAACCAACGTTACGTTTTTATCAGTGGAAGCCGGCTTGCCTATCGCTAGGCCGTTTTCAGGACGTGGCAAGAGAAGTTAGCCTCCAGGGCCTAAGAAGCCTGGGTGTAGACCTGGTAAGGCGGCCTACAGGGGGCAAGGCAGTACTTCATGATAACGAACTGACCTACAGCATCGTTATTCCGGAAGATGAACTTCCTGGAACAATTCTTGAAACTTACCAGGAGCTATCAAGGGCTCTTGTTGCAGGGATAAGGTCGTTGGGTATACCGGCCGAACTCGCAGCTCTAGAGCACGGCGTTACTGCCCGGGATAACAGATTTCGTCAGGCTGCATGTTTTTCAGCCCCATCTTGGTATGAGATAGTTGCCTGCGATAAGAAGATTACAGGTTCGGCGCAGGTTCGCAGAGGCGGCATTATCCTCCAACATGGCTCGATTCCCTTTGACATGGATTACCACAAACTGGTTACATGCCTGAACACCAGTTCAGACCAACACGCTATGCGGGTAGAATCTATGTTGGCAAGAAAATCAGCAGGCCTGGCTCAGATACGTGGGTCTGGAGTCAGCCGGCGAGAATTGGAGAGTGCCTTGGCCTCAGCATTTGGAACCATTCTCAATTGGGATTTGGAGAAGGGTACCCTCAGTCCCAACGAAATTAGAGAAGCCCTGGAATTGTCTCAGGGCAAGTATGGTGACTGCTTTTGGACAATGGAGCGAGGAAAGCCATCATCTGATTTGTATTGAGATATAGGATTTGCTTTAAAGGAGGCCTGGACGATGTTTGATGTTGTGGTGATTGGCGGTGGCCCGGGCGGTTATGTAGCGGCTATCAGAGGCGCTCAGCTAGGCGGCAAAATTGCCCTGGTTGAGGGAGCTAAAATAGGCGGTACATGCCTTAATGTGGGGTGCATTCCAACTAAGGCGTTGGTTCATTCGGCGTCAACTTACCTTCGTGTAAAAGATGCCTTCCGGTTTGGTGTAGACGTTAAAGATGTCAAATTGGATATGGAATCGGTCATGAATCACAAGAGGAACACTGTTGAGCAGCTGGTCTCGGGCGTAGACAAATTGGTCAGGGGTAACGGAGTACAGATATATCCCGGTTGGGCCAAGGTGCCATCGCCCAATGAGGTTGAAGTTACTCTGGAGGACGGTTCCAAAGAAGTACTTGCCACAAAGAATATACTGCTTGCAACAGGTTCTTCGCCATTCAACCTGCCGTTTTTGGAAGGTAAAACCATATCCTCAGACGAAATTTTGGATCTGGACTATGTTCCGGAAAGGCTTGCCATAATCGGCGGCGGAGTAATAGGTATTGAGTTTGCCAGTATTTTTGCTGCATTCGGCTCCGAAGTTACAATAATCGAGCTTCTGCCTGCAATTCTGCCAAACCTTGATCGCGAAATCGCCCAGAGGCTTTCTTTGATTTTGAGAAAAAGAGGCCTTTCCATTAACACTGGGACTTCTGTAACCGAGATCAGGGAAGATGGTAACGAAAAGGTTGTCCTTGCCACAGCCAAAGACGGGTCAATCAAGGAATTCAGGGCAGATTTGGTCTTGTCTGCTGTAGGCAGGGTACCGAATTTCGGTGGCATTGATCTTGACGGCCTGGGTGTAGCCTATGATCGCAAGGGTATTAAGGCAGATGGCTGTATGGCCACCAATGTGCCCGGTATATGGGCTATAGGTGACGTTGTAGGCCGGACCTTGCTGGCCCACGGAGCTTCGGCAGAGGGTATTGTAGCTATGGAGAACATTTTCGGAAAGCCAAGGGTAATTGATTACACAGTTGTGCCTGCATGCGTTTTTTCGATTCCGGAGTGTTCGGCAGTAGGTTTGAAGGAAAAAGAGGCCCAAGAGAAAGGGTTTACAGTTAAGACGTCTAAGTTTCCTTTCAGCGCCAACGGAAAAGCCCTTTCCATGGGGGAAACTGACGGGTTGGTTAAGGTCGTTGCAGATGAGGCAACCGGTAAGATACTTGGAATGCATATACTTGGGCCACATGCAGACGACCTTATACATGAAGGGGCTATTGCTATTAGGTTAGGCCTTACAGCAGAAGACATCGCAGATACTATTCATGCCCATCCAACTTTGTCTGAGGCAGCCATGGAGGCGTTTCTTGGAGTGGCCGGACGTCAGGTTCACCTGTTGAGCCGTCAGTCCAGGTAGCCAAAACCAGTCGGAATTGGTCAGGATTAAATCGAAAGGTGGGGATATTGATGAAATGGCAATTGAGAAGTCTTCTGGATTCTGACCCTGAGATAAAGGAAGTCCTTGCAAAAGAAGAAGAACGCCAGATGGGCGTAATTGAATTAATTGCCTCAGAGAACCTGGTATCCAGGGCAGTTTTGGAAGCAGCAGGCTCTGTTTTGACCAATAAGTATGCTGAAGGTTATCCCGGAAGAAGGTACTACGGTGGTTGTGAAGTTGTAGACATTGCTGAGAATCTCGCCAGGGACCGGGCCAAGAAGATTTTCGGAGCGGACCATGCAAACGTTCAGCCTCATTCAGGCGCCCAGGCCAATACTGCAGTGTACTTTGCTGCAATAAAGCCCGGAGACACTGTTGTAGGGATGAACCTTGCCCACGGAGGCCACCTTACCCATGGATCGCCTGTGAACATTTCGGGACAATACTATAACTTTGTACCATACGGAGTGGATCCTGAGACTGAGACAATTGACTACGGTCAGGTAAGAGATGTTGCAAAGGAACACAAGCCCAAGCTCATCGTTGCCGGTGCAAGCGCTTACCCGCGGGTTATTGACTTTGAGGCTTTTAGATCTATAGCTGATGAAGTAGGGGCCTTGTTAATGGTCGATATGGCCCACATTGCAGGCCTCGTTGCAGCAGGGCTGCATCCTTCACCTGTTCCTTATGCCCAGTTTGTCACTACTACTACTCACAAGACACTCAGAGGGCCTAGAGGCGGCATGATATTGTGTACCAAAGAATGGGCAGCACCTATAGACAAGGCGATTTTCCCTGGTATTCAGGGCGGGCCCCTTATGCACATAATTGCAGCCAAGGCAGTTGCGTTCAAGGAAGCACTTGAGCCTTCATTCAAGGAATATCAGACTCAAATTCTAAAGAACGCAAGAGTCCTGGCTGAGGAGCTCACAGCAAGAGGTTTCCGGCTTGTATCAGGAGGAACTGATAATCACTTGATGCTGGTGGACCTTACGCCCAAGGGCGTAACAGGCAAACAAGCAGAACAGGTCCTGGACAAGGTAGGAATTACCGTGAACAAGAACGCCATTCCTTTCGACAAGAAGAAGCCCACAATTACAAGTGGAATCCGCATAGGTACTCCTGCGATAACGTCGAGGGGTATGAAAGAAGACGAAATGAAAGTAGTTGCGTCATTGATAGACAGGACTTTGGATTGCCGCGGTGACGAAGATGCTTTGAACAGGATTGCAGCAGAGGTTAAGGCTCTTACAGGAAGGTTTCCGTTTTACAATTAGCGAAGATACTATGCTTTAGTGATAGAAGGCACACAAGAGAATTTATAGGGCGCAAGTCTGGTTATGTTGAAAGGCAGTACCAGTATTTTGCGCCCTATGATAGAATTGGCACTGAATTCTGGAACCCGGAGGTGAGTTTCCTAGATGACACAAATCCGTCTGGAGAATCTTAGGAAAAAGATGGATGAAGCTTCCCTGGATGCTTTCTTGGTCTCCAAGCCCGAGAACTGGCGTTTTGTTTCTGGGTTCACCGGTGATTCAGGAGTCTTGCTTATCACATCAAAGGACAGTTTCATATTCACTGATTCGCGTTATATAGAGCAAGCACACCAGGAAGCACCGGATTTTGAGGTCGTTATGACCGTTTTGGAAAAGGATACAGTAAAAGACACTATTGTACGCCTGGGGTTAAAACGAATAGGTTTTGAAAGAGATCATGTTACATATGCAGGCTGGGAGCAGCTCACAGAAAAATTCAGCGAACAAGAACTCACAGGGGTATCTGGCTGGGTTGAAGAACTCAGGGCCATAAAGACTCCACAGGAAGTTGAATACATAGCAAAGGCTCAGGAAATCGCAGACAAGTGTTTTAGCCTTCTCCTCCCATCTGTAAGGGCAGGGGTGAAAGAGATCGACCTTGCCCTGGAACTTGAGTTTACAATGAGAAAGATGGGTTCAGACGGCGTTGCGTTTCCCTTTATAGTAGTATCAGGGCCAAGGTCTTCATTGCCCCACGGTGTGCCGTCTCAAAGAAAGATCGAGCCCGGCGATTTTGTTACGTTTGATTTTGGAGCACGCTATAGAGGGTATTGCTCGGACATGACCAGAACACTGGTTGCCGGGCCCCTTGGCAAAAAGCACAGGGAGGTATATGAAACCGTACTCAAAGCACAGCTGGCTGCGCTTGAGGCCGTAAGGCCCGGTATCGCTGCAAAAGAGGTAGACCTTGCGGGAAGGGCAGTAATTGAGAATGCTGGGTACGGAGAATACTTTGGCCATGGAATCGGACACGGTGTCGGGCTAAATGTACATGAAAGGCCGTCGGTTGGAAGAAAATCAGAAGCGATTCTCCAACCAGGAATGGTGATTACTGTTGAACCGGGAATTTATATTCCTGAGTTCGGCGGTGTTAGGATTGAAGATCTTGTGCTTGTCACAGAAGGCGGCAAGCGGAACTTGACTTCAAGCGAAAAGGGACTCATAGTTGTGTAGCATTGTGTTTTGGTAGTTAGTCCAGTCTGTCTAGAAGCGGGGTAAGTACAGTGATATCAACCAATGACTTCCGTACAGGAGTTACTGTAGAGATCGATGGGCAGCCATGGGTTGTCGTGGATTTCCAGCATGTTAAGCCCGGCAAAGGATCTGCCTTCGTCAGGGCCAAAATCAAGAACGTAATAACAGGTGCAGTTTTGGAGCGGACTTTTAACGCTGGAGAGAAACTGCCCAGGGCTCATATAGAACGCCGCGAGGCTCAGTATCTTTATAGTGTCGATGAAGACTTCACCTTCATGGATGTTACTACGTATGAGCAGACTACAGTGTCAAAGGATACTCTCGGCGATGGGGTTTTGTACCTTAAAGAGAATACCAATGTCTATATAATGACCTATGAAGGCAGGGTTATTGGCGTCGAGATACCGAACTTTGTTGAACTGAAAGTTGTTGATACCGATCCCGGTTTTAAGGGGGACACGGCAACCGGTGGCACAAAACCGGCTACCCTTGAAACCGGTGCGGTGGTTAAGGTACCGTTGTTCATAAACATAGGCGATGTTCTGAAAGTGGATACTAGAACCGGAGAGTATATCGAGAGGGTCTAGAGCCAGTCTATAGGGTTAAAGGAGGAAGTGAAGTTGTCTGACCTTAAAGAAAGAGTGTCTTATCTTCAGGGATTGGTGGAAGGGTTGGATATCTCTGATGCAACCAAGGAGGGCAAAGCTATTAAGGTTATTGCCGATATTTTGAAAGAAATAGCCCAGGCCATAACCGACATTGCCTTGACTCAGGAGGATATTCAAGACTACATAGATTGCATAGATGACGATCTGGCCGATCTTGAAGAAGAGGTCTATAGTGATGATTTCGTAAGCATAGATTGCCCCCATTGCGGAGAGCCAATGGAGGTTGACGCATCGATTCTGGATGATTCTGATGTAGATATCATATGCCCTGAATGTGGCGAGGAATTTAGCCCCGATGAGATTGCATGGGATCTATGCCATTGTCGCTTTCACGACGATGACTTTGACTATGACGACGATGATGACGATGATGATGACGACGACTTTGATGAAGATGATGATGAGGAGTAGATGAGCAGAGCCGGCAATATTATCCCTGTGTTAGCCGGTTAGCAATCTATGCCCAAGGGCCTGAAAGAAGGGCAGCCACTTTTGTAAGTGGTTGCCTTTTTTGATTGGCCTAACCCCTTTTTGTCATATAAGCTCGTCCACTGCAATATGTTATGACAACGAGGGGGGTAGTGAAACCTAATGAAAAGAGCAGTGGCCGATGTTTTGCTGCAAGACATAATGCCCCTTTATCCAGGCCGGATCGGCAACAGGGTTTCCGGCTGGATTGCACGGTACCCAGATCAGGCAGAGGAAATTCAGGAAATACGGTTAAGAAACGGTTCACCGTTATGTATAGCATTGGCAGGACGTGATGTACTCCTTGACGATCTTATAGTCACGCCTGATGACACCGACAAGATTCTTGCCCTGGTTACCGACTGCTCGTATTATGCCCTAGAGGACGAGTTCAAGGGTGGGTACATTACACTTCCGGGAGGGCACCGGGTAGGCCTGTCTGGACAGGTGGTGTCCTATGGAAACGGTGAGTACAGGCTTCGCCACATATCGGGCTTCTGCTTTAGAGTAGCAAGGGAAATTAGGGGTGCCGCCGAAAATGTCATGCCCTACCTGGCCTCCAAAGGGACAGGCATTGCGTCTACCCTGGTCATCTCTCCTCCTGGATGCGGCAAGACCACTTTTTTAAGGGACATGTGCAGAATTCTTGGCAGCGGGCTTAACGGCCGCATAACTCCTGCCCAGGTTGGCATAGTTGATGAACGTTCGGAAATTGCTGCGTGTTACGGCGGTATTCCCCAACTTGATGTAGGCCCCAGGGCCGATGTGCTTGACAGGTGCCCAAAAGCCAAAGGAATTGGCATGTTGCTGCGTTCAATGAACCCTGACGTGATTGTCACCGATGAGCTGGGAGGCGAAGAGGATGCCAGGGCAGTGGCAATGGCTCTATCAGGAGGAGTTTGTGTGGTTGCCAGCTGCCACGGCAAAGACCTTGATGATGTGAAAAGCAAGCCCTACTCTTCATGGCTGGTTTTGAGTGGGTATTTCGAAAAAGCCGTAATCCTGTCCAACCGCTGTGGGCCGGGTACTATTGAGTATGTGGGAGACATAAGGTGAAATGGCAGACTCGGTTTTCTGGATCAAAGCTATTGGATCTGCACTGACAATAGGTGCAGGTACGTTAGGTGGAAGGGCCTTGGCATGGAAACTGGAAAAGGAACTTGATGAACTAAGGAGATTAGAACTAGCCCTCATGAACTTGTCTACTGAGGTATCGTATTCACTTTCGTCCTTGCCGCAAGCTCTTTCTGCAGCCGGCAAGAAAGCAGGTGGAGATATAGGCCGGCTGTTTTCGCTTCTAGGAGGCCTTTCCGGCATGGAGCAGCGCAGGACAGTAGAAGATGCCTTTGGCCTGGCCCTTGAAACGTCAGAAGATATGCTTCTACCTGATTGCGTGATTGAAATACTAGAGTCTCTCGTACAGAACCTTGGTATTTGGGGGCATAAGGAGCAAATCAGTTTCATAGGTATCGCCCTGGCTGAGGTAAGAAATGAGCGAGGGTACTTGCAGGACGAGTACAGAAAGAAAGCCCGGATGTACCGCTCTTTAGGAATACTTGCAGCCCTGGGAATAGTCATCGTCCTTTTGTGAGAGGTGTAAGCATTGCTCAATACAGAGTTGATTTTCAAAATTGCCGGATTGGCCATTATCGTTTCTGTGCTGCATGCAGTAGTCAAGCAGGCAGGCAAAGAAGAGTATGCCTGGCTAATCACACTGACCGGGGTGATTTTGGTTTTGTCAATGGTCATGGGGCTTGTAGCTGATTTCTTTCAGGCGGTCAAATCCACTTTTCAACTTCCATGAGGTGTATGTAGTTGGAGATATTCCAAATAGTTGTTTTCGGAATTACAGCCAGCATCATTCTGTTGGTGCTTAGAAAAGAACGTCCGGAATTGGCAATGGCGTTCTCTCTGGTTGCAGGGCTTTCAGTCCTTCTTGCAGTAATGCCTGCCATGTCAACGGTAATCTCGTCTTTTTCGGCCATCGCGGCAGAGTCGGGGCTTGGCCCCCTGTATTTCGGGATCATCCTCAAGGTTCTTGCAATTTCCTATATCGCCGACCTGGGTGCATCAATTTGCAGGGACGCAGGGGAAAACCTGGTTGCCTCAAGGGTAGAGATGGCAGGCAAAGTGCTAATACTTTTGTGTTCCATTCCGGTAATTCAGGGAGTTGTAGATCTGATAAGGACTCTCTTAGCTTGAGTTTCGAACAACACTGGGGTGCAAAAGCAATGGTGTATTCAAGTTCCATTATGAAAACCCTTGGGGCAGTCATTGTGTCTGTTTTTCTGCTAATTGTGGCTGCCGGTGTTTGCAGGGCAGAACCGCCAGAACCTCTCTGGCATAAATCCCTGGATAACCTTGAGGAATCAGGGATGAGCCGGCCAATGGATGAAGTGTTCGAGGAGATTTTTCACGACAGCCGGCGTGGCTATAAAGACATAGTTAAGGATGTCCTATCAGGGGAAGGCTTGAATCTAACACAGTTCATAAAGGACCTTGCCGGGCGTTCTCTCATGGGCCTCTCAGGCCAAATAAGGCTATTGGGGCAAATAGTGTTGATTGGCGTTACAATCTCTTGCCTGAACATTCTTGGCGAGACTCTGGCTCCTGACGGGTCAAGCCAAATTGCTATGACTTCAGCTCATATGGTCCTGGTTTTACTATCAATGTTTTCATTCAGGGATGTACTGGCAGTGGCAACTGAGGCAGTCCAAGGGCTCCGGACGGCATTCTTCGCCTTTATTCCTGCGATTACCGGTTTGGTTCTTGCATCTGGGGCCCCAGTAACTGCAGGTGTGCTGCATCCCCTAGTGTTCGGAATGGGCAGTTTGGTCAGTGTTTTCATTCTTGATGTAGCTTTTCCGTTGATATTCACTTCAATTGCCATAGACATGGCTGGGAACTTCGGGGGAGGAGAGAGAGTCTCGGGGATCGCCGACATGCTCAGGCAAATTGCCTTTATTGGCATTGGCTTTTCTATGGCTTCGTTTGTCGGCGTGGTTGCAGGAGAGAGGGCTGCAGCCGGCGTGGCAGACGGTATTGCCCTGCGTACAGCTAAATACATGAGTTCAACCTTCATACCTGTTGCAGGAAAAATGGTAGGGGACACAATGGACATGTTCTTCCACTCGATTTTCGCCCTCAGGTCTGCAGTTGGCATTGCAGGGATTCTGGCCGTTGTAGGCGTTGTGTTCTCTCCCATTGTAAAAGTCATTGCGTGCCTTGCTGCCTGGAAGGTTGCCCTGGCTGTCCTTGGGCCAACATGCGGGCCCAAGGTACGGCGTTCTCTGCAGGCCATGGTGAGCGGGGTCACTTTTCTGGCTGTCACTTTGTTTGCAACTTCATTCGTTTTTATCATCTGCCTGTCACTTGTAGCTCAGGCGGCAAAAACCTTTTGATAAAGGGGGATGCTTGTGGGTTCTCTTAAAGAGTGGGCAAGAGGTGTATACTTGCTGGCCGTATTCTCATCTGCGGCCATACTGCTCATTCCCAAGCGCATGCAGAAGCAATCCAAATTTGTCATTGAGCTGCTAATGCTCCTGTGCATAATGGCGCCGATTGCCGGGTTGGTAGGCAAGCCAATAGATGCAGCTTCTGTCGCCTGGAATTACCGGGAACACGATTCCAACCTAACTTCCCTTGAAACTTTTTACGCCCAAGAAACCGGCCGGCGAGTTAAGGAGATGGCAATCAGCGCGGGACTGCCCGTTGATAAGGTTTTGGTAGAGGCCTTGGGGCTTGCACCTGACTTCACCTGCCGGGTAACGTTGTACTTATCTTCTGCACCGGACCAGGATGTTGCTGACAGCTTTGCCAGGTTCCTTTCTTCCTATCTGTCAATTAGCCTGGAACATATTTTGTTTGAGCGATCTTAACATGGGAGGTGAATAGGGTGGCCCGTGACAAAAAAGGAGAGGTTCAGGTGAAGGTTCCAAAGTTACCGTTCTTAAGGCCTGAGTATTTGAAACTCATCTTAGTGGGAGCTCTGGGCATAATCCTGATTGTTGCAGGAAGCTTGATGTCGAACTCAGGCAAAGACAAGGTTTCTGAGGGTAATGCCCTTATGGAGCTGAGAGAGTATCAAGAAGCTCTGGCAAAGGAAGTGGAAAAGGCAGTTTCGGCTATTAAGGGGGCCGGTAAGGTAAGGGTATCTATCACCCTGGAGACAGGCCCTGAAACTGTATATGTAAGAAACATCAGTGTTTCAAAGAACTCTCAGTCAGAAACCACTCCACAGGGACAGAGAAGAGAGACTACCACAGAGTCTGAAACTGCTCAGGCAGTTACAGGCCGGATATCCGGTTCAGGTGATTCCCTTGTCCCTGAGATGGTCATTGCCCCGAAAATCGCCGGATGCCTGGTCATATCTGAGGGAGCTTCAGTCCCAAGTGTAAAGGCCGGCATTTACAGAGCAGTCGAGGTTTTGCTGGGCATTCCAATATATAAGATAGAGGTTCTGCCAATGCAAGGAGGGAAATAGCGTGAAATATGATTTGATTACCAGCAGGTTTGAGCACAGCAAGGACATTACCAGGAAAGCCAAAAAACAGATTTGGCAGGTATTCACCTTTCTCCTGGTAGTAGCAAGCATTTTGTATTATATCTGTACCCGTACTTTGGATATTGTGGATTTTGGGGCAGGCAAGATACCTGCAAGCAAAATTGCCCAACAGTCAGGAGAGACAGGTGGTTTCTTTACCGAGTTTAGGCTGTCCCGGGAAAAGATCCAGAAGGAGCAAATGGATCTTGTCAAGAAGGTAATGGATGACAAAAGTGCTTCGGCCAAAGTACGTGACGAGGCTCACTTACAATACCTTGCTATTGTTGACGCCATGGGAAAAGAACTGAAAATCGAAGGTATTCTAAAAGCTAAGGGCTGGGATACCCTGGTGTTCTTGTCAGGAGACTATTGCACTGTGGTAATAAAGAGTTCAGGACTTAATGAAAAAGATGTGGCGCAGATTGGAGATGCAGTCAAGAAAATCTCGAGAACAAGCATACAGAACATAACGATAATCCCAACTGAGTGATGGGGATTGCAGGTTGCCTGGAATACTCTGTATAATGATCTTTGGAAGGTATGAAGAGGAGGCACGCAATGGTGCCAGATAAGACCATAATTTCACAGACTCAAGACAGTCAAGATTCCAAGGTCCGCATCTCAGACGAAGTAGTAGCGGCCATTGCCAGTGTTGCTGCGTCTCAAGTACAAGGTGTAGCCGCAATGTCAGGCAACCTGGTTGGTGATATCGGCAACGTTATCATGGGAAAGAAGGGCGGAGGACGGGGAGTCAGGGTCTCATCAGGTGACAAGGAAGTAACTTTGGATCTATACCTTAACGTCAAATATGGTGCCAGGATTCCTGAGGTGGCGTATAAGGTTCAGGAAAGCGTAAAGAAGTCTGTAGAAGGCATGACCGATCTCAAAGTATTACAGGTCAACATTCACATTCAGGGAATATCTTACGACGCTGCTGTGCCTGATGACGGCGTATAACAGAAAGAGGTGGTTTTGTGCAATTACTTGATCGGGTGGTATTGACCATATATGCGGTATCCCTTTCTGTAATCTCCTTTTTGATTCTCCTGGTAAGCTTTGGTTTCAGAGAGCCGCTTATTGCTTTCCAGCGGGCCCTTGATATTTCCACCGGCAGGACTGTTACAGGAGTCATTTCGGGTTTTCTGTTTCTTATAGGTTTGCGGTTTGTTTACATAGGTATACAGAAGGCGCCGGTTCACGCTCTTGTACACGATACAGAGATGGGCCAGGTGAGAATCTCCCTTGTTGTAGTCAAGAACCTGGTTACCCGCGTCGCTTCAAGGATTCCAGGGGTCAGGAGCGTGAGGACGGCTGTGACTTCAGGAGAAGAAGGCCTTTGTATTGCGCTGGAACTAAAGGTTGCAGTAGATGCCAATCTACCTGAGCTGGCAGACAAACTCCAGAAAGCAGTGTCTTCATATGTTCGGGATATTGCAGGCGTTAACGTGCAGACTGTATCAGTATCAGTGTCTGATATAGCCTTAGAGGGCAGGCGCTAGGAGGTGCACCGGGCCATTGGAAAAAGAAATGCTTGATAGGGTTCTCATTTGGGCAAGAGAAAACCCGGGCCGGGCGCTAGGGGCCACTATTGGGTTTCTGATCGGATTATCCCTAATTTTCCTGGGGTTCTGGAAGACCCTTGTGATTACGTTGGCTACTTGGTTGGGATATTCTATAGGTAGATGGACAGATGATGAAGGAAAGGGGTTGAGGGAGTTCCTGGAAGATAGAATTCCAGGAAGGCCGTATTTCCATTGAACACTAGGAGAATGACAAGGCGGGACTCAAGAATACTGGCGCTGTGTGCGCTTTTTTGTTGGCATGTAGGGAAAATGGATCCTGATGAGAGTTTCAATATCCTGGCATCTGAAGCCGGACACGAGTATGCGGCAGAGTCTGGCAACATTGAATATGCCCGGGAGTTAGTTCGCGCCACGGTTGCCAACGTACAGGTAATTGATGATGCAATTGACCAGGTCTCACAGGGATGGCCTGTGTCGAGAATGCCGAGGGTGGATCTTTCAATTATCCGGCTTGCTTATGCCGAAGGCCTGGTTCTGAAAAGCGCTCCAATAGAAGTCGTGTTGAACGAAGCAATAGAATTATCCAGAGAATATAGTTCACATGCCTCCCCGAAATTCGTAAATGGAGTCCTTATGGGACTTTTCCGCAAAAAGGGCTGGTCAGGAGATAGTGCAAAACGGTACAATATATAGGTGTGGGTTACTATTAGATTACCGGTTGCATTACGTAAGTTTGGGAGGATAGGTGAATGAACGAAATACTGAAGAAGCAAGTGCTCACTCCAGTGACCAAGGAAATCGTGGTCAGTGCTCCTTATATCGCACAAAAGGCCCAACCGGGCCAGTTTGTTATATTGCGAATAAGCGAGCACGGAGAAAGGATCCCCCTTACAATTGCAGACTACGATCGTGAGGCAGGGACCATAACTCTGGTGTATCAGGAAGTCGGATACACAACTAGGTTATTGGGCAAGTTGGAGGTTGGCGACACAATAATGGATTTGGCAGGCCCACTTGGATTGCCTGCTGAACTCCCGGATACCGGATGCGTAGTAGCAGTAGGAGGAGGAGTCGGTGTAGCTCCTTTGCTTCCTAAGTGCAAGGAACTTCACAGGCGTGGTGTGAACCTTATTAGCATAATAGGGGCCCGTTCCTCAGACCTCATAATTCTTGAAGAAGAAATGAAAGCATGCTCAGATGAACTTCACATTTGCACAGACGATGGAAGCCGAGGTTTCAAAGGCTTTGTATCGGACAAGCTCAAACAGCTTATCGACGGCGGCCTGAAAATTGACGAGGTAGTTGCCATCGGGCCAATGCCTATGATGAAAGCTACCTGCAAAGTGACTAAAGAATATGGTATCAAGACATGGGTATCAATGAACCCAATTATGGTTGACGGCACGGGTATGTGTGGCGCCTGCAGGGTCACTGTCGGCGGGGAAACGAAGTTTGCCTGTGTAGATGGCCCAATGTTTGATGGCCACTTGGTTGACTGGGACGAAGCTTGGAGACGTGCAAACACCTATAGAGAGCAAGAAAAATGTGCAAACGAACATTGCCGCTGCGGAGGTGGGAACTAATGGCCGCCAAAGGCAGAACTGAAATGCCTGTCCAAGACCCAAAAGTAAGAGCATCAAACTTTAGCCAGGTTGCTTTGGGTTATACCGAAGAAATGGCTCTAGACGAAGCATCAAGATGTCTTAACTGCAAGAAACCCTTTTGCATGCAAGGCTGCCCTGTTTCAGTCAATATTCCCGGCTTCATAAAACTGGTAAAGGAACAGAAGTACCAGGAAGCCATTAATGTAGTGAAGTCCACCAATAACCTGCCTGCGGTATGCGGAAGAGTATGTCCCCAGGAACACCAGTGTGAATCAAAGTGCATTCTTGGCAGGAGAGGCGAGCCTGTAGCAATCGGAAGGCTAGAGCGTTTTGTGGCTGACTGGGAGCATGAGCATGGAACTCCTGAAGTCACAAAGGCTCCTCTCAATGGGAAAAAAGTGGCTGTAGTAGGCGCAGGCCCTGCAGGGCTTACCTGTGCAGGCGATCTTGCGAAGCTTGGTTACGAGGTCACGATCTTTGAGTCATTGCATGAACCCGGCGGGGTTCTTATATACGGAATACCAGAGTTCCGGCTTCCAAAGACCGTAGTAAAGAAAGAAGTCGACTATGTAAGGAGCCTTGGAGTTAAGATTGAAACCAGCTTCATAGTTGGGCGTACCCTTACCATAGATGATATTTTCGATGAAGGTTTCGACGCAGTGTTTGTAGGAAGCGGCGCCGGCCTGCCCATGTTTATGCATATTCCAGGGGAAAACCTAAACGGCGTGTACTCAGCCAATGAGTACCTTACCCGGATCAACTTGATGAAAGCCTATCTATTCCCAGATCATGATACGCCTCTCGTATCCGGGAAGAAAGTAGCCGTAGTAGGTGCAGGAAACGTGGCTATGGACTCAGTTAGGTCTGCGTTGAGGCTCGGGGCTGATAAAGCCATGATTGTGTACAGGAGAGGCAGAGAAGAAATGCCGGCCCGTGCTGAAGAAATACACCATGCCTTAGAAGAAGGGGTAGAGCTTCACCTGCTCACTAACCCTGTGAGGATTTTGGCCGATGAAAAAGGCTGGGTCAAGGGTATGGAATGCATAAAGATGGAACTTGGCGAGCCTGACAAGTCAGGCAGAAGGCGCCCTGTGGCAATTCCTGGGTCTGAGTTTATACTTGATGTTGATACAGTGATTATGTCCCTTGGCACGTCACCTAACCCGATACTTTCACAGACTACCGAGGGGCTTGACGCCCATTCATGGGGAGGGCTGGTTGCCAGCGAAGAGACAGGCCGGACCAGCAGGCCCCGGGTGTGGGCAGGCGGCGACGCAGTTACCGGATCAGCCACAGTGATTTTGGCCATGGGTGCAGGTAAGGCAGCAGCAAGAGATATCCATGAATATCTTGAAAGCGGCAGCACCGAGTGGTAAGAAACTGAATCGAGTAAGTTAGGCTATGAACATAAAGGGGTGGCACCTGGTTGGATCTTAGAAACGTTATTTCAGTTAGCCGTTTGAACGCCTATATTCGCAAGTTGTTCTGGCAGGACGAGTACTTGCGCCAGGTGTTTGTGCAAGGTGAGATAGCGAATCTTAGAGACTACCGGGGCCACCTCTACTTTACCCTGAAAGACGAGAAATCCAGTATCAAAGGTGTAATGTGGCAAAGTGACCGGACACGCCTTTCTTTTGTGCCTGAAGAGGGCATGCAGGTCATTGTTGCCGGAGGCGTATCAGTTTTTGAGCGTGACGGTGTCTATCAGGTTTACGTTTCATACATGGAGCCTTCAGGCCTAGGTGCTCTTTACGCATCCCTTGAAAGACTTAAAGAACAGCTTGAAAAGGAAGGCCTGTTTTCCCAGGCACGAAAAAGGCCCCTTCCCTTTTTCCCTCGCAAAATCGGCGTGGTGACTTCAATTCGTGGCGCCGCAATCAAAGATATTGTATCTGTAGGCAAGCGGCGCTACCCAGGGGCCCGGTTTGTTGTAGCTGATTCTAAGGTTCAGGGTGAAGGTGCAGGTTTGGATATTGCAGCGGGAATACGGGCTCTAAATGAAATCCCTGATGTTGATGTGATAATTGTTGGCCGGGGCGGTGGATCACAGGAGGACTTGTTTGTATTCAACGATGAGACATTGGCACGAGCCATCGTCGCTTCAAGGGTACCTGTTGTGTCAGCAGTCGGCCACGAAAGAGATGTTACAATAGCCGATCTTGTTGCAGACGTGCGGGCAGCCACACCGTCGGCAGCAGCAGAACTTGTGGTTCCCAATGCGCAGGATTTAGAGGCAGCCATAAGCAATCTCACTCAAAGAGCCTATGTAAGCATGTCCCTTGCCATAGACAACGGCCGAAAACGGCTTTCAAGCTTAAGCTCAAGGCCTTGCCTGGAAAGGCCCGATTGGTTCCTTGTTACAGGCAAGGAAACTCTTGTCCGCTTAAGGGAAGACTTAGAATATGCAATGAAGTTGAATATCGATAAGGAAAGGCAGGAATTTGGTTCGGTTGTAACCAAGCTTGATGCTTTGAGCCCTCTGAAGATTCTTTCAAGAGGCTATAGTGTAACCCGGACTGTTCCCGGCTTAAGAGTAGTAAAAGATTATCGCCATGTTTCACCTGGAGGCAGAGTCTTCATCAATCTTCACAAAGGTTCCCTTGTTTGCCTTGTTGAGAAGGCAGTTCCTGGCGAGGAGGTATCGGTTGAAAAATGAGTGCACAGCCTGAAAAGAATTTACTTTCAGAGCCTGTTGAGATGGAGCGCGAAGAAAGCCTGGATTTCGCAGCTAAGCTTAACAGGCTGGAAGAGATAGTCAAACGCCTTGAGAGTGGAGATCTTTCCCTTGAGGAGTCTTTGCTGAAATTTGAAGAGGGGATCAAACTGGCAAGAGAGTTAGAAACGGTTCTTGCCAGGGCAGACAGCAGAGTTCAGGAGATTTTGAAACCTTCCGGCGAATTGGAGAAGTAACATGCAAGAATCATGTTGTCACCGTTATCTTGATGCAAGTCGCAAAGATATAGACAATGCCATTGCAGGGATAATAGAAGATTACCCGTGGAGTTTGCCGGTTCTTAAAGAAGCTGTTTCATACTCGCTTTTCGGAGGTAAGCGGCTGAGAAGTATCATATTGTTGTCGGCCTGCAATGATCTTGGCGGTTCAGGGCCAGATGCCCTGAGATTTGCGGCAGCAATTGAGATGATTCATGCTTATTCTCTTGTCCACGATGATCTGCCTTGTATGGATGATGACGATTACCGCAGGGGCAAGCCTACCTGCCATAAGAAATTTGGTGAGGCTGTGGCTTTACTTTGCGGAGATGCACTGTTAACAATGGCTTTTGAAACCATGTTGTCGTGTAAGGCCATTAGCATAGAACTTGCTGTCAAGGCCGCATACGAAATTGCTGTGGCTGCAGGGCCACGAGGCATGGTAGGAGGCCAGGTTATGGACTTGTTGTTAGAGGGCAAGACTGAGCAACATCTAGAAGTTTCCAGAATGTATAAAATGAAAACAGGTGCCTTGTTTGAAGTGTCTGCAAAAGCAGGGGCTATTTTGGCAGGCGCCCATTGCCACCTGATAGATGCTGCTGCCCGGTGGGGAAGGCTTTTCGGTTATGCCTATCAGATAATCGATGATATAGAAGATTCAGGCCAGGGCGGTAAAGAGGATTCCAAGGATACACTGGTCAAGGAGTTGTCTTTGAAACACGCTTGTAAGGAAGCAAGGGATGCTTTGGAAAAGAGCATTCAGGTTGCGTCAATTCCCGGATTCAACTGCGCTCTTATGCGCTGCCTGTCAGAAAGGTACAGCAGAAAGTTAGGAAGCCTCGCATAGATCGCCAGGCCTCGTCGGAAGTGCACGTTCTCTCTAAGGGGCCACCAGGTATGTTGCATGACACGCGGGTTTTCTGTATAATTCCCCTTGTAACCTTATGGGTGAACCAAGAACTCTTTGAGGGTACAGTATTCTAGTAGATTTCGCGTTCCCAGGGCGGGGCTAAAAATCCGTCATGGCCTTACCTAGCTCGCCCTGTCGGGGCCGGTTGCGCCCAGCTTCCGGTCTGGCCAGGGAAAAGGAAAATAGGGGAGCCTGCAACGGCATGCAGGTGACACAGAGAACCGCCCTCTTTTCGCGGAGCAATTGATTGTTTCTGCTTCTAAGGTAAATTCTCTTTATGAGAAAAGGCCTGCCTTGAGTGGCTGGATGGGAAGGTTCCTCCTGAAAATCCGGCTGCAAAAGAGGCTAGGAAAGGCGAATCTTAGAGGAAAACTCCTAGACTGTCTTTCATGGATACTTGCGGGATTACGGTGTGAACTAAGTGGCGATCCAGCGCTGCTCTTGGTGACAGGGCAGGTTGGCCTTAAAGGGGAACCGCCTCAGGCGTAAGCCGGGGTTGGCCGTCGGGAAAGCCTGCTGGACCTCAAGTCACAAGATTAATCGCAGGTATTACCCTTAAAGAGGAGACATAGACAGATGGCTCGACGAAAAGGCAATGGCCAAAGACATATACTGCAGGCATTGGGGCTTGCACTCCTTGCTTTCGTATTGAGTTTTGCCCTCAACGCTTCGTTTGAAGAACTGGCTCAAGGTATTTCTTTTTATCTGAGCATTCCACTCTTTTTCTTTGTCATTACTCTGGGGATAGCTGCAGATGGAATTGGCATAGCAAGCGCAAGGGCTGACGAAAAAGCCCTCCTTTCAATGGCTTCCAGAAACGTTAAGGGGGCAAAGGAGTCCCTTTGGTTTGTAAGGAACGCTTCAAAAGTATCTTCCGTCTTTAATGATGTGCTTGGCGATGTATCTGCGACTTTGTCAGGGGCGCTGGCTGTTGCTATTATATACAGGATAAGATTTGTTTTTCCGTGGTTGAATGTATTGTGGCTGACCAGCCTCGGTGTAGGTTTAGTTTCGGCTCTGGGCGTAGGTGGGAAAGCCTTATTCAAGCCTGTCGCTTTGCGGCGCTCAGAGGCAATAGTTCTTTTCCTCGGGAAAATTAGGCGCGTTTTCTTGCGTGTTTTTAGGAGGAAATGAAGGAGGGTATTTATTGGAACTCCGAGATATCAGGTCTCCGGAAGACATCCGCAGCCTACCGGTGAATGAACTTGAATCGCTGGCACAGGAAATCAGGGCCAAGATAATCCAGACAGTGTCGGCAAATGGAGGGCATCTTGCTTCGTCCCTTGGTACTGTAGAACTTACCCTGGCATTGCATACTGTTTTTCAAACTCCCAGAGACAAAATTGTGTGGGATGTAGGGCACCAGACGTACGCTCACAAGCTTATTACCGGCCGGTATGATTCTTTTCACACATTGCGCAAGCTGGGAGGCATATCAGGTTTTCCGAAAAGGGCTGAAAGCCCGTTTGATGTTTACGATACCGGGCATGCATCAGGTTCAATTTCGTATGCTGCAGGGTTGGCCAGGGCAAGAGACTTAAGCGCAGGAGATTGGAACGTAATAGCCGTTATCGGCGATGGAGCCTTGACGTCAGGTATTGCCTATGAGGGGCTTAACAACGCAGGCGATTTGGGAACTCGCCTCATTGTTGTGCTTAACGATAATTCAATGTCCATATCGAAAAATACAGGAGGAATTGCCCATTACTTAACTCTGTTGAGGTTGGCGCCTGTATACCGTTCGGCCAAGGCGGCCGTTGAAAAAGCCCTGGATCATATGCCGAGTTTGGGCCCTAGAACCATTGGGTGGCTTAGGCGTTTCAAGGGCGGATTGAAGTACTTGTTGTTTCCTGAGGCATGGTTTGAAACTCTTGGTTTCAGGTACTACGGGCCTGTAGACGGCCATGACATAGGCGGGTTGAAAAGGGTATTCGAAGAAGCAAAATCCCTTCAAGAACCGGTCTTAATACATGTAGTGACAAAGAAAGGTAAGGGTTATTCGTTTGCTGAGATGTACCCTGAGAAATTCCACGGCCCTGGCCCTTTCAATCCTGAAACCGGCGAGTTTACCGGTTCTTCGAAAACTCCGACTTACAGCCAGGTATTTGGGAAGGCTGTTGCCCGGTTTGGAGAGGCCAAAGGCCAATTAGTGGCTGTTACAGCAGCTATGACTGATGGTACGGGACTGAGGGAGTTCAAGGATAAGTTCCCTGATAGATTTTTCGATGTGGGAATTGCTGAAAGCCATGCTGTGACTTTCGCAGCAGGGCTTGCCCAGGGAGGAATGATACCGGTCGTATGCATCTACTCTAGCTTCTTGCAGAGAGCGTACGATCAGATAATTGAAGATGTATGCTTGCAGAAACTTAAGGTCATTTTTGCAGTCGATCGTGCAGGTATTGTCGGGGAAGACGGAGAAACACATCATGGCCAGTTTGACATAACTTACCTGAGAACTGCACCTGGTTTGACTGTCATGGCGCCAAAAGATGAGAAGGAACTTGTCAACATGCTGTGGACCGCCCTTGAGATTCCCGGCCCTTGTGCTATCCGGTACCCGCGTGGGCGCGGTGTAGGGGTTCCGATTGAGCAGTCTCTTGATAAACCTGAGGTCTTGCCGAAAGGGCCTGAAATATTATCTTACGGCACAGATGTAAACATTATTGCAATTGGCAGTGTTGTGCATCCTGCCATGGAAGCCTCAAGGGTACTCAGGGAAAAAGGAATCTCGTGCGGTGTGGTAAATGCAAGGTTTGCAGCACCTTTGGACACGGACACCTATAAAGACATTGTGGAAACCGCACCTGTGCTGGTGGTAGAGGAGAACATACCAGACGGAGGCTTTGGAGAGTCAATTGCAAATGCTGTGGGTTCCCGTAGCCGAATTCACAAATTGTCATTGCCTCTAAGGTTCATAGAGCATGGCTCCCAAAGTGAGCTCCGCAGTATTTATGGCCTGGATACACCAGGCATAGTCCGAAAGATCGAAGATATATTGGCCTGATTGGAGAATTGAAGATATTGAGAAACGGTATAGGGATTATTCCCAATCTTGACAAACCAAATAGCAGAGAGACTGTGGAATGCCTTGTTGAATGGTTGGATGATCGGGGATACAAAGCCTATGTGCCGGTTTGTACCGGAGTTGCATTAGGGCATAACGGGAATGTACTGCCCATCAATGACTGGCCAAATAACGTTGATTTCGCCGTAGTTCTTGGCGGTGACGGCACGTTGCTGGGCGCAGCCAGATCCCTTGGCCCACTTAACATACCTCTTCTCGGAGTGAATTTAGGCCATTTTGGCTTTCTAACCGAATTGGAGGCAGGAAGCTTGTTTCACCACCTGCCTGAGTTTCTTTCAGGAAACGTTGAAAGAGATGAGAGAACGATGCTTTCGGCAGAAGTTGTCCGGGAAGGAAAAACCGTTTTCCAGAGCATAGCCCTGAATGAGGCTTGTGTAACAAAGGGGCCTTATGGCAGGTTGACCGTTTTATCCCTCAGAGTCTCGGGGAAGGATGTAGATACTTACGGAGCCGACGGCCTGATTATATCAACGCCTACAGGGTCTACTGCCTACTCTCTATCTGCCGGAGGCCCTATTGTGGCTCCGCAGATTGACGCTTTCCTGGTTACTCCTATTTGTCCCCATACTCTGTATTCAAGGTCAATAGCCGTTCCTTCATCAGAGTCTTGCGAGATTGAAATTACCTTGCCAAGTCAATCTACTATGCTGTCTTTAGACGGGCAGGAATTTTTCTCTCTTGAAAAGAAAGACATAATCGTGGTCAAGAAATCGAAGTACAAGGTAGCGTTGCTCCGGCGCAACGGATGGTCGTTCTATAATGTGTTGCGCAAGAAAATGAAAGAAGGAGCAGACAGGCTACCACGGCGATGATCCCGGCTGAGTGGGAAAAACCATTGATCTGAGGAGGCATTTCTTGTATGAAAGCGAAGAGGCAGATGAGAATCATCGAACTGGTATCCCACAGTCTTGTTACCAGCCAGGAAGAATTGTGCCAGATGCTTTCTAGGGAAGGAATCAAAGTAACCCAGGCAACAATTTCCAGAGACATAAAAGAACTTAACCTGGTTCGGGTTCCTGCAGGTGACGGGCGGTATAAGTATGCTCTCATGCCCGGAGACCCTACTTTGGTATACAAAGAACGGTTTCACAGGTTATTTGCTGATTGCTGTATCGATATGGAGAAGTCAGGAAACATCATTTTGGTCAAGACAATTTCAGGGACGGCGTCAGCAGTGGGAGAGGCTATTGATGGACTGAAATTAGATGGAATCCTTGGAACAATCGCCGGAGACAACGCGGTGCTGGTGGCGCTGAGAGATGGGTATCCGGCTGCTAAAGTGCTGGAATCTTTACGTAAAATAGCGGGACTGTGATAATCTTTGCTCACATATCTAAGAATCAGGAATTTCGGCATTTTTCATGACATCGATCTGGAACTTGGGCCGGGCTTAACTGTATTTACCGGAGAGACAGGAGCCGGCAAGTCCATGATTGTAGATGCTGTCATGGCTTGCCTTGGGTACAGGACGTCTTCAGACGTCATAAGATCTGGAGAGGAAAGGGCGGTCCTGGATCTACTGATTTCCCCTGGCATCGCTTCAGGCATCTTGCACGCTGATTGGGCAGATGTCCTTGGAGATGAAACAGAAATTGCAGTTCAGAGAGACATACTTCCGGAAAGGTCCTATATGCGGATTAACGGAAGAGTTGCCACAATGTCTATGGCTCAGTCAATGGGAAGCCGCCTGGTAGATATCCATGGACAACAGGATCACCATTCTTTGCTTAAGCCCCAGGCCTATCTTTCCGTAGTAGACAGTCTGGATAAAGAGGCCATAGGCCCTGTAAAGGCCCGGTACCACACGGCTTACGCCCGAAGGCAAGAAATTCTTTCCGAGATGGAGGAGCTTAGCAGGGACACATCTCAACGCAAACGTGAAATAGATCTTTTATCGTATCAGATTGATGAAATAGACAGAGCCGAACTAAAGCAAGGGGAAGAAGAAGCCCTCAGGCAAGAACACCGTGTCCTTGTTTCTCAAAGAAGGCTAATGGAATTGGCCCAGGAAGCATATGAGCGCCTTTACGACGGCTCAGGGAGGATTTCTTCTGCATATGAGCACATAACCCAGAGCATTTCATTGTTGAGCAGGGCTGCCGCAATTGACCCAGCTGCAATTCATACGGGACAAGCCCTGGAGCAAGTATTATATTCGCTGGAAATAGCTCTGGATTTGCTTAGGGACTATCAAAAAGGTTTGAGTTTGGAGCCTTCCAGGCTCAAAGAAGTTGAAGGCCGTTTGGACCTGATCGAAAGGCTAAAAGCCAAGTATGGAAGTACCGTTGAAGAAGTACTTGGCTTCAGGAACCTTTCGAATGCCAGGCTCAAACGGCTTTTGCATGCCGGCGAGATCCTCTCGGGCCTTGAAAAGGAACTGGCCCAAGTTGAAAACGAGATAGCAGACCTTGGAGCAAAGTTAACTTGCCTAAGGCGCGGGACTGCCTCAATGATGGAAAAGAGCATATCTTCAGTGCTGCAGGAACTAGGCATGCCGGGTGGTAAATTCAGTGTGGTGTTAGAACATCAAGAAGATACCGGGTTGGGCATAAAAGTTGGAGACAGGAAGCTCAAACCTTTTGCTGACGGGTTTGACAGAGCCGGCTTTCTCTTTTCGGCAAACCCAGGTGAACCGCCTTTGCCTCTTTACAAGGTAGCATCAGGCGGAGAATTGTCCAGGTTGATGCTGGCGATTAAGTCCTGCCTGGAAGAAGCTGACCCTGTACCCACACTAATTTTCGATGAAATCGATGCCGGTGTAGGTGGCAAAGCGGGACAAGCCATAGGTGAGAAACTCTGGCAATTAGGCAGGACCCACCAGGTATTGTGTGTAACGCACCTCGCATCAATTGCCGCAATGGCAGATACTCACTTTGCTGTTTCCAAGGCAGAGAAAGGAGGGCGGACATATGGTCAAGTAACAGTCCTGACAGGTGAGGACAAAGCCAGGGAAATTGCAAGGATGCTGAGCGGTACTGATCTTGGAGTCTCTTTGGACCACGGCAGAGAGCTTATTGCAGCGGCAAAGGCTTTCAAGGAAAGTTTTGAGCACCCCCAGGTTTGATAAAACCCTCCGTTAAGGTAAACCTTAATACCTGTAAACGCCGCTTTATGGGGGGTGTGCTTTTATTGGAGCACAATAATAGAACAAAGTTCTTGGGAATTGCTTTGTCAATTCTGGTTCTGGCCATTGTATCATCAAGCCCCTTTCGAATGGCCTTTTCTTTTCCAGACGCAATATCAGTTGCTACAGGAGAGCTGTTCACCATTGATACAGGCTTTCCTGTGGTTTCGGCGCACTCTCCAAACGCCTCATCGGTTGAGACCCACCCCTGGGCACACTTACCCACCAAGCTTGTTTTTCAAGGAGAAGCGCCAGGTAGTTTCCCAGTAGAATTCAGACTTTTTGGACTTATACCTATCCGTAGGGTATCTCTCATTGTCGAAGAACCGGTAATGGTTATACCCGGAGGGCATTCAATCGGTGTTATTCTGAGGAGCCAGGGTGTGGTAGTAACAGGGTTTGCACCTGTTGAAACCATAGACGGACGCCAGGTATGGCCTGCCAAAAACTCAGGCGCTGAAGTCGGAGATGTCATTTTGTCTGTAGGTGACCGGAAAATCAGAGGCAAAGAGGATTTGTCCCTGGCAGTAGATGCTGCAGGCAGAACAGGGCAATGGCTGGATATTCTGTTTGAAAAACCTGACGGGTCTGTATCCAGAAAAGTCATAATGCCTGTTCAGCACAAAGACGGCGGGTATCGGTTAGGGCTTTTGGTAAAAGACTCATTGGCAGGTGTGGGAACCTTAACTTTCTATCAGGAATCCACTAGCTTGTATACAGCTTTGGGCCATGTCATATCAGATGGTGACTCGAGGCGCCCTCTCGCTATGAAAGAGGGCCAAATAGTAAGGTCAACTGTTACAGGAGTCCAGCCTAGCAGAAAAGGCAGGCCAGGCGAGTTTCTAGGAGTATTTGTCGAAGGCCAGGATGTCATCGGGAACATAATGAACAACGGATCCTGTGGAATTAGCGGGGTATTAAACCAATCATTATTTAACCCGTTTTATACTGAGGCGATTCCTCTCGGATTACCGGGCCAGCTTAAAAAGGGGCCAGCTGAAGTCCTTACTACTATTAACGGCCGGCAGATTGAGAAATTCTCGGTAGAAATTGAAAGCGTTTTTTCAGGCCCCGGGATTTCGTCAAAAGGATTCATGGTAAGAATCACAGACGATCGGCTCTTGGCGGTAACCGGCGGGATTGTTCAGGGAATGAGCGGCAGCCCCATAATCCAGGATGGGCGTTTGGTAGGAGCTATTACCCATGTACTTGTGAATGATCCTGCGAGAGGTTACGGTACTTTTGCCCAATGGATGGCAGAAGAAGCCTATATTGCAGCTCCGGGCAGCGCAGAAGATGCAAATTACAGAGCCGCCCTAAGCATTTCGCAATAGTCGTAAGAATCGGAATATATTCTAAAAAAGGGTTCTTGTCAAAAACGGAGAACATATATACAATAGTTGGCAGGGACTGTAAAAAAGATGAAACCATGGAATACACACCCAGAAAGTAGGGAGAGGGGTATACATGATGCAGAGAATTCGCGTTCTGGTTGTAGACGACAACAGAGAATTTGCAGATCTATTGCAGGAATACCTTCAAAAGCAAGATGACATGGAAGTAGTTGGTGTGGCTTACAATGGCCTCGAGGCACTTGAACTAATCGATGAGTTTTCGCCTGATATCGTTATTCTGGATATTATCATGCCCTACCTTGACGGTATTGGTGTTCTTGAGCAGCTGGGCGGCCAGCAGCTTTCAAAACGCCCCAGAATCGTAATGTTGACAGCATTTGGCCAGGAATCTATTACACACAGGGTTCTTGAGTTAGGAGCCGACTACTACATATTAAAGCCGTTTGATTTAGACATACTTATTGAAAGGATCAGGCAATTGGCCACGGGAAAAACAGTTCTCCCTAAACCTCTGGCTGTCAAGGACAAGGAAAAGACACAAGATTCCAGAGTAACATCTATCATGCACGAGCTTGGGATCCCTGCCCATATCAAAGGCTACATGTATTTAAGAGACGCCATCATAATGGTAACCTCTAAGGTGGAACTTCTTTCCAGGATTACAAAGGAACTTTATCCGACAATTGCCGAGAAGTATTCAACTACCCCCAGCAGAGTGGAAAGGGCAATACGCCACGCCATTGAAGTGGCCTGGGTCAGAGGCAATGTTGAGTTTATTCAAAAAATGTTTGGGCATACAATTAGCCAGGATAAAGGCAAACCCACCAATTCTGAGTTTATTGCCATGGTTGCAGACAAGCTCAGGCTTGGTGCATAAAAAGAGGATCATTACCCCTGTCGTTGAACTTATTTGGGCGGGGGTGAAATGGAATGCATGGTACCAGGGCCAACTTGCTCGATCATATCCTGAATTCAACTCATGATGCCATTGTGGCTATTAATATCGAAGGCAATGTTTCTGTGTTCAATAATGCTGCAGAAAGATTATCAGGCAAGAAGGCCGGCGATGTTCTAGGAAAGCCTGTTAGGGAAGCTATCCCCAACACGCGGCTTGATCAAATACTTGCCACAGGCGTTTCGGAAATTAACCAGAAACAAGTTCTGGCTGATACCATTGTGGTAACTAACAGAGTCCCTGTAAGGGATCTCAATGGCAATCTGGTTGGGGCTGTAGCTGTATTTAGGGACATTACAGAGCTAAGAGACCTTGCTGAGGAGATCACGAACCTTAAACAAATCAAGTCTTTGCTTTCTGCAGTGATCCAGTCTACTCAGGACGCAATTTCAGTAGTAGACCAATTTGGCAACGGCCTATTAATCAATCCTGCATATACAAGGCTTATCGGGTTTTCGGAACAGGACATTATTGGGCGCCCTGCTACAGTCGATATTGCTGAAGGCGAAAGCGTCCACCTTGAGGTGTTGAGAACCAAGAAGCCTGTTACAAATGCCAGAATGAAAGTAGGGCCCATGAAACGCCCGGTTATTGTAAACGGTGCCCCGGTTATTGTAGACGGAGAACTCAAGGGCAGTGTTGCTGTGATTCGCGATGTCTCCGAAATCATGCAGTTAACTGACGAACTAGAGAGAATCAAGAGCATAGTACGTGGTTTTGAACCCAAGTATTCCTTTGATGATGTTGTAACAGAAAGCCCCCTTATGATACAGGCAGTTGAACAAGCCAAGCGTGTATCCACAACCCCTGTAACCGTCTTGTTGCGCGGCGAAAGCGGTACCGGAAAAGAACTGTTTGCCCATGCTATTCACCGGGCGTCACCAAGGCGTAGTAAGCCTTTTGTAAGGGTAAACTGTGCATCGTTGCCTAAGAGCCTTCTTGAATCAGAACTCTTTGGATATGTAGAAGGGGCTTTTACAGGGGCTAGAAAAGGCGGCAGAAAAGGGCTCTTTCAAGAAGCTGACGGCGGTACGTTATTTCTTGACGAAATCGGAGTCATGGATCTTTCGGCCCAGGCAAGCCTCCTCCGGGTACTTCAAGAAAAAGAGATTATGAGGATAGGTGATTCAAAGCCGACGCCTGTAGACGTAAGGGTAATAGCTGCTACCAATGTCCCACTTGAACAAATGGTTGCATCAGGAAACTTCAGGGAAGATCTGTATTACAGGCTCAACGTGATTCCGATTTTCATCCCGCCACTCAGGCAGCGGCCAGAGGATTTCCCGGGGTTATGCAGCCACCTTTTACGAAAACTCAACCAGAGCTATGGAAGATCAGTAACCGGAGTAGACGATGAGGTCATGAGGATGCTCAAATCCCATAAATGGCCCGGCAATGTAAGAGAGCTGGAAAATGTGCTGGGCAGAGCCATTATCAACATGAAATACCAGGATGAAATCATAGGAGCAGAGCATCTTCCTCCCCTGGGGTGGGGAGTCTACCGGCCTCAGCAGGAACCGGAAGCATCAACAGGTTCTGCAGATTCCGAGGTAGGCTCATTACGCAAGGCTATTGAACGGGCAGAGTTTGAGTCAATCAGGCGTGCCTTGGAGCAAACCTCCTACAACAAGACTCGCGCGGCTAAATTGCTGGATATCAGCATCAGAAGCCTTTACTACAAAATGCAGAAATACGGCCTTACGAAAACATAGAGATTATTCTTCCCGTCTGATCGTGAAAAAACCGACAAAGTTTATGCGCAGTTTATTGCAGGCATGGTCATGCCTATATGCATTTGGTTGCACAACTCTTGAGTTGGACTCTGTATCGAAAACCTCCTTTCTCTACCAGCCTGCAAGGCTAAGCTCTCATTTCCAATGAATTGCAGATACATCTATAATCTGGCATGATTCTTGCTTTCTACTGTTATCAGCAGGTATACGGGTTTGCCTCACCTGCCGGAAAACCAACATGTAAGAAGGGGGATTCATATGGCTGTATTCAACTCAATGGAGACACATGGGTATGAGCAAGTGGTTTTCAACTACGACAAAGTATCAGGCCTTAGGACCATAATTGCAATTCATGATACCACTATGGGGCCGTCTCTCGGAGGCGCAAGAATGTGGCCCTACAAGTCAGAAGAAGAGGCTCTTACAGATGCACTGCGGTTGGCGCGCGGCATGACCTACAAGAGCGCTGCAATGGGGCTTAACCTTGGTGGAGGCAAGGCTGTCATAATCGGCGATCCCAGGAAAGACAAAACTGAAGAGATTTTCCGGGCTTTTGGAAAGTTCGTAAACACCCTCGGCGGCAGGTATATCACTGCTGAGGACGTAGGCACGACAACTGACGACATGGAGATCATAAAGTCAGCAACAGACCATGTTGTAGGACTTGCCGGAACCAGTGGGAATCCGTCTCCAATAACAGCGTTTGGCACGTTCAGGGCTATGGAGGCATGTGTACGAGAAGTATTTGGCAACGAAAGCCTAGCCGGAAGAAAAGTTGCAGTTCAAGGAGTTGGCAACGTAGGGTATTTTCTTACCGAAAGGCTGCTTGAGGCAGGAGCGCAAGTTTACGCAGCCGATATTTTCCCTGAAAAAGTGCAAAAGGCTGTTGAACTGGGCGCCCGTGCTGTATCACCAGAAGATATTTTCGATCTGGACTGCGATATTTTTGCTCCGTGTGCCCTTGGAGGCGTTATCAATGATGAAACTGTGGAAAGGCTCAAGGCCAAGATTGTATGCGGCAGTGCCAACAATCAGCTCCTTGAAGAACGGCATGCCATGGCGCTTGCCAATCACAACATACTTTACGCTCCTGATTTTGTGGCCAACGGCGGTGGAGTCATTAACGTTGCCTGCGAGTTGGCCCCAGGCGGCTATAATCGGGATTTGGCCCTGTCAAAGGTATCCAGAATATATGACATTTTGATCAGAGTATTCCAAATAGCCAAAGAGCGTGAAATTGGTACCAATCAAGCTGCAAATGCGCTGGCTGAAGACAGAATCAGAAAAGCCCTTGAGCAAAAAAGAATATACATGCCCTCTGCTTAGTCGACACGCCCTAGAGGCGCAGGAGGAGAAGAGAGGGGGGAATAGATTGGAGAAACGGGTCATTTTCAGACAAGACAACTGCAAGAGCTGTGAATTGTGCTTGGAGGTATGCCCGAAGAAGATCATCAAACTAAAAGACGAACTTAACCGGCTGGGGTACCGCCCTGCATGGGTAGAAGATAGTGATCAGGAGTTGTGCATAAGCTGTGCCCTTTGTGCCCGAATGTGTCCCGATGCCGTTATCGAGGTATTCAGGTAAACAAACAGGAGGTGATCATAGTGGCTGAACCAATCCTAATGAAAGGCAACGAAGCTATTGCCGAAGCTGCGATTCGTGCAGGATGCAGGTTTTTCTTTGGATATCCCATTACTCCCCAGAATGAAATTCCAGAGTATATGTCTAAACGGCTTGCACAGGCTGGAGGAGCATTTGTACAGGCAGAAAGTGAAGTTTCTTCAATAAACATGGTATATGGAGCCGCAGGAGCCGGTGGCAGGGTCATGACTTCATCGTCTAGTCCTGGTATTTCATTGATGCAGGAAGGTATTTCGTATTTGGCAGGGGCAGAGCTTCCGTGTGTCATTGTGAATATATCCAGAGGTGGCCCCGGCCTTGGGGGTATACAGCCATCCCAATCAGACTACTTTCAGGCCACTAGAGGAGGCGGCCATGGCGACTACAGGCTCTTGGTGTACGGCCCGTCTACCATTCAGGAAGCTTGCGATCTTATGATGAAAGCTTTTGATGTAGCTGACAAGTACCGTAATCCGGTCATGCTCCTGGGCGACGGAATGATAGGCCAGATGATGGAGCCGGTGGTATTCCCTGACGTATCCAGTGCAACCGGGCCTGTTCCCAAGCCCTGGGCAACCACGGGAAATAAAGGGCGAAGCGCAAACCTGGTTACATCGATATACCTGGATCCCGAGGTTCTCGACGCCCATAACTGGAAACTCTTTGAGAAGTACCGGCGTATGGAGCAGGCAGAAGTAATGTATGAAATAAAATACGGCGATGATTCAGACTGGTTCCTTGTGGCATATGGCACCGTGGCCAGGATCTGTCTGTCTGTTGTTGAGAAGATGCGCAAAGAAGGAGTAAAGGTTGGCCTGGTCCGTCCAATTACCCTTTGGCCATTCCCACAGAAGGCATTTTCCGAAGTTTTGGATAGAGCCAAGGGATTCTTGTGTGTAGAGATGTCTACGGGACAGATGGTTGAAGACGTGAGGCTGGCCGTTGCCGGCACGGTACCGGTGTATTTTTACGGTAGGACAGGGGGAGCAATTCCTCTTCCTAGGAACATTGAGAAGCGTGTATTGGATATGATTTCAGGCAAGCAGCCTACAGTGACCGATCGTCTTGACAATATACAAGGAGGTGGAGGGTTATGAAGCCTGTCTATTTGCGCCCGAAATCTCTAACTGATACTGTAACCCACTACTGTCCTGGATGCACCCATGGCATAGCCCACAGGTTGGTGGCCGAAACCATCGATGAGCTGGGAATTCAAGAAAAGGCCGTTGGTGTGGCATCAGTAGGGTGCTCAGTGTTTGCTTACAATTATTTCGACATCGATTTTCAGCAGGCGGCACACGGCCGGGCTCCTGCTGTGGCTACAGGTATCAAGCGAGTACTGTCTGACAGAATAGTCTTTGCGTATCAGGGAGACGGGGATCTTGCCTCGATAGGCGCGGCTGAAATAGTGCACGCGGCAGCCAGGCGCGAGAACATCACTATAATTTTCATCAACAACGCTATCTACGGAATGACCGGAGGGCAAATGGCTCCCACTACCCTTCCGGAGCAAAAGACAACCACATCTCCTTTTGGAAGGGATCCTGTCAGCCAGGGATACCCGTTGAGGATGTCTGAACTCTTGGCTACAATTGAGGGCGCATACTATATTGCCAGGTTCTCCCTTCATAACGCTGCAAACATTCTGAGGGCCAAGAAGGGAATCAAGCAAGCTTTCTCTAATCAGATAGAAGGTAAGGGGTTCTCCTTGGTAGAACTATTATCAACGTGTCCAACCAACTGGGGAATGACTCCTGTGAGTGCCCTCAAGTGGCTTGAGGCCCAGATGATTCCGGCTTACCCATTGGGCGAATTCACCTGCAAGGAGGGAAAGTAGCATGAGTCACCAGGTTATTATGGCAGGATTCGGCGGTCAGGGAGTCATGTTAATCGGTACCCTCCTTACCTATGCAGGAATGCAAGAAGGAAAGGCAGTTTCTTGGCTGCCTTCATATGGCCCTGAAATGCGTGGGGGAACAGCAAACTGTTCTGTGTGTGTATCTGATACGCCTATTGCCTCACCGGTAGTTTCAGAACCTACGGCTGTTGTTGCAATGAATTTGCCGTCTTATGAGAAATTCAGCAAGGCCTTGGTGCCCGGAGGTTGTCTTGTAGTTAACTCAAATCTTGCTAATGTCGAAAATACTCGTGAGGACATTGATTTTTACAGTATACCGGCCAATGAAGAGGCCGAAAACTTGGGTTCGGAACGGGTGGCTAACATGGTTTGCCTAGGGAGTCTATTGGGAGCTCAAGATATAGTGTGCCTTGACACAGTAATCGAAATCATGCCCAAAGTAATCCAGGAGAAATACCACCACCTTCTTGATCTTAACGTAAAGGCCCTTAAACGGGGGTTTGATTTGGCTCGAAAATCGAAGTAGCCGATGTTGGAGTTAGTCGGGGTTAGATTGTGAGGGGTAGTAGTGAGTACCAAGAGGATAGTCAGTGTAAAGGACGTGGAGGAGCTTCTTGTATGCCTTCCCGGTATCCAGAAGGCCCGTGTTGTGGTAAATGACTGGGGTGCAATAGAAGAAATACACATCTTGACCGGATTGGATCGCAGCCCAAAGCAGATCGTACGAGATGTGCAGAGCGCTTTAAAAGCTCAATGGGACATAACCGTAGACCGCCGAAAAGTCTCTGTGGCCCAGGTGAAGACAAGTTTACCTGCGTCGCAGGGGCGCTTGAGGTATGTGGGATTAGAGGTAAAAAGCGATGCAAGAACGAGCAAGAGTGAGGTGTGTGTCACCCTTGAACGGAGCCAGGAGGATCAGGTGGCTACCTACAGTGGCAAGGTAGAAGCAGACGGAACTGAGATTTCCCTTCTTTCCGGAGTAGCACAGGCAACCTGCCTCGCCGTCAACCTCACAATTGAACCGCCTAACGCGTTTTTCGTAGACGATGTCAATCTGGTCAGCGTAGGCCACAAGAAGGCTGTAGCTGTACTGGTAGGTCTAGTTACACCCAAAAGAAACCATGAGGAACTCCTAGGATCTGCCCTGGTTCGAAGAGAGGCCAGGGAAGCCTCTGTCCGTGCCACTCTGGATGCCATGAACCGGAGGCTGGAGGTTTTACCCCAGAGAGGTTCCCTTAAGGCAGTAGGCAAGGAAAAGGCGGCCGATGAGCAGTCTTCTGAAGTACCAGGTTTTTCGGAACAGCCTGAACTGACGCCTGAAGTCGAACCTGAACCGGAGCAATCTTCAAAATTAGAATAACTTGGTGGCCCTGTCTCATAAGTTTTTTCGAACCTAATTATGCAGAAAACACTTGGAGGCAGGGCCATGAAAAAAAGCACCATTGTATCTCCAATGGTATTGTGTTCTTTACTGCTTATATCAGGAATTATTATGGGAGTTCTCGGATTAAGGGTTCTTTCACCTGATGAAAAGGCAGAACTAGTATCTTATCTTGAGGTATTCATGAGAGGGATTTCTAATCCCGGACTTGAACCGGCGATTATCTTCAGGTTATCTCTTGCTCAAAACATTAAGACTTGCGCATTGATTTGGGCTTTTGGCCTGGCTGTCATTGGTGCCCCACTTACGTGTATCATGCTGTTTATCAGAGGATTTGCAGTTGGTTTCAGCTCGGCCTTTGTACTTCGTGAGGTAGCCTCAGGTGGGTTCTTGGTGTTTGCATCAGGAATATTGCCACACAACCTTGTGGCCCTTCCAGCCTCAGTGCTGCTCTCGGCTATGTCTGTATCCTTTTCAGTTATGCTGGTCAAGGAACGCCCCTGGGCTCATGGAGGGTTAGTCAGACTCAGTACAGAGTATACCTGGAGATTTGCCCTTGTTGGAATACTTTTGCCGTTGTCGTCCCTTGTTGAAGCATACGTTTCTCCTTTCTTGCTCAGAAGAATTTCAGGTTACTTTTAACAATGTAATATGTTGACATGTTCCCGAATAGTTTGAGGCAAACTGACATAAGACTTATTAAGGAAGGTTATTCTTTCGATAGGATATTCAGCCGATTGAAGGGAAACATAGAAGAAGCGAAGGGTTTATCCATTGTTGGTCGAAATTATTACTTGGTGAAAGACGTTGGGTTAAGGGGGAGGATGGTTGCCCATGGAAAGCCTAATCCAGGAGTTCATTGATTATTTAGGCCACGAAAAGGGCCTTGCGACTAATACCTTAGAATCCTATGGGAGAGATCTTAGGCAATACCACGGATTTCTTGCTGAAGATACTTCTCAGACCCTGGAAACCGCTTCTCAGGCAACCATAGTTGCATACCTTATGTTCCTGAGAAAACAAGGCAAGGCCACGGCCACTATAGCCAGGCGGTTGGCGGCTCTAAAGGCATTTTATCAGTTTTTGCTAAAAGAAAACTATGTAGCCAAAAACCCTACTGACGATTTGTCTTCACCCAGGCTGGAAAGAAAGCTTCCCAAAGTGTTGACTGTAGGGGAGGTAGAGAGGCTTCTCAATCAGCCAGACACTTCCAACCCTGCCGGGAGGCGCGACAAGGCAATGCTTGAGGTTCTATACGCGACCGGCATACGTGTTTCCGAGTTAGTCAACCTGAATCTGGAAGACATAGACTTTCGAGAAAGTTTTGTCCGCTGTATGGGGAAAGGTTCAAAGGAACGCGTGGTCCCAATGGGAGAGATCGCAGTAAAGTCCCTGAAGTCCTATATTGAACTGGGACGCCCGAAAATGGTTTCTAATCCCAGGGAACAGGCTTTGTTTTTGAACCACCATGGGAGAAGGCTCACAAGGCAGGGTTTTTGGAAAATCGTCAAGAAATACGCTGTTCAGGCTCAGATACACAAAGAGATTACCCCTCATACGTTAAGGCATTCATTCGCCACCCACCTATTGGAAAACGGTGCAGACATACGCGCTGTCCAGGAAATGTTAGGCCACGCCGATATTTCCACAACACAGATTTATACCCATGTTACCAAAGACCGGCTCAAGGACGTGTACGCCAAAAGCCATCCAAGAGCATAGGCTGTCGCTCATAACCCTCTGCCCTGGCAGGTATCCTAAGAGTAGGATATGAAAACCCAGGAGGGATAAATATGATGCCGAACAGGAAAAAACGCTGTATGAGAGCGTTTTCTCTTTTTCTGGCCTTTGCTGTGCTTATATCTGTCAGTCTTATGGCAGGTAATATGCAAACCGCCAGTGCCGCTGTATTGGGCCTTGACACAGTTCCGGCTCCGCGTGTAGATTCACCGTCTTGTGTAGTTATGGACGGGGTTTCAGGTGCTGTGTTGTTTGAGAAGGATGCCTATAGCAGGCGAATGCCTGCCAGCCTTACAAAGATCATGACCCTTGTCCTGGCTCTAGAGGACGTTGCCTCGGGGACGGTGGGCCTACTTGATGAGGCAGTGGCTTCAGAGAACGCGTGGGAGATGGGTGGGACAGAGGTATGGGCCGAACCCGGTGAATCAATGCCCCTTGACGAGTGGCTAAAGGCCGTGGCTGTTGCCTCGGCAAATGACGGGGCAGTGGTGGTGGCAGAGTTTTTGTCAGGCACTGTTGAGGGTTTTGCAGAGAGGATGAACAACAGAGCCAGGGAACTGAACATGACCGACACAAATTTCAAAAACCCCCATGGGCTTGATGAAGAAGGCCACTATACCACAGCTATGGATATGGCGATCTTATCAAGGCATGCGGCCACAGTTCCACATCTGCTTGACTACACTAGAATCTACCAGGCCCCTTTCAGGGGAGGAAAAAATGAGCTGACCAACTTCAACAAGCTGGTTTACCTGTATGATGGTGCAGATGGATTAAAGACCGGAATGACCAGTAAGTCTGGCTATTGTATTTCGGCCACGGCTAAGCGGGGGGACTCCCGGTTTATGGTGGTGCTAATGGGAGCTTCGACCCCTGATCAAAGGCTAAACGACGCATGGAGGCTTCTTGATTGGGCATTTGCAAACTTCAAGCCTGTACAGATCGTTGACAAGGGGCAATCTGTATGTCAAGTGCGAGTGCATAAAGGCAGAGTTGATCTAGCAGAAGTTATCAGCCTGGAACCGTTTGCAGTAACCATAACCAAGAACAAGCCCGGGGAAGTCAAAAGGACAATCAATCTTGAAAAGGTCACTGCGCCGGTAAAAAAAGGAGATAAAGTCGGAGAAATGGCAGTGGAAATCGACGGAGAGTTAGTGGCCAACCTGCCACTGGTATCAAAGACAGATGTGGAGCGTGCCAACCTTCTTGATTATGCAATACGATACATCAGGTCCTTTATGATCGGACGCTAAAAAGGAATTGCCCTCAAACCGTCGAATAGTATTAAGGAAAAAATTAGCAAAGGCGGTGCGAGGGCATGCATCTCACTTTTGCCAGAACGCCTTCATGCCTTGTGGCCAGGGTATCAGGCGAACTCGATCTTTCATCTGCCGCAAGGTTTCGTGATCTTATGGACAATGAACTGAGGAAATCTGCAGTTCCAAATGTGGTCGTTAACCTCAAAGATCTCACATTCGTAGATTCAACAGGCCTAGGCGTGATTTTGGGCCGCCACAAGACCGTCACATCGTGGGGTGGAAGGTTTATCCTGTCAGATGTTGCCCCAAAGGTAATATCAATGCTGGAAATGGCAGGCTTGTTGCCTGTGTTTCAGATTGGCGGAACGGAAGAAGAAGCAATTAAACTGGCCGAAAGGGGCCAGAGTGAAAACCCCGGAGGAGGCGGATTGGTATGAGCAATGAGGTTTTCATAAGATTCCCAAACATATCATCAAACGTTTCCATAGCTCGAATAGCAGCCGCGACCTTTGCTTCTTTTTACGGCTTTTCCATATCTGATATCGAAGAGATTAAGGTTGCAGTATCTGAGGCAGTGTCAAATGCAGTCCTTCATGCATATCCCAATTCTTCCGGATTCATTGAGGTTTCCATTAGGAATAACGAACAGGGTATTGAAATAACAGTTGACGACCATGGCAAGGGCATTGATGACCTGGACCAAGCTAAGCAGCCCGGGTTCACTACAATGCCGGATCATATGGGCCTGGGGTTTACATTTATGGAGTCATTTATGGACAACCTTTCAGTTGAATCGGCTCCAGGACATGGGACCAGGGTAAGGATGGCAAAGAATCCATGTCAATAGACGCCGGGATGTTTGAAAGGATTAAGAAGGGGGACACATCGGCCCGTGAACGGTTTTTCGATGCAAACACGGGCCTTATCTGGTCATGCATTCGAAGGTACTCAGGGCTTCTAGATAAAGACGATTTGTTCCAATTAGGCGCCATTGGCCTTCTGAAAGCAATAGATCGGTTCGATCCTTCATACGGAGTTGCATTTTCTACTTATGCGGTTCCTCTGATTCTGGGAGAGATAAGAAGGTACCTGCGTGATAACGGGGCAGTGAAAGTTAGCAGGCGCCTTAGAGAGATATCTTTGGCAGCAAGGCGCTTGTCATCTATGAGAAAGGCAGAGACCGGCAAAGAACTCTCAGTGGAAGAATTGGCACAGGAGTTAGGCATTGATATAGATACGTTATGTCAGGCCCTTGATGCAACCCAACCGGTTTTGTACTTTGACGACTTGCCTCACGCTTCTGAAAGCGCTGCCACAGAAGTTCGTACGTTTGACCCCGAAACCCATTCAGATTCGTTTGATGTTAAGGAAGCAGTTTCAAGGCTTGATGATGATATGAGGGCAATAATCGAGGGCAGGTTTTTCCAGGGGAAAACACAGTACGAGGTGTCCAGGGAACTAGGGATTTCCCAGGCCCATGTATCCAGGCTTGAGAAGAGAGCCCTGATTCTTTTGCGGCAAACTCTTCAGGGTAAGGATGACGTTTCATTTTAGCGGTTAAGGGAGATACTACGGGACGCAGGGATTTAGACAGCCCATAAACCAATTTCTGAAAGGGGTTTTTTGCATGCCCGTAGTGAGAGTAATGGAACTTGTGGGAGAATCGAAGCGAGATTGGCAGGATGCCGCTGCTCAGGCAGTAAAAGAGGCTGCTTCCAAAGTACCGAACATAAGCGGAGTAGAGATTCTAAATTGGACCGCTAATGTGCGAGATGGCGAGATTGTGGAATACAAGGCTAACGTAAAAGTAGCGTATATGGATGAGATGTTGTGACACGCTCCAACATACGTGAGGAAGAGGCCTACACAATACTCCTCGAGGATTTTCGTCCCAGGCGCCCGGTTAAGCGCAATATAATACTCGCTTTTCTTGTAGGCGGTTTGATATGCACAGTAGCCCAGGCCCTGCTCACGTACCTGGTTCGTAAAGGGATACCCTTAACCCAGGCCTATTCTATGACTTCATCGGCAATGGTTTTTGCAGGCGCATTTCTGACAGGGCTGGGGGTATACGACAGAATTTCCAGGGTGGCAGGAATGGGGGCTTCGCTTCCAATTACAGGTTTTGCTAACTCGGTAGTATCGCCGGCCATGGAGTACAAACGAGAAGGGTTCGTGCTTGGTGTTGCTGCAAGGATGTTTCAGGTTGCAGGCCCTGTAATCGTATATGCTTCGCTGACAGCGACAATTGTTTCTGTTCTCAGGCTTTATGTTTTCAGGTAAATCACAGATACTTGCAGTTATAAGGAAACAGGAGGCTTGCTCTTGGAGTTCCACCGTCAAGGCTCATCTACCTGCGTGTTTTCTGACATGCCGGTAGTGATCTCGGCTGCTGCTGTGGTTGGGCCCCGGGAAGGACAGGGGCCGTTGGGACATCTGTTTGACATGGTATACAGCACCACATTGTTCGAAGAAACTTCATGGGAGAAAGCAGAGTCGAAGATGCTAAGACACGCAGTTGATCTTGCCATGGCAAAAGCTAAGATCGATCAATCCCAGGTAGACTTTCTCATTGCCGGGGATCTGCTGAACCAGATCATATCTTCAGGCTACATGGCCCGGGAATACGATATTCCGTTCTTAGGTATATATGGGGCATGTGCTACTATGTCTGAAGGTTTGGGACTGGCTTCTTTTCTTACTGCCGGCCGTTTTGCAAGGTATGCGGTTGCTGCATCCTCCAGCCACCACGATTCTGCCGAGCGTCAATTTAGGTATCCGACTGAATTTGGGCACCAACGACCCCCGACCAGCCAGTGGACGGCAACGGCGGCCGGGGCCGTCGTAGTTGCGGCAAAGGGGCAGGGGCCCAGGGTTGAGGCAGTCACAATAGGCCGGGTGCAGGACCAAGGGATTCCTGACGCCAACGATATGGGTTCTGCAATGGCCCCTGCATTTGCAGATACTGTATGGCGCCACCTGCAGGATATGTCAAGAAGCCCTGAAGATTATGACGTTATACTGTCAGGAGATCTGGGAAAAATCGGCTCAGAAGTCGGCAGGCACCTTTTACGAAATAAGGGGATTAACGTCGACAGGGTTCACCAGGACTCGGGCCTCTTGATATACGAAATGACATCTGAAATCGGAGCAGGCGGTTCAGGTTGTGGTTGCGCTGCAAGTGTTTTCTCGGGAAAAGTATGGCGGGAACTGCGTGATAGGAAACTCAGGCGGATTCTGCTTGTCGCTACAGGCGCTCTGCATAGCCCTACTGCGTGTCAGCAGGGCGAGACAATTCCTTCTGTAGCACATGCTGTATCTGTTATTAGCGGGGAATGATACTCTTGCCGGCTACAGCAGAGGTATTGTCCGGCAATTGAAGGATGGGGGCTTAGAAGAAGGCCATAGAAGATGGATTATATCAAGGCATTTATCGTCGGCGGAATATTATGTGCAATAGCTCAGCTGGCTATGGATCTCACAAAGACAAATCCTGCCATTGTCATGGTTTCAGCCGTTAGCCTTGGAGCTGTATTGTCAGGCCTTGGCCTTTATGCCCCCTTGGTCAAACTCGGAGGTGCAGGTGCAACCATTCCGCTACCCGGATTTGGGCATACACTGGTTACGGGCATGTTAGAAGATGCTGCTAAAATCGGGCCGTTTGGGATTTTGACCGGCGGCCTCAGAGCCACCTCATCAGGGCTTCTCACAGCCATATTATTTGGATACCTCATGGCCGTCTTGTTCAATCCCAAGGGTTAGTCAACTAGGTGCTTTAGTCACTTGTTGAGAGAACTTTTGGTCAGCCCTATTTGGTATAATAGATGACGGCTGAATACCTATTTATGGGTGCAATCTTCCAGGAGAGTCTGTTTTTCTGCTGCCATATGAGATTGTCTTGCCAGATTGTGTTAGAATTCAGGTAATATGGACTGAGGAGGCGGATTTATGCCTAGTGCCTTTACACGGCTGATTCTGCGTCTTCCCGGGTTCCTCCTGGCATTGAGTGTTCATGAATATGCCCATGCCAGGATGGCATATAACCTTGGGGATGATACGGCAGAGTTGTCCGGAAGGATGACCCTTGAACCATGGGTTCACGTTGACATAGTCGGCGCCTTGATGCTTTTAGCTTTTGGGTTTGGATGGGCCAGGCCTGTACCTGTTGATCCATACCGGTTGCGAAATCCCCGAAAGGATATGGCCAAAATCGCCCTTGCAGGCCCGGTTGCCAATCTTATAACCGCTTTTGTTCTTGAAATCACAACCATTCTGCTGTTTACGTTTAGGAATTTCTCAGGTGCCTGGGCTTATATTCCAACTGTCCTGGATGTGGCCGCTTGGATTAATGCCGGGCTTGCAATATTCAATCTTATTCCCATTCCACCTCTAGATGGATCCCGCATCCTTGAACTGTATATACCTTACAGGGCTCAGAATCTATGGTATGAATTTCAACGCTATAGTTTTGTAATTCTGGCTGTTCTCTTGATATTAGGTATCATTCCATCCATTATGCAGCCTTTGGTAACAGGCTACATACGCCTGGCGCAAAAGGCAGGCATGAGCCTGTCTCTCTTGCTTCTCAGGCCTTGATGGTGTATACAAGATGGCAGTATTACAACTGACTCCCCTTTGCAGGCGGCTGCGTGAAGAGGTTGAAGGCGGCCTAATGTTTCTTGATGATTCTGTCAGCCTGCTGGTTGATGCGTCATTCTTGGTATTGGCAAAAGTCCAGTGGCTTCTGCCCCAGTCAGCAATGGCTGATCCTGAGCAAGCCGAAGAAGAGCCGGTAGATGATTCTCTGGAATACGAAGAGAATCTGGAAAGATGCTTAGAAGAAGGCCAGTTCGTATCTGCTGTTGAGAATACCGGCAGGTTAATGGAGCAATCTCTGTCAATATTCAGCCGAGGGTTTGTTACTCAAATTGAAGGGGCAGGCCACGTAGAAACTGCGGCCATTGAAGTGGCTGACCTGTTTGGAATAATGGAATCGCTTAAGGACCGCATAAAACCGCGGGAGCGAACTGTAGTTGTTCTCAAGAGGAATTTTTCCGATCATATGAGGTGGTTCTGGAGAGAGGTAAACAAGCTTGCCTCACGGTACACTGTACTCAGGTTCTCTTTGTTTATGAGTAGTAACAGGCCGGATTCGATCTTGAACTTCCTGGTCTTGCTGGAACTGGTTAAGCGCAGAAGAGTCTTTGCAAAGCAGCCTGAGGTTTTTGGAGACATTATCTTTTCGACCAAACGTGACGTTGTAGAGATGTGAAGGGGATGTGATTTTGCTTGAAACTTGATGCCTTGGTTGAAGCCATACTATTTTGCTCCAATGAACCTGTACCGGTGGGGAAATTATCAGACGCCCTTCAAGTCTCAATAGAAGCAGTGGAAGAGGCTGTAGTAACCTTGGACAAGCTATACTCAGGCAGGGGAATATACGTCCAGAGGGTTGCAGGTGGCCTTCGCATTGCAACCAAACCTGAATTTGGCCAGATTATCAAAGAAGCTTTTTCCAGGAAGATTCCCGTTCCTTTGTCTAAAGGAGCCCTTGAGACCTTGGCTATAATAGCCTATTGCCAGCCTGTGACCAGGCAGGATATTCAATCGATTCGTGGCGTAAACCCTGAGGCCAGCCTTGATACGCTTCTGGAGAAAGGGCTTATTAGGGAAACAGGGCGAAAGAAAACCCTTGGAAGGCCGAAACTCTATGGCACTACTGACGAATTTTTGAAAAAAGCATCCCTCAACTCGATTTCTGATTTGCCTCCTTTGACATCTGGCCCATCTCAAAGTTGAAGCAGGTGGGTTTTGAACTACTGCCCCGTTAATAGTTTGCCGCATAAAGGACATGCTAGAACGGAGAAGTTTTCCAGCGAAAGGGATTGGCATGTCCGGGTACTCTGCTAGGTTCTATGTCGTGCCGGTGATATTTGGATTGGCATGTATCGTAGCTTTACTTGTGAACCTGCCATCCTGGATTAAGATGTACCTGCATACAGAGTTAGACACCACTTTGATTGTGGTGTCAATTAAGCCTGCATTATTCCCTGGCTACATTACAATATTCCGGCAAAGACGTAAGAGGCAGGCCTCTGGTTTGAAACAAGGCCTTCTTGATTGGATATTCAAGACTATCAAAAACAGGCTGGCTGCAAAGGCTAGGGCGGTTTCAGGTAATGTCAGAGGTGTTCAAAGGGGCCTGGATAATAAGGCTGTAAACTTAAAAAGAGACACCGGCAAAGCGAGGCGAGAGCCAGAGGAGACTGAACATAGGATACTCGGGACAGTGGCGGCCTACAAGCAGTTGGTTGATAAGGCAATCGAGAACATGGAAGTGGCAAAACTGTCGATTCAGGGGAGAATCGGCCTTGATGATCCGTTCGAGACTGCCCTGCTGTGCGGCAGCCTTTCCGCAATGAGCGGTATATTCGCAAAGCCGTTTAGAAGGAACCAAGCCTGCCGTATTAGATTTGCTCCTGTATATCACATGCCGTACTTTGCATTAAAAGTAGATACTGTGGTTAGGGTAAGTTTGTTGACTGGACTGAGATTTGTGCTTTTTGCCAAACACGTGATTGTCAGTAGGCCCTGAGCAACGAGCCTATTGAGTATTTGCCCCCTGGCCTGCCAGGGAAAGTCATGATTTGTGAGTCTTAAGAGGAATACTAGGACCAGAATTGGAACATGTGCGAGATTGCTCAGAATCGAAGGGGGTTATCAGGATATGGGCCATCCTATAGAGAGCCTAATGAAAACTACAATGGAGAGCCTGAAGTCGATGGTAGATGTGAACACTGTTGTGGGAGATGCAGTGGAGACAAAGGATGGAACTGTGATTGTACCTGTTTCAAGAGTTACTTTTGGATTCGTGGCCGGTGGGGGAGACGAAATTGCAGGTGAAGGCGAGGGCCAAAGCGCCCAAGGCCAGGGTGGCGGAGCCGATTTTAGCCAGCAGGAGAACCTGCCGTTTACAGGCGGTAGTGGAGCAGGGGTTTCGGTAAAACCCGTGGGATTTTTGGTTGTAGGCGAAGGGAAAGTGCGTTTTTTGCCTGTAGACTCCAGAGCCATCTATGACCGGCTTCTGGAGGCAGCTCCTGACTTGCTTGATAGATTTGCAGACATTATCGATAAGAGGGCGGTTGCCGGGAAAGAGGAAGATGAGATTTTTGAGCCTCTACACTGAATTTAGCTCAGGAGCCCGGATAAGGAGAATGCGCTAGCATGAGGCCGATATGGAACGGAACTCTGGCTTTTGGCTTGGTGGTCATACCGGTGAGACTGTATGCTGCTACTGAGAGGAAAAGCATTTCCTTCAACTTGCTACATTCCCGCTGCAATTCTCCTGTTAAGTACCAGAAGTGGTGCCCTGTTTGTCAGGATCAGTTGGAACCTGGGGAGATTGTAAAGGCCTACGAATACGAAAAAGGGAAGTACGTTGCGTTGACTGACGAAGAACTTGAGTCTATGCCGGGGCCTGATGCTCATAAGGTTGAAATCATGGACTTTGTCAGACTCTCAGACGTAGACCCTGTCTATTTTGAAAGAAGCTACTTCCTTGAACCACGGGAAGGGGCTGAGAAAGCCTACAGGCTTCTTCTTGAGTCTATGAAGGACCAGGGGAAGGTGGCAATAGCCAGAGTGGCTCTTAGGGCAAAAGAGACTCTGGCAGTTGTAAGGACCTACGGCACGGATCTTATCATGCTCGAAACAATGTATTGGCCTGATGAAGTAAGGGCGGGATACGAACTAAAGGTTCCGGGAGAACTGGGTGCTGATGAAAGAGAGAAGAAACTGGCTATCACACTGATCGAAGCCCTGTCATCTGGTTTTGAACCTGAGAAGTACAAAAGCCGCCAAAAGGAAGCCATGGCAGAACTTATACAGAAGAAAATACAGGGGAAGGAAATAATCGCAGAACCAGAGAGGGCACCCGCCCAGGTAATTGACCTTATGGAAGCCCTTAGGCGTAGCGTTGAAAAAGCTAGAACTGATAAACCGGCAGTTCCAGGCAAAGGTAGGCGAAAGAAGGCTGCCGGAGAAGAAGCGGCCACTATTGCAGACGACGAACGTGATAGTTCATGAACGTGACACCAGGTGAAACTATACATGGCCAAATGCCCCTGTGCAAAGCCATGCCTGCCGGAATGCCTGATGTTTCCCCTATGCTTGCTGAAACATGCCCCGGCCCTTTTGATGACAGTGATTGGCTTTATGAAATCAAATGGGATGGATACAGGTGCCTTCTGTACCTCAAAGACTCAGATATATTCCTTAGGTCCAGAAACGGTAATTCGCTAAATAACCGGTTTTCCGGGCTGGAGTCTATTATCCATTCAGTTCGGCACAGTAAAGCAAAAAACCTCATTGCAGACGGTGAGATTGTTGCATTTCAAAATGGCGCACCCAATTTTTCCTATCTTAAATCAAACCCTGATTCAGCAGTATATGTAGCCTTTGATTTGGTGTATCTAAACGATCAGTTTCTGATACAGATGCCTCTTGTTAAACGCAGGGACCTACTACTGGAACTGTTTTCGTGGGAAGGTTTTATCAATTATTCAGAATCCCATTCAGGCAATGGTTCAGTTCTGTTTAGCTTCGCCAGGGAAAGAGATTTAGAAGGCGTTATGGCAAAGAGAAAAGACAGTCTGTATTTTCCCGGCAAGCGTACACGCAACTGGTTGAAAATAAGAAACTTCAAGGAAGAAGAGTTTTGGGTTCTTGGATACCTTCCTTCTCCGGGAAGGGAAATCGGATCTTTGGTGGTTGGGCGCGAGGTTCAAGACAAGTCTGGTTCGGCCCTATCTACCGGCACCAGATTGTCATTATTAAATACCGGTAGCAAGGATAGGTTGTTTGCGGTGGTTGGCCGCGTATCATCAGGCCTGGACACAGAAATGGAAAAGGAGTTGCTGGCAGCATTTGGCCTGCTTAAAGATACTAGGGAGTTATGTGTACAGGGGAAACTACCAAAAACTCTGCTGCGACGTGTACGTTGGATCAGGCCGTATTTTGGGGTTCAGGTCCAGTATACCGAGATTACGCCTGACGGCAGCCTCAGGCATCCTGTGCTGCGAGGTATTGTGGGTATGCGGTAATGCCCCAACTGGGTTTGCGGGCCATGTGCCGTGTACTTGGGGGCACATGGGGCTATAAACCGGCCCTTGGCGTCATCAGGCGTACACTGCTGTCAGGTTACAGGTTAGGGGGTAGCAAATGCCTGCAGGCATTACAGGTATAAGAGATAAGCGGGTTTCTGTTGCAGTAGGCAACCGCAGAGTGAGTATTTCAAATCTAGACAAAGTGCTGTGGCCCAATGAAGGTTTTACCAAAGGTGACTTGATCGAATATTATGCAGCCATAAGCAAATTTCTGCTTCCTCACCTGAGCGACAGGCCCCTGTCCCTTGTACGATTTCCCCATGGAATTTCTCAGGAAGGTTTTTACCAAAAGGATGCACCTCAGGGTACTCCTGATTGGGTTCGGATAGCGCCTGTATGGTCCAAGGACAAAGATTCGTATATCAACTTCGTGCTTTGCGATAACACAGAGACCCTTGTCTGGATGGCTAACCTTGGTGTCATTGAAATAAACCCATGGCTATCCAGGTATCAGACATTGGAAAATCCCGACTTTGCAGTATTTGACATTGATCCCTCGGAGGGGTCTACCTGGCGAGACGTAGTGATCGTAGCAAGAATGGTTAAGGAATTGCTCGATGAATGGAATATCAAAGGGTTTCCCAAAGTGTCAGGCGCAACAGGAGTTCATATATATGTACCCATTGATCCTGTGTATGACTACAAAGAGTCAGCGGCTTTTGTACAGTTCGCAGCAACCATAATACAGGGGGCATATCCTGAAAAAGTCACTCTGGAGCGAAAAGTCAAAGACCGGTATGGCCATGTATACATTGATTTTCCACAGAATGCCCGGGGACAGACTATTTCGACAGTGTACGGCGTAAGAGCATTAGATGGGGCCCCGGTTTCGATACCGGTTTCGTGGGATGAACTGGACCGTGTTACTCCCCGGTCATGGAATATAAAAACTGCCCTCAAGAGACTACAAGAATCAGGGGACTTGTTTGTGGAAGTACTTACAAGTCGACAGAACATAGGTCCCATTTTACGAACGGCGCTTTCCGGGAAAACTACTTGAGCTACCGCTCTAAGGAGGGATGGTTCTGGGAAGACGCCGTTCAAGACGTCCGGTGAATCCTGACGCGGCCAGGGCACTGGATCAGTTGAAGTACGAAGTCGCCCAGGAACTAGGAATGATAAGGGGTGGAGGTGAAGATGAACTCCGGGCCAATCTGGATAATATGAAGTATGAGATTGCCGAGGAGTTAGGCTTAGCCGACAAAATCCGTACTGTAGGCTGGCCTAATATGACCTCCAGAGAATGTGGCATTATCGGGGGCCACCTTGGAGGCCGGCTCGGCGGCCAGATGGTCAAGAGAATGATAGAGTTTGCCGAAACCCACATGGCCCAAAATCAGCAGCGGTAGCAGGGCAAGGGTCAAAGTCCAATTGATTGAACACGCCGGATGGGTGAAATCTTGCAGGTGATTGAAGCCTTGAGGCTGATCGAAACCTCGCGGTTTTCACGGTTGAAGCCTTTCGGCAAATCGCTCATCAATTGGGGCGGGCTCTTGCCCGCCGGTTTGCCACAAGCCTACGGGACGCCGGATAGTCCGGCCCCTATTCCAGGAGAGTGCCGCGTAGATCAAAATTCCGCCGGATAACCCGGCACTTCTGGCCTCATTCCAGCTCAAGAACCCACATACTTTAGGAAAAGAACTACTTTACCATTTTGTATAAAGTTCGTGGTTTGGACTTTACCTTTGGAGAGATGAGAGAGGTGGAATTCCTTGAATGCTGTGTGGCTTTTTATGATGATTTTCGGATCTGTGGTTGCGCTGGCCACAGGTAACGTAGACGCCATGATGTCCTCGGTGCTCGATGGAGCTTATAATGCGGTCCAGCTTATGATAAGCCTGGCAGGGATGTTTTGCCTGTGGGTAGGAATTGAGCGGCTTGCAGATGAATCGGGCCTTATAGATGTTCTGGCCAGGATTACCCGTCCTATTCTTGGGCCATTGTTTCCCTATGTAAGGGACAGAGAAAGGGTTATGGGTGCTGTATCAGCAACTGTGATCTCTAACATCTTGGGGCTGAGTTCTCAAACCCCCCTGGGCCTGAAGGCCATGGCTGAGATTAAGGCAGTCCACGGGGAACGGGACCAAGGCATTCAGTCAATGATTACCCTTGTGGTCATAAGCGCGGCAGGATTCTGCATATTTCCATCTGGTGTTATAGCCCTCAGGGCAGCCCTGGGGTCAGAGAGTCCTGCCATAGTCGCCGGGCCGACAGCAGTGGCCGGACTGGTAGCAACATGTGCAGGGCTAGTAGCCCACCGGTTCATTCGGGGACGGTCCTAATTTTTCACCTGAACGGAACAAGAAGGCCTGGTACGGGGCTGGTGGAACGCCGGGACGGTTCTAGCGTTTCACCGAGGTAAACAGAGCAAAAAAGCGGTTCTAGATGAAACGCAGGGACTGTCCCAATTTCTCAGTCTGGAGGTGACGAACATGTTTTTTCTGGCTAAATTGGGTGTATATGCGTTTCCTGTTCTTCTTATTGGTGTACCGTTATATGCCTGGGCAAAAGGGGTTCGAGTATACGAGACTTTCGTTAAGGGTGCCGAAGAGGGGCTGAAAATCGTTGTGGGGACTCTCCCGTACCTGGTAGCTATATTCGTAGGGATATCATGTTTCAGAGGCTCAGGAGCGCTTGATCTTGCCGCCCGGTATTTGAGCCGTGTACTTAAGCCCTTGGGTATACCGGCTGACGTACTCCCTTTGATAATCACCAGGCCTATAAGCGGCAGCGGAGCCCTTGCTGTAACCGGTGACATTCTGCGGACACACGGGCCTGATACTCCAATTGGGCTCCTTGCATCGATCCTTCAAGGTGCCACTGATACTACTTTCTATGTTGTGACCCTCTACTTTGGCTCAGTCGGGATTAGAAAGTCAAAACATGCCCTTGCAGCTTGCCTGATAGGAGATTTTTTCGGTTTTCTTACCGGTTTTATCATATGGAAAATGATGATTTTCTAGCCCGGCCAGTTGATGGGCGACTAATCCAGGTAGCCTGCAGCCAATGCTTATTTGCATCTCAAAGTAACAAGCACCAGTTCGGGCCGGTTGAACACCCTTACCTGGTAAAATCCGCTGTTCCCCAGGCCTCTGCTGACGACCATAACAGTATTGCCTTTTGTATACAATCCTGCAGTATAGCGCGGCCTGAGTCCCTGCCCAGGTGCTATAAGGCCACCTATTCCAGGTAACCGTATGAGCCCTCCGTGTGCATGGCCGGCAAGCACTAAATCGGCCTTACTAGATGAATATGTACCCATGAGTTGGGGCCTATGGGCTAGAAGAATAGTAAAGGCACCTGCTCCAACGTCGCCGGAGATCTGCGATAATGCATGCTCATACTGGCTTTTTTGCTCTTGGCGTTCGGAGCCGAAAACTGACGGATCGTCCAATCCCGCTATGTATATCTTGCTGTTTCCCCTGGGATACTCCTGGGCCTGGTTCCTCAAAACTACGGCTCCGTAATCCTCGATTAGCCCTTGGACTGAATCAAACCGTCCCGACCATATTTCGTGATTACCGGTGACGTAATATAACGGAGCCAGGCCTTGTATTCCCTCAAGGAGGGCAATTGCAGGGCCCCAGCTGAAAGGCCTTTCATCAAATAGATCACCTGAAATGGCAATAAGGTCCGGCTCAAACCGGGAAATCTCAGACACAAGAACTGATTGGCCGTGGCCGAAAGTATTTCCATGAAGGTCTGAAACAAGTGCTATTCTGAAGCCGTCGAATTCGGGCGGCATGTTTTCAAATGTAATTTCGTACTGTGTTACCTGAAGAGAAGTGTTCTCGATATGCAGCAAGAATGCCGCTATGCCTGCAATTGTAAGAACGGCAATCCAAAATGCAGATCTACCTGTTATAGTCGCCAAATCAGTCTTTCCCCCTAACAGTACTTGCCTGTGAGCCTAAATCAACCAATATAATAGAGACGGTTATCAAACTCGAAAGGTTCTGATAGATGAGACGGCGCCAGGGCAGGCAGGTGGATACGGCCCTGCCGTAACTCAGTTTATCAGAATATGAAAGACAGGGGTGGCCCTTATGGAAAGCACTTACATGTGTGCAGCCGGTGTGCCGGTTTTTCAGTCTCTATCCCAAGAGGAATTACAGGAACTCGGAAAATCAATGAGGCACAGGCAGTACCGCAAAGGTCAGATAATAGCCGTCGCAGGAGAACCTGTAAAACATCTCTTCATAGTGGCCAGGGGCAGATTGAACCTGGTGCATACCAGCTCTTCAGGTAGGGAACAGGTGGTCAGAACTGCAGGGCCCGGCGAGTCTTTTGGCGAATTAGCCTTGTTTACTCAGGCTGTTTTTGAAGGTGATTTGATATGTGCTGAAGATACAGAAGTTTGCCTACTCCACAGAGACTCAGTTCAATTGCTGATGGCCCGAAACCAAGACGTGGCTTTGAGACTAGCCGAAACCCTTGCCCATAGGCTTTCTAAGGCAGAGGGGGTCATAGCCGGCCTAGGGTTGAAGGATGTCGGGCAGCGCCTTGCCCGGGAACTCTTACTTCTTGCTGAGCATGGTGATGTGACTGACGCAGGCGTTGTAATCAAGATACCTGTTCCATGGGCAGAAGTTGCTGCCAGGATAGGCACCACACCTGAAACACTGAGCAGGAGATTAGGCGCTTTTGCAGACCAGGGCATTATCAGGCAAGAAGGAGCCAGGTTGCTGGTAATCCTCGACCCAGAGAAACTTCACCTGTTGGCAAGGGCTTAGCAAACTGCACCAACATCTTCAAAATAGTTGATCTACGTCAATGTCTACATTTTTCTATTGTGGCATCATACCTGTGAGGCTCATTGGGCTTCGTCAAGCAAGGCTTAAATAAGACTCAAATGTATGGGAGGTATTCGCATGAAAAAGCAGATGATTATGCTCAGAAACCTCAATTGCCCTAATTGTGCCGCCAAGTTGGAAAAGGCACTCTCCAAAATGGAAGGGGTAAAGTCGGCTAAGGTCAGTTTCGGTTCAGGCATTCTTAACATTGAGTATGACAACGAAAAACTGCCGGAAGATAAGATCAAGCAGATGATTGCGCAGTTCAACGTAGGGGTTGGCGCGGTTCTTCCAGGGCGCAGTGTCTAGAAGAAAAAAAGCACCGGCTTTGTGGCATGACATATGCAATTGCCAAGTGGTATCTGCAAGGGAGGCGGGAATATGGAATCCAGGCTTAAGGAGCTTCATGGTTGGGTATTGAGGAAGAGTGAGCTCCTGACAGTGATCTTGTCCGGGGGCCTTATAGCACTGGCATGGCTTTTTCGTTGGTTAGGAAAGAACTCTGCCGGTTTCTACCGGCTTATGTTAGTAGGAGCAATTATCGCCGGAGTTCAGGTAGCACGGGAAGCCTGGGGTAGGCTTATGGCAGGCCAGTTTTCTATACCGTTGTTGGTTACCATTGCTGCTGCCGGGGCCATTTGGATAGGTGAGATTTGGGAAGCGGCCGCAGTCACTTTTCTGTACGTTTTTGGGGGTTACCTCGAGAGCCTGACTTTGGCCAGGACCAGGGAAGCGCTGAGGGGCCTTGTAGGTATGGCACCAAGAATTGCGAGGGTGAAGCGGGTAAATGAAGCCGGGTACACAAGTGAGGAAATCGTAGTTATCCCGGCCGAAGAGGTCGAAGCCGGTGAGATTGTAATCGTTCTTCCAGGGGATAAGGTGCCTGTTGACGGCAAGGTCGTTTCCGGAAGGGCTTCCCTGGACACTGCCGCCTTGACAGGCGAACCCCTGCCTATTGAAGTTGGAAAAGGCGACGATGTATTAGGCGGCTCTGTAAGCATGAACGGCCATATTGAAGTAGTGGCTGAGCGGGTTGGGCCTGACACTACTTTTTCAAAACTGGTATACCTGGTGGCAGAGGCCCAGGAGCAAAAACCGAAAGTTCAGAAGATGCTTGACCGCTTTGCACGCTGGTACACTCCACTGGTTATATCTGCTGCAGCAGTCCTGTACCTGTTGACAAAAGAAGCCGAGATTGCCCTGACCTTCCTGGTAATAGGATGCCCGGGAGCCCTTGTGGTAGCTTCGCCTGTGGCTGTAGTTGCAGGGTTGGGGAAGGCAGCCAGGCAAGGAATTCTCATCAAAGGCGGCGAACGGCTGGAGCGCATAGGAAAAGTCGATGTTGTGGCGTTCGACAAGACAGGAACCCTGACTCTAGGCCGGCCCAGAGTGTCATCGGTCATTCCTTTCGCTGAAACTGGCAGCGCCGGGACTGCCGGTTGGGCTACCGCTGTTGAAGTGCAGTATAATACCGGCCCTTCCGGCCATTGGGCTGAGAAGGATATTGTTGCATATGCTGCTGCAGCAGAGTTGCGATCGGAACACCACCTTGCAACGGCGATATTGGCTTATGCCGGAGAACATGATATATCGCCGGTTCGGGCCACAGATTGGGTATTTGAACCCGGCCTGGGCGCCACTGCTGTATCTGAAAAAGGCGAAATCCTGGTTGGAAACAGAAGACTCCTTGAATCCAGGAATGTGAACCTGTCTGACCAAGAACAGGCTGTAATCAGAGGCCTTGAAGCAAGGGGCCAGACCACTGCTCTGGTAGCTCTTGGAGGAAATGCGGTTGGAGTTATCGGAATTGAGGACCCAATCAGGCCAGAAGCGCATGGCCTAGTCGAAAGCCTGCACAAGGTAGGTATAGAGAAAACAATGATTTTGACCGGAGACAACCTGGGTTCTGCTGATCGGGTAGCAAAGGAATTGGGAATCGATTATGTGCGTGCAGGACTTTTACCCCAGGAAAAAGTTGACGCAATTAAGCAACTGCAATCTCAAGGCCACGTAGTGGCAATGGTAGGGGACGGGATCAACGACGCCCCGGCTCTTGCAGTGGCCGATGTAAGTATAGCAATGGGTACGTCAGGGACACAGGCGGCCATAGAGACAGCAGACATTGCGCTTATGACAGACCGGCTTGAGAGGGTGCCATATTCTATAGATCTGAGCCGAAAGATACTGAATGTTGTAAGGCAAAACGTGGTTTTCGCAGTTGCTGTAGTGCTGCTGCTCCTGGCCGGAGTAGTAGGGCGGGTTGTTTTCTTAAGCGGAGGAATGCTGGTTCACGAAGCAAGCGTTCTTCTGGTGATTGCCAACGGAATGAGGCTTATGAAAGATCGAAGCCTTTCAGGCAGGAATCAGACTGTTTAGAGAGAACCATATTTGAAATGACCGAACTTTGCCGAGCCTGGAGCCTTGCTGTGCAGCAGCCACAGCCCTCATTGCGGCCAGGCTGCCGGCGAGATGGGGGAAGCGGCTTGAAAGGCAAAAAACAAGTAAGCGGATATAACCGGCAAGGATGGAAATCCTATTGAAGGCGCTACAGTGTATCTCAAAGATGCTAGTTTCAATGATGTTTACACTGCTCAAACTGACAAGAACGGAAGATATGCAATGCAGGTTGATCCAGGGCACTATCCTTTCTTAGCGGCAGTCAAGGGCTATGCCGACGAAGACCCCAGACAAGATAACTGCCTAAGGGTAGAAATCACAGATAGGAACACCTTGGCCACAGGGCAGGCTTCCCTATACTTCAGGATTGCTTGAGTTTATCCGATCTCCTGAGCCCACAGCATAGACTTGCCGTTGTATAGCCTGTACATGAGTGATATTATCATAGGTGGCTACTCATCGTTGATGAGCGAAAAGATAGTTCTGTTCAAAATTACTTACCAATTGGAGGTACACAACATGAAGATTGAGGAGAAGTTAGCAGAACTGGGTTTGACCCTTCCCCAGGTCCCTGCCCCGGTAGCAGCATATGTGCCTGCAGTCAAAGCAGGTAGATGGGTATATGTATCAGGGCAGACTCCGTTCAGAGATGGCAAACTGCGGGTAACAGGCAAGCTCGGTAAGGACGTTTCTATCGAAGATGCTTACGAAGAAGCAAAGCAATGTGCCCTTAACATTATGGCGGCTGTAAAAAGCGTTGCAGGTTCTCTTGACAATGTTGAGCGGATAGTCAAAGTTGTAGGGTTTGTAGCTTGCACACCTGACTTTACAAATGCTCCCAAGGTAGTCAACGGGGCCTCAGAATTGTTTGGCGAGGTCTTTGGCGATAAGGGCAAACATGCAAGGGCTGCAGTTGGTGTAGCATCGCTTCCTCTAGACTGCTGTGTTGAAGTGGAAGCAGTTATACTCCTGAAAGAGTAAAGATTCTTCTAATATTCTGAGTTTAAGGGGGTGGTGATTCTGAGCTTTGGCAATAACGAGTCCTATTTTACAGCCCTGAAGATAGTCGGTGAGTCTTCCGCACCTATAGGTGCTTGGAGGCTGAGCAGGTTAATGCAGGATGAAGGCCTTACAGTATCTGAGGCAACTGCCGGACGGCTCTTAAGGTCTCTGGAAGATAATGGCCACGTACGTCCTGAGGGTAGGGGAGGCAGAGTCATCACCCCTGAGGGTAAAGAAGCCCTCAGAGAGTGGTTGAACACTCAGGCAAGGAGCAGATCCCACAATGCCTTTGTTGAAAGCCTTAGAATTCGTGACCGCCAGGAACTTATAGATGTGCTCATTGCCCGAAGGGCAATCGAGACTGAGACTGCATATTTGGCAGCTCAGAATGTAACTGAACGAGATATAAGGAAACTTGAAAGGATAGTTGAAGAGCACGAAAATCTCCTCCTTTCGGGCGGTTCAGGAGTGGAAAAGGACGTTGAATTCCACCGCGCCCTGGCCGAAGCCGGGAAAAACCGGGTGCTTATGAGCGCCCTTGACGTAATTCACCATGATCCTCAGGTGGGACAGGCTTTAGAGTATATTAGATCAAAAATAGGGTCCAGAATGGTTGAGGATCACCGACGCATTCTTGCTCAAGTAAAGCAAAGGGACAAAGAAGGCGCCAGACAGGCAATGGTTCATCATATTGCCAGCGTGATTAGAGACGTAGATAAGTATTGGGCAGAGATCGCAGGCCCTCAAGGGGGAAAAGAAGATGTCGGTCAAAGACCGGATTCTTGACGGATGTGACCTTGAAACCTTTATTATTTGCAGCGATTTGGAAGAAGGAAAATCTTTGGGTTTGAGATTGATGGCAGAACTTGGGTTTGAAGATGCCGATATTGTGTTTTGCGAAATGGGAGGCCCAGGTGTGAGAATCAGGCTAAGGGGTTATGTATACAGGCCAGCAGCAAATTACAGGTGGTACAGCCAGGAGGTGGAGCACAATGAAGCAGGAAGATAAGAACATGCCCAAGCCGCAAAGTGTTCTGCTAGCTCCTCTTGATCCTGTCCACGACGTAGGACTCAAACTTATTCGCAGAAAACTTCTTGACAGAGGACACAATGTTACCTTACTGCCGCCTGATTTGTCCCCTGAGGAAATAGTTGCCCGTGCCACTGAACAAAAACCTGATTTCCTTATGGTAAGCAGAGCCCTGAGTTACGGCACTTCAGAACTCCTGGCCAAATTTGCAGACCTTTGTGATGCTTCAGGATTAAGGGAGACAACCAAGCTTGTAGTAGGCGGCCTGAGCATGAGGCCTGAAATGGCACAGGAGCTCGGGTTTGATGCAGGGTTTGGGCCTGACACTCCGGTAGAGGCTTCAGTGGCATATGTAGAAGGTAAGGAAATTAAGCTTACTGGTGGGAGCAGGCCTGAAGCCAAAGTTCATCTCACCGAAGGTTTCACTTATAGATTTCTTGACAAAGAAATCGGCGATCTGTGTACGCAAATAGCGCAGGGGCTCATAGATTGGGCAGATAAACACACAAGCCCGGGAATCGAAAGGGCATATCTTAGGCTTAAACTGGAAGATGCAAGGCGCCGGGGGGCAACCAAAGAACTAGAAACTCTGCGCAGCAAATATGCAGATCTTACATCAGGAGAAGTTAAGCGGTGGTACCTTACAGGTGAACCTGTATCACATACACGGCCTCTTACAGAAAAAGAGGTCAAGGAAATTGGCTTATTAAGAGACAAGGCAAAGAGAATGGTATGTCCCGGAACACAGGACATACTTAACGACTATAACGTATTCGTGCAATACGGGACCGGCTGCCCTGAATTCGATGCGTACCATAGCAATATGTGTATTGCCTGGGGGGCAAGGGGCGTAATCCATTTTGACCCATCGTGGGGAGCCAGGACTGAAGGCCTCTTGGAGCAAGCATGGAGTCACCAGCAGGACGGAACAGTCCTTACTCTTGACAATCTAAGACTTATCAAAGAAGCACTTCTTCCCGGAACCATGTGGCAGGTAAGGGCTCACAGAGGCCTCAATACTCCTGAGACAGTGGTGTTGGCCCACCTGTCAGGTGCTGACCTTACAAAGATTAACATTGTTTACGGGAGCCTTGGAGCCGGTACCGATCCTGAAAGGTTGGCTGTAGACGGTGTTGAGTCTATGAAACTGGCCGCTAAATACAATCTTCCCTATGACGTAGTCACCAACGAGGAACTTTGCGGAGTCCCTGCTGCTAAAGCATTTGCAGGCATGTTGATTGTGGCTACTACAGGAGTGCTGTTGGGAGGCCGTCCGCTACTACAGCCCTTGTTTGCAAATTCACCTGAAGCCATCATTACCGGAGTAACTGAAGATAACTTTGTTGACTTCAACGTGGCGAAAATGAGGGCCCTTTCGTCTATTATTGATGCTCCAATATGGCCTGGAGCTCCGGTTGGTTTTCTAACCCAAACGCAGGATAGGTGCCAGTCTTCGGCAATGACAGCTCTTCATGCGGCATTGGCTCTGGACTTAGGTGGGACAGCAGTGACCATCGCATCGTCAGATGAGGCTTACGCAGGTGGGCCTATTACGGCTCCTGCCCGTGTAGACACTCTGAAAGCAACGGCAGCTGCTCTTAGGTTCTTTGGCCATGCAGGAATTTCTGCTACAAATAACGCTGAGAAAATGACAGATGATCTGAGAAACGGCATCTTGAAGGTGCTTCAGGATGTCGCTAAGCGTGGCGATTTTGTGGCCTCGCTCTATGAAGGTATTCTCGGGGACAGAGACGATGGGGCTTATCCTGGCAGGGCAGGCAAAGGTACTGTCACTGCAAAGGAGTAGGCAGCATAAGGAATTTGTGGGCAGGGCCTTCAGCAGATGCTGAGGGCCATTGCCTTAAAATAGAAACACTGGGGCTCCGGAGGGGAACCCTGACGTTATTAACCGGTAGTTCTCCTTTTCAGGGCAACGATACAGATTTCGACTCAGAAATGGTGGATGAATCATATGAGAACTATTGTTGGCATTTCAGGTACTGCCAAGAATACCGGAAAAACTACTACGCTTTTGGAAGTAACAAAGTTCTTTCACCAGAAGAGCCACGATATCTTCCTTACCAGCATCGGGTATGATGGCGAGGACTTTGATAACATAACAGGCTTGCCTAAACCCAGAGTGCTGGTTCCTCAAGGTGCTATGGTGGCAAGCGCATTGCCGCTTTTGGAATCATCGCCTGCCAATTTCGCTGATTTGAAAGATACAGGTGTCCGGTGTGCCCTTGGCCGTATTTTTACAGGACGAGCCCAGTCAGGAGGGAAGGTTGTTCTGGCAGGGCCTACAAACACCAGGGATCTGCTTTCTGTAATAAATTACGCGCCGGAGAATGCTACAGTCTTACTAGATGGGGCGTTTTCAAGGCTTTCCCCTATGGTGGTGGCAGATTACTTAATCCTGGCAACAGGGGCTGCAAGGAGTAAGGATTCCCACCGAATAGCCAGAGAGGTAAACGCAGTGTTCAAGGTTATGTCTTTACCTGTGGCCCACAAGGGTACCTGTCGTAATGGTGAAACCTCTTGTGATACGCCTGAAACTGCTCTTGAAGAAGAACTTATTGACGTACAAGGAGGCTTGTTTCTTGCCGGGCAGGGCCAGGAATTGGGATGGCGTCTCAACGGGAACAAGAATATCAGTGTTATTCGAGTTCACGGCATAATAAACCCAAAGGTCTTGCAGGAAGCTCTTGACGAACTAGATTTGAGGCAGGAAATAGGGGCTGCAGCCAGATCACTTACGTTTATCTTTGACCACCCTATTATGCTCTTGCTGTCAGGCGACGCATTGCTGTGGGAACATTTGCTAAGTGCTCTTTCTAACATTGGATGCCAGGTAATGGTACGAAACTCAACTGAGCTCTTAGGGGTTACCGTCAACCCATACTTACCGTCTCAGTCAGGAACAGGCAAGTACGTAGCTACTTATGTACCTCCGCACAACTTTATAGAGGATATAAGGGGTCTTTCCCTTGCGCCTTGTACGGATATAATACTGGAAGGGCCGGGTAAACTGTATTCCTGGCTTGAAAGACTGATCTAAAGGTCCGGAGGGATGGTTGGCTTGAGTGGTACCCGTGGCCGAACAGGATCCCAGAGGATTTCAAAGTTTTTAGCTCAGGCGGGCGTAGCATCGCGGCGCCATGCTGATGAACTGATTGAACAAGGCCGGGTTACGGTCAACGGAATTCAGGCAGTATTAGGACAACAAATAGTTCCGGGAAAAGATGAAGTCTGTGTTGATCGAAAGCCGGTCAGGCAAAAAGAACCTTCTGTCTATGTAATGCTCCATAAGCCAGAAGGTTATTTGTCTTCTTGCTCTGATCCTTTTGGCCGGCCTGTTGTGCTTTCTCTGATCCCGGAAGTAAGGCAAAGAGTTTTTCCGGTAGGGCGGCTGGATCAGGATGCTGAGGGTTTGCTGGTTCTCACAAACGATGGAAACCTGGCTTATATTCTCACTCACCCGAAGCATAGGGTTATCAAGGAATACGTTGTCGAAGTATCAGGAATACCAGACAATAGGAAGATTGCTGCCTTGCTTTCAGGTATAATCATAGAAGGTAAAAAAGTGGATGTAGATTATGCAAGGTTCCTGGATAGTCAAGAGGGCTCTTTGCGAATTCTGATAGGGGTTCACGAAGGGCAAAAGCATTTGGTAAAGCAGTTATGCCAGGCTGTAGGTTACAGAGTAAAGCGGCTTATCAGAACCAAGATGGGGCCCCTTACTCTTTTGGGGCTTGCCAAGGGAAAATGGCGCTATCTCAAAGATAAAGAAGTTGCAGCCTTGTACAATGCGGCGCGAATAGGGCGGGAAGGAGAGCACAATGCCAGAAAAGAGCAGGATTATGTTTCACACAGACGACGATGTTAAGGCCTTTACTCCTGAACAGGACAGATTGTTTTCTGCCACCCACGATGAGATCCTCTCAGGGGCTACGGCTGACGTTTACTTTGTGAGGACTCAAGAGATATTGGTTTGTGAAGGCAAGGCAGATACTGTGGTTACTGCAGAGATATTTGCAAGCCGGCCCGGTGTTCTGGCAGGTATGCCTGAGTGTCTGTATTTACTTCGAGGGCTGCCACTTGAAGTCTGGGGGCTTGAAGAAGGGGAGACATTTGAGGCCAAAGATCCGGTCTTGAGAATCACGGGCCCTTATTCACTGTTTGGCCCTTACGAGACTGCCCTCCTTGGAATCCTGGCGAGCTCGTCTGCCTGGGCTTCGCGGGCACGTGAATGTAAAGAAGTAGCAATGGGCAGGCCGTTTTTCTGTTTTGGCGCAAGGCACATTCATCCTGCTGTAGCTCCGGTTATGGAGAGGGCCGCAGTTGTAGGCGGAGCCGACGGTGCCGCTTGCATACTGGGAGCTAAGTTCATGGGCCTTGAGCCTGCTGGGACTATTCCTCATGCCTTGGTTTTGATTATAGGTGATACTGTAAAGGCTGCCATGGCTTACAACACACACATGCCCAAAGATGCACCAAGGACAATTCTTGTAGACACGTTCAAAGATGAATGTGAAGAAGCACTGAGAGTAGCCGGAGTTCTAGGGCAGGAAATGGGCGGAGTCCGTCTTGATACTCCTTCTGAGCGCGGCGGAGTAACAGATGACCTGGTGAAAGAGGTTAGGGCACGTTTGGATATGTCTAGGTTCAACCATGTTAAGATTTTTGTTTCCGGCGGGCTTACTCCTGAGAGAATGACTCAACTGGCAGCTGTAGGGGCCGATGCCTTTGGCGTCGGGAGCTACATCTCTGCCGCAAGGCCAATTGATATGACTATGGACATAAAAGAAATCGAAGGCAAGCCGGTTGCAAAGAGGGGACGGATTCCAGGCATCACCCATAACCCCAAACTTAAGCGGTTTCTGTAGCCAGGCATGAAATAGAGCAAGAAACCGGTGGAAGACTTGGTTGCAGGAATCATCGGGGCGGCCAAGTCTAATTTATGTGTGGGCCAGAACCGGAAAGTTAGAAACGGGGCGATCCCGGCCCTGAGGGCCATACTATGATTCCATAAACCCCTACAGCCATGCCGCCCAGGGACACATACCTTATCAACTGGCACACATTGCCTGCGAATTCCCTTTCAAAGTTTGTGTTGGCCAGAACTACGGGGTAAGGCAGATCCTTTGGAGGAGCCCGCAAGATTGAAGATGCAATTGACGAAAGCAGAAGGATCAAAAAGGCCGTAAACACTATTGCCCAGCCAAGATCCTTGTCTCGTTGAAATAGCAATTTGGTGCCGGCCTCCCCAGAGTGGTTCTAAGAGGAGTATTTCCAGGTGACGGGCGGGACTAGTCGGCATATCTGAGGGAAAATACTGTATTCTCAAACAGGGCCACTGTTTTACTCTCGATTCTTCTTTATGCTGCAGTCGAATTTGCGGCACTATGGTTTTGCACGCAAACATGACATTTTCAGTATATTTCCAGATAGTTTGCGCAATAGCGAGAACCCATCCAGTTCTGACTTGACGGAAAACAGGCTGTCGGCTACGATGGGTGAGATGGAAAGTATCCCCAGCCCCCATAAAATGGTAGAGGAGCGCGAACAATGAGAAAAATCCCCGTGTTACTACTGGCGATTGTTATGTTTGCTGCGGTATTAACCGGATGTACCACCGAGAAAGAACCTGAGGTAAGCTATTGGGAAGTGTACAAGTCTACATTCTCTGGCAGCCTCACAACGCTGAATCCATTTACGCTCAGTGGAACATCCCAGTATCGCTACATTGCCAACATCATCGAGGGCCTTGTAGAGACAGACATCTACGGCCGCTTTGTGCCCGCGTTGGCTGAGCGTTGGGAAACTAATGAGGATACCTCTGTTTGGACTTTCTATCTTCGCGAAGGCGAGTATTGGATTGATCACAACGGCGAAAAGACTTTGTTGACTCACTGCAATTCGTGTCTGACCCTACCCACGGGGCCAAAAATTTCGGCACCATCAGAAATGTTGTAAAAGGCCTGGCTGATTACTACTATAATCTTGCCGACATAGACGATGGTAAGGATATTGGCAAGACACGCGACGAAGTAGTTGCATCCTTTGGCGACACTGTTGGCGTTAAGGCGCTGGACCGCTATACTCTACAGTATACCTTGACGGGCCCAACGCCGTACTTTCTATCTTATGCTTGCCTGGAGCTGTTTTTGCCCATCGAGCAGGAGTTCATCAATCAGATCGGAGAGGACTTCGGCACAAGCAAGGAGAACCTCTTGTATTGCGGCGGCTACTACATTTCCGAGTGGGATCGTGACAAACTGGTTGTCATGGCCAAGAACGAGCATTACTGGGACAAAGAGCACATCACCCTTAACTCACTGAATTTCGAAGCAGTGGCCGATGGTATCTCAGGCGTGGAGTTGTTCCAGCGCGGCGAGATTGCCACCACTTCGCTGAGTTCTGAAGAACTGAGCAGCATCAAGTCCACCGAGTGGGAGGACTATGTCTATCTATCTGATAAGACGCTGACTACATATTGGTTTACCTTTAACTTCAAATCCAGAAACCCGGAATTCCAGACGGCTGTGCAGAATCTTAACTTCAGGAAAGCGCTGTATGCAGCTATCGACTGTGCTACTCTTTCGGCCATTTGGGAACCGGAAAATCCTGAGTTCTTCTGTCGTTATACTTTGCTGCCGGAAGGCTGCATGTTCGATGAAAATGGCGTAGACTACACTGACTATGCAGGCCTTGTCGACTATAAGAACGGCCAACCTTTCAATGTAGAACTGGCCCGAGAGCATATGGAAAAAGCCATTGCCGAACTGTGCGATGCTGATGGAAACATTACCGGTGTGAAACCAGGCAAGGTGGATATGCTGCCTATTGATGAGTTTACTGTAGACGGCAAGCTGCCAATCGATATCCTCTATACGTCTGGAAGCAGCGAATCGGAGATGAAAAAGGCATTGCTTGTCAAGGAAATGCTGACAAGCAACCTTGGCAGCGAGAATGTGAATGTAATTCTTGGCTTTTCCAATACCAGTTTCAGCGACGAAGTTTGGGCGCTGGCTAACTGGGACCTGGTAGATGATTCCTACGGTTTCCGGTACGGCGATCCTTCGGCCAACCTGAACCGAATCACTACTGATGGCACTTTGAACGACAGTGAATACGAGGTGCCTGAGTTTGACGCGCTGGTGGAAAAGGCTAACAAAATCTACACTATCAACGAGCGTTACGCTGCATTCGCAGAGGCTGAGCTATGGATGCTGGATAACGCCATGATCATTCCATATATGACCGGCGGCGGTTCTTACAGAATGACCCGTTTGGTGCCGTATACCACCCCGGCCGGCTACTTTGGAATGGCCAGTTACAAGTTTAAGGGTGCCGTTATTCAAGATGCGCCTGTAACTAAGGCGCAGCATGCCCAACTGAGAGAAGAGTACGAGGCAGCAGTGGCAGCACTTGCAGGAAAATAATATATAAAGGCGGTTTGTTACCATGAGGCGTTATTATCTGTCCAAACTGGGACAAGCTCTGGTCACTATCGCCCTGGTTGTGTTGGTAGTCTTTACGTTGTTGCGATTTATGCCGACTACAGGCTACTTTACCAAAGAAGAATACCGGGAGATGGACGATGTCGCCAAGAACGCATATTTGCGAAGTATTGGGGTGTTGGATCCCACTCTCGTACAGTTGAAAAACTTCTTGGTCAAGCTTTCTCACGGGGATTTGGGGCGCAGCATGACGCTGTACCCCAAATCCCAGATCAAAGACATCTTAAGTGACAAGATCAAGTACTCAGTAATGTTCAATGCGTTCAGCTGGATAGTCTCTGCGGCAATAGGTATGCCTCTGGGTATCGCCATGGCCAAGAACAAGGGAGGATTCATAGACAGCGCGGGCACGGCCTACGTGGTCGCTGTTCGCTCTATTCCCTCGATTATCATTCATTTCTTTGTACAGGTCTATCTTTCAAGGCTGTTCAAACTGCCTATGTTGTTTTACATTGACCGCCCCACGTCATGGATTCTGCCTACGGTTTCTCTTTCCCTGGGCAGCATAGCGGGTTACGCTATCTGGCTTCGCCGGTACATTGTGGATGAGGAGAACAAGGATTACATCAAATTCGCCCGGGTTAAGGGCCTTTCACAGAACTATATCATGGTCCGCCATGTGTTTCGAAATGCCATCGTGCCTATTGCCATAAACTTCCCATCGGATTTGCTGCTCTTAATTTCAGGTTCCTTGATCATAGAAGGCCTGTATTCCATACCCGGAATGGGAGGGCTGCTGATCAAATCTATCCAGGCCTTGGACAATAACCTGGTGCAAATCCTGGTACTGATGTTTTCCACTCTGTCAGTGTTCGGCGTGTTCCTGGGTGATATTTTTGTATCATTTGTTGACCCCCGTATTAAGTTGACCGACAGTCCGAAGTAAAAGGAGCCGGCGTTATGGAAGCAAAACAAGCAATAGAGTTTGAGGGCCTGTCCGACGATCTGTTTACGCGGGCCGAGTTTCGCGAAGATCTGGTGGAAGAAACGGGATTTTCAAACTACTCCTATTGGCGCAGTACAATCCGGACTTTCTTCAAGAGCCCTTTTATCAAGATTATCGTGGCAGCAGTTTTGGTACTGGTGATTTTCACCTTCATTTTTCCCTACGTCTCTGATGCAGATCCATACCAGGTATCGCTGTCAATTAAAGATTGGAACCAGTCTCCCTCTAGGGAGCACCCTTTCGGTACTGACGGGGTAGGACGTGATATTTGGGCCCGGGTCTGGTACGGTACTCGAACCTCGCTGCTTCTGGCCGGGGCTGTGGCAGTGCTCGAGGTAGGTATTGGTGTCATTGTTGGCGCAATCTGGGGTTATTACAGGCAACTGGATACCTTAATGTTTGGCATCTACAATACCATTACCAATATTCCGTCCACCATATACCTAGTGCTTATAGCTTACGTTATGAAGGCCAGCATAGTCACTATCATCATTGCGCTGGTCTCCAGCGGATGGATTAGGGAGGCCCGCTGGTTCCGAAATCGCATCCTGGCCCTGCGCGAGGCTGACTATAATGTAGCGTCCACTTGTCTGAAAACACCGGTGAACCGTATTGTCAGCCGCAATATCGTGCCTCATATTATGAGCCTCATTATTATGGATGCTGCTTTGACTATACCTGCATCTATCGGTTCTGAGGTCTTTCTGAGCTATATAGGACTGGGCATTCCAGCTGAAATGGTTACCCTGGGTAATTTGGTCAACCAGGGACGAAGTGCATTCTTGGTCTATCCTTTCCAGATGATATGCCCTACGGCGATCCTTTGTATCATCACCGTGTCGTTCTACATAATCGGAAATAAATTCGCCGATGCATCTGACCCCCGGAACCACGTGTAAGGAGTGTGACTAGAGGAGATGACTAAATGAAGCGTGAGAAGGTCTTTGAAGCCCAAAACATAGAAATTAAATTCAATCTTCGCGGCAAGACCCTTACAGCTATTCGTGGTGCTTCCATAGATTTGTACCAAGGCGAAACCCTGGCAATCGTAGGCGAATCCGGATGCGGAAAAAGTGTACTGGCAAAATCGTTCTTGGGCGTACTAGATAAGAACGGATGGGTCTCGGGCGGACGTATGTTGCTGGACGGCGTGGACATTGCCCAGTACAAAACCGAAAAAGAGTGGCTCCGGATTCGTGGAAAAAAGATCGCCATGGTGTTTCAGGATCCTATGACATCTCTAAATCCTGTGAAAACCGTAGGCGAGCAAATCCGCGAGGTCATTTCCTGGCATTTTGGTACTGACAAAGACACTTCCAAGCAAGAGGCCATAGAACTGCTGCGCCAGGTAGGCATTGATGATGCAGAAACCCGGTACAAGCAGTACCCACATGAGTATTCAGGTGGTATGCGGCAGCGTGTGGTTATTGCCACCGCTATTGCTTGCAGGCCCAAAAGCCTCATATGTGATGAGCCCACCACAGCCTTGGACGTAACTGTACAGGCACAGATATTGCAGTTGATTAAGAGATTGCAGCGAGACCTGGACATGTCGGTTATCTATATTACCCACGATCTGGGGGTTGTAGCCAATGTGGCTGACCGGGTGGCAGTGATGTATGCCGGACAGATAGTTGAATACGGGCTGGCAAACGAGATTTTCAAAGATGCCAGGCACCCCTATTCCAAAGCACTGCTCATGTCCTTGCCCCAACTGGGTGTGAAAGGGCGTGAATTGCAATCTATCAAAGGTTCGCCTCCAAACTTATACAAGGAGATCAAGGGCGACGCATTTGCTCCTCGTAATCCTGACGCGATGAAGATTGATTACGAGCTGGAACCCCCGTTTTTTAAGGTAACCGATACTCACTATGCCAAGACGTGGCTGCTTCATAAGAAGGCCATGAACTATGCACGGGAACTGGAACAGCAGCACAAGGAGCGGATGGGAGCTGCTCCAAAGGTGCACGGGGATCATTGCGATAAGGAAGTATTGGTATCGTTGAAGAACGTGACAGTCAACTTCAAACTTGGCAGAAAGAAGTTCAGCGCGGTTAAGGATGTGACCTTTGAGATCTATCGTGGCGAGACGTTCTCGCTGGTGGGCGAGAGCGGGTCGGGGAAGACAACCGTTGGAAAAGCCATTATGAAGATTTGCCATACCAGCGGTGGTGAGATTTTCTACAGGGGAAAAAAGATAAACCGGAAGATGAATAACGCAGAGCTGACCGAGTTCCGCCGCCGGGTACAGATGATCTTTCAAGATCCAATGGCATCCCTGAACAAGCGTGCAAAGGTGGACTACATAATTTCGGAAGGACTTTATAACTTCAAATTGTTCAAGGATGAGAGGGAGCGGAAAAAGAAGATCGCTGAGGCCATGCACAGTGTTGGCCTGCTAGATGAATATGCAACCCGCTTTCCTCACGAGTTTTCCGGCGGCCAGCGCCAGCGCATAGGTATTGCTCGGAGCCTGGTTGTTGAGCCTGAGTTCATTATTGCTGATGAGCCTATTTCTGCGCTGGACGTGTCTATCCGAGCACAGGTTATTAACCTTCTCAACCAGCTGAAAAAGGAAAAAGGGTTTACCTACCTGTTCATCGCCCACGATCTGAGCGTGGTGCGCTTTATCTCGGACCGCATCGCAGTTATGTACAAGGGACGGATCGTGGAACTGGCAGACAGTGAAGAACTGTTCGCCCGCCCCCTTCATCCGTACACCATCGCATTGCTGCAGGCAGCGCCAATCCCGGATCCGGACATAGAACGTGAGAAGCAGGTTATGATTTATGATCCTGCTGTGCACGACTATGCCACCGGCCAACCCTACTGGGCAGAGGTGGCCCCCGGCCACTTTGTTTGGGCAAACAGTCAGGAAGTGGATGTGTATGAGAGACAGTTGAGGAAGTCAAAACAGATTGAACAGTTAGCGAAGTAAGGAGCGATTATCTGTGGCTGGAACTTTGTACATTGTAGGTGGCGGCATGAATCAGGGTGAAGAGGAGATCTTGTCTGCCTTTATCGCCTCTGCTGGCGGCCCAGCAGCAAAATTCGCTTTCGTCGTCTCTGCTTCGGGTGAGGATCCTGACGACACTTTTCGCTCTTATGTAGAGGACTTTGCCCGGCTAGGCGTTGCAAGGGAAAACTGCATACTCATTCCGCTTTATGCCTGGCATGTCAAGGATGAGCGGGGTTTTAATGCCTATACCGGTGACGAAGAAAGTCTTCCGGCACTGCTGGAAGGTGTTACCGGCGCATGGTTTACCGGCGGTGATCAATTTCATACTGCCCAATGCTTTTTGAGGCCTGATGGAACTCATACCCGGGCTCTTGGGATCCTGCATGAGATATATCAAAATGGCGGTGCCATGGGCGGATCAAGTGCCGGTGCTGCTATCATGAGCCGGGTTATGATCGGCGGTGGTAACAACCGTGGCACCTTGCATTATCCCACTGTGTTCGGTTATGACACCTACAAAGAGATAGATGAAAAGAATGATCCGGTGGCGCCGTTAATTCTCGTGCAGGGCCTAGGATTCTTCCCCGATGGCGTGGTTGATCAGCATTTCAATAAGCGTCCGCGCTTGCTGCGTTCAATTGAGGCTTGCTTGGCCAACAGGGAAGGCGTTCGCATTGGTTTTGCAGTATCTGAAGACACAGCACTTGTCTACCATGAAGGCAACATGAGTGTCTTAGGCAGCGCCGGTGTCTACATTATCGATTGCCGAAATGCAGTTAAGATTGGAAACGGCTGTTATGATGGGGTGATGCTCCATGCCATCCACAAGGGCGATAGTTTCGATGAGGCGAGTGCCGAAGTTGTTCTAGCCGGTGACTGCACTGGTGGCAGAGCCAGAAGTGTAGCTCTTGATTACGTTAGCGGCGCCATCATTGACAGCCCGGTTTTTGACAGTTTCATAGACATTAATCTGCTCCATAACCGGGACGATTCCATGTACTTTTGCGACAAGAAGAATAAGCGCTATGCCAAGGGCATTGTGGTCTATGAAGCCTACGAAAAGATTTATGCGGTAGTACTCAATTACTACCGAGATGACAAGACAAAAGGGTACCGTGGTGCGCACACGTCTTTTGCAAATGTAGAGTTGGCAGTTAGGACCAGCGAGATTCAACTCATGCCTTGAGGTCGCATTTGAGGTGGGTAGGCCCTGTCAAAGCATGGAAAGAGCCAGAAGCACCAGGCCCACAAGGGCAAAAGCCATTGCATCGAGTTCCCGCCGCTTGTTTGGCGGAATGTTACTTACTTCATCCTTTGTGGTCTCTGCCAGGTCATCGTCAAAAGGATGTTTGTTGCCCCAGAGCCAAACCTGTGGTTTCTGTGCCTTATCCCGGCGGTGGAAATAGGGTACCTGTGGTGGCGGCCTGCGCCTGAGCCTGCCCAGTACATCAGTGCCTTTGCTCTTGAGATATGAGAGCCAGCCTGCCAGAAGGTAACAGGAACCAAGAAAGGCAGTCATAAAACCGGCGTACAGCCGCCCTTCCGGTGAAAAACGGTCAACTACGATCCAAACTGCCAGACAAATGGCCGTATGCCAGGTGAATTTCTTGAAAGTGTAAGCAGCCATTGCGCCAGTTCCTTCCGGCTGATGATAGCTTAACTATAGCAGAGAAACTGTAGTTCTGCATGCAGGCCGAAATGGCCGTTGGCAAAGAGATTGCTGCTTTCTCTTCAAATGGGCAAATAACAATTCCTATTAAGATTCGAAAGGGGTTTTAGGAGAAGAAATCGGCTTGAACCGGGAAACCGGTGAGCCTATTCTACAATTCGCAATGGTTTTGGGGTACAATAGGCAGGAATGGTAAAGGGAACATACTATTAAAGGGAATTACCACCAACTTAATAGAGATTGGTTGACTAACCACATTCAGGTGCCCGGCACGGGAGAATAGGGAAGTCCGGTGAAGCGCAAGAGCGCAATTCCGGCGCGGTGCCGCCACTGTAACCGGGGAGCAACCTGCAGAGAAGCCACTGAAAGAGGTGACTTTCGGGAAGGTGCAGGTGCGATGAGCCGGAAGCCAGGAGACCTGCCTGACTGTGTACGTTACCTTACTTCGAGCGAAAGGAAGGGGGCGTTTTTATGTTAAAGAAAACTTCCCCGGCTCTGAGCCGGGGTTTTCTGTAGTAAGGTGAGTCTGGCCAGCCCGGGTAAGTTGCCTGTAAAGAACTTTCAGCGACCGGCCCTTAGGCATAGATGAGTCTAATTGATTTGTGGATTAAAGAGCCGATTATGATAGGAGGTAGACGAAGTTTGATATCCAAAAACGTTTGCAGCAATATGATTGGAAGCATGGTTAAGAAGGGTATGGCTCTTGCTATAGCCCTGGCACTTTTTGTTGGTTTTGCCGGAGTGATTCTCACCGGCTGCTCTTCGCGCCCGGCCAGTTTTACAGACGGTGCCGGCAGGACATTCGAATTGAAGGAAACTCCTAAGAAAATAGTATCCCTTTCTCCCGCACACACAGAGATTCTTTTTGCCCTTGGTTTGGGTGATAAGGTGGTTGGCGTAAGCAATTGGTGTAATAAGCCCGAAGAAGCTCTTGAAAAAGAGAAAGTGGGCGATGCATTCAGCCTCAATAAAGAGAAACTGGTCGCTTTGAAACCTGAAATTGTGTTCATTCCGGGAACCGCAGACTCACCCCAGGTAAAGGAAATTGAAGACCTGGGAATTGCAGTTTATGTGTCCAATCCGGCCAGTGTTGCGGAAGTACTCGAAGACATACAGAGGGTTGCAAAAGCAGCAGGGGTCGAGAAGAAGGGCAAGGATTTATCAGAGAAGCTGGAAAAGGAACTTGGCACTCTTTCAGATAGCCTTGCAAAACAGGCCGGCTCCAAACCAACTGTCCTGGTAGTCCTTGATCAAGAGCTTTGGACCGTAGGGCCGGGCTCCTTTATGGATGACGTACTTAGCCGGGCCGGAGGGGAAAACATCGTAAAAGACGTTGAGATGCAGTATCTCCAGGTAAGCATGGAAGAAGTCTTGGATAAAGACCCTGACGTTATTCTGGTTACCATTCCCGAGGACCAAATTGCGGGGTTGAAATCACGTCCTGGATGGTCTGAGCTGCGTGCTGTCCAAGGGGGCCGGGTTTATTTCGTAGATGGTGACTTGACCAGCAGGCCAGGGCCTTCAATTGTAAATGGCTTAAAGGAAATTGCCAGGTATCTTTACCCGGAAAAGTAGCAGGGAGGTCTAGGTTTGCAGGATATCCAGGGGAGGAGTCCAAGGGAGATAAGGCCCCTCTTTCTAATTGGATCAGGAGCTTTGCTCGTTGCCAGTGTGTTTTTGGGGTTATCTCTGGGCAGCGTATCTATTCCATTTAGCACTATAATTGATGCCCTGTCGGCAGGCCCTGCCGCTGAAGGGATGGATACCGGCCATACTATTCTCTGGACCCTCAGGTTTCCCAGGGTGATCCTGGCCTTTATCGAAGGGGCCTCACTTGGTGTTGCAGGCGCTGCCATGCAGGGGCTATTTCGGAATCCAATGGCCGACCCATACGTACTTGGAGTTTCGTCAGGTGCGTCTTTAGGTGCCGTACTGGGCATAGTGTTCGGACTTGGGAGGGCTCTTGGACTTTGGGCCCTCCCGGGACTTGCATTTGTCGGTGCATTCCTATCTACGGCTGTTGTGTATGCCTTGTCCACAAGAAAAGGGCGGACAGATACCTGGACCTTGCTTTTATCAGGTATTGCAGTATCCAGCCTGATTTCGTCCATAATTGCTTTTCTCATGGTCTTTTTCAGGCAGAGGGTAGAGGAAATAGTGTTTTGGACCATGGGGGGCTTATCCAGAGCATCATGGAAAGCAGTGGCTTCTGCTGTACCATATGCCGTTGCCGGCGTAGGAGTGCTGTGGTTTCAGTCCAGGGCGCTCAACGCCTTTTCCTTTGGTGAAGAGGCTGCATTTCACATGGGAGTGCCGGTGGAAAAGGTGAAAAGGCGCATTCTCTGGGCCAGTTCCCTCACAACTGCCAGTTGTGTAGCCTTCACCGGGCCAATCGGGTTTATCGGCCTGATAGTCCCTCACGTAGTAAGGATTCTAATGGGCCCTGATCACCGGTGGCTCATGCCTGTGTCTGCCCTGGTTGGCGGAAACGCCCTAATCCTGGCTGATCTCCTGGCAAGGACACTGGTTCCTCCCCTTGAAATTCCTGTGGGAGTTATAACGTCTTTGTTCGGCGCGCCGTTTTTCTTGTATCTTCTGGCCAGGACCCGAAAGAGGGGGATGTGAAAGATGCAAACAGGCCCGGGTATAGCACTAAGAGATGTAAACTTTGCCTATGGTACCGAGGTGATTCTTGATAGGATAAGCCTTGAGATCCCCCGGGGTACTTTTGCAGCACTTCTAGGCCCAAACGGTGCCGGCAAGAGCACTCTTCTCAAAACTGTATCCGGATATCTCAAGCCGCAGCAAGGCGAGGTTCTTGTATACAACAAGGCTGTTCACTCACTTGGAGACAAGGAAAGAAGCCGCCTTGTAACTTACCTGGCACCTGACAGCCGGTCGTCTTTTGAGTTTACTGTTGAAGAAGCGGTAATTATGGGAAGGCTTCCATACGCTGGCTCTGTTGTGTCTGAGTCTTCGGGTGACAGGAAGGCTGCACAAGAGGCGATGGCCGCCACGGGGATTAGTCATCTGCGGGAGCGGACTGTGACTTCCCTTTCTTCAGGAGAGCAGCAAAGGGTTCAGATAGCAAGGGCAATTTGCCAGGATCCGGCTGTGTTCTTGCTGGACGAGCCTACAGCCCACCTTGATATGTCCTTTGAATTAGAAGTCATGGACTTGGTCAGGAAACTGGCTCAAGGCCAGGGTCGGACTGTGCTTGCTATCTTCCACGACGCGAATCTCGCTTTGAGATATGCTTCAATGCTTTTCTTCATGAAAGCAGGTAGGCTGGTGTACGCCCTTGAGCCCGGGCAGGTGTCTTCTGACGTTATCCAGGAAGTATATGGAGTGAAGTCCCACATAATTGAGGATGCTGCCTGCGGAATCCGCTGCGTTGTACCTTATTCCCCCTAACTTGGATGGCCGATCTTGATACTGGGTGTTGACACTAGGTGGCCGATTCTAGTACCGGGTTGGGCTGAAACTAGGCCGCTGTTGACATTGGGAGTCGAACAGTGACATAATTGGGCAATTCACTAGTAGAAAGAAGGTTGCTTTTCATGGTTGCCATTGAGTGTTTTACCCGTGCCGCAAGACCTGTGAACTTATCCAAGAAAGTCGTTTGTGCTTCACCGGTTCGTTTTGACCTGCATCCTTACCACCATCACCACCACCGTCACTACCATCACAACTAATTTCTATCCCTGATTCCTTACTCATTATCCAGATTACCCAGAGTTTCAGAAGTAGCCGGTAGCTCGCCGGGGTGTGTCTTATTGGGTTAGAACAAGACGCGACCATAAACCTGGTTTGCTAATAAGGGTAAATGCAGCATATGAGCACTGCTCTATTTTTCCACCCTATTTCCATATGTTTGCCGGATCGGAGGTAGTAATCATGTTTATCCAGGGACGTATTTTTACTTTTGCTTTTCTTGCCCTGTTTTTGCTGGCCATGGCGTATGTCAATAATGAACTCAAATCGGGAAAGAGGAGAGTTAATCTTGCAAAGATGCCGGTTTTCGACGCGCTTGATGAAGGTGTATGGAGAGCTGCAGAAATGGGAAGGCCTGTCCACTATACCTTCGGAGCAGGGGCTATGGATGCAAGTGTATTTGCCTCGTTTAAGATCCTCGGTTATGTGGCTGCCAAATGTGCCCAACTGGATGTGAGACTAATAGTTTCCGTAGCGTTGCCGGAAGAGCAGGCCATAGCTGAAGAAATTCTGGCAGGTTCGTGGCGGGATGCGGACAAGACCGAGCAGTACCGGCGTAATTCTGTGAGGTACCTATCCAGCAGTTTTGCATATACCACAGGGGTGTTAAGCCTCATTGCGCGGGAAAGGCCCGCTGCAAACTTTGCATTAGGTTCGTTTTTTAACGAGTCTTTGCTCATACCGGTAGCAGGGCTTAGGGCAGGGGCGCTTCAGGTAGGCGGGACTGCTGTCACCATACAAGCCCCGTTTCTTGTAGCTGTCTGTGACTACAGCCTCCTGGGAGAAGAGCTGCTGGTAGCAGGTGCTTACCTTTCAGACATACCAATAGAGAAGTCGGCTTTGGCAGTACAGGAAATTGCCAAGATAATTGCGGTTGCCTTGTCGGTCGCCGGATGCTTGCTATCTCTGCTAGGTTGTGACGCCATCACCCGTATTTTGACATTATAGTAATAGGAGGGAGACACACACGTGTACAAGACAGAGTTGCCAGTTATGATCACACTAATAGTAGGTTCAATTATCCTAATGTCTTACTTCGTAGACATACCTGCCATTCAGGAGAGTTCAGACCTTTTGATTAGCTGGGCAGTAGTGATTTCCGGTTTCTCCCTTGGCCTGGGCGCAATGAACCTCGTCCAGGTTCACTCAAACAAGATTAGGACGAAGGCTTCAAGATGGCCGTTGAGCATATGGCTTCTTATGGTTATGGGTGGCACCCTTGCCATAGGAATTGTCAAAGAGTCATCAAGCCCGGCGTACTCGTTCCTTTTTGCCAATGTTTACAGCGCCCTCGGGGCGACAGTGTATTCTCTCCACGCGTTCTTTCTTCCGGCGGCTGCTTTTCGAGCGTTCAGGATAAGCAACCTGGAATCGGCACTGTTTCTGCTATCAGGACTCTTGGTTATGCTGGGACAGGTTGGAATTGGCGCAGTGTTGTGGGGTCAGTTTCCCGTGATCAAGAATTGGATAATGAACGTTCCAAACGCATCTGCTATGCGCGGTATTACTATTACATCTGCACTGGGTTTGGTATCGACAGCGCTGAGAATCATTGTAGGGCTCGACAGAACTTACCTTGGTGTTTCTAAACGTCAATAGTCCGGAGGTGAATTGGATTGGCAAGACTTCTTAGGCGACTTCAAAACTTGGATGACAGGATAATCTATCTCATTATAGGAATATGTATTCTAGCACCTTTGGTCCGGCCGCTTAATCTTCCGTTGAGCCCGGGTGCAATGACTGTAAGTGCCTATGACACTATTGACAGTCTCCCCCCTGGCTCCAGAATACTCCTGATAACAGAGATTGCTCCAGGGGGGGAATCTGAGCTTCTTCCTCAACTGGTTGTGTTTCACCGTCACGCAATGTCAAAAGGATTGAGAATCATATATTGCAGTACCAACCCGGCTTCTGTGCCTTACTTATTGAATCTGACCAATGAATGGAACAGCGAATACTCGACTGAGTACGGCGAGCAGTATGTGATTTTGCCTTTCATGGCAGGGGAGGAATCGGTGGTTGTCCAAATCGGACAGAATTTCTCGGCTTTATATGAAAGCGACTATTACTGCACGCCTTTTAAAGATATGGAAATCATGGATGGCATCGAGGGTATCAGCGATATGGACCTTGTTGTATCTGTGGGTGGCGGGGACTTGTTCAGGTGGGTTCTAAGGCACATACAGGCATCCAAAGGGGTTCCTACAGTGGTTGGTTGTACGGCGGTAATCACTTCATTTGTGTCTCCCTTTTACAGTTCAGGCCAGTGCGCAGGGATTCTTTCAGGGCTGGGAGGTGCAGCCGAATATGAGTCTTTGGCCAATCTGCCTGGAAAAGCCACTGCAGGGATGGATGCACAGTCCCTGGGCCACCTGGTGCTCATATTGATGATATTGCTTGGTAATGCAGGCACTATTGCTGCAAGGAAAACCTTTGTGGAAATTCCCCCTTTGAAAAGAGGTAGTTCAAAATGAGTGCGAATTTTGGCGTATGGGTAGCTGCATTTTTCACCATGGCAATCTACAGTTATCTTTACAGGGAGGAAAACGTCCTTTTCGAGTTCGCTGAGCAGACGTTTATCGGAGTGTCAGCTGCCCACTTCCTTCTGGGAGGATACCATAACGTAGTTAAGGTTGCCCTCGAGCCGCTCAGGGAAGGAAGGTTAATCTGGCTGATTCCGATATCTCTCGGTGTTCTTCTTTATACCCGGTACCTTCCGAAACAGGTATCATGGTTGTCAAGGCTCCCTGTTGCTGTACTTGTGTCTGTTGCCGCGGCGGCGCAAGTCAGGGGAGCAATTCATGCAGAGTTCATTAGCCAGATCGCTGCAACTGCCAGCCTTGATATTGGCAAACCGGCCAATCTTGTGTTCCTTATCGGCGTGATAACTGTAGTTACCCATTTTCTTTACCTGAACGGAGTCAGGAAGGTGCCGTTTATCAGAGTTTCGGGGAAAGTTGGCAGGCACTTTATTATGGTGGCTTTTGGTGCTTCCCTGGGGACAACGGTCATGGCACGATATTCGCTTCTCATTGGCAGGTTCCAGTTTCTCTTTGGGGAGTGGATCAGATTAATTAAATAAGAAGAATGGGCAAGTGCCATAATTCCGCACGGCCGCACTTGAGGATCAGCCTTGATTATCACGAATTCAAAAAGCCAGCCCCTGTCAGCAGTGGATTGTCCTGAACCTAACTTTTGCCCCTGCCCTGAGTTGGGCCGCAATTGGCAGGTCCTGGCTTACTACTGTTGCCACTCGCTTGTATCCCCCTGTGGTCTGGCTGTCCGCCAAGAGAAGCATAGGCCTGCCATCTGAGGCTACCTGTACGGTACCTGGTACGACCGGGGCCGATATGATATCGGCCCCGCCTTTCAGTAAGCGCGGGCCTTCGAACCGTATTCCCATCCTGTCCGATTCAGGCCTGACCTGGTAAACCTCACTGCTGAGAATTTTGAGCGCATCTTTGGTATGCTCTGGGCCTGGTATGACTTTTAGGGTAACGTAGGGCATTGTAAACACTTCAAAGTTGAGTGGCCGGAACTGGCTCCTGGCAAGGTCAAGATGGAAGGTTCGCATTGCAGAGTAGGCAGGGGCAGGGCCGGCTTTGAGCACATCACCTGATTTGAGGGGCCGCCCCTGATACCCTCCGAACCTGCTCTTAAGATATGTAGACCTAGATCCCAGCACAGGCACAACTTGTATGCCTCCTGCAACTGCCATATATCCTCTGGTTCCATGGCTTACAGGGCCTACCTCAAGCCTTTGGCCTTTGCGTACAGGGAAACATGTATTAGGAGGCATTTCGACGCCATCTACAGTGATTGGTGCGGGAGCCCCTGTTACTGCCACGCTGAGGTCCATTTGGGCAATGAGGACCGGCCCCTTAAGTGTGAATTCCAGGACAGCCTGGTTGCGCATGTTGTCACATAAAAGGTTAGCCAGCGAATAAGATTGGGCATCGGCAGCACCTGATACAGGTACACCAAGCTTTCGATATCCAAAACGCCCGCTATCTACCACCATGGTAAGCAATCCGGGGTCTTCTACTGCAAATGCATCGACTGACATTGACATGGTACTTGATGAAATGGCCTGGCAATTGCTCTTTGAATCGGCAGGCCAATTTACCTCTGGGCTTTCTATAGGAACGAATTTTACATAATCACCTGGCTGAAGCAGGGAGGGGGGATGGTTTTCGAGCGAGAAAAGTTCAAGGGCAGTCCGCCCCATAAGCCTCCAGCCACCAGGGGTATCCCACGGATAGACTCCTGTCTGTTTCCCGGCGATTCCCACTGAGCCTTTGGGGACTACCTTCCGGGGCTCAGAAAGCCTTGGAAGCGCAATACTATCGTCCATTCCTCCAAGGTAAGGGAACCCAGGGGTGAAACCAATCATATATACCCTGTACAGTTTTGATGAGTGACGCTTGATGATTTCCTCCTGGGAAACCCCAAGGTGTTCTGATGCCCACCCAAGGTCCGGGCCGTTCTCTCCGCCGTAATGCACAGGAATTTCAACGATTCTTGAACCGGATTTTGACAGATTCTGATTTCGCAATTGAATTTGAGCCGTTTCGCCTGTATTGTATGCATGATGTTCAGAGGGGCCGGCAGCCGGCGGGTTTTCCTGACTACTTAGCCGGTTGGCAACGGATAGAACCAGGTTCTCAATATAAGGCGCTCCGACCACGTTTGGGTCAAAGTGAATGGCAAGGGAAGAGTAAGCGGGTTGGATTTCCAGAATACCCGGCACACGGAGCTCTTCCAGTGCGCGACACAATGACAGGACTTCATTGTTCAGTTCCTCAGCAATAATATTTCCTAATTCCACATTAAGAGCCCTGTCTCCAAGAGGGCTGAATTTATGATATTGAGCACACATGATGCTGCCTCCACAAAAACTCATATTATATCTGCAATTTCGGTTCGGACGGTTTGATCAAGACCCAGAAAATCCAGTAAAGACAAATGGCCATAGTCATTCAGGCTATCTTGACGACACAAGCCGTGGCAGGGGAACCACTTCAACCCCATTTTCAACCAAATGCTGTCGAATCACCTTTGCTATGTCTGCCGCCCCAGTCGTATCCCCATGCACGCAGATAGTATCAACTGTAAGTGGGGTTTCCTTTCCATCGGGTGTGAAGACCACGTGGTCTTTGACCATCTTCACTGCCCTTTGGGCGATTTCGTCAACACCGGTTATTACGGCACCTGGTTTGGACCGAGATACGAGAGTGCCGTCAGGATTATATGCCCTGTCGCAGAAACCCTCACTGGCGCCTGGAATTCCAACCTTGTTAGCTGCCTCGAGCATAAGAGACCCGGCCAGTCCCACCAAAACAAGATCCTTTCCGCCACGGGCCACTGCACGGGCAACAGAAAGGGCAATATCCAGGTCAGCTGCAGCCATATTGTAGAGGGCGCCATGGGGCTTTACATGGGCCAATTTTGCTCCCACAGACTCAGCAAAACATCTCAATGCTCCTATCTGATACAGCACATATGACTCAATTTCCTGTAAAGACATTTTCATGTCTCGCCGTCCGAAACCCTGAATATCAGGAAATGCGGGATGGGCACCAATAGATACTCCTTTTTCAACGCACTTTCCTACAGTGTAATCCATTACTACAGGGTCTCCTGCGTGCATGCCGCACGCAATGTTAGCCGAAGTTACGAAAGACAGGAGTTGTTCGTCATTGCCAAGTTTCCACCTGCCGAAACTCTCACCTGTATCAGTGTTCATGTCTATTTGAAGCACCTGCATAACCTCCTGAGTATGTGCCTTTGGGAATACATGGGTCTTAAATACGAGAGCCAGCAATATCATCTTGAAAGGAATTCTTTGTCATAGCGTAATTCCATTGAGGGAAATATGTCAATGCTAGGAATTACCTGGCAGGGGAGTGTGACCGGCGAGGCAACGGGCATTGCCATTCTGTGTGTCTGGCCAAGAAGGGGCAAGATAAAGGCGCGCGGGGCAAGGTACATGTATACGAACCAGTGGTACCAGGGGGTGAATTCGTTAGAAAGCAGGCGGGTGCGGAAGAAGCAGCGCAGAACCGAGTCTATAGAATCAGGGTATATAGCGGTGGTAATCACTTTGCTTTGCCTGGTTGCAGTTATACAGGGCCTGTTGCGTTTTGACTCTATGCGCCGGTTCATGAACGAGACTATCCGGCTCGAGGGAGAACCCCTTGCAAGAGCAGTGTCCGGACTCAAAGAACCTTTCTATACCTGGATAGAATGGCCGCCTGCAGGGAGCGGCCAGCAAAGCACAAACAATACAGGAATCCTTTGCATCAGGTTCATTGGAAAGCCAAACAAAGATGTATGGATATTGATCAATGGAAAGGCTGCAAAAAGGTTTGATGATGAAGACGGCGTAATAGTATGCCGGGACGGGGACTTGATTGAAATCATTGCTGAAAAAGGCCAGGCTAACGTTGTTGTATCTGCGGCTGGCAGCAATATAGTACATCCTCAGGTTGGAACTTGGGTCAAGGGTGAAGGAATTCTGCTATTGGGGCGGGTAAAACTCACTGAAGACTGATATAATTCTGTTCCGGAAGGTGCTAGAAATTATGGAACAGTCCCAGCAGCAGAATGCCTTGCCCTGTGAGGCAAGAAAGCCCAGTGAAGCAAAAGTGCCAAATAAGGCAAGGCGATTACGAATAGCAATTGACGGCCCGGCAGGTGCAGGAAAGAGCACTGTTGCCCGTGAAGTCGCACGGATCCTCGGATACACATACCTCGACACAGGAGCGATGTACCGTGCGTTGGCCGTTTTGGCTTTGGACCGCAAAATACCTCTCGATGACTTTCAGGCTCTGGGGGATATGGCATCGTCAGTTCAAATTGATGCATGTGAAGATAACGGAGTTTTCCGGGTATGGATCGATGGGGAAGAGGTCACAGGTAGGCTCAGGAATCCTGAGACCGATCAGTCTGTGAAGCTGCTGGCGATGGCAAAGCCTGTTCGTCAGGTCCTCGTATCTGTTCAGCGCGAGTTAGCCCGCCGTGGCGGAGTTGTAATGGAAGGACGGGACATAACCAGTGTAGTAATGCCTGATGCTGAAGTAAAGGTCTATCTAACTGCCGGCCGCAAAGAAAGGGCAACACGAAGGTGGCGGGAACTGACCAATAAAGGAGTTGCGATTGCCTTTGACGAAGTACTCTCAGAGATGGAAGCAAGAGATGCAAAGGATCAGGAAAGGGACTGGGGAAGACTAGTCAAGGTTGACGACGCAGTTGTGATCGACAGCACTTGTATGAGTATTGATCAAGTATGTGAGTCAGTAATTAGACTCTGTGAGGCGAAGCGGCAGTGTTCTACAATTTCGCCAGATGGGTATTTGGCGTAGTAATTAGACTATTGTTCAAAGTAGAGGCAGAGGGGTTCGAGAAAATCCCGTCTTCAGGGGCTTTGGTTGTTTGTGCCAATCACATATCATGGTGGGATCCATGCCTTGTTGCCTACCTGGTTCCACGGCCAGTGCATTTCATGGCCAAGAAGGAACTTTTCCAGAACCGCTTTTTGGCGTTTTTGTTTGGAAAACTGTACGCTTTTCCTGTGAATAGAGAGAAGCCTGATATTGGTGCTGTAAAGCAAGGATTGTCAGTTTTAAAGAATGGACATGCCCTTGGAGTTTTTCCAGAGGGAACACGTCAGAAAACCCCAAATCAGCTGGGACAGGGCCACGCCGGTGCAGCCCTCCTGGCTATGAAGACAGAAGCGCCTCTTGTTCCTATTGCCATAAGGGGTACATATGGTTTCAGAAAAACTATTCGAGTGGCGTGTGGGGAGCCTTTCAGGGTAGTTCCGAGTGGGGGCAGGTTGTCCGACGATCTCAAGGAAGGTTCCGAAAAGGTAATGTTAGCAATAAAGGAGTTGTGGGATGATTTGACCCCAGAAGAAGTAGCATGACTGAAATAAGGCTAGCCAGGCATAAGGGCTACTGCTTCGGTGTAAAAAGGGCCATTGAAATGGTTGAGAAGGCCTTGAAGGAAGGGCCTTACCCCATATGGACGCTAGGGCCCATTATCCACAATCCTGTAGTTATCGAGGAACTCTGTAAGAGGGGAGTCAGGATGGCTGAAGACCTTTCCCAGGTCTCTTCCGGAACACTCATTCTTAGAACCCACGGAACCACAGCAGAAGAAAGAGGCCGGTTTTCTCCTGAAATCGACAAGGTTATCGATGCCACATGCCCCTTTGTTACCAGGGCACAGAAGAAGGCACGGGAATTTTCATCTTCAGGGAAGAAAGTCCTGATAATTGGCGACAAGAATCATCCTGAAGTTAAGGCGATTCTATCTTATGCAGGTGCCGGGGCATTGTGCGCAGGGCAGCCGTCAGATATTGATGCTATGCCTCGAGAAGAGCTTGACGGCAATATTGAAGTAATAGCTCAGACCACGTCCCGGAAAGAAGATGTTGAAAAGATACTAAAAACTTTGAAGAAAAAAGGTATTTCGGTTGGTCTATCGAATACTATCTGCACAGCTACTGAAGAAAGGCAAGAGGCTACAAGGGAATTGGCCAGAGAATGTGATCTTGTTCTTGTAGTCGGTGGTAAGACAAGCGCCAATACAGGCCAGCTCCTGAGGATAGCCAGAGAATGCGGTGCAGAAGCTCATTTAGTAGAGTCGGTAGATGATGTTTTGCCCCATTGGCTTGAGGGAAAACATATTGTAGGCGTAGCTGCAGGTGCGTCTACTCCCGACCGGGTTATAAAGGAGGTTGTAGGCAAGGTGGAGGAATTGGAAAAGACCAATTTGGATGTGAAGCCAGAGGAACTACAAGAGGAACATGGACAGGATCAAGGTGGTGGCCTACCACCTGAGACTCTGGAGACTTCTCCCGAAACGCCGGAAGAGGTTGTTCAACCTGAAGAGAAGACGGCCGAAGAGCTTTATGATGAGTCCTTCAAGACCCTACGTGAAGGTGATATCGTTAAGGGAAAGGTAATGTCAGTAGACGAAAACGGGGCTCTGGTTGATGTAGGGTATAAGTCTGAAGGAATCATCTCTGCTCAAGAACTAGACCGTCGTGGAGTAATCGGGTCTTTCGATTTGTCTCCCGGAGATGAGATCATGGTCTATGTCCTTAGTGTAGAGTCTGGCGAAGGGAGCCTACGACTCTCCAAGAGGAAAGCTGATGAGGAAGCAGCATGGAAGAATCTAGAACAAGCTTATAGAGAGCAAAGCATAGTTGAGGCACCGGTTGCCCAGGAAGTAAAAGGTGGGCTTGTAGTCGACGTAGGGGTCAGAGCCTTTGTTCCGGCATCGCAAGTTGAACGCGGCTATGTAAACGACCTTTCAAAATACGTTGGCCAGGCCCTGAGAATGCGAGTTCTTGAACTGGATAGGTCCAAGAACCGGGTGATTCTGTCCCAAAGAGTTGTTCTTGAAGAAGAACACGAGAGACTCTGCAAAGAAACATGGGATACCATTGCCGAAGGCCAGGTGCGGACAGGTACTGTAAAGGGTATAACCGATTTCGGAGTATTTGTCGATTTAGGCGGAGTCGATGGCCTTTTGCACATATCAGAGATCTCTTGGGGAAGGGTCAATCATCCATCAGAGGTGGTTCATGAAGGCCAGGAACTCGACGTCAAAGTTTTGAAAGTCGACAAGGAAAAAGGCAGGATCTCGTTAGGACGAAAGCAAGTTCTTCCTGATCCTTGGGACGATGTAGAAACAAAGTATCCTGTGGGGGCAGTCGTTAAGGGCGAAGTTACCCGTACCGCGCCTTTTGGTGCATTTGTTCAAATCGAACCCGGTGTGGAAGGGCTTGTTCACATATCGGAAATTTCTCAACAGCATATTGCCAAACCTGAGGAAGTAGTTAATTCCGGCGATCAGCTGATGGTCAAGGTTCTACGGACCAGGCCTGATGAGCGGAAGATCAGCCTCAGCATAAAGCAAGCAGACCAGATGCTCTTGGAGGGTACAGATTCCCAGGGCGATGCTCCGGAAGTTCAACCGGAAGTATCGCAACCGGACTCACCTGAACTGGCTGAGGCCCCGGAAGAGGCTCCGGAAGAAGTCCCCGAAGTGGCTCCTCAAGACATTCCCGAGGAGACTTCAGCCGAGGAGGTTCTCGAAGAGAGTAACCAAGAACAGGTTGAAGAAGCTGTGGAAATGCAAACAGCTGAAGCCTGTACACCAGACGGTTGTGATTCAGAGGCCAGCGAGGAACATGTCTGCGAAGAAGCAGCAGAACCCCTGAAATCTGAAGAGGATGAACCGGTGGCCCCTGAGGAACCCAAATAGGCAATTCGCCCGGGCAGTGAATTGTATGTATGAGGTTCTTGCCCGGAAATAAGAAATATTGTGTAATAGTAGACTCGCAGGGTAGCAGTAGTAGTCTGTACCTGCGAGTTTGCTTTTAGATCTACAATCCTTTGCCAGGCATATCCGGTATGTCGAATAATCACCGAAAACTTCTGGAAACCATAGTTCATAGAGACGGCAAGGAGGGAGTTTTCGTGGGATTACCTATTGGCGTGATTCTTCTAATTATCGTAGCAATCCTGATTTTCTTTGGAGTTCTGCATAGAGTTTTGGACCGGATGAGGTTGTCTGATAGGGCAGCGCTGGCCATTATCGTGGCCATGGCTGCAGGAACTTTTCTCGATGTTACTCTTCTGAGGACTCCGGTTACTGTAAAAATGAATATCGGCGGAGGGGCTATTCCTATTATTGTGGCTATATGGCTAATCGCCACGTCTGATGAGGCTGGCGAGAAAAGCAGGAGTATTCTCTCGGCCCTTGTTACCGGAGGCGTAATCTGGGGATTATCTAAGGTTCTAAGCCCCGATGAGCAAGTTATGCGAGTGGCCCCTATGCTTATTTATGGGCTTGCCGCCGGAATAATAGCTGCCCTATCGGGCCGGTCAAGGCGGGCAGCATTTGTAGGTGGCTTGGGAGGCATAGTCATTGCAGACATATTTCACTGGATTGAACTTGCAGTAACCAGGGTTCCGGGAACGGTCTTCTTTGGAGGGGCCGGGGCTTTTGACAGCTCAGTTTTAAGCGCTATTCTGGCAGTCGGGCTTGTTGAACTGGTAGGGGAAGCCAGAGAAAAGGCGATAAAGGTTCCTGGAGGTGACAAGCGAGATGAGGTCTAGCAAGAAAACTATTGCCCTGGTTATCCTGCTGGTCTTGGCTGCAAGCACCGGGGTTATCTATCTCTACCGGTCCATAGTGCCTGTAAGTTCCGAAGATACTACCGGACACGCTGAACGTGCCGGTAGCTATTTCACAGTGAAGGACGAAGCGGGAAACACCATTTTTGCCACGGGCCATATGGTATTTCCAGGTGATGAGTACGTCGACGAGGAAGACATGAAATACTCAATCATAGAGGTATCAGGCGACGAGGCTATTGCCAGGCCGGTAGGTAAGATGGAAGCATTATCTCCCATAATACCTGCGTTGGCCGGTGAGGCTGCTGCCAAGGGCGGGGCAGTAGGAATCTACCATACCCACTCTGCTGAGTCTTACGTCCCATCTGATGGCACAGAGTCAATCCCAGGCCACGGTGGAGTTTTCAAAGTGGGTTCAGCCATGGCAGACCAACTTAGCAAACTTGGTATAAACGCCATACACGATACGACCTCTCATGACCCTAATGATGCCCGGGCTTACGACAGGTCACGAAGAACTGCCACAAGCTTACTCAAGCAGAAGAAGCCCCTTGCCATGTTTGATGTTCACAGAGATGCCGGCCCGGCAGAGCCATATATCAAGGAGATAGACGGCAAGGAAGTTGCCAAATGCATGATAGTCATTGGACGGCAAAACCCGAAAGCAGAGTCGAATCTCCAGTTTGCAAGGCGGCTCAAAGATGAAGCCAACAGCCAATACCCCGGGCTTGTCAAAGGTATTTTCATGGGAAAAGCTGATTTCAATCAGGATCTGTTTGACAGGGCTCTCTTGCTTGAAATGGGTACTGAGCAGGTTTCGAGAGAGGCAGCGGAACGAGGTGCATCGCTAATTGCAAGCCTTGTTCCAGGTGTTTTGCCGGTTTCAGGCCCTGGTGCCACACCGCAAAGCCGTGGTGCCGGCAGAACCATTGGCTGGTTGCTCGGAATTGCTGTGGCCGGTATTTTTGTATACCTTTGGATCTCTACAGGCAGCTGGGAAGAGATGAAGGCCAAAATACTTGGATGGTTTGGTACAGGCGGTATTAGGGTAGGTAGTGTTGATTCTGACAGCAGAGACGGTGGGGGAGGGCCCGATGCCGGTTCTTCCGGGCCTAATGGTGAAAGCGGGAAGCAGTAGATGCCTTACGGAAAACCAATAGGCCTGGGGTTATTTGCTGGGGTGCTGGCAAGAGTCTTGTTATTGCGTTCTGATTACCGCCAGTACCCCACTTACCCTCACGGTTATACATCCCACCTTTTTCTCGGAATCATTGCCGCCCTTGTAGGAGCAGTATCCATTCCGGCCTTATTGACGAATGAATGGACTGCAGTGACTTTTCTGGTACTTGTGGCACAGCAATTTAGAGATATCAGGAGTATGGAAAGGGATTCTTTGAAGGCTCTGGAAGATACGCAACTGGTTACAAGGGGAGCCGACTATATTGAGAACATCGCAAGGGTATTTGAGACCAGATACTATGTAGTAATATTCGTTGCAGTGTCAACGGCTTGGGGCAGCAGCTATGGTTCTGCCATAGTAGGCTTGTTGCTGGGAGCCGCATCTCTTGGTTTGAGCATGGTGATGACAAAGGTTGAGCATCTAGGCAGATCAGTACTGGCTGAAATTGCCCCGGTGGTTTTCAGAGATGCCGGCCTTTATGTTGGTGATATCTTCATTATGAACGTAGGACTGGAGGAATCACGCCTGTATATTTCCGAGCATGGATTGGGTGCAATTCTTACCCCGCTAACAGAAACTGCAAGGGACACTATTGCCAGCCTTGGACAGAGGCAGGCAATACTTCATGACGCTACAGGGATTCTTGGCGTTAAGAAAGACCTTGATACTCCTGAATTTACACCGATTGCAAGGAGGCATATAGAATCCGGGCGTGTAGGCTTGTTTATGGTACCTGAAGAGCGTGACGAGGAATTGCTCATCAGAATTGTCAAGCGTACTCCGGTGTTAGAGTCTTCGAGAGGCCGGACCTTACGCGGCTAGGCCAGTACGTTCATTTTTCTAAAGTGGTGAAAGCAAATGGAAATCACGATTCAGAAGGCGATTTTATGCGCTGTTACCGGTGATCCAGGCATGATTCAGGATATTCCTGCCATTATCGTTAAGGATAAGGATGCCCGCCAGGAGAAGGCTATGTTGCTTTCCCGTATTCTTCAGGGAGCCGTTCATGACATGGGCGATGGAGTCCTTATTGTGGTTAAGCATTAATGCAGAGAAGCCCGGAACTGCTTATAGCAAGAAGTAAACACAGGTTGCTGAAATATGCTCAAGATAAGGGGATTATGCCCTGGGAAATTACATGGGGAAAACAGGGCTTTGGCGGGCGAGCAAATCAATTGTTCCTGGCATGGGGCGTTGACCCTTCGCCTCTTGCCGAACGGGCAATGGCTTCAGTAATAAGATTATATATTAATAGAAAACAGGCTGCGCCCAGTATATTCTATGTTTGCTATGCGGGAACCCACACTTCTGTTGTTGCCTCTGCCCTGCATTTAGACAGCATTTGCTTTGAGGATATTCAGAGCCGCGGCTACAAGGCCTTAACCTGTATTCCGTATTTTGACAGGCGTACAACCGCCGATATCGGGGTTCCGGTATACATTGGAAGTGACCGAAACGGATCCGACATTTATGTTATGGGAACAGGATGGCTGGGTTTGCCTCTTGAGTTATGCCTGTGTGACCTGATCGAGCTGGCGTGTCCCGGCACAAGGGCATGTATCTGCAATGTAAGGGGAATTCTTGATTTCCAGGCCAGACTGGGAGGCTTTCTTTCAAGGCGATTCAACCTCGTTGTACCCGGGCGCCGCATTATCGCCCGGTCCTTGTCAAGGAAAGTTCCTATGTTGCGCCAGGCTGCCACATACTGTCTTGACCTCTCTGGCAAGTGGAAGGATAATGGGAGTCACACTGAAGGGGAGGTTACCTGGATTGACGGCTGCAAACAGGGGCGGATTGGTATGCCGGGTCGAACCTGAAAGCCTGGCTGAGTACCTGCAAATCCAACCGGGAGACAGAATCATATCGGTTAACGGCCACGAGCTCAGAGACGAGATCGATTATCGCTTTTACGCCTCTGAGGAGGACATTATTCTAGATATTGCAGCGGCCGACGGTACTGAAAAGAGTTATGATATAGAAAAAGATCCAGATGATCTCATGGGCATAACTTTCGACAACCCGATTTTTGACGGAATGAAGACATGCAGGAACAATTGCTGCTTTTGCTTTATAGCTCAGCTGCCGAGAGGGTTACGCAAGAGTCTTTATGTGCGTGACGACGATTACCGCCTTTCCTTTCTTTTTGGGAACTTCATATCTCTTACCAACCTCTCTGATAGTGATTGGCAGCGCATTGGCGAGCAAAGATTGTCTCCTTTGCGGGTATCACTCCATACTTCTGACCCTGGGGCACGGGCAATGCTAATGGGAAACCCGGCGGCTGCCCAGGCCATGGGCCACTTGACAAGATTGAAGCAGATGGGTATTGCGGTTCATGTTCAAATCGTTCTACTTAAGGGAGTAAACGACGGACAGAATCTCCTTCGTACACTTGAAAGCCTTGAATCTCTGGGAAGCACCGTTTTGTCAGTAGGTGTTGTACCTGCAGTCTACACACGTTACAGAGAAGTACTGCCGTCTCCTTACGGAGGACCTGAATGGGCTTGCGAAACCCTTTCTATTCTTGAAAATTACGCTCGGAAGGTACATGAGAAACGTGGAGTTTACTGGGTCTACGGGGCTGATGAATTCTATTTCCTCTCTGGAAGAGAGTTTCCTAAGTACGAATTCTACGATGATTTTCCACAATTCGAAAACGGAATAGGCATGACTGCAGACTTCAGGGAAACCCTAAAAATGATTCGGGCAGAACTCAAGCCATGCACAAATGTAGATGATCATGTGGGAAATGGCAGAATACTGGCAGTGACCGGAGTAATGGCTTATCCGGAAGTTGTCTCAGCCGTGAATACTCTGGGGATTGAGAACAGGATTTCAGTATGCAAAGTGAGAAACAAGTTCTTTGGAGACACTGTTACTTGCTCAGGATTGCTGACAGGCCGGGATATTGTTGATACCATACTGGATTTGAAAGGGGCCGGGAAGGAATTTGAGTGTGTGCTGATTCCGTCCTATTCCGTATTTGAAGGGAAATTCTTGGACGACATGACCACAGGCAACATGGTGGAGATTACAGGGCTTCCTGTACAAGTGGTAGAACCTTCTCCTATGGGTCTGGTGGATGCGGTGTTTGAATCCGAAGGGGAGTAAAGATATGGATTTTGTCGTAGCGATTGTAGGTAGGCCAAATGTAGGCAAATCAGCTCTTTTCAACCGGATAACAGGTACAGGTTCATCAATAGTTCACAAGCAGAGCGGCGTTACAAGAGATAGGCTTTATGCCCGGTGCGAATGGCAGGGGCATGAGTTTACGCTGCTTGATACAGGTGGATTTGACCTGTCCTCTTCAAGCGAACTGGCCATGGCTATCAGAGCCCAAATTGAGCAAGCGATTGAAGAGGCAGATCTGCTTATTTTTGTGGTTGATGCGCGGACAGGAGTTTTGCCTGAAGACCTGGAAGTGGCCGAAATACTAAGGAGAACCAACAGGCCTGTCCTGGTTTCTCCCAACAAATGTGATGCCCCTGGCCACGACCACAAAGGGTTTGAGTTTTACACCCTTGGTTTTCCGGAAGTGTTTCCCATATCGGCTGCTCACGGCCTTGGGATTGGTGATTTGCTTGACCGGATCACAGAGGCCAAGGAACAAGGTGAGTCAAGGAATGAAAGAGTACAGGAAGCAGCCGGGGATTCTCAGCCCATAAGGGTAGCGATTGTGGGCAAGCCGAACGTAGGTAAATCGTCACTGGTAAACCGGCTTCTAGGGCAGGAAAGAATGACTGTGTCGGCCATGCCGGGTACAACTGTTGATGCTGTGGACACCAAAATCACTCACGATAATGCAGAGTTTGTTCTTGTTGATACAGCGGGATTGAGAAGGCCGGCGCGGATCGGTGAACGACTTGAGGAATTGGCTGTAGGCCGATCACTCAGCGCAGTTAAGCGAGCCGATGTAGCCATACTGGTTCTTGACGGAACTGAACCACCTACTGCCCAAGACCGTAGAATCGCAGGATATATCAGACGCAACGCAAAGGCTTCCATACTGCTGGTTAACAAAGTTGACCTTGGACTATACAACAATATGAGTCAGGAAGCGTTCACCAATTTGGTTCTACATGGGTGCAGGCCTGTTGGGTATTCAAACGTCCTCTTTGTTTCGTGCCTGACAGGGAAAGGAATCAACTTGGTTTTGCCTGAGGTTGTATGGACGTATCAGGAATATGACAAACGAATTGAAACTTCTTTACTAAACCAGGTATTGAGCGAGATAACCGACTTTAGCCCTCCGCCAAGGGAGGGAAGGTTCTTCTACGGTACTCAGGTGGGTCAGAAGCCCCCTGAGATGGTGTTTTTCGTCAAGGATCCATCGAAGGTTCCAGATTCATATGTAAGATATCTTGAGGCTGAGATAAGGAGAAGGTTTGGATTCAGGGGTGTGCCAATTACCATGGAATTTCGGCCGCAAAGGCAAAAGGAGAAGTCAAAGTGACAGTCGATTGGGGTTTGCTGATTTTCATATGTATGGCCGGGTATCTGGCTGGCTCAATCCCATCGGGAGTTATAATCTCCAAGCTTGCGGGCATTGACAATATAATGTCTTATGGTAGCGGAAATACCGGAGCTACCAACGTCTTCAGGGTATTGGGGCCCAAATATGCCGCCATCGTCCTGGTGATGGATATTCTCAAGGGCGCTTTGGCGGCCTATCTCGGGTTGAGGTATCTAGATATGGGTACCGTGGGTGCTTTTATAGCCGGAGTGTTTTCCATAGTGGGCCATAATTGGTCAGTGTTTCTCGGATTCAAAGGGGGAAAAGGAGTTGCCACCACAGCAGGGGTGGCACTAATAGTTTTCCCCAAGATATTGGCTGTAAGTGCTGCTGCTTTTCTTGTAGTTGTGGCATTATCCAGATATGTTTCTCTTGGAAGCTTGGTAGGTGTTTGGGCCGGTTTTGCCTACTCGCTTCTTCCTGAGTTCACTGCTTTGGACAAATTAGCTGTCTTCGGATTGGCGGCAGTTGTCACTTACAGGCACAGATCCAATATTCAAAGGCTTGCCTCGGGAACAGAACTGAAGTTAGGGAAGAAAGGGGAACGAATCTGAGTTGAGAGAAGCGGCGAAGAGAGCATGTGTTATTGGTGCCGGTTCCTGGGCTTCGGCTCTGGCATTGGTTTTATCGGATAACGGATACCAGGTAACCCTCTGGGCCAGAAATTCCAACACTATACAGGATTTTGATTCTACCAGGCGTTTACCTAGGCTGCCCAACATCACTTTGCCGCCAGCTATTACTGCTACGACAGATGTATATGGGGCTCTGCACGGCGCGTCACTGATCGTGATTGCTATCCCTTCCTCGGCAGTATCTTCTGTGGCCAAGACTATTGCAAAAGGTTTTCCTGCTGATGCTTTAGTGGTTACAGCAACTAAGGGTTTTGATCCTGCAACGTTGAGGAGGCCTTCACAGGTCTGGGTTGATGCAAATCCTACCCTTGAGAGGCGAATCAGCGTTTTGTCAGGCCCTAACTTTGCTGCGGAAGTGGCACAGAGGCTACCTGCAGCCACAGTTGTGGCTTCCCAAGAGGAAGCAACACGGCTTGCTGTCCAACACGCCTTTATGACAGGCTATTTCAGGGTCTATACCCATGAGGACATAATAGGTGTTGAAATCGGCGGTGCATTGAAGAACATAATCGCTCTGGCCTGCGGCATGGCTGAAGGAATGGCAATAGGTCACAATGCTCAAGCGGCCATCATCTCACGGGGCATTGCGGAAATAGCCAGGCTGGGCGTTTGCCTGGGTGCTGAACCGCTTACATTTTCGGGCTTGTCGGGACTTGGAGACCTGGTTCTTACCAGTACAGGCGGGCTTTCCCGAAACCGCCAGGCAGGTATAGCAGTAGGCAAAGGTGAGTTAATCAAAGATTTTCTACATAGGACAGGCTATACGGTGGAAGGATTTGAGACAGTTAAGACAGCAAGGGAACTGTCCCTTATCCATAACGTACAGATGCCGATAACCAATGTAGTTTATAGGACTCTCTATCAGGGATTATCTGTTGGTGAAGGCCTTTCGGAAATGATGAGCCGTGAGCGAAAACCTGAGAAGGAGCCTTTCTTCAGAACACACTAGTACCGGCCCCTACCAGGCGTGACTTGATGGCGCCTTAGGGCCTGGCGCCCCTTTCGGAAGGGGCATATTCTGCGGAATTCTTCAGTCGGACACCTCTTATCCGGTAATGGTTCTATTCCGGCTTTGTCCCTCATAACCATTTATGAATTGCTCTTATTTGATGCCAGGACTTTTACCGGTATTCGTTATCAAGTTACAGGGTGGCTTGGCATATAGTTATCTTGAGCGTCCTCTCAAGGAGGGAGAATCAGGTGGAGAAGTTCGACATCTTCCGGGATATTGCGGAGCGTACAGGTGGCGATATTTACATCGGTGTAGTCGGCCCTATGCGGGCAGGGAAATCCACCTTCATCCGCCGGTTCATGGAACTGTTCGTAATCCCCAATATTACTGAGCCCTATGACAAACAGCGCACTATCGACGCTGTTCCACAGGCCGGCACCGGCAAGACCGTTATGACGGTTGAACCCAAGTTCGTGCCTGAAGAAGCGGTGCCTATAGACCTTAAGGAGAACCTCTCCCTAAATGTCAGGGTCATAGACTGTACCGGATATCCGGTAGAAGGTGCGCAAGGGTACACAGAAGACGACGAGACTAGAATGGTCAGGACTTTGTGGTATGATGAGCCTATTCCATTTACCGAGGCGGCGGAGATTGGAACGGAAAAAGTGATATGTGACCATTCGACTATCGGGATTCTGGTTACAACTGATGGGACCATTGTTGATATCCCCCGTGAAAACTACGTAGAACCGGAAAGAAAAGTGGTTGAAAAACTTCAGGAAATCGGCAAACCTTTTGTTATAGTCCTAAATTCAACGGATCCATATTCCAAAGAAGTCTCTGATATTGCCACAGACATGGAGGAGGAGTACGGAGTGCCTGTCATTCCGGCTAATTGTTTGGAACTCACCCATGATGATGTGGTCCTTATTATGGAGCAGGTGCTCTACGAGTTTCCTGTTTCGGAGATGACTGTCAGGATCCCGAGATGGGTTCAGATGCTCAGCTCCGCACACTGGTTGAAAAGTGCAATAGAGTCAAGCATTAAGGAAGCGGTTAGCTCGGTAAAAAGGGTACGCGATATCGATGCTTGTGTAATGGCCCTCGAATCTGCCGACAATGTGGACAGAGTTGATGTTGAGCGAGTGGAAATGAGTACTGGCAGGGCAGCCCTAAGACTGGAAGCTACAGAGGAATCCTTCTTTAGGGTGCTCAGTGAGAGAGTAGGTTCCGGCATAGCCGACAAGTCGGATTTGATTGGACTCTTGAGCGATTTGGTAGTAGCCAAGAAAACCTACGACAAATTCGAACTGGCCTTGCGCGAACTCGAGGAGACAGGATATGGGGTTGTTGAGCCTACTCTCGATGACATGGAGTTTGAAGAGCCTGAGATTATCAGGCAGGGCAGAAACTATGGAGTTAGGCTTTCAGCCAAGGGGCCTGTCATACACTTGATAAGAACTGATGTAGATGCCGAAGTGAGCCCCATGATTGGTTCTGAAGAGCAGGGGCACGAACTTGTAGCCTACCTTATGGAGAAATTCGAGGATGATCCGAAGAAGATTTGGGGTACCGACCTATTCGGCAAGGCCTTGCAAGACATAGTTGTTGAAAGTGTATCAGGAAAGGTCGATAGGATGCCTGAGAATGTTAAAGCAAAGATGCAGGAAACAATGGCCAGGATACTGAATGAGGGTTCAGGTGGGCTTATCTGCATCATACTGTAGCATCTAGTATCAGGTTAGTTTGTGCGGCGGAGGCTTCAGGTGGCTTCCGCCTTTTTGTTGTTATTAGCAAGAACAAGCGTCCTCCATACGCTGCCTCCACGACTGTTGAGGCTCCTATTCGGTGCCTAGAAGCGAATGTATGGCCTTCACTGAAAATACTGAGAAAGAAAAAGGAGTTTTCCCATCACTTTGTCGAAATGCCACTAGTGTAAGAACGTAAATGCAGAGCACGAGTTCTACGTTGATCTTCAATCTGAGGGAAAAGGAGCGCGGGCTATGTTATACGATTTCGACAGAATATACAACAGAAAATCAACTTTGAGTGCAAAATGGTCTGTTGAAGAGGTTTTTGGCCACGATGATATCATACCGCTTTGGGTTGCAGACATGGATTTTCCTGTTGCCGAACCGATTGTGAGGGCACTGAAGGAGCGCGCTGATCACCCTATATTTGGTTATACCAGGGTTAGCCCCGGCCTGTATGAATCAATCATAAACCGGCTGGACGCAAAGTTCGGGTGGAAAATAGAGAAAGAGTGGATAGTCATAACGCCCGGTGTTATGCCTGCAGTAAATACATCAGTTGTTGCATTTACGTCACCGGGTGACCTGGTGGCCCTGCAAAGCCCTGTTTATCCGCCTTTCTGGTCTTCGATTTCAGGCAATGGCCGTGAAGTCGCAGCTAACCGGTTGAAACTTACCGGCGGCCGCCACGAGATTGATTTCAAAGATCTTGAGAGCAAGTTTCGCGGCCATAAAGCTCGAGCAATGATCTTGTGCAGTCCTCACAACCCTGGAGGGAGAGTGTGGAGTAAAGAGGAATTGGTGAGGATGGGAGAGATAGTGATTAGTTCGGGCGGTGTTATGATTGCAGATGAGATACACTGTGAACTTGTCATGAAGGGTTACTCTCATACCCCATTTGCTGCTATTAGCAAGGAGTTTGCCATGAACTCGGTCACGTGCTTTGCCCCCAGCAAAACATTTAACGTCCCAGGGTTCCATACATCTGTTGCCATTATTCCTAACGAGGAATTGAGGCAAAAGTTTGACAAGGCAAGGGGGAGGATCATGGGATCGCCCTGCCTTTTTGGGCTTGTTGCCATGGAGGCGGCATTTAAGTACGGAGACGAATGGCTGAGCCAGGCCATTGACTATATTGAGGGCAACATAGATTATGCAACGGAGTTTTTCGAAAATAGTGTGCCCGAGATAGTTCCTATGCGGCCAGAAGGCACATACCTAATTTGGCTGGATTGCAGGGGATTAGGATTGAAGCCTGAAGAACTGAAGCCTTTCTTTGTAGAAGAGGCAAGGGTAGGCTTAAATGACGGTATTACATTCGGTGCCGGGGGAGAAGGGTTTATGCGGCTCAACGTTGGATGTCCAAGGGCAATTTTGCAGGAAGGCTTGAACAGAATAGAGAAAGCGGTAAAGGCACGCCGCAAGGTTTAGAAGCATCTTGCCTTTATGCGTTTTTCGTGGCTGCCATGGATTTGGTGCCTGTATTGCTTGATCTTGGATTTAGCAGACTGCATTCTCTGTGGAGTTCTCGAAGATCCCAGCGATTCCTTGAGTATATAGAGTATGCCCGGTTTCTCAGCTGCTCTACACCTACCCTATCGCCGGTTTCTTCTAAGAGGTTGGATAGCCATAGAGATGCGCACGCAATTTCCCTACTGGATTCGTCTTGCTGGAACAATTCTATAGATCTTGCTGCCAGATTCTTTGCTTGCCTGTAGGCACCTCTAGATCGTTCCATACAGGCTCTTAGCAAGAGTACCCAGCCAAGTTCAGTACGCGCGCTGCTTTCTAACATAGCCGGGATTCGTTCAAGGAGCGCAGATGCTTCCTCTATACGGCCTTCACGCAATAGGGCCTTTGCGACCTCAACCCCTGCATATGCCCAATGGCTTTGCAGATTATCTTGTAAGTACAGTTTCTGGGCTTTGTAGAGGTATTCAAGGGATTCACCGGTACGATCCTCACGATACAGAATCATCCCGAGGTTATGGTAAGCTACGGCGAAGTCCACTTGATATCTTTCTGGAGCTTTCTTGATTGACGAAAGATAGTAGCCCTTTGCCATCTTCCAGTTTCTGCGCTTGAACTCAATCAGGCCTGACATTAGGTCTGCATGTGAAGCAAGTCTATTGGCTTCCGGAGGTTTTTGGGACCGTATCCATCCTCGAGCTTGGTTTAGGGCGCTTTCGGCCTGCTCGATCTTGCTCTGGGCAAAACTAGCAGTCGCCAGGTTCATTAGGAGGTGGCCATAGTTTGGAGAGGATGGTTCTGCCGATTCCAATCCTTTCTTATACCATGAGGCGGCTCTGGAATAGTCTTTACCAGAGTACATGTTTCCCATGGCCAGGCACACATAAACAAGCATGTCTTCGAGTTGGGCGTCTTGAAAAACCTGAAATGCACAGCCCCCCATTAGATCGGCTCCGTCAAAATCCCCGTTGTGTCCAAGGCACGCTGCATACTTGCATAAGCACTTGCCTCTTTCTCGCTGATCATTCAAGACCCCAAAGGCTATAGATGCCTCATGCCAGGCCCTGGCGGCCATATCCCATAATTGGCTCTTTTCGTATTCGTTTGCCGCTTTCTGAAAGTTATGGACTGCTTTTTGGGTTAATCCTGCTTTGACCATCACCCGGGCTAAATCCAGAAAGAACCGTGGCTCATCATCGGGAAAGGCCTCCATGGCTGCTGACAGGTCCAGGTACATCAGTCTCAATTTATCCTGCGTATATTGGGATGGCAGCACATCTTTCAGGTTTCTTCTGAGAAGCACTCGGTTTCCTGCGATATCTTCAATAACTGACACAAGATCAAGGGCTGCAAGTTCTTCGATGCTATCTGCAAACAGGTCCTTCTCCATCTGGACTATAGATTCTATCCATTCCATTCTGGCGTTGCTGCCCGCCAAGGAACAGGCCAGCAAGAGCCTTCTTTGATCTGCATTCAGTCTGAGGAGAACGAACTCACGGTCTTTGCTTCTTTCTGAATCACTTTGCTCGAAGTATCCAAGTATCCTTGAAAAGTATTTCTTCACAGAATGGGCCTCGTGGTCTGAGAGGGCAGCAAGTGCCAGGTAAAAGGGAACTTGCCTGGACTCAAGATTGGCCCTTTCAAGGAAAGCATCAATGAGGCCTTTGGTTTCTGTCCTGAGATGGCCTTCTGAAACCGGCTCAAAACCGGCGTTGTCATAAGAAGATGGGTTTTCCGTGTATAGGTAAGACATAGGCAACCCGAAAAAGGCTGCAATCCGGTCTTTGTATTCATCTCCGAGGTTTCTTTTTGTACCATTTAGTACCAGAGATAAGTACGACTCAGACAGGCCGATTATCTCTGCAAGATCCTTAAGCCTGAGATTCCTATGAGTTAGCAACGCCCTAATGTTTTGGGCGAAGATCTCAAAAGAAGACAAGACTAATCACCCTTTGAAATGAGATATATTTATTCCCATAGGCCATATCGTAAAACAGGGAAAATCTCTGATTGTTGAGACTATTGATTCGATTATAGGACGAGTTCACTTATTGAACCAGCTTCTTGGGAGAAGTTCTTGGTTATGGGTAATTGTGTCGTAACTTATCTGGAAAGTATGAGGGGTGAATGCCCTGGGGCCCCTCATATTCCAGGGGGATAGAGACGGCCGGGAGCTTGAATCAAGATGCCCCCGGCTTTCTGGTGACTGACGCTGTTGACTTCCTATGCTGGCATGCCGTCTGCCGGCGCCCCATTAGCATTGGGCGGGTCGTCTTCCACAGGGGGAAGCGGCAGGGGCAAGCCAGGCCCGTCAGCCAGCAGCCCATCTTGTGGCGTCCCGTTAGCGTTGGGTGGGTCGTCTTCCACAGGAGGAAGGGGCAGGGGCAAACCAGGCCCGCCAGTTTGGTACAGCACTTTGGCTCTGTCATCCAGAGTTACTGTCATTCCCGACCCAAGGCTGATTACGAGAGCCAGGCAAATAAGAAGGTAACGGAATTTTTTCACGCGAAGCACCTCCGTTTTGCAGTCTCGGAAAATCTCTGTTCAGATTTTCCGGAAGCAGATTCGCTTCGCTGTAGTGCTTCGGATTGGGATAGAATGACTTCCTGGTAGTACATCCACCTTTGGAAAAAGCCCCTTTTCAGAAAAAGAAGGCAGACACATGAGCAGTGCTGCCTCTAGAGGTGGATGCCGGCTGAGTACTCGGCCGATTCTTCGGTCAATACACAATTCTACGAATAGTCAGGTTATTCCTCTAGAAGTATGTATTAAATTTGACAAAATGTACTATAATTCTGGTTCGATGATCTGATGGTATAGATGAAACACATGTGTTCTTATTGGCCAGGCATTTCTTTTCTGGGAGGCCATTGAATTGGGCGCAAGACGCATCTTATGTTAACAATAACTCCGAAAATATTCTACCGGTTAAAGATGACCCATGATTTCGTCAAATACCAGCCGTTCTAGGATTGACACCGAGTTGCTAATAGCAGGCGATAGGCCAATTCCAGGATGGCAATGGAAAGGCTCAATACCGTAGATGATTACCTCGGTGGGCTTGCCTTTTTTCAGCCTGGCCAGTTCAATTGCATCCAAAATCGAAAAGCCATGGGAGTCTCGTGCCGTATCAGTGCAATCTGAGAACCCACTCTTCAAGTGGCCGGACGGAATTACTTTGTGTATCGTTCCAGGCTGCGTTTTAGCTCTGATGGCATCAATGATGATTAGAGTGTCTACTTGCTCGAGTTCAGTGGCGTGATTGAGTACCGAGCACCCCATATTCAGGAGAGTTACATTCTCAGGCCATGTACGTAATTTCAGTTTGGCAATTACGTGTTCACTTAGGCCGTCGTCGCCCATTAATGGATTTCCGATACCTGCAACGAGGATTTTCTTATGCTCCTTGGTCATTGCCCACACCTCTCGCTTCAATCCCGTCCGGTTCATCTTATGTCACCGGTTCATATAATGCTTATAAGGTCTATGTGATGAATCAAGGAACATCTCCTTGGTTCACTGTATTCTGGTTATCCGCCCTGCTTTCTTGAGGCCGGGCACCGTGCACATTATTTCACAGCGAGAAAAGGAGCTAGAGCGTTGAACCAGATTGAGTTTGAGCGGCTTTGCACAGAGTTAAAACACAGCCCTGAGAACAAATTGTCGAAGGAGATTTTTCGAGTATTGAAGCCGGCCGCGAGATTCCCCTCGGGCTCTGGTTTCTGCACGAGAAAACTCCCTGCAATTTGGATTGAAACTAATGACAGCGGTGATAACAATATTTCTTTCATGAATACTACCTATCCGTATCTGGATCAGGTTTTCCAGAACATAATCGATCTTTTGTACAGCAATACTTTTATGGCAGCCCAGGGCCAGGACGCTTTAGAGATTCTACGAAGTTCAGCCTTGCGGTACGCCGGAGAATTTGTCCTCATAGTAGAGGGCGCCATACCTGTACGGGACAACGGGCTATACAGCATCATAGCGTACGCCGGATATGAACCTCTCACTGCTTTGAAAGTCGTATCGTGGCTGGGGCCTCTTGCAAAATACGTGGTAACCATAGGTACTTGTGCAAGTTACGGCGGCCCCTCTGCTGCCCGGCCTAATGTGGCGGGAAATGTTCCTGTTAGCCAGGTTATGAACAGGGAGGTCGTAAAAGTCAGCGGCTGTCCTGTAAATCCTGATTGGTTTGTTGGAACCCTGGCTCACCTGCTGTTGTTTGGGGTACCCCGGCTAGATGAGGTTGGGCGGCCTGCAATGTTTTATGAGTTCACCGTCCACCGTCATTGTCAGCGCCGTTCATACTTTGATAGAGACGATTTCGCCGAGAAACTAGGGGACATAGAGTGCATGTTTTCCCAGGGTTGTGTAGGGCCGAAGACAGGGTCCGATTGCCCTTATCGCCTTTGGGTAAATCATGTAAGCTGGCCTGTAAAAGTAAACACCCCTTGCATAGGCTGCACCAACCCGGATTTTCCTGACGGATCGGCGCCGTTTTTTACACCAATGCCCCAAAAGAGCCAAAGGAGGAATATGGTATGAACCGGAAATATGTGATGTTCAGTCCGGTTACACGATTGAGCGGGCTTCTCTCAGTTGAAACCATAATGGAGAACAATCAGGTTACCGAAGCAAACGTGAAAGGTACGTTGTTTAGAGGGTTTGAATGGATTATGAAGGGCAGGCATATAAGAGATGCCGTGTACATGACCCAAAGAATTTGCGGGATTTGTTCTATGGCTCACGGAGCGTGTGCTTCTTACCTACTAGATGAATTGTATGATAATGAAATCAGTGAAAATGGCCAACTGCTCAGGAACATAATGTACGCATCAGATTTTCTGCAGAACCATATACGCCACTATTACCTTTTCAGCATGCCTGATTTCGTGAGGATGCCGGAGCGTGCTCCGTTTGAAGGCCAGGATGTAAGTGATTTACGACTGAACCCTCGAGACAATGATACACTCGTAGATCATTACTTCGAAGCCATCAAGGCAGCTCAGGAAAGCCACCAGATTCTTACTTTGTTTGGAGGAAAAGCTCCTCACCAGCATAGCTTCGTTGAAGGCGGAGTTGCCGTGATTCCTACTGCAGACAAAATAGGCCAGGCTTTGGCCTTGATAAACAATATCAGGGCATTCGTCAGAGACCGAATGGTTCCTGATACTGAACTTATCGCACGGGTTTACAGGGATTACTTTTCTATAGGTGTGACCCCGGCCCGGCTTTTGAGCTTTGGGCTTTTCCGGTTTGGCCCCAAGAATGAGGTGTTTGTGTGGCGTGGGGGAGTGCTTAACGATGGCTGGCTTAGTTCAGTGGACATAAGCAAAATTCATGAGACAGTAACAAGGTCATGGTTTAGAGAAGAGGGATACCAATTTGAAGAAGATGATGGCGGTTCATATTGTGAGGGTAAGCCGGAGACCCCAGTGGCCGGGTTGGACATTGGCCTGACTCAGCTAATCCCAGACCCGAATAAGCCAGGTGGGTATTCATGGGTAAAGTCGGTGCAGTATTCAGGAGAGCCGTTTGAGGTAGGGCCACTTGCGAGAATGACGATAAATGGCTTCTACAGAGGCGGCATGTCTACCATGGACCGAATCTATGCCCGAACTGTTGAGACTCTGCTAATTGCAGACTTGGTTAAAGAATGGCTTTGCCGCCTTAGAACCGGCCCGGCTCCAATTAGCCAGAAGGAAGAGCCTGAAAAGAATAAGGCTACTGCACTGACCGATGCAATGCGAGGATCTCTCCTTCACAGCGTTGACATGGAAGACGAAAAGGTAATATCGTACAACATTATTACTCCTACTACTTGGAACTTTTCACCCAAAGACGATAGGGGCCAGATGGGCCCTGTAGAGAATGCCCTGGTAGGCACAAGGGTAAGCAGCCGGCAGAACATCTTGACAGTGCTTGGAAGAATAATCAGGTCCTTTGACCCATGCTTGTCGTGTGGAACACATGTGCTGAGCCGTGAAGATGGTCTGCTCTCATCGATTGGGCAAGTGATTTTGTAGGTAAAATGGCCCTCTATTCAACTCTTACCGTAGATTTTCTTTTTAGGCAAGTGCGTCTTGGAGATATCTTAGCGTAGAGCCCAAGCAGGTTTGAAGTTTGCCTTCGTCTTCTGATTCGTATAGTATGGCTCTGTACGTCGATGCAGATAATTTACTACCAAATGCAGAAAGGAGGACGGACAATGAAAAAAGCAATATCGGTAGTTCTGTTACTAGGAGTAGTGTTGGTTTTCTCGGGATGCAGTTCTTCCAAATGGGAAAACGGTACTTTCTACGGAACCGGAACAGGCCATGGCGGCCCAATCAAAGTAGAAGTAGTCATAGAAAAAGGCAAGATTGCTAAGGTTGAAGCGGTTGAGCACAGCGAGACTCCCGGTTTGGGAGACGCAGCCCTTACCAAGATCTCTGCTGACGTGATTAAAGATCAGAAGGCTGAGGTAGACTCGGTAACCGGCGCAACCGTAACCAGCGAAGGTTTCAAGGCAGCTATTGCTGATGCCCTCTCACAGGCAGAGAAGAAGTAAAAGCACAATACGATGAGGCACTTATTGCTGGAGCGTACATAGGGGGAGGACTACTAAATGAAGAAATTGGCTCAGGCCTTGGCGGTGGCTCTTATATGTATATTGTCTGTGGGATGTGCAGGCGGAGCAAAGTACAAGGCTGACGTAGTGGTAATAGGGGCGGGCGGTGCGGGGCTGGCCGCGGCCAATACAGCAGCGGACAATGGAGTAAAGGTAATCTTGATTGAGAAAATGCCCTTTGCAGGCGGAGCGACTACTCTGGCTGCCGGCTCTATTACAGGTACCGGAACCAAGCTTCAGACTGAAAACGGTGTAGAAGCTTCAGCAGAGGAATTTCAGGCTGAACTAGAGAGTGAAGCAGTATATGAATATGACAGGGAACTTGTATCTGCCCATGCTGGATACTCTGGCAAGGCCATTGACTTCATGGCTGATCTGGGAGTTGAGTTCTTCCCTGAACTTGAACAAGCTCCGTTTAGGCATAGAACAAAAGATCCGTACCAGGCGAAATTCGTTCAGCTTGCGCTGGACTCCTTAAAGAGCAAAGGCGGAGAGGCCCTTCTGAATACTAAGGCTACTGAGATATTGAAGGACAAAGACGGGTCGGTTTCAGGTGTCAAGGCCATATCTGATGGCAAGGAAATCACAATAGCGGCAAAAGCCGTTATTATCGCTACAGGCGACTTTGGAGCAAATAAGGAAATGCTACCTGTCGAGTACAGAAATGCCCTCAATTTCGGCCCTGTCTCCAGCACCGGAGATGGTATCAAGATGGCCGAGAGCTTAGGAGCTGCCACTGTTAACATGGATAAGGTGGCACTCTGGGGCAATGGTATTGAGGCAGCCGAGGGGCTCGGTGAGTACAGCTGGGGCCGGCTTCTTTGTGAGTTTGGCGGAATTTACGTTAACACCGATGGGGTAAGGTTCTCTAAAGACGTTTTAGATGATGAAGAGGTAGCCCAGGCAACATTTGAGCAAGAGCAGGCAGGCAAGTATGTTTGGGTGGTTTTTGACCAGAAAATCAAAGACGCTCTGCATGGGTTAGGTTTTCCTAGTGTTGTGGCAACCTGGGATGCAGCAAAAGAGGCTACAGAACTAGAGAAGAACCATAACGTAGCAAAAGCCGATTCGATAACAGATCTTGCAGCAAAGATTGGAGTACCTGCAGAAGCTCTTGAAGATACACTGAGCAAGTACAATTCCTATGTTGAAACTCAAAGCGATCCTGAGTTTGGGCGGCCTTTGTTCGCTAATCCCATTGCAGAAGGGCCGTACTATGCAATGATCCAGCGGGTGGGGATCTACCCGACAGTCGGCGGCTTGAAGATTGATGCAGAAGCTCGAGTGTTGAATACTTCAGGCGAGCCGATTCCAGGACTATATGCTGCAGGCGATGTCACTGGCGGAGTTAGCACTAACGGCCGTGACACTCTGGTTCCTGGCATGTCATTTGGGATAATCGCAGGTGAAAACGCGGCTGAGCAGGCGAAGCAGTAATAGCGGCCTCACCTGTTCAGTCTATATAATGGGCGTAATGCATATAACGCTTTCAGGTATTTGATCGCAAAGAGGCGGGCAAGCCGCACAGGCAAGACGGCAACTACACCATACGTTGTGACTGCCTGTGATGCCGGGGATAGTCATCCGTGGCAGAAACAAGACGGTTTGCCTGCCTGTATTATGTGATAGCAATTTAGCGCGTTGAGTGTAGGGCAGCTATAACCTGTTGACGCGCGGAATACCTCTGGTTATTATTTGATTAACATGTTAACTAAGTGTTCAATACATCAAGGGGCCAACCGCTTGACAAGGGGGTAGGGTGATGATAGTTGTAACCGGTGCTCCAGGCCATCTGGGTAACAATTTGGTGAGGGCTCTGCTCAAGCGGAATTTCCGGGTAAGGTGCATGGTGCTTGCAGGAGAGAGCCTTGTTTCGCTGGAGGGGCTTGATGTTGAAATTGCAGAAGGCGATGTTCGAAATATTGATTCTTTGTACAGGGCTTTCGATGGAGCCGATGTTGTTTACCACCTTGCGTCGGTGATCAGCTTGTTGCCTGGCCGTTCCAGGCTTCTCGACGATGTGAATGTAAGAGGAGCCAGAAATGTAGCAGAAGCCTGCCTGAAAACAGGTGTTAGGCGGTTGGTATATGCTAGTTCGATCCATGCTCTGGCTGAACCACCCCACGGCCATGTAGTTGATGAGTCATGTCCCTGCGATCCAAGTCGAATAGCCATGGCTTACAGCCGTTCAAAGGCCAGAGGCACTCTTGAAATCATGGAAGTCATGCAAAAAGGACTAGATGCGGTAGTTGTATTGCCAACCGGAATGATTGGCCCATATGATTTCAAACCTTCTGAGACAGGGAGGATGATTGTTGACTATGTTGCAGGCAGGATTCCTGCCCGGGTTGAAGGCGGGTATGATTTTGTTGATGTTAGGGATGTGGCAGAAGGCCATATTCTTGCAGCTGAAAATGGGAAGCCAGGGGAGAAATATATCCTGTCCGGTGAATGGATTTCCCTTGATGACATAATGAAGGAGATTTCCCTGGCAACCAATGTTCCGTTTCCTCGCTGGAGAGTACCGGTGGGCTTGGCATCTGCCATGGCTCTCGTATTTACCTCATACAGTATGATGACAGGTGCGAAAGTACTCCTAAACCAGGATTCTATCAGCACTCTTCGGAGCAATTCTCAGATATCATCTGAAAAGGCCCGAAGAGAACTTGGATATTCTTGCCGGCCTGTACGAGAGAGTATTCGGGATACAGTGCGGTGGTTCCAAGAGGCACGGCTGCTGCCTAACAGATAGGCGAGACGACCCTGGATACCGTCAGTCAGCAAGCGCCCCTAATGTTGCTTCTTTTACTGTGTTAAGCAGGCATGCTTCGTAGATAACCAGTTATGTATTATACTATGTGAAAATATCTTTTCAGAATAAAGGACTAGTGATTGTTCGATGTATGATTTTCAGCTGATAGTAAGTTCTGCCGGGCGAGTTGTTCAAATTGGCAGAATATGTGTTAGCAATGCTTTAAAGGAGATCGGCTTGAGCAGTGCCGAAGCGGACGTTTTGATGTTTTTGTATATGAACGGGGATGGCATTCGCCAAGATGATATTGTTGCAGGGGTTGAGGTAAGCAAACCTGCAATTTCCAGGACAATTCATTCTTTGGAAAGCAAAGGTTATGTAATACGTAAGCAAAATACTGAAGACAAGAGATCTTATGTTGTATCGCTGACCGACAGAGCCAGAGAAGCTGAAGGGCTCGTCAAGAAGCAATACCGGGATCTTGTAAATGCAGCTTGTTTGGGAATTCCTGAAGAAAAAGTTAAGGAAGTAATCGAAGTATTCAAGGACGTTGTGAACAACATGGAGAAATACCGTATAGAGAGGTTTTCGTGAACCCATGCATTGGCGCTTCTGCCGATAAAGGTGGGCACAGGTATTTTCTGCACCTTTAATGGAGGTTTTTATGCTTACAGGGCAATTGCTTGAGCTTATTTATGAGGCTGCAAGTATTCAGCGTTGGAACGATCATATAAGGCCTGCTCAGGGGTTTACCGAACTCGACAAGCAGGCCCATAAAATGGTATATGCCTATGTACTCGGCAAATTTGAAGAAGCCGGTGGTACTTTGCAGTTCGATTGGACCAAACTTATCGAAGGCGGATTGTTTGAGTTCCTTCATAGAATAAAGCTTACCGACATTAAGCCCCCGGTGTTTCACAAAATAATGGAAGAGAAAGGGCATGAGATTAACCGCTGGGTCCTTGGCCAGTATGAAGACCCTCTTAGCCGGATTGATTCTCATCTTTACTTGCGCTTTCGGGAGTATCTTGCCAATGACAAGTACAGTTTCGGCGAAAAACAGATACTCAAGGCTTCTCATTACTTGGCGACTAATTGGGAGTTTCAACATATATACAGGCTAAATGCAGGTTTGTATGGGCTTGAAGGCGAGAAAGAGAGCATAGAGGGCAGGTTAAGCGAACACGGTTCGCTTATCGGCGTCAGAACGCTGGCTTTGGATAGGAACATTCATAATTTCATGGATCTTGTAGGCCAGCTCCGGTTTCAGCAAAGATGGGGGCAGTCGCCAAGAATACCTCAGACATCGGTCCTTGGGCATATGCTTATAGTTGCTCTAATTGCTTTCTTTGCTTCACTTGACCTGGGTGCTTGTCCCAAGCGGATGTACAATAACTACTTTTGTGGATTGTTTCACGATTTACCCGAAGTTTTGACCCGGGATATTGTTGCTCCCGTAAAGCGGTCAATTCCTGATTTGGACAAGATAATCAAGGGCATTGAGTCTTCCTGGTTTGATGAGCGGATCTACCCGCTGCTGCCTGATTCATGGCACAACGAGATCAGGTACTTTGTAGAAGATGAATTTGCAGACCGCATTCGGGTTAATGGGAAGCGGGTCAATGCAACAATCACCTGTGAATATAACAGAGATTCCTACGACCCCCTGGACGGAACCGTGGTCAAAGCCTGTGACCAGCTTGCTGCTTATGCAGAGGCATTCCTTTCTATAAGGCACGGTATCAGATCAAAGGCCCTAAAAGACGGCCTCTCAATCTATAGCCTCTACCGGGATCGGAAAAACATGGTCTCTGGAGTGGATTTCGGCACTGTCTTCAGTCACTTCAACCCCAACGAACTCGGCTTGTGAAACATTGGGGACGGTCTGGCCTTAGGTGGTCGGTTTTAGTACCAGGTTTGGTCCGAAGGTGGTCGATTCTGGTACCGGGTTTGGCTGAAATCTGGCCGGTTTTGGGGCCAGTAAGGCCTCTGTGAGAACAAAAACGGGGGCTTTTTTACTGGATTTGGGCTGAGGTGGTCGATTTTAGTACCGGGTTTGGCTGAAACCTGGCGGATTTTGATACCAGGTTTGGTCCGAAGGTGGTCGATTCTGGTACCGGGTTGGGCTGAAATCTGGCCGGTTTTGGGGCCAGTAAGGCCTCTGTGAGAACAAAAACGGGGGCTTTTTTACTGGATTTGGGCTGAGGTGGTCGATTTTAGTACCGGGTTTGGCTGAAACCTGGCGGATTTTGATACCAGGTTTGGTCCGAAGGTGGTTGATTCTGGTACCGGGTTGGGCTGAAACCTGGCCGGTTTTGGGGCCAGTAATGCTTTTAGAGGGGGCCAAAATTGCTTTGTAATGGAGGCCTAGTGGGCTAAGATGTTCAGCTACTGTCTTGATTGTCGATTTCTCCTCCAATACTTGTTCCATGACGTAAACTCTCCGTGTTCCTTTGGTGCTCAAGAAAATGTCTTCTCCTCTCATCATGGTGACATTTTCTCAGTCCGCTTACGAGGTGACAATATCACTGTCCGGTAACAAAGATTGCTGGTGTTCTAGACAAATGGAGTCGAAAAGGTTACAATAGTACCTGCATTGAGTCGGGCTGTGGCGCAGCTTGGTAGCGCGCTTGAATGGGGTTCAAGAGGCCCCGCGTTCAAATCGCGGCAGCCCGACCAACAAAAACAGGGTTTTGGGATTCACGCTATACCTAAAGTAACGGAATTTGCTGAAGTTTGACTGCAATTCATTAAGGTAGAGAAGACCAGACGACGAAACGGGAAATCTGCGTAAACAAAGGGTTTCCATGGTTCGTCGTTGTTTTTTTGATTCCTTTTTAACATGAAAAGCCGAAATCACGCGGGAAAGCCGTGTATTATGTTAATATAGTGAAACGAGTTCTATACGTGCGACAAAGAAGGTATGCAATATAGTATAAAACAATGAGTGGTATTACTGTTTTATGTTGATTATGGTCTAATTACACAGTACGACTTCAAGAATTATGGTTCTTGCAACCGCCGAATCTCCGAATGGGCCAGGGGTGGTGCGTTTCTACTGAGTGGGAGGTCATAGAATGAGCCGGCTTAGAACTGTGAACGGGCGCATTCTCTCCGTTATCGGATTCTCCTTCCTCTTTGCTTATATCCTGTCTTTCCTGTTTGAGGGGCAGGTCCTCTACAGTCTCTTGGAGCTCCGTAAAGCCGAGGCCTCCGGTTACATACTGGCAGCTATTGTTTCACATTTTGTGGGACTGTTCTCTTGCGGCTATCTTGCGAAGTCTCCAATCGTGGCAAAATATACAATGTTTGGCGGTATGGGTGTATGTTTCATTGTGACTTTACCGTTCTTTTTTACTTCATCAGCGCTGTGGGCAATAGCGTTGCTCGTCAGTGGGTATGTGTCAGGCTGTGCCGTGGCGTCGTGGGGCTATTTCCTCAAGGCATTTACTCCAAAGAATGAACGCATCAAATCCTGCGCGGACGTTCTGATCTACTCTAATATTATAATGATTGCAGTCAATGTGGTGGCCATGAATCGGTCACCATTTTTCGGACTTGCTCTTTCTATGTTTTGCCTTGTGGCGGGTATGGCGTTCATTTGGGTGGTGCCTACCGATACGAACAATGGCTGGCGGAAGGAAGAAAGCAAACCGAGCGGCGACATACTAAAACCGTTGATGTTGCTATGCCTATTTGTCTTTATCATAACGATCGACTCTGGCCTTATGTATCAGGTCATAAATCCCAGTTTTGAGCATCTTACAGGCCTCGTGAGTTGGTATTGGGCCGTGCCATATATTGTAGCCCTCGCCATTATGCGGAACCTGCCAATGAAGGTCAAACGTTCAAGTATTTTGTATGTTGGTGTGGCAATGATTATGGGGGCATTCATAAGCTTTATGCTGCTCGGACGGAACGCTTCGGATTATCTTGTCGTGGATACCCTGATGCTCGGCGCATGCGGTATTTTCGATCTGTTCTGGTGGAGTATCATCGGGGAGATGCTGGACTATACTGAAAATCCGGTCAAGGTGTTTGGCATTGGGCTCTCATCAAATGTGTTCGGAGTGCTTTGCGGCGGTGTTGTCGGAATGGCGGTAACTTCCTTTCAACTCCCTGGCGCAGAGGTGGCGGTCATTGCCCTCACGATTGTATGTGTCACGCTAGTTATGCTACCGCCGCTCAACCGTCAGCTTATTATGCTGCTTAAGAATCATGCTTATCTTGCTGCCTATGATAGCATGAGCGAAAACCAGCAGACGGCTATCCTTCATCAGATAAAAACCCTTGTTCCTCTGACCGACCGGGAGCAGGAGGTATTACAGCTTATCCTTTTCGGCAAATCCAACCGTGAAATTGCCGAAACGTTGTTCCTCAGCGAAAGTACTATCAAAACCCACACAAGAAATATTTTCTCAAAATATGATGTCCGCAGCCGTGCGGAGCTTATTAGCATCCTGCTTAGAAACCAATCCGATTCGTAACTGCAAAAACCTCATAAATACTGATAATTCGGCCTCTCATACTAAAGTATGAAAGCCTTTTTACTGCGATTTCATACTTTAGGTCGATGACTTACCCCTCATTTTGCGCTAACGCTTTATACAGGAGGCGTGATGGTATATGAGGGCGATCCGGAAACTGCGCAATGGTTACGCCGTGCTTTTTGCAGCCGGTATTTGCTTGACAGTGTGGTTTGCAGTGAAGGTCATGGCGGGGGCTGCGCTCATTTTTGGAGCCTTAAGTATCGCCTTGTTCATATTCTTGGTAAGGCAAAGCCGTTTGCTTCATGACGCAAATCTTATCTGGGACAATCGCATCCTCGTGGTTCCGTCGGTTGTAGTCTCCATATCGGGAGGCAATGAAGAAACAGACCCTTGCGAAACCGTAGTGTCCACCTTCGGTATCCTTATTGGCAGCAAAATCTACAAATGGGGTTGTGAAGGGGTGCGTGGAGTACGGCTGAATGCCATTGAAATTAATCGAACCCGGATCTATCTGACATTCGGTGACGGAGTCGAAACCATTCGGGTGGAGCTTCTCCACGGTATGGTCGACGAACAGGCGGTGATGGAGGTGAAGCAAAAACTATGGCGTGAAACCGGCGCGGAATCGGTCGTCAGCGGCTGGTAAAAGGGTAGTTCTTCTCACGTTGTTTGTAGGATCAGGAAAGAGGAGATGGTTATAATGCAGAAAAACTACAGGAGAATACGAAGGCACCTATGTATCCTATTGCTCGTGTGCATAGTGTCTACCTTTCCTATAGTGACAGTACCGGTGTTTGCGGCAGAAGGTACCGGAGTCACTGTAACTAATGTTCCAAGCATGCTCTGGGGAGGGCTTGGGCAGTATGTTGAATACGAAATGGACGGCATAAAATACCGTACTGACACGGCTTCCAGTGCGATAAACCGGTTGGCTTGGAGTCGCATGACACAGGAAGATCGTCGCAAAACTTATGATAGGTTGTTTACCACGGCTGCAAGAAAGGCTGCCTTCGGAGAAGATGGGTTTGCCGATATCGTAAGCTGGATTCGTGAAACCAACGAATGGTTCAAAGCCAATAGGCTTTGGAAGGACAGGATTGCCAACCGGGATTACCCTGAGCTACATGCGGTATTTAGCGATTCGGCGTCTTTGAGTACCGTCTATTCAGATTGGGACACGTTTAGGCTCTACTCTATCCCGCAGAATGTACCTCCGCGTAAACTGGAAGTAGAAGAGTTTGATAGGGCGCTGGCGGACGTAGAACTAAACTATGGGATCGGGCGACAATTCTATCAAAAAGTAGTGGATATGCACGCTAAGAATATCGGTGCTGCTGTGTCCTTTACCATAATGCAATGTACCCAGATGCTCAGTGACATGCTTTTTGTTCCCAGCGTAGTCCAGGGAGCAAGTGTTGCTACCTCCGGCATGTTTGCTGATGTGACAAATGTATTGTTGCAAGTTGTTGGGCTTGACGGCGGTTCCATCGCCGAAAAGGTAAACAAAGCTCTTGAGGGAGAGTCGGTGCAACTTACCGTGGGAGAGCAAATCAAGCTTCGCGCCGCGGTGATTGACACCTACGTTATTCTTGCACAGCGGAGCAAGAATGATATGGACGCGAGCATGAATGCTTTGCGTGCTGCCCATACCAAAATAGAAGAGTTGTCTCAGGCAATTGAATACTATGACCGGCAACTTGAGCTAGAGAAGCAGCAGGCAAAGAAAAACTACCAGACAAATCTGGATGAGACTCTTGTCAGCCCTACGCCAACTGAGCCGGGAGAAAGCGATGAGGTTTACAGCACCCTGGCTTTTATGTGGAAGACAGAAGCAGAGCTTAAACGGGATCTGTTTCATAATAATTTCAACGAATGGCTGTCCGAAAACAGTATTGAAGATGGTTATGCGTACCCTCAGGCGGCAGAACTGGTATTTGCCGAAGTGTTGGCACAAAAGGCAGTCTTGGATCAAGAAGTTGCAGAAAAGGTGGATATAATCTGCGATAAGATCAAGACCGCTTACACCAATGCAAACGGAAAGGTAGAAGCGTTAGAAGCAGAGCTTGGCGGGCTGCAGAACCAAGTGAATTCCAACTTGCCAGAAGATGAAACTGATCTCATCAGGGTTCCCGTGGGGGATACCTTCTTTTACGGCACAGAAGTTTTCGCCCCTGAGCTTGAAAACTACGCTAATTCTGGGCGGGCATATGATGACTATTTCCAGGAACTACAGGCCCACATTTCTGAATATAAGACGAAAGTCGCTGATCTGTTGGCGAGTGTTAAGGCATTAAAAGACGGGACTTCGGGGTTCTACGGAGAGATCGAAAAAGATGTTCAGGATGTGATGCTTTATCTTGATCTACTGGACAGCCTGGCGGAAAATTATTCGACTTTATATCTCAATGCAGTTTGGAAGTTATACAATGACTCAGGCCAAGACATCGATCCAAACTACGATCAAATTCCTTTTATCAACCCGTATAATGATGATGAAGGAGCATACCGCACAAACGGTTTTGAGATAGCAGTTGATCAAAATTGCCTGTCGGCTGAAGTGTATACACCTGATGCATTAGCGGTCACTCGTCCAACTGGGGTATATGATCAAGCGTACACGTTGTATCAGGAACTCTCGGATATGGAAGAGGAACTAGATAGTGCATATTCTGCAAGCTTTCAAAATGATGCAGCTTACAAGGCGGGAAGAACAAAGTACTACGAGGAAATGGACAACTGGCTTTTGGCATACAAGACGCTAGAACAGAAGATGGCCAACGCTCTTGGTAAGATAAAGAGTATCACAGACGCTTACGAGGCGTCATGGGATGGTACTTTCTTTCTCGGAAGCTATGACTACATCAGTTATCAGCCTTACCTTTACAACACCGGTTTGGTATCTGTTTCCGCCTTCGACGTGGCGGGCTTGCGCGAACATATTCGCGGCGGCGGGAATACTTCATCCCTATACACAAAACTCAAGGATATTGAGCGCAAAGCGGAGATTAATGAAGCGGTGGCGGCGGACCTTATCGGGCAGATTGGTGCTCTAAACATTGAAATGGAGCAGATGAGAGATGATACACTAGACAATTACGCAGTAAGCAAGGGAATGCCGTGCAAGAATTTCTACTCCCTTCGAAGTGAGTACGGCCTTGACGATAGATGGGGCAATTTGACTAGAAGCAGCGACGACGTCTTGGCCTACTTCAACACCTGCGATATCCCCCAAATCTGCGATATTTTGCAGGGAGAAACCGATGACGTTGTCTTCATGCAAAACGCCATTAAGGAAATTCGAGGCTATCTTGATGCCGATACGGTGGCCACCGTTCCCGTCAGTAATCGCCTGTACGACATTTACCGGAAGGCTACGGGCATTAAGGACATATATACCGGCGGCACCTACAACAATTATGGCCTTCTGACCGAAGCACAGCATACGGAACTTCTGTATCTGTATGCAAATCCCAATGATGCCGATGACATTTACAACACGATGAATTCCGTCCGGTACAAACACGAAGACGTAAGTTACACCTATCCGCCTTCACCACATGATGGTGTGGATCAATTTGGCCCTGTTGGGGAGCCCACTTCTACTGCGGCATTTCCTGGAACGATGGCGGTGCAGGCGCCCATCTACCATCCCCTGGCCGTTGAAGCAAAAAGCATTACCGCAACGCTGTATGTCTATGATGCCGGCTGGTCAAAGGTTCAAACCCTAAGCGGTACAGAAGATTTGCTAGACGGGATTATTGACACGGGAAACGACATGCTTAGAATGTCTTTTACGGGCCTGGAAGACGGAAGGGATTATCGAGTGGACTGGGACATCGTCCATGCCCCTTATGGTACGGCAGAGCACGAGGAAGGAAACTACTACTTTACATATACCGCTCCTGTTGGAGTTTTTACTACAGTCGAACTGAATGAGGAGACTTATGATTCTGCCAGTGTGGCCGTTACCAACAATTCTGGCGAAGTGCTTAGCGACAAGTATGTATATCTAGATGGCTATGACGAAGATGAAAACCTCGTTTTGTCACAAAAGAAGACGCTGAGTCCTCTGGATACGGGACAAACAACGACGCTTGAGTTCACCTTTGACGACGCTGTCTACACTGTTGAAGCCTGCGTTGAGGGCGAGGGAGGGCAAAGGCCGGGGGCCCCTGTCCGGCTGGAGGTTGAAGGCGGAGACAGTATAATAGCAGTCCCCGGAGTCGGAGAAGCAGCCAATGATTCGGTTCCCTTTACCGCCACAGTGTACGATCAGTACGGAGAGGTCTACGAGGGGGGAACCATCGACTGGAGCCTTTCCCCACAGACGAATGGCGTTTCCATCGGTCAAGACGGGGTTGTCACAGTGACAAGCGCAGCGAGAAATGTAATTAGCGATGACTTGATTTGCACGGTTACCGCAACCCTTCGCGGTACAACGGTTTCAGGTACGAAAGTTTTCACGACAACTATTGATATCGTGAGTGAGGATGTAGTTGTGGATTGGACAGCCGTTGAGGATATGATTGGCAGCGCAAGTTATACATACGGTGATAGAGACGATAAAGCCGGCCCTCTTGGAGAAGGTGCGGCGGCTGCAGGTGATATTCCTCTTCAGGGAACGTTTTCCTACAAAGACCCTGAAGGGATAAGGAATTCAGGAGAGCAAGTCATTACAGTGATTTTTACTGTAACTACTGCAGGAGACTACCAGGGGTTACAACTGGAGCATGACGTTGCGGTTACAGTAACTAAGCGGGGAATTACCGGTACCTTGATGATAACCGGAAAAGGTGCTGTGGGTGAAATGCTGACCGCTGTCTTCACCTCTGAAATCGGCCCGGAAGAATATGCCATTGTATGGTTATCCGGAGGGAGTCCGGTTGTAACAGCGCCAACCTATACCGTGGCAGCGGGAGACCGGGGTAAGACGATTACTGTAAGGGTCGTGGGCAAGAGAAACTATACAGGAGAAGTTGCAGGCGAGAACGGAATATCCATTCCTTCTCTTATTCCCGAAACACCCGGGACAGGCGGAGACGAAGGTTCACCATCACCTGGGCCACGTCAGCCAGAGAACGGGAACGATATCACTGCCGAAACAACATCCGGCACAATTACAACTGCCGTAGTCGACAGAGTCAGGCTGGAAACCTATATTGAAACAGCAGAAAGAGGTTCGGGAATCGTCATTACCATATCAGAAAATGACACCTCAACCGCCGAGATTCCGCTAGACACTTTTGAAACCATGGCGGAAAGGGAAATGACTCTGACATTGCAAAGTGGCGCTACAGCCATTAGCATTCCCTCTGCCTCCATAGATTTCGGCGCGGTGAGAGAACTTTTCGGACCGGAAGCAGAGTACGGCGACATCCCCGTCTCCATCTCCATTTCACAGCTTTCCCCTGGTGAAACGGCTGCGCTGCACTCGGCAGCCGCGTCGGAAGGGCTGGGAATTCTAGGTACTCCTGTTGTGTTCAGTGTTTCCGCATCTTTCAATGAAAAGACTGTTGAAGTCGCCAGTTTTAAGCAGTATGTACAAAGGCGTTTTGAGGTTACGCAGGAGATCGCGGAAAACGTTTCAACAGCTCTTGTTTTCCAAGAAGATAACACCTTCCGGCCTGTACCGACTTCTGTATGCTTAGAGAATGGCAAATACTATGTCATCGTGGCTTCCCGCACCAACTCGGCCTATGTGCTTGTATCCCATACTGTCTTGTTTGGTGATACAGGCGGTAGGTGGTACGAGGATGTGGCGAAGGAGATGGCAGGCAGACAAATCATCCGGGGTACTGGCAACAATACCTTTGCCGGAGACAGAGAGATCACCAGAGCCGAATTTGCGGCCATCATTGTCCGCGCTTTGGGTCTTGCTGAAAAAGGCGTATCTGCATTCAATGATGTACCCAAAGATGCATGGTATAACGGAGCGGTTGCCGCAGCGGCAGAATACGAAATCGTGTCTGGGCGGGGTGAAAACAGGTTTGATCCGATGGCTAAGATCACCCGTGAGGAAGCAATGCAGATGGTATTTAACGCCTCGAAGCTTACTCCGTTTAGTGGAGTGGAGGGAGAAGTCAACAGCGAGGCCTTCAGCGACTACGAAGCGAAGTCCCAATGGGCTGCGGAAGCAGTTGACTTCAATCTGATCAACGGCCTGATTGTTGGTTCAAACGGCAAGATCAATCCGAAGGCAAACATAACCCGCGGCGAGACTGCTGCAGTTGTCTTGAGACTATTGCAAGAAGCAAACCTGGTGAATGATAGAACCGAAATGTGAGTGCAGGCTGCTGATGAAAAACCCGTGGGCAGAATTATCGCGCCCACGGGTTTCTTAACGCGATAAGCCCGCACTATAACACCAATTTACTTAGTATCAGCACGATTACCACCTTGCAGAGCAACCCTAGGGGGTATGTTGCCCCATATCCGCCGGCAGCTTCATTGCACCCGGTGGCGTCAATGGCTGCGCCCAGACCAGGGGTAGAGGTCATGCTACCGCAGATGGCTCCTGATAGGATGACCCAGTTCATCCCCAATACGTAACGTCCGAATAAGAAACCAACCAAGATCGAAGTAGCTGTAGTTAAGATGCCGACCAAGACTAGCATGGCATTTGGCCCGGATATGGCGGTTACAGCTTGATGACCATAATTGAGGCCTACGTAGGCCAAAAAGTAATACAGGGCTACCTGCTTAATTACGTTGAGGGCTCGTTCATCCATTCGGAAGCGGCCTCGACTACCCAAGACCAGGGCTGTAACCAGTACTCCCCCTGTGGTACCCAGGCTAATCCTACCAATTGAGCCCAGGGGTATACTAATGCTACCCAGTAAATATCCAATGATAGATACCAGCGCTAGGGTGGCCATACTGAATGGTGCAGGCTCTGGTTCAGCAGCCGTATCATTATTGCGATTAACTAGACCTCTATCTAACTGCATGACCTCTCGCTGCAAATCCAACCCGAAAATTCGAGGCAATATCTGTATGCCGGTAATGACAGTTATCACACTAAAAGGATACGCAACAGCATAACCCATACCTACGCTCGCCTGGGCGGCTCGGGCTGCCGGCGATGACGGATCGGCAAACATACGGGCAGCAGATTCTAGGGCTACACCGAGTCCAGGCGAGCTGGTCAGCGCGCCGGTGTAAAGCCCGGTGATGGCACGCATATCGAGGGCGCCAATCAGGTGAAAGAGTGAATAAGCCACACTTGCGCCAGTAAGGGTGATAACGATGGCTAGCAGCAAAAACTTAATGCCATTACCATGAAAGACTTTTGCTACGCTTTTTGAGGCAATCAAGCCTACTGAAGCAACAAACAGGAGAAGAAAAAAATCGAAATATGCCTTATCTATTAATCCATTTTTCACTATACGCACTGCATACACAGGAACGTCAGAAGCTCCGTCAGCTACCGCGGTTTCGAATGGCGCCACAAGGCGGCTGTAGACTAGCCAGCTTAGGGCCATGCCGGCAAACAGCGTGCCCGAAACACCGAGTTTGAAACGTGCTACATTTATCTTGCCAAGGTAATGGCCGCACAAAATAGCCAGGCTCATTAAGAATAGTGGTTTAGTCAGCAAGACCATCTGCAATTCATCTCCTGCCTGCTGGATTTCTCCTTAAGCTAGTATAACTGATTACAGAATCCGTTGCCCGTTCATCACTATAGCTTCTATTTGGATCTGCAGTCCCAGCCTGGTGTAGATAACCCAGAACTTGATTGACAACATCTACCATCCCACGTATAGTGGGAAAAAGCGTGCGGGGTGATTCCGTTGGTCATCGCAACTAAGGCCCTCACAAAAACGTTTACCACCAAGATCAAGGAACCAGGGCTTAAGGGCTCAGTTCAAGCCATTTTCAGACCGGCAGCTGTAGATGTTCGCGCTGTCAAAGGAATCGACCTTTGTGTGGAACGCGGGGAGGTTGTGGCATTCATAGGCCCTAATGGCGCAGGCAAATCGACAACCATCAAGATGCTTACAGGCATACTACATCCTACTAGCGGAGAGGCGACCGTGCTGGGGCTTACCCCATGGAAGGACCGTGAGCGGCTTTCATACAAGATAGGCTCTGTATTTGGCCAGAAATCGCAGCTGTGGTACCACCTGCCTCCAATCGATACTTTCAATTTGCTCGGAAAGATATATGAAATGGACCAATCTGAGCAGATAAAGCGCCGTGATTTCCTGGTTGAAGCTTTCGAGATTGGGGATCTGATGAAGATTCCCGTGAGAAAACTCTCCCTGGGCCAAAGGATGCGGTGTGAAATTGCCGCGTCGCTGTTGCACAAACCTGAAGTCATTTTCCTTGATGAGCCGACTATCGGGTTGGACGTAGTTGCCCGCCAAAATGTGCGCCAGACTCTGAAACAATGGAACGACCAGGAAAAGGCCACGATATTTCTAACATCCCACGATGTTGGAGATATTGAATACCTGGCCGGTAGGGTGGTCATCATCAACCACGGACAGATAGTGCTAGATGATCAGGTGAAGAACCTTAAATACCACTATCTGAGAAAAAAGATCGTTGATCTGAGATTTTCGGCTATACCTCCGGAACTGCACATTGCCGGTGTCAGAGTGCTTAAGTCTAAGGATACTGGGCTAAAGCTTGAGGTAGATACCGGCGTCGCCGGTATCGATGGAGTTATATCTGCTATCCTGAAGGAATACGAGGTTCAGGACATATCAATATCAGACCCCCCTCTTGAGGACATTATCGCAAGCATATTCACTGCAAAAGAGGAGGGGGCCTAGATGGGCCGGAAGATATCCAAGTATGTTGAAGTATTCAAGGTAGGCCTGCTTTCAAGGCTTGCCTATGTCTACGACGTGATATTCAGGCAGCTATTCCTGGTAATCGTCATGTATGTATTCGCCCAGCTTTGGCAGACCACCTACGCCTGGGAAGGTACAGCTGATATCTCCGGATTCACAATGAAGCAGATGATATGGTATTTGGCCCTGGCCGAGAGCATGGTTATGGGTATGCCTGCAGTAGGGAAGACCATCGACGAAGAGGTCAAATCCGGTTCGCTTGCCTATAGCCTGAGCAGGCCTTACAACTATGGCCTGTTTCATTATGCAGGATATATGGCAGAGGTTTCCTTTCGTTTTCTGCTCAATCTGCTGATTGCCGGCTCTGTGGCCTGGGCTATTGTCGGCCCGCCGGTTTTTTCTGCCGGCACTTTTTTGGCTGGACTACTGTGTGTGATAATCGGCTTCACCATAGATTTCGGTGTACAGTTTGGCATAGGTCTTGGGGCCTTTTGGGTTGAAGATACCTGGGCTTTCCGGTTTCTCTACACGCGAATCGTCATGATCTTTGGCGGGATGATGCTTCCTTTGGATATTCTCCCTGATGCGGTTAGGCAAGTGGCTCGAGCACTTCCCACCAGCTTGATTGTTTACGGGCCGGTGCGTACCTTCATCTCGTTTTCGCCAGGCGAATGGGCAATTTTGGTGGGAAAACAAGTCGTGTGGTTGACGGTAGTAGTCTTCGTGGTCAAATTGGTTTTCAAGACTGGAGTGAAACAGGTTAATGTTCACGGAGGATAGGAAGGGGGTGGCTGCCCTGGCCAGATATGTTTCATTTGTTTGGGAATACATGAAGGTAAACATGGCCATGGAAATGGAGTACCGGGCTGCCTTCTTGGCACGTATGTTCGGCATGATCGTTAACGATTGCATGTGGCTTTGTTTCTGGGTAATGTATTTTACCCGATTTCCCGTAGTGCAAGGATGGACGAAGAATGATGTGATTACCCTGTGGGCAATATGCGGGATAGGGTATGGGTTGGCCGCAGGAATTTTCGGTAACGCATTGCGCCTCGCGGGCATCATATCCTCGGGCAATTTGGATTTTTACCTGAGTTATCCGAAGAATGTGCTTATTCATGCCTTGTGCAGCCGAGTTGACGTGTCTGGCCTGGGCGATGTGTTGTTCGGCCCCCTGGTGTTCATTTTGCTGGCCAGGCCGTCTTTGCATGCGACTGTCTTATTCTTGGTGTCAGGAATCCTGGTTGCGTGTATCTTCACAGGTTTTTCTGTGCTGGCAGGGTCACTCGCCTTTTTTATCGGTAATTCAGAGAACGTGGCGGCACAAGTTTTCAACTCACTGATTCACTTTTCTACATACCCGTCAGTTATTTTCCACGGCACAATCAAAGTGGTGCTCTTTACCCTGATACCCGCAGGGTTCATAAACTCGGTGCCGGTGAAGGTTGTGCGTGACTTCGATCCGTTATTCTTCCTCGGTCTCATATGTGCGTCGATTTTCTTCCTGTCTGCAGCCAACTACGTATTCAACCTGGGACTCAGGCGCTACGAGTCGGGGAATCTGGTGCAAGCAAGGATGTAGTGTTACCTTGGCTACCTTGAAATCCTGACCCAAATCAATTCTTCTGAGCGAGGTGCAGGCGCATGAAAGAGAAAACTTTCAAAAAGCCCATGTTTCAATTCGCGTAGAGGTTTGCAGTTTTGCACACGGTTACCTATTTGATATTTGGCATATTGTTTATGCTCCTCACTGACTATTTCGGAGTCTTTGCCAGGGATCCCCTTCTAAGCGCTGTCATGAAACCTTCAGATGCACTGTCTGTAAGACTCGCTGCGCCGGTCCAGATTTCGGATCTAGCCATGTCAAGCCTGTACTTGCCTGTTGGAATGGCACTGTATGGCCAATTGTGTAAATAGACACATTTGGTTGAGTTGTGCGACGCAAGTAGTCTATATCTATTGTGGAAGATATGTGGAACCGGTAATGCTTGTTGGCTTGGTATTTGAATTAACCACATGTTAAGAAAGGAGAAGACATGGGTGTATTGCTAGAGAAGGTTACGGGCCTGTATAAGATGGGAGCTATCAAGAGGAGCATAGCAGTCTGGCTTGGATTTCAAGTCGCTCTATGTCGCTGGCACATTCCCGGCAAAACAGTGGTCTGAGGTGAGGAAGTTAAAAGACATAGTATTTAGCGCACCAGAGAAAATGCTGTTTGGCGCAAGCCTGATCTTGCTCGTAGTATCTGCATATGTAGAGGCATTCCTCATAATCTTGATATAGAGTCCTCCCATCGCGTTCTCGCAGAGGATTGCACTGCCCTGACCTCAGAGCGACAATCCTCATGTCAGAATGTTACATTACTTTTCTGTTTCTCATGTGTTCTTGTCGAATTGGCACCTTATCTGCCGAGGCCATACATGGAACTAATCTACAGTGGGCAAAGTAACTGAGGCATGGCCAAAGTTGGTTCGCATGTTAACTAAAGTGGGGTTTAGCTGGTCTCTGTTGTTACAGGGGACTTACATTTTGCCGTGTGTCCTGAGAAAGTTTTCACAATCACAAAATTTCTAATGGAACCATAAAACGCTAGACCTTATAATAGACAAGTGGTAAATTTATAGGCGAGGCAAAAGCTTCAGAAAGGAAGAGGGGATATGAAAAGAGCGCTACCTGTTTTGCTTGTACTTATGTTAGTTCTGGTTTCCATAGCAGGCTGTACACCCAAAGAGCCCCCGGCACCTGTAGAACCCGCTGCGCCTACTATTGCCAAGATAGGCCTTGGACATGTCACTAGCATTGCTAAATCAAAAGATCTTACAGTCGGGGAAGATGGGACTGTTACGCCTCCGGCGGCTCAGGTAGATACAGTGTTTGCAGGGGTTGCTTTCGACAAAGACGGTAAAGTCCTAAAGGTGTCCATCGATACTGCTCAGACAAAGGTCAACTACGACAAGGATCTTAAGGTTACCTCTGATCTGTCTGCCCCTGGCAAGACCAAGGTCGAACTTGGAGCGGACTACGGTATGAAGAAGGTTTCAACAATCGGCAAGGAATGGTACGAGCAGATTGCCGAACTCGAGAAATGGATGATTGGGAAGACTGTAGACGAAATTAAGGGTATGAAAGTCAAGGAGCGCGACGCTTCACATCCGTCAGTACCTGATGTACCGGAACTTACTTCTCTTGTTACCATTACTGTTCAGGATTATCTTGCTGCCGTTGAGGAAGCCCACAAGAACGCAGTTGAGGTTCCTGAAGGAGCTGTAAAACTAGGCCTTGGAAGCGAAATATCCATTGCCAAGTCCAGAGGTTATTCTCAGGCTGATGGAAAAGAGACCCTTCCCCAGGCCCAGGTAGATACAACTATCGCTGTCAGCGCTTTTGACAAAGACGGCAAGGTTGTACGTAACATTATCGACGTTGTGCAGACCAGAGTTGCCTACGATAAAGAGGGCAAAGTAACCTCAGACAAGACTGCCGAGATTAAGAGCAAGGTAGAACTTGGCGAAGAATACGGCATGAAGAAGGTATCCACCATAGGCAAGGAATGGTTCGAGCAAATTGCCGAACTGGAGAAATGGATGGCAGGCAAGACCGTAGCCGAGATCAAGGCTATGAAGGTCAAAGAGCGTGACGCTTCTCACCCGTCAGTACCTGATGTGCCAGAGCTTACTTCCACTGTAACCATTACTGTACAGGACTACATTGCTGCTGTCGCCAAGTCTTTTGACAACGCCAAGTAGTACCTGGCTCAGAAAATAGATTTTCAGGTACTCCCCCGTCATCAGATGGGGGAGTACTATGTAGTCCCTGAAGTCCTAATTATGTACTCACGGGAGAAAGGGTATTGTAACTATGATGTTTATTCGCTTAACATAAAGAGTGGTGATAAAAGTGATAAAGACAGATTCGAAATCTTTCCTGAGGCTGATAAGCTTATTTGTGGCCGTCGCCATATCTGCTTCTATTAGCGGATGTCAATTGCTAAATACCCGAACCAGATACACTACTCCGGTACATTACACAGATAGTTTTTTCAATACGTTTGACACTATAGTCACTTTGGTTGCGTATACCGAGAACGAAGACGAATTTGACACGTATTATAAAAGGGTTTACACACGTATGCATGAGTTTCACCGGTTATATGACATATACAACGACTACGAAGGTGTAAATAACATTAAGACAATAAACGACAATGCAGGTGTGAAACCGGTTAAAGTAAATCAAGAGATAATAGACCTGATTCTCTTTTCAAAAGATTGGTACCGTCGCACCGGTGGAAAGGTGAACATTGCCATGGGTGCGGTGTTACGCATATGGCACGAGTACCGGCAGGAAGGACTTGATGATCCCGCCAGTGCCAAGTTACCTCCTATGGAAACCCTTCAAGAAGCTGCTAAACACACTGATATTGACAAGGTTGTTGTAGACACTGTAAACAATACAGTGTACCTGGATGACAAAGAGATGAGGCTGGATGTCGGTGCTGTGGCCAAAGGTTACGCAACTGAAATGGTGGCCCAGGAGATAATGGCCATGGGGCTCAAATCAGGTATGCTAAGTTCAGGCGGCAACATACGGGCAATAGGGAAACCTCTCGACGGTTTGCGCGCACGCTGGGGCGTAGGTGTACAAGATCCCAGGCAGTCAATAGTATCTGAACAGGGCCTTCTTGACGTTCTCTATTTCAACGATGGGTCAGCAGCAAGCAGCGGGGATTACCAGAGGTATTACACTGTAGAAGGTAAGCGGTACCACCACATCATTGACCCTGAGACTCTTATGCCGGCAGAATACTACCGTGCAGTGACCGTGGTGACGGAGGACTCTGGGGTTGCCGATTTCATGTCAACAACCTTGTTTCTGCTGCCCTATACTGAAGGCAAGTCACTGGTGGATGATCTTGACGGGGTAGAAGCGTTATGGGTGATGGTTGACGGGAAAATAGAGGCCTCAGACGGTATGAAACTCATTATGAAAAGCCAAGGAGCTACAGGGAAAGAGCCTAAATAACTTAAGGGGCACTGAACCTAATGGTGCCGGCGAAAAAGGCTAGAGAGTTAATTCCCATATGCCTAATTCCGAGGTTCTTCCTGATGCGCCTACTTGCAGGCTGAACCCCTCTGAGATCAGAATGTCTATGGCGCTTTCTTGATGTTTTCCAAGGTGCATGAAAATCTCAATGCTGTAGTCCTGGTATCCTTCTTTGCGAAGTTCTTGGCCCCGGCGATATGCTTCTTGCTTGAAGAATCGTGCGATTGCCGCTACGCCTCTATCTTCACCGTATATGGCTCCTGTATGGAATGTTACCTTAACTGCTTTATCAGACTCTTTAGGTTCATCAACCCAGGGGTTGGCTGCAAAAGCTGCTGCCAACATTGTTTCAGGCAGCATGGCATTATCAGTCTTCTTGCTTTGCTGCTGTCTGACGGCTACGTACACTGTTTCGTCTTCATGCGTCGTATTCAGACTTTCCACAGTCAGCGGACGCCATATGAAATCCGAGCCGACAAAGCGTACGTGTTTTGCACCCAACTGATAAATATGGCCTGCGTCATGGGGATAGGCCTTGCGGACCAAAATACTTTGCGCCTGCATTTCGGCGTTTCCGTTGCTGCATTCTTGGGTTTTGCAGTGACAAGCTGCAACGCCTGCTCTTTCAGAAGAATCGGACGGATGAAATCTTAAGTGCAGCTCTACTAGGGAATCTTTCAACTTGAATCCGACTGATTTTGCAAGTGATTGAGAGGCAAGGTTATCAGCATCAATTGCCGCGTAAGCGATTTTCGCTTGTCTGTTCCTGGCACCAACAATGGAAGTCTCTGTGAGTAGCTTGCCAATGCCGAGTTTCCTGTATTCATGATGCACTCTGATTCCCTCAAACCACACATGGCTACCGGAGAGATAACGTACATGGGTTACGCCTACCGGCCTGCCGCCTAGATCGGCTACCCATACGTCGCCGTCTGCCTCAATCCAGCCGGCAACTTCCTCGGATACGTAATCACCCCATTCAAATGTGTTACGTGTAAATTCTTGTATGTACGGTATATCGGCGGCTGCCGCTTTCCTAATCACTACTTGATTCACGTGTAAAGCCTCCATCAGTCCTGGTTACCAGGCGCACCTGGTTTGGCGTGGGTGCTAGAGCTTGCTCTATATTCCCGCCTCAGCACAGTGTTTGTGTCACCAGTGAATATACCCCATATATACCACCAAATCGATAGACAAGGCCATAATCCCAGACAACAGACTTCAAACATCAAATATTCTGAACTAATGAAAACGGTAAAGAAGGATTTTCGAACAGACCGTCGAATAATATGAACTACCTGAAGGTAGACAACTGCCTGAAGAGTATGAATTGCCTGAAAGGTAGGTGAACATTATGACCATCGCAAAAGGACAGGTGTTTTCGACCATCACTTTGATCATCTATTGTGCAGCTATCTTGATGATGATCTCCAGGGCTCGAAAAGGCATTAAGATCCCTGAACTGTATCAGGTTCCGGGACTGGATGCCCTCGATGAAGCCATCGGGCGTTGCACAGAGATGGGGCGGCCAGTTCACTTCTCACCGGGAATTGGGGGTGTTGATAACGCCCAGACCCTGGCGGCGCTGTCGATTCTTGGCTATGTAGCTCGCCAGTGCGCCAAGTACGACACTGACCTTATTGCTACTAACAGGATCACTGTGGTTTACCCTATAGCGGAAGAAATCGTAAAACAGGCTTTCATCGAGGAAGGGAAAGCTGGGAATTTCCAGCCGGAAAACGTCCGTTTCATTTCGGAAGACCAGTTTGCTTACGCAACGGGTGTAACCGGTATCATGCATCGCGAGAAGCCTGCAGCTAACCTGCTTCTTGGTGCTTTCTGGGCGGAGTCTCTTATCTTCGCTGAGGTAGGCGCTACTGCTGGAGCGATTCAGATTGCAGGTACTGCCAACACGCACCAGATCCCCTTCTTTGTAGCAGCATGTGACTATGCTCTAATAGGCGAAGAGTTGTATGCTGCAAGTGCGTACCTCACGAAAGAGCCTATCCTCATGGGCAGCCTTGTTGTTCAGGACTGGGGTAAGATGTTTGCAGCCGCCGCTATTATTATTGGCACTCTTCTGCAAACGGCAGGCGTGACCGCTCTAAAAGACATTATGGCCAAGTAGGTATGGTATCAACCACTATTGTTTTGAGATTAGTTCACATTGAAAGTGTTCCTATGAGAGGGGGGACAACTGTTGAAAAAGGAATTTCCAGTATTGATTGGGCTTCTCTTTGGCTTGTTCGTCATAATCGCCGTGTTTGTATCCGGTGTTCCAGGCCTTACTGAATGGAAAGACACAGTGGACGACTGGTTCTTGATGGCTTCGGCATGGGCAGTTGCAGTAGGCGTAGTTAACCTGACCCAGATTCATGGCAGGCGGGTTCAAATGAAGCGCGAGGGCTATGCATATAGTATATGGCTCATGGTTTGCATGTTTGGCATGGCATTCTTTGGTATCTTCATAGCCAAGAATGCAAATCACGCAGGCTGGAAGTTTATGTACAACCAGTTAATCGCGCCAATGAACGCAACGGTTTACTCAACCCTGGTGTTCTATATCGGTGCAGCCGCTTACAGAGCCTTTAGGGTAAGAAACCTGGAAGCCAGCGTTCTTCTGGTCGCAGCTGTTCTCATGATGCTCGGCCGGGTGCCTCTGGGTAAGGTTCTTCTTGGCGATTGGGTCGGCGAGGCAGCCGACTGGATTCTCAACGTACCCAACTCTGCAGGTATGAGAGGAATTCAGATCGGCGCTACCCTGGGCGGTATTGCTACTGCTTTGAGGATTCTTGTTGGAATTGAGCGTGGCCACCTTGGTGGTACCGGTGAATGATATCCGACTTCATGATAAGGGAGGTGAATCATAGTGTGGCAAAAACTGGCTAACATTGACAGGCGGGTTATCTACGCTCTAATGATACTTGTAATTGCACTGTCGCTCATAAAGCCCGTAGGGCTTGCTATTGTACCGTCTCCAGAGACCAAGAGAGTATACGAATTTGTCGACTCTTTGCCTTCAGGCAGCATTGTGTATCTTGGTTTCGACCACTCTGCAGGGGGAATTCCTGAACTTATGCCTGCGGCCCAGTCGTTGGTTAGGCAGGGGTTCAGGAAAGATCTTCGCTTTGTATGCGCAGGTATGTGGGTTATGGCCGGAGATATGGCTGACACAGCCTTTTCCATTGCTAAAAATGAGTTTCCTGAGAAGGAATACGGTGTCGACTGGGTCAATGTAGGGTACAAACCCGGAGGCGAGGTATTGCTTCAGAAGATGCTTTCAAGCATTTACGATGCGGCTGTAGGGGTTGACCATTACGGCAATGACCTGAAAACTTTGCCCCTTATGGCCGAAGTTCCGACCATTAAGGATGCAGATGCGATATTCATATTTGTTACCGGTACTCCCGGTGAGAAGGAATATATCAGGCACGTAACCTCACCTCATAACATCCCCTTCATAGTGTCTACTGTATCAGTAAGTGTGCCTGAACTGATGCCGTTGATCCAGTCACGCCAGGTTTTGGCAGGAGTGCTCGGAATGAAGGGTGCAGCCGAGTATGAGGTTTTGGTTGGAAATCCCGGCAGCGCAACAGCGGGTATGGACGCACAGTCGTTTTCCCACGCATTGATTATCTTGTTTATTATTCTTGGAAACCTGGGTTATATCTTGACCCGTGAGAAATAACGCAAGCTTGGCCGTAACGGCTGACAGGAGGTGAAAAACAGTGGATCTATTCGGTACCTGGCTTCAGGCTGTATTTACGATACTGCTGCTTTCAGTAGTATTTAAAGATAACCCAGCTTACCGTTTTGCCGAGAACACTTATGTTGGCCTGTATGCCGGCTACACCGTGGCGGTACAGTGGTTCAACTATATAAGGCCGAGCTTTCAGTTGAAGATTATGCAAGAAGGCAAATGGTGGTATATTGTTCCCATCATTGTCGGCCTTATGATTTACACAAGGTATATAAAGCCCATTGCATGGGTCAGCCGGTATCACATCTGCTTCCTATTGGGAATCGGATCCGGTTATATCTTGTCGACGACATTTAAGCCTATGTTTATCGACCAGATTAGGGCTACCTTCCTGCCCCTTTGGGTTGCAGGTGATTGGTGGAAGAGCGTTTCCAACATCATCTATGTTGTCGGCACCTTTTCGGCTCTAGTGTACTTCTTGTTTACCCTTGAGAAGAAGGGTGTCCAAGGTAAGATATCCGGCATGGGACGTTGGGTTATGATGGTAGCTTTCGGAGCAGCATTCGGCAACACTGTGATGGCCCGTGTATCATTGTTCCTTGGCAGAATGCAGTTTTTGCTGGGTGACTGGTTGAACATGATTAAGTAGCCTAACGGCATTCTTCGGATCTGCATTAATTGGAAAACATGCGAATGAGGCAGCGGAGCAATCCGCTGCCTCATTTTGCGGTAATATTCAACGTCCAAACAATGCGGGTAAGACCCCATGGCAGATGCCGGGAAAGAGCCAAAAATCATTACCTGAGAATCTCCTCTAGGATTTCATCCAAAGCATCTGCTAACACACGATAATCGTCTATTGTATTGTAGGCTTGTGCAGATATCCTGACTAATCTATTTTGGCAACCTGCAAATGTGACGATTGGTACTTCGATCTTGTACCGGTGATAAAGAATATCATGTATAGGGTCAAAACTTTTGAGGTCAGGGTTTGCTGGAGACAAATCAGGTGGCAGGAGTGGAATGCACGCCATTGAGCCAATCATTTCTTGAGGAGCAGGTTCAGCCACACTGAATTTCTCGCATAGCATTCGTCTTGCTCGCAGAACCAGTTCGTGGTTTCGCCGCGACAGTTCAGCCCAGCCTCCGGGAAACAGCGAATCCATAAAGTCAATGCAATCGGCAATCATGATATACGGTGTATAATCTCCGGTTCCGGTCCAATCAAACTCAAGATGAAGAAAACTTTTATCTTTCCTCGCCGAGTTTGCGCCATGGCTTGTTACCAGGGGACGGACCAGGTTTCTGCGGTCGTTTCTAATATAAAGAAAGGCCGAGCCTTTGGGAGCGCAAATCCACTTGTGGCAGTTGCCTGTATAATATGCAGCCTGTAATGTTTCCATGTTCAAAGGAACCATTCCCGGGGCATGTGCTCCATCGATTAGTACATCTACTCCGCGTTTGGACAGGATAGAAACTAACTCTTCTACTGGGAAGATAAGGGCAGTAGGGCTCGTAATGTGGTCAAGGATCACAAGCTTTGTAAGGTTAGTCACCTGCTCAAGAACCAGTTCTGTTACTACAGATTTGGATTCTATGGGAAAGGGTACCTTTACTATTCTTACTGTTATTCGGTCTCTGTCTACCAGTGTGTCTACGGCGTTCCTACATGCGTTGTAGATGTGGTCTGTAATTACCAATTCGTCTTTTGCACAGAAGGACAAGGATTTCAAGACCGTGTTTACTCCGGTGGTAGCGTTTGGGACAAACACCAGCCCTTTGGAGTCTGCACCTATGAACGAGGCTAACCGCCCCCTTGCTTTTTCAAGCATATCTTCGATTTCCCGTGCAAAAAAGCGTACAGGCTGGCTTTCAATGTGAAGATGAAGTTTGTACTGTTCCTTTAGAATTTCAATGGGGACTGCGCCAAATGAACCGTGGTTAAGAAACGTAAACGATGGGTCCAGGGCCCATAGTTTACGCAGGCTGTCTACTTCGGGTATCATGTCCGATCATACCTCCTTTAGCTGCATGGGATATTTCAATACTACTTAACCAACTCCTTCTCGCAAAGAAAAGGAATTTTGCTTGCCTCGAAGAATAACGTATATATAATGGCCTAACCAGACACGCAATCCGTATGATATTGTCAGATCTGCCGGTATGGGTTAAAATGTAATAAATACGGTTCTCGGAAGGTGATGATGAGTGGACGACCCTGGAGGTAGTAGTTACCTTATAGCGTTGCTTTGCCTGTTGCTATCTGCGTTTTTTTCCGGGTCAGAAAGTGCCATATTTTCTTCAGATGAGGCTAAACTGAAGAGCGCCTACTCAGGCAGCAAGAAAGTTCAGAGAGTTCTTGGCTTGAAGAAGAACCCTGATTGTTTTCTCTCGAGCATCCTCTTTGGTAATACCCTTGTCAATATCACATTCTCCTCAGTTGTTGCCATGATTGTTTATTCATGGTTTCCACAGTCAAAAGGGGTAGCTGAGTTGATCACCACTGCTGTTGGAACCCTTCTTATCCTGCTATTTGGCGAAATCACACCGAAGTTCATGATGGGGTCTAATCCTGAGAGCAGCGCGCTGAAGGTGGTAACCGGGCTCTCATGGTTCCAGGCAATCATGAGCCCCTTTTCCAGGGTGCTTGTGGTAGTGGCCGCTTTCTTTTCAAGGTTCCTTCCTGACAATAGCGAGCATATAGAGGACTTGTCTGAAGCCAGGGTTATGGCAGCCCTTGATTATGGTGAGGATACCGGAGCTATAGGGAACGCTGAAAAGGAGATAATTACCGGGGTCATAGACTCCCAGGATCTTGACGCGTCAGAGATTATGGTTCCCCGGCCAAGGATGGTGGCAATACAGGAAGACAAGAGCGGGCTCGATGTTCTTAAACTAATGTTAAAACACGGGTTTTCCCGTATTCCAGTCTATTCAGATTCGAAGGACAACATAACCGGAATCGTAAACATAAAAGACCTTGCAGTGTTTATCGGCGGTGGATCGATTGAGAGGGATGGGCTGAGCGCCCTAACAGATGTCCCTGCAAGACATTTTGCATCTGCCCCTTATTTCATACCCGAAAGCAAGAACGTTTCTGATTTGCTGTACGAGATGAAGGCCAGAGGAGTGCACATGGCCATTGTCATTGATGAGTTTGACGGAGTGTCAGGGCTAGTGACTCTTGAAGACGTTATTGAGGAAATCGTAGGGGACATACAGGATGAATACGACCTTGAAAACCGCGAATCCGTGAATCTTGGCAATGGACGATGGCGGGTACCGGGAAGTATTAGCCTTGCTGATTTTGAGGACTTGACCGGCATGGAAATAGACAGCGAAGATTGCGATTCTGTTGCAGGCCTTGTGATGACTTTTCTCGATAGAGTACCGTTTGCCGGCGACGCCTTTTGTCTTATTGAACCGAAGGTGTGCTTTACTGTGCAAGAGGTTAAAGGGCCTAGGATTAGAAAGGTATTAGTAGAAAGAATCGAGGGAGAAACCAAGTAATATGGATACCGAGGTATCAGTAGTATCGATTTTGATACGAGTAGTTCTGTTTCTCTTGTCGCTTTTGTCAGTAGGTTTCTTTGCCGGAGCTGAGACAGCGTTCTTGGCAATGGACAAGTGGGTTATCGACAACCTTTCAAGCGAAGGAGACCAACGAGCTGCGCTCCTCAAGAGTATGAAACAGAACTCTAAAAACACCCTGGCTGCTGTACTGGTAGGAACAAATGTATTTACCATTTTGGCTTCAGTGACTGCATTGTCAGTAGCCTATTCTCTTGGATTTAAGGGGCCGCTTAACGTAGCCGTAGTATCACTTATTACTACTGCGTTCGTTTTCGTGTTTTCAGAACTTATTCCTAAGACCTACGCTGCAAAGGCTCCCACCCGGGTAGCTCTTTCAGTAGCAGTGTTGCTGAATTTTGCTGTCAGAGTTTTGGGGCCGGCCTCATATCTGATAGGGGCTATTCCGTCTTTGCTAACATCGTTTTTCTCGCGTAGGAGAAAAGAGGCATCACAGAAACCTGAAACCGAGGTTCTGGCTGTGTTTGAAATGGCTGAAGAAGACGGGTACGTTAAGCCTGAAGACAGGGATGTTATTGACAGTGTATTTAGTTCAAAGGACAAGAAGGTCCTGGATATACTAGTGCCCCTAAAGAATGTAGTTACTTACAGCCCTTCCACTACGCTTTCAGAAGGAATTGACTTGTTCAGAGAATACAGGTACAGCCGGGTTCCGGTCCTTTCTGATTCAGGCCGCAAAGTCACCGGTATTGTATATATAAAGGATGCTATACGGGAAGTTGTATCAAATCCCAAGAAGGGTTCTCTTCCTGTTACGGCTGTGATGCGTTCACCGTACTTGGTGCAGGCTGGAGAGAACATACTGAGAGTGTTTTCCAGGCTCAAGCGGGACCGAGTCCACCTGGCAGTAGCGGTACAAGGTAATTCTCCGGTAGGCATCATAACTATGGATGATCTGCTAGAGGAGCTTGTAGGAGAGATACCTGAGGAAGCCTATGCTGACAATACTACTTTAGTGGCCGGCAAGGCCTATTCTTCGTCAAGGATAACGGTTTCCAGTGACTAAGATGACTGATCGGTATTCTGCAGGTTAGCACTCCTGTTTTCCCACGGTCCCAAACCCACCTTTAGGTGGGTTTTGTGTTTTTCACTGAAAAGTGTTTAGTAAAAGTGAACACTATCACAAGATTTGTGTTATAATTCACTGGGACTTTGTACTTTAGTGCACAATTATTACGGAAGTTGAAAGGAGCACTCTCAGGTGAGCAGACTTACGGTCTATACGCCAGATGATGCCGAAATCGTAATGGAACGTATGGTCCAGGAGATGGAGCGGCGATTGGCTGCCGCCCCGCCAGGTATATGCCCGGTGGACATGGCTTCTGTTTTTTTGAGGCTTTGCCATGCTCAGACCTGCGGCAAGTGTGTGCCGTGCAGGATAGGGCTTAATCGGTTGGGGGACCTTCTGGACACAATACTCGATGGCAATGGCGATGAAGAAACAATCAAACTGTTAGAAGAAGTATCTCAATCAGTAATGGATACCGCTGACTGCGTTATCGGCTCTGATGCTGCGGCTATGGTTTTGAGGTCCGCCAGAGAGTTTAAGCAAGATTATGTTTCACATATAGAAGAGGGGCATTGTCTTGGAACGTTTTCAGCGCCGGTTCCATGCCGCTCGGCATGTCCGGCAGGTGTGGATGTTCCAGGCTATATAGCTCTAATTAGGTCAGGCAGGCCGCAGGATGCTGTTAGGCTCATAAGGCGGGACAATCCTTTTCCGTCGGCCTGCGCCCTTGTATGCGAGCATCCGTGTGAGACCCACTGCAGGCGTTCTATGCTTGATGACGCCATAAATATCAGGGGGCTTAAGCGGTATGCTGTAGAAGCTGCAGGAGATGTACCTGTTCCTGAGCCAATGCCATTTACCGGCAAGAAGGTGGCCATTATCGGCGGAGGGCCATCAGGCCTAACGGCTGCATATTATTTGGCTCTAATGGGCCATGATGTAACAGTATTCGAAAAGCAGCCCAAACTCGGAGGCATGCTCAGATATGGTATTCCCGAATACAGGCTTCCCAAGAGCATATTGGACAGGGAGATCGAGACAATACTGAGCCTGGGAGTTACTGTTCATACCAATTTTGAAGTGGGCCGTGACGGGACGTTGGAAAGCCTGAAGAAGACCTACGACGCTGTATATGTTGCCATAGGTGCTCATGGAGATCGCAAAATGAGGGTCTCAGGCGAGGAAGCAAAAGGTGTAATTCCAGCTGTAAAGATGCTTCGTGACATTGCTTTGGACAACCCTGTGGACCTAAAAGGGAAAAAGGTAGTAGTTATAGGCGGTGGCAACGTCGCAATGGACGCAGCCCGTAGTTCTGTACGGCTTGGTGCGTTGGAAGTCAGTGTAGCCTACAGGCGTAGAATGCAGGACATGACTGCCCAGCGTGAGGAAATTGAAGGAGCCCTTGCTGAGGGTGTTGATATTCTTGAACTTATGGCCCCAGGGAAAGTCGAACAGGATGAGAATGGACAAGTCGCTGCAATATGGTTGCAGGAGATGACTGTAGGTGCAATAGACGCATCTGGAAGGCCTAAGCCTGTCCCATCCGGCGCTCCTGATCAGAGGCTTGCCTGTGATGTAGTCATTGTTGCTATAGGGCAGGACATAGAATCAGGGTTCCTGGCCAAGGATGGCATTCCTTGTTCAAGAAATGCAGTAGTTGCTGAGGACGACCTTTCGATTAAGGGAAGTTCCGGGATTTTTGCAGGTGGAGACTGTGTTACCGGCCCTGCTACGGCAATCAAAGCAATAGGTGCAGGTAAGGTAGCTGCCTTCAATATTGATCTGCATCTTGGAGGGCAGGCGCGTACTCCCGAAGAGGAGATTAATGTGCCTGCAGCAATTCCAGGAGACTTGTCTCCTACAGGCAGGGTCAATATGAGAGAGAGGCCCGGTTCTGAGAGAATTCATGACTGGAAACAGTTTGAGCTTAACATGGATTTCAAAGAGGCCCTGCACGAAGCCAGGCGCTGCCTCAGGTGTGACCACTACGGATCCGGTTCCATAGAAGGAGGTAGGCTTGCAAGATGGTAAAATTCTCTATTGACGGAAGGCCTTTTGAGGTTCCGGAAGGAACCACCATCCTTGCTGCTGCAAGGCAATCGCGGCTGAGAATACCTACCCTTTGTTACCTTGAAGGGATTAATGAAATAGGGGCTTGCAGAGTATGTGTTGTGGAACTGAAGGGTTCACACAAACTGGTAACTGCTTGCAACACTGTTGTGCAAGAGGGCATGGAAGTGCTTACTGTCAGCACCAGGGCTCGCCATGCCCGTAGAATGGCGGTTGAACTCTTGCTCACACAGCATGATTGCAACTGTCCGACTTGCCCCAGAAACGGGAACTGCAAGCTTCAGAACCTGGCTCATGACTTGGGTGTACGTGATGTAAGACTTAATAAGGAATTGCCTTCTCAGAGAAAAGATGAAAGCACTCCTTCAATAGTCAGGGATCCCAAGAAATGCATTATGTGCTATAGGTGCGTAAGCTTCTGTGACAAGGTCCAGTCACTCGGAGTATGGAGAATATCAGGTACCGGTGCAAGGACTGCTATAGAGCCTGCGTATGGGCAGCGCCTCGGTGAATCGGATTGTGCTTTCTGTGGCCAGTGTGTCACCCATTGCCCAGTAGGGGCTTTGAGCGAAAAGGACCAGACAGATCGTGCGTGGGAACTGGTTTCAGACCCTGACAAGATTACAGTTGTTCAAGTAGCCCCTGCAGTTCGTGCTGCATGGGGAGAGGGTTTAGGAATGTCCCCTGAGGTAGCAACTCCAGGGCGCATGGTTGCAACCCTAAAGCACCTTGGTTTCAAGTATGTGTTTGATACTTGTTTTACGGCGGATCTTACGATAATGGAGGAAGGCACTGAACTCCTTGAGAGGCTTGGAGTAAAAGAGAGCCACCATAAGCCCGGCCCTCTGCCTCTTTTTACGTCATGCTGTCCGGGATGGGTCAGGTTTGCAAAGACCCAGTATCCTGAACTGGTGCCTAACATATCAAGCACTAAGTCTCCTCAGCAAATGTTTGGCGCAGTAGCCAAGACATACTATGCTCAGTTGCTGGGAGTGCCGGCTGACAAGATCGCAGTGATCTCAATAATGCCTTGCACTGCAAAGAAATATGAAGCAGGGCTTTCTGTTATGAACCAGGCAGCCGCTGGGCAAGACGTTGACCTGGTTCTTACGACTCGTGAGCTGTGTGCCATGATCAAGGAAGAGGGAGTACAGGCCGAAAGATTGGCAGAAGAAGAATGGGATACTCCTTTGGGCGTTTCAACCGGAGCAGCAGTAATCTTTGGAGCTACCGGGGGAGTAATGGAGGCAGCCCTAAGATCTGCATATTACCTGGTTACCGGTAAGAACCCTGAACCAACTGCATTCTCCGAAGTAAGAGGCCTTGACGGTTGGAAAGAGGCTAAATTCGTGCTTCCCGGGAAGACTCTGAGAGTAGCAGTTGCTCACGGTTTAGGGAATGCCCGCAAGCTAATTGAGGCCATAAAGCAAGGCCAGGCAGAATACGATTTTGTCGAAATCATGGCGTGCCCGGGCGGCTGCGCAGGTGGTGGCGGACAGCCGATCTGTGTCGACGATGAAGAACTGGCTGGAGAGCGGGCACAGATATTGTATGGGCTTGATGATCATGCAGATTTGAGGTTTTCTCATGAGAACCCAGCAGTTCAGGATATATACAAGGAATTCCTGGGCGAACCTGGTTCTGAGATTGCCCATAAACTGCTTCACACCAAGCAGGGTAGTTGGGAAATAGCTACGGCTAAGCCGCGTAGGAAAAGGGTTTTCAACGCTGCTGATTCCGATTAGGCTGTTTGGTACAGCCGGAAGCCAGATCTCGGTATGCGAGTAATGGCCGGATTCGGCGGCTCCCGGCTGGGTTCCAGGCAAACCAGATAATGCGATAGCCTGCTAAATAGGGAAGCTCCGGGATTTTCCGGGGCTTCCTGTAATATAGCAGTCTTGGATCGTTGCAGTGACTTCGCCTGGTTGGATATTGAACAGTGGCGCCGATGAGGTAGAATAGAGAACAGTATTTTGCAGCCATAGAATTTGGAAACTGACATTCTGGAGGTCCTTATAGATGAAAGTGGGAATAGCAGGCAGCCCTCAGTCTGGGAAAACTACCCTGTTCAGGCTGCTTACCGACGCAGGCTTGGCGGCCAGCCAAAGCAGCATAGGTGTTATGGAAGTACCTGACCAACGAGTGAATATACTCTCCGGGATATATCAGCCTCGGAAAACCACTTATGCAAGAATAGATCTTGTGGACATTCAGGCACACAAAGGGCAAGAACTACTCAATGCTGTGCGCAACCTTGATGTTCTCATTGTTGTCCTGGGATCTTTCATGGGCGACCTAGGAGTTAGGGATTCCATCGAGTTCGTAAGCGCAATGGAAACTGATTTCTACGTGGCTGACCTGGTCTCAGTTGAGAACAGGCTAGAGAAACTGAAGGCCAACAAGGCCAAGCCCATCAGCCAGATGGAATTGCCGTTTCTCGAAAAGTGCAAAGATGCACTGGATAAGGAGTTGCCCTTAAGGGATGTAGAATATCAGCCCTACGAGGCAGATCTGCTATCCAATTTCGCGTTTTATACAAACAAACCTGTAATTTTGGCACCCAACGTATCAGATGAACAGCTGTCGACAGGCAGTTATGCTGCAATGGAGCAGGTTCGCCGGCTGTCTGAAAGTAAAGGTTACAAAGTAGTTGTGTATTCGGGTATGGTCGAAGAAGAGATAGGTTCTTTGAGTGAAGAAGACAGGGTGCCGTTTTTGGAGGAGTATGGGCTTACTGAGTCAGGGGTTGCAAGAATCGCCCGGGCGGCCTACAGCACGCTTGGCCTAATATCGTTCTTTACAGTTGGTTCAGATGAAGTCAGGGCCTGGACAATCCGCCAGGGCACTGCAGCTAAAGAGGCTGCCGGCAAGATCCATACAGACCTGGAGCGCGGGTTTATTAGAGCAGAGGTTGTGTCTTTCCAAGATTTCTCGGCCCTTGGTTCTATGAAAGTTTGCAGAGATAAAGGCCTTGTTAGGCTTGAAGGAAAAGATTATGTAGTAAGAGACGGTGACATAATGAACGTTAGATTCAATGTTTGAAAGAATGGAATGGCAAAGAAGTCGTAAACAGCAAGATAAATGGCAAGGCTGAGATGTGAAGCTGAACCAGGTACTTACCGGACTGTGCGCACCTGATTTTTTCCTTTTCTTTTGGCCTGATGATTTGCTTCCTCCACTACTCTGATTAGGCCCTCCATATCAGAGGCATCGTCGGGGTAGGTTGCCACTCCTATGGTTACTGTTACAGGATAGGGCCATGATTGAGTGGTGTCCTTTACCGCGCAACGCAGATTTTGTGCTATTTCAATGGCTGATGTTTTTGAACAATCAGGTATAACTATCATAAACTCGTCTCCTGAAAGCCATCGTGATACCAGTACACTGCGGGGAACCCTTGAGGCCAGTGTGGCTCCTAAGTCTTGTATCATGGCATTGCCATGTGCATAGCCCAGGTTATCGTTGTACTGCCTGAGGTTGTCGCCGTCGATGAAAAGAAGGCTCATGGGAGTTCTGTTTTCCATGCTTGTTTCAAGTGATTTCTTAATAACATGTCTTGCAGCCCTGTGGTTGGGCAATTGTGAAATGTCATCTGTGTACGCCAGTTTCATTGTGTCTCTCAAGATCATGGCTGCTTCATGAATCTCTGAAATCATGAAGCGGGCCTTATCTGCCAGACCATGTTGTGAGTCCGGCACACTGGAACACACCTCAGGACACAAGTGAGTCTCTTTTGTCTCCAGGGTGTTCCAAAGGTTAACCAGCAAGTTTGGCATGTCCGGAAAGCCATTCTTGTAGAGTTCAACTGCCCAGGCGAATCTTGACTCGGCAGCGTATGTGCTATGCTGGTTACGCACCTGGCTTGATAACTCAGAAACAAAGTGTTCTGCTATGTCTTTCTTGTCAGGAATTACAACAACGAATTCAGCAGCTCCTGTTGTGAAAATCCTTGTGCCGTCAAGGTTAAGGGACGAAATGGTATTACGGAGAATCTGCGCGAACAACCTGGCAGCATTTCCATGGCTGTGGCGTTCTTGCTCAGAGTCCTGTTGTTTGGCTAAATACAAATCTTGATGGCCTGCATTAAGAATCGACAAAGCAATCATGGTGCCTTCTGATGCCGAAATAATCCCCGGTAACCCGGTTACCAGGGCAAGAAAATTCGGCAACCCTGTTACCGGGTCTGTGTCCATCTGTGGCCATGGTTCCATTAACATGGTATATCTTTTTCCATAATTCATGTAATCACCTATTAATTCTATCGATCCCAATCTGAGAGCGTAGATACCGGCGCTTGTAAAAGATTATATATGCTATCTTGAGAATCTGCCATGGCGTGTTCATACTACTGTGTTAACATGGAGTATAAGAGATAGAAGATGTATGGTGAGTAAGGGAAGTATGAAGGAGTATTGTACAGCAATGTTGAATATGTTGGGTCAGGTGTTTTCATGTTTGGTTACCAAAAATGGTTGGTGGTAAGCTATGCACATTATCTCGCTGTCAAGTTCAAGTAATCATGGAAACGCATATATCGTATGGGAAGGCTCAAAGAGGCCTTTGCTCATTGACTGTGGTATGTCGCTAAGGCGGCTTGTTCAAGGATTGAGTAGTATAGGTATGGTTCCCGAGGATCTGGCCGGTGTTTTTATAACCCACGAGCACATAGATCATGTTCGCGCCATGTGCCTGAAAACTCCGTTTCCACAGAAGTTTGGCATTCCGGTATACGCATCAGCCGGCTTTTGGACGTGGTTTGATTCATGCCAGTGCAGCTACATAGATCCTTGCCTGATCAACTGCGTAAATAATGGCTGGAAAGGGAGCATTGCAGGCTACACGGTTCAGGCCTTCTTGAAGCCCCACGATGCCAGAGAACCAATGGGTTACAGAGTAGATGGGTCTTCTTCCAGCGCCGGTTTCGTCATGGACCTTGGGCATGTACCTCCTCAAGTGGAGGGCGTACTAAAAGGGGCCGAGTACCTTGTCTTTGAGGCGAACCATGACATCGACATGGAGATCAACTCAGGCAGGCCCAGGTTTTTGATTCAGAGGGTGATGGGGGAGTTAGGCCACCTTTCTAACGATCAAGCCGCTGATTCTTTGGGTAGATTGGTTACATCTGAAACAAAGCAGGTAATTCTTGCCCACCTGAGCATAGACTGTAACTGCCCTGAAACAGCAGTTGAAGTCATAGGCCAGAAGCTTGGCCAACTAGGGCACTGTCCGGATTTGGCCGCTGCCCCTCCGGGAAGTATCGCAGCTTATGGGAAGAAGTAACAGAACGACCGCAGTTTATGCCGGAATTATGACTTCAACGTTTGCTTCGGCGACAGTTACCAGTTGTCCGTCGTCTAGCCGGACCCTAATCGCTTCCATTAGCCCCTCAGATTCAACAGGTATTTTTCCGGTTATTACCTCTTCTATGGTACCCCATTGGCCAAAATACGGCTGACGCAGACACCTAATCCGGTCACCGGGTATTAGGTGAGCTCTCGCGATTGCCGCTGGCCGGCCTTTTGTACTCACCGGCTCAGTGCCTGGCTCAAGGGGCTCATCTGCACAGAGCTGCCTTGGGGATCCGTGGCTAACAAAAATCCATGGGCGTTTTACGCCTCCTGAGAGCCTAGTTGTCCCATCAATTGAGGCCAGACAGCCGTTGCCTTCCTTCAGAACTTGCCATGCCATATCATTCATGGGCATGAAGCCTGAGCCTTCTGTCATTATCATTGTGAATACCAGGCCGTCAATAGCCGTATCTTGCGGATCTATTTCTTGCCCGGCGATCAAGGCCAGATCTTTTTGGTTCAGCCCCCCGGCCACAAGCCCACGGGCTCCCGAGGCCATTGCCTTTCTCATTGCCTGGTAGGTGGCACCTGCTCCTGCAGCCAGGATCTTGCCTTCAACTTCAGGACCTATGCCAGCTTCTTCCAGTATATCCATGGGACTATCAGACATTACAGCAAGGCTTCCGTAACTCTCAGAGCCTACGCCAAACACTCCTTCCACTAAGCTTCCATAACCCTGGATGACTGCCCCTAAGTTCTCTACCGGTTTTACGATCTTACCTGGTACGTGGGCAAGTACTTTCAAGGTTTTCATAGGACGGACGATCGTTACGGTTCCTACCTTGGGGCAGATTCTCGCCACAATACCGCTTATTGGCGAGTAGACCAGTTCCAGTTCTCCTGCGTGGGGGGACCCGGCAATAATTTGGCCTTCTTGAACGTATTGTCCTTCTCTGACAGTTGTCTGAGTCCTCAACCATCGCGGGTTCATATTTAGAACTGAGCTTACCGGAACTACGGCCATGGGTTTCATAGAGTCTGGATCTTCGCTGAAGACTATTTTTGCCCCGAGCCTTGAAATGTATTGGATCATTCCATTACACGGAGCCGGTATTTCGGTAACCAGGCCTGTCGTTTCATCCTTGAACCTGGCAACCGGTTCGCCGAAAGACACTCTTTCGCCAGGTTGTTTGATCATTGCCTTGTCAACAATATAGGGTGTTATTTTTGTCTTCAGCTCAGCCTGAAGGTCAATCACTCTAGGGCTTTCCTTTAGGTAGTCCGTCTTTGCTATGATGGCCGAAGGGCCTACAACATCTCCTGCCTTCACCAGAACCTTACCGGGGGAAGGAAGTGTCCGGGTTTTCAAGATATGTGTGTTCTTCCTGATTACGATTCTAGAGAATATGGCCATATCAATCATCCTTCACTGCCGGAATAAGTCTGTTTCCTGGCATCTGCCATTATTGCTTCTCCTGGGTATATACCCAATGTTTCATACCAGTTTCCAAGCGTTGCCTTGCGTATGCTATTATCCTGGGGCAGGGAAAGGGGCCTGCCTCTCCCGTCAAGAATTAAGCCCATATGACTGTTCAACACTGTGGCTTGCACGGGGTTGCCTTTTCCGGCTCCTGCGTCAAAGTCTCTTCTTGGCGTGATTTCCACCTCTATACTCGATGGACTCTCAAAGCGGACAACTGAAATCTCGCCGGCAACAATGTCATGGCTTGAACCGCCAAACCGTACCGTGGCAATAGGTGTTCCTAATTTGATGCGGGGCCCCACAGGAGCAATACATGTGGCGGCAAAACTTAGTGCATCAATGCCTGGGACTGGTTCTTCGGTGCAACTGAGTGCACAAAGAGTGCCTGCATAGGGGAGAAAGGCTCCTTCGTCCAGGTAAATATCGGTAACACCTTCAGGTTGAATTCCGTCAAGCACCATCGATACAGCCTGGCTGCGCCTGGGAGCATTTGATATGACACCTCCCAAACCTACTACGGCACCGGTTCTTAATAGGTCTACCAGTGTGTTTCCGGTGCCGTGCTGAGTAAAGACGTCGCCTACTTGCCTCTGGATTTTTATGCCTTTAAGTCCTGTTACAAGAGAACGGTGGTGCTTCAGGGACAATCTAATGGCTTCTCTTGCAAAAGCCTGCTCAAGCATAAGTTCTTCCATGGTTTGGGGCAGGGTGGTCGGCCTGATCATCTTGTTAAGGTGCCAATTACGTACAAGGCCGTCATCTTCGTCCATTGGAAGCCACCGGCTTATGAACTCAGGCTTTGTTTCCTGGAGTATGCTGCCCATACTGTGAGACATCCCGACGTTTGCAAGGACGCTGCGGTAAAATTGGCCATTGATCATGGAAAAAACATCAGTTGTGGCGCCTCCTACGTCGACTGCCAGGACGTCTTGATTGCTTCTTGACGCCAGGCGGGTAAGGGCTGATCCGATTGCCACAGGAGTTGGCTTTACCTTGCCCCGGGCCCAAAGGGCTAAAGTCTTGAACCCAGGGGCATTTGACATAACGTGCTCAAGAAAAATCTTCTGGATTGCCTCGCGTACAGGTTGAAGTGATTCCCTTTCCATTGTTGGGCGGATATTTTCAACACATATGACGTCCATTGAATCTCCGATTATCTCTTTCAGGTAAGGTTGGGCATCGATGTTGCCTGCATAAACCAACGGAGTCCTCGTTTGGCCCTTGAAACGAGGTTCCGGTGCAGCCAAAGATATAAATTCTGCCAGGGCCAGAACGTCTGATATGTTGCCTCCGTCTGTTCCGCCTGTAACCAGAATCATGTCGCATGGTATGTTCCTAACTTGCTCAAGGTTTCTCAACGCGGTATTGGCCTTATTAAGGGATATTACGTTGGTAACGACGGCACCTGCTCCAAGGGCCGCTCTGTGGCCCGATTCTGCAGTGATCTTCTCAGTAAGCCCGGCCACAAGTACCTGAAGTCCACCTCCGGCACTGGAAGTTGAGGCGAACCAATCAACACCCCCTGAATCACCTGAGGGAGAAACAAGGTGCCTTCCGGAAAGGAGTTCAACTCCGGTCCAGGATTCGAGTTTCTGAATAGCCCTTCGTAAACCGCTCATTACATCAAGCTCAGGTACGTCTACTGTAGTAGGCGCTGTTGCCCTATGAACGATGTGCCATTTACCTGCGTTTCTCTCCAGAAGGGACACTTTGGTAAAGGTAGTGCCAACATCTGCAATAAGTATGCGTTCAGGCATTCTATGTTCCCTCCATCTGGTCAAATACCTCCGCAAAGGCCACAATTTGCGCATGAGGGATTTGAGACCACATATACCGGCCTATTGCTCAGAAGCTGGTCGCAATTTGCGTTTCTTACTAGCCTGAGCGGCAGCCAGACTCCTGCAGCTAGAGTGAGGGCCCCGATAATAGATGCTACTGCATAAGCGCCCCAGGGCAAAACCGATCCTGTGTCAAGGAAACGAACCAGGTACTTTCCGGCAAAGATTCCCAGGATGATACTGGGGGTACCAAGATAGGCTGCTTCTAGTGACATTGTCCGCCGCAGGTCTGCGACCGTGCTTCCAAGTACCCTGAGAATCCCCAGTGAGCGCTTCCTGCCAAGGAAAGAAACTGTTAGAACGCATGTAATTGCTGTAGCTGCAGCCAGCAACACTATCAACGATATGAATTGCCAGTAGGAGAAAGCGCCTTTTGTTGCATTTTCAAGGGATACTTTGCCTGAAAACGGCGTGATCACCCTTGCTCCGCGGGCAGAGTTTTCAAGTTCCCGGAAAAGCCTATCTCTTAGGGGTGATGTTGAGTATGTCTTAGAAGCTGTAATCAATAAACCAGGGGCCTGCCCTGGCAGTTTCTCCAGTACAGACGGGTTTACCGATGCCCACCCATAAAGGCTGTAAGGAGCCGGTGCCTTATCCCCTTTGCTTGTTTCCGGTGCAATCACATTTTTCCATTGGAACCTGGTGGCCGGATTGCCAGGGCTCCACGCTATCAGTTCATGATTGGTTTTGTCTGCATCTGTCTCTCGTACAAACGGAAAAAGAAACTCAATTGTGTCCTCTGGTAAATGGGTGCCCGTGCCGATTAGGAATAACCGGCCACATCCGGCTTCAACTTCTCCACATAGGACCGGCTCAAGGGTTGCCCTGTGTGAAAGAGTTCTGCTTCTCTTCATGAAATCATCTGCATCTTCCTGGTTTGAAAAGACCACGAACCCATCGAAAGGCAGGCCTGCTTCATGTACTTTGGCAGACAGGACTTCTACGTTCCTGGCAATTATTGTGGTGATAAGGAAAGAGACTGTGACGCTGAGAAATACTGAGCATGCCACGAAAATCGCAAATGCCGGCGTGTACCGGATTCTGCGGCCGGCAATCAGCCTGTATACAGGAAACGCGTTGGCCTTGGGACGCTTGATTGTAAGGGGCTGCCCAAGAGAGTACGAAGGCCGCGGGTTAGCCGGGCTGTTAGATGAGCGTGCCATGGCTATCGCTCCTCTCGTAGACCTCGCCGTCTCTTAGCTGTATCACAACGTCTGCATACTCCAAGAATGCCGGGTCATGGGTGGCAATAATGAAAGTTTGCTTTTCTTCCTTGTTGAACTTAGAGAAAAGCTCCATGATCTCTCTTGAGCGAGTTGAATCAAGGTTGCCGGTTGGTTCGTCTGCCAGGACCACTGCCGGCCTTGTTGAGAGAGCTCTGCATATGGCGACTCGCTGTTGCTCGCCTCCGCTGAGTTCTGACGGGTAATGTTTTTGCCTTTCGAGAAGGCCCACTGAACCAAGCAGATATGAAGTTCTTTCTGAGATTTCGTTGTCTTTGTAACCGGCAAGCCTCATAGGTAAGCCGATGTTTTCCACTGCCGTCAGTTCAGGAAGCAGGTTGAAGAACTGAAATACCATACCGATTTCTGTCCTTCTCAATATGGCAAGATCATCTTCTGAAAGTCGCGAAAACTTTCTACCCTTCAAGATGACCTCGCCGTGGCTTGGCCTGTCTATGCCTCCCAAAATGTTTAGAAGAGTGCTTTTGCCTGAGCCTGAAGGGCCCATGATAACCACAAACCAGCCTTCCTGAACATCTACCTCCACGTCTCTCAATGCAAACAACCCGTCGCCAACGGGGTAAAATTTCGATATTTCATGGCAACTTATGATAGGGCCGGTCCATCTATTCACGGCTAAGCACCTCCGAACAGGATAGTCGGGACGCCCATGAAGCGATTCCGAAGCCAATTGCTAAAGATATGCCAAGTGAAATACATGTAATTTTGGCAAAATCGCTAAGGGCTTGAGCAAACCATTCTCCAATTGAAAGATCTGATCCGAGAAGAGTCACAAGATAGAGGAGGTTGCCAAGGACAGCCCCTGAAACAGTTCCAATGGCCGAAACATAGGCAACCAGCGTAAGGACGTATTGTATGATATCTCTTGATGTAGCGCCTACTACTCTCAACAGGCCGATTTTCCGTTTTTGCTGTACAACTGTGATGTAGATATTGCCTGCAACCACCACGCTTGCAAACCCAATTATGAGTGAAGTGAAGACTGAATGAAGGTCAGGGGGCATTACTACGTGGTTGCGGGCTTTTGCAGTATATGATAATGCCTCAGGTACTGCATATACCCCATAGTCACTTCCAAGGGCCTCTCTTACAAGCCTTGTGGTTTCCCGCAGTTGAGACATTCTGTCAACTGTTAAAGTGATCTGGTAACTTGGAAAGTTCAGGCCAAAAGATTCTAGGTACTCATTTTTGAGCCTGGGGTTCAGATCCTCGATTATGCTTTCAAATGCCTCTACAGGGATGATAACTTCGGGCCGGATCCAAAACACCGGGATCATCGGGGGAGGGTCAGGTGAATTCCTTGCTGCTTCATAGTCTGGCGTTTCACCTACCTGGATCTGATACCCTCCTGTAACCGTGAACGAGTATTGTTTTGCTTCATCCCATGAGATGCCTGCATATAAAAAGGGCTTTCCGGCAGGAGAAACAGATTTGGTGATAACGGCGTTTGGGACAGATATGGTCAATTTGTCATCAGGCTTTACTTTCTCAAAGCCTTTGATTTGAAGAGGAATAAGAGCCTGATGGCTTTCTGCGCTTGTATTGGTTAAAGGATCTCCTAATGCCACATGGGGGTCCAGAGGATACTCAGACTCAAGATCATATCCCCTGAGTATGGCCGGAATCCTTCTGTTATCAACAGTCACGATACATGGCAGTGAACGGTAGGCCGAAATACCCTTTATATTGGGAATATCCCTGATTTCCTCGAGAATTTGATTGGGAACCATGGCCCGCCATCCTGCACATTCCTCTTCTGTAAGATATCCGGTTGAGCCAGTCTCAGGAAAGTAGTAGAGGAGGTGAGACTGCCAATCGCTGCCTTGCCAGTTTCGCCAAACCAGCATGGGAGTGTCTGTCGACGATAAGGGAGTGTGGGCAGGAAAAATAACGATGTCTCCTCCCGAGAATGTTCGTTCAGGCAAGGCAACCCCCAGGTTATAGCCTTCTGGGATGACCCGGAGCAGGATTACGATCATGGCCGCCAGGGCAGATGCTATGACAGCCACAAGCGTCCGCGTTGGGTTTCGCCGGACTTCGGCCATAGCAAGTCTTGCAAAATCCAAATGTTCTCACCTACCTCGATGCTTGATGTTCACAGGGTTGATATGCTGTCGCTACTTACTCTCTTTTCGATGCTGCGGGGAATACTCCTTCTGTACCCGAAAATTCTTCCCTGCAACGGGGGGAACGGGGGGACGGTTCGCGCGTTCCACATTCAGTGAAAACACACCGACAAAACACGGGGAAGCAAACACCAATCACATTGCTTCAACAGACTGTATACATTTTATTGACACAGGGTGCTGGCTCACCTAGAATGGCATTGGTTCAGTTTTATCTGGTCCTCGGGATTTTATTCCTGAAAGGGGGCTGAGACAAATATGCAGGGGCTGGGCCGTCATGTTCTGGCTGAGGTCTACGGGTGTGGGTTCGACATCCTAAATGACCTCGAGAGGATCCGAGAGATCTTGGTCAGTGCGGCTCTCTCCGCCGGAGCGGAAGTGTTAGAAACAACCTTCCACCGGTTTTCGCCCCAGGGAATAAGCGGCGTTGTGGTCATATCAGAGTCACACCTGGCGATTCATACATGGCCTGAGCTGGGTTACGCTGCTGTAGACGTGTTCACATGCGGTGATCATGTTGATCCCTGGGTTGCAGTGGAGGCCATAGTCAAGGAGTTCGGAGCGACGTCAGTAACGGCAACTGAAGTAAAGCGAGGGGTTTTTTCAAAGTCCGTAGAAGCGGCCAGTTAGCCAATAAGCTACGGGAAAGGTGATGGCATATTGTAGGTTCAGATGAGGACGGAACGCTAAAAGAGTAGGCCCTGCGAGGAATCTAAGAACGCAGGGTCTAGTCTTTTTATACAGGCATTTCGAGCCCTATGTGGTAAGTGGAGTGCCTTTAGATATTTTGAGTGCCATAATGGTTTAGTAATCCCGAAATTCAAGGAGATTGGAAGTATACTATAGAGGGATCACCCAAGAGATACCCAAGGGATCACTAAGGGACCACTTGAAGGGAATGGCTTATCAAGATAATTATTCAGCAAGGAGAGACAAACCAGTGAATGAAAGAACACTTGTTCTGGCTAAACCAGACTCAGTTACCAGAGGGCTTGTAGGCGAAGTCATACAAAGGCTGGAAAGAAGGGGCCTGAGGCTTGCGGCAATGAAAATGATATGGATTGACGAAGCTCTGGCAAACAAGCACTATTCAGCACACATAGGAAAACCGTTCTTCGAGGGCCTGGTTCAATACATAACGTCTTTGCCGGTAGTAGCAATGGTATGGGAGGGCCCTTCAGCCATTGCCGTAGTGAGGCAGACCATGGGGTCGACGAATCCTGCCAATGCACAGCCTGGCACCATTCGCGGCGATTTTGGCCTTGATATCTCCAATAACCTTGTCCACGGTTCAGACTCTGAAGAGTCTGCAAAGAAGGAAATTGCTTTGTTCTTCAAGGAAGGCGAAGTTTACAGCTGGTCAAGGCCCCAGGAGAAATACATCACGGGTGAGTAATTGCAGCCGGACTTTCCGGCGGAAAAATGGCGCCTGTGCCGCATAATCCGGCACTCCTCTAAAAAGAGCGCCGGGCTATCCGGCACCCGGCCCGTGAGATTCAAGGAGTGCCGGACTAACCGGCACTCCCCGAAAATGATCCACAGGTATTGAGAATTTGCCTGAAGCCATTTACCATTGAATTGCATACGCCCACTTAGTAGGTTAAGGAGCGATTTCAATGCTATATGTTGGGACTGCAGGGTTTAGTTATTCGGACTGGAGAGGAGTTTTTTACCCTGAGGGGATGAAATCCAGCGATTTCCTGCGGTTTTATTCGGAACGGTTCCCCTGTGTCGAGCTTGATTTCACGTATTACAGGCAACCGGTGCCTCAGACCATGCGAGTTATGGCTTCCAAAGTTCCTGCTTCCTTCAAGTTTACTGTTAAGGCCCACCGGACCTTGACCCACGAGATCCCTTTAGAAAACCATCTTACCTATGAATTTGAGACTTTTCGCCAGGGAGTCTTGCCAATGGGCGAATCAGGCAAGTTGGGCTGTATCTTGTTCCAATTTCCGTGGTCGTTTAAGCCTTCGTCTCGCAACTCAGACTATGTGCTGTCCCTTGCAGACAGAGTGGCTTATGCTGATGTTGTCGTAGAGTTTAGGAATAACCTTTGGGCAAAGGACGAAATTTACGGGTTACTAAGGCAAAATGGCATTGGATTTTGCTGTGTAGACGAGCCTGCCTTGAAAGGGTTATTTCCGCCTGTTTCGCTGGTAACATCCAAGTTAGGGTATTTAAGATTCCACGGTAGAAATGCATCTAAATGGTTCAAACACAAAGAAGCCTGGGAAAGGTACGACTACTTATATAATAATGAGGAACTTAACCATTGGTTGCCCCAGATTCAGCAAATGGCTGGGCAAAGCCAAGATATGTATGTGTTGTTCAACAACTGCCACCAGGGCCAGGCTGCAGTAAATGCAAAGCAAATGCAGGAACTTCTGGGCCTTCTCCCGGAAATACGCCCTTTCCCTGAGCACGGCCTGTTTTCGGAGTAACTCCTATCCTTACATGGATATCCCCAGGCAGTGCTGAATTCCCGGGATCCATTTATCAGGACTAAAATAGCCCTGTGGCAATCATGGCGTACAGCATCATAATGCCGCCTACTGCAAGCAAGACAGGCCAGTACAACTTATATACTTTTGTTATATCAATTTTGTAGTATTGGCATGTAAGCACCTGGCAAAGGTGAAGCGGCGATGCGAAATAGGCTATGAAACCGGCGCCGTAAATGGCAGCGGTGAGGTACAGAATCCCTTCTTGTGATACACCTGCAGGTACCAGAATTGGGACCAGCACCCCCATTGTGGTTGTATGGGAAGCACTTACATATCCAAAAAGAATGGGAAGAACTACTGCTAGCATTGCAGGTGGTATTCCCAGGCCCCTTGCAGAATCTACCAAAGCCGGAAACACGGGCGATATGGAAACAAACCCCTTGAACGCCATAATCCACAGCATTGCCACAACCTGGCTTATGTTTGACCCCTTCAAAATAGTACCCAGAGATGGCACAGGGGCCTTCTCAAGGGAAGCTATGGCCAGGGCAAGGATTATGCCTGTCGCCATTGATGCCCACAGGGGAAGGCCGAAAACCAGGCTTAGTGCCAGAGCCACGAGCAGAGGTGAACCATATCGAAGGAAACCAGTAAGGCTTCGGACTCGATATTCCTTAGGATTGGCTGCCATTGGCCCGGTGGCAGCGCTCTCATCCTCAAAGGCAGAGGCGTGGCCGTTTTTCCCTTCTTTTCTAAGTAGGAAAATGTACCCTGCAATCCAGAACATCAAACCGTAAGGCCAAAGTTTTGCCAGAAGGCTTGTAACCGGAACTCCCAATAGGTTTGACACCAGGATCATGCTTGGGGAAAAAGGGAACACAAAGAACATGCCATGGCGAAACACCAGGTTTGCAGTAGCTTTTTTCTCCGGCGACAGGCCAAGGCCATCGCCTAGTTTGTCGACCAAAGGAGCCGATACGGCTGCGCCGCCGAGGACCGGCATAGAACCGACAAGTGCAGGGACTGCCATTATGGCTGCTTTTAAGTTGCCCAAGAGCCCCGACAGGCCTCGCACCATGTTGTCAAGATACCCTGTTCCGTTCATGATTGTTGAAAAGGCTCCGATTGAAAATACAGACAGCGCCAGGTGTATAGTGGTGATGTCTGTAAACGAGCCCCATATTATTTTCGCAGACTGTGACATTGGAATTCCGGAACTGAGTGCCATTACGATGGTTGCAAGGCACATCACTTTCCACAATGCCACTCTCTTGACAGAAAGAACGACTATTATTACGAATGCTGCCAGTACGCCAAAGGCCTGCAAAATCCTCACCTCTGTTCCCGGATATATGGTCTTGTGCGCTTGTTATTTCTGTACCCGTACGGTCCCATATTACAATTCTACCGCTAAACAGAATCATGCGCTAGCTTTCTGCAGGGATTGGCCCCTTTACCCAAGAAGAAATCGTGTACGATTGGTATGATTGCATTGTCTATGTGTTACCGCCGAACACCGTGCCTGAACAGGACAGCGATCTTAGAGGAGGAGTTGGAGGATTTGACCCGCGGCTTTATTCCTGTACCTGATTATATAGCCTTTGACACAGAAACTACCGGCCTTTCGGCTGATGAAGATCAGATCATAGAAGTTGCCCTTGTGCGATTTAAAGATGGAGTTCCGGTTGACAAGTGGACATCTCTTGTGCGCCCTGACAAGCAAGTGGGCCTAAAGACTTTGCGGCTGACTGGAATTACCCTGGAAAAATTGGCCGAAAGCCAACCTATTGCTGCAATATGCCACAAGATTGAGGAATTTCGGGGCCGGCTGCCGCTTGTAGGACATAACCCCGAATTTGATACGTCCTTTCTCTCAAAGCCTATTCCAGGCTTTCCAGGAGTTCCTGTCTACGACACTCTTGAACTTGCCCGTATTGTCTACCCGGGATTTAAGACATACAAGCTCTCGGATCTTGCCCGGGAATTGAACATTGCCTTGGATGATGCCCATAGGGCCTGCGACGATGCAGAAGCTTCAGGCATCCTTTTCCGGCTTATCCAGGAAAAGATAGCCGTCATGCCGGTTTCATTGCGGCAAAAGATTGTATGGGTTATGGGGAAGGAGTGGCTGCCCGGCCGCGTTTTCCAGTGGGATGCGCAAGATTCTTGCCACCAACCGTCTCTTTTCGAGGGCGTTCCGAGTGATGGAATAGTTCCCGTCAGTGTTTCTGCTGATTTCGAACGTTTCTGGGTTCACCGTGTCCTAGCAGGAGAAGAAAGGTTCACCACGGTTAACGCGTATCTGGATTCAGCCACACTGGCCAGGATAGTAGGGAGTGCTTTGAAAGTGGCCTGTCCTGAGCAGCCTATTGTGATAGCCGGTGATTTTCAGAGACTTGATCCGGCGCCTGAAGGTGCATCATATTTGTCTGTTTCCGCTGATTACCTCTGTACCTTGAAAGCAAAAATGGTTGAAGATCTGGCCTGCAATGGCTTTTTCGACTCTCTGGATATGGAAGATAAGAGGTTCCTGGCCTCTGTAATTGTATGGATGACTACAGCGCGGGAGGGCCTTTTTAGCGAAATACAGATCGTGGGCAGGGGTTATGAACTGCGCCGTGAACTATGTTGCTCAGAGTTTCCAAGCTGCCAGGAATACTGTCCTGTGCAGGAGCAATGTTATTACTTGAAAGCTCTTGAGAATGCGGGTCAAGCCAAGGTGATCCTTACAACGAAAGATGGATGTTTTGGACAGCAGCGTCAGGCAGAGATATGTATCGTTCTCGGTGCAGCAGATCTAGCTCGAGTATGGGAGAAAAGACAGCCCAGGTTGGATCTGGCAAAGTTCAATGAGGCTCTAGCAGGTGCAGGACATGCCGGTTGCCTCAAAGAGGCAAAGAGAACCCTTCAAAAGTCCCTGGATGCCTTGGGCAGGTTGAACGATGCTTTGATACCACAGGCGGTTAAGGAATCTTTATCTCGCTTATATGAGAATATTAGCCCTGCTGTTGTAGAAATGCGGCAACAGGTTAAAGATCAAACTGCTCGTGTTATCAATTACCCAGTTGATCCTCCGGTTATCTCAGCACCCCTTCACAGGTTAGAATACTGGATGGAGCAAATGAGGCAGGTACTGGTTGAAGACGGAACATCTTTGGGTTTGCTTGAAAGGGGATACAGTGACGGCAGTTTCAACAATGCCGTGTTCTCGAAAAAGCAACTGTGGCCTGCTATTGAGGCCCGGAACACGCTGCTGGGACGTTATAAGAAAGTAGTATTGGCATCACAGGAGATATCCTTTGCCCGTAAGTTCCATGGGCTTAGGCACCTATACGGTATTGAGGGCGATGACGTTGCCTACAGGGAGGAAATGCCAGAATCTTTCCATAGCGCAAAGGAAGGTGCACTCTTGATCTCAGTCGACGCAAGCCGGCCTGTTTCAGGTTCGGGGCTCGTTGAACTTACAGGAAGTTTTCTTGAAGCATTGATGGCGAAAGTGAGCCAAAATGCCATGTGCCTTTGCCCTTCCCTTGGATTTATAAGAAGCCTTAACTCGATTATAGCACCTGTACTCGAGTCAAAAGGCATAGCAGTGTTTGCACAGGGTGTTGACGGCGGGGCAAGGGTAGTGGGCCACCTTAGCGAGCCGGCCACACTTGTGCTGGCCAGGTTTGGAGTCGACATAAGCCATGCAGGTGGAACCGGCACTGAGATATTAGTGATCCCGAAAATCCCTTTCTTGCCTCCAAACACGATAGATGACTTGAGGAGAAGAGAACTCTCAGCCATGGGGAAGGATGGTTTTGTTGAGATCAATGTACTTCCGGTTGTTCTGGCCATACGTTCATATATCGAGGACTTATGTCGTGTAAAGGGCAAGGCGGCAGTAGTACTCCTTGACCCTAAGATCTTACCGGGGCAAAGGGGGTGGGGCAGCAACTTTGCCCAGAATTTCTCAGACGTGAATAAGGTTGTGTGCCCACCCCAAGATGCTGTAACCCGGATTGCAGCATGGGCCAAAAGGAGCAGCAAAGCCTGAAAGCAGGGAAAGGAGTATGCACATGCTGATACTTCTCACAAATGATGACGGGATTAACGCAGAGGGGCTAAGGGCGCTAATCGATCGAGCCCTTGCGGTTGATGGAGCAAGAATATTAGTAGTGGCTCCTGATAGGGAGCGAAGTGCGTCTGGACATGCAATAAGCATTCACCAGCCTGTTGAAGTAATCGAAATCCGGTCAGACCAAAAAATTAAAATGTTTGCAGCAGGGGGCACCCCTGCAGATTGTGTCAAATTGGCTGTCGAAGGCATCCTGGAAGAGACTCCGGATCTCATAATATCGGGAATCAACAGAGGGCCAAACCTGGGAACAGATGTGTTTTATTCGGGGACTGTTTCAGCAGCTCTTGAGGGCGCTCTCATGGGGATAAAGTCAATTGCGGTGTCGGTAGGTGCATTTGAGAATGTAGACTATTCCCTGGCTGCCGACTTTGCAGTCAGTTTTGGCCTGAAGATGCTTTCAGGCCAGGATTATCCTTTCCTGGTGAACATAAATGTACCGGCGGTGCCAGGAGAATCTGTAGCCGGTATTGCCATAACCAGGCTTGGAATTCAGACGTACAGGGATGTCTTCAAAAAGCGGGTTGATCCCAAGGGTCGCTGCTGGTTCTGGCTTAGCGGATCCAGAGTTGAACAGGATGAGATTGATGATACAGACGTATGCGCCATACGGCGAAACCTAATATCAGTGACTCCCCTTGGCACAGATTTGACAGACTACAAAGGGATTCACCAATTATCACTTACAAACAATACCTATTCTGTAATAGTAGAGAGCGAGTCCTAATATAGAAAAACCAGGAGGTGTTTTCGGTGAAATATAGTCCTCCCGGTAAATCAGGATACTCGCGGCGGAATCAGAAAAGCCGAGTTCAAGAAGGTTTCTCCCTTTCCATGGCCGGAAAAGGCGTAGGTTTTGCCCTAATTTTTGCAGTACTGTTAAGCCTCCTTGCGTCTGCAACAGTTTACTTCACGAAGTTGGACGAAGGTATCCTATACTGGTTTGTTAATGCAGGCAGTTTCGTTGTTCTCGGATTTGCTTCCTTTGTCACTGCGAGAAGGGCCAGAAGCCATGGGCTATTCTATGGATTGGCCATAGGAGGGATCTATGCCGTATTAACTGCGCTAATCGGCGCTATCGCCTATCCGCCTTTCATTGGGATTGCGGCTTTTCTGAAGAGACTGGGATTTGCTCTCTTGGCCGGAGCGTGCGGCGGAATTCTTGGTGTAAATTATTAGAAACGGTATAATCTACCTGATAGGAACGCATGATACCCTCAGATAACGCTGTTATTCCTGGGGGTTTATGCTTTGGTTTTAATAATATGGGGAAGAAGAATAGGGCCTTTCGTCGGTTCCTTGCTTTCGGCTTTGGTTATTTTGGCCGCCTTGTCCGGCGCTGCATTTGGCGGGAGTTCGAGTTACACAGCCTTGTTTGAAAGCAATGGATACCTAAAACGCGGTGACAGAGGCGAGGAAGTAAGGTGGCTTCAGGAACTTCTCAGCGAGTTGGGTTTCTACAATGCCGGCATTGATGGCATTTTTGGGGACAAGACCAGGGTGGCGGTTCTGGAGTTCCAGAAAAAGGCCGGCCTTGGCCAGGACGGTATTGTTGGTCCTGGAACAAAGAAAGCCCTGGAATCACAGCAGTTGAAACTGAATCCTCCGGAGAAACATATTGTGGCACAGGGCGAAACCCTATCTGTAATTGCCGAAAAATACGGTATGAGTGCATCTTATCTAGTCAAAATCAACCAGATCAAGAACCCGGATCGCATATTCCCAGGAGACACATTGATTCTAAAGGCCCAGGAAAAGCCGGTTGAACCAGATGAGAAACCATCTGACATTCCTATCGAAGTTCCTTTGCCTCCGCCTGTTGAACCTTTGCCTATTCCAGACAAGAGAATTTGCCTCACATTTAATGACGGGCCTGATCCTGTCACAACGCCACAAATATTGGCCCGGCTTGATGAGTACGGCATTAAGGCAACTTTCTTTGTAATAGGGGAAAAAGCAAGGAAGCACCCGGATCTTGTAAAGGATATTGCAGACAGAGGCCATGTCATTGGGGTACATGGCTATGAACACAAAGTGCTTGCAGGCCTCTCTTCTAGACAGGTCTACAGTGATCTGCAACTGGCCCAGAAAAGTGTAATTGATAGTTCAGGCCAAATACCATATTTGTACAGGCCCCCGGGTGGAGCATTGGATGAAATTCAGATGAGAGAAGCAAGCAAACTTGGCATGACCGTTCTAATGTGGACTAATATTGGCGGTGCGGATCTCGGAGCTCGTTCAGCTGAAGAAGTGTCAGAAAGAGTGCTTAAGAGTGCTAGGGACGGGAGCATCATATTGCTTCATGAAGGCCTTGTTAATTCTGCAGAGGCCCTTGCACAGATAATCCCGTCCCTTGCACGCATGGGTTTTGGCTTTCAGAATCTGGAGCCTGCCTCGGTTACTGGACCTGGCCAGGGGCAATAATGTCCTTTACAACCTGATTGGCCCCTTTTATGTACTGGCCCATTTCCGAGATGGCCATGCTGTGGAACATTGCGTTTTGGGCATCAGCCAGAGAGCACACAGCCTGCTGCAGTGCCTGGGCCACTTGTCTGTCTACCTTGGCTTGTTGCAGGGATAACTGGCTTCCCAGATGACTTAACAGCTCGTTCAGCTGCTGGGAGTTAGATCGAACAGTCTCGTTACCCTGGGATACTACTGAAGCAATTTGCTGGGTAATTGCAAGAAGTGTATCTACTGTCTGAGAATCAGCCACCTGGGTTGAGGCTTTGCTTAGGGAACTCTGCAGATCCTGCTCAATCATCATTTGCTGTTCCCTGATGCTGTTTTGCACTTCTGACAGAGATTCTTCAATCTTTTCTGCAGGTGTCGTAGGAGTGCCTGCACCGGGTGGTTTGAATGAGCGCCTCAATTCTTCTACAACATGAGAAGCAGGATTCTTGTTTGTGTCAATATTGCCTATGGCATAATCTTCATGTTCAGGCATGAGATTTCCCCTTTCCTGTTTCGGTTCTTCTCTTAGTGTTTTCACTTTCTTATTGCTTATTAGGAAAACTTCCGCAAAGTTCAAAGGAAATACTGTAAAAATGACGAAAATGTAATCAGGGGGGGTCGAAGAGTGTCGAGGTTTCTGCGAGTAGGTATTTTCTTGGATAGGCTAGATGATATTGCGGAAGCAGCTCATATGTTGCTTGAGGCAACTGAGTCCGGCGGAGATGAAGGGATATCAAAATCAATTGAACTGGCAAAGGACATTGAATCCATGGCAAAAGATCTTAGGGATTTCATTGCACGATGGAATTGCGAACCCCTCATTTATACAGGCCAAGGCACAACTGATGAAATCATCAATCTGCTGGATAGACTGCTTCTGAACGCTGAAGGAAGCAGTCTCGGAGATTTTCAGGGCCAATAGGCCGGCACACAATTGCAGAACCAGGATCTCCAGGACTAAACTATTGGCGGGAGGTCGAGTTATGCCTATTTTTGAGTATAAATGCCGTCACTGCAATAAAGTATTCGAGTTCTTGGTTAGGGGTAAAGAGGTTCCTGTCTGTCCTGAGTGTGGTTCAGTTGAACTTACAAAGCTGCTTTCAATGTTCAATTCAAACGTCAGGAAAGGGCTGGGCAAGTCTGGCGGCACGTGCAATACGTGTTCAGGCGGAACTTGTTCAACATGTGGAAAGTAGCCAAACCGGCCAATGATATCGTATGGCTATGATTGTTGCCAGCGTTTACAAATCCATTTTAGCTCTGGCAAGCAATAACTATCAACCTAATGGGAAAAGTTGAATAGCAGCTTAAGTTAGGGGCCAACACAATATAGAATTAGAGTAGACACAGAAAAAGGAAATGAAAGGATGTGAATACATTGACTCCGGAATCTCCTGAAAGGAAAGGTAAGGACTTGCTTGCCAAGATAGGCCAAACACTTAGGTCAAGCGCAGAGACTTTGGTTCAGGAAACACGGGAATTGACTCGTGTCGGCAAGATAAAGATGGAGCTTCTGTCTTTGGAGAATGAGCGCGGGAGAAAATTCGAGGAAATCGGAAGATTAACCCATACCCTCTACAAGGGAGGAACAGAGCTTCCTGATGATTTGCAGCAGCTTCTGGCAGCAGTAGATGAGATTGAAGCCAAGATTGATGCTAAGAAACAAGAGGCTGAAAGATTGGGCAAAGAAGGGGCAGTTCAGGCAGAAGTTGAACCTCAGGCTGCTTCCTGGCCTTTGGGCGCAGATGGAACACCTCCGTTGGATATACCGGTAGAAGAACCGGGTGCGTCGAAGTTCTGCCCTCAATGTGGCTCTCGCCTTGGCACGGCAGATAAATTCTGCTCCAAGTGCGGCACAGCTCTTAGTAGTTAAACTCCGCTAAGTGAATACCGGGCTTATAAGTGACAAGGGCCCGGTATTCCTATATTGTTTTCGCGGCAAGTTTGAAAAGGTATAAGCAAACGCCGTGTCGAAAGCAATTAACGGATTTCACACGTTATGAAAGGAGTTTGAACCAATGGCCGCAAGAATAATCGACGGAAAGAGAATTGCGTCTGAAATTAGGGGCGAGGTCCGGGCCGAAGTAGCTGCTTTGAGGGAAAAAGGGATTGCCCCGAAACTAGCAGTGATTTTGGTTGGCGACGATCCTGCCTCGGTCATTTATGCAAGGTCAAAGGAGAAAGCCTGCAGCAAATCAGGTATTGGTTACGAGCTGTTCAATTTTCCCGGTGATGCTAAAGAGGAATCGGTTATTGAGAGAATCAAAGAACTATCCCTGGATCCGGCTTGCCATGGAATAATGGTAGAACTCCCGCTTCCCAAGCACATAGACAAAGATCGTGTGATGATGACAGTTGATCCGGCAAAAGACGTTGATGGGATAAACCCTGTAAACAGAGGACAAATGTTTACCAGGAAGAATGGATTATTCCCGGTTACTCCCCAGAGCTGTATAGAGATCATGAAAAGGGATGGGATTTCCCTTGAAGGCAAGAACGTATGCCTCATCGGGCGCGGTGATACAGTAGGCAAACCCTTAATTTTCCTGCTCCTGAACGAGAATGCAACAGTCACTGTGTGCCATACGAGAACAAAGGATCTTGCGTTCCACACAAGGAAAGCCGACATAATAGTCGCCGCAGCCGGCAAGGCTGGGCTGTTAACAAAGGAAATGGTGAGTCCTGGCACGATTGTTGTAGATGCCGGCATCAATCAAGTTGACGGCAAAACAGTTGGCGACGTGGATTTCGACGGTGTGTCGGAGATCGCCGAAGCAGTAACCCCGGTGCCTGGAGGGGTTGGAAGCCTTACTACTGCTCTCTTACAGAGGAATCTCCTGAGGGCAATTGAGCTACAGAAGCAATAGATTCCAACACAACGGAAGGAGAGAGATTCATGAGCGATCTGTTTTCTCAGAGCCTTACCGAGATACTAAGGGCTTCAGCGTCTTCTGAACCTACTCCCGGAGGAGGCAGTGTTTCGGCCATATGTGCCGCGTTTGCTGCGTCTATGGCATCTATGGTGGCCAATCTGACCATAGGGAAGAAGAAATACAAAGACGTTGAACCACAGGTAATTTCATTGCGGGATCGTGTGTCACGCCTTCTGGCAGAGTTTGAGGAACTTGTTGACGAAGATATCAGGCAGTTTGGGAACTTCATGGACGCTTACAAATTACCAAAGAATACACCTGAGGAAAAAGAAAAGCGCGAAGATTCAGTGCAGGAGGCCTTGAAAGGTGCTACAGAGACTCCCCTGAAGGTAGCCCGGGCATGTGTCATTCTTCTCGAGGCAGTGTGTGAACTTGCACCAATAGGAAACAAAATGGCTATAAGCGACGCAGGCGTCGCTGCTTACTTAGGTGAGGCGAGTCTCAGGGCAGTCCTGTTAAGTGCCGATATTAACATTCCTATGATAAGAGATGTTACTTACGTGGAACGAGTAGTCCAAGAAAAAGAAGGCCTGATAGAGCAGGCCCACAAACTCAGGGATAAGGCCCTGGCTACTGTTTCGGCGAGGATGGCCTGAGCCTTGCAAAAATGCCCTTGCGCCGTAGTTTGGGTGCAGCCGATTGTTTCTCCAATTGAGATTCTTGATCTGATGATGCTCTGAACAGACTTATGAGCCGTGGCCTTCTGTTCCTGGGGCGGTGCGGCCCTCCGCTCAAGACATCAAAGCGGTGGGTATGCCCATCATCAAAACTGGTTACCCCTGCTATTTGGTGGATATGCCCCCAAAAAGCGGGGATTTGCCGGGAAGTGTTGCCGTCCATTCTGTGAGTGTGGCCATGAGCTCTTGAGGTTACATTGGCAAACCGGTGAACGTGGTCAAGCCCTATCTCGTAATCGAGCCCGGTAGTTCCGTCAAACGTGTGGAAGTGGTCGAGGTCCATGGTAGTCCTTCCATAGTAGTCGTGGACGTGTTCTCTTGGGGCAGACGGATCAGTATACTCCTTTTTCTCTACTCCTGTGTTGTCCAATTTTGTCCCTCCTTTGGGGCAGGTAATTACTTACGTCAAGATAATATGAAACCTTTGAGCCATAGGTGATCCATTAAGGCTTGCCAATCTGCGGCCACGTTTTCGGATGAAACATGAACACCTTCTGCAGAGATACTCAGTTCAGAAATGCTGGCACTCTTGAGCCTGCCTTTTGATAACTCAACCAGGTCTACTTCTGCCAGGGTATGAGAAGCGTATGAATCGGCATTGTCTTCAGAAAGCAAGAGCCCCAGGTTTCGGGCCATTGACATCTTTATGGGGGGTGTAACCTTAAAAAATACTTTCGAACCTTTGTATGACTGTAGTTCCATCCTTATCCGTATAGGTATTCCAAAATATGAAGTCATTTTCACAACGAATTCAATGGCTCTTTCATCTAACCTAGAATCTATCAAAGTCATGCCTTCCGGCCACGTTACGCTTTTCAGAATTTCTTTGAACTCGTGGCCAGGAATATGCATGGAGATGTTCTCGATATGCATAGCCGCACCTCCGGTTAGTGCCCTTTACATAACGCTATGCACAACTAACTTGTGTTGACACAAAAATCACGAATTTCTTCAGACGGACATGAACTTAGGAAGGTATTTTCGCATGGTTTGGCGAATCATTGATAGCGGAAAAATGAAAACGTTTTCATATATGACTAATGTGACCTAAACAGCAGGCAGAGTCGTTTTCCAAGTGGAGAGCAGCCATGGGAACCAGGATAACCATAAAGGACGTTGCAAGGCAGGCCGGAGTGTCGATATCCACTGTCTCAAGGGTGCTAAACAAGTCAAGCTATGTTAAGAAAAGCACCTTTGAACGGGTAGAGGCGGTAATCCGTGAGCTAGGCTATTCGCCAAATCACATAGCAAGAAGCCTTTCCAAGGGGACCACCGGAATCATAGGAGCTATCCTTCCTGATATATCAAATCCGTTTTTTCCCGCACTTGCCCGGGGCATAGCCGACGCTGCAGTGTCCCGGGGATACACCCTCATTTTGTGTAATACAGATGGGTATGCCGCCCAAGAAGAATCATCTGTTAGAGTGCTTCTGGAAAAGCAGGTTGACGGGATAGTTTTTGTTGCCGGCAGTTCTGCTGCTGTTGAACTGGTCTTGACTGCGAGTAAGGCTTGCCCTGTAGCTGTCATAGACAGGCAAGTCAAAGGCGTTTCGTGTGACATGGTTACTGTGGATAACTACCGTGGCTCTTTTGAGATGACCAGGCACTTGCTGGATACCGGACACAAACGTATTGCCTACATAACCGGCCCAATGCATCTCAGTACTTCCCAGGAGAGGCTGAGAGGCTTCAGAGACTGCCTGGCAGAAGCCGGTGTTGACAGAGTGCCTTTGCTGTTCAACGGAGACTTCAAGTACGATACCGGCTACTCCTTTGCACGGGAGATAATCCGCATGGGGCTTGATGTTACTTGTGTGTACTGTGCTAATGACCTTATGGCTCTTGGCGCCATGAGGTGCTTTCTTGATTCAGGCCTCAAGGTTCCCGAGCAGGTGGCTGTTGCAGGATTTGATGATATTTCTATGTCATCGTTGACAAGGCCTGCACTTACAACAATTGCACAGCCTGCCTATCAAATGGGGGTTACGGCAGCGGAATTTCTTTTGGAGAGGCTGAGCAACGGCAAAGAACTGGCGCCTCGTTCGAGGATTCTCGAACCTGTGCTTGTTATAAGAGATTCGACGGGAGGTGGAAGAGACTGGGTATGAACAGAGACATAGTCGTACTGGGTAGTTTGAACATAGATTTCGTTGTACGTGCCTCCAGGCGGCCAGAAAAAGGTGAGACTGTCCCGGGCAAAGAGTTTTCGCTTTTTCCGGGAGGAAAGGGCGCAAACCAGGCAGCAGCAGCGGCAAAACTTGGAGGCAATGTAGCCATTGCAGGCAGAATAGGCGACGATGTGTTTTCAAAGGTTCTCCTGGATAGCCTGTCAAGTGCACAAGTAGGACAGGAGCATATTGTCATTACCCCGGGTGTATCCACCGGCTCTGCATTTATTACTGTAGATGATACTGGGGAAAACTCGATAATCGTGGTTCCGGGTGCCAATGGCTGCTACGGCCGAAGTGACGTAGACACGCTCATGCCGTATCTCAAAAAGGCAAGAGTACTTATGCTTCAACTTGAGGTCCCTTTGGAGGCAGTGACTTATGCTGCCCGGTTGGCTCATGCTTGCGGAGTGAAAGTCATGCTCGATCCTGCTCCGCCGGTTCCCTTAGCCGGCGATTTGCTAAGAGCCGTTGACATCATTACTCCCAATGAGCACGAAGCCTCTTTTCTTACGGGCAGGGCAGTGACTGATGTGGAAAGCGCGAAGATTGCGGCTGCGGATATGCTTTCCCGGGGGGTAAAGGCTGCCGTTATAAAGCTTGGGGCAGGCGGTGTCGTCTACGCTGAGGGCAGCCGTTTCGGATTCATCCCGGGCCATTCGGTGCAGGTTGTAGATACTACCGCAGCAGGTGACGCTTTCTCAGGAGGTCTGGCCGTAGCTCTCTGTGAGGGCAAGGATCTTGGAGAAGCGTGCCGGTTTGCCAATGGCGTGGCAGCATTATCTGTTACCCGCAAAGGCGCACAGACATCGATGCCTGAGCGCAGTGAAGTTGACACATTCCTGTACCGGCTTAAGAGTGTATGAGGCGAAAGTACCGGCCGGGTTGACATCAAGATGGAATCTGGATTTGAGATGTTCTGGGAGGGGGTGGGAGTAGGCATACAAATGCAAGGCGTCCCATAGAGAACAGCCTTTGTCTGTAAGGTACATTTCCGGAGGTTGAGCGCAATTGAAATGGATAATTGATACAGATCCTGGAATTGACGATGCATCTGCCATTATTACTGCCGTGAACTCCAAGGCTTTGGACATTTTGGGGATTAGCTGTGTACACGGAAACGTGGGATTGGAGCACACCACAAGAAATGCACTGAGGCTGGCCGAACTGCTTGGCAAAGCTATTCCCGTTTACTCGGGGGCAAGCAGGCCTATCATGCAAAAGCTTGAGCATGCTGCTGAATTCCATGGAGAAGACGGTTTTGGCAATACATTCATGCCGGAGCCAGAAGGCAGGCTCGAAAAAGGCCATGCTGTAGATTTCATCATTGAATGTGCAAAGGCCCAAGAAATCTCTCTTCTTACGTTGGGGCCTCTTACTAATGTGGCTCTTGCAATAGCTAAAGAAAGATCTTTGGAGAAGCGAATTAACCATATCGTCATGATGGCAGGTACATCCCGGGCCAGAGGCAATACAAGCCCTGTTTCAGAGTTCAATGTGTTTGCCGATCCGGAAGCGGCTGCGGTGGTATTCGATTCTGGAATACCGATAACAATGGTTCCATGGGAGACATGCCTTGATGCTGTGCTTGGCCCGGAAACAGTTGGCAAAGTCAGAAAGTCTTCATCAAAAGCCGGCAAAGCCTTTGCCCAGGCCATGGAACTTACGGTAGAGAGGATCAAAAATACCTTGGGCCTGGAAGGACTCTTGCTGTGCGATCTCTTAGCTGCATGCGTGGCAATCGATCCCACAGTAGCTACTGAGAAGGTTTCTGCAAAGGTCACAGTTGAAACTGGCGGAAGATTCTCCCGGGGCTTGACTGTGATTGATGAACGAATGGCAGACGGAAGTAAGCCCAATGCTTTTGTCTGCCTGCAGTGTGACAAGAAGAAGATAGAGGGCATGTTTCTTAACGCAATTAACACAAAGAACTAACCGGAGGTGCCAAGATTGAGGAAATTTGTAGGAGTAATGTTACTGGTGGCGCTTTTTGCGTCAGTAATGCTTGTAGGGTGTGGCCCGAAAACTGATCCGGAACCGCAGGGGACCGGCGATGGACCCAAAAAGAAAGCAGTGCTCTTGGTCAGCGGAACTTTGGGAGACAAATCTTTCTTCGATTCTGCCAACGAAGGCATGAAGACCATCGAGAAGGATCTGGGATGGGAAACCAAGGTAATTGAGATGGGCACTGACCCTTCCAAATGGGAACCGACACTTACAGACGTATCTGGACAGGATTGGGACCTGATCATCTGTGGAACTTTCCAAATGCAGGAGAAAATCGAGGAAGTAGCGCCTAAGTTCCCCGACAAGAAATACATCGTATTTGACGTAACCGTAGACTACTCTAAAGCTCCCTTTGAAAACGTCTATTCGATTCTTTACAGCCAAAACGAGGGCTCCTTCCTGGCCGGTGTCCTGGCTGCAATGGTTAGCAACTCGGATCTTCCCAAGGCTAACGACAAGAAGATCATTGGTTTCCTGGGCGGTATGAATATCCCTGTAATCAACGACTTCCTGGTAGGTTACATTGAAGGAGCCAAGAGCGTTGATCCAGATATCAAAGTTGCTGTCTCATATGTAGAGGACTTTGCTAACCCTGCCAAAGCTAAAGAGATGTGCCTTGCCCAGTACGAGATGGGTGCTGACATCGGATTCAACGTTGCCGGCGGAAGCGGATTGGGCCAGCTTGACGCAGCAAAAGAAAAAGACTGTTATGCAATTGGCGTAGACTCTGACCAGGCTTTGCTGTTCAAAGATTCAGATCCCGATAAAGCAGAGTTGATTCTAACTTCCATGCTCAAGCGTATTGACAATTCACTGGTACGAGCTGTGAAACTTTTCGAAGAAGGCAAACTGGAATTCGGTAAGGCTGAAACCCTGGGGCTCAAGGAAGAGGCAGTAGGGCTGGCAGGCAATGAGTTTTACGAGAAGAACGTGCCTGAAGAGATGAGAAATAATATAGACGAAATCGCCGGTAAGATTAAGTCAGGCGAGATCACTGTATCTTCAGCATTTGCAATGGATGACAAGGCTATGGAAGAACTGCGGGAATCAGTGCGTCCGTAGAACTCCTAGTTTCAAGCGGGGCAGGGTGTTGGCCCCTGCCCCGCAGTTTGAAATCAAATAAGTTTTTACCTGGGATGAGGTGGACGGCGTGGAGGCTCAGACGGAACCTCAGAAAGAAACACCGATTTTGCTTATGAAAGGCATAACCAAGGTTTATCCTAACGGGTTGGTTGCCAATTCAGACGTAACGTTTGAAGTACACCGGGGAGAAATTCACGCCCTTGTCGGTGAGAACGGGGCAGGCAAGACAACCCTCATGAAAGTCCTGTTCGGCCTGGAAAGGCCTGACGAAGGGTACATTTCAATAAAGGGCGAGCAAGTCAGGATCACTTCGCCCAATCATGCAATCAAGTACGGGGTAGGCATGGTGCACCAGCACTTTATGTTGGCTCCGTCACTCACTGTGGCTGAGAACATTGTGCTGGGAGAAGAACCCAAAAAAGGGGTTTGGTTCGATAGAAAAAAAGCAGAAGAAATATGTTTGGATCTTGGGAAGAAATACGGACTCAATGTTAATCCTGCTGAAAAAGTAAGCGATGTGCCTGTAGGTACCAAGCAAAAAGTAGAAATTCTAAAAGCCCTAATGCGCGGTTCCGATATTCTGGTCTTGGATGAGCCTACTGCAGTATTGACTCCTCAAGAAACCAGCGAGCTGTTTGTTGCCCTGAAATCCCTTAGGGAAATGGGCCACACAATCATCTTTATCTCGCACAAACTGCGCGAAGTGAAGCATCTGTCAGACAGAGTCACGGTGATGCGCTCAGGCAGGGTTGTCGGAACTGTGGAAACGGCCAAGGTGACCCTGGAGGATATTTCAAAGATGATGGTGGGCCGGGACGTAGAACTCAAATTGTCCCGTCCCCGGATTTCCCCGGACCGTTCACAGGAGGTCCGGCTTCTGGTCCGGAACTTGAAGTATGTACAGGAAGACAAAGAAGTACTCAAAGGCGTAAGCCTTAAGGTGAGATCCGGTGAGATTTTGGGAATTGCAGGGGTTGAAGGAAACGGCCAGGTTGAACTGGTAGAGGTTCTGACAGGATTGTCAACGTGCAATGACGGGGAAGTTGAAATCTGTGGACAGAAAGCTGCAGAGAAAAATCCCGAAGCCGTGAGAAACCTTGGTTTGTCTCACATTCCTCAAGATAGGATGACTTTCGGGGTAGCATCTAGATCTTCGATATCCGAAAATCTGATATCAACCAGATACAAGAAAGAGCCGGTGAAAAACGGCCCGTTCCTGAACCTCAAGGCTATTTCAGACCTCAGCCACGAGCTAATACAAAGATTTGAGATAAAGGCCACTTCCCCTCAGCAACCTGTGAGTACTCTTTCAGGTGGCAACATCCAGAAGGTTGTTGTGGCCAGAGAGTTTTCGACCGATCCCAAAGTGATAATAGCCAATCAGCCTACAAGGGGTATTGACGTAGGAGCTACTGAGTCTATTCACAGGTACCTTGTTGAAGCCACAGAAAATGGATCTGCAGTTCTCCTGATATCAGCCGATCTTTCTGAAGTAATGGGCCTTTCCAACAAATTGTGTGTCATGTACGAAGGTGAAATAGTTGCATTTTTCGACGAAGCCCAAGAAGTGAACGAAGAGGAATTGGGACTGTATATGCTCGGTTTGAAACGTCAGGAACCTCAGGAACTAATGGCTTCTATGATGGGGGAGGTGGGCCAATGAGAAGAGATGCATGGTTTGAACTGCTGAGAACCGGAATGGCCATTGCTGTAGCACTGATCATAGGATTCATCGTTACATCGATGGTTTCAAAGTCGCCCCTTGAGGCATTTGGGTATTTCCTCAAAGGCCCATTTACGACCATAAGGCGATTCGGTGCTTTCCTGGAAGCAGCTATTCCACTTACTTTTACGGGCCTTGCCATTACACTTGTGTTTTCTGCAGGCCAGTTTAACCTGGGTGCAGAAGGCCAGTTTTTCATAGGGGCAGTGGCTGCAACTGCAGCAGGAATCTACCTGAACCTGCCTCCGGTCATTCACACTATCGTCTGCCTTGCAGCCGGAATGGCAGCCGGGGCACTTGGAGGTTTTATTCCCGGGTTTCTCAAAGCCCGTTGGAATGCTTCGGAACTGGTATCATCGCTAATGCTTAACTATGTGTTTCTCAAACTGGGGATGTACCTGATAACTTATCACCTGCGCGATCAATCAGCAGGTGCTCTGGTATCCCGCCCACTAAAGAAGACATCCTGGCTGCCCCAATTTACGGCCAATACACGGCTTCATGCAGGGGTGTTCGTTTTATTCTTGACTGTTCTGTTCTGTTATTATTTCCTTTACAGAACCGGCAAAGGCTATGAAGCCAGAATGACAGGGCAGAATATTAGTTTTGCCCGTTATTCAGGCATTCCGGTACTAACTGTTATCCTGTCTGTTCAGGTGTTAGCAGGGGCTGTTGCAGGGCTTGGCGGCGCCGTTGAGATGCTGGGAATTTACAGGCGCTTCCAGTGGTTGGCAAGCCCCGGGTATGGGTTTGATGGAGTCATTATCTCGATTCTATCGAAGAACAATCCTCTTTTGGTACCCGTAGCTGCAGTCTTCCTTGCCTATCTACGTGTAGGCGCTGACGTTATGGCAATGTATTCTGACGTTACAGCCGAAATGGTTTCGGTTATCCAGGCTGTGATCATACTCTTGGTAACAGCCGAAGCTTTTCTTGCAGGTTACAAACATCGCTTGGTGCTAAAAGAGGTGAAGCAACGTGCATCCGCTTCTTAGAGCAATTCTCTCTCCTTCTTTTGCTGCTTCAATATTGCGTGTAACCACGCCCATTCTCTTTGCGGCCCTTGGGGCAGTGGTAGCAGATCTATCAGGCGTAGTTAACATTGCCCTGGAAGGAACAATGTTGATTTCTGCGTTTACAGGAGTCGTGGTTTCTGCCCTCACTAAATCGGCTTGGATTGGGCTGTTGGCGGGCATGGCTGCAGGCTCTCTCATAGGAGTTTTGCTTGGGTATTTCCACCTTAAGCTAAAGACCAATGTGATTTTGGCCGGAATTGCCTTCAATCTTCTTGCTGCCGAGGGAACGGTGTTCCTTCTCTATGTAGTAGCCCACGACAAAGGGGTTTCAAGTTCTCTTGCCAGTAAAGTAATACCCGAATGGCAAATCCCGGTGATCAAGGACATTCCTGTTCTGGGAGCTATTCTTGGCAAGCAGAATGCTCTTACGTATTTGGCCCTTATTGCTGTAGCAGTGGTCTATCTATTGCTTTTCAAGACATCGTTTGGACTGAGGCTCAGGGCTGTAGGTGAGAACCCCAATGCGGCAGATTCAGTTGGAATTTCAGTTCATAAGATTCAATTTATGGCCCTGGCAATAAGCGGCGCCCTGGCAGGCATGGGCGGAGCACACCTTTCTATGGGATACGTGAGCTGGTTCTCCCGGAACATGACATCAGGCAGAGGTTTTATTGCACTGGCTGCTGAAGCACTTGGACGGAGGCACCCTATTGGAGTGCTCATTGCCTCACTCCTGTTTGGGTTCGCCGATGCTTTGTCAAACTATATGCAGAGCCTGAGAGTTCCCGGCGAGTTTGTGCAAATGATCCCGTATGTCCTGACCCTTGTCGCCCTTGCTGTATATTCAGGCCGCCAGATCAAAACCAGGAGGTTTTCAAAATGATTGACAAGAAGATACCTGTCATCATCGACTGTGACCCTGGACATGATGATGCAGTAGCACTTGCCCTGGCTTTTGGATGTGGAAAACTTGATGTTCTAGGCGTAACCACTGTTGCAGGTAACAGCACAGGAGAGAACACGTACAACAATGCATTGAAGTTTCTGTCATTTGTCGGTGCTAATGTTGAGGTGGCAAGAGGGGCGGACAGTCCCATTCTCCGCCCGCTTACCATAGCCCCGAGTGTACACGGAAAGAGCGGCCTTGACGGCACTGAGTTAGGTGAACCCTGGCTTAAGGGCTCTTCACGGTCTGCTTTTGATTTGATAACCGGGACTCTTCTAGACTCAGAACGAAAAGTCACTTTGATTCCTACAGGGCCTCTTACGAATATTGCCATAGCCCTGTTGGCTAAGCCCGAGATAAAACAGAAGATAGAGCGCATAGCGTTAATGGGCGGCGCTGCCCTGGAGGGTAACTGGACTCCTGCTGCAGAGTTTAATATCCTGGTTGACCCTGAGGCTGCCAGAATAGTGTTTGAATCAGGTATTCCTATTACTATGGTAGGACTTGACGTGACCCATAAAGCCCTCATATATCCTGACGAGGTAGAGGTTTTGCGGAAATTGGGTAAAGTAGGCAAAGTTCTGGCCGAACTGATGGATTTCTACGCCATTTTCTACAGCAAGCAGTTTAAGGGTAATCCGATTCATGATGCAGTTGCAGTAGCATCAGTTTTTCAGCCTGATATTGTTTCAACCCGGCATCTAAATGTGACTGTCGAAACGTCAGGCGAGTTTACCCTTGGCAGGACTGTGGTTGATTTCAGAGGAGTCACAGGCCGGAAGGCTAACTGTGATGTAGCTTTAGGGCTAGACAGGGAAGGGTTTATTGAACTGATTTTCGATGCAGTAACCTCTCTAGAGCAAGGTGGACTGGAATAATGCCAAGAAATGTACTGCTGGCAAACGCCAAGGTAATTGGGGGTGACGGGAACCTTCAGGGCCCAGTCGACATATTGATTGAATCAGGTGTGATTAAGGATGTAGTTCAATCTGTAGATGAACGGGAGATTGGCGCCAGGGTATACGACGAGGCTACAGAAATCAGAGACTGCCGTAATTGTTATGTTAGCCCTGGATTAGTGAACCTGCATACCCACAGTCCTATGACGATTCTCAGAGGAATCGCTGAAGACGTAAGTGTCGAAGACTGGTTCAACTCCAGAATCTGGCCCTTTGAGAGTGTTCTTACTCCAGAAGATATTAAAATAGGCGCAATGTTGGCCATCTATGAGATGCTAGATTGCGGAGTTACAGCCTTCTTCGATCACTATTTCTATAGCGAGGAAATCGCTGCGGCGGCTTTGGAAGCCGGAATTCGGGCAGATATTGCCCCTACGATTTTCGGTATGGCACCCGGTTGGCAAGAGGCCCTTGATAAGGCTTCACTGCTTATCGAAAGCATGAACCGTAATCCGAAAAGCCCGGTCAGAATGCGTTTGGGCCCTCACGCTCCTTATACCTGCCCGCCTGAAGTCCTGGAAGCTTGTGCAAAACGGGCTGAGGAGCTAGGGGCCGGAGCGCATATCCATGTTTCCGAGACAGAAAAACAGGTTCTAGATAGCGTTGGCCTGTACGGGAAGACTCCGTTTGCCAGGCTGAAAGAAGCAGGGTTATTGGACGTTCCTTGTATCATAGCCCACGGAATCTGGATCCAAGAAGAGGAGCTTGGCTTTCTTGGCAAAGACTCAGTGTTTGCCGTAGCCCCCAAAACATATCTCAAACTGTCATCTGGTTTCGGAAATCTGTACAAGTTTCAATGGGAAACCTTAAAACAGGAAAGCATATTGACTGATCAAGCAGGACAGACTGGAGCTGATGCAATAGGAAAGGCCTGTTGCAAGGCAGCACCCGTGGCGTTGAGAGTTGGTATTGGCACAGACGGAGCTGCAAGTTCAAATACTCTGAACCCTTTGGAGCAAGCAAGGCTATACGGCCTTTTGGCCAAAGATTACCTTGCAGACGCCTGCGCCTACCCGTTGAAAGCAATATGGCAGATGCTTATGGAGGGGCACAGTGCCCTTGGGCAGAACACCGGGGAGGTAGCACCGGGCTATAATGCTGATTTAGTAGTATGGGACCTCTCTATGGCGCACACCTGGCCTGTATATGATCCTCTGGCTGCGATTATATATTCTGCCGATGCCCGCAATGTAAGGGATGTGCTTGTTGGAGGGGATTTCAAGAAGAAAGATGGCAAAGTCTTTGTGTATTATGGAAATGTACATGATAAAAATCCTCTGCTCGACGAGGTACAGTGCATCAAAGAAAGGCTTTTGGCTACCGGTGCAGGAACAGCAAAGGTAAAGTATTAGTTTTGTTCGGCACCTAATTGCCTTGGTTTTCACCCAGGCGGTTAGGTACCAGGTCACCCCAGACTAAGTGCATATCTGCTCCGGCGGGGACAGTGAAAGCGAAATTTGTGTTGCCGGAGAATATTCTATGGTGCAGTTTCAAGTTCTTGTGTTGGAGGCGTAATCAATGGATAAAGGTGACATGCGGCTCGAGACCAAAGCAACTCACATAGGCCAGGAGCCGGATCCTCTTACAGGTTCAATTGTTTCGCCCATTTATCAAACCTCAACTTTTGTATTCCCGAATGTAGACGAAGGGGCAGCTAGGTTCAGGGGAGAACGTGAAGGATATATTTATACAAGACTGGGGAATCCCACAACTGCTGCTCTGGAGAGAAGCGTAGCCGCCCTTGAAAACGGAGAGAGAGGGCTTGCTTTTTCTTCGGGCATGGCAGCAATATCGGCAGTTGTTATGGCCATTGTCAGTGCCGGTGACCACATTATTGCAGATAAGTGCGTTTATGGATGTACTTTTGCGTTTCTTACAGGGGTTTTGGCCAGATTTGGGGTAGAAGTGGATCTGGTCAACTGTTCAGAGCCTGAGAAGGTTGAAGACGCCATAAAACCAAACACCAAACTTATATACTTTGAGTCTCCTGCAAATCCGGTCCTAAAAATGGTAGATATGGAGGCCATGGCTTCTATTGCCAGAAGGCATGGGATTGTCACCGTTGTTGATAACACTTTCATGAGTCCGGTATTTCAGAGGCCAATCGAATGGGGCATAGATGTTGTGGTCCATAGCGCTACGAAGTACCTTGGAGGGCACGGAGATCTTATCGCAGGCATTGCAGTAGGGAAAAAAGAGTTTACTGAAAATGTAGCATTAACTACTCAAAAAGACATAGGTGGGATTCTGTCTCCATTTGATGCCTGGCTCATACTAAGGGGCATAAAGACTTTGGCTGTCAGGATGGAGCGCCACGAGAAGAATGCTATCCGAATTGCCCGGTTCCTTGAGGCCCATAAGGGTGTTGAGAGAGTCTATTACCCGGGGCTTCCGTCTCACCCTCAGCACAAACTTGCAGAAAAGCAGATGACCGGTTACGGCGGGATGATTGCGTTTGAACTCAAAGGCGGTTTTGAGGCTGGAAGAACCCTTATGGATTCAGTGAGACTTTGCCACCTTGCTGTCAGCCTTGGTGAAACAAGCACCCTGGTTGAGCATCCTGCGTCAATGACCCATTCGCCTATGACTCCCGATGCCAGGCACGCAGCCGGTATTGCTGATGGGCTGGTGAGGATGTCAGTAGGATTGGAACATGTAGACGACATTATTGCCGATGTATCCCAGGCATTGAAAATAGCCACAGGATTCTAGGTACAGGACAATCACACCGGTGATTGCCACCGATTATGCTCTATTGCGTTTAGCATTATCAGGCTGTCACCGGTGTTGCTTTGGCTCATTACGCCTACTGCACACAATCCAGGCGATTCACATAACCTCCATGGTAGAGGGTGTTCTGGGAGGTTTGGCACTGCATTGAAACTCCTTGAGTGGATTTCAAAAAAATGGGCCGCTGTATTTGGCTCAAGACAGAAATATCCGGTGTACAAGCACAGCTTAGATTCGGGGCGCAATCTTCCCAGGGAAAGAACACGAACCGGCGTAGTCAGTTATCTTGCCCCAAACCGGAGAGGCCACGGTACCTGCGATGAAATCCACCTGCTGCTCCAGGATCTCTCGATTATGGTTCAAAGAGAGATAATGCTTGATGTGCCCTTTGAGATGACAGTAGTGGTCCCCAGGGCTGAAATATCAAAGAAGTACCAGAACGGTGAACTTATCGAGACGAATCTGGTTTACTCCGGCATTACAATAAGCCATTCACCGAGATACCCTGAAGGAAGGCGTTAACTAAACCTGCCGGGTAATCAGGGGCGTAGGTTTTTTTGGCTTCTTGAGGTAGACAGCCTTGCTATTGTCACGGCCGCCGGGAATAAATTCATCGCTGGCCTCCTCCGGATAAAAACTCAGTTCCCTTGAAAAATGAAATCCTACGGCATCCAGGTACCTCTGCCTCTGAACCGGGGCAGAAACAGGTTTTAGTCCCAGGCCCTGTATGGCTTTTCCAACAGTATCACCCGATTCCCTGAATGCTTTAAGTTCTTCATCCGAGAGGGGGAGTTCAATCACCCTTAGTATTCCTTCTCTTCCTACTACTGAAGGAGTGCCTAGGTACACACCGTGTACTCCATACTCGCCGTTAAGGTAGGCAGAAATCGAGTAGACGCTGCGAAGGTCTTTAAGTATAGACTCTGTTATCCTGGCCATGGCCATGGAAATCGCATAATAGGTTGCGCCTTTTAGATCAATAATGTCGTAGGCAGCATCTCGGACTTCCTGGAATACCTCGTTACGGTGGGATTCAGTTAGCTCTATCCACTGTTCCAGAGGGGTTCCGGCAATAGTAGCCCGGGACCAGGCCACTATCTCTGAATCTCCGTGTTCCCCGATAACAGATGCATGGATGCTCTTTGGGTCTATGCCAAGTTCATCGCCAAGAACATACCGCAGCCGTGCCGTGTCCAACACAGTCCCTGAGCCGATTACCCTTTCCGGGGACAATCCGGAACGCGTAAGGGCTACATAGGACATTACATCTACCGGATTGGTTACGATTAGCAAGATGGCTTCTGGAGCCAGATTCCCTGCTTTCTCGGCTATGTCGCCGACAATTTGTGCATTTCTGTTAAGAAGATCCATTCTTGTTTCGCCCGGTTTTTGGGCTGATCCTGCCGCAATTACCACTAAATCCGAGTCTACTATGTCATCCAGTGAGCCGGCCCAGATGTTCGTCCGTTCCATAAGGGGCATGGCGTGATTGAGGTCCATTGATTCGCCAAGAGATTTTTCTCTATTTCTGTCAATGAGGCATATCTCATCGGCTGTTCCTCTTAGGAGCAATGTGTAAGCATAGGTAGCCCCAACCAGGCCTGTGCCGACGATTGATACTTTTGACTGCTTCTGAAATGAGAGTTTGGACATGCAATAACCTCCGAAAATGAATTTGACAAAAGGCGCCTGTTAATCTTTGCATGGCAGGCGTGCTTTATTAAGTATGATTCTTCCCACAAATTGAGTTCGAGTATCATGTGCATGTGAAATTCCAGGCAAAACAATAGCGGGGCCTTCGGGCCCCGCTATGTGATACCTTGATAGTTGGTGATTGGGCTACCGGGTAGAAACAGGCACCCTTATTGCCCACAACGTGCCTCTATTGTCGCCTTGCAGCACAAAATACTCACGTTTGCCTGTGGTGTATGAGGTGCCAGGTTTTACTACGATAGGATCTACAAATAGGAATGAGTCTCTGACTTTGTAGTCTACCTGAACGCCCCCTGTATGTATTGCCAGAACCCCACGGGCGCCTCCCGTTACATAAATCCCATCAAGATTAGGCACCCCTGCAAACAGGCTGGAGTAGCCCTGCAGGTGCCACGGAATTTCACCGTTATCTGTGTAATATGCTGTAACACGCCCGCCTGAGTCAGGTACCAATGCATACCGGCGGCCTGTCAGGGCCGGCTGCGCCGCAGAATACAGGGGCAGGGAAGGTTCCATAAACGTGCGCCAGTTTACCCCTTTCCAGACTTCGCGTCCGTCGTATGGATCCAGAGCATACAGGAAACTCCCTCCGCTGTGGTTGTCTGCAGCAGTTACAGTGAGTATTACATTCCTGTAAAAGAGCGAATTACCTGCAGGTGAATAGTAGATTTGCCTGCCAAGGCTTTTGGACCATACTTCTTGGCCTGTGCCGGCATTGAGGGCATAGAACTTCCGGTCCCATGCTCCGAAAAACACCATGCCTAAACCTGCTGAAGGAGTGTTTGTTACAGCTCCGGAAGCCTGATAAACCCACCGCTTGGTGCCGCTTACCGGGTTCAATGCGTACACTCTTCCAGATGAAGAGCCAATATACAGGAGGCTTCTCCCTGATGTTGAGTTTACAAGAGGCGGCTCTGTAAACCCTTGTGCATCCAGGGTTGTTTTCCATATCATGCTGCCTGTGGACTTATCGATGCAATGAACCTGGCTTGCGCCGGTACCAAAGTACAGCCGTTCTTTGTCAATAATACCGCCGCCCCATGGGGCACCGGCATCATACTTCCAGAGAATGCTGCCGGTTTCTGTATCTATGGAATAAACCATGCCATCTCTTGTACCAGCTATTACTCGATTTTGTGATTCCAATAGCAGACGGCCGGCCAGGGCGCTGCCAAGTTCAGTTTTCCATAGGACCAGTTTTTCAGTGTCCTTTTCGAATTCTGCAGTCCGAATATAGGGGCCGTCTGTGCCTGACGCTTTCAGCCTCAAGGTATGGGTACCCGGAGCATGGGCTGAGATATTAACCGAGAACTCATGTGTTCCCAGTTCTTTCTGGCCCAGTTCATTGTAGTATCCACCGTCAATCTGAAACCAAACAGGCCCTGGAGACCCAAGATCAAATGTGGCTTTTAAGGTACCGTCCAGGACTTCAACTGACAAATCTTTGATGGGGTTATTGAAAGAACCCATGGTTCTAACTGATACCTTGCCCAGAAGAGACTCGTTATGGGAAGGCCCGGTGTCTTCGGAGGCAGGTTTCACGGCGTAAACTGTCAGTTCTTTTCCATTTGCCTCTACTACGGTATACGCGTTGTCCATAAGGGCACCACTCATGAAAAAGGTTCTGCCCTGCAGGTTCCACCGAATGAACGAATGCCCGTGCCCGGAGAAGACTGCCTGAACAGGATATTTCTCGACAAGTCTCAATACAGGGTCATCTGCATCTTGAAAGTTTCTTGCCTGGTAAAGCAATGGATGGTGTGAAAAGATGGCTATGGGTTTTTGCCCTGGTTGGGAAGCAAGGTCTTTTTCCAACCATGAAAGCACTGACGGGTCAAGGGTTCCATGGCCTTGTTCGGGATACGTGGTATCAAGAACCACAAAGTGCCATGCCCCATAGTTGAAGGAGAATGAAGACGGCCCGAGGTAGTTCTGGAAGTTTGCCCCCTGCGGGTCTTGCCATCTGGACTCGTGGTTTCCCATGGTTGCAAGTACTCGAAACTGCAGCTTAGAGGCCAGGCTAGCGAAAAGCTCATATTCTTCACCTGCGCCTGTTTCGGTTATGTCGCCCATATGTATCAAGAAAGCGGCATCTGAGTGGCGCAGGGCCATATCATCAAAAGCCAGAGACGAGTTTCTGTTTCCTTGTCCTGAACCAACGTGGCTGTCAGTGGCAACAACGAACTTAAATGGTTTTACGGCATAGCCACCGCTTAGGTAGCCAAGAGCGGCAGGGGCCTGGGCCTTGCCGGATAGCTGTGCCAGAGCAACAGCAGCCGGAACCAACCATGTTCCAATAAAGGTTAGTGCAAGCAAAAAGGCTAATAGGCGATTCCTTCCGGAATGGGAGTTATGTGTTTTTTGTGTGTTTGTCATTAGCAACCTCCCCAGGGAAAAGGTACTTAACCGAAGTGTAAGGCGTAAAAACAAAGCCCTCATATGTTGTGACGCTTGAAACCGGCTTAGGTTCCTGGATTTCGGAGCTACTTACCAAGTAGTTTGCAATAAAGCCGTTCTGTGGCTCTTGCTACACTTTCTTCAGAGTGGTATTCAACTACCGTTTGGCGGCCAAAATTACCGAATCTTGCCCATTTTTTCGGGTCTTGAATCAGGATGTCAATAGGTTCAAGCAAAGCTTTGGTAGTAGGAGGGAAGGGGGCATTTAGCGAGACATAGTTTCTTTCTTCAAGAACACTGAAGTTGTCAGGCGAGGCAGGCCCGAAGACCCCTCCAGGCCCGAAAACCACAACAGGTTTGCCTGAAGCCATTGCTTCAAGGGCAACCCTGGACATTCCAACGACGATATCTGAAGCGGCGTACAAAGAAGGTGTATCCAGAACAAAACCAAGGCATCGTATGATTTCTTTCCCAGTTGCATTGTTGATTTCAGCCGCCCGTGCCTCGACTGAATCGAAATCCTTGCCATTGCCAGCAATAAGCAGCCGTATGCCAGGGTATTTCCGGGAAAGTTCAAAAACAGCATCTTGAGCCACTATGGCTGCGCTTGCAAGATCTCCTTCCAACCTCGATGCATAAGCAAGCACAGGGCCGGTATCTTCGGGTATACCTAGTTTTTGGCGGGCTCTTATCGTCGTTTCGGGATTGGCCGGGTGAAAAAGGCTAACGTCAATGCCGTTTGGAATTACTGTGATCTTTTCAGGGTCAAAGCCGAACTCCCTTACTATATAATCCCTAATTATCTGACTGACTGCTATTGTCCAGTCGCCCTGGCGGCTGAAAAACACCCATGGAAATCCTGACTTAAAGGGGTAGTGGTAAGTTGTGACAAGGGGTATGTTTCTCTTGTTGGAGATTTTCTCAGAAATCCAAATGGGTATCCGGGCATGGGCGTGGATCAAGTCGATTCTGTGAGTATCCAGTATTCTGGATATGATCTGGTATGCACGAACCATGCTAAGGGGTGAGCGTGAGTGAAGCGGAGCAGCAAAATGGGGAATTCCGGCTTCTTCTAGGTCTCGTACCCTCTGGCCTCCGTCTGAAGCCACGTATACTTGCCAGCCCAACGATTGCATGCCCTTTGACAGGCTGATTACGTGTGTTTCAGCACCGCCAATATCCAAACTCATGGGAAGCATCAGGACCGACGCATTTGACTTTGCCATCTGAAGACCCACTTTCTTTCCAAGTAACACCCTAAGTTAAGATACCCTGTTCAGGGGGCAATGGTCAAGCAACCCCGGAGGTTGGTTGGGCAAAGTTATGGTATATTTTTAGTGCCTTGGAAACTTGGAGGCTGTATGATACGTCTTGAAGAAATGAGGTTGTAATTCAACTGGGAAGTATTCATTTGAATCATGCTAATAGAAGCCAACAATCAATCATCGGGAGGGATGATAATGAAAGTGACAAGGAGGCCCTGGCCGCTTTTGGTGATTTCGGTACTGGCCATGTCGTTGCTGGTTACAGGATGTGGCGCAAAGGACCTGGTTTCCGTTGCAGGCCTGGACAAAGCAGATTTATATGTGGGAGACCGGTTTGGTAACAAGGTGAAGATCGAAACCCCCGAAGAATTTTTGAAAGCTTTCAAGGCAGCAAAAGCTGTTAAGGAGCCCAATGATCTTAGGAGTGAGACTGAAGCCGAGTACGTGTTCTACTCTGGCGACAAGAAAGTATATTACGATGCCTTGGGTAAGTACCTGGTATTTGTCGAGAAGGGTAAGAAGAAAGTCTATTCTGCAGATCTGGGCACTTTGCTTGGGACGGTGGAGCAATTGCCTCCTGCGGTGACAGCAGGTTTCAGCGATACAGAGCTTTTAGAATGGCTTAAGGACATGTCGCAAGTCAAGGACCCTGCGGCAATGCTGTTTGACAGAGGCGGCCAGATTGTATTGGCCATAATGGGCGGGCAGAGGCCTACAGACGGGTATCAGATCGAACTGGAAAGGGTATCTCTGCAAGCAGGAAGCCTGGATTTGGCCGTAAGGCTTGTTCCTCCTCAGGGAGACGCGAATGATGTCATCAGCTATCCCTGTGCAGGGTTTACTCTTTCGAAGAAGGCTGACATAACCGTAACAATGATTGTCCCGTCAGAGAGCGGCGAAGAAATTATACACGTTCCTCTTGCCAATGTAGAGGAGGGCCAGAACATAATTTTCCTCAGGCCCGAAAGAGGTTCAATTCTTACTGAGAGGGTAAAGATGGTTGGGTTCGCCAGAGTATTCGAAGCTAGTTTTACTGTTGAAGTTGAGGATGGACACAATGTTCTAGGTATTCAGCAGGTAACCGCTTCCCAGGGCGGTCCGGGCTGGGGGTATTTCGAGTTCTGGATGGACCTTGAACCTGCGACCAGTCCTTTCGGGACTATCATAGGAGTTACGTATTCTGCAAAGGACGGGTCCAGAATCGAGGAAGTAAAGGTGCCTATAGGATTCGGAGGCAAGTAGGCCTGGCCTTTTCTGAAATGTGATCGGGTTTAGAGGCGGGATAAGAAGAGTTGGTCAGGGGCCCGGGAAATCCGGACCCCTTTTTATCTGCGTTTAGCAAGAACGAAAGTTTTCACCAGGTACACTGTTAGGCTTGCAATCAAGACAGTTCCTGCCCAGCCGCTTAGGGGATATACGAATCTCACAATGGTTGAAAAGCCTGCAGAAGCAGTCCAAAGAGCAATTAGACCGGTGATGAAAGTGACGGCTCTAAATCCATTGCTTCCCGGGTGGCTAAGCCTGGCTGAAAACCCGTACAGGTTTGCTACGGCAGTAGTGTACACTTCGGCTATGAAGATCGTTACGTAGAAGGGCTTTCCTAACGCCCATGTTTCTGAAGCCAGCCTGGCAAGTGGGACTTCGTAGTGAACAATATGGGGAAATGACGACACGATAGTCAGGTATACAGACATCAAGCCAATACCCAGCCCCATTGCGCCGAACCATGAGGCTGCAAGTGTTTCTTTTCGGGAACCTGCTGTAGACCCCAGGGCAGCCAGTACCGGGACCGATATGACTATGTTGTATGAGACATAGTTTATGCCTGAAAGCAACCAGGGCTTTACAGGAGGTTCATATCCTGCAGGCGGATTGCCGATATGCAGCCCGTTTTTGAAGATTACGGCTGTCGATATTGCCAGAACGCCCCCTAGAAGCAACGGCACAATGGAGCTGATGGCGTATGTGACTCCCTTAAGCCCGGCTAGCACTGTTACTATTGTGATTACAACCATGAAAGAGGCGCCTGCTATCCAGGGAAGGCCAAATTCCTGGCTTGTGACAGACCCTGCTCCTGAGATCATGGCAGACAATGCACCAAACAGAAAGAATGTTGTTACAAGGTCTAGAAAGCGGGAAAGGGTCCTGCCGGCTGCTTGCCTGAGAACAGGTTGGTGGGAGGCCGCTCTAGTCTGCCTTCCAATCTCCATGCAGGCAAATCCGAACAAGAAGAAACCAATGACTGCCACAACGACTGCAGGTATTCCCAACGGCCCGAACAGGCCAAAGAATTGAAGCACTTCTTGTCCCGACGCAAAACCGGCCCCAACAACAGTTCCAATGTATGTTGCGGCCATGGCCAATACTGTTATTCTCGGATTCCTCACAGCCAGTTCTCCTTGGCTTGTATTTGAGATATCGGGCTGAAATTTTCGGGCATATGATCATATGACTATTTAGTCTTATGCATAATACGCAATACTCAACACAGGGCTGGTAAGCTCTTTTTTTACGGAGCAGGCGTCAAAATGCGCTTTGAGGGTAGTAGGTCTTTGAGTAGAGGGCATCAACCAGGTCCTTGGCAGTGTAGAAAGGAGTTTTGAAAACTGTATATGCCTGGCCTACGTGCTCAGGTACGTGGGCGTCGCTTCCGCCTATCCTTCCAAGGCCCATTTGTATTGCAAAAGCACCTAGAATCTCACATATTACCGGGTTATTTGCCTGTTTGCCGTTGCATACTTCGATGGCTGCCAGATGATCCAAATCAGTTATTCTATCATCTACTGAGATCTGCAGGCCGTCTTGGTTACCTGCGCCTTCTGACATTTGCCACGGGTGCGCAGGTATGGCAAGGCCTCCAAAACGCCTCACTCTTTTAATTAGCTCCTGGGCGTTTACAAGCCTGTGTTTTCCCCAGTCGTCCCAAACAGAATCCTCAATGCCATATACAAGCATATGGCCTGCATCTGTTGAGAGTTCAACTCCTCTGAATATCACCAAAGAAGAATTCTTCTTGAGTTCTTCAAAGGGGCGGCTGGCATACAGGCTTCCATGTTCAGTGATGCAAATCCCGTCAAGGCCTTTGTCCAGGGCAGACTCAAGAATCTCTTTGGGCTCTGCCAAAGATTCTCCAGAGTACTTAGAGTGTACGTGTAAGTCTATTCGAAATCCACGCTTCTTAGCCAATAGCTTCCCCCGGTCATTATCAATGTTGTGCCAGTGGTATAAGTCTATTTTATTTGCCGCCAAAAAGTGTCCCTTGGCATAGGCTCAAAACCAAGTGAATCCTGGGTTCCGACCTTCTGACTCAGAAATGCTCCCCTTATTATATCAACATCTTCTGAGATCTGGGAAATGTTTTTGGCAAGGTATTCTGCAAAGAAGCCCGCAAACTCGTCCTCGGCTACCTGCACTATGGTTCTGATTTCACTTAGCGGAATATTCTCAAAGACCTTTACTGCTTGCTTGAGTATTCTGGCTCTCCGCCGTGAGTAGTCCTGAAAGTAACGTTTGATCGATGATACCCGGCCTGATTCAGCTGTATCTTGCAGTTTCAGGAGAAACCTGTAGATGTTGTGGCAACGCGGGTCCAGGCTGGCTCCGAAATCGAACCAAACCGGGATGCCTGAAACCAGCCAGATATTCCTGTCGCCATCGTCCCAGTTCCTGACCAGAGTATCAAATACCACTTGATACCCCAGGGCTGTCTCAGCGTCCTTGTGAGGGAGTGTGTCTCTTGTATATTGGTAGGCAGCCCTCGAAAAGTAAAACTCAGGGCCCACAATATCCTTGAGTTTATTGGTATCTTCCAGGCTTAAGTCCATCTCATGGGCTAATTTCACAGTGACCACATTGACTCTTCCAAGGCCCAGAAGGCTGACTATTTTCTCAATAGGTCCGTAACTGAAGAATGTTTCAGGAACTATAAACTTACGGGAAATGCGAGAATCGGTTGGAAGCAGCGAAGGTGTAAAGTGTTGCTTCACATAGTATATTTGGCCATCAGTAATGTATTTGACCATACCGTGTTCAATTTCGATTGCTCCCATAGGTAGTTTTTCTCCTCTAGGATTCAGGTCTTACAGATATTGACTATATATTAGCATAATAACGGCTCCGTCAATGGTTCAGATGGATAATCATTGCCTGCCGGAGTTGCTGCCAGACGATTCATAATATAGTTTCACGGCTATACAGATAAGATCCTCCAAATTATCTAAAAGCGGTATAATTGGGATTGTGAATTACTGTGCCTGGATTATCTGTTAGGAGAGGAGCGGGCCCTATGAAATGCGATCAATGCCCTCGATACTGCAGTGTTGACCGTACAAAAGGGGAACCTGGATTTTGCAGAAAAGGGGCCTTGCCTGAAGTATCTATGGCGGATCTTCACTTTTGGGAAGAACCTTGTATATCGGGCACACATGGGTCAGGTGCTGTGTTCTTTTCAGGGTGCAATCTATCTTGCGTGTTTTGCCAGAACTACAAGATAAGCCAGAGCGGGTCTGGCAGAGAGTATAGCCCTGAGGAATTGGCCAGTCTGTTCATTACACTTGAGCGCCGTGGCGCCCATAACATAAACCTTGTATCTCCTACTCAGTTTGCAAGCAAAATAGCAGAGGCTATTACACTGGCAAGAAATATCGGGATAAGGGTGCCCTTTGTCTACAACAGCAACGGTTACGACTCTATGGAAACTCTTAAGAATATGGACGGCCTGATAGATGTATATTTGCCCGACCTCAAGTATTTTTCAGACGATGTTGCAATGAAGTATTCGTCGGCACCCTCATACTTTGAGCATGGGTCAAAAGCGGTATTGGAGATGGCAAGGCAGGTAGGCATTCCAAAGTTTGATCACAACGGTATCATTAGAAAGGGTCTGATTATCCGCCATTTGGTGCTTCCAGGGCAGGTCCAGGATACAAAGAGGATTTTGCATTGGATTAAGGATAACATGCCTAGAGGTACCTATGTAAGCCTCATGGCCCAATACTGTCCGGTACACAAGGCAACGCAGTACCCTGAGTTAAACAGGGCTTTGACCAAGAGGGAGTATGAAGACGCAGTAAACGAGTTGTACGATCTTGAACTGGAAAACGGGTACATTCAGGAGATTTCATCTGCGAGTCCTGAGTATATCCCGGAGTTCGGTTCCTCCTGCACAAAAGAGTTTTGATATGTTATCATCTTAAGTGTGATCTAAGGATTTTGGGAGTTGCGGATTCAGAGGAGGTAGGCTGGCATGAAGCAAGTGGCCAAGCTAGGCTTGATTCTGGCTTTAATATGTGCAGTGTCCGGCCTTGGACTGGCGGCGGTCTACGCCAAGACCAAGCCTGTAATTGAAAAACGAGCAGAGGAAGACCTGGTTAATGCAGCGCTGGAGGTTATCTCAGGTGCTTCTTCAATTGAGCAACAAGAGCAGGATGGGACAGTCTATTGGCTGGGCAAGAGCGGTACCGAAGTAGTAGGCGCGGCCATGCAGGTTGAGTCCCAGGGATACGGAGCCAACCCTATTCAGATGATGGTAGGCGTTGACTCAACGGGCAATATAAGCAAAGTGAAGATAATTTCGGTGTCTGAAACGCCTGGCATTGGAAGCCGTGTCAACAGCGATGCTTTTTTGTCCAAATTCAGCGGTATTGATAATCCTGCTTCTGTAGATGGTATTTCAGGCGCTACTGTATCGTCTGGAGCGGTCAAGGGAGGCGTAGGGAAAGCGTTTGATTTCCTCTCTGCCATAGTTGCTCCCAAGGCAGAACTTGCCATAGATATTGCTTCAATTCCTGACGGAACGTACGAAGGTACCGGAGATGGCCTGTTTGGGCCTATTAGGGTATCAGTTGCGGTACAAGGCGGCAAGATCACCGAAGTTAAGGTACTGGAGCATAGCGAGACAGACGGTATAGCGGACCCTGCCATTACGGGAGTTCCCAAAGGTATTGTTGAAAATCAGGTTGTAGATGTAGATGCAGTATCAGGTGCAACTTACACCAGCAAAGGCATTATAAATGCAGTGAAGGATGCTCTTAAGGCCTTTGCCAGGGATCCTAATGCCATAGATGTTTCTCAAATGCCGGACGGAATGTATGAAGGTACCGGAGAGGGCCTGTTTGGGCCTATTAGGGTATCAGTTGCGGTACAAGGCGGCAAGATTACCGAAGTAAAGGTTCTTGAGCACGGTGAGACAGACGGCATAGCCGATCCTGCCATTTCCGGAGTTCCCAAGGCAATAGTTGAGAAACAAGATCCAGATGTTGATGCGGTTTCGGGGGCTACCTTCACAAGTAAGGGTATTGTTGAGGCGGTGAAAAATGCCCTCAAAGGAGCAAAGTAAGAGCAAGATAAGGGTTCTTTTGTGTGACGATCACGCCCTTGTGCGAGAGGGCACAAGAAGGCTTTTGGAAGAAGAACCAGACATTGAAGTTGTGGGGGAAGCCTCTGATGGGTTTGAGGCTATTGAAATGGCTAAGAGGTTTTCCCCTGATGTTATTGCCATGGACGTGTCAATGCCCCGCATGAATGGAATAGAAGCCACAAAGAAGATAAAGGAAGACTGCCCCGGTATATTTGTTTTGGCTCTCACTGCCTATGATGATTTAGCTTATGTCTCGCGTCTGATTGAAAGTGGTGCATCTGGATACATACTCAAGAGTGCCCGGTCAAAAGAGTTGATTCAGGCGGTTAAGGCCACTGCCCTTGGCGAATTCATTTTGGATCCTGCCGTTGCAAGACAGGTGTTTTCGAGAATCGCCAGGCGTTCAGGACAGCTAAACGGTGAAGTATTCGCTTCTGGGATTGTACCGGCCTCAGTACCTTCAGCCGGCAAGGATTTTGTGCCTGGTTCTGACTCGGATTTCAAGCCAGATCCACATTATCAGGGATCTAAGCCCGGCTCAAGGACTGCCTCCCAACCAGATTACCAGGTGCTAACTGAAAGAGAGACTGAGATCCTCAAACTTGCAGCCAGGGGCCTTTCCAACAAGGAGATTGCTTTTGAGTTAAGTATCAGCCCTAGGACCATTCAATCTCACCTGAGCTCTGTTTTTGGAAAACTAGGAGTCGCATCCCGCACTCAGGCAGTAGTTGCAGCCTTGCAGAGGGGCATAATCGCAAAAGAAGACGTTGAGGTGAAATCAATTGGGTGAAATGCCCGGATGGAAAGCGGGCACACTCCTTCTCCTTGAAATGGGCAGGATAACCCGGGGGAATCTTACAAGGGATGAAGCTCTGGGGAACATAGCCCGGCTTATTTTAGAGAGCTTTCCAATTGACGCTGTAGCCATTCTGCTTTATGAACCTTCTGCCAAATCAGCCTACGTGGTTTCGTCAGTTGCCAATGACCACTTGCTGATATCTCCTGATATTACCTTGCGGGTAGATTCAGATTCTTGTTTGGTTGAATCGGCTCTTAACCCCCATTCTCCTTTGATTCTAGTAAAAGGGCACAACGATTCAGTCTTGGGAAAACTTGAGCATTCATTTGCTGCGGTAATTCCTATGAGCCTCGGGGAAGAAGTGACAGGCTTCTTGATTCTGGGCAAGAAAGACGACATTCCGTTTTTCCAGACAGACCCGGAATTTATTATGGCAGTAGGGAGCCAGGCTGCTTTGATTGCTGCAAAGTCAACATTGATCGAAAATCTCAAGCAGTCAGAAGAGCGCTACCACATGCTAATGGAAAACGCAGGTGATCTTGTTTTTGTGCTGGACAGAGGGGGAAGGTTCCTTTATGTGAACTCACGAAGCTGGCAGATGCTTGGGTATCAACCTGATGAACTGTGCGGCAAGTACTTTGGAGAGTTTGTTACTCCTGAGTCATGGGCATGGACTGTGTCTACGGTAAAAAATGCGGCACAAACAAGGCAAAAACATATTGAGTATTCCTGGGCAATCCAGGCAAAAGATGGCCGTATTGTAAATCTGGATGTACGGGCTTCCCTTGTGTACCAGGGATTTGAGGTTTTCAGGCATCAGGGGATTGCCCGGGACACTGCCACAGAAAAGCGGCTGCAAGAAGAAATCGAAAAGCGAGACAAAGCATTGGATCTTTCAAGAAACCGCGAGGAGAAAATGCGGGAATACCTTTCTGTGGCAGATCTGGCCCAGGAGGAAGAAAGGGCAAGGATAGCCCGGGAACTCCATGACGGGGCAATCCAGTACCTGGTCGCGCTCAGAAGAAGGTTTGATTTGCTTCAAAAAGACCTTCGATTGCCTGAACTCGCCGAGAACAGCCGCAATCTGTTCGCAGACATCGATTCGCTTTTGGACGGCACGATTTCTGATCTACGGGAATTTGCCAGAAATTTGCGCCCCCCGGTTCTGGATGACTTTGGTTTTGTTTCTGCATGTGAATGGCTATGCGACCAGGCTGAAAAGGATGGATTTCAAGTAGAGTTTCAAGTATCAGGCAATATCCGGCAGCTTTCTCGCGAGGTTGAAGTCTCGGCTTTTAGGATGGCCCAAGAGGGGCTTTCCAACGCCGTCAAGCACTCGGGAGCCAGTACCATCAAACTGATCATTGAATTTGGTGATAAGGCACTCAGTATTTGCATTGAGGATAACGGTAAGGGGTTTGACCCTTCCCAGACACCGGGCTCCCTTGTTAGAGCCGGCCAAATGGGCCTGGTTGGAATGTTCGAGAGAGCGGAACTTCTAGGGGCATCTGTGGAAATATCTTCGAAACCGGGGAGCGGAACGTTCCTTACAGTCGTAATTCCTTTCGAAAGGCAACCCTCTCAAAATGCCTAGGCCATAATGCCTAGACCATCTTCTCTAATGGCTGACGAATTTTCCATGCTAGAGCCTTACCATTATTAGTGACGTAAGTTTTATTTAGGGGGTTGCAGCATGGCAGTGGAAGATCTGGTTTTGGCACAGCAGATAACTTCAGGCGATGAAGAGGCCTTTGAGACGTTCTACAGCCGCTATTCTGGCGAGATCTACAGGCATATACTTGGAATCGTCAAAAACAGGGCCGATGCAGAAGACCTTACCCAAGAAGTATTTCTCCGTGCTTTTTCATCCATAAGGACTTATTCTGGACATGCTTCTTTGGGGCGATGGCTTAGAAAAGTGGCAACTAACATTTGTATAGACATGATGAGAAAAAGGAAACTGCCTACTGTGGCATGGCCGACTATGGTAAGCAAAGACGGAGATGAGCAGCCGGTTGATTTTCCTGACACCGTAGATGAACTGCCGCTGAACGTTGTTGAAGCTATGGACGGCAAGGATGCCATACTTAGGGCGATAGAATGCCTGCCGGATTACTACAAGGACTCGATAATCCTTCATGATGTCCTAGAGTATACAGGTGAAGAAGTTGCCAGGCGCATGTCGTGCCCGGTTGGTACTGTAAAATCAAGGTTGTCCAGGGCAAGAAATATTCTGCAAGGATTGCTGTTAGTTGGGTCAGGCGACCGGAATCTCTCTCCTGTACCGGCGAATATATATGAACAAGAACCGGCGGCCAGTTAGCAGGATCGTCTCCTTGCCGAGGCCGCCAATCTGGTTGCTGTCCGGAGGAGAGAATGAAGAGGCATTATTGGATTATTATGGTGTTTGGGCTGATAGTCGCTGCGGTGGTTCCGGGCTACCTGGCAGCTTGGCCCGGCACCAGGGTATGCGGCATTGACCTGGGTGGACTGAGTATTACACAAGCAGTATCTGCCCTTGAAGAAGCCCTTTCCTGGGATACTCGCCAGATTGAAATTGTGGGCGCAGACGGAGATTTAGAGCAGTTCCCGCTGAAATCTACGGGTATCGCCCCTGATATTGAAGGCACTGTAATGGCGGTTAGGCGCCCTTTATGGCTTATCTTGAGAAAAGAATACCCACTGTTGGTTTGTACCGGTAAACAGCAAAAGTTGGCATGGTTTAATGAGTTAGCAGGCCGTTTCAACCAGGCCCCAATGAATGCGTCTTTCAAAGTTACCGAAGATGATAGGGTAGAGGTGATAGGTGGCAGTTTTGGTATACTAGTCAATTTCGATGAACTTGAGGCCTCACTTTATGATGCCGGAAAATGGTTTGACATAATTGCCAGGATTGAGCTGCCTATTGTTTACATAAAACCGGAGGTTACTACTGAGGAGTTAGAAAGCCTTCTTCCCCTGGAACCCATCTCTTCCTACTCCACTTACTATCGAGACAAGAACGACAGAGCCCACAATATAGCCCTTGCAAGCAGCGCTCTGAACGAACTTACTATCAATCCAGGCCAGGTGCTGTCGTTTAATGACACTACCGGCCCCAGGTCAAAAGAGAGAGGTTACCGAAAAGCCGGTGTATTCATAGGAACGAGCGTTGTAGACGATTACGGCGGAGGAGTGTGCCAGGTTTCTACCACATTATACGTGGCGTTGCTAAAGGCCGGTTTCGAAATTGTCGAGCGGTATAACCACGGAATGCCTGTAAGTTATGTACCTCTTGGGATGGACGCTACAGTGGCTTTCGATATTTTGGACCTCAAAATGAAAAACTCCACCGAGGTGCCGTGTATATTGAAGTTACAAGCTCAGGATGGGTGTCTGACTGTCAAAGTATTCGGCAAGAAGGATCCTGATATGGTTATTGAAATTGAGCCGAAAGTGGTCAAAGAAATTCCGGCTCAGCCTATTGATCCGGGTGACGGCCAGACTGGTGACGGTTTGGGTGGCGATGGCTTGGGAGGCACACCAAAACTGCGCAGCGGTTTCATGGTTGAAACGTCGCGGAAGTATATACGCAGAGGCACAGTAGTAAAAGTTGAGAAGCTAAATTCGAGTTGGTACCCTCCGGAAAAGCCCAAGCCAGCCACAACCGCCAATACCGGAAGTTGAAACATTGTGAAACATTGGATGGAACACCGAGATGGAACCGGGGACGGTCCTGGAACAGCGGGGACGGTTTTGGAACACCGGGGACGGCCCTAAAGTTTCACATGTGTAAAGCCCCGGGTTCGCTCCCTAACTCTTACCATACATTGCAGTGGTTGCTTGTATCGGGAACGTCAGCGTGGGAATGGTCGATCTTGATACCGGTATTGGCATTAGGTGGTCGATTCTGGTACCGGGTTTGGCTGAAACCTGGCCGGTTTTGGGGCCAGTAATGCTTTTAGAGGGGTCCGAATTGCTTTGTAATTGAGCCTTTTGAGCCAAGATGTTCAGCCTCACTGTTCGGTAACACATTGCTTCTAATTGCCCTTGACTTCAGTTCCTTCGGAGATTATGATATTAACCAAACAAGTGTTCTATCGAACAGGTGATCGCATGTCCAATATCGCTTACTTCAAATTCATAGGGGCAAGGGCACACCTGGAGAAGGTTAATCGCAAGATTGATTCTCATCTCCCGGTTGCTGTATCTTTTCAAAACAGTATTTTAGACTGTGACGAAAAGGCATTCAAAGATGGGGTAAGGCCAGGTGATACCATAAGGCAAGCTAAACTGGCGTCGCCTCTTTGCCGGGTAGTTCCGGTATATGATGCAACTTCAAATGAGTTAAAGAACATACTTGATGTTCTGGCAGCCATAACCCCGTTTGTGGAACCTGATGATCATGGTTGTGGAGTTTTTGCAGAGATTCCTAATGACAAACCCTTGCCCGAGATTATTACTTTACTAAAGGGTATGTTTCACATGGCCGTTGTTACAAAAAGCCGGTCCAAGTTTTTGGCAAAATCCTCTTGTGCCTGGATGGCTCAAAGGCTGTTTGAAAAATGCAAAATAGTATCGTCTAAAAAGCCCTGGGGGTATGTACAGACAGGCGAAGACTATGTATTGGTAGACGTAAAGCAAGGAAAGGAAAGCATTTATTCAGCCGGTATGCCTCTGTCTCTCATGTGGCCCTTGCCACCTGATGTAATATCTCACCTGTATGCTTTGGGATTTAAAACTTTGAAAGATTTACAGCAAATAGAGGCAAACCAACTTGCTCCTCAGATAGGCGACTGGGCATATTTGGTTAGTGACTGGGTAAACGGACGGGACCGTTTTCCGGTGAAACCTTTGTACCCAAAACCTTATATTGAAAAAGCAATCAACGTTGAAGGAATTATGGCCAACTTAACGCCGCAGATACTGGAACCTTCTCTAAAAGAAGTATCAGAAGAACTAATTCAGAACGGTACAGGGTTTAAGCATCTAGCCATAACTTTGTCAGGCAATTTCCCGCCTGTTGTTCGGGAAAAGAAGTTGGTCCGCCCTTTGGGCAGGTTTGAATCCCTGCAAGTTGTTGTCTTGAAACTATTCGAAGATATGCTGCTTCAATTGGGCCATGAAGTTTTATGCCAGGCTTCAACTGTTTTGCTTACATTTAAAGATATTGACAGGGTGCCGGTGAAGCAAGTGTCATTGATACAAACCTTTGATGAGCCAAAAGCGGTACGTTGGAAAGGGCAATGCAATGAGCAGCGCAACGGGCATTATAGTATGCAACCCGAAAACCGTCAAAATCAGGGTGAAGGTCAAAGTAACAACCGGACCAATACCAAAACAGGGGTTCCGGTTTCGCTGGAATTGGCTTTGACGGGTATAGAAGAGAAGTACGGAGATTCGGCTTTGGTATGGGGAGTTAAGGATAAGCACAAGCAAAGCAGTGCTTTCAAACCTGAAATTTTGCGTCGTGAAAAAATGCTTGCTTTTTGGGATCCTGTAAGATTTGACAAAACTCAAGTACCGGCAAGCTAGTCTCATTTGCATGATTATTTGGCACCTGAATGATTGCATGATGCATAGATGAACCTGGTAACCTTATCCGGAAGGAGGGCAAGTTTCCGCATGTCAAAAATAGTGGATCAGCCTGTTTTGGTGGTTTGTGAAAAAGGAAAGCCAAAGCGATTTTTCTGGATAAAGAAATGGGTAAATGTAAAAGACGTCATAGATAAATGGAATGAAGCCGGCAGGTGGTGGGATGAGGAAAAGGAAAAGACTTTTTATCGGGTCCTGGCCAGTGAAGGTGGAGTTTACGAGATATATTCAGACAAAAAGCATTGGAACCTTTACAGGGTGTTTGATTAGGCAATGTTCACACATCTCCATGTACACAGCCCGTATTCTTTTCTGGACGGTGCTTCCAGCATAACCGGTATTGTGGAAAGGGCAGCCGAGCTAGGCATGCATTCAATAGCAATAACCGACCATAACAAACTTTCATCTGCCGTAAGGTTCATTAAAGCTGCAAAAAAGGCCGGCATTAAGCCTATAATCGGGTGCGAAGTGACTGTTAAAGGAAACTTTCACCTTACTTTGCTGTGCAAAAACAGAACAGGCTACATGAATTTATGCACAGTGCTAACCCGGGCTCATCTGGAAAACATGCGGGGATTTCCAGTAGTAGATTTAGATACCCTGGCATCTCAAAGAGAAGGGCTCTTTGTTCTTTCAGGATGCAGGCGGGGGCTGATTCCGTCTTTAATATTGCAAAAAAGAATCAAAGAAGCCAGAGAAGTGGCTGAGAGTTATAAGAGAATCTTTGGGCAAGATTCGTTCTTTATTGAACTTTCAGAATCCCTTCTTCCTGGGTCTATGAGTTTAAACAAGGCACTTTCTGAATTGGCCGCAGATTTGCATTTGCGCTGTGTTGTTACAAACAACGTGCATTATGCTGCCAGAGAAGAATTTCAAATCCACGATATCTTAACTTGCATACGCACACTGACCAAGCTTGAAGATGTTCATCCTGAAAGGCGGCTTAACTCGGAAAACTATTTAAAATCCGAGAGTGAAATGAAAGAAGAGTACAAATATTACTCCGAAGGCCTCCGTATGACACAGGTTATTGCTGAGCAATGTGAATGTCCTATAGACCTGGGGGCTCTGAACTTTCCTGCATTTGCATACCCAAAAGGTTTCAATTCATCGAAGCATTTTTTGCGCCACCTGGTGTACCAGGGTGCAGAGCACCGGTATGGAAAAATTACGTCCAAAGTGACAGCACGGCTTGATCACGAATTCAACATAATATGCCAGTTAGGCTACGAAGACTATTTTCTTGTAGTGTGGGATCTTGTAGAGTTTGCTGTAGGCCAAAACATACGTCATGCAGGCAGAGGTTCGGCTGCAGACTCTGCTGTAGCTTACTGTCTTGGGATTACAGATGTAGATCCTATTGCCCAAAATCTTTTGTTTGAAAGATTTATGAGCCTTGAACGGGGCGAAAAGCCTGATATAGACGTTGACTTTGATGCCAGGCGAAGAGACGAAGTAACTGCATATGTTTATAAGAAATATGGCGATGAGCATGTGGCGTCAGTGGCCACCTATAACACCTTTCAGGGTCGTTCGTCTGTAAGAGATGTGGGTAAAGCAATGGGGTATTCCCAGGATGAGATTGACATAATAGCCAAACGCCTGCCCCATATTCCAGGATATATGATCGAAGATGCGTTTAGGTCATTGCCTGAGCTCAGAAATCTGAACATCCCTGAAAAGCGGCTCAAAACTCTCATTGAAATAGCCGGGAAGCTTTCTGGTTTTCCCAGATTTCTAGGCACCCATTTAGGTGGAGTGGTGATATCGAAAAATCCGGTTACCTGGTTTTCTCCCCTTGAACGCTCGGCAAAGGGAGTTAGGATATTGCAGTTCGATAAAGACGATGTAGAGGATTTAGGCCTTGTCAAAATAGATCTTTTATCTTTGCGGACTCTGGGCGCAATTGAAGATTCGCTCAGGTTTATTGATGGTAATCCGGCAATTGGCCCGGCAAATAACCACAGTGATGCCAATCATGGCGCTGTTAACCCTGGAAGCCCTTCATACTCCAGGCTAGACTATGACTGTATACCATTGGATGATAAAGCTACTTTCGATCGGCTGCAGTCTGGAGACACTGTAGGAATTTTTCAACTGGAAAGCCCTGCCCAAAGAGGGCTGCAGGCAAGGCTCGGCGCTGACAATATCGAGGATATCGTGGCCAGTGTAGCACTCATACGGCCGGGGCCAATCAAAGGGGACATGGTAGAGCCTTTCATTAGGCGTCGCCGGGGGGAAGAAGACGTATCGTATTTGGATCCGCGGCTTGAACCGATTTTGAGAAAGACCTATGGAGTGATTCTATTTCAGGAACAGGTAATTGAAATTGCGTCGGCTATTGCAGGTTTTACCCCAGGAGAGGCCGATAACTTGCGCAGGGTCATGACCCACGGCAGATCTTTTGATGAGATGGCAAAGATAGGCGAACTTTTCATTGAAAAGGCTGTAAACGGCGGGGTTACAGAGAAAACTGCCAATGAAATATTCAAGTGTATAAAGGGCTATGCAAGTTATGGTTTCTGTGAGGCTCATGCAAGGGCTTTTGCCACTACTGCTTACAAAACTGCATATCTAATTGAGCATTACCCGGCTGAATTTTTCGGGTCTATACTGAACAACCAACCTATGGGGTTTTATCCCGTTTCCACTGTATGTGTTGAAGCCAGAAGCCACGGGGTAAAGGTACTCGGGCCGTCTGTTAACCATTCAGGCAAAGATGTGGTGGTGAAAGAAAATAGTATACGTATTCCATTCAAGATGATAACCGGCATGAAAGAAAATGCTATTACATCTATAGTTCGCGAAAGAGAAAAAGGTGGGGAATTCAGATCTTTTTATGACTTTACCAGGCGGGTCAAGGTAGATTCCGATGTTTTGCGCAACCTAATGTTGTGCGGCTCCTTTGATGAATTTGGAGTTTCCCGGAAATCTCTCTTGTGGCAGTTGAAAGATGCATACCTGGCTGACAATAATCCACAGTCAGAGACTCTTGTAGAGCGGTATGAAGTCTGTGATGCACATACTCCCGCCATTCCTGCTGCAGGTATCCCTGACTCTCCCGGTGTTTCAGGTGTTTCTGGTGCTCCTGGTATTCACGGCGCTCCCGGTGTTCACAATGCTATTGGGGCTTCTGGTTCAATTGACTTTTCCCTTGGGGAAAAAGTGGCTTTTGAGTACCAAATCCTTGGGGCCGGAATTTCGGCTCATCCTATGGAGATATGGCGCAGCAGGTTAAATAGCAGGGAATTTGTATCTAGCCGGGAACTTTCCGGTATTAAGCCCGGCGACTTTGTAAAAGCCGGGGGTATTCCTATAAGGCCCCACAGGCCTCCTACCAGAAGCGGAAGGACTGTGGTGTTTCTTTCACTGGAAGATGAATATGGCTTAATCGACGTAACATGCTTTGAAAATGTCTATACCAGATATGGAAAGTTTCTATTTCCGGGAAAACTCATACCTCTGGGTGTATGGGGCCAAGTCCAAAAGCGTGGTAATGCATTTTCTATTACGGTGAAAACGGTATTTCCGTTATCGTATGTCCTGTCGTGAAAGCCGGTAAGATTACCGAGTGTATCAAAATTCCAGATTTCCAAGGATAACAGTTTTTTTGGAAATCTGGCTATAGTGTTTATGAGTCTTATGCACGTAGGCCATTAGCCAGTCCACGACTTATCCGTTTGGTTCAGAACAAACATATGTAGATATCCGTGTATCGCCGTAGTTGTAAGTCTTTTTCAACTTGAGAGTGCCATATTCTTCGTTGAATGTCTCTTTTCTGGCTTGCTGCAGCACTACAATGCCACCAGGACTCAAAAGCCTCCCGGAAGAGAGCATCTTCATAGCCGATTGGTCCAATCCTGTGTGGTAAGGAGGCGCCACAAGAATTATATCGAAAGCCTGTCTTCTTACTGTTAACTGCTGGATCATGTTTAGCGCATCTGCCCTGATAACCAGGGCTTTGCTTTCCAGGCCCAATTTCGATACATTCTTCTTTATTACATCCACCGCTTTGGGGTTCTTATCGATCATGACGGCACTGGCCGAACCTCTTGACAACAGCTCAAAAGAGTAACTGCCAGTTCCTGCAAAAAGATCAAGCACTGTGGCTTCTTCGATACGAGTTTGAAGAATATTGGCCACAGATTCCCGTACCCGGGCAAGAGGAGGCCTGGTATTGTCTCCCGGTACAGACAATATTGATCTTCCGGCCAGGTACCCGCCAATTATCTTCAGCATTCGCCGTCACCTCCGCACTCAGCTAGATATCAACCGGCCTTTAGCCGGCCTTTCGCTGGCCAGGTCAGCCTAGCCCGGCCAGTCTCCAGCATTCTATCACAGTGGCTTTCCTGAATGTTATAATCACCGTGAGAGAGAATTTAGTTCCTGAATTTAGCATTGACAATACATGAACATATCACTATCAAGACATACTTGCATTTTTGGAGGCAGTTATGAAAAAAGACAAGGCTTTGCTTGTGGGCAAGGTTCCGCCGGACCTGCTAGAGGAAATAGTGTTCAGCCGTCTGGGCAAACCTAGAAACGAAGTAGTGTTGACACCTGCTATTGGCGAGGACACTGCTGCCCTGGATTTAGGCAGCGAATTGCTCCTTGCGACTACTGACCCAATCACGGGGGCACAGGAGAAAGCCGGTTGGTTGGCCGTCAAGGTATCACTTAATGACATTGCTGCAGCAGGCGGAGAGCCTGTATGTATCTTGGTTACCCTTTTGCTGCCCGAGACTGCGGTGCTGTCAGAACTTGAGGAGATAATGGGCGACATAAACGACGCATGTCTAGAAGAAAATGTTCAGGTAGCCGGGGGCCATACTGAAGTCACGCCAGGCTTGCAGCAACCAATCATCAGTGTGACTGCCCTTGGCAAGACCAAGAATCGAAAGGTCCTTAGTTCAGCCGGTGCAAAAGTAGGCGACGATATCGTAGTGACCAAGTGGGCGGGCATGGAAGGCACTTCTATACTGGTAAGGGACTTCAGAAAAGTCTTTGCCGGTGTTTTGGATGAAGCCTCAATCAAACAAGCTGAAGACCTGTTCAAAATGATAAGCGTTACCAAAGAGGGTAAGATTGCAGCTGAAAACGGTGCCCATGCATGCCATGATGCTACAGAAGGCGGCGTTCTTGGCGCAATTTACGAGATTTGCCAGGCTTCAGGGTTAGGAGCTTTGGTTTATGCTGATGAAATCCCGGTACTTCCGGTTACATTAAGAGTAAGTGAGTACTCTAAGATCGATCCCTTGAGATTGGTCTCATCGGGATGCCTGATAGTAACCACTCCCAATGGAGCCGAATTATGCAAGATATACGGGGAAGCAGGTATCAGTGCTGCGGTAGTTGGCAAGGTCACGTCTGGACAAAGGGAGATTAGGCGGTGGGGAAAGAATTCGTCTTTGGAACCTCCCGGCCCGGATCAACTATGGTACGCCAGGAGGTATCTGGAAAGCCTAAGCTGTGGGCAGTGAATGAAGAATCCAGCCTTGGGGCAGGATGGTATAATGTTTATCAAGGACGCGAGGTGGTTCACTTATGTGGTTCTTGTGGACTCTTATAGCCTTCGTGGTCCTTGGCTGGATTGGATATATATGGATAACGATTCTTACTACCAAATATGAACACACTCTAGAATCAAGATTAACACTTCTCGTTCTCCTGGCGTTGGCCACCTTTACCGGCTTGAGGTTAACGTATGTTATGGCTCCGGTCTTGAGCATATGGCCAAGGCTTATCCTAACTGTTAGCCTGGGCTCTGTGATATTCATCGGCTTCTCGTTTGTGGCGGTCCATTTGTGGTGCGCGTTCCTTACAAGAGGTTTTGACGACAGAATTGGGCTTTTAGAAGAAGAGCAAGATAGGCTTCAGACACAGCTCAACATACTGCGCTTTAGGCAGGTGAACGAAAGTGTTCCCCTGCACGTTCCAGATAAGGCCTATGAGACAGAATACCGGGCAGGTACCGGTGAACTCGAAAGGCTTCAGGAATTCCTAGATGAATGGCAGCAGGCCGGCGGAGCAGCAAGAGTACGGTCGATTAAGGTCATGGAATGGAAAGAAGAGGCAAGAACGTATACAGTTGAGGAACTACAGAAAGAAATCAGGGCCCTTGGTGTTGAGAGCAGGGAAGAGACAGACGAGATTAAGAAGGAACAAGCAAAAGCTAGATTAGCTGTAATGAAAATGCAAATTGCTCAACACTCGGAAACACGCATCAGCAATCCGGAAACCGGTTCTGTAAGCGACCAGGGTGTTAGGGCACGGCCAGAGGCAGAATCAGAAATTCTTCGTAGGAAATTGCAGAATATCCACAGTGATCTTCAACTGACCGAGGCCCAAAAACGTGAGTTCCTCAGAGGCAAGATAAGGCTGTCATGGAGGGTTCGATCATGAGTCACATAAGTTCATACCAAGCTGACATAAAACTTCAAACGGCCCTTGAACAAGGGCGTCCTGTAGAGGAAGACCCCGGTTGGGAGATTCTGCAGGAGGCAATATGGGCATGTGCAGAAGAAATGAGTCTGGACGTTGGCCATAGTATCCGTGATTACTACGGGCGGTCAATATATTGTGATTGGTCACTTGCAGGGCCCATTTTCGAGAGGGGACTTGGCATAAAGGTCGACCGTGATACAGGTGATGTGACTTTCATATGTGATAGCTATGGCGGTTACGAAAGATTGGCAGGCCAGATTAAGGAAAAGGTAGTGCAAAACTATATAGCCCTTTGTGTTACGCGCGCCCTTGCATCCCTAAATTACGAAGTGGAGATGGAGGAAGTAAAACACCCAACCGAAGGGAAAAAAGTGCTTGTGAAGGGCGTGTTATGAATGACAAGACAGATAAAGGCTGAGATTACTGCCAGCGGAGAGGTTAAAATCGAGTTTTCCGGATTCCCAGGCGAGTCGTGTTTTGACGAAGCTGATACTCTGAAGAAGACCCTGAAGGAATTAGGCCTTTGGGCAATACCGGTAATGGTGACACCAAAGCCGTCTTCGGAGATTGCCAGGGAGCTAGGTGAGGAAGCGGCCGAGAAAAAGAAGGTGCTTCATTAATGAGAAAACCCGGTAGCGCCTCTGCAGCAAAACTACAGTCATATTTCGAAATTGAGATATGCAAAGATAAAATCAACATCCTCGAAAGAGCCGGCGACGGTAAGACCGAGGAAATTGTCAGCCGTCTTGAGTCATATGGCCTGAAATTGACTGTTTGTGTAAGTGCACCCTGTGGTTGAGGAGGAGCGTTTTGCCTGAAAGCCACCTTGATGATTCCTGGATTAGATCTGGGGTACTAAAACGCAAGGCGAATTATTCGCCTATTATATGTTTTGAGACTGTAGATCCTAAGAGAATCTACCAGCTTAAGTCTTTTGTCTTGTCTGATCCGGAATTTCATCATATAGAACATATTTTTCTCTATGACCCGTGGGATGGGCTTGGTACGTTGAAAGCAGGCCCTGAGGGCCCTCATTTTGAGGTTTTCAAGAAGCGTATAGCCAGCCAGAGCCCTCTGTCTTCGCGCATCAAGGCTGAGGGGGCAGCGGAAATCCAGGCTCTTAAAGCAGCTCTAAAGGAAGTTGATGGGTACCTAAAATCTTCACCTTCCCTTTTTATCTTACAAAATCTTTCAGAGGTAAAAGAATACGACACAGGGTTCCAAGCTGCCCTAAGAGCCTGGGCCATAGATCCTCATGTTACAGCCAAGGGTTCGTGTGTCATGCTCCTTACGCAAGATGCTTCCCGCCTAATCGATGAATTTACCAAGGAGTTCATTGTGATAATTCAGGTTGACCCCTCAAGCCGCGATGAGCGCGCCAAACTGGTTGAATCTACGGCAACTGCTTTGGGAGTACCTCTAGACGGTTCTAAACTTGAGGCAGTAACAGTAACCATGTCCGGACTTAACCTTCACCAGGTAGAAAGCATATTGCTTGAATCATACCAGCGGACCAGGGATTTTGACCCTCACATTATGAAAGAACTCAAGTCTGAGATGGTGAAGCGTTCTAAGATTCTTGAGGTGCGTGATCCCCAGTACAGTTTTGAGGATATTGGCGGGTATCACGCAATCAAGGACTTTATTCTGAAGTACATGATTAACGTATTAAGGCGTCCCGAGAAGGCAAGGTATTTTGGGCTTGGCCTTCCAAAAGGGCTTTTGTTCTTCGGCCCGCCTGGAACAGGGAAGAGCCTTTTTGCCAATGCCCTTGCCAGCGAAGTGCAACTGCCGTTTATAAACCTGGTTACTGAGAATATCTACTCAAAATGGTTGGGTGAATCGGGGCAGAACATGAAAAATGCCATTACCCTTGCTGAGAAGATGTCACCGGCCATTGTGTTTGTAGATGAAATAGACAGATTCGGAAAGAGGGCCGGAGCCTCTGCAGGGTCAGCTGAAGAAGAGACTCAGAGGGTATTTTCTCAGTTTCTAGAGTGGTTAGGAATGCCTGACCGGGCAGCAATCATAGTTGGGACCACCAATGTGCCTGAACATCTTGATGATGCTTTCTTGCGGGCAGGCCGTTTTGATTACAAGATACCCTTTCTTTACCCGGGGCCCCATGCCAGGCTTGAGGTTCTTATGGTTCACCTTGGTTATTCAACTGGTTCCAGCCGGTGCAAGGTTCCTTTGGATATAGAGGGTGCCCAAGTCAGGGAGGTTTTGCTTGAGGATATTGTTCCTCTAACTCATAACTTCTCGTGTGCTGAACTTGAAGAACTGGTAACCAGGGCAAAAAGGATTGCTTTCGATAGAGATAAACCCGCTATTGGAAGGCAAGAACTTCTTGAAGCTACTAGGACTTTTCGGATTGATTCCTCCCACAGAAAGCGGGTGGTAGAAGCCTGCATGGAGCAAGCCCGGCGATTTACCGATGATCAGACTTTCCTTGACGCTATTGAAGAGGAAAACAAAATATATGACAATGATGGACAGAGAGCTTAAGATGTGGCTATGATGGACCTGATTATACAAGGGAAAGAAGGAATGGTTGATGAAAGCAAGAGTGGAAGCGGTTTTGGAGCAGATTCGCCCCTCTCTTCAGGCTGACGGAGGAGATGTGGAATTGGTTGATGTAACTGAAGACGGAATTGTCAAGGTAAGGCTTACTGGCGCATGCGGCACATGCCCCTTCTCTACAATGACCCTAAAGGCCGGAATAGAACGTATTCTCAAAAAGGAAATTCCTGAGGTCAAAGAAGTTCAGTCCGTAGGATTCACCCAGGGACTTTAAGTTTTTCGATGTGGTAATTGAGTAAATCCCAGCGGCGCGTATTGTCAAACCCTATGTACGGGCGCCGTCCTGCGCATCTTGCAGGCAAATTGCCGCTAAATATGGATCTTGCAAGTATACAATCGCCGATAATAAGATCGGCGATTTTGTCTGGATGGTCTCCGTGCCTTTCCCGTGAGCCCAAAAGCCCATGCTCCAGAGATGCGCCGATCTTAACAGTCAGGCCTTGCTTCACGGCCAGGGCTTGTGCCAACGGTGGTATGGCCAGTACCTGGCAGGGCAGCATATCGAGAAACTTCCGGGATATGCACGAAGGGCCGTGGGACATCAGCGCTGCCCCTAGATCCTCCCGGCCTATGTAACTGTTGAAGGCGAGCCGCTCCCTTATTACTCTGCCGGCCATGCCGCCATAGGGCAGCCCTCTTGGGTAGCAGTTGCTCAGGGATAGGTCATAGCCCCAGGCCATTGAACCTAGAAGAGATGAAAGGTGGTTGGCCAAGTTGCCCGAAAGATCTCCGTCACAGAAGAGAATCCCATTGGCGCCTTCCATGTAGGCTATCAGTGCACCTATGGCCCTGGGCACATCGATTCCCAGAGGTTCCGGCACGTAGTAGGCACTGACCCTCATATCAGGATAGGCTTGGGCGATTTCAAGCGTCCTATCAGTAGTACCGTTTGATACTACTAGCACCCTGGTTGAACCTGCCAACAGGCAGTTCTTGATTACATGGGCGATGGTTCTTTCCTCGTTTTGAGCCGGAATTACTGACCAAAAGTTCAAGAGCGCCCTCCTCAGCCTGGTTTTGCATAGTCTTTTAGCAGCATGACGGCACCGGCACACCTGTGCCTGGCTTGCTTGCCCATGCTCATGAAAATCATATGCAGAAGCACTTGAAAATAGCGTATGGTCACATTGTCAAATGTCATGGCATATAGATGTTTTAGCGATAAAGGCATTTTTGTTACCAGGAGAGGAGGGTAACGGTTGAGTCTGGATACCCTCGAGGTAAAAACCGAGGAGCTTAGACTAGAAGAAGTCATTGGCGTAGGCACTTCTCAGATAGTCATATCTGAGGCTGTCGCAGTGCCGGAGCCAAAGCCACCTGTGGCATCAGTAATTGATTTTGCCGGTAAGACTAGGATCGACAAGGTTACGGTGCTTCCTGGAAAGGTGATAGTCGATGGAGTTCTGGATCTGGCCATAATCTATGAAGCTGCAGTTCCTTACCAGACTGTGCACGTATTTCATGCAGAGATCCCATTTAGCACCTTCGTAGAGATTCCAGGTGTAGAGCCTGGAATGGTGGTCACTCCCAGCGTAGTCATTGAACACGCGTCATTCGAAGTTCGGCCTGATGGAATGGTCATAGTAGTACGTGCCGTGGTAATGCTTACAGTCAGAGTCACTAAAACTGCAATTATTGAGGTTGTTACCGATGTCAGCGGGATTCCTGGATTACAGGTTACCAAAGAGATGATAAAAGCTGAAACTGTGCTAGGAGAGTCATCCGCTCAAGCGGTAATTAGAGAAATACTGTTCATCCCGGAAGTCAAGCCAGATGTAGTATCGATAATTGACCAGGTTGCCACAATTCAAGTCAACTCGACAACTGTGCTTCCTAACAAGGTGATTGTCAACGGAACAATTAGCATGAGGACCATTTATGAAGCTAGGACACCTTATCAGACTGTCCACGTCGTACACCATACCATTCCTTTTGAAAGGTTCGTGGAAGTGCCTGGAGTACAGCCTGGAATGACAGTGGTGGCCAGTGCCCAGATAGAGTTCATATCGATTGACGTTGCCCAAAACGGCAGGGCAATTACTGCCAGAATAATCATCGAAGTTAAGGTCAAGGTCATCAGAGTCCAAACCATCCAGGTAGTCACTAATATCACCGGAGTTGCCGGCCTAGAGGTGCTCAAGGAGCTTATAAGAATACAAGAGGTACTTGGGGAGAACAAATCTCAGGGAATTGTAAGGGAAATCATTGATATACCCGAGGAAAAGCCTCTGGCAAAAGAGATTATCGATTCTTCGTCAACTCCTGAAGTTAAGCGCGTAATTGTGGCACCGGGCAAAATCATAGTGGACGGAACCATCGCCCAGAGGATCATATACGAGCCATTGATGGATCCTGCACAGACTGTGCACACACTGCACTTTACTGTACCGTTCTCTGAGTTCGTTGTACTTCCTGAAGCCAAACCAGGAATGACGGCAAGAGTATCTGTTCAGGTAGAACACGCCAACTTTGAAGTACCGCCTGCAGGCGAGCCGATTATGGTGACCAAGATCATAATGCTTACTGCCAGAGTCTTCAGGACCAGGCATGTTCATGTAGTTGTCAAGGTCAAAAAGGGAGTCAAGAAATGCTCAGGCGTGGTTACTGCCCATCTTGTTAATGTAAGGCAGGGCCCTGGAATGACATTCGCAGTAGTAGCCCAGGTAAACGCGGGCACTGCAGTAAGTGTCCTGGAGATCCAGCCTGAGTGGGTCAAAGTCCAGCTGCCTACAGGCCAAGTAGGATGGATCTATGCACAATATGTGAAACACGACTGTATGCCTCGTGGCTAGGTAGAACAAAGCGGGGAGGCCGGGGCATGGAAGGCACACCTGGCCTCCGGATTTTCGTGGAACGCGGGGACGGTTCGCGCGTTCCACGGTTATAGCCTCTGTTCTGTTTCTGCAAGAACGTTCGACCAGTACGTCCTTTCGTTGCAAGGCGTTTTATGCTAGACATTATTTCTTCTACCACGTGAATTGCACCTGATAAGAAGATTTCAGGTTGCTTTTTTGCTGAACTGATGGAACGCGCGAACCGTCCCCGTGTTCCGCCGTGTTACGCCTTCCCACCCACGCTGAACTGGGAATATATACATTTTCCAAGTACGAGGGCTAAGTTGTATTATATGGGTAGAGTTGGCTTAAGCAACATAAAAATGAAAGGAGGAACTAAATGAAATTGAGAAAAAGAATTGTTGCGTCAATAACTCTTACTTTGATTTTAGGGCTAGTTGTGCCTGCAGGACAAATCCTTGCGTCATCGTATGAAAGGTATGTTCTTCCAGGGCCCAACGGAGGGCGGGTTTACCTTTTTGCCGGCCCATCACGTACAAGCCTTGCTTTACTGCTCAATGACATATACAAAGATGATCTACTTCTGCAAAGAGTCATAAAGTTAGTCATACCGGGATTACTGGACATTGCTCCAGGCAGACCAGTTACACCACCGGAAGCGAATCCAACACCTGCTCCGATACCTAAGCCGGTTCCTGTTCCGGCTCCTGTCCCGGCCCCGGAACCTGATCCACAGCCAACTCCTGAAATTCCGGATCCTGTAGAGCCTCCGGCTCAAGAGCCTGATCCCAAGCCAGAGCCGAAGCCTGCTCCGGAACCGGCTCCAGAGCCCAAGCCTGTTGAAGGTATTACTGCTGAAGAACAGCTGATGGTTAGTTTGGTGAACCAAGAGAGAGCCAAAGTTGGGCTAAAGCCTCTTCAGGTTGATCTGAGGCTTGTTGAACTGGCCAGAATGAAGAGTAAGGACATGATTGACCTTAACTACTTTAGCCATACGTCGCCTACATACGGTTCTCCTTTTGACATGATGAAAAAAGCCGGCGTGGACTATTACACGGCCGGAGAGAACCTGGCAGGCGCATCTACAGTAGAAAGGGCCCATGAGGCTCTCATGCAGAGCGACGGGCACAGAAGGAATATCCTGAATCCAGCGTTCACTCATATTGGAATCGGAATTGTTAAGGGTGGTTCCTATGGGATGATGTTCACCCAGATGTTTATTGGCCAGTAACCTGACTTAATAGCGCCCAATGGGTCACCGTGCAACCTACAGTAGCTCGATATCACTGGCGGTATCTCTGGCCAGGACAAGATCGTGAAAAGGTATTGAGTGAGATAGGAGCAAACTGGATTGCTCTGATAGAGGCGGGGCTTGTGCCCCACCTCTATCAGCAACCGTATCTATCGTTGCTGCGTATTAGTTGAAGCAAAAGATAAAGAGAATAATGATTAGGAAGAAGAAGATGAGCCATTCCTCCTGAAAACCCTTGGTTCCTGCCATTCGATTCACCTCCTAAACCCTTTGCGTTAACATGTTATGTTTAGAAGGTGCGCAATGACACTGTTTCTCTAGCCTGTATGCCGTTTGGGCAATGTTTTCAGGCGGCTGTCAAACAGATACAGGTACCTTAGCGACTTCCATTCGGCTCGCAAAACTAAGTGTATCTAGTCGCTGGCCCTTACATAGTCCCTGAACACCCAACCGCTCTTTCCGTCGTACAGTTGTATTCCGACCCAGTTTCCCCTTCTTTCTGTAAGTATCACAGGAGTACCACGGTTAAGAACTTCCACTAGACTACCGGTAGGGTTTGGCGAATCTCTGAAGTTGACTTCATCTTCGGCTATGGACCCGAAGGCCATGAAACGGTCAGGCACTTTACCAGAGCAAAGAAGCTTTAGGGTTTCGATTTCAAATCTTTTTTGAGTCAATATGCGATCTATAAGATCTCGCTCAGTGGAACTTCTTACTTTCTTGGCCACATCCTTGTACTTTTCAACGGCTGTTTTCTCCTGCTCCATAAGCTCGTTCAAGATCTCTTCCACGCGTATCCTCCTCCCAGGCATTCGATCAAGTAACTCAATGCCCAGAATAGATCTATGCCTGAAGCATGTAGGACATACCTTGCGAGCAGGGAATCTAGGGGTTGTTTGTCTCCTGAATATGTCATCTTGAATATTATGTCATGAACCAAACGATTAAGGTAAAAGCGTTACGTGGTCAAGGGGGTGTTGTAATGCTATTTAACGTCAACAAGGGAAATCTTGTCGTCAACGGAGGTTTTGAGCAAGGATTGGCAGGATGGGCCGGACACTGCAATGTAGGCCTGGTAGGATCGGCGTTTTCACACGAAGGCCTAGTTGCTGCTGCATTGGGCAAGCCTGATAATCTCCTTGAAGCTTCTATCTACCAGGATGTTTGCATCTCTCCAAAACGAACGTATATCTTCAGGTTTTTTGTTGCAGGGGTTTCATCAAACCCGGCGGATCTTACAGCAGACGTGCTGTGGCTTGATTCATGCGGCAATGTTATATGCTCGGCCCTTGATTGCTCGATATTTGTGCCCGGTGCGACTACCGGGCCGGCTTGTAGGGGTGGCTACAAAGCAATCGTTGCTTATACAGAGCGGGCACCTTTCTCGGCGTCAGCCGCAAGAATTCTCTTTTACAAAGCTCAGGGAGAAGTCTGCGACAATTTCGTTCTGCTAGATGACGTAATGTTCCAAGAGCAATGTTGATATCTGCGGATTTAGGAGGTGAGTAGTGTGATAGCACAGGTTCCTGAGGGAAATCTGATTAGGAATCACAGTTTTGAAATTGGCCTTGCGTTTTGGCAAGTGCCCTTGACCCTGACTTCGACAGTAACTCAAAATGTGCGAATCGCCGATGCTGGATTATCCCATTCAGGCCTTGCCATGCTGGGGTTGGGGGCTCTGTATCCAAAACAACCTGCAGTTGTATATCAGGAAGTCCAGGTATGTCCTGGGAGATACTTCGAGTTAGATTTCTCAGTGGCAGGATATTGCCAGTGTCCGGCTCCTCTCCAGGCAACGGTTACATGGCTTGATGGTTTCGGAAACGAGATAGGCCTTGGCTTGTCGATGTTCATTCCAGCAGCCACAATAGGCCCTATTATCGACGGGGGATGGACTCTTCACACAGGGATTACCGACGAATCGCCTGTCGGGACCCGAAGCGCCAGGATTTCGTTTACCCGGGGCTCAGGTTCGGCAGAAATATTCATTGATGATGTTTTCTTTTTCCAGGTCGACAGGTAGCGGTTAAAAGAGGAGGTGTGAGACGTGTTAGCGGCGGCAAAGTGTAACCTTATCGCCAATGGTGATTTCGAAAAAGGAAATGTGGGAGAACCTCCTGCATGCTGGGAATCTGAAAACGTGTTGCTTGCCGGCCCAGACCAGGCTTTTACAGGCCGGCAGGCAGCCTCCATGGGCGCCGAAGTTCAATCTGATCCGGCAATAATGTTCCAGGACTTACCGGTATTCCCTGTGCGCCGTTTTTTACTGACGTTTCAAATGGCGTCGTCATATTGCTCTGCAGGCGATTTGCTGGTTCAAGTTAGGTGGCTGAACAACTCCGGTTGTGATTTAGGCGCCGGGCTCTACGTATTCGTATCAGGGCTAGCTTCCGGAAAGCCCGGGGAAGGCCTGTGGCGGGAACAACTGTATTTGACTGATTATTCACCTGCAGGTGTATGCAGCGCCCGCCTGATTTTCACAAGGAGCCCTGGCAAGGCCGGTAGCAGCCCCATGATAATAGATGCAGTCACATTTGCAGACGTAAACTGAATTGACAAGACTCCGGAAGATGTATAGTTTATGTGGAACTAGGTTTTCCGGGGTTTTTCATTACTTAAACTGCTTGGGATATGGCAATTAAAGGGACAAAGGAGTTTCTTGTTCCAAATCATGTAAAAATCTTTGCCTTATGATAAAATGAAGCGCAAGCAAGTGAAAGTATACGCTGGGCCTTGACGGAGGTGTTTGCAGGTTGGGCAGACACGGCGAGGGTTTCCCACTAATGCCCAAAAAGATTGTAGTAGGTGGCTTAGCCTCTCTTATGCTAAGTCTATCTTGTATATGGGTAGTTATCAGGTTTACTGGTGGCGGAAACCTGGTTGGGAACCTTTTGGCGGTGGGCTTGTCGACCGTGGTTTTGTCAATGCTGCTGGTAGTTGGAAGCTGGGTAGTTGATGCCCTTAGACTCAAGATACTTGCATCTGCCATGGGTGGCCAGGTCAAATTCCTTGATGCGCTCAAGATGACGGTTATGGGTTCCTTTATGGCAGGAGTAACCCCATTCGATACCGGCGGGGAGCCTTTGAAAGTATATTTTCTTCACAGGCGAGGCCTTAGTATAGGCGCCGCTACTGCCGTTGTTGCCCTTGGCTCTTTTCTCCATGCGACTTCCAGGTTTGGGTTATGGCTGCTTGCGCCGGTTACCGTGATACTAACAGGCAACAGTCTGGAGATTCCCCCTGTCATAAAAACTACGCTTGCTGTAGGCATTTCTGTATACCTGTTATTCCTTGGCCTGATTATTGCTGTCATTCTGTGGCCTGAGGGGGTAGAGATGTTTACGCGAAAACTGTTTCAATTGAAGTGGCTGAAGCAATTGGTTCCAGAACCAACAGTTGCAGCCATACTCGAAAAAGTGAGAACCAGTGCTTATGATTTCAGAGATGGAGTAAAGAGAGTAAAATCAAGCGGCAGCCATGCTCTTCTTGCTTTGTTATTGAGTGTAGCCTACTGGGTCTTGGTAATATCAGTACCTGTCCTCATTGTTAGAGGAATGGTACCCCAGGTTTCATATTCACAGGTCTTCTTTGTGGCGATGACTCTTTATCTTGTTATGGCTTATGTGCCCACTCCTGGCTCAAGCGGCGGGGCAGAGGTGGGATCTGCATACTTCTTTGCGTCTATTCTGCCGGCAAAACTCTTAGGCGGATTCGTCGTTATCTGGCGGTTTGTGACCTACTACTTCACTCTGCTGGTAGGCGGAGGGGTTGTGGCTTTCGAGACGATCAGTTGGTCTATTAGGCGATCCCAGCCAAGTCAAGAGTAGAATTGCCTGGCGCACGCCAAGCGATGGCAGCCAAGACCGGCCGAGAGCATCACTCTGAGCCCACTTGTCAGGCCAAGACTATCACCATAGCGGCACATGGAGGCTGGTTCAGAGCTATACTATGGTCATAGGGCCTGCCTGGAGATAGGCCAGAGCCAGGCCCCTATAAACGTTCATAGCAGCTCCAAACTACTTGCCTAGATCGATTACCCGCAAGAAGACAGTTGCGGCTTCCGCTCTCGTGATTGAACTTGACAATCGTAAGGTTCCATCGTCGTAGCCCTTAATCAGGCCCTGCTCCATGCACCACAATACTGCCGCAGGATTTTCCGCGTTATTGAGTTCATCAACCTGTACAGTCAAGCCAGGCGAATTCTGTGGTTCCTGGGGGCCCTGTGATTCAATAGGGTCCTGTGACTCGGCAGGGTCGTGGGATTCGGAGGTTCCGGCGTTCTCTTGAGAATCGCCTAAAACGTGAGTAGTATCGTGCATACCTGCAGCTCTCCATAGAAGTGTACATACTTCTTCTCTGGGGCACAGCTCGTCCAAGGCCCATTCAGTATCTTCTGCTGGAAGAATACCTAACTTGGACAGATATACTACATACCGGTAGGCCCAGTGGCTCTGATCGCACAAAGCGAATTCCTCAGGATTGAAACCTTCTAAGTCTGCATCGCCGAGTTTGAGTTTCCCGGAAATAACCCTTGCAAGGGTAGTGGCAAATTCAGCCCTGGTTATTGGTTTATCAGGTAGGTACCTGCCATCCTCAAATCCTTCCACAATCCCTTTTCGAGCAAGCCTGGTTACGTCGAACCTTGCCCAGTGGCCTGCCATGTCGGAAAACGGCTTTTCCCACAATTCTCCGGAACTATCGATGTAGGTTTCAAAGGGCCTTGAAAGGGTATTAAGGTTAGACAAGGAATCTGCCTTTTCCTTTCCTTCCATAACAACAGTCTTTCCAAAGAGTATCTTGGTAGGGAGGACCGATGCCTGTTCTATACCCTTTTTCGAAACGGTTACACGAAGAATCGCACCTATTTGGCACGCCGGAACGTCAAGGCGGGTAGTGAAAACAAAGTTTCCAAGGCTGTGTGCAGTAAGTGACTTGCCGTCAAATCTGAATCCCCTAAGCACATGGGGATGACTGCCGATTATCAAGTCAGCTCCTTCCCGCCTTAAGACCGATTCCATTCTGAGAACCCAGTCTTCAGGTTGTGTTTCTCTTTCTTCGCCCCAGTGGAGGTAAACAACTGTAACGTCAACTTGCCTGTTGAGTTCTCTGAGCCTGCTTACGATGTTGTGGTTCCAGGTACTGTAGTCAACTGCAAGCCCTGGCCTGTCGCCTTCTGCCGCCCATTGACGAACCGGGATTACCATAGACGTGGCGAGAATTCCAATCTTGATGCCATTCTTTTCGAGTATGATAGGCGCTCTGGCCGCCTCTTCATTGATACCGGCTCCTGCCGGTATGACACCGTATTGCCTCACGTTCTCTACAGTCTCCAGAAGGCAGTCCACACCGAAGTCCAGGGAATGGTTGTTGGCAAGGGATACTACGTCTACGCCGGCATCTTTTAGCCCCTGGAGAGTTTCAGGAGATGCCCTGAATGTCCACTGTTTGTCAGGCATAGGAGAGCCTTTGGTCCCTACTGCACATTCTAGATTGCCCATTGCGAAGTCTGCCTCTGTGAGTGCGTCTTTGACTCCTGCCCATGGCGCCATTGGCCCTTCTGCCTTTATAAGGTCTTCGATCCTGCTGGCAAGGAGGATATCGCCTACGAAGTTAAGGGTAACGGTTGGCACATTCATGGCCATTGCTCTTTGAGGGCGAACTATTGCTGAAACTGTGAATGCTATTACTAGAACCACAAGGAGCATGAATCGGGCAAGAACCCTGGAACCCATGAACCGGTTTTTCATATGTATCACCGCCTAAACCAGGTAATAGCCTGTAAGCATTAAGAGATACTACGCCAGTCAATAAGACAGTGCCGGGTTTTCACTGAACGGTGCCTGTCCGAGAATCCGTATCTATTTGCCACGAACGAGCCTTTAGTTCGGCTGAGTAAGTGGCAAACTTTACCTTCAACGCTCGCTTCCTATTATCCTTGTACTATTGGCATATTTCAACAGCCGGCAGGTGGTTTGATATTCGAACGGGTAGGCTTCACTAGAATCACTCCAAGATTACGGGTACGTAGTTCGCTCAACCGGATTTCAGCCAGGCAGGCAGATGCTCATGCCGATTTGCAGGTTAAGCGGGTTAATACCTGGATTGAGTTGGAGAAGCCGTTCTACAGTGGTTCCATAAGCCCCGGCTATGGCAAAAAGAGTGTCTCCCTGGGATACTACCCAGTACAGGCCAGATGAGCAGGGGGGAATAGGGCCCCTGGGCAGCGCGGCTTCTTCAGGCAGGCAGATAGACATGCCGACTTGAAGGGCTTCGGGGTCAATACCGGGATTAAGGGCTATGATTCTTTGAACCGTGGTGCCTGTTATACGGGCGATGCTGAAAAACGTGTCGCCAGGCCCTACAGTCCACAACAGCCCGGTAGGGCATTGAGCTTGTAAGATGGCGACTTCGCCGGGAGATTGCTGTTTTGATTCTCCCTGAAGACGTTTCACTTGCTGTTTAGCTGCCATCAGCGCATCAAGGGTTCTGATTCTTCTACATGCACAAGTTCTGCAGAAGTCTACCCGAGGCTTTCTCTTTGGCCTCATTTGCAGCACTCCCTAATGTTTTCTCGGAAGCAGGGTTGCCCAATTCGACGCTGTGAGTTTTTTATTGAATCTGTTTGACTAAACGATTTCCCTTAGGTATACTATGTGTCGACGCCACATTAGTGGCATGTACTGGGGCGAATAGCTCAGCGGGAGAGCACCTGCCTTACACGCAGGGGGTCACAGGTTCAAGCCCTGTTTCGCCCACCAGTAGGAACGCGGAGGCGTGGTGTAGCCGGTCTAACATACGTGCCTGTCACGCACGAGATCGCGGGTTCGAATCCCGTCGCCTCCGCCATTTTATCTCAGGGGAAGTGCTGACTGAGATGAAGATGCCGCGGTAGCTCAGTCGGTAGAGCAGCGGACTGAAAATCCGCGTGTCGCCAGTTCGATTCTGGCCTGCGGCACCATTTTCGAGCGGAAGTAGCTCAGTGGTAGAGCATCGCCTTGCCAAGGCGAGGGCCGCGGGTTCAAATCCCGTCTTCCGCTCCATTGACTCTAGACTAGTCATGGCGACATAGCCAAGCGGTAAGGCAGGGGTCTGCAAAACCCTTATCCCCGGTTCGATTCCGGGTGTCGCCTCCACAAATGAGTGGGCGGTTAGCTCAGTTGGTTAGAGCGCTTGCTTGACATGCAAGAGGTCACAGGTTCAAATCCTGTATCGCCCACCAGCGTAAGGTCCAAATCCGAAAAAGCAAGAAGCGGTTACTGCAGCAAAACTACAGCAAAACAAAGCGGACGGGTTTTCCGTCCGCATATTTGTTTTAGTGAGACTTATGCTTTTCTCTTCTGACCTAGCATTGAATCCATCTTTGATGCCACTTCGTCCATCATGGGAGGGGTGACGTGGCTGTAGATGTCGAGGGTGACCCCACTCCTGCTATGCCCCAGTTGCTCTTGGACAATTCGGGGGTGAACACCTTGAGAGAGGAGCAGAGTAGCGCAAGTGTGTCGCAGATCGTGAAAGCGTATCCTGCGAATGCCTGCTTTTTCTAGGATTGGGTAGAAGGACCTGTTCCGAACGTTCGATTGATTCAGAGGGGTTCCTATTTCGGTGCAAAACACTAGATCCAAGTCATGCCACAATTCCCCGACTTTCAGGCGTTCCTCTGCTTGACGGAGCCGGTGGCCTTTAAGGGCCTTTAGAGCCATATCAGACAATCTGATGGTCCTTTTACTCTTTGCTGTCTTCAGAGGCAGGAAAGAGCCGTCATGCTTGCTAAGTTGATGGGTTAGAGTTAATGTCTTTGCACTAAGGTCTATGTTCTTCCATCGAAGGCCCAGGACTTCCCCGAAACGAAGGCCGCAGGTGATAGCTAAGACGTACAGCGCATACAGGCGATCATCTTCGGCAGCGTCAAGGAATCTGTAGGCTTCGCCTTCCGTAAGCGGTGCGATATCCTTTTTTGGAACCTTGGGAACTGTGACAGCGCTTATGATGTTCCGTGGCACAAGGTCCCATCGGACCGCTTGCTCAAAAGCCTGATGAAGCACTGCATGGAGCACCTCAATGGTCCGTCCGAGGCCGGTTGCACGGAGATCGCTAAGAAGACGCTGTACATGCTGTGCGGTGATCTTCGCAAGGGGGATGTCCCGGATGGGTACTGCATGGCGTAGGACATAGGAATAGGTCTCATAGGTTGTGTGGCGAACAGAGCCTTTCTTCACGTCCTCCATCCATGCGTCCATAAATTGCCCTACAGTCTGTTTGGTAGGTTCAAGGAGAATTCCCCGGTTGCGTTCTGCGAGTTTGGCGGTAAGTTTTGTCGAGACCTCCCGTCGTGTTTCGCCATAGATGTATTGACGCTTGACCTTCCCGGTAGCGTCCCGGCCTAGAGTGATTGCAGCGCACCAGAGACCGTCTTTGCGCTGGTATATGGACCCCTCATTATGTCCCCGTCTTGCCATCTTGCTTACTCCTTTCGGCTTTCTCTATGATTGACTCTACCCGTGCCTGGGATCGGTTAACACGTTCGGCGATCTGACAAACACTCAAACCTTCTTCCCAAAGGCTTAGAACTAGTTGTTGGTGCTTCCGTTGGCGCCGACTCTTTGCGGTGCGCTTGCAGGCGGTGCTGCAATACTTTTGATCGCTTCTGCCTGGCACAAAGACCTTAGAACAGGCTTCGCATATGCGCTTATTTCTATCATTCAGCATGATGTAAAACTGCAGGTACATGGCCTGAAGCAAGGTAATGGTTACGATGCGAGGTTTAAGTTTGTAGTGGTCCTGCTTCGAGTCACGAGCGACGGTGCGGCCTTTAGAGGTTAGGCTAACTCCCTTCAAATGTTGCTCAACATGGTGCGCAACATACTCAAAGGCCGCCAGTTGGTAATAATACATAGGTTCTTCTTCTAATTCCTCCACTGTGCCTAACCAATACATCGTTCTTGGTTCCGGTTGATTTTTCAGGTAGTGTTCATCTTTAGCATAGGCAGTCCTTGCCCTGGACTCCCTGGGGGCCATGAGATCGACCTTGGGCAATATGCTGCGGTCCACTGGAGATTGAAAGTCTAGGCAACACCCGGGAAATACTTCTTCAAAGCGAACGAGATTCCGCAAGTCGGTCAATTTCCGATTGAGGATGAAACCATGCAAATCCCACAAGTAGGCAAGATCTTGAGCGGCTGTCCAAAACTGCGAATAGGTTTCAGGAGGGCTGGGGGGGTTAGGGGGAACGGTGAGCCAGCCAAGACGCTTGACCCATTTATACATAGCGGCCTTTCGGGCACGTTCGGTGTTAGTTGTGTCTTTCACCAAGCGCACCAGGGAAGGAATTAAGTCCGGCCTGCCAAAAGCATCGTAACGCCTAAAGATACTGCCATCTCCTGACGTGAGGCGATCACCTTTCCAGGAGTAATTCTTATATACTGTTTGCCGAAAACTGCACTGCATTGGAAATTGCAGGTCTTCGTGCACCTTGTTGCATCCCCCTTTGCATACCCTTTTAACGATTGTTTTTGCATACCCTTATTTTTCATTGAAGTCCGTTTTTGTTGTTGGTAGTGTCAGTTTAGCAGGAAAACTTAATCGACGCAACAACAATTCAGGAGGGGTGCAAAATGGTTCGAGCGAACCAGGATATTCGGAGGAAGGCAAAGGCAGCAGGCGTCTTTCATTGGGAAATAGCAGAATTTCTCGGTATGCATGACAGTAATTTCTGCAGGATGTTGCGGAGAGAACTGCCTCCAGAGAAGAAGGCTGAGATTTTCACAATTATCAAGCGTCTTTCCGGTACTCGGAGGGAGGTATAAGTGCATGGCACGAACGGAAAAAATTCTCCTTCGGATCAGCGAAGCAGCGGAAGTCTTGGGCATAAGCCGCAGCCATCTTTATGCTGCAATACAGCGGGGCGATGTGCCAGTGATCCGTATAGGGCGGACGGCAAGAATTCCGGCTGCATGGCTAAATCGATGGGTAAATGAGCAGGTGGCGGCTTGGGAAGAAGCGGCCGCTAGCCGTGATTAGCGCAAAAACAAAAGGCCCCGTGCGGCCGGGGCGGGAGAGGTGGCTTATGTTCAGGAGAATTCTATCATCGAACATCTGTTCTGGCAATGCCCTTCCCTGCCTTTGCCTGGGGAGGTGGACCAGGTGAATGGCTGGGTTTGCGTTCATAGGAAGTTGTTGGACAGCCCTATCTTTAGTAACCCGAAGACGCTAAAAGTGTTTTTGTGGTGTCTACTAAAGGCTACCCACCAAGATTATGAGGCCATGGTAGGCAGGCAGCGGGTAGCCCTGAAGCCCGGCCAGTTTATCACGGGCCGAGCAAAGGCGGCTGAATCCTTGGACATGCCTCCTTCGACTGCCTGGGAATACCTCAAACTGTTGGAGAGTAACGAGAGCATACAAATTTGCTCAACCTCTACCCACTCCATCATAACTGTTGTTAATTGGGCGGCTTATCAGGGCTATAGCACTTCCGACAGCAAATCCGACAGGGATTCCAACAGCGAGGAAACACCCTTTGAGCAGTCATTAAGCAAGGATTCAGGGGCAAGCTCCGACAGGGATTCCGACAGCAAACCCGACAGCGGATCGACAGCGGATCGACACATACAACCATATAAACACAGAACAAAGGATATTATATGCGTTCTCACTGAAGCTGAGGAAGCGTTTCTCAACACCTTGAGCCAAGTAGAAAACTACCCTCTTGACCGTAAACGGGATCTGGAAATGTACCGGAACCTTGCCGAGCGATACCCCGAGCTAGATCTTTGCGAAGCCATCGAGCAATGGCGAGTGTACAAACTGGACAAGCCGCTTACTGAAAGATCGAATCCCCGAAGCCAAATAGACATGTCGTTCAAAAAATATACGGAATGGGGAAGATGCTTGAAAAAATCCCCAGTAAAGGAGGATTGGAGATGCCAAAAGACATTGGCGGAAAAAACGGCCCATTACTAAAACCGGATAATATTCCGAGGATCGAGTCAGGCCTTTTGGGGGCAGCCATAATTAACCCTGAATATATTGCGGATTTAACAGACCTGCCGAAAGACTTTTTCACGAAAGCTGCACATCGAGATCTGGCACTTACTTTGAAAGAACTATGGCTTGCAGATCAGCCTGTTGACATCGCATGCGTACATGCGGCCATACAGGCAGCCGCCAGGACAAAGACATCACTTGTTGACCTTGCAGACATGACAGGTGATGCAGTCTCATTGAACTTCAGTGGCCACCTTCAGTTGCTTCAGGATTACTACAAGCGACGAAAACTCAAACACTTTCTGGCAACAGCCAATCAGAAAACTTTCAACCTATCCTGTGAGCCCGACGCGATGATCGGAGATGCTATTCAAGGCTTGACTAGGCTTTTGGAGTCTGAGGGGACGGAGGTCCAAACGGCCTGGGAGGTTGTAAACCCGATGCTCATTAGAGGCGAAAGCGGCAAACCTCGGGAGCCAGGCATTCCGTCGGGCCTAGGTCCAGTCGACAAGGCCCAGGGCGGCGGTTTCAGACGAGGAAACTTGATTATCCTTGCGGCCCGGCCAGGGGTGGGCAAATCAGCCATGGCCCTGCAAATTGCGAATAACGCGGGGAAAGCCGGGTACAAAGTTTTGCTTATTAGCCTGGAAATGTCTGCAAAAGCCCTGATGATGCGACTCATAGGCAGCGAGGCCGGGATCGAGCCGGCTATCCTACGACAGGTTACGGGCGAACCGTGGGCAAAAGCCAGGCCGCACGTCTCCTATTTGGCCAATACGCATCTGTGGATCTGCGATAACTCTGCAATCACTTCTGCAAAGGCGATTGCGCTGGCAAAAGAATTAAAGTCCAAACATGGCCTTGACCTTGTCATTCTCGACTACATTCAGCGATTTTCAGATACGCTTCACGAACGCCACATAAGCCGGAACCATCTTATCGGAGGCATCTCCAAAGCTTTCGCAAACCTGGCCCGTCAAACAGATACCGCTGCCTTAGTCCTTTCGCAGTTAAACCGGCGTTCAGAGTCTTCTGCAGACAGGAAACCGACTCTGGCCGATCTTCGTGACAGTGGGGAGCTAGAACAAGATGCCGATGTTGTCATGCTTCTTCACAGGCCAGGTTATCACGATGAGGAAGCCAATCAAAATGAGGCCTGGCTGTATCTAGAAAAGAACCGAGAAGGACCTACCGGACCTGTTCGGCTGTTCTGGGACGAGAAGAAGGTTCGTTTCTTCTCTACCGACACAAGGAGAGGTGACGTATGAACAAGGCTGCGCTGGATTGTTTGAACATGATCGTTACCGTGATTGCCAAGGCTGTCGGGGCCGGCGTCAGTGACCAGGCGAAGGAAGCCCTTAGAAAGATTCTCAGGTTAACCATCGATGAGCGCAAGAGGCTATACGAAGGTGTTGCTGGGGAAGGAGGCGAGAGCGCATGGTCAAGGCCCGAGATGTTGTGATGACTCTGGCATTGAGCGAACTGAGGGCCGCAAGGCGTGACCTACTTCAAGCCCTGCGGCTGGCGAGGTTAGCGAGGTACAACGGGCAGCGAACCCCTAAGGGACTGGACGTCGACAGGGAAGCCTATAGGCGCATACAGGCCACAAGATTAGCGGCGGCCAGGAGGGCGAGTACGAGAAGCCGGAGAGGCGCATTACCTTAAATCGCCCTTATGCTGGGCTTATACCCCCCCGGGTTCGGAGAAACGGGTTGTATAAGAGCCAGGGGACCGGGCTTGGGGACTTCCAAAACACATTTCGGAAAAGTGCAAATAAAGGGGGGTGCGACAAATGGCAGCAGAGCAAGCAATCAAAGAAGACCTGCTAAAATACCTGGGTGGATTGACCCTGGGGCCGGCGGGCCGGGACCTTGTTGCAGACTACATGGCCTTGTGGAGCGTCAAAAATGAACTGCTTTCAGACATTAGAGAGCGTGGCGTTATCTTGCGCTGGGAAAATGGACCTTATGCCTCCGGCTACAAGCGCAACGAGAGCCTGCCGGCCTTGCGAATGGTAATTCGACGTATGGCCCATATGAGGCGTGCGCTAGGCCTCATTCCTGATGGCGAGAGCAGAACCCGGGATTCTGAAGAAGAACTATAGAGGAGTGGTGACAGTGGCAAAGCCACAGACAAAAGTTGGTTTCGAGAAACTGGCGGACCTGAACGAAAGAATCAGCCAGGCAGAGGCAAGGGCCAGGGAACTTTGGGGTTCCCGGCCGGGAACGGTTGAATCAGATCTCCTGCAGAAAACGATGAAGCGGATCAAAGACCTGCAGAGCGAGAGGGACAAGCTTCGAGACGTCCTCCATCAGAGAGGCGAGCCGGACTACGACCCCGTTGAAGCCGTGCGCCAGAAGTATGCGGCAAGAGACTTGCACAATCGGCGGATAGACCTTCTGAAGAAAATGTGCAACCTTCTAACGGTGCTCAACGATGCGTACATCGACCTGCAAATTATCGAGCGGCCCACTATGCCAAGGACACCAGACGGAGTTCCGCTGCATCTCGACCCTATTTTCGTGAACTTCAAATGGAACCTTGAACAGCAGTTAGTTCGGTTGACCCCCATGACACAAGAGGGGTTCAATACTGAGCTCAAGGCGGCAGAAGAACTTTTCGAGCGGCTAAGAGCCAAGGCCGAGGCACACGAGAAGGCCTCAAAAGAGATTGCAGCGATATGAAATAGACACTTCCCGGCCGGCGGTACTATTCCCCCGGCCAATGTGCGGGCCGGCAGTTTGCTTACCTCCTTTCAAGACTGCCGGTCCCAAACATAAACAGAACATGCGTTCTATGGCCTTTTTAAGGGCCTTGTATGTGCCAAAAGGCATATTCACCCCTAAACCCTTCGAAAACGTCACAGCGGCTTAATGGCAAACGATTCAGGAGGGAAAACCTTTGAATCTTACCCGTGATGAAGTCAGGGCTATATGCCGGGCGTATTCACTCCTAAAAGTACGCCTTAAAGCATACGAGCTCCGGCGAAAGACAATTCTCCAAAGCGGCGGGACCTCAATTATGACCGTCGAAGGGCGCAGGGCAGGTCCAGGCGATCCCACAGCCGCAAAGGTCCAGGCGTTAGAACATTTAGAGAGAAACTACTTCCAATCACTGAAGATCACATGGGCAATCGAAGAATGTTTGAAAGCAATGGGCAAGGAATCGGAGAAGGTGTTCAAACTGTACTTTGAAAACGGGCTGACGGTTCGTGAGGTTGCTCAAAAGATGAGACTGACAAAGAGCAGTGTCCATAGAAGGATCGCAAAGATTCTTGATACTGTGGCCTATTGGCTGACACGTGAAGAAGACACCAAGAAGGCGGCACTTCATCTACTGAAGACACTATGAGCCAAACACTTATGCAGCGGTGAATAGTTATTCATCATCTTCTTTTTGTGGACTTAGCAGGCGCCTTAGTTCCGTTTCGGATATACGCCAAAAGTGACCGACTTTGACAGCTTTAAGATTGCCCTTCTTAATCCAGTTGTAAACGGTTTTCAGATGTACCTGCAAGTTATCCGCTACCTGTTCAGGTGTGTAATATTTCTCCATATATGACTCTCTCCTTTACATCATTTTACCATGCTTTCTAATGAAATGTAAACTTTCTTATTGCTTGTTAACCTATTTCATGTTAAATTAAAGATGATTGGAGATAACCAGGGATAACTAGGGAGGGTTTACCGTGTCAAGGATCAGTACTGATAACCTGGGGCTGATGAATGATGCAGCGGGAAATATCCTTGCTGCCATCGAGTGGGTTCAGAGGGCACTATTGGGCGTGGGAACAGAGTTGGCGAACCTGACAATGAACACCTGCCAGGAGCAGGACCGAAGGAGGGAACCGAAGTGTATCGAAATCTGACATCGAGAATGCGACGTAAGAAGGTAAACGTAAACGACCTGGCAGAGTGCTTGGGCGTGGACCTATCTATCATTGCCGGCAAACTGAGAGAAGGAGACTCTTTCACACTTGATGAGGCAATACTGATTAAGCGCAGATTCTTCCCTGAATCCCCTATTGAATACTTGTTTGATACAGAAGTGACCAACATCTACCCCGGGCTTGCGGCACGAATGATTGGACATGGCCATGATGCTAAAAACTTGGCTGAACTGCTTGGCATGGGCTACAGAGGCGTCCTTGATCGTTTGAGTGGGCGTATTGACTTTGAGCTCACTGAAGTAATACAGCTTATGAGGATATATGACTCGAGTTGTGACCGGCTATTCGGTGAAGGCAATGGGGCCTAGGCAAACATGAGATACGACCGGCAGGCCTGGCGGTAATGCCGGGCCTTTTTTGGTGTGAGGCTTGAGAGCGCACCTGTGTTTCGAGCTGTTATCGTTATACCAGCATACAGGGGCAAAACAAGAGGATTCTACTGCAGCAATTACTGCAGCAAAAGGTACAGCTATGGGGGTAAAAACGAGTGAAAACAGCGAACGACCACAGAACAAAACCGCAGGTCAAGGACGTATAGCGACAGCCCTGGACACTTCACACTTAATTGACATGCAAGAGGTCACAGGTTCAAATCCTGTATCGCCCACCAGCGTAAGACCTCTTTGGTGACTCTCCGATTACATAGGATAACCGCGTATTCTTGTACTGCTTTTCCAAACACATCCTTGAACAAGGAATAGCCATGTTCTTCACAAATTGCAGAATAAGAGCAGGCCAAATACCAAGTTCAACACTGGCGTTAGTCGAGTCGAAATACAGCTAGTGGTGAGAAGGTCAGTTGGACTAGCTGCTCTGCAGTTATATGATCCTAAAAGTGGCTGCCCTGGATTAGGCTACCCTTGATGGAGTATGCTACCTAGACTCTTATTGGGCTATGTGTTACCTTAAATTTCTAGGAGAAGATGACGTGACCAGATGAATAACCAGTATGCGCATGAATTTACAGGGAGGGTCAGAACTGATCAAACGTGGAAATTCCCGGAGTAACCTGTACAGAGTGTTTGAGATTTGTCTCGTTTTAATGCTGGTAATTGGCGGGTTGGCTTCCTCGGCCACCGGTCGTATCGAGTCTACGAAAGTATCTGCGGCAAGCAGTAATCCCGAAGGCTTCTTGGATACCATTGGTCACGACGATGAAGCCCATATCCGAAAGCTAGCTGCAATGGGTGTAGTGGACGGCTACGGCGGGGGTGTATTCGGTCCAGAAGATTCGGTTACACGAGAGCAATTCGCCAAGCTGCTGGTACTATCAGCTGGAATTGACGTTTCTGGGGCAATCACAGGGCTGGACTTTGCTGACAACTTTCAGATCAGTAACTGGGCGAAACCCTATGTTGCCGCGGCTGTTGAAAAGGGCCTCATCGCTGGAATGGGCAACAACATGTTCGCTCCCAGAGCAAATGTGACCAGGGCTCAAGCTCTTACTATGATTGCTCGCGTCTTCATGGGAGACGAAGCTTTGACATCAATGGCAGGGGCCAATTCTCCGACCGGCTTCACCGATGACTGGCTAATTCCAGGCTGGGCCCGGCCTGCTGTGAACTATGCTCTCAATAGAGAAATAGTAAGCATTAAAGACTTTAGGAACTTAGCTCCTGACCAGTATAGTAGTCGGGCAATGTGTTGCCGGTTCCTATCTCGGTTTGTCGACGCAAAGGACCTGTTTACGGATTCTGTTGCTTAAACACCCATAGTGCCCGTTCCTGAAACGCCTATCGAACCGGTTCCTGACACACCTGTAGTACCTGTTCCCGAAACTCAAGTTCTGCCGACGGGCGTAAGGCTTAGTACGTCAACATTAAGCCTCATGGTAGACGACACGGCGCAACTGTCTGCCACAGTAGAGCCACGCGATGCAGTGAACCAGGAAATCTCGTGGGAATCAAGTGATCTGAACGTGGCTAATGTGGGTCCGTCAGGCTCTGTCACTGCTACCGGCGCAGGTTCGGCTATCATTACTGCTGAAACCTCAAATGGAATAACTGCCACTTGCCGTGTTGTGGTAAAGTATGAATCCCCACTGCCGTCTGAGTCGTACAACGTAATAAACTCGTCTAACAAACTGTACTTCAATGCATATAGTACTGCTTCGAAAGTGTTTCCCTACGGGCTTGTTACAGCAACACCCGATGATTCTCCGGAACAGACAGTCGCTACAGTTAAGCAGCCAGATGGTTCATACCTACTGAAAGTTATGCGCAACAAGGGCATGTACGCCTACGTCAAAGATGGTATATCCCCTGGCAGTGCTCTCTACGTCGATTCGTCTTCCAAAACAGCCTTCGTAATCAGGAAACACTCTTCGGGTGAATACATAATAGCGTGTAGAGATAACCCTGACCTGGTGCTAACATCAACCTCATCCAAACCATATAATACTCTTGCCCACTACTATGTTAAGTTAGCGCCTTATACCGGAGCAACAACACAACGGTGGATGTTTAGCGAGATATCGTCACAGGCGGCAACACCAACATTGCTTACGTTTCCTATTGATGTTCGAGATGCTGCCGCTAAAGATAATACGGGCGTTGTTGATGTCTCGGCACTTTATGCCATTACTTATGGTGGAAAAGTGTCGTATTACCAGAGTGGCGGCGAGGATTATACAGGCGGTCACTACGGAACAGATTACCGTGCGGTAGATATTAGTTTTGGAGGATGTGCCGGTAAATCGGTAGTGGCCATTGCAGACGGTACAGTTGTGCGTGTTCGAGGCTCACACGGGACAGTGTACATTAAACATGCGGTCCCTTTGACTTTGTTCGATTCTAGCCGCACCTATCATACCTGGTACTCTGTTTATTCCCACTTATCCAATATTCGTGTAAAAGCGGGCCAGTCTGTTAGCCAAGGTTCATCCATTGGTTCAATTGGAAAAACCGGTGTCGATGCCTATCATCTTCATTTTTCGGTAACCACAAGACTATACAATGGGAACGATGGATTCACTTATGCCTTTTCCTATTCGGGTGCAAAAGACGCGAAAACGCTGAAAGAATACAGCAACGCTGCGCTGTCGCCATATTGGCTGGCAGGAAGCTTTAGGAATGTTCCGTATAAGGCCTATTCAGATGACATTGCTGACGCATCTGCAATAAAAAGGATTCTAAGAGGCACCGAAAGTGCTCCACCCAGTAACTAGGTCAGCCAAGTTTAGTGTTTTTCAATTGATCACGAAACCTGTTTCGCACCAGAAGTACGGGCAGTTTTGAAGACTAAGTCCTTGAATACATAGCGTGACTAAATGAACTAGGGGGTTGATTTCGTGAAGCGTTCTGCATGTCTGATTCTAATGGTTTGTTTGCATTGCCTGATTCTTACCGGATGTACTCCATCACCACCCAAAGAAGCAGTAATGAAGGAACACTTCCTTAGTGCCTGCAGTAGTCTCTCGAATGAAGTCTCTTTGGACGAGTTTAACATTATAGAGCGTCAAACAGACAAAAATAGTAAGAGCGATATCTCCCATTGCGAAATCAAGTTCAGAAGCGATAATGTCGAGTACACTCAGTATTATGTTCTCAGCTTTAACTACTACGATAAGGGCGGTTGGATACTTGACGAGATCACAGAAGTTAGAGATCAATGGACATGTCGGCCTTTGAAGGGTGTAGATAAAGATATTGAACTTGAGAAGATGAGAACTGATCCTCAGAACTATTTCAGGACAAGTTGGGACACCATAGTACTTAAAGAGCAAGTGACTTCCCTTGACAAGAATACAGATGTTCTGACGGTAGATTGCAGTATTGATTCAGTAATTTTCTCCGCACGTTGTGTCTATGACATGACTTACAAGTTTGATACTTCATTGGGAGAATGGCGGTTTGCACATGTCTCCGCAGGCGAAAGAGGTAAGTATGAATTTAACATAATGGGCAAATGGTCTGGTGAGATGGGGGAACAACAGCTCGTTGGAGGATTTAAAAGCACCGGAGATGCAGCATTTACAGTAACTGATTTCTCGTCAGGAGGAAGTTTTGCAGTCAGTGATATCACTTACGGGCATCTTAAGGGCTTATCGGGAAAAGGGTACGTTGATTTGGATACTTTTAAGTTCGTGATCAAATGCGTGGGAGATGGGAATATCAACGATTCCTGGCCTCTATATCTTGAGGGTAAATTTGATATCTATAACGAAGAAACGAATGGGACTGGCACTATTGGCGCACGTGCAAATACCCCTTTCTTCTTTTCTTCCAGAATACGTATTAGGAAACAGTGAAAGGCTCTACGCCAGCCGCTGTCCACACGAGTTCTCCAGTGGCCGGCGGCAACAAACGCCAAGGACCAGGTTCCGGAAGCCGCCAAAGGAGATTATGAAATTGATCAGATCCTCAAATATATTAAGGATCAACCTTGACATAGTTAATACCGCCCTGTAGGATTAGTCCTGACGAAGTATGATGGTGGTGGTTGCTGTGTCATTGAATTCTTCAGTCCCATCAATCCCTTCCGGAAAATCGGCTTCGGCTTCCAGAGCAGCCATATTTGAGATGAGCAGGTTTCTGGCTAAGCCGTGGCTTCTTTTGGCCCAGTTCACAGGCATCCTTGTACTACGCTCTATTGCTCCTGTAGCTAATGCATTTTTGATGAGGAGCAGTCTGGACTATATCACTGCCGGGGATTCATCACGATTCTTTATGAGCGGTTTTTTGCTCATTGCATCGTATGGCTTGGAGGCAGCTGCCACAACTGTAGGAGTGTATCTTCGTATAAGCGTTTTGGAATCTGTTGCCGCTTCCAGCCGCGTCAGGTTCATCAAGCGAATCATGGCAATGCCTTTCGACGAGTATGAGAGGCTCTCAAAGGGCGACCTAGTGTCCCGTGTAACGGCTGATATCAACGAGTCATCCCGGATCTTTACTGCAACCTACCTGATATTCGACGCGGCCCAAACCTAACACTGTGTTTGTGAACGGGCTCGACATGGCATACTGGCGCTTGGAAAAGGGAAGAGAAGATGTGACCTACGTCCCCCAGGAGCCGTTCCTTTTTGCCGGGTCAGTAGCTGACAATCTTGCTCTCGGGCTGTCAGGTGAACCGGTCAAGGACGTCGACATGTCTACTGAAGTGCGCAAGTCCTTGGAACTGGGTGACGCTCTTGAATTTGTTATGTCCACAGATGAGGGCCTTGACGCTCAGGTCGGCGAGAGAGGTTCGCTTCTATCAGGAGGCCAAAGGCAGCGTCTGTGCCTTGCCCGCGGTTTTCTTAGAGGTACTCCCATCCTTCTCCTTGATGAGCCAACCAGTTCGATAGATAGAGAGGCCGAGGCTCGCGTATTATCGGGGCTTTCATCCCAACGGGATCTGACTTGCCTTATGGTGACTCACCGTTTTGACGTAGCTGAAGCAGCTGACCTGGTGCTGGTTATAGATCGGGGCCGGCTGGTAGAAGCCGGGCCTCACGACGAGCTGCTGAAGAAGCAGGGGCTGTACTGGTCCATGTTTACCGGAGAATTCCCTCTCTCCAGTTCACCGTCGTCTGTGGTTGGAGGTGCCGTATCATGAATCCCCAAGAAGCTAACGTGGTTCTGGCCAAAACTGCTTCATTGAGAAAACTGTGGGATGCCATAGGAGCGAAGCAGCCGCTCATGGTACTTACCCTCTTTGTCGGGCTTCTGGATATGCTCGTAGACAGTCTTGGGCTATCATTGAGCCTTAGGATGGTGAGCAATGCCGCTTTGGCCCGTGATCTGCATGCTGTGTACCAGGCGGTAACATTTCTTGTGTCGGTAGTGGTTTTTCGGGCCTTGTTTGCAGCGCTGGGCCATTATATGACGGCACAGGTGACAGAGGAGACTGCCTTGAACTTGAGGGGCAAGGTTTTTCGAGCAATCATGGGTGGGAAGAGCGTGTACTTCGATACCTATGAATCTGGGGACTTGATATCACGGTTGGGCAATGATGTAGAGACTGCCAAGGTGGGCGTCAATGCCTTCGCAAATGGGGCGAAGCAGATTTTTCTAATTATCACCGCCCTGACCGGGTTGCTGGTATGGAGTTGGCCCTTTGCCGTGGGGCTCCTTGTTATGGCCGGTGTGTCGTTTTTGGGCGGAGCTGCGGTTTCCGGCCCCTTGAGGAAAACCAGCCAGCATTATCAACAGACTCTGGCAGGTATTTCAGAGTCGGCAACGAACATTTTTGGCGGAGTAGCGGTCATAAAGTCATTGAAAGCCGAGGATATGATGGCTTCGAGGTTTGGGCTTACCATTGGCGAGCACCAAAGGGTGGCCAGAAGGCGAGGGTTCTATCAGGCGCTTCAGGCAGGGGCAGTTATGTCGGTTCCGTTTCTTGGCCTTGGCAGTATGATGGTCCTGGCCGGTTCGATGGCCTTGCGTGGGTTGTTTTCTGTTGGTGATGCTGTCGGCCTGGTACAGTTGTCCAGCCGGGCCCTGTTCCCGTTTGGCTCCTTGGGTGGGATATGGGCAGGACTTCAGCAGAACCTGGCTGCGCTTGACCGGGTTTTGGAGGCTTGTGCAATACCTCAGGAGAGGCAAGGAACTGAGGCTTCTGGCCCAGATGAGGCCGGGCCTGTCGACTCTCCTGCTGCGGAGGATCCGTCCGCGGTAGAGTCTAAAGAAGTCTCGGATGCGGGTAGTCATGAGGTGCCAGCTGGTGGGTTTAGCGCGGGTAGCGGAGACGTGCCAGCAATTGAGTTCAGAGACGTTTACTTTAGCTACGACGGCTCTAAGCCGGTACTTGAGGGGCTTTCTCTTAGAGTAAACAAAGGCGATCAGGCTGCCCTGGTAGGCCCAAGCGGTTCCGGCAAGAGTACAGTCCTTAGCCTAATCCTGGGGATCTATGAGCCTGATACCGGGGTAATTCTGATTAATGGCAGGAATTTAACTGAGATGCCTCTTTCAGAGGTTAGGAGTATGATTGCGGTTCTGCCTCAGGATCCGTGGCTCTGTCCTGGTACTGTGAAGGATAACATCCTGCTGGGTAAGGCTGGCGCCACAGACGAGGAAGTGGCCAAAGCTGCAGAACTGGCCCATGCTGCCGGGTTCATCGCCGAACTTCCTGATGGGTATGATTCGGTGCTTGACGGCAATTTATCCGGAGGACAGTGCCAGAGAATATGCCTTGCACGGGCGTTTCTGAAGGATGCCCCGATTCTCCTGCTGGACGAACCGACCTCGGCTGTTGACGCTGAGTCTGAACGGCTAATCCGGCAATCTGTCGATCTTCTTGCAGAAGGCCGGACTGTCGTGACCATTGCACACACCCAGGCAATGGTGGAGAGGGCTGATGTTACGGTGGAGCTTTAGTGCCCACAACATGTCTTGGAATAGGCACAGGCCTACTGCGGACAATCTCGGGCTGATCCCATGGTTACCTTGTCGATCACGTCCTTGGTGATCTCAAGCCGCTCGTCAGACTGCATCCAAAGGTCTTGGTTGGACCATGAACAAAAAATACCATATAAAATATAGCATTTGAAAAAATCGCTGCGATCTTCGGTCAGGGAATGGAGGAAGATGGTATAAAGTGCGGTTGAACCGGCGAGGTCATTGCCTGCATCAGGGTTTTCACATAGTTAACGGCCAGCCCTTTCTCTGCGTGTCTAAATTTTTAATTTTCGGTAAATTATATCGTAAATCCAAAAGCAGCCTTGATTTTCGTTGCAGAATCGGGCTGCTTGTAAGGAAACTACAGAGTTTGCCTGGAATTTCCCCATATTGGCGCAAGGCATACTAATTTCGGAGGTGGCACAATCTGAACATATTTTCGGTGGCATCTGCCCGTGCCTTGAACTCTATACGCAATTTCGTGAATCAAGAGATAGACAGTTGGCAGACGCGAGGGGCCAAAATAAGTGTTCGAGAGTCTGCTGCCGGCGGCATTTTGACTTTCCATTACGAAACTTCCAACAAGAAGTGTCAGAATGTGAGCAATGATCTTCTTCGAACCGTAAAAGGCTCTCTGGCCAACGGCCTTTCTGACATCATAATTGATGAATATGAGAAATTCTTTGTTGTAAGCCTCATTGACGGAAACTACGGGTACCTTGCTACCAAGGACAGAGAAATTCTGAAGAAGAAAATACTGAGGAAATTGGACAATGGGGCAAACAATGGGTCCTCCGACAATCCTAGAACCTATCAGCGAAGCCAGCGTAAGAGCCGGGTCTGGGCAAAGCTCGCCGAATACCTGGAGCGGGAAGACCAGATCATACTGGAAGGTTTCATAACGTTCAGGCTGAAAGAATACCTTGAAGAACTTTTCGACTTTGTAGATCACACTGTTGAAGAATACTTGATTAACAGGGAATACAGGGAGTTCTTGAAACTTCTGAGGCATTTTATGAAGAGGCAGAAGAATTCGGTACCTACAGTGAACATCCATAGAGGCCAGGATGGCAAGTACGAGATTCTCGACGGACAGTTACAGCCGGTGCAGGGAGACATCCGGTTGTTCCTTGAGAAAAGCCCTGACTCATTTGGACTTGGAATTGACGATCTTGTTGTCAGTGCAGTTGTGACTTTAGCGCCTGATGAGGTTATATGGCATGGCCCGGTTAAAGATTCCCCCTGCTTCGATTTGATAAACGACTTGTTTGAGCAAAAGGTTGTTACATGTGCCGGATGTCCGCTTGAACACAGTGAGAACTAGTTGAGTTTGCTTGATCTATCTGCTGCCGTGTTATATAATCGTTCAAATCTCTAAATCACAGGCTGTGAAGAGGAGAGTACCTTTGGAAACCGTTCAAAAGAGAAAGGCGGCCGCAGGCTGAAAGCCGTCTGAACCGGTTCTAAAGCGAACACCACCTCGGAGCCCTTGATGGAAGCGCCCGGAGCACATAGTTCCGGCGATAACGTCAACGTCTAGATGGCGATAACATCTTCAAGAAGGCAGACCTGCGAATATGCAGGGCCTGCCAGATAAGGGTGGAACCGCGAATGAAAATCTCGCCCCTTTTGCAGGGGCGGGATTTTTTGTTTGATGAGTTAGCGAATCAATAGGAGGGAACCATGATGGATCAAAAGGCAGGGTGTGACAAAGTGGCTGATTGCAAGAACTTTGAGATCAAATGGAACGGAGAGGCTGTATCTCTTCAGGAAGGCAGCACCTTTTTGAACGTCAAGAAAGCATTTGGCTGGAAGAACGATGTACTCCTGGTGGGAATTCAGGGTGCTGATTGCTCCAGGGCAAGGGAACTAAGGGAGAAGGTTGACGGAGATTATGTGGTAGAGCCTCTTGGATTTGAGTCAGAGGCAGCAAGAGAGGCACTACGGCATACAGCGTCTCACATCTTGGCTCAGGCAGTGAAACGGTTGTTTCCTGAAGCCCGGTTGGGGATAGGGCCTGCCATTGAAGATGGTTTTTACTATGACTTTGATACTGAGCACGGGTTTACGGTTGAGGATCTTGAGAAAATCGAGGGCGAGATGAAGCGGATAATCAAGGAAAACGTGCCTATTACCCGCGAGGTCATCTCTAAGGATGAGGCCCAGAAGTTGTTCAAGGAGAGAGATGCCGTCTACAAGCTTGAGATCCTAGAGGAACTCCCTGAAGACGAACCAATATCAATTTACAGGCAGGGCGAATTTGTCGATCTTTGTGCCGGGCCCCACGTACCGTATACAGGGTATGTCAAGGCGTACAAGTTGCTGAGCATTGCAGGGGCATATTGGAGGGGAGACGAGAAAAGGCCAATGCTTCAGCGTATCTACGGCACGGCTTTCATGGATCAAGAAGGACTTGATGCCCACCTTGCTAAACTTGAGGATATCAAGCGAAGGGATCACAGGAGATTGGGAAAAGATCTTGGCCTTTTCAGCATAGAAGAAGAGGGCGGGCCCGGGCTTGTCTACTGGCACCCAAAAGGGGCTATCATCCGCGAGATTATCGAGAACTTCTGGAAGGAAGAGCACAGGAAGCGCGGTTATGACTTGGTGTACACGCCTCATATTGCGAAACTGGATTTATGGAAGGTTTCAGGCCACTGGGAATGGTACCAGGACAACATGTACAGCCCTATGGAAATTGATGAGATGCAGTACTTGCTAAAGCCCATGAATTGCCCTTTCCACATTCTCATATATAGAGATAAGACTAGGAGTTACAGAGATCTGCCGATTAAGTATGGAGAGTTAGGCACTGTGTACCGGTACGAGCGCTCAGGAGTACTCCATGGCATGTTAAGGGTAAGGGGATTCACTCAGGATGATGCCCACCTTTTCTGCAGGCCTGATCAGCTTGAACAGCAGCTCATTGAAGTCCTGGATCTTACAGGGTTCATGCTCAAAACTTTTGGTTACGACGAATATTACTGTATGCTGTCAGTGCGGGATCCTAAGGACAAGGCAAACTACATTGGCGAAGATGAAGTCTGGGAACAGGCAGAAGGAGCATTGGAGCGGGCTCTTAAGGCCAGAAAGTTAAAGTACCAGATTGATGTAGGCGAAGCCAAGTTCTATGGGCCGGCTATCGATATTAAGATCAAGGATGCCGTTGGCAGGCTGTGGCAAGGACCGACCATCCAGGCTGACTTCAATTTGCCTGAGCGGTTCGACATCCACTACATTGGCGAAGACGGGCAGCGGCACAGGCCGGTGATGATTCACCGAACTGTCCTTGGTACCATGGAGCGCTTTATCGGTGGGCTAATTGAGCATTATGCCGGTGCTTTTCCCATGTGGCTCTCGCCGGTTCAGGTCAAGGTAATGCCTGTTTCAGAAAAGCAGAGCGATTATGCAAAACAAGTTGCTGATCAGCTTAAGGGGGAAGGGCTAAGGGTTGAGTGCGATTTGGGCCAGGATAAGATCGGATACAAAATCAGGCAGGCACAGCTTGAGAAAGTCCCTTATATGCTGATTGTTGGAGAAAGAGAAAAAGAAAGCAAGTCAATATCGGTAAGGCACAGAAGCCTGGGAGACCTGGGCGTAATGAACATTCAAGAGTTTGCAGCCAAAGTAAATGAGGAGGTACGGACTCATGCCCTTGAGTCTGTGTTTTCCTGATTAGAGAGGCATGGAACTCTGTTGCATTACAATTTAACCGTATATATGATATACTCGTGAACGTGAAGAAGAAGCCATCCGCTTCTCACCTTACGGCATCTTAGCTGTTAGGGTTCTGCAAATTGGACGGTTTGCCGTACCGGCTTAGCCGGGACGGTCATAATAAGGCCGGAATTCCTAAGCAAAATGCGGGCGGGTGGAACTAGCACCTGCCCGTAATGTATTTAGGAAGAAAGGTGGTGGAATTCGATAAGTCAGATGGATCAAAGGGTAAATGAGGAGATCCGGGTTAGAGAAGTAAGAGTCATATCGCCAGAAGGTGAGCAACTGGGCATTCACCCGACATACGAGGCGTTGGGGCTGGCCAGGGAGCGAGGCCTTGATTTGGTTGAAGTGGCTCCCCAGGCAAGGCCGCCTGTGTGTAAGATAATGGATTACAATAAGTGGAAGTACGATCAGGCCAAGAGGCTTAAAGAGGCAAGGAAGAAGCAGAAGGTTCAGGATGTAAAGGAAGTTAAGATGCGCCCTACAATCGACGAGCATGACTTCAATGTTAAAGCTAGGGCAGCTGAGAGGTTCTTAGGTGATGGGGACAAGGTCAAAGCGACCATAATGTTCAGAGGCCGCGAACTTGCCCACGTAGATATTGGACAGCGGGTTTTGGAGCGGCTTTTGGAAAAGGTCAAAGACATATGCACTGTTGAAAGAGCCCCAAAGATGGAAGGCCGGAACATGACCATGATCCTGGCACCGAAGCCTTTGGATGTAACACGCAGCCAGGCTTCTGAAACTGCCCAGAAGTAGAATTGAGTTTCACCTTTAACTTTTAAGAGCGAACAGAAAGGAAGTTCTCAGTGGCTAAGAATAAGATGAAGACCCACAGCGGTGCGAAAAAGCGCCTATTTGTGACGGGTACAGGAAAAATCCGTCATTTCCATTCAGGCCATGGACACAAACTAGAGACCAAAGGCCATGCCAGACGCAGAAGGCTTAGAAAGAGCACTATTATCAACAAGGTCTATGCCAGGGAAATTCGGACGTTAATTCCGTACAAGTAAGCGGTTCTGGACAGTAACCAATTTAAAAAGAATATGAGTTTGCAAGTGTTGAAGAAAGAGGGTTGTAAGCGATGCCACGCGTTAAGTCATCGGTTGTGAAAAGACAAAGACATAGGAAAGTTTTGAAGTTGGCTAAAGGGTACTATGGCCGTCGTTCCAAGTCGTTTAAAGTAGCCAATGCAGCTGTCATTAAATCTCTAAATTACGCGCGTATCCACAGGAGAGAGAGAAAACGGGAGTTCAGGAGATTATGGATTACACGTATTAACGCAGCGGCTCGCCAGAACGGCATGACATATAACAGATTCATCAACGGGCTTAAAAAAGCAGGTGTGGACATCAATCGGCAGATGTTGGCTGACCTCGCTGTATCTGATGCGCAGGCTTTTTCCGAACTGGTAGCACTTGCGAAAAGTCAGATGGGTGCGGTGGGTACGGCTCAATAGAACCGGAGGCAGGAATTGTGGCTGTTTTCCAGAATAAGAGGGCATGGGCGACACCAACAAGGCTTCTGGTGATGAGCTTCCTGTCTTTCATATTGATAGGAACCATATTGCTAATGTTTCCCTGGTCTACCTTTGCCCATGTTTCTCCTGGTTTCATAGATGCACTTTTCACGGCAACATCGGCAGTCTGTGTAACAGGCCTTGTAGTGTTCAATACTGCAAGTTACTGGAGCATATGGGGGAAGGTTGTGATTCTTGTCCTGATCCAGGCCGGGGGGCTCGGGCTTATGACTTTTGCTACGGCTCATGCCCTGGTTACGGGAAGACGGGTTGGCCTTAGGGAACGCCTTATCATACAGGAGCAAACAGGCCAGTGGAGTCTTTCCGGCCTGGTGTTGCTGATGAAGAGAGTCATCCTGACTACGCTTGTCTTCGAACTACTCGGTGCCTTCATCCTGGGGATTGTTTTCGGCACGTCAATGGGGCTCGATCTGGCAGAAGGGGCTTTCTATGGCCTTTTCCATTCTGTATCTGCTTTTTGCAATGCTGGGTTCGATATTCTTGGATCCAACCTTGTGGCATATGCCGGCAATGGGGTGGCCATACTGACTGTCAGTTTTCTCATTATCCTGGGGGGCCTGGGTTTCTATGCCATAACCGATGTATATGTGCATAAGGGTAAGTGGCAATCCCTTTCTCTTCATTCAAGGACTGCCCTGAAACTGACGGCGATTCTCCTTGTGCTTGGCACTGTTCTTGTACTGGTGCTTGAGAACGGGAATTCCGGGACTATTGGAAATATGGATTTCCGGGAGAAGCTGCTGTCTGCGTGGTTTCAATCGGTTACTTCCAGGACGGCCGGATTTAACTCCATTCTCACTGAGAATCTGAGAATATCCACGTCTTTTATAGTCATTATCCTTATGTTCATTGGCGCTTCCCCTGGCGGGACAGGTGGTGGAATCAAGACTACAACGTTTTACTGTGCTATTAAGTTTGTTGCAGCCGTGGTACAAGGGAAAGAAGATGTAACCCTCGAAAAGAGACGCCTTCCTGAAGGCCTGGTTATAAAGGCCGTGTCAATCATTCTGATATCGATTGGTTTGGTTGTTATATCGACCTTAGCCTTGACCGTAACAGAACAAGCTTCATTTATGGACGTAGTCTTTGAAGTTGTATCAGCATTCGGTACCGTCGGGCTATCAAGGGGTATAACACCTTCTTTGAGCGCATCTGGGAAAGTTGTTCTTGTGCTTACCATGTTCACAGGTAGAGTCGGGCCTTTGAGTCTGGCCGTTGCTCTTTCCAAGCAAACCAACAGGGCCGGCATCCGGTACCCTGAGGAGAAGGTTTTGGTAGGTTAAAGGTGTGTGATATTGATGCTCAAGCAATTTGCAGTAATAGGTTTGGGGAGGTTTGGCGGAAGTCTTGCTTCGACACTGGCAAAGCTAGGAGCTGAGGTCCTGGCAGTCGATATCGATCCTGAGAAGGTTCGGGCTATTGCGCCCATGGTCACCGAGGCAGTAGAGGCTGATGCTACCAGCGAATCAGTGTTGAACGAGTTGGGTTTCAAGAACTTTGATGTGGCCATCGTAGCAATAAGCGGGTTTGAAGCAAGCCTTCTTGTCACGTTGTACCTCAAACAGCTAGGAGTAAAGCAAGTTGTAGTCAAAGCCGCCAGTGACGTCCACGGAAGAATTCTTGAGAGCGTTGGGGCAGATACAGTCGTGTTTCCTGAAAAAGATATGGGCCAGCGGCTGGCATATTCTCTAGTCTCGGGCAGTGTGATTGATTACATCGAGCTATCAAAAGATTACGGTGTCATTGAAATTGTGGTAAAGGAAGCCCTTGTTGGGCGGACTTTGAGGAATCTGAACTTGCGGAATAGAATGGGGCTCAATATAGTGGCAATAAAGAGACATAATCACGTGAATATTTACATTAACCCTGATGAGCCTCTACAAGAGGACGATGTTATGATCGCCATTGGGCCCAATGACGGAGTAAAGCGTCTGAACGATATTTTGGAAAGAGGGTAAGATGTGTATTCAGAAGTGCCCTGGCGCCTTATAAAGAATCTTTCTCGCAAGAAGGAGAGAGACAGGAGTGGGCTTACAGTTGCTGAAGGGCCTTCGGTTGTCCTGTCAGCATTGAAAGCACAGATTGAGGTACATGCAGTTATCCTCGCCAGGGATTTTGCAGATGCGGAAAAGAGCGCCGCTATTCGCAGGATCCTGGACCAAAAGCCCAATCATTGTCCGCTGTTTACAGTTTCCAGAGATCTCTACGACAAGATGTCGGATACCAGAACACCCCAGGGTGCAATGTGCCTTGTAACTGCTCCTTTTCGATTCTTGGAGGGCGAACCAAGGCCTGCCTGGCCCGAACAACTGGACGTCATTGGGGTTGATATACAAGACCCAGGTAATGTAGGCACTCTCATAAGAAATGGGGCTTCAGCAGGAGCAAGCAATATTATATTATGCGGTCAAAGCGCAGATCCGTTCTCGCCCAAAGTCATAAGGGCATCGGCAGGTGCGATTTTCGAGGCAAGAGTCACTTTCCAGGATGATCCCGTAAGCGTTCTGAAGGAACTGAGCATGTCGGGGGTATCCATTTACAAAGCTGTGCCCCGGGGAGGAATCAGCCCCTGGGAAGGAGACTTTCGTCATGCGAGTGCAATGGTCCTTGGAAATGAAGGGCAAGGGTTGAGTCCTGAGGTTCTTGCAATTCCTGGCCTAGGCCTTACTATTCCAATGCCTGGAGGCACTGAATCTCTGAATGTGGCAATGGCTTGTAGTATGTTGCTCTACGAGGTAGTTAGGCAACGAGTGAAGGCCGGCCATATTTGAGGTCCATTGTTCTCATGGTATAATAGGCAAAAGAGTCGAGAAAGCGGGGGATTGGCCACGGATATTGCAGATGTGTTTTGGTCAGTTTTTGAAACGACCGGATCGGTACTGGCTTACCTGCTTTACCGTCACTATTCAGGCCTCGATTCCAGAGTGAGGGATTTTGAGGTCCAGTAACAGGAATAATGGCATAAACTATGATATTACTTGGCAATGAAGGAGAACGTGGACCAGGGATTTGAACAGAGAAGGAAAGCCGTGGTTGAGAGCTTTCCTGCAATGAAACTGGTTGGAATTCGCTCTGGAGCCACCGGGCTGAACTTGTAGTAGGCCCGGCGTTTCTTCGCGTTACGAAGAGCAAAAGTTGGCCAATGTGTGGCAAACCTGGTGGTACCGCGGAGGCGTGAAGCTTTCGTCCGAGAGGATGAGAGCTTTTTTATTTGGCTCAACAACTTGAATCATGATGGAAGAAAGGTATTGTGAAGGGAGGGAAAGCGCACGGCTCCCCGATCTCAGAGAGCCTGCGCTCTTCGGGATGAAGTACGATTTATCTGAAATTAAGACGCGATTTCTCGATGAAATCGAAAAAGTGTCATCCAGTGAAAATCTGGAGTCAATCCGGGTCAAATACCTTGGCAAGAAAGGTGAGATATCTTCACTGCTAAAGGAAATTGGCGGCCTAAGCCCAGATGAAAGGCCTGTATTCGGTGCTGCAGTCAATGCTTTGCGGGAAAGACTCACCGAGAGCATATTGAGCAAGAAAGAAGAGCTGGAACGACAGGCTCTGGAAGAGGCTCTTGTTAGGGAGAAATTGGATGTCACCCTGCCAGGAAGAGTCTATGAAGCTGGAGGTTTTCACCCCTTAACCAGGGCACTGCATGATGTTATCTCGATCTTTTCGAGTATGGGTTTTACTGTCTACGAAAGCCGGGAGACAGAGACAGACGAGATGAACTTTGTAAAACTAAACATAGCTCCGGGCCATCCGGCCAGAGATATGCAAGAGACTTTTTACCTCGGTGAATCTACTTTGATGAGGACACACACCTCTCCCGGGCAGATAAGAGGAATGCTATCCCTTAAGGGATCGTTACCTGTCCGTTTTATAGTCCCTGGGCGGGTATACAGGCGGGACCCGGCTGATGCATCTCACCATCCTGTTTTTCACCAGGTAGAAGGGCTAGCTGTTGATACTGATATTACTTTTCAGCAGCTTAGAGGTGTGATTTCAACTTTCATGAAACGTTTTTTTGGCCAGGATGTAAATATTCGCCTGAGGCCGAGTTACTTCCCGTTTACTGAGCCTTCCTGCGAAGTGGACATATCGTGTGTGCTGTGCAAGGGAGAAGGTTGCTCAGTCTGTGGAGGTTCAGGATACCTGGAAGTGGCAGGCGCAGGAATGGTTCACCCTAATGTACTAAGGAACGGAAGCTATGATCCTGAGAAGGTGACAGGCTTCGCCTTTGGGTTTGGACTGGATAGACTAGCTATGCTCAAATACGCAATTGACGATATACGGCTCCTTTATGAAAACGACAGGAGGTTTCTGTCCCAGTTCCGGGGGCTCTAGCGGCTTATTCGCATAGGATTAGGGAGGCATGAATTCAGATGAAAGTACCGTGGATGTGGCTTAATGATTACGTAGAATTACCGTGGGCCCCACAGGAGGCAGCTGAACGTTTGACCATGGCAGGCATTAATGTGGAGAATCTTTCGTATGAGAAACTCCATGTATCATCAGTGGTCTCTGCCAGAATACTGGAGGTTGCTCCTCATCCCAATAAGCCTGGCCAGAAGATAGGAATTCTTGATGACGGAAATAAGAAATTGCAGATAGTAAGCGGTGCTCCGGGTTTTGAAAAAGGCAATGTCACCCTGGTAGCCCGGCCAGGCGCCTGCCTTCCGGGCGGCATCCAAATAGAAGAGAGAGATTTTCATGGCATTTCTTCTCAGGGAATGGCCTTGTCGACTAACGAGCTTCTAACAGGACAGCCTCACAGGCACCTTGAAGACATTATCCTTTTACCTGATAATACTCTTCCGGGGATTCCTGCCAGTGAACTTTTCCAACTGGATGACTGGGTAATTGAACTTGAACTGACAGTCAACTATTCCCACTGCCTTGGAATTCTCGGTGTTGCCATTGAGGCGTCGGCACTTGCCAAGACTCCCCTGAAACTGCCAGGAATCCTTAAGGAATGGGACTGGGCAGGAGCTTTAGGCAGCGTAGATCCTGGTAAGGCCAAGAAAGGGAATGCTAACCTTGAGGGCCCTGGTATTCGGATAGAACTCCCCAGGCCGGATCTTTGCCCCAGGTATGTTGGGAAGATCGTAGATAATGTCAGGTTTGGTTATTCGCCTGTCAATCTTGAAAGGCGGCTTTACCTGGCTGGGCAGAGGCCCCTGAACTTGATTGTTGACATTGCTAACTATGTGATGCTAGAGACCGGCCAGCCTCTTCATGCTTTTGATGCCGGTAAACTGGTTGGCAATGTAATTACTGTACGGCCCTCTGAACCAGGAGAGACTTTGGTCACCCTTGATGATGAAGAACGGGTGTTACCTGAGAATTCCATAGTCATCGCAGATGCTTCAGGGGCTGTTGCTGTTGCAGGAATAATGGGAGGCAAGTCTACTGAAATCACTGAAAATACCCAAAAGGTGTTTATTGAGTCTGCATGGTTCAGGCCACTCTCTGTAAGGCTTGCATCTCAAAGATTAAGGCTCAGAACCGAAGCTGCACTGCGCTTTGAAAAAGGAACTGATGCAACTGCCCAGGCGGCAGTTGCAGAAAGGGCGGCAGATCTAATGGCCGGCTTCTCCGGTGGCAAGTCGGGCTGTGGTTACGCCGAAACTAACTGTCTTGAATTGAGCCCAAAGAATATTGTCCTCCGCATGAAGACGGTTGAGAGGATACTTGGCAGAGCCTTTGCCCCCGAGGAGTGCAAGGAGTTGCTTGAAGGGATAAACTTCAAGGTTGATGCCGGTTTAGATTCAATATCTGTTGTTGTGCCTCCAAGGCGTGTAGATATACAGGAAGAAGTAGACCTGGTGGAAGAGATCGCAAGGCACCATGGGTATGACAGTTTAGGAGCCGGAGATCTTTCAAGAGCTGTCCCGGGAGGCATTACTGATCTTCGAAAACTGCATAAAGACAAGATCGGAGCCATGCTTGTAGGCCTTGGGGGGCTAGAGAGTGTTACCAATTCTCTGCTGGCACCTGAGGACCTCCTGGATCTTGGATGGACTTCAGATGATCCAAGAGGAAATCCTGTGAGGCTGAAGAACCCGCTGTCGTCCAATGAATCAGTTCTGAGAACAAGCCTTTTGCCCGGACTTACGAAGGTGGCCTCTGTGAATCAGAGGTCCAAGATTCCAGGTATTTTTGTGTGGGAAACCGGAAGAGTTTTCTTCCCGTCTACAGGCGAGCTTCCAGTTGAGGCAGAGCAAATAGGCCTGTTGTCCTACGGTACTTTAGCTAGTGAAACCTGGATGTCAGGCCCTGAGAAGTCAGGATTTTACCAGGTGAAAGGCGTTATCTCAGCTTTGCTGGGCCTTTTGGGAATCGAGGATTTTAAGTACTTACCTAAAGCCGGAATGCCGTTTCACCCTGGAAGGTCTGCCAGGATCATGGCTAACATGTCTGTTATCGGTGAAATCGGAGAAATACATCCTCTCTGCCAGAAGAATCTGGAGATGAGCATTCCTGTAACCATGGCATGGCTCTCCCTTGACGGACTGCTTTCCATGGCCAGGGAGCAAAAGTACAAACCTGTTTCTAGGTTGATGCCTGTTGAAAGAGACTTGGCTGTGGTAGTGCCAGAAGATACACCCGGAGGAGACGTAATCAGGGCTATTCAGGAAACAGGCAGGTACCTTGTTTCAGTGAGTCTGTTTGACATATGGAGAAAACCCCCTGTACCTCATGGATACAAGAGCCTCGCAATTAGGCTCGTATACCAGCCTCAAGACAGGACCCTTACAGAAGAGGATCTAGCAGGCGATAGGCAGAGGATTATGGATAGACTGGCCGGTGACTTTAACGCTGTGTTGAGGGTATGACCATGCACAAATACGAGATCGCCCATGTATTACGGACTATTGCTGCCCTTCTCGGGATAAAAGGAGAGGATCCATTCAAGATTCGTTCGTATGAGAGGGCAGCTGAAGTTATTGAGCGCGGCGATTTTGATCTGGAGTTATTGGCCCGCCAGGGCCGCCTCTTGGAGGTACCAGGAATCGGAAGAAACCTTGAACCGAAAATTCGGGAGATGATATTGGCCGGAAGGTCTTCTTTTCTGGAAAACCTGGCCAACGAGGTCCCGTTGGGCTTATTGGACCTTATAAGAGTCCCGGGCATCGGGCCAAAGACCGCCAGGACACTCTACCGGTCTTTGGGTATATGCGATTTGGACACCCTTGAAGCTGCAGTTGATAACCACCTTATACAGAAGGTGCCTGGCTTGGGTGCCAAGAGGGAAGAGGTTATTGGACAGGGGCTCAGGGAGATCAAGAAGTATGCAGGGCGGGTAACCCTTGGCCTGGCACTGCCTGTCGCCAGGCACTTGCTGGATACGTTTGCCGGATGTGGCATACAAGGAATCCCGGTAGGTGAAGTCAGGAGGTCCCTTGAGACTGTCTCATCTATTGAGATTTTACTTGAAGCAGAAAACAGCGATCGCCTGGCGGCCCAGGTGGCCGCCAGGAAGATTGGCCCATTTGGCTCAGAGGAATTGTGGACCGGGGCATGGAATCAGGCAGAACAGGCATTTGTGTTTCCAACCAATATGGGAATTCCTCTGAAAATACATACAGCCAGGGCTGATGAGTTTGGCCCAAAATCTTTGATGCTTACGGGCCCTTCTGAATTCAGTGATTGGATCAGTGAGTTCGCTCTGCACAAGGGGTACATCTTAGAGAATGGAAGGTTTAGCAGGGAAGGGCAAAAGGTACCTGCAGCCACAGAAGCTATCGTGTATCAGAAGCTGCAAATCAGCCACGTACCTACGGAGGTTCGGCACAGGCCCGAGTTTTGGGAAGCATCTGTTAGCGGGCTTCCCATTAACCTTGCCAGGCTTTCAGATGTCAAAGGGGACCTTCACCTTCACACTACCTGGTCTGATGGATTGGGTAGTGTAGAACAGATGGTGGAAAAGGCTGTAGAATTGGGCTATTCCTATGTAGCAATCACAGATCATGCAACCAAGATTAAGGTAATAGACGGCCTTAACCCTGATAAGATTAAAGCCCAACTTGATGAAATTGACAGGGTGTCTGCAAAGTACCCGCAAATCAAGATCCTTTCCGGTGCTGAAGTCGACATACTGAAAGATGGCAGCCTTGCTGTTCCTGACAGTTTGCTATCGAAAATGGATATCGTCATAGCTTCAATCCATCAGGATATTGGAGGTTCCGACACAGGTGTCGTGGAGCGGCTTATAAAAGCTGCAAGCAACCCCAACGTAGACATCATAGGACACCCGTCTGGCCGGCTAATAGGCCGTAGGCCCGGGTACTCAGGGGATTTTGAGAGATTGTTCAAACTGGCTGCTTCTAACGGCACTGTGCTTGAGATAAATTCATCGCCTGACCGGCTCGACCTTTCAGAAGAACTTGCCCTCGAGGCGGTATCTTGCGGCGCAAGACTGGCAGTATCCACAGATGCCCACAGCCCGTCAGGTATGGATGACATGGTTTTCGGAATGACTGCCTCGGCAAGAAGAGCTGGGCTGGAGCCTGGGGTAATAATTAATACACAAAGTTTGGAAAGATGGTTCCCACTGAAGAATAGCTAGTGCAAGCTGCCGGCATGGTTCGGGTAAATCCTGGCTCCGGGCCTTGCCGGCTATTCTTTGTGCTTTTGTGTGCCCTTCCGTTTTCCCAGGCCCCTTTCCAGAGCTGCCATGCATGTACTCATAATTCGCTTTATACATTCATATTTTACCTTGAGCTTCTAGTTTACTTTCTATTTAGAGAGGTGTCTGGGTTTGCTTGGCAATAGAAGATTACAGACTAGCCGGCTTTGGTTCTTGGCTCTTGTCCTTATCTTGACAGTACTGTTTGCACCGGGCATGAAATCCCAGGTGCCTTCTGCTCTCCGTTACCATGAAACTGATGAACCTCTTGTTCCTCAGGCACCGCCTGTCAAGCGCCATGATGTATATGAACTTAAAGAACGTCTAAGGGACCTGGGCTTCTATGCAGGGGCGATCAATGAAGTCTATGATACTGAAGCTGTTGAAGCTGTGAAGAAATTTCAAAGGAGCTACTGGCTTGAACCTAATGGAGTTGTAAACCAGCACACATGGAAGGCTCTTGGCATCGGAATTGTAAGGCCTTTGCAGCCTGCTGCAAAAGAGATGCCCAAAGGGGAAATCCATCTTGAGATAGATACTGAAAAAGCGCAGTTGACGGCATTTGTAAACGGGGTTGTTTGGAAAGCTTACCCTGTTGCTGTTGGGAAGTGGGCCACTCTTACTCCTGTAGGCGAATGGAAAATCATAGAGAAAGGGTTTGAAACCGGAGGCGCTTTTGGTACCAGGTGGATGGCACTGGATGTGCCCTGGGGAGGTTACGGCATCCATGGCACCAACAGGCCGTGGTCTATTGGGACTTATGCCAGCCTGGGCTGTGTGAGGATGTTCAATGAAGATGTAGAGGAGCTGTTTGACCTTGTTCCAATCGGAACAAGGGTAAGAATCATGGGATACAGGCCACCCCTGGATTTTGGCAGGCCCTTTGGCCCTGGAACAATAGGCCCCGAAGTAGTAAGGCTTCAGGAGGCCCTTCGAGAATTCGGGTTCGATACAGGCCCAAGTGATGGTAGGTACGGCCCAAGAACGTCTGAGGCTGTTCAGGAGATCAGAGAGGTATTTGGCCTGGGACGGCAGGAGTGGGCATCGAAAGACCTATTTGTGCTTTTGCATGTTGAAGGGCAGTAGGAGGGAGACCTGTGAGAAGACTGCATGTGTTTTTTACATTACTGATTGGTATATTGCTCTTGGCTCCTGGTTGCAGAGGGCCGGTGGAACCTCACCAAATTTCCTTTCAGGGCGCAACCATTGTGGTATGGGACGCAAAAGAACCTCACCTTCCAGGTGCAACCCCGTTTTCGGAACTTGTGGCACAAGCCGTCGAGGTCTTCGCCAAGGAAAACGCTGCAAAAATAGAGGTTCTTTTCAAGTCTAGATCTGAGATTGAAAGTCTTCTGACAGGTACTTACCAGGGAGAGAAACCTGCCCTGGTATATTCTACAGAATGGCCATTCTTGGGATCCGGTATGCAAGACCTGACCGGGGTGATGCCTGATGATGAATACCAAGACGCATCTATGGCCTACTGGACTGATGACGGAAAGATCATGGGTATTCCTTCATATGTACATTGGTTGTGCTTGGCTTCAAAACTGCCTGAATCAGAAGAGTTTAAGGACAGGGCCGGTTACTTCTTAGCCAGTCCCGGTTTTCTCGATTCAGGCCTGGCCGGTTTGGACGGTGGTTGGGCCGTTCAGAACGTACTCGACTATGTTGAATGGGTAGGATCAAATTTCGGCCGTTATGTTGAAGAGCCCCTTGACCGGTGGGCTCAGAACCAGTCTGTAGCCCTGTTTCCTGTAACTCCTCACATGCTGAAATGGCTGAGATTGTCCGAAGAGGGCTCAAGCGTTGCCATGCTGCCAATTCCAGGCCCTAATGGACAGTCAGGGTTCTACTTCACTGTTCCGGGGTACGCTGTTATGGCAACAGATGAAACTGAGTTTACCTGTGCATTTGAGTTAGGGAAGATTCTTGCCCGTACCAGGGGTAGGTGGGCAGCCAGGGCAATTGGCGGAATACCTTGTTTCATCCAGGATGTGCCCGTATACCACCTGGAAAGCGGTTTCAGCCGGGAGGAGAGGCTAGACTTGATAGCAGAGTTTGAAAAGTCAGGTTCCAGAATATTGAGATTGGACGAATTTCTTATGAGGGGTGAAATCCGTCCTGGCATTACGTCGTTGATTGAACGGTACCTGTCAGGCAAATTGAACAAGGAGCAGTTGGAGGAAGGGATTCGCTCGCGAATGAGAGGCTATACTAACCACTAGAGTAATAAAAGGGATTAGCTGATTTACCTCTGGAGGTAGTTATATTTGCAGGAAATGCTGGCCAGTTTAAAACTGGTTGCATTGAGATCTGTAGCAATGTTTTTTCTGACCTTGGTTGCTATGCGGGTCATGGGCAAGAGATCAATAGCACAACTTGCTCCCTTTGACCTTACAGTTATAATCATTATCGGCTCTGCCGCCGCTTTGCCTTTGGAAGAAGAGAGCATTAGCTTGTGGAACGGAATTGTGCCGATTCTGGTCATGTCGTTCCTCCAGTACGTTTTGAGCGTAATCAACTTGCATTGGCGGGGAGCCGAAAAAGTGACCCAGGGTATGTCTACTCCCCTTGTAATGAATGGGCAGATTCTCCACGACAACCGCAAGCGGGAAAGGGTTTCCTTGTCCGACCTCCATATCGTTTTGCGCCAAAGAGGCGTAGACCGAATAGAGGATGTTGCCTTAGCGGTACTTGAACCTACAGGGGAGGTTTCTGTGATCCTGAAGAAAGAGGCCCAACCTGTATCTGTCAAAGATATGGGCATGAGTAATCTTTCAAGAATTGATGACATGATGTCAATTTCCTCTGAACGGCTCAGGAAGCGGTATTCTGAGATAAGCACGCCTATCAAGAACAGAGCATCTTCCCGGCGGACTCCAAAATAAGGCATAATAGTCTGGGACAGCAAGAATCGAAAACAGGGAGGATGACTAACTATGGAAAGAGAATGGCTGGAAAGGTCTTTGTCCTTTGCCGGGTACCTCGGTAAAGCCGACATGAATGTTCCCACCATGAAGGCCAATTTTGACGACACACAAGTAAGTGGCGAAGATCACCGGTACTTTTCGTGGCTGTCATCGAAATTGGCTCCTGGATCCATAAAGATGCTTGCCATTTCCGAATCATGGTGTGGAGACTGTGTAGAAAACCTACCTGTTATTGCAAAATTGGCATCACTCTACCCGTGTTTGGGCCTGCATGTATTTTCAAGAGATGACAATTTGGATATCATGGACAAGTACCTGACTGATGGCAAAAGGACTATCCCGGTATTTGTGCTCTTCGACGAGGCAGGCACAGAGATTGGCCGGTTCATTGAAAGGCCGGGAGGGGCCAGAGATTTCCTTGCGGCAGAGATGGCCAAACTCAAAGACCTTCCTGAGGAAGAAAGAAAAAAGGCATCTTACGGCGTTCGTACAAGGCTGCGGAAACTATACAAGACTGGGTTTAGAGACGAGACAATTAGAGAGATTCGGGGGCTTTTAGAGAGACGATATGGATCACAAAACTCTTGAACTTCTTGAGTATAAGAAGATACAGGAACTTCTTGCCGGACAGGCCGGTACGCCAATGGGAAGGTCTCTTGCAAGAAATGCTTTTCCTGTTAATGCCTCTTTGGCTAGAGACCGCCAGAAAGTGGGGCGAGAGATTGCCGGTGCTTTGCTTAAGGTTTCCTCGCCTTCTATTGCCGAGGTCCCTGACGTAAGAACCAAAGTGTCAGGTGTTATGCAAGGAGTGGTGCTGACACCTCCTGACATCAGGGATGTTCTTAATGTCCTGGTTGCATTTGATACTGTTTCTATTTGGATTGGCCGCCTTGGCAGTGAGTTTACCGGCCTTCACAGATTGAACGGCCGAGTTCCTCAATTGCCGTTTCTTAGGGGGAAACTGGATGAGATTGTAGACGGGCAAGGAGAGATCAAGGATACTGCTAGCGCCAGGCTCCTGTCTATCAGGAAATCCCTCAGGGAATTTCAGGAGCGGCTCAGAAAACGGGCAGAGGAAATGACCCGTCAAAAGGCTTTTTCTGACTACCTGCAAGAGCCTATAGTGACTATTCGCAACGGCAGGTATGTACTGCCTGTAAAGCAGGAGTATGCATCAAGGGTACAGGGTATTGTCCATGACCAATCAGCGTCAGGACAGACTTTGTTTTTGGAGCCATCGGAACTGGTAGAGATGGCAAACCAGCTTAAGCGACTGGAACTTATGGAAAGAGATGAGATCGAGAGAATACTTGCTGAGGCCTCCGCTTTTATCGCTGAGGTAGGCCAGGACCTTCTTGACGGGCTTGAGGCTTTGGGCGAATTCGACCTTGGACTGGCCAAGGCAAGGCTTCTTTCAAAATGGAACGGTTGTTTTCCGCAGCTGAGGGACAGTTTTGTCTTGTCATTGGTTAAGGCCTGGCATCCCCTTCTGAAGGGAAAACCGGTTCCCCTTGACCTTTCGCTGGATGAATCCGGTGACAGGACCATAGTGGTAACAGGGCCCAACATGGGCGGAAAAACAGTAACCCTAAAGACTTGCGGGCTCTTAGTTGCAATGGCCTTGGCCGGAATGCCGTGCCCTTGTGATTCCCGTACTGAAATCGGAAACATCGAAGAAATTTTATGTGATATCGGAGACGAACAGTCTATCGAGGAAAACCTGAGCACTTTTTCGGCTCATATGACCAACGTAAAGCACATATTGGCGTCTGCATCCAGAGGCAGTCTAGTGTTGATTGATGAGCTTGGTGCCGGCACCGATCCCCGAGAAGGTGCGGCTTTGGCCCAGGCTATCCTTGAGAAAATCCATAACTCAGGTGCCCTCTGTGTCATCACCAGCCACTATGGAGATCTCAAAATCATGGCTCAGAAAACCATGGGAATGGCCAATGCCAGCATGGAGTGGGATTCTGTGAATATGGTGCCTACTTTTAGGCTTGTAGTGGGCAGGCCCGGACGCTCAAACGCATTCCTGGTTGCCAGGAGGTTGGGCCTGGACGAGGATGTACTTGCCCGAGCCCGTGAAAGCATGGAAGAAGATGTAGTGAAACTGGAAGATGTTATCGCCGAAATGGAGGCTGCGTCACAGGAAGCAAGGCAAGAAGCCGAAAGAGTTTCTATGGAAAGTAGTTTGTATGAGCAGTTAAGGATAGAGTACGAGAGTAAACTTGCTGCCATGGAAGCTGACAGGAAGAAGATAATCAATGACGCCAAGCGCGAGGCCCAGTCGATCCTTGTAAGGGCTAGGGTTGAGTTTGAGAAGGCGTTACGCGAGGTCAAAGAGAGCCGGCGCAAAACTACCGGCGAGGCCAGTACTTCTACATCTGCAATTCGAAACCGGCTCTTGCAAGCCCAGGGTGAGCTTGCTGTTGAAACTGAAGAGGAGCATACAGGGGAACCTGTGGCCCCCGAAGAGATACAGCCTGGGTTGCAGGTTCAGGTATCCGGCTTCACAGAGCCAGGAACGGTCTTGGAAGTAGAACCTTCAGGCGATCATGTTCTTGTACAGATAGGCGCTTTCAAACTCAGAACTGAGATTGGAAATCTCAGAAACCCCAGGCATAGGCCAAAGCCTAAAGCAGCGAGGCCTGAAATCTCGACGTTGCCCGGAGAGAAAGCCCAGTCTATATCGTATGAGGTAGATCTGCGCGGGATGAACAGGGAAGAGGCTTTTCTTGAATTGGATAAGTATCTTGATGACGCCCTCCTTGCCTCTTTGCCGCAAATAAGGATTATTCATGGTAAAGGTACCGGGGTGTTGCGTAAGGCTGTCGAGGAGTACCTCCAATCGAAAGGGAAATATATCGCCGGTTACCGCATGGGTGAAGTATCTGAAGGCGGAACCGGCGTTACTGTGGCAAAGTTAAGGAATTAGGCTATCTGCCATCGCGCAGGGTATCAATTGCCTCCGGAACTGATACCAGGATCATTGCCTGGCTTTTGGCCTGGTTCATTCATTGGTTTGCTGTCCGGGTTATTGCCTGTCTCGTCCCCAGGGTTACTTCCAATTGGATTATTGCCAAGGTGATAATTGCAGAACGAACTAGGCTCCTTGCCTTTTACCGCAAGATCGGTAATGATATCTTCCTTTGGGCAATAGGGGCCTGGCAGAAGGCCTGTCTTGTTGCAGACCTCAATTTCGACTATCGAATCAGGCCTGGCAAATTGCTCAACAGGAGTTCCCTCAGCAATCTTGCTCATCATCCGGTTCCAAATCCTTGCAGGATAGCTTCCTCCGGTTATTTTCCATTGAGACATGGTCTTTTCTTGATCGTACCCCATCCATACTATACCTACAGTGCTTGGGGTGTAGCCGGAGAACCATGCGTCCTTCCAGTCACTTGTTGTCCCGGTCTTGCCGGCTGCCGGCCGGCCAAAATAGGCAGCTCTGCCGGTCCCACCGGATACGGTAAGGGCATCGTATAGCATGCTAGTCATTAGGTATGAAGTTTGCTCCGAGACTACAATCTTTCTCTTAGGCCTGTGATCTTCCAATATGTTCCCATTCTTGTCCTCTACCTTGAGGATTGACAAGGGTTCAACTTGAATTCCCCGGTTGGCTATGGTTCCATAGGCAACCGCCATATCCAAAGGGCTCACTCCGTATGTGAGCCCGCCTAGAGCGAGTGATCTGGTCAAATCAGAACGCCCGTCGGAAGAAGTTTTCACAAGACTGGTTATTCCCAGTTTTTCTGCCATCTCAAGGCTTTTTTTGAGCCCTATCATGTCCTGTACCTTACAGGCGATAACGTTCAGTGATTGCCTGACGGCAGACCTCATAGTCACCAGGCCTTGGAAGGTCCCGCTGTAGTTTCTGGGGGAAAACTTTTCTCCTGTTGCCGGGTCTACCCAGGTTACCGGTGCGTCATCAATTACAGTATAAGGGCCCATACCTTCCTCAAGGGCCGGTACGTACACCGCAATGGGTTTAAACGAAGAACCAGGCTGTCGTTTTGCATCAATGGCCCGGTTCCATCCGAGCATCCCTTCGTGCTTTCTGCCGCCAACCATGGCCAGGAGGTGCCCGGTTCTTACATCCATTACTACTGCGGCTGCTTCAATGTTATCCTGGCCGTCTTTGTAGGGGAAAACCGGATCCAGAACTTCTTTAACTGCTGATTCAGCGGCTTTCTGAGCTTTTGGGCTGTATGTTGTGTAAACCCTCAGGCCGCCTCCGTAGACCAAATCCGAAGGGTAACGGGAAAGAAGCTGCTGGAGTACGTGGTCAAGGAAATAGCCGCCTTCTGTGACCACCATAGATTCATGATCGATAATGTTCAATGGCTTACTCTTGCAAGATTCTGCCTCATCCTGGGTAAGGAAACCGTATTCAACCATTTGGTTGAGCACAGTATTACGGCGATTCAACCCCTGTTCAATATTTGACTTGTCACCATAATAAGACGGCGCCCTTATGACTCCTGCAACAAATGCTGCTTCATCGATATCTAATTCTGAAACAGGCTTGCCGAAGTAAGCCCTGGCAGCTGCTTCGACTCCATATGCTCCACGCCCGAAGGGGATTTGATTGAGATACATTTCCATAATCTCGTTTTTCGTATACTTGCGCTCCATAAGAGTGGCTACTATGGCGTCTTGTACTTTTCTCTTGATGGTTCTGTCTTGTTCCAGGAAAGCGATTTTGGCAAGCTGCTGGGTGATGGTACTGCCTCCCTGGAGCGATGAATCATCTACCAGGTTTTGATATAGAGCCCGGAAGATGGCCTTTAGATCAAAACCGGGGTGGGTATAAAATCTGTGGTCTTCTGCGGCAAGCACAGCATCGATCAAGTGGGGTGGCATATCCTTAATAGTCACCGGTACCCGGTACTCAGCCGATCTTAGCTCAGTCCATATATCGCCGTTACTGTCATACAGTATCGATATTTCGCTGGCTTGAGGTTCAAGGTTGGCAAGGGCAGGAAGATCCCGAATGGCGGAAACTACCACGGCAGTCGCAAAGCCTGCACCGACCAACACTACTGCCAAAATCAAGTATATTATGAAATCCAGGACCCTAAAGCCCCGTTTTGCTTTTTTCTTTCTCATTGCTTCTACCTCCAGCGCTTCAGCAGGCCACGGTAGTATCTGATACCTGCCAGCCTATTAAGTCCAATTATACATATTCACACGTTATTAGACGAGAATTGCGCCTGTAAAGTGTCATCATTATACCATTCTGTCTCGACAGCCTTCTTGAGGAACGGCAAACGATGGTATAATCTAACGAAAAGCCCAAGGAGGTGTAGCGCTTTGGGAAATCTAGAAGATACGGTTAATCGCCAGGTTGAGATTATGAGCCAGAGATCGGCCATGCTGGTGACTGAAGTTGAACTCAAAGCCAAACTTAAACAATCGCTTACGGAAAAGCGGCCCTTAAAGGTCAAACTGGGAGTGGACCCCAGTGCTCCTGATATTCATCTGGGCCACATGGTAGTTATGAGAAAACTCCGGGAGTTTCAGGAATTGGGCCATGAAGTGTATTTTGTTATCGGCGATTTCACAGGGATGATCGGGGATCCCAGCGGTAAATCCAAGACCAGGCGGCAGTTATCAAGAGAAGAGGTCGAGGCAAATGCCAGGACCTATACCGAACAGGCTACGCTTATTTTGGATCCTGAAAAAACCCATGTAGTGTTTAATTCTTCCTGGTTGTCGCCTCTGACTTTCAGGGATTTGATCGGCCTTTCGTCAAAATTCACAGTAGCCCGGATGATTGAAAGGGATGATTTTAGCAAGCGCTACACAGAAGGCCAGCCCATTGGGATTCACGAGTTCTTGTACCCCCTGGCCCAGGCTTACGATTCTGTTGCAATCGGAGCCGACGTAGAACTCGGCGGTACTGACCAGACATTTAACCTCTTGGTGGGACGGGACATACAGCCGCAGTACGGGCAAGAGCCTCAGATTGCGCTTACAATGCCACTTTTGGTAGGAACTGATGGCAAAGACAAGATGTCCAAGAGCCTTGGCAACTATATAGGAGTTACAGACCAGCCAAACGATATGTATGGTAAAGCAATGTCTGTCCCAGATGAGGTCATGGGCGACTATTTTGAGCTGGTGCTTGCAGAAACTCCTGGTTTTGCTGAAACTCTGAGACAGGCCATTGCATCAGGCAAGCGCCATCCTATGGATGCAAAGAAAGAATTGGCCAGAAGGATTGTGGAAGAGTTCTACGGCCTTTCGGCAGCCAAATCTGCAGAAGAAAACTTTCTTAGGGTTTTTAGCCTGGACGCGCTCCCAGAGGAGATTGAAGTTGTAACCCTTACAGGAGTGGCTCCGGGAGAGTCTGTGGGCCTTGCCAAATTGCTTTCTATGTGCGGCCTTGCTCCTTCTTCATCTGAAGCCAGGCGGCTGATAAAAAGTGGGGGAGTCAAGGTGAATGAGAATAAAATAGACGATGTCTCTTTTCTCATAAAGGTTGAAAACGGGATCTTGCTTCAGGTCGGGAAGAGGCGAATTTGCCGGATCAAAGTAGCCTAAAAGTGGATTATTAGCTAGTTTTCCGGTGTTTCGCGAACGTTAGCCCGGATACCGGCATAATAATGAGAAGCTACTTCTTTTTGGGGGAGCTTCTCATTATTTTGAAGAAGAGGTTTCTGAACAGCAAAAGGCCTATTAAGAAGCCCCTGATTGTCTGCCTGGGGCTAGGCCTTTTGCTTGCCTGGGCTTTTATGGCTTTGGAAAGAAGCATTATTCCAACTTTGATAGCAATTTCAGAGTCCCGGGTCGCAGCAATTGCCAACGAAGCCATTATTGATGCAGTAAACGGCCACATTGACACTCTTCTTTCAGGTAAGAAACTCCTGGACTTTCACGTTGGCGACGGAGGCCAGCTTCTGTACGTACAGACCAACACTGCCAACTTAAATGAGATTCAAGCCGAATCTCTGTCGGTGCTCCAAGAGGCTATAGCCGATCTCAAGGGGTTTCATATTTATGTCCCTCTTGGGCAGGCCTTTGGTTCGAGTATTCTTGCATCTGTAGGCCCTAACGTGAAGGTCACATTATTTCCATACGGTTATGTTAATGTCAAGGTTTTGGACAGTTTTGAGGTTACAGGGATCAACCAGATAAAGTATGACATCACCTTGCGTGTGACGTACACAATACAGGTGGTTATTCCGCTTATTTCTTCCAGAACCCAGGTTTCAACCGATATTCCCCTTGCCACTGTACTCATACCAGGCAAAGTACCTGATACTTACCTGACTATTCCATATCCTACCCCCTGATCTTCTTGGAACCCTTCACAAATACGTCCCATCTGGAGGATAATGTTGGTGTAGGACTGCCCTGGAGGTGTTACAGTTGAGAAACATCCAGGAAATGGCCGGCTATATTGTCGACTGGATGAAGCAAGTTAGTCTTTTGGCAGGAGCAAAAGGCGGAGTTTTCGGAGTATCCGGCGGAATAGACTCAGCGTTAGTAGTTGCCTTGGCCAAAGAGGCATGGAACGAAAACTGTCTTGGGTTAGTGTTGCCGTGCGGCTTCCAAAACACCGATGTTGATGACGCCATCGATGTACTTTGCCATTTTGGCTGCAAGTACGAGGTTTTGGATCTTACTCCTGTTTTTGAAGCATTCACAAAGATATTGCCTGAAGGCCAGGGTGATTCACCTTTGCACCAGGCTAATTTGAAACCAAGGCTCAGAATGGCTGCGCTTTACTACTATGCCAGCCAGATGAACTATATTGTAGTTGGCACAACAAACAAATCTGAGCGGTTTGTTGGCTATTTCACAAAGCATGGTGACGGAGGCGTTGATATCCAACCCCTAGGTGACCTTACAAAGGCTGAAGTTAAGGCGCTTTCCAGGTATCTTGGCGTTCCTGAAAGAATTGTGGAAAAAGTGCCTTCCGGCGGTTTATGGGAGGGGCAAACCGACGAGAAGGAAATGGGTATTACCTATAAAGACTTGGATGGTTATCTTATGGGAGAAAAAATACCAGAAGAAGCAAGGGCAAGGATTTTGCAGATGCACAAACGAAGTGAGCACAAAAGGGCCCTTCCCCCGATCCCGTATTTGGGTACAGGTTTTAAGGAGGAATGAGTTTTGTCAGGGCATTCGAAATGGGCAAACATTAAACGGAAAAAGGCAAAAGTAGACGCACAGAGGTCTAATATTATTTCTAAGGCTTTAAGAGATGTGATGCTTGCTGCAAGGCACGGCGGCGGCAACCCGGATACTAACTTCAGGCTTAAGATGGCCATAGACAAGGCCAAGCAAGCAAATGTTCCAATGGACAGCATTAACCGGTCTGTTAAAAGAGGGATAGGGGACGTGGAAGGCGGCCAAATCGAAGAAATCACATATGAAGGATATGGGCCAGGCGGCGTTGCCGTTCTTGCAGAAGCGGCTACAGACAATCGTAACCGTACAGCCTCGGAGATCAGGCATATATTCTCAAAGCACGGTGGTAAGCTGGCTGAAATCGGAGCTGTTGCATGGATGTTTGATCAGCGTGGCTACATCGAAATTGGACGTAGCGGCCTAACCGAAGAAGAGGCTTTGGAAATGTGCATCGAAGCCGGGGCTCTCGACATGCAAACCGGGGAAGATGTCTTCGAGGTATATTCAGATCCGGCCGAGCTTGAGCAGGTAAAGATAAGGCTTGAGGAAGCCGGTGCTGATGTGCAGACGGCTGAACTGACTATGCTGCCTAAGACATACGTTAATCTTGACGGCGACGACGCAGCCAAGATGCTTACTCTCTTTGATTTGCTTGAGTCTCATGATGATGTCTCAAGAGTTTATGCTAACTTCGATATTCCCGAGGACATATTGGACCAGAATGCATAGAAAACAGTGAATATCCCCCTCTTTCCAGGGAAATCCTAAATTTGCCTGGAGGGAGGGAATGATGAAAGAAAATAACCGGTATTCCAGAAAACAGTTGGCCTTGATTGGGCTTATGTTAGTTGCCCTTGGCGGAGGTGCATTTTTCGGAAGACCGCTATGGCAACGATTGATATTTCATGGGGCGGGCAATCACGACTCTCGGGTTTCTTCAGTGCGAGTCACTTATATCACCAGGTATCAGAAGTGCGACGATACCAGCGCAGTAAGTGAGGACATAGACCAGGGTGGGCTTGAGTCTTTCCTGGCCTCTTTGTCTGAAGACTGGAATGCAATGGGCGAAAGTTCGGAAACAGTTCAACTGCTGAAGGTTGTTAACGACTGGTGCCCAAACCACAAGAATTATCGTTTGATCAAGATTCAGGGTGGAAACGTAAGGGTTTTTAGAGGCCAGAGCGCCGACGAACGCCATATTGTCTACGACTTGAAAGCACTGACAGAATCATCGATTATCCATCAGGAAACTCAGGATAAGCTCAGGCTTGGAGTTGTGCTGTTTGACGAAGACCCAGGGAATCTTGATACCTTGGTCAAGTCATACCTGGAAGGAATCACAGATTGAGCCGTCGAACCCCTATTCGGGGGTATTATCATGCGTATTCTGGGAATCGATCCCGGTATCGAGAGGACAGGCTGGGGTATTGTTGACTCAAAGGGCCAGAATTTTACCCCGGTCGATTATGGTTGCATAGTTACAAGTAAGGATCAGGGCCTCCCGGCTAGGCTTTTGTTGATCTATGAGAGCCTGACTTCACTGGCAGACAAGTATTCCCCTGATTTGATGGCAGTAGAGGAGCTGTTTTTTGCCAAGAACGCCAAGACAGCTATTGCAGTTGGACACGGCAGAGGTGTTTGCTTGCTGGTTGGTGGTATGCGGAACATTCCATTGGAAGAAGTAACCCCATTGCAGGTAAAATCGTCTATAGTAGGTTATGGCAGCGCAACCAAGGAACAGGTAGGCGTTATGATCAAGAGTATCCTTGGCCTGTCACGGACCCCAAGGCCTGACGATGTATGCGATGCCCTGGCTGTAGCTGTATCGGCAGGGATCAAAAGGTCATTCAGGGCAGTGGTTGCACGCAGCCTTAAAACACCGGCAGAAAAGGAAAAGCGTAGATGATATCAGAACTCAAGGGCCATGTGGCATCAAAAGGCAAAGACAGCGTAACTATCCTGGTAGGCGGCATAGGTTTTGAGGTAAACGTGCCTTCAGGCCTATGGAACAGCCTGCCGGTAAATCAAGAGGTTCACTTGCATACCCGGCTGCTGGTCCGCGATGATGGATGGCATCTATACGGGTTCAAGAATCTTGAGGACCGTGCCCTTTTTGACATGCTCTTAACGGTTCGGGGCGTCGGGCCCAGAACAGCAGTAGGTGTTCTTTCATCTTTACCGGTACAGGAGTTCTACAAGGCTGTTTTGTCCAAGGACGAACAAGTCTTAACCCGGCTTCCCGGTATAGGAAAGAAAACTGCCGGAAGGATAATTGTCGAACTCAGAGATAAAATCGGGCTGCCTAAGGATAAATCCAACCCGGTTGTTGGACAACCTGGTATTATTGATGAAGCAGCCGATGCTTTGTTAGCCCTTGGGTACACAAAGCAAGAAGCTGATGCTGCGCTTTTGCGCGCAAGTGAGTCGGTTTCTTCCAATGACCTTGAAACGCTGCTTCGGGAGGCTTTGAAGTATCTTGCCAGATTCTAGAGAAATAATATCAAGACAGGCTACACCTGAAGATGAAATAGCAGAAGTATCTCTAAGGCCGCTAAGCCTTGTAGAATACATAGGGCAGGAGAGAATCAAGGAAAACCTGGCTGTATATATTGAAGCGGCCAGGCAGCGGCAAGATGCTGTTGACCATGTCTTGCTGTCAGGCCCGCCGGGACTGGGCAAAACCACTCTTGCCCACATAATCGCAAATGAGCTCGGAGTAGGGATTAGGGTTACGTCAGGCCCGGCAATAGAGCGTTCAGGTGATCTTGTGGCCATTCTAACCAGCCTGGAAGACAGGGATGTATTGTTTATTGATGAGATCCATAGATTGAACCATCAAGCTGAAGAAGCATTGTACCCGGCTATGGAGGACTTCAGTTTTGATTGGATTGCCGGAAAAGGGCCTGCTGCAAGGACTTACCGTCTCAAACTCCCTAGATTTACCCTGATAGCCGCTACCACCCGGAGTGGCCTTCTTACGTCGCCTTTGCGTGACAGATTTGGGATTGCATTCCGCCTGGAGTTTTACACTGATTCTGAACTACTTGAGGTGGTCTCACGATCAGCAAGGATACTGGGGGTTTCCGTAGACAGTGAAGGGGCAATGGAAATTGCAAGGAGGTCAAGGGGCACTCCCAGGATTGCAAATAGGCTGCTTAGAAGGGTTCGCGATTATGCTCAGGTAAAGGGAGACGGGCGGATCGATATGCAGGCAGCAATGGAGTCACTTGCACTTTTGGATATAGACTCCTACGGCCTTGACGGGTTGGACCGTATGATTCTTTCGGCTATAATCAACAACTACGGTGGAGGGCCTGTTGGGCTATCTACTCTGGCTGCTTGCTTAAGCGAAGATCCCGGTACTCTGGAAGACGTTTATGAGCCATACTTGTTGCAGATGGGGTTCTTGGAGAGGACGCCTAGGGGAAGGGTGGCTACCCAAAAGGCTATTGAGTACATAGTCGGCAACGCGGCTAACAGAAAGGGGCTTTTTGAGGACCTTTGAGACTGCTTCTCCATTCGTGTTGTGGGCCGTGCACAACTTACCCGTTCCACTTCTTCCGGTCACAGGGGTTTTCAGTGGATGGGTTGTACTTCAACCCAAACATATACCCTGCTGAAGAGGAAGAAAAGCGGTGGCATACTTACGCCGGGTGGGCAGAAGAGAATAACCTCAGTGCCAGGCGTATACTGGTTCCCCACCAGGAATGGCTTGCGGCTGTTTCGGAAGATTTAGAGAAGCCGCGGCGCTGTGAAATATGTTACTACATAAGGCTTAAGAAGGCAGCATCACTGGCTAAAGATGAAGGGTATGACGCTTTCTCTACCACTTTACTGGTAAGCCCTTATCAATATCATGAGGGTATCCTCAACACTATGGAGAGAGTCTCTGGTGAATATGGGATACCTTTTGTCTACAGAGACCTAAGGCGCGGATACTTTCGGTCGCGGCAGATGGCCAGAGGAAACCATATGTACATGCAGAAGTATTGTGGATGCGAATTTAGCATGGGAGGTGACCAGTTAGGTGCTAGGCTTAGGTGAATTGGGCCGCTTGCTGATTATTGCAGGGGCGTTTTTGGCGCTGCTTGGGGCGTTGTTTGTGTTAGGCGGGAGGTTTTTCAACCTTGGCAGGTTGCCTGGAGACATTGTCATCAGGCGAGACAATTTTACGTTTTACTTTCCCCTGGCTACGTCCATCCTGTTAAGCCTGGGCCTTTCAATTCTACTATGGCTGATAAGAAAACGCTGAAAAAGGCAATTGTTCTAGGTGTTGTAGTTTCTCTTACGGCAATTGCCGGGATCTTCGCTCCAGCCCACCGGGTTGGTGCTCAAGAGCCAGGCATTGCTTCAGGGGTTGAACCTGAAATTTTGGTGGGGCTCACCAGGTGTTCATCACTCTCCCTTGGAGTTTCCGGCGATTACAAAGTCTCTATGCCAGATAGCCATGACTTTCAAGCCTCGGGTCAAGACAAGGTTGTTCTAGAGGCCAGGGAGGGTAAGATTGTCCTCAGTGCCTCATCAACTGCCGGCACTGCATGGAATGCTCAAACATTAGGCCCTGTTCTGATTGCCCCCTCTTCGGAAACTGATGCTTTTTTCAGCATATTGGCTCATACGAACTCAGATGCGAATCTCACCGGTAGATCTTACAGGGGAAGCGCAGTTGTCATACAAGAAGGCGGAAGTCTCTTTGTTGCGAATCTTCTTGATATTGAAAAGTACCTGTGGTCAGTTGTGTCTTGTGAGATCCCAAGCGGCTGGCCCGTTGAGGCCCTGAAAGCGCAGGCAGTAGCCTCGCGGACATATGCGCTTTACAAGGCCTGCCCACCTAACGGTTCTACCCCTGTTTCCAATAGGGCACTTCTTCAAACACGTAGTTTGGCTTCAGGTGACATCAAGATATGGGCAACTGACCAGATCTACAGGGGAAAAGCATACGAAGACCCAAGGGCGATTGAATCCTGTATTTTGACAAAGGGGCAAATATTGACTTACCAGAAGCTGCCTGTAGGTGCGTATTTTCACGCTGATGCAGCCGGCATGACAGAGGACTCCAGGTTTGTGTGGGGAGGGGCCATACCATACCTGACAGGAGTGGAAGAGGTTCCCCACTCATCCCCGTATTCCCAGTGGGAAATATCTTTTGATGCAGATACGGTAACACACAAAATGGCACAGGCCGGCCTGGCAGGGCCGGTTGACATGATTACAGGGCTCGAGCCAGGAGTATCAGGCAGGTGGTTTGGAGTTAATTTGAGTTCAGCCAATGGAGACCTAAGAGTGAAGGGTAATGAGTTTAGGTTAATCATGGATTTGAGGAGCCTCTGGTTTTCTGTATTCCGTCATGGTGGCAATCAGGAGACTCGGGGATGCCTTAACCCCGGTCTCCCGGTATCAGTTGACAATGGAAGCAGTATACAGTCAGTGGATTTAGGGGGCTGCACGATAGTTGGAGACGGGGCCGGTGCCATTGCATCAAATGGCGCGTTTGTTGTTTCACCTGGCCATGATGGGCCCCTTACTTTCTTGTTTCATGGACGTGGTTGGGGGCACGGAGTAGGGATGTCTCAGTGGGGAGCCAGGGCAATGGCTGGCCAAGGTGCAGATTTCAGCCAGATACTGATGTACTATTATCCTGCAACTAATATTGAACTATGGTGGTAGCATAATCACAATGAAGACCCAGGAATTCGATTATTTTCTTCCAGAGGAGTTAATAGCACAGACTCCTATACCTGACCGGGATAAGTCACGGCTCTTGGTGGTTGATAGGAAACAAGGCAGCCTGAGCCACAGATCCTTTGCAGATATTCTAAGTTATGTCGAGCCAGGCGATGTACTTGTAGTCAACAATACGCGAGTCATACCTGCTAGGTTGTTTGGGCGTCGAAAGTCAGGAGGGAAAGTGGAGATTCTTCTACTAAACCCTGTAGGCACTGACTTGTGGGAATGCCTGGTCAAGCCGGGGAATAAGGCTAGGCCCGGAGAGCAGATTTTCGTTGGCGAATCCGGAGACCCTGAAATCACAGGCACTGTCCAGGAAAGGACTTCCTTTGGGGGAAGGCTGGTAAAGTTCAGTTACAAAGGCAATTGGAACGACGTGCTGGACCGTGTAGGGAACGTTCCGTTGCCGCCGTATATAAAGGCGCCGCTCAAAGATCCTGAAAGGTACCAGACTGTCTATGCCAGGATACCCGGTTCGGCAGCAGCTCCAACTGCAGGGCTTCACTTCACGACTGAACTCATGAATACCATTTCAGCAAAAGGAGTAGTTGTGGTGCCCGTAACACTGAACGTGGGGCTTGGGACTTTCAGGCCGGTTACAGAAGAGACTGTTGAACAGCACCAGATGCACAGAGAGTATTTCGAAATAAGCGAAGACACCGCTTCTGTAGTTAATCAGGCCAAGACTTCGGGGCATAGAGTCTTTGCCATAGGCACCACAGCAGTTAGGGCACTTGAAAGCTCGTGTGAAAAGGGTGGCTTGATCAAGCCATACAAAGGAGACACTGATATTTTCATCTACCCAGGGTACCGGTTCAAAGTTGTAGATTGTCTGATAACTAATTTTCACCTTCCAAAGTCTACGTTGCTTATGCTGGTTAGCGCATTTGCAGGCAAAGATCTGATCTCGGAGGCTTACCGTGAGGCCATAAGGGAAAGATACAGATTCTTTTCCTTTGGAGATGCAATGCTCATATTGTAAGTACATAAAGAGAGGGACGAATCTTGGTGGGATTAAGATATGACGTGTCTCAGGAACACAGAGGCTCAAGGCTGGGGAAAATAAAGACGGCTCACGGAGAATTCCGCACTCCCGTCTTCATGCCTGTAGGAACTCAGGCCACTGTCAAATCTGTATTACCGGGAGATGTGTGGGATACAGGCTCGCGGATAATCCTTTCTAATGCATATCATCTGTATCTCAGGCCGGGCCCGGATACAATACGGGCTGCAGGAGGGCTTCATTCTTTTATGAATTGGCCGGGCTCAATCCTGACAGACAGCGGTGGCTTTCAGATAATGAGCCTCGGGCACATGGTGACAATTTCAGATGAACAGGCTGTGTTCAGATCCCACATAGACGGGAGCCTTATCAGGTTCAGCCCTGAGGATTCCATAAGGGCTCAGACTGCTTTCGGAGCCGATATCATAATGTGCCTTGACCAGGTCATTAAGCACCCTGCACCATTTGATGTTGCCCGGGAAGCAATGGACCGGACAATACTGTGGGCGACTAGGGCTAAAAGAGTAGATATACCTGATACCCAGAACCTTTTCGGTATAGTACAGGGCTCGGTTTATCCTGAACTAAGGAAACATTGTGCCATGGAACTTGCGGCAATGGATTTCCCGGGATACGCTGTCGGAGGGCTATCAGTAGGAGAGTCCAAGGAAGAATTTTATGAGATCTTACATCATACTACTGAGTATCTTCCGAAAGACAAACCCAGGTACCTGATGGGAGTGGGCCACCCGCTGGACCTCATAGAAGGCGTAATGGCAGGCATAGACATGTTCGACTGTGTGCTGCCCACAAGAAATGCCCGGCACGGCAGAGCCTTTACTTTTCGAGGCCCGGCCAATCTCAAGAACGCGTCATTCTCTGAGGATTTTCTGCCTATTGAAGAAGGGTGTGACTGCAAAGCCTGTAAGAGTTTTTCCAGATCCTATATCAGGCACTTGTTTACGGCACGGGAGAGTCTTGCTTGGACCCTTCTTTCAATTCACAACATACGGTTCTTTCAGAGATTCATGGATCGAATCCGGCACTGTGTAGCTCAGGGTACACTTTCGGGTTTAAGGGCCGAAATAGAAGAACTCTATCCTGTTTAGTGATGTTTGTCCCTTGATAACAAGGTGATCCGGGTTTTTCGTCGAACAAGGAACCATACTGACTTAATTGTAAGCAAAAGGAGGTTTTTGACTTGGGCGGACTAACACAGAATCCGATAATCGGAAATGTGCTGTGGATAGCCATGCTTTTTGGGCTCATGTACTTTCTTATGATACGTCCTCAGCAAAAGGAGCAAAGGGAAAGGGCCGAAATGATACGGGCACTTAAACCAGGGGACAAGATCCTTACAAACGGTGGAATGGTAGGGGTCATAACCAAGGTTGAGGATTTATCAGTGAAAGTCAGAGTCGCTGAAAAGGTTGAAGTGGAAGTAATTAAGACAGGTGTTGCAAGAACTTTGAGGGATTAATGTTCTGACTCTACATAGTTGCAAACTTGGACCTAAGAAGTGATCCAATCCGGGCTTTATGCCCGGATTATTTTTGCTATAATTACTTGTGGGATGAAGGAGATTAGTGCTTCATTGGCGAATGAGATGATAGATACTATGATCTCTTCAAAGGAATGAAGGATAGATCCAATGAAGCAAATTGGCAACACCAAGCGTGCCGGTAATGCCGGGGGAGGGACAGATATGGAATATGATATTCCTTTCAAGATAAACAGAAAGGGCGACCTCCCCATTCATCTTCAGTTGAAGCGGAATGTCAGATATTTGATTTCTTCTGGGTATTGGAGGAAGGGTCAAAGACTGCCAACAGAAAGGCAAATGGCAGCCAGCTTGGGGGTTAGCCGCAATACAGTGAGCCTTGCTTACCGCCAGTTGGAAACCGAGGGCCTGATTACGTCCAGGCAGGGGCGAGGTACTTTCGTTGCAGAAGCAGATGACCTTCTAAGAATGGAGAACAAGCGCGAAAGGCTTGGAAGGATCATAGACATTGCAATTGAAGATACTTTGTCTTTGGGCCTAAGCCTTGACGAATTCTTGGCCATGGCCGGAAACCGGATAGAACAGAGACGTCAGATGCTCCAAGAAGTGAAAATGGCATTTCTTGAATGCAACAGAGAGCAGCTAGACTACTTTGCCCGGGAGATTGAGCTAGGAACAGGAGTACGAGTTATGCCTGTGCTTATTGATAATCTCGACACTGGCCAAGAATCAGCTGGCATTGTTAAGGAAGCAGACCTCATTGTAACTACATTCTTCCACCTGGATGAAGTACGCAGCAGGTTTCCGGAGCGACAGGGGAGCATTCTGGGCATAGCCCTTGACCCGGTTATTGAGTCTATAGTCAAAATAGCCAGGCTTCCACATGGGGCCAAAGTGCTATTGGTATGCCTTTCGGAAGCATTTGCCGAAAGAGTCATGAAGTCTGTAGAACTTGCCGGGATCAGAGAGCTTGAAATCCAGGTCTACACCGGAAAGGACCCCCTATCCCTGGAAAGGAAGCTCGAGGGTAAACGAGCTGTAATTGTTTCTCCAGGGAGGCTGAGAGAGGTGGCCTCGATGGTTAAGAAGGGAACCCAGATCATAGAGTTCATCTACAAGCCCGATGCCGGGTCGGTGAACCTTCTACGATCCTCTGTTTTAGAGCATAGAAATAGGAATTCCAAGTAGGAGGCGATTAGTGGTGGGCCAAGAGTTACCATGGGAGATAACAGTGAACTCCAAATGGTGCAAGAAATGTGGGCTATGCGTAGAATTTTGCCCACGCCAGGTCCTGGAAATGAAAGAAGTTCCAAGTGTTAAAGACGCCGAGCGTTGTATTGGGTGTCTTATGTGTGAGATGCACTGCCCTGACTTTGCAATCTCTGTAAAGAGGAGGGAGGAGAAATGTTGAAAAAAAGAGCCAGGCTTCTTCAAGGTAACGAAGCGTGTGTTGAAGGGGCAATTGCTGCAGGCCTAAGATTCTTTGCAGGTTATCCCATTACTCCTTCTACTGAGATTGCTGAACAATGTGCCGCCAAGCTACCCAAGGTAGGCGGAAGGTTCATGCAAATGGAAGACGAAATCGCCAGTATGGCAGCAGTGTGCGGAGCCTCTCTGGCAGGCGTTAAGTCCATGACTGCAACCAGTGGGCCCGGTTTCTCACTGAAGCAGGAAAACCTTGGTTTTGCAGTTAAGGGCGAGATACCTTGTGTCGTCGTTAACGTTCAGCGTGTTGGCCCTTCAACCGGAATGCCAACTTCAACTGCCCAGGGAGACGTTATGCAGGCAAGATGGGGTGCCCACGGAGACCATGAGATAGTCGCCCTTTCGCCATCTTCTGTTCAGGAATGCTTCACCCTTGCAGTTGAGGCTTTTAACATAGCAGAAGAGTACCGTACTCCTGTTATTTTGCTGATGGATGAGATGGTAGGGCACTTGAGAGAGAAAGTAGTCCTGCCGGAAAAGGATAGTCTGGTTGTCCAGAACCGTGAGAAACCTGACGTTCCTCCGGAGCAGTACAAACCGTTTGCCATGGACAAGGGAAAGGTACCTGGAGTTCCTCCCCTGGCGGCCTATGGTGACGGATACAGGTTTCACGTTACAGGGTTGACCCACGGAGAGGACGGTTTCCCCACAAACAACCCTGCAATTGGCGAAAAGCAGATTAAGAGGCTTAACGAGAAGATAAGCTCAAAGAAAAACGAACTGAGCAAGACAGAGAAGTTCTTTATGGACGATGCCGAAGTGGTTGTGTTCGCTTACGGCGGAACTGCAAGATCCGCAAAGAAGGCAGTCAAAGACGCACGTGCCCAGGGGATAAAGGCAGGGCTCTTGCGGCCTATTACCATCTGGCCTTTTGTGGAGAATGCCCTTCTGGAAGTCAAAAAGAGCTCACCCAAGGCGGTCATTGTCCCTGAAATGAACTTAGGACAGCTGGTTCTACCTGTTAAGAGAGTTATTGGAGATAGCTGCCCGGTATTGCCTATTAACAAGATTGCGGGCCAGTTTATTGAGCCTGACGAGATCCTTGCTGTGATAAAGGAGGCGATGTAACATGGCCCTTCCGCTGGAAAAATACCTTAGGATGAAGAAACTTCCCCATATTTGGTGCCCTGGATGTGGCCACGGTATCATAACCCAGGCTATTGTCAGAGCCGTTGACGAGCTGGGCCTTGATACTGAGAAGACTGTTATCGTATCCGGAATTGGGTGTTCAGCCAGAGCTCCGGGATACCTTAACTTTGATACTCTTCACACTACCCATGGACGTGCCATTGCGTTTGCAACAGGCATTAAGATGGCCCGTCCTGAGCTGCGTGTTATTGTGATTACCGGTGACGGCGATGCTGCTGCAATAGGCGGTAACCACCTTATTCATGCAGCACGCAGGAATCTTGACCTAACAGTGATTTGCTTCAACAACAATATCTACGGAATGACATCAGGCCAGTATTCACCACTTACTCCTCAGGGCAGTTACGCAACAACTGCGCCTTACGGAATGATTGAACGGCCCTTTGATCTGTGCAATTTGGTGATAGGCGCCGGTGGGACATTTGCTGCACGCAGCACCACATACCATGCCAGGCACCTTACCAACATGATAAAGGAAGCCATTTCCCATAAGGGTTTTGCCTTTGTGGATGCGTTATCCCAGTGCCCAACCTATTTCGGCAGGAGAAATAAGCTGAGGACGCCTCTGGATATGATGAACTGGTTCAAAGACCGTTCAGTCATGAAAGCATCCTGGGACAAAATGGGCCCTGAAGAACGGGAAGGTAAATTCCCAATCGGAGTGCTGGCAAAGAGCGAAGCTCCGGAACTTACAGAGATTTACGCTGAACTTGTTGAAAAGATACGGCAAAGAGGTGAAGAGTAATGAGGTTGGAACTTCGCCTTGCAGGAGAAGGTGGACAGGGGCTCATTACTGCAGGGATAATTTTGGCCGAGGCTTGTGCAGAGTATACTGATCTGAATGCAGTTCAGACCCAGTCCTATGGCCCCGAATCAAGGGGAGGAGCATCACGAGCCGACGTTATCATTTCATCAGATGAAATTGACTACCCTGAAGTAAAGACTCCTGATGTATTAGTGGTAATGGCCCAGGAGGCAGCTGATAAGTATGCTTCCAAAGTCAAGCCCGGAGGGAAAATCATCGTCGATACAACATACGTCAAGCCGGTTTCCGGATTGGATGCAAAGATAATTGAGTACCCTATAAGCGCGAAAGCCAGGGAACTGGGACGGGAAATTGTGGCCAATATCGTTGCTTTGGGGCTTATTATCGGCGTAACAGGTGTCGTTCCGGAAGATGCAGTTATTGCTGCAATTCTGGACAGGGTTCCTAAGGGGACCGAGGAACTTAACAAGAAGGCCTTTGCTGCAGGATTTGAGGCTGCCAGGTCACTTTAGCCCCAGACAGGCGCTTTATACGATCAAGTCAGATACCAAAGGGGGTCTGTGGAATATGATCAAAGAGGCCAGAGAAAAGTGGGAGCAGGGGGCTCTGGCGAAGGTTCTTAACAGGTTTCCTGAAAGGCAAGAGGATTTTTCCACCGATTCAGGAATCTCTGTAGAACGCATCTGTACACCTGAAGATCTTAAAGATTGGGATTATCTCGGCAAATTGGGGTTTCCTGGCCAGCATCCTTTTACCAGGGGAGTCCAGCCTACTATGTACAGGGGCCGGCTGTGGACCATGCGCCAATATGCAGGTTTTGGCACAGCCCAGGAGACTAACGAAAGGTTCCGGTTCCTTCTGGATCAGGGCCAGACAGGTTTGAGTGTAGCGTTTGACCTGCCCACCCAGATAGGATATGACTCTGACCATGACCTGGCCGAGGGCGAAGTGGGGCGTGTTGGCGTTGCCATCGATTCGCTCGAAGACATGGAAGTGGTTTTTGACGGAATTCCCCTTGGCAAGGTTTCTACATCTATGACCATAAACGCTCCGGCTGCCATTCTTCTTGCTATGTACCAGGCAGTTGGTGAAAAGCAAGGCGTGAGCCCGGATAAATTGAGCGGTACGGTTCAGAACGATATTCTGAAAGAGTATGTTGCCCGGGGCACATACATTTTCCCGCCGGAGCCATCAATGCGTCTGGTTACAGATGTTTTTGAGTATTGCTCAAAGAATATTCCGTCATGGAACACAATATCGATAAGCGGTTATCACATAAGGGAAGCCGGAAGTACTGCCGCCCAGGAGATTGCATTCACAATTGCAGACGGAATTGCATATGTTCAGGCCGCTATTGATAAAGGGCTGGACGTTGATGACTTTGCAGGCAGACTGTCCTTCTTCTTCAACAGCCACATGAACTTCTTTGAGGAAATTGCCAAGTTCAGGGCTGCCCGGAGGATTTGGGCCAGGATCATGAAAGAACGTTTCATGGCCAAGAAGCCAAAATCCATGATGCTTCGTTTCCATACTCAGACTGCAGGATCATCGCTCACTGCCCAGCAGCCTGATAACAACGTAGTCCGAACAGCAATGGAAGCCCTGGCAGCAGTTCTTGGAGGCACCCAGTCGCTGCACACTAACTCGAGGGATGAGGCCCTGGCTTTGCCCACTGAGGAATCAGTGCGAATAGCTCTTAGAACACAGCAGATCATCGCTCACGAGACCGGCGTTGCCGATACAATTGATCCACTGGCGGGCAGTTACTTCATTGAGAAACTTACTGACGAGCTGGAAAGCAAAGCCCTTGAATATATCAAGAAGATTGATGATATGGGCGGTGCCGTAAAGTCCATCGAAAAAGGATTCATGCAGCGAGAGATTCAGGATAGCGCTTACAGGTACCAGAAGGCGGTAGAGGCCAAGCAGAAGAAGGTTGTTGGCCTAAACTGCTTTGAGGTTGAAGAAGAACAGCCCAAGAACTTGCTGAGAGTAAACCCGGCGATTGGTGAAGGCCAGAAAAGGCGGCTTGCGAGCCTTAAGGAAAGAAGAGACGGGCAGGCAGTTGCCAGTGCTCTTAAGGCTGTTGAGGCTGCAGCCAGAGGGCAAGACAATCTGGTCCCGCCGATTTTTGAAGCTGTTAAGGTTTATGCAACTATAGGCGAGATTTGCCAGGTTCTAAGAGGCGTTTTTGGCGTATATCGCCCTGGCCAAGACATATAAAGTGTTCGGCGAGAATTCCGTGAAAGGGTGGTGCCCTGTGTTAACGAAGATTAACCATCTCGGGATTGCAGTCAAGGATCTGGACAGTGCAGTAAACACACTGAAACTTGCGTTGAATCTTGAGGTTGGTGGGATTGAAGAGGTCCCTTCCCAGAAGGTAAGGGTAGCATTTCTTCCGGTAGGAGAGAGCAGGTTGGAACTTCTCGAGCCTACGTCAGAAGATAGCCCTGTTGCCAAGTTCTTGGCCTCTAGAGGAGAGGGCTTTCACCATGTGGCCTTTGAGACTGACTCTATTGAAGAAGCCCTAAAGAATGCCGAGGCCCAGGGATTGAGGCTTATTGATAAGGAACCTAGGCCTGGAGCTCACGGCACGAAAGTAGCATTCATACATCCCAAGAGCACCTTTGGTGTTCTAATAGAACTGGTTGAGGAAGTGCACTGAGGAATAGGCTATTGGCATGGACGAAAATCGTCATGAAGAGCCATTGAGGGATCAAGATCCGGGGAGCCTGAGCTGCAAGTTCGGGCTCCTTGCTAATTATGGCAAGAGTCTTGCAGAGACAAAGCAATTTGCATAGAGAGTGACTATCCCTTGCCTACGTGGACAAGATACTGAAAAGGCCCTTGAGTTTTGGCGAGTCTTTCTTGTGCCGGGAGGAAGGAAATCAGACGGCTGAAAAGAATAGACTATAGTAGTGGAGTAATTTCTCTTGGGAGTACGCGGTCCATCAAAATCCATGATTAAGGGGGCTTTGAATAGTGGAAAGGCCACCCAGGATGGTTGAGTACATCTGTCTCACTTGTGGGGCCCAGGGGTTAGTACAGGTTGAAAGTCTCGAAACTGAGGATCAAGGTACAAGAGGCGGTTTTCTCTTAAAGTGTCCTAAATGCGATGCAGGCGCATTTTGCCTTGAGAGGGAGGCCGTCTCTTATGTTTTAGCCCACGTACACGCAGAAACCCCTTAGAAGAATAAGACTGCTTTTGTTCGTTGGCTGGCCGCCACTGTTAAGTGGCGGTTCTTATATTCAGGCCTCATAAGCCCGCCACTTAAGTCCAAAACTTTTTTCATAAAGACTCACAAATAAGCAGGAGTTTACGATATATATGGAGAATAGGGGCATCAAGTGGGGAGAAGTGGGGAAGTGTGGCCCGGATGAACGGCTTCGTCGGAGAATACCTTCATACTCTGGATAGCAAGGGCAGGGTGGCTTTACCTGTAAAGTTCAGGGAAAGTCTCGGCCCCAGGTTTATTGTTGCCAGGGGCTTGGACAAGTGTTTATTCGTCTACCCTTCTGATGAATGGGCTCAGGTTATGGACAAGCTAAAGACCATTCCCATAAATCAAAAAGATTCGCGCAATTTTACCAGGTATTTTTTGTCGGGTGCCACAGAAGCTGAACCTGATAAACAGGGCAGGGTCAACCTCCCGCAGAACCTCCGCGAGTACGCCGGCCTTATTAAAGATGTTTTCATTTTAGGTGTTGGAAGCAGAATTGAGATTTGGGATAAAGATTCTTGGGAAAAGACCAAGATAGATCTTGAAGAAGGGTTCTCTATTTTGGCTGAAAGTGTAGCTGGCATATGAACGGCGAACCAATTGATAACATACGACACGAACCTGTCATGGTTGAAGAAGTTCTCTCCTTCATCTTGGAGAGAGCCAGACATTTGGTCGTAGATTGTACAGTAGGTGACGGCGGCCATTCATGGGAGATTCTTGGCAGCAGCTCCGGCACATATGTTCTTGGCATCGATGTTGACGACGAAGCAGTTGCCGTATCGGACAAGCGTCTGATTTCAGGATTCAAAGGGCGTTTCAAGGTAGTGAAATGGGATTACCGGGAACTGCCTGAAGCATTGGCCCGGTTCGGGGTACCTAGGATTAGCGGAGCTCTCTTGGACCTGGGAGTGTCGTCAAGGCAGATTGACAAGGCCGAGAGAGGGTTTTCATACTGGGCAGAAGCCCCGCTGGATATGCGGATGAATCCTGCAGGCCAAAGGACGGCCAGGGACATCTTGTCTGAATCAAGCGAAGAAGAACTCGAGCGCATAATCAGGGAGTACGGTGAAGAGAGGTTTTCCAGGCAAATTGCCAGGGCGATAGTGAAGCGGAGAGCAGCGGAGCCAATTCTAACTACAGAGAACCTTGTAGAAGTAGTTATAAATGCCGTACCGCCAAGAGCCAGACGAGACAAGATACACCCTGCCAGGAGAACATTTCAGGCACTCAGGATCGCTGTAAATGATGAGTTGTCAAGGTTGGCAAGAACGCTCAGAAGAATATTCTCGCTGTTAGAACCAGGGGGCATCCTACTGGTAATAGCTTATCACTCGCTGGAGGATAGGATCGCAAAGAATGTTTTTAGGGAACTTGAGGCCGGGGGAGACGGGAAAGTCAGAACGAGAAAGGTACTCCGGCCAAGCGAAGCCGAGATTGAGCACAACCCGCGTTCACGGAGTGCAAGGTTACGAGTTATTGAGAGATAGGGAGAAGGGGAGACCATGATAAGAAACGCCGAACTAAACTCTAGAAAGGCTGTATCCCTGGAAGTGTTCGGGGTGTTGTATTTTGCCGTAATCGTTGCAGCAGGGATTATGCTGGTTTGGCAACCTGCCAGGGTAGCCAGTATGAATCAGGAACTGGGCAGGCTCGAGGCTACATTGCGGGATTTGAAGATGCGTAACGAGGATCTGAAGCGAACGGTTGCCACCATGGAATCTCTTACGTTTATCGAGGCCCAGGCACGAGACGTTCTTGGCATGGTTGATCCTGTACAGGTAAGGGCGCTGGCCGTCAACACAGAAGATATGCACCTTTCGACTGAGGAAGAACTGGGCCACATTACTGCTATGGAGCCTGGCCAAACGGGCATATTAGGGTGGATTAACCGCATAGCTCAGTTTATGAAGAACAGCATAGCTGTTGCCAAGGCGAAGTATTAGGAATTTGGCTCTGGGGAGAAAAAACATGGGGGGAATCTTGGCTCGGAAACGAGTCGGGGTAGTCTTTTGCGTTATAGCCGTTTGCTTTCTCATGCTATTAGGGCGGCTGGTTTACGTCCAGTTTGTATGGGCTGAAGAACTTGGAGAGCAAGCTCTGGACATGAGGATGCAGGATATTCCTATTCAGCCCAGACGCGGAGTCATATCGGATCGAAATGGCCATGAACTGGCCTTTAGCATAGACGTTGAGTCGGTGTATGCAATTCCTTCACAGGTAAAGGATCCTCCTGAAACTGCAAAGATCATATCTGAGATTCTGGGCCTTAACTATGACAAGGTCCTTTCATCTCTTACCCGTCACAGTGCTTTTGAGTGGATCAAAAGAAAGATACCAGATGATATAGCACGTGCTTTGAAGGAGCAGAAGCTCCAGGGTATCGGGTTCACTCAAGAATCCATGCGGGTATGGCCCAAGGGCAGCCTGCTGGCCCACGCTTTAGGCATAGTAGGAATAGACAATGACGGCCTGGAAGGTTTGGAGTACGAATATGACAGGGTTCTGCGAGGGACTGCCGGAAAGTTTACAGTTGAAGTCGATGCCGTAGGCGAGGCGTTACCCCAATCACAAAAAGGGTATATACCTCCTGTTGAGGGTAAGAATTTAGTTCTCACAATTGACGAAGTAATACAATTTGTTGCCGAACGAGAGCTTGATGCAAAAGTTAAAGAAACAAACGCCGCCGGTGGCATTGTTATAGCCATGGATCCATCTAACGGCGAAATACTGGCCCTTGCGATCCGGCCTGAGTACGATCCAAATCAATACGATAAGTACCAGGCTGAAAACAGAAGGATCCGGGCAATTACTGATTCTTTTCCTCCCGGTTCTACGTTCAAGCCTATTACTGCTGCTGCCGGCCTTGAATGTGGAGCCGTAACTGCAGGCGACACATTCTTCTGCGGCGGCAGTACTAAGGTTGGGCCTGATACGTTGTATTGCCACAGGCCAGAGGGCCATGGAAGCCAAACATTCGCAGAGGTAATTCAAAATTCATGTAATATTGGTTTTATTCAAATAGCCCAGAGAATTGGTATTGAGTCGTTTTACAAGTACATTGACCTTTTTGGAATAACTTCTCCTACCGGAATTGACCTTCCCGGCGAGGCCAGTGGGATAATTGTGCCCCAAGGGCAAGCGAAACCCATCGACCTGGCAGTTATGTCTTATGGACAGACCCTTCAGGCTACGCCAATGCAAATTGCAGCTTCCCTTGCTGCTATTGCAAATGGCGGCCAGATGGTGGTTCCTCATTTGGTTAAAGAAGTTACAGACAGTTATGGAAATATTATCGAGTCAAAGCCGGCCGAGACTGTCAAGCAGGTACTTTCGGCTAAGACTGCCGAAGAACTGCGGTTTGCCCTTGAGAAAGTTATATCTGATGGAACAGGTAAGGCAGCATATGTTCCTGGATACCGCCTTGCCGGGAAAACAGGGACTTCAAACAAAGTAGTCGACGGAAGGATAGCAGAGGGTAAGTACATCGCTTCATTTGCAGGATTTGCCCCTGCAAATGATCCGAAGCTGGTTCTTCTTGTAATGATAGACGAACCTAAAGGTTCCTACTACGGTGGAATAGTAGCTGCGCCTGTGTTCTCATCTGTGATGAGGGATGTGCTGCGCTATCTTGAGATCCCGCCTCAAGACGAACCTGCTGCCCCTGGTGAGCAGGATACAGTGATAGTGCCTGACCTTGCCGGAAAAGACGTTGTGGCTGTCCAGGCTGAATTGCACCAATTAGGCTTGTCCGGTAAACAGGAAGGGCCTGGTGCAACTGTAGTATCTCATTTCCCTATTGCAGGGGCACGGGTATTGAAAGGGACAAATGTGATATTATACACGGAAGATAACGAGATCCCTGCCCAGGGAATGGTTAGGATTCCTTCGCTGGTAGGGCTTGGGCTTACACAGGCACGGGTCAAGGTTAGAGAGGCTGAGCTTTCTTTGAGCGCACAGGGTAACGGTTTCTGTGTTTCTCAGGACCCTGCAGCGGGCAGTATGGTTCCGAAAGGGACCATGATTAGGGCGGTATTTCGAATGGATGTAGGCCAGTAAGGTTCGATTCAGCCTATTTTGGGGCCATAACGAGGTGCATCATATGCTGTTGTCTTGTATGTTGAGAGGACTTAAGGGCGCTTGCCTTGTACAGGACTGCGACGTAACCGGGATTGCCTACGATTCGAGGGATGTCCGGCCTGGCTTTCTGTTCGTTGCCATTAAGGGATATAAGTTAGATGGACATGCTTTTGTGGAAGATGCCTTTTCCCGTGGAGCAAGCGGGGTGGTTGTTCAGGATCGGCTGTATGTTCCTCCTGGGAAAGGCCTGGCTGTTGTGGATGATTCACGTTTTGCCTTGTCGCATCTGGCATATGAGTTCTATGGACGCCCTAGCAAGGATCTTTTGGCAGTCGGAATAACCGGAACAAAGGGCAAGACCACAACATGCCATATGGTAAAGGACATACTTGAGGCCCTGGGGTACAGCACCGGGTTAATCGGCACTGTTCACAATATCGTTGGAGACGAATACAGGCCTGTCAGGCGCACAACCCCTGAGTCACTGGATCTTCTCGGTATGCTAAGAGAAATGTCTGATAAGGGCTGTACTGCAGTAACTATGGAGGTTTCTTCCCATGCTTTGTTTCTATCAAGGGTATGCCACGTAGCATTTGACGTGGCTGTCTTTACCAATATCGGAACAGATCACCTGGATTTCCATGGTACCCTGGATAATTACGTACAGGCAAAAGGCAGGCTTTTTGAAACTCTTGGATGCAAACCCGTCCAGGCCCCAAAAACGAAATCTCTGGCGGTTCTCAACCGTGACGACCGGTTTTGTGACTACTTTATGTCAATTACACATGCAGATATTATTACATATGGATTTTCTGAAGACGCTCATGTTAGGGCTGAGGATCCTGTAACCGGCCCTAAAGGCAGCGAGTTCACCCTTTGCTTCTCAGGAAAGAAGCAAAGAGCAGCAATTCCGCTCCCAGGCCGGTTCAACATATCAAATGCTCTTGCTGCAAGTTCTGTTGGCCTGAGCCTGGGAATGGACCTAAAGGCAGTTGCAGGGGCCCTTTCAAAACTTAAAGGTGTTAGGGGCCGGGCCGAACTTGTGCCCGAATCTTCCGAATTTGCTGTCTGGGTTGACTATGCGCATACGCCTGAAAGCCTTAAGGATATTCTTATGACTGCAAGAGATGTGACTGAGAACAGAGTTATTGCTGTTTTCGGGTGCGGCGGAGACCGTGACAAGCATAAGCGCCCACTCATGGGCAAGATTGCAGGGCAGATTGCTGATGTAGTAGTGATTACCGACGATAACCCGCGTACGGAAGATGAAGATCAGATTTTGGACCAGATAGAGACTGGGGTGCGTGAGGCGGCTGAGGCTAATCCCAATCTTGTGTACCAACGAATCAGAGATAGAAGAAAAGCCATTTTCAGGGCGATCTCTCTGGCCCACAAGGGCGATATCGTGGTACTTGCAGGTAAGGGCCACGAGACTTACCAGGTTTTTAAGAATGAGACTGTTCATTTTGATGATGTAGAAGAAGCCGGAAAGGCCATTGCAGAAGCCAAACAGCAGTGTGCTCCGGATAATCCACAGCATAGGAGAGTTTAGCTTTGAAGTATAGCCTAGGTGAAATCACCGGAATCACAAACGGCCAATTCTTACAAGGAGAGGCCGGTTTGCACGTTAATGGTGTGGCCATTGACTCAAGGAAAGATGTTTCTGGCAAGCTGTTTTGCGCAATATCCGGCGAGAGGGCCGATGGCCACAATTTCATCGACGGGGTTTCACAGAGAGGGGCAATCGGAGCCCTGGTTGAGCGCCCTATTGAGGTTTCAGATCCGGGGTTTGCCCTGATTTTGGTGAATTCTACAGTAAAGGCACTTGGGGATCTGGCGGCTCATTACCGCAGCCAGATGCCTGTTACGGTAATTGGCATTACAGGCAGTGTAGGGAAGACAAGCACAAAGGATTTAATCGGATCAGTACTTAACCAGAAATTCAGGGCCTATAAGAACCCGGGAAACCTTAATTCCCATATTGGACTTCCCCTTGCTGTGTTGGGTATGGAACCAGGATATCGTTATGCTGTGCTGGAGATGGCCATGAGGGCGAGAGGAGAGATTCAGGATCTTTGCAAGATCGCAGAACCCAGGATTGGGGTTCTTACTGACATATCTGCGTCTCACATTGGAGTTCTAGGGAGTCTAGAGGCAATTGCCTATTCAAAAGCAGAACTCCTTGAAAGCCTGCCTTGTGATGGGACTGCATTTCTTTGCTGGGACAGTGAAATGGTAAGACAGGTTAGCCATCTGGCCAAATGCCCCATTGTTACTTACGGGTTTCACGAAGAGTCTGGCTGCAGAGGGTTTGACATACAGGCGCTCAGTGATACGTCTTCTAGGTTCAAAGTTAGTTACCGTGGCAGGGTATTTGATTTTGACCTGAATATGCCTGGGACTCACCAGGTTCAGAATGCCCTGGCTGCAATAGCCGTTGGATTCGAACTGGGGCTGTCAGCCGGTGAAATTAGCCGCGGCCTCGCAGGTGTTGCCTTGAGCCCAATGAGGCAGGAAATTGTAAAAACAGAAAGCCTTACCATCATCAACGATGCTTATAATGCAAGTGTTAAGTCGATGAAGGCTGCCCTTGACTTGCTCGCGTCAACCGGCAAGGGCAGGAAGGTGGCTATTTTGGGGGATATCCTTGAAATGGGCGATTACGGGCCTAGAGCTCATTTTGAAGTAGGCGGCTATGCCCGTCAAAAGGCAGATGCCCTTGTAGCCGTTGGCCCTCTAGGCGCCTATATCAGGCAAGGTTGGGATCAAAGTGAAACTGTGCCCTCTGGTTCTTCGTCATGGTTTCTTGATAAAGAAAGTGCCTTTGATTTCATTGCAGGGTTTATTAAACGTGGAGATACTTGCCTTGTAAAAGCATCACGAGGCATGGAGTTTGAGTCTTTGGTTGCCTTACTGTCAAATTTCAGTGATTGCGGTATAGGAGATGAAGTCCGTTGAAAACCGTGGCATCATCCTTTCTGATTGGCCTTGTTTTCTCGCTCATATTCGGAAGGCTGCTAATTCCTGTACTGAGAAAACTCAAGATTGGACAGCAGATTCGCTCAGACGGGCCAAGAAAACATTTGACGAAAGCAGGAACTCCTACTATTGGAGGCCTTATATTCATTTCGGCTATTTTAGCATCCAGGCTCGTGTTTTTCCTGTGGAAAAGAGCTGTACCCCCAACTGAAGAGGTTTTGATATTAGGCCTAATGCTGGCCTACGGCCTAATAGGGTTCATTGATGATTACAGAAGTGTTCGTTTCGGCCGCTCCCTTGGTTTGAGGGCAAGAGAGAAGATGGCTCTTCAGATTCTTTTTGCCGCAGTTTTCTTGTGGTTCTTTGTAGACAGATCTTCGACTATAATAATACCTTTTTCAGGTCGAACCCTGGACCTTGGAATCTTCTACCCGGTAGTGGCTGTTATCCTCGTTGTAGGTATAGGGAACGGAATGAATTTTACAGACGGCCTTGATGGCCTGGCAGCCGGGGTAGCCTCTATTGGCCTTGGGGCCTACTATTTCATATCAACCGGTTATGCTCAGGCCATGAGGCCTGATCTTGCTACTTTGTCATCTCTTGCCCTGTCTTCTGTAGGTGCCCTTATCGGGTTCTTGTGTTTCAACTATCATCCGGCCAAAGTTTTCATGGGCGATTGTGGGTCCCTGGCTTTGGGAGGCTTATTGTCGGGTTATGCTATTGCTACAAATACTGAATTTGTGTTTTTGCTGATAGCCGCTGTTCAACTGGCTGAAGTACTGTCAGTTATCCTGCAGGTTGTTTCGTTTCAACTGTTTGGAAAGCGCATATTCAAGATGGCGCCGCTGCACCATCATTTTGAACTCCTGGGGTGGAGCGAGAAGCGGATTGTGCACGTATTTTGGCTTGCTTCTTTAGCCATGGCGATCTTGGGAATCTTATCTATGGCATATGTATGATGCAGGGGTGGTTTTGATTGAGGAGAAACAGGGCAGAGGGTATTGTGCGAAGGGGGGGGCCGGACTATATTCTCTTTTTCACCGTACTTACCCTCCTCGCCCTTGGCATAATTATGGTCTTTTCGGCTAGCATGGTTAAGTCCCTTAAATTTTACGATAATCCCTACCACTACTTGATGCGGCAGGGTATGTGGGCTGGCATAGGGCTAGCTGCAATGTTTTTCCTTATGAATTTTGACTGCTGGCGTTATCGCCGGCTGATACCTTATATATATGGGCTATCTATGATAATGCTGGTACTGGTGCTTGTACCGGGCATAGGGCAGGTTAGGGAAGGCGCAAGGCGCTGGTTGGGCTTTCAAGGCTTTGGTTTTCAGCCTGCTGAGATGGCGAAAGCTAGCACTGTGATGTTTTTGGCAGACAGGCTCGCGTACACCAAGGGCAAAATAAGGCAGTTTGTTAAGGGCCTTGGCCCGTACGTGGCTGTGCTAGGAGCTACTTTCCTGCTCATTCTATTGGAGCCTGATCTTGGAACGGCTGTAACCTTAGCTGGCTCTGCCGTGGTTATGCTGTTCATTGCCGGTGCCAATGTTTTGCACCTTGTGTTTTTGGGGGTGGCAGCAAGTCCACTTCTGTATTATGCGGTTATGAATGAAGACTACAGGCGGCAACGGTTTTTGGCATTTTTGGATCCCTGGAAAGACCCTTTAGGGCCTGGTTGGCAAATAATACAGGCACTCTACGCCCTGGGCACTGGAGGGCCCTTTGGTACAGGTATCGGGTTTTCCAGGCAAAAATGGTTCTATCTGCCACAACCTGATACTGACTTTATTTTTGCCGTTCTCGGTGAAGAGCTAGGTTTTTTCGGAACAGCCCTTGTCCTGCTTTTGTTCTTCACTATTGCCTGGAGAGGGTTCAGGACTGCCATGGCTGCCCCAGACCGGTTTTCTTGCCTCTTGGCAGCAGGGCTTACTACAGTCATTGTTCTTCAATCTATTGTTAACATTGGAGTGGCAACCGGTTCCCTTCCAATTACAGGCATTACGCTCCCGTTTATCAGCTATGGAGGTTCTTCTCTTCTCACGAGTCTTGCGTCTGCAGGGGTACTACTCAATATCTCCCGGTACGCTAGTCGATAGGAGGCGGTCATAAGATGAGGTGTTTGGTGACAGGAGGTGGGACAGGCGGTCATATCTATCCTGCCGTAGCTGTTGCAAAAGAGGTACGAGAAATCCTTCCTCGGGCCAGTGTTCTATATGTAGGGACCGGGACAGGTATGGAGAGTTCTCTTGTACCCAAGGAAGGCCTGGATTTTAAGGCTGTAAGGTCTTCGGGAATTGTTGGGAAGTCTCCGCTTATGGCCGTTAAGGGAATATACAATGCAGCCCTTGGTATGGGAGATGCCCGGCGGATTTTGAAGTCTTTTAGGCCCGATGTAGTTCTGGGTACAGGGGGGTACGTATCAGGGCCTGTAGTTCTTGCAGCAAAACTAATGGGCATACCATGTGCCATTCAGGAACAGAACGCTGTCCCCGGAAAAACAAATCTTGCCCTGTCAAAGAGAGTGGACAAGATTTTTGCAGCGTGGGAATACTCGCTTAAGTACTTTCCCAGAAAGGCCAGGGTAAAAGTCACCGGCAACCCTGTAAAGGCCAGCTTGTTTACGGCCTCGAAGGTCGCAGGGAGGGCTTTTTTCGGACTGGGTAATAAGCCTACCCTGTTGGCCCTGGGAGGATCCAGAGGTGCCCAGACCCTGGTTGAGGCAACAATTGAAATCGCCGGTTCGGGCATAAGTGATGTTCAGGTACTTTTGATAACCGGCCGGGCTTATTACGAAAAAGCAGTTGCTGCCGTTGGCGCTGAGCCTGAAAACGGGATAGAAGGAGCAAAAACTGGAAATATTATCATAAGACCTTATGTTTACAAGATGGAGATGGCATATAAGGCGTGTGACCTGGTTTTAGGCAGGGCAGGGGGTATGACCCTTGCAGAAATAACAGCGTTAGGGTTACCCTCAATAATTGTCCCTTCGCCTAACGTTGTAGGGAATCACCAGGAATACAATGCCAGGGCACTGGAAGAGGCAGGGGCTGCAGTGGTAATACGAGAGGGGCCGTCAGTGGCTCAAGGGATTAGAGACGCTCTGTTTCGGCTGATAGGGCATTCAGAGGAACTTGGAAGAATGAGTGAAGCATCCAAGAAGATTGGCAGGCCAGATGCTGCAAGGGATATTGCCCGAGAGCTAATTGCTCTTGCCAGGCGCTGAACCCTCTGACGTGTTCAAACAAAACTGTGCTGTCTTCGAATAGGCAAATTTATGTGGAAATCATAGTATTACAGGAGCGATCTTGGAAGGACTAAAGAAGGTGCAGAATGAGAAAAGTTCATTTCGTTGCCATAGGCGGCCAGAGTATGTCTGGTATTGCCAGAATTCTTATAAGCAAAGGTTTTGAGGTTTCAGGGTCAGATATCAGAGCAGGATCTACCACTGAGCGGCTTAGTAGGCTTGGGGCTCGCATTTACATTGGGCACAGGCGAGAGAATGTAGAAGACCCAGACATAGTTGTCGTATCTTCGGCTATATCCAATGATAACCCGGAAGTGGAAGAAGCCAGAAGAAAAGGGATACCTGTAGTCCACAGAATGGACATGCTGCTCAGAACTATGGATGGCAAGAAGATAATTGGAGTAGCCGGAGCCCACGGTAAGACTACTACATCTGCCATGATTGCATGGATTCTGGATCAGGCAGGCACAGCTCCTACTTATCTTGTAGCCGGTGAATTTGGCCATGAAGGGAATGCCAAACTTGGTACAGGAGAATACGCAGTAGTTGAGACAGATGAGAGTGACGGTTCGTTCCTCAAATGCAATCCTGACATAAGTGTTGTGACAAATATAGACAATGATCACCTTGATTTCTGGGGGTCTTTTGATGCCATTAAGAGAGCCTTTTCCTCGTATCTTGAAAATACCAAATCCGGTGGCTTTAGGGTTGTTTGTACCGACAACGAGTTTCTGAGGGACTGGGCAAGGGAGAATGCAGATGAAAATGTAGTCTCATACGCAGTGGGAAGAGAAGCTGTATGGCAGGCCACAGATGTTGCAGAGAAGGGATGGGGCAGTTCATGCCTGATTCTCCATAGAGGTAAGCCTGTTGCGAATATGGAACTTGGTATGCCTGGAATTTACAATCTCCAAAATGCCCTGGCAGCTGTGGCTGCTGCGGCTTGCACAGGACTTGCCCCAGAGGATGCCTGCAATCACCTCTCGACTTTTTCAGGAGTCAAACGGAGGCTTCAGCGTATTGGAGAATATGGAGGGGTCCTGGTATTGGATGACTTCGCCCATCACCCCAATGAGATTGCGGCTGCCCTAAGAGCCATCAAAAAGGCGCTTCCGGTCTCCAGAGTTGTAGTATTGTTTCAGCCACATCGCTACTCACGTACCCGGCTCTTGCATGATGAGTTCGGATCTGCTTTTGAAGAGGCAAGCGTTGTTATAGTAACTGGAATATACACAGGGCCAGGTGAGAGAGAGGACGTTGATGTGAGTTCCGAGTCAATCAGCGATGCCATAAAGAATGCAGGGCACCCGTCTGTGTTCAGGATCGATGACATGAAGGAGGCTTCGTCCTTTGCCACGAGCTTGTGCCGGCCGGGCGATACTGTGGTTACAATGGGGGCAGGCGACATATGGAAGACCCATGACATCCTTTCAGACCTGCTAGCCCGACTTGAGTAACCAGTTAGCAGAAGGTTTCGTACAATGGATAAGACTGTGCTGCGGTTGCTGTTGCCGGGAGTGTGATAGAAACAATGTCGAGATTTGTGATTGCAGGCGGAAAGAGTCTAGAGGGAGAAGTAGAGGTTAGCGGCGCGAAGAATGCAGTGCTTCCTATCATGGCTGCTTCGGTGATGGCTGATTCACCCTGTGTTCTGCATAATGCCCCGGATCTTGCAGATGTAAGGACAATGGCTGAAATCTTGCGAGGCCTGGGCGTTAAGGTTGAGAGGACTGGCCCTAAGGGGCAGTCTCTGTATGTTGATCCTGCCGGTATGGATAATTGGGCAGTTGATGAGATGTTGATGCGCCAGGTGAGGTCATCGATTTTTCTCATGGGACCGCTTTTGGCCAAAGTTGGCAAAGTCAGAGTTTCGTATCCTGGAGGGTGCGATATCGGGCAACGTCCCATAGATTTGCATCTGAAAGGCCTAAGAGCTCTAGGTGCGTCGCTCGAAGAATCCCACGGCCACATTACGGCTGAAGCAGGCGATTGGTGTGGAGTAGATATTCACCTGGATATGCCGTCAGTAGGCGCAACTGAAAATATCATGATGGGCGCAACCATGGCAGAGGGAGTAACAGTTATACGTAATGCTGCAAAAGAACCGGAGATTGTGGATTTGCAGGGCTTCCTCAATGCCATGGGAGCCAGGGTGAGAGGGGCAGGCACTGATGTAATCAGAGTTGAGGGAGTGAAAAGCCTCAAGGGTGCCGAATATTTAGTGATGCCTGATAGAATCGAAGTTGGAACTTTCATGGCTGCTGCTGCAATAACTGCAGGTGAAATCTGCATTACCAATGCCGTTGCCGAACACGTTCAAGCTGTTACCTCGAAACTGAGGGAAGTTGGTACGGAGGTTTCAATACTGCACAAAGGGATATTGGTTAAAGGTTCTAGGCGAAGCAGGCCGACTGATCTCAAAACACTGCCGTATCCTGGCTTTCCCACTGATATGCAGCCTCAAATGATGGCCTTGTTGTCTATTGCTGAGGGTACGTCTGTCATATCGGAAACTATTTTTGAGTCAAGGTTTAAGCAGGCCGAAGAGCTTGGAAGAATGGGAGCGAAAATCCGCACAGAAGGCAGAACTGCTATAATAAAGGGAGTGCCCAGGCTGTCAGGGGCTCTTGTGGAGGCTACCGATCTGAGGTCAGGCGCATCTTTGGTATTGGCAGGACTCTGTGCCGACGGCAATACCATTGTATCGGGAATTCAGAAACTAGACAGAGGCTATGAAAATTTCGAAACAAAACTAGCGAACTTAGGGGCCGATATACTAAGGCGAAATTAGAGGTTTGTTTGCGTCAACATGAAGAGAAGAGACAGAAAGATAAGGGGAGAAACCAGGGACCAATCCAAGGTTTCGGATTATGCAAGATCTTCAAAACAAGGCCCGGGTTACCCTTGGGCTCTTGTAGTTATTTTCTTTTTGCTGACAGGGACTTTTCTGTTCCTCAGATCGCCTGTGTTTTTAGTCAAGAACTACATGGTCACCGGTGCAGAGCGAGTGCCATATGACGAGATTGTGGCAAGGAGTACCCAACGATCGAGCAATATTTTTGACTTGAAGTTGGACAAGATCCAAAAAGCAATTGAAACGTCTCCTTGGATTGAAGAAGCTCGGTGCACCAGAAGATTTCCGAACACACTTGAGATTACAGTGATAGAGCGCAAGCCTGTTGTATTTGCGCCAATTGGCGAGAAAATTTGGCTTATAGATAAGGAAGGCCGGGTACTTCAGGAAGATGACGGGATCTCTGAGGGCCTGATTGCCCTAACCGGTGTTAGCCAACTTGTGGCGCCTGGGCAATTCTTGGACCAGGCACAATATGGCTGTGCCTTAACAATTATCGCCCAGCTTGGCCCTGTGGCCCAAAGACGGGTTATTGAGGTTAATGTTGAACATGGCGAATGTATGCTTATACTTGATGATGGATGCAAAGTGTTTATAGGCGAAGAGCAGCCCGGTTCTGAAACTGGTTTGGCAGTACTTGAGTCTATACTTGCTGAGTTGGAAGAAGAGGCAAAGATTGCTGAATACATCGATTTGCGCTTTGATAAACAGGCAGTTAAACTGAAGTAATGTGAAAGTGAGGTGAAGCAAGTGAGTCGCCGTGGTTCTCAGGCAGCTTTAACTATTATTTTTATCTTATTTGGCTTTATGCTTGCCACCCAGTTTAGAGCCCGTCCGCCTGTTGCGGCAAATCTTCATTACCAGAGGGCAGAGGAACTTTCTGTACTGCTGAAGGCTACAGAAGAAGAGAGAGACCGTCTTAGAGATGAAGTCAATGTTCTTCGTGATCGTGTAGCTGAAGCCATGGCCGGAGAAAGTCAGGTTAAGGTTTTGCAGGAGGAGCTTCTAAAAGCTCGGGTATTGGCAGGCCTCTCCCAGGTGAAAGGGCCAGGCATTACCGTTGACATGAGCGATGCACAAAAACAGGCCGCCGCAGGCCAGGATCCTAATCTGTTTATTATTCATGATGATGACGTCCTTGCCGTAGTCAATGAGCTTTTTGCCGCCGGGGCCGAAGCTATGTCAATTAATGGGCAGCGGGTTGTGGCTACTACCGAAATCCGTTGTGCAGGAGCAGTGCTCATGATAAATGGGGTAAGGCTCGCCCCTCCTCTCAAAATCCAGGCAATAGGAGACTCGACTATACTTGAAAATGCCCTAAAGATGCGTGGAGGAGTAGTGGACAACCTGTCGTTTTGGGGTATTGACGTAAAAATCAAGGTAGAGCAAGAGATTGTTCTGCCGGCCTACAGCGGTTCGCTTAATTTCAAGTTCGCAAAACCAGTGCAAAAAGAGGGGTCGTTGTAATGTGGTATCTATTGGCCGCTTTACTGTTAGGGGTCTTCCTGGGACTTAATGCCCCCTGGAAAATTCCTGAGATATTTGCACGCTATCTGGCGGTTAGCCTATTGGCAGGCGTAGATACTTCCCTTGGAGGTTTGAGGGCAAGCCTCGAGGGTGAGTTTGATACTATGATTTTCGTCTCAGGTTTCATTGGCAATACTGTTCTAGCAGCTGTTTTTGTTTACCTTGGAGACATTCTGGGAATTGAGCTTTACCTGGCTGCAGTTGTGGCACTTGGGGTCAGGATATTTAACAATCTGGGCGTAATTAGACGACATTACCTACGGGCAGTGACCGGAGGGAAAACCCAGGAAAAAAGGCACAACTCAGACTAAAACTAAAGGTAAATCCATGGTTTTCGTTGAAACTAATAGCTGAGCGGGAGAGGGGAGTTGTGTGACCATGATTGAAGAGCAACCTAGATATGCGAATCTAAAAGTAATAGGAGTCGGGGGCGGTGGCACAAACGCTGTCAATCGGATGATTGAGGCAGGCATCAAGGGAGTGGATTTCATCTGCATCAATACCGATGCTCAGGCACTTAATCTGTCAAAGGCCCCTGCAAAGCTCCAGATCGGCCAGGATTTAACAAGGGGTTTGGGAGCAGGTGCTAATCCGGAAGTAGGAGAGAAGGCTGCCGAAGAGTCCAGAGATGATATCATCGAGCATCTTAAAGGGGCCGACATGGTTTTTATCACAGCCGGAATGGGCGGTGGAACCGGAACAGGCGGAACGCCTATTGTTGCTCAAGCAGCCAAGGAAATTGGGGCATTGACTGTTGGAGTAGTTACAAAACCCTTTTCCTTCGAGGGCCGGCGCAGGATGAATGTGGCCCTGCAAGGGATCGAAAGGCTGCAAAGCAATGTAGATACCTTGATCGTCATTCCAAATGATAGGCTGCTGCAGGTTGTTCAGCAAGACGCCTCTATATTGGATGCTTTCAAAGTTGCAGACGATGTTCTTCGTCACGGAGTCCAGGGCATTTCAGACCTTGTCTGCGTTCCAGGGCTGATCAACCTTGATTTTGCTGATGTCAGGACCATTATGATGGATACCGGTTCTGCTTTGATGGGTATCGGCATAGCCCATGGTGAAAACAAAGCTAAAGAAGCTGCTATGCAGGCCATTGCCAGCCCCCTTCTGGAGGCCAGCATTGATGGTGCAAAAGGCGTACTAATGAATGTTACAGGCGGTTCTGATCTCGGCATATTCGAAGTTAACGAGGCTGCTGAGATTGTTATGCAAGCTGCAGATTCTGACGCTAACATTATATTCGGTGCCGTTATCGATGAGGATCTGGAGGACACTATACAGATAACGGTGATTGCCACAGGTTTCGACGGCAGTTCGCCCAGGCGGGCTTTGAGGGCCAAAGAAGCACCTCTGAAAATTGAACCAAGAGAGATACTTGAAGTTCCTACTTTTTTACGGAGGGCAAAATCTACGGAAAAGCCCCGTTAAAAGGGAACTTGTGAAATACATATAGTTACATAGTTCGCGCCTCTTACCCTGTACTATTTGATTTGGGAATAATCGAGGACAGACTGGAATATCCATGTCCATACGGGGTGATTGGCGTACATGAAGAGCTATGTGTATCTTGATGTGTTATTTGTGATCAACCTCGTAGTGAATTATCTAATGCTACTTGCAGCCGGCAAGATGATGGGCATAGCCATTAACACCAGGAGAACTGTTGCTGCTTCTTGCCTTGGCGGAGTGTACTCAGCTATGGCTCTGGTAGTTCCATTACAGTCTTTCTTCAGTTTGCCTGCTAGGTTCCTATTTGGCCTCTTTATGGTTGCCTTGTCCTACCCTAAGGTCAAAGGGTTATCTTTTGTAGCCCTTTCCGGTTCATTTTACCTGTGCTCGGCATTGGTTGCAGGTACGTCAATGGGGCTTTATGCCTGGAGTGGGGCTAGACTGATAAACACCGGCATGTTTGGGCAAGGTTACTCAAGCGTGCACTGGTGGACTTTGGCGCTATCGCTGCTCATAATGGTTTCATCGGGTTTTCTGTGGAGAACAATGGGCCTGCGAACTGTCCGTCCCCTTCCCCTAATGCAGCTTGAGCTTACAGTAGATGGCCATTGCATCCTACTTACCGGCCTGGTCGATACGGGCAACGATCTGAGGGATCCAGTATCCGGGCTGCCGGTTATTGTGGTTGACTGGGATTCTTTAAGAGAGATTATGCCTGATGAAGTGAGTTCGTTCTTTCTGTCAACCTGGGATTCTATATCAGCCAGGCTTGTAGAAACCAATATTGGCAAGAGGCTGAGGCTAATTCCGTATGCAAATGTCTCAGGCCGCAGGGGGGTTCTTCCGGGCTTCAAGCCCGATGGCTTGGTTTTGGTTGAGAAAAACGGGCAGAAAGTCAAAAAGGATGCGGTTGTAGGCGTATCCGAGGATAGGCTTAGCCCTCAGGGATTGTATCAGGCATTACTACATCCCGAACTTATTAGTTTATGAACCCTTTTTGCAAGGAGGTGTACGTTTGGTGTCGTGGACCTATTTTAGGGTGATGTTATCTGTAAAGTGGGCTCGACTTCTTGCGAAACTCGGATTGCACGGCCGGATTGACTACGTCGGAGGGGCAGAAGCCCTTCCTCCTCCGTTGTCACAAGAAGAAGAGAGCATTCTACTTTTGAAATTGACCGACGGTAATCCAGACGTAAGGTCTACTTTGATTGAACGAAACTTGAGGCTTGTAGTTTATATTGCCAAAAAGTTCGAAAGCACCGGGATTCCCATAGATGACCTTGTCTCTATAGGTTCGATTGGCCTTATCAAGGCGGTATCTACATTTGACATAAGCAAAAACATAAAACTTGCTACTTACGCCTCAAAATGTATCGAAAATGAGATTCTTATGTACTTAAGAAGAACAATGAAAATCAAGTCAGAAGTGTCTTTCGATGAGCCTTTGAACGTAGATGGCGAAGGGAACGAACTTTGCCTTTCTGACGTAAAGGGTACTTCCGAAGACTTGATATACAGTGATCTCGAGAAAGAGGATGACAAAGAAGTACTCAGGCTTGTATTGAGCAGGCTTCCCTGGAGAGAACGGACTATTGTTGATCTGCGCTTTGGGCTGAAAGACGGAGTGGAACGTACTCAGAAGCAAGTAGCTGATATGCTGGGCATTTCACAATCCTACATTTCGAGACTGGAAAAGAAAATCATGAACAGGCTGCATAAGGATATTGTTAGTTTTCAGTAAAATTAAGATTTAGCGACAAAGCTATTTTGTATAACCCCTGGTAATTGAGGCAATACTTTTTATGAGTGACTTGAGTAAAAAATGGAAGCATTGCCGGGGGGATATTGGCTTTGTATAAGGTCGAGATATGCGGAGTTAACACCAGTCACCTTCCTGTCCTATCGTCTTCAAAAATGCGCGAGCTTTTTCTCGCCAAACAAGACGGCGATCCCACCGCCCGAGAGCAACTTGTAAATGGGAATTTAAGGCTTGTTCTAAGTGTGATTCAGCGTTTTTCTAATAGAGGGGAATATGTTGATGATCTATTCCAGGTAGGCTGTATTGGGTTGATCAAAGCAATTGATAACTTCGATCTTGGCCAAAATGTAAAATTTTCCACATATGCAGTTCCCATGATTATTGGCGAGATTAAACGCTACCTCAGGGACAATAATCCCATAAGAGTATCAAGATCCTTGAGGGATACCGCGTACAAGGCGCTTCAGACCCGTGATTCCCTTGTTGCTAAGCTTGGAAGGGAACCTTCTATAAGCGAGATTTCAGCCGAGCTGAAAACTCCTGCAGACGAGATTGTGTATGCCCTTGATGCCATACAGGAACCTATTAGCCTATTTGAGCCGGTTTACCACGACGGTGGAGACCCGATTTATGTAATGGACCAGGTCAAGGATGAAAAAGGGGAAGACTCGGCATGGATGCAGGAAATCGCCATAAATGAGTCTATCCAGAAATTATCCGAACGAGAACAGGCAATAATAAGAATGAGATTTTTTGAGGGAAAGACACAAATGGAGGTTGCACAGGAAATCGGGATTTCGCAGGCTCAGGTTTCGAGGCTGGAAAAGGCTGCCCTCATTCAGATGAGGCAGGATATGCACAGGTAAAAGGGGGGCATTGGCATGGGAAGAAAACTCAAGACAGGCTTTGTTGAAGCAGTGCTGCTGGCAGTGGCAGCCGGAGTGATTCTGTTTGCAGGTTGGGCCATGGCAAGGAACTACGACGCACAACGAGCCTATACGCCCACAAACTTAATCAGGCTGCACATAATAGGCAACTCTGATGACCTTCAGGATCAGGAAGTAAAGCTCAAGGTCCGGGATGCGTTAATGAGTACTTTCGGAGGCCGCCTTCTAAATGTCAACGACGTAGAAGAAGCCGAGAAAACTTTGTCAGCGCTCTTGCCTGAAATTGAAGATATGGCCAAAGGGTGCCTTGCAGACGCAGGATTGGCCTATAATGTCCGTGCCAGGCTAAAGACAGTGTTTTTCCCAGACAAGTATTATGAGGCCGCATCGGGTGAGACAGTCTTTTTGCCCGAAGGCCCTTACAAGGCCTTGCAAGTGATTCTTGGAGCCGGCAAGGGGCAAAATTGGTGGTGTGTCATGTATCCGCCCCTGTGTTATGTAGACATTGTGCGCAAGAACGTAGTCCATGATGACAGCGGCCAGGAGGTAGAGGGCCGGGACTACCCGGCTAGTGTTCATGCTGCCGGGCTTATAGATGAGGATTCTTTGCACGAGGTACCGGTAGAAGTTAGATTTCTTATTTTGGATATTCTAAGAAAGACCAAAGAAGCCCTCCCCTCTCTTTTTACCTCTCTTACCTTGAGGTTCACCTACAACATGTGTCCCGGAACAGTGCAAAAGTAAGACTCTCTGAGGTTATCCCCTGACCCTTCCGCCATATAATGTTAAGGGGTGGTTCAGTGATCCGGGCTTCTGATCTTTCAATGCGTGAAGTGATCAACACCTCAGATGGACGCCGTTTGGGCAATATCGTTGATGTAGAGCTGGATCTTGCCACCGGTAAGATTGTAGCAGTGATTGTTCCTGGACAGTCAAAAGGTTTCGGCCTGTTCGGGCATGGTGATGATTACGTTATTCCATGGGATAGTATCAAAAAGATTGGCGAAGATGTTATTCTGGTTGAACTCTCAGATAGGTACCTCAGGCGGTCTACCAGGTAGCAGACACTCTCTTACCTGCCCTTCTTTCCTTGACTTGCTGCTGCTTGTGCAATAATCTTGTTGTAATATGGCAAGGCGAAAAAGAACCAGAAAGAAGAAACTCCAAAAGCGATTTCAAAACGCCGGCATTGCAATTATTCTTTTGCTGCTAGGCCTTCTTTTGCTTTGGCCTTATTTACGAACGGCGTTTCTAACGGCGTTTGTCCCCATAGGGCGGGGAACTCCAGGAGTTCTTGACGAACGAACGTCTGGATATGCGATTTATGCTGACGGCCAGACAGTTCTAACTGCACCTGCACCCGGTTCAATCAGATTCCTTGTTAAAGACGGCGACTCGGTCAGAGTTGGAGATGTAATAGCCGAGATAGGAGACGATCAAGCCCTAAGTGCCGTCAAGGACAGTCTTTCTGATGCCCAGGCCGGAATGAGGTTGTATGAGGAACAGACTGGAGGAGAGTTTGCTACACTTACTGAGGCCATCGAGGACTGCTACCACAGGCTAGTGTCTGCTTTCTTCCGAATGCAGACGGCGTATGCTGCAGGGGATGTTCCCGGCCTTGCTGAAAGCGAGAAGGAGTTTAGCCAGGAAGGCAGGATCCTTTCAAAAAAACGTGCAGATTTGAAGGCCATTGAGGATGAGCGTTCCAGGCTGGCTCATGAATATGAGATCTTACAGAAAATTGTGGCTTCATCCTCTGTAAAGATCCTGGCTCCGGTTTCAGGTACTTTTTCTTCGCAGTTGTTCTCTCGGGATTCGGAAATACGTTCGTCGAATCTGGAGGAAAAAGACGCATCGCAGCTGACTGTCCTGGCCAAGGAACTGGCAAACACAAAGGCATACCAGGTTGAAAACGGCCAGGAAGTAGCCCAGGGCGATGCCATTGGCCGGATTGTGTCAGGTGAGAATGTAAGGTTCTTCTTAACAGTTAAGACCGAACAACGGCCTGACATTCAAACCGGCGACAAAGTATTGGTTGAACTAGACGACAGGACATCCTTCAACAGCACGATAACCGGGGTAGTAGATGGCAACCCTCCGGGGTATTCCATAATCTCGGGAAAAATCGACTACATTGCTTCCGATAGATATGTGAGGACGTCGTATGCGTCACTTGTCACCCGGAGAAAGCAAGGTATTATTGTACCTCTCAGAAGCTTGATTGATAGAGAGGGGCAAACAGGAGTGCTTGTGGTGCAGAAAACGTATGCGCGATTCAGCCCTGTAGAGGTACTGATGGTTAAGGGAGACCAGGCAGTGGTTAGCGGCATCAATGATACCACTGAAATCGTATTCAAAGGGATGGCTTTCTTCGAGGGAAGGAGAGTTAGATGATTCAAGCCAATCTTGGGCTGGTTAAACAAAACATTGAAAGAGCATGCGAAAAAGCAGGAAGAGATCCCAGGTCAGTCCGTATCTTGGCAGTGTCTAAGAACTTTTCCAACGAGGCCATAGAGGAAGCAAGGTCTTGTGGCATTTCGTATTTTGGCGAGAACCGTGTGCAAGAGGCCAGGGTGAAGTTCCAGTCTAACGTGTTTGAGGGTGCGCGTTTAGCTCTTATAGGGCACCTTCAGACTAATAAGGCTTCCCTGGCAGCAAGGATTTTTGATGAGATTCATTCAGTAGATTCGGAAAAACTCGCTCAGGCCTTGTCGAAGTTTGCCCGGCAATACCGTGACGACTTGCTTCCGGTTTATCTGCAGGTCAATGCTGGACTAGACCCAAAGAAGCATGGGTGTATGCCCGGGCAAGCCGGAAGCCTGGCAAGAGCAATTCTGGCTCTGGATGGGCTCAGGCTTGTAGGGCTTATGACAGTTGCTCCGATTGCAGGTGAGCTAGAAACGCCTGGCAAGGTATTTAGGGATTTGAGAATGTTAAGGGACAAACTGGTCAGCGACGGAATTCCAGCAGATAACTTGGGGGAACTCTCAATGGGAATGTCGTCTGATTACATGATGGCCGTTGAGGAAGGAGCTACGGTTATCAGGTTGGGAACTGCATTATTTGGGCCTAGGATCTACAAATAGCAGGAGCTTCGATATAGTTCGTGGAAATTCTATCCTTGGTAGTATATTTACTGGAGGGGGTTCTATGGGACAGGAAGAAACCAGATTGACAACATTGAGGGCTCCCAGGTTAACGCCTCTGGATATCCACAACAAGGAGTTTACTAAGGGTTTCCGGGGATATAATGAAGATGAGGTAGATGAGTTTCTTGATCTTGCTGTAGCCGAATTTGAGCGGTTTATTCGTGAGAACGAGGAACTCCATGCAAGCATCGCCAGTCTCGAAGCCCGGCTCGATCATTACAAGGGATTGGAGGAAACTCTCAAGAACGCCATTGTACTTGCTCAGAAGGCTGCAGATCAGATAAAGGAGTCTGCAGCGCGTGAAGCAGACGGCATTATCCGGGATGCCCGGCGGCAGGCCGAGATGATAAAAGCCGAAGCTGAGGAGTTTCGACGCAAGACTCACGAGGATCTTGAAGTTCAACGCCAAAAAGCCAGGAGATTTAAGACTGAGATGCGTACATTTCTTCAATCTACCTTGGAGATGCTTGATGACAATGTTGATAGCATAACTCGAGTTTTAGATGATGAAGAGAAAAAAGTTGCTATAGGTTCTAGCACTGACTGGGGTTGAGAACATGGCGATTATTGGAGTTGCCGGCGGCATGGGGCCTGAGGCAACTTGCGATTTATATATGAAGATTATTCGGAGCACACCGGCGAGCAAGGACCAAGACCACTTGCGTGTGATTATCGATTCAAATCCTAAGATTCCTGACAGAACTGCTTACATTCTTGGAACGGGCGAGGATCCGCGTCCGTACCTTATTGAGACTGCCCGCAATGTAGAAAAGGCCGGTGCGTCTTTCATTGTGCTTCCATGCAATACTGCACATTATTTCCACAGAGACGTTCAAGAGAATGTCAATGTGCCTGTACTTCACATAATGGGAGAAGTGGCAAAGTATCTTAAGGGCAAGGTTCGAAAAGCAGGGCTTTTGGCTACTACCGGAACTTTGAAGACCGGGCTTTACGAAGAGTCCCTTTCCAGAGTTGGCATTGAGACAATCTTGCCCGGCGGAGAAGGACAGGGCAAGGTAATGGAAGCTATCTACCAGGTCAAGGCGGGCCAAGCCGATAAGGCACGCAAACTCATACTTGAGCAGGCAAGGGGACTTGAGGCCTATGGCGCTGAGGCAGTAATTGCCGGGTGTACAGAAATCCCCCTCATTCTTGGACAGGGTGACCTCGGGATAGAAGTGGTTGACGCGACAAATGTTTTGGCTCAGGCATGTGTAAGGCTGGCCATGGAGAGCTGATCTTACCCGGCTTGTGTTTGCCTGTGCAGGAGAACCGGACTCATGCTTCGTGACAGGTTTCTATAACAAGGAGGTGGGGACTTGAGGGCCAGACTATTCACTAACGGGAACTTTCGAGTGTCAGGCCATGATTTGAGGCGTAGAGATAGTCTTGCAGCTCTGAACGGACGGATTATTTGTATAGGAGATCATGACGAGTGCCTGAATGCATTTCCCGCCGGGATAAAACCTCAGGTAACTGACCTTGAAGGAAAGACGGTATTGCCCGGATTTATCGACAGCCACCTGCACCTTTTGAGTTTCGGATTAGGTTTGAGATATGTATCGCTGCTTGATGTAGATTCAATCGATGAACTAAAGTCAAGAATTCGGGCGCGGGCCGTTGAATCCCAGAAGGATGGCTGGATTATCGGCCGAGGATGGGATCAGGATCAGTTCAGGGATAAGCGCTATCCAACCAGAAAGGACCTTGATGATGCGTCAGACGGAAGGCCTGTATACATTGTAAGGGCCTGTGGGCATATTGCTGTTGCTTCATCGAAAGCACTTGAAATTGCAGGAGTGAGCAGGGCCACCCAGGATCCTCCCGGAGGTTCAATTGACAAAGATGCATATGGCGATCCTACAGGTGTCCTCCGCGAGGCTGCCCAGGGGCTGGTACAACCCTATATTCCTGAGGCAGGCCAAGACATAATGGAAGATGCCCTCAAGAAGGCTATCGAATACGTTTTGTCAAAAGGCATAACATCGGTTCATACAAATGACGGGCACTTAGGGTTTCCGGGAACGATGGACCTTTACAAAAAGGTTCAGCAGCAGGGATTTCCGCTAAGAGTGTATTGGGACCTTCCAGGAGAGTTGCTGGCAGATCTGATAGAGACTCCACTGCGCACCGGAGACGGTGACGATTACTTTAGGATTGGAGCCGTCAAACTTTTCGCAGATGGTTCCCTGGGAGGAAGGACTGCTGCCCTTGAGGCCTGGTATTCAGATGATCGCGGCAACAACGGCATGCTGGTTGTTACTGAAGAAGAGCTTAAGGAGCAAGTTTATGCTGCCCATGCCCAGGGCATGCAAGTGGCCATACATGCTATCGGCGACAGGGCCACAAGGGTGAGTTTGAATGCCATAAGTTCTGCCCAATCCAGGCTGCCTGTTAATGGAACAAGGCACAGGCTGGTTCATGTTCAGATACTCACGCCTTTGCTCATAACAGAAATGAGACGGGTAGGAATTGTTGCCGATGTTCAGCCCAAGTTTCTGTCGACTGATATGAGATGGGCCGTAGAGAGGGTTGGCAACGCCAGAATGCGGTCATCGTACTCCTGGCGCACAATGCTAAGGGCAGGGGTTCCTCTGGCAGGAGGCTCAGATTGCCCGGTTGAACCGCCGGATCCTTTGTACGGCATCTACTGTGCTGTAACACGAAAAGATATGGCAGGGAATCCGCCTCTCGGGTTTTTCCCAAACGAGAAACTTCCTCTTGATGAGGCCATAAAAATGTTTACTATGGGCGGTGCCTACGGAGCCTACGAGGAGAACAAGAAGGGAAGCCTGACTCCTGGAAAGCTGTGTGATTTTGTTGCCCTGTCAGACGATATCTTGACGGTCAGCCCTGATGATATTAAGGATTTAGAAGTAGTCCTTACTGTGGTCGGCGGTGAAGTGGCTTACCGGAAGGCATAGTATTACGCCCAGGCCAATGTAGGTGGCAGTTATGGCTGCAGAGTACAAGGCTGCTCGTTTGGCTGCCGCAAAGAAGAACTCTTCAGGGAAGATCTTTATGAGCCAATCAAGGTCAGGGTCCAGGCGCCACAGGTCGTTTTCGAATGTCAAGAGGTGAAAGTTTGTCCACCAGCCGGTGAAATCCAATGTGGCAGGTAACGCAAGGAAGATGGTAGTTACTGTGAGGATTATTCCTGCGGTTTTGAGGCTCTTGCCTGCAATTGGCCTGATGGTGTTCATGAGATAGACTATGGTCCGTATGCGTGATTTCGGTTTTTTTGTATTTCCAGCAGAGGGATAGGCGGTCGGCGGATCCGGGGCCAATCCGGGGTTTCGGGATGCGCATGTACATACTGGCACCGCAAGGGCAATTCCAAGCAGAATCAAACCCTGGGAGACTCGTTTCATCAAGAACCCTGTTTGAAACAGAACTTGTACATCCTCCAGGTGTATCATTTCGTTTTCTCTGTACAGCGGCCTCAGATTTCCGTCTATAGTTACCTTAATCTGGGGAGTCGATTCTTTCTCTGTAAAATACTTGAGAAGCTTTCGGCCGGCCTGTTCCAGATCTGCCATGGATATTTGTGCAGATTTTGGTATGTCGAACTCAGCCCACCTGGCCAGGTAGAAGTCCAGGTCCAGGGCTACTGCCTGGATGGAAAACAGTATGTTGAAACCTAAAAGGCCTAACACAAGTATGGTTAAGACAATAGCTGTACCAATACTCGTTGTCGGCATCTTGGACCATGGCGGAAATGCCCCTGGCTTTTTTGGCGCTGCCCTTTTCACGTTGGGTTCTTCCTCCTAAAGTTCGGGCGGATAATGCTCTCTACGACTCACCCTTGCTCACCGTTAAGATATACCTATATTCTCCGGAAGAAAAGGCCCTTTGGCAAGACGGGTATGATGGATGTTTGACCTCACTCTAAGAGGAGCATGAGAGTCTCAAGAACAGACTTAACAACATGAGGAGGCATCCGCATAGCGAATCCAACTTTTCGCACGGACCAGTCAAGGCTCTTGACATGATCGGAAAGGATTGCTCCGGAAACGGGATGTCCATTAGGTATAGGAATCTCGAAGGGATAGCCATTTATCTGGGAGGTTACTGGGCAAAATAGGCTGAGGCCTACTTTTTCATTGTAGGATCGTGGCGATAGGGTAAGGGCTGGCCGGCGGCCAGATTGCTGGCACAGTTTCGAAACAATTGATTCGGAGAATTGAGTACTACAAAGATCCTACTGCTGCTCTTCTTTGCCCCCTAGGACTCCAAGCGGGCACCTGCCGGATCGGTTTTACATAGTATGCCAAGAGGCCTTGAACCAAGATTTCAGAGGTTTCGCCCTATAGTCTATTCACTTATGGGGTATTTGACAGATACGAGGGGAGGGCAGGTCCTTGCAAACCAAGGGCTATATTAAACGTGTATTTCCCGGAAACAACACTCCAAACGGGTTTTTCTCCTACTATGACTATATGGTTCCGAAGAATGCCAACAGGGTTTTTGTGATAAAAGGAGGCCCAGGTGTCGGCAAGTCTACGTTCATGACTGCCATAGCACGGGATATGGTGGATAAAGGGTATGATGTGGAAATCCACCACTGTTCGTCAGATAACGGTTCCATAGACGGGGTGGCGTTCCCAGAGATTGGAATCGGAATACTTGACGGTACCTGGCCCCATGTAGTTGATCCTAAGGTTCCTGGGGCTGTTGACGAGATTGTATGGCTGGGTGAGTTTTGGGATGAAGATTCGGTGCGCGCAAACAAAGAAGAGATTCTGCAGGCTCAAAAGGGAGCTGAGTCAGTTTTCAGGCGTGCTTACCGCTATCTCAAAGCGGCCCAGATCATATACGAGGATTGGGAGTCTGTCTATATGGAAGCCATGGATTTTGGAATGGCAAACATGATAGCCAAGGAAATCATCGATAGCAATTTCGGCCATTTAGAGGTTGCTCCCAAACCAGGGTTTCAACGAAAATTATTTGCAAGTGCTATAACACCTGACGGAATGGTGAACTACCTGAATACCATAGTGGCTCCTTGCAAAAAGCGGTATGCCATATGCGGCCACCCGGGGACGGGAAAGTCGGTGCTGCTCCAAAAAGTGGCATGGGCTGCCCTTGAGCGAGGGTTCTATTTCGAGACTTACTTCTGCCCACTGCATCCTGAAAAGGTCGAACACGTGGTGGTACCTGAGCTGGGGCTTGCCCTGACCAAGTCCATTGAACCACACACTTACGTTCCAGGACAGAAAGATATTATCGTCGACATGAACAATTGTCTGGACGACGGCGTAATAGAGAAACACTACCCGTATATTGTTCGAGCTCAGGATGAATTTCAGAGGCTTTTTGAGTCGGGCATCTACTACATTGGCCAGGCAAAGCAGTATCATGATGCTCTTGAAAGGTTCTACGCTCCAAATATGGATTTCGGGGGAATTGAGGCACTGCGCAAGAACATAATGGAAAGAATTCTTGTGTATGCCCGTGAGGTAGAGTCGGCGGCAGGGGGAAATGGCGGTTTGGGTTACGGATATGGGGTGAACTTTTAGAAGTATTCCGGGTAATACGTGTACCACAGCCATGAGACTCTCACAAGTCATGACGTGAATCTCTAAGCCTGTTCAGACAAATATGCCAACAGGGTCTGCTTTCGATCTCAGGTAGTATTACGCCTGGGATTGTTTTTTGGAGCTCCGTCCTTCGGAAGGAAATTCGGACTATTTGCAGAATAGTCCGAATTAGAGGCGCTGTGGGTTCAGAAGTTAGAGTGTAACTTCCAGAGTATTTGGGGGGAAATGTCCAACTTGGTGAAGAATGGGAAGTAGGGGTCTGGGAGCTGGTAGGGAGCATTAACTACCTACACGAAAGGGGGTGGTGAGATGAAGATTATCACAGAAGGTCAGCCAGTTCTTGACTCAGCGAGTTCTTTGTACGAGTCTGCCTGTTGCACATGTACTGCACAATACTACGTTGTCTATGACATTGACCAAAACCCACCTGAAGACGAATGATAAGGACTAGATGACTTTTACGTTGAGTTATAGAGCCTTTCCTATTGCCGGCTTCCAGGTCCAGAAAGGGGCGATACATTATGCCAAGCGCTCGTTGGAGCTGTTTCAACGTGATTGTGCCCAGCTCCGGTAATCCATCTGAGATGATAGTATTCAATCTTCTATCCGGTGCTGCAGTTACGCTTCCCACTAGGGTTACGCTGCAATCTCTTCGCAGTGAGCAGACACTTGATCTGATGCGGCTGAACATAGTAACGCTTGACGATGATGAGAAGCACCTTGTTGATTACTGGACTAGGCGGAACAGGCACGGACACCTTTCAACGTCAGTAATTGTCTTTACGACTAGGAGCTGCAATCTAAGATGCACGTATTGTTACCAAAGGGAGGAACCATCGAGCATATCTGAGGCCAACATGGAACCTGAAATATGCCGGGGATTTCTAGATTGGCTCACTACATACTTACTAGCAAAGAAGACATCCTCTGTACATCTAACATTTTATGGTGGGGAGCCATTGCTCAACATGGAATGCGTTAACCAAGTGGGCGAATATATGGTGAGGTTCTGTGGCTCGCGGAATATCAAACTCTATACCTACTTAGTGACCAACGGTACTCTGGTTAACGAGCAAATCATGCTAAAACTTCTGGACTATAACTTGTGCCAAGCGCAAGTAACAATTGACGGATCCGAACAGGTTCATGATTCGCGTAGAATTTCAAAAGACGGTAGTGGAAGCTATACAGATACACTTCGCGGGCTCATGCACCTATCGCATCGTGTACCTGTCGTTGTTCGCTGCAATGTAGAACTCTCCACCCTGGAAGCTGTTGACGATTTACTCGCCAGACTCGGGTCACTAGGGTTGGCTAATGAGAGAACTATATTTTCTGTAGCCGATACTTGTAGGTGGGTTCCAGAGGATTCACGACTTGTCGGTAGCATGACCCCTCAAGAACTTGCTCGTCTAATTCTCGAGACTTCTAGGAAGGCAAGAATGCTAGGATTTGGAATCAGAAACCCATTCAAGTTGTCTTCGTGTTTTGGCACTAGAGAGGGTTCATTCGCTGTTGATATTGATGGGTATCTGTATACATGTTCTCAAATGGCCGGTTTTCCTGAACTCAGTATCGGCAGTGTCAATAGCAGATACTTCACGGAGGTCTACTACAGACTTGTAACCAGTGATGCATTGAGGCAGATGTGCTTCACTTGTACTTATCTACCGCTCTGCATGGGGGGATGTAGAGCCGAAGCTCTTCACGCTGGTCTAGGGTTCAACGGGAATATCTGTAGGCGAGATTACTATGAACACGTGATCCCACAAATGGTACGACTTGTTTATGGTTTCGATCATACAGCCTAGCGTGCGGGCTGACGAGAAAAGACCTTATTCTGGTCAGACGGAGTTGCACTGCCTTAAGTGTCGATTGGCTTTGGGAGGAGGAGCTAGCTTGCACTATCTGATAACCGATGTAGGGAGTACTACCACAAAGGCTATTCTGATCGGCCAAAGGGACGGCGAGTACCGCCTGTTGGGCACCGGATATTATCCTACTACAGTGGAATTGCCTCATGAAGATGTCACCATAGGCCTGAAAGGTGCCATCTTGGACTTAGGTGAGCGGATTGGAGTTCCGGCACTGGCCCTTGACAAAGTACCGGCCAAAGACAATAGTCCTGACTCTTTGCTGTGCCTGTCTACGTCCAGTGCCGGAGGCGGGCTTCAGGTAATGGTTTTTGGGGTCATGCGCAATGTAACTGCCGAGAGCGCCAAAAAGGCGGCGTTGGGCGGAGGAGCAATTATTCTTGATGTCATGACAACTGATGATAACCGCTCGACTTTTCTGAAACTGGAATCCATCAAGAAGTCAAGGCCGGACATGATTCTTATTTCAGGAGGAATAGACGGGGGCAATACTGCCTTTGCGCTTGAAATCGCAGATGTTCTCAACGCTGCAAAGCCCAGGCCCAGGTTTGGAACAGGATACAAGATTCCGGTGATTTTCGCAGGCAACAAAGATGCAGCCCCTTTCGTCTCGGATACACTTTCAGACAATTTTGATGTAAGAGTGGTCGATAACCTAAGGCCTGATTTTGAAACAGAAGTACTGGAGCCTACCCGCCAGGCTATCCGCGAGTTGTTTATATCCCACGTCATGGCTCATGCCCCAGGGTACAGGAAATTATGTGAGTGGGTGGATTCAGACGTGGTTCCCACGCCTCTTGCAGTTGGCAACATAATGCAGACCCTGGCAAGGACACGAAACATCAATATTCTTGGTGTTGACATAGGGGGAGCTACTACCGATGTGTTTTCTGTGATTGATGGCGTGTTCAACCGTTCAGTCAGTGCTAATTTGGGCATGAGCTATTCTTCAGGCAATGTTCTTGTTGAAGCAGGGTTGGAGAATATTGAGCGGTGGCTGCCGTTAGCCCTGCCTGCTGCAGAGGTTTCAGACATAATCTGTACCAAACTTATCAGTCCGACGGCCATGCCTGAGACCGGGATTGAACTGCAAGTTGAGCACTCGCTTGCCACCGAAGCCCTCCGCCTTGCCTTTGATCAGCACAAGCAAGTTGCCACATTACCTGTAAAGCCAAAGAAGGGGCTTGCTGTAGCGCCACCACATCTGGCTCAGGACAAGATCGTGACTGTTGATCCCGAAGAGAGAAGTTTTGCTGATATTGATGCAATAGACATGATTATAGGGTCAGGGGGAGTGCTTTCCCACGCGCCTGAGCGAAGCCAGGCAGCCCTCATTCTGATTAACGCATTCCAGCCTACCGGGCTTACCCATCTAGCTGTAGACAGTGTCTTCATGATGCCCCATCTGGGGGTGCTCTCAGACGTTGAACCGGACATTGCCCTTGGAGTGCTGGATAGTGATTGCCTGGTTCCCCTTGGGCCTGTTATTTCGGCTGAAGGTCGTCAGGAGTTAGGCCGACCTGCTGTATCTGTGGCAGTCAGGACCGCTGACGGCACAACAGGCAAGGTAGTTGTTTGCTGGGGAGACATAGGCGTGGTCAAACTGCCTGATTCAAGTGAAGTGAGTGTAGAGGTAGATGCCTTAGGAGGTGCTACTGTCGGAGGACAGAGCAAGGTGCAATTCCGGTGCAACAGGGCTGAAGTTGGCATAATGGTAGATGCCCGGGGCAGGCCAGTTGAGCTTTCAGCCGATCCCCTTCAAAGGGCGGCCCAAAATGCAAAATGGAGAACTCAAATCGGGGCGCTAGGCCAGAGCGGGGGTGATGACACTGGCTCGCAGGGCACTTGATTCTAAGCTGGTTGTAAGACAGAGGGAGATGCCTGTAACTGCCGGCATCCTCGTTTCTGTTGGAGACAATGTTATGCCGGGCCAGCCAATTGCTACTTTGGAGGTGCTTCCTGGCAGGCTCTGGCGTGTTGACGTTGCCGGGGCTTTAGGCCTTGAGAAAACCATGGCTCCTTTGAGTCTTGTGAAACCTCTTGGAGAGCGGGTTGTAAAAAACGAGGTTATTGCAGCAGGGGGAATGTTTTTTGACCGGAACGTTGTCAGGTCTCCGGTCACAGGGGTGCTGGCCATTGTGTCGAAGTCCCAGGGATTCGTTTATATCAGAGAGGACGTGGAGATTGGGTCCCAGGAAAGCCCTGTTGAGGTACATGTGGCCAAAATGCTGGGTGTACCTCCGTGGCAGATTGTGATTCACAAAAAAGAAGATATTGGCCTGGGGATTTCTGTAATCAAAGGGCAGGCTCTGGCCTCCAGAATTGTAAGAGGGTTTAGGACTATGTTCGTGGAGGCGCCAATCTATGGCAGGATAACGGATATATCGTATACAAAGGGTACGATTACGATTTCACCCATATTTAAGTCTCGTTATATTACTGCTTTCTTGAAAGGGACAGTCACAGATATTGTACCTGGAAAGGCTGTGGACATTACCGGGCTGGCCACATTGCTAAACGGGATTTGGGGAATGGGCGGAGAAGGGTACGGGCCTTTGCACAACATTGAAGGCGATCTTACCGGCGGCCTTGATCTTCCCGGGAATTCAGTTATTGCAGTAAAAGGCACTGCCACAGTTGAGGGCCTTGAACATGCCCGGGAGTCCGGGGTAAGGGCAGTCATCTTAAGGTATTTTGGGTCCGCTGATCTTATGGCATTTGCAGGCGGTATTAAGAATATGGGAATTACAGGGGACGAGGACTTACCTTTTCCTGTAGTCCTAATTGAGGGTTTCCGGCCAGGTCCGCAGGTTCATGAATCCTTCAAGGTTCTGAAAGATGGTGAGGGCCTGATCTGCTCTGTAAGAGGATCTACCCACATAAGGGCCGGGGTTATCCGTCCTGAAATTCTGATATTCCCGGCTGAAGGGAGGGGTAAGTAATGGAGGAACCTTTATCTCCAGAGATGCCCGGATTTGAGCCAGGTGCTGGACCGTTAAGATTTGATTCATGGCGGGTTATTACGAATTTCTCTGAAGCCGGAGACATTTCGCAGCGGTTTTCAAAGTGGCCTGATGATTTTCTGAGTTCTGACTGTCTTGAGTCTATGTACTGCATGAACCTGGAGTCAGTACTTCCAGGCTATTCGGTTAAGCACAGTGATAGGATTCATCCGGGATTTCCCTTTCTGGATGAAGAAGAGGGACAGAGGATCACCGGTGTGTGGGAAAGGTACCGTTCAAAGTTGCACCCGCTCTTCCGTGATTTGCTGCTCACGATCAGAGAGTTGCACGGTAAGGCTGTTAAAGAGGTTACACGTGATACTCGTTGGAGCAAAGATGGAGGCAAACAGAGCAGCCTTCAACCGGCAAAGGAAGCCAAAGCCGGCACCGGCACTAAGGAAATCCTCGACAAAGAGATTGTAGACAGCGGGCTAGTTGCACTCATATTGCAGACCCAGGTGATTCTAGGCTTTCGTGAAATGGAAAAGGCTTGCGGGGTCTGGGAAGGCAGGACGCCTGGCCAAAAACTGGGGACGATTCTTGCTGCAAAACCAAGTTGTAGTAACGCGTTTACCAGAGTCGAAGCCGTGCAAGTAAGGCGCGGCGCCCTGGTGTTTGTGCCCTGGGGTGGGCTGTTTGCAGAATACGGCAAGATCCTTCATCTGATGGACAACCAGTTTACCAGGAAGGTGATTGGTTCATATGACGAAAACCTTGAAGTCGTTCCTGACGGACATGTTCTAAAAACTATGACGGGTGCAGGCCTTCTCAGGTCCTCCCGCCAGGCGTTTATGGATTCTCACTGGAATTTGGGCTTGCCTGTTATTGACGCGGCTGCTGTACTAGACGTGACGGGCCTTGTGGATAATGCCGTTGCCCAAATCTGCGAATGCGTATCAGATGTACTTGGCGACTTGAAGGGCCTGATTGCCACCGGACGATATTCGTACCTTGAGGGTCATGGTGATTACTTCGAGATGGCGTATTCGGTCTTGGTAGGCCTGCTTCTGAACTGGGCAGCGGAAGACGGACTCATAACCAGGCCTCCAACTATCGGGGTTAGAGGTGACAGGGTCTTCTTAAAGCGCAGCATAGGCCAAAGGATAAAAGGATTCTACCCGGTCTTGACAGGCATAGGAGTTCTCGAACAACCCGAGTTGCTTTGGGAAAAGATCAATTCACATTCAACCAGGAGGTGAGTTGTGTTGGGCGGTTCAGACAGTTCAGTTAAACCGGAGAACTTGGCCTTGTGGTTGAAGGATCGTTTCGGCTTGGGCAAGGACTACCTCCTGGTATGGTTTGGACGGACTGTGTCGATTATCGGTGACACAATTGGGGGTATGGCTATTTCCCTTCTGATTTTGGACAGAACAGGTTCTGCCACTGCGCTTTCGCTTGGCATGGTCGCAAACCTTATTCCCCCTTTGATTCTTGGCCCTGTTGCCGGTGTTATCCTCGATAGGACAGACCGGAAGAAGGTCATGATGATTTGCGATGCTGTCCGGGGCATTTTGACTCTTGTGTTGGGATTTGTCCTCCTTACCGGAAAGTTCACACTGGCCCACGGGTATGTCTGGCTGCTTCTCAATTCGATTTTCCGTGCTTTCTACGATCCTGCGTCTATGGCTGTCATTCCTGCATTGGTTCCGCCTGATTTGATTCAGCGGGCAAATGCCATGGAAATCACCGGCAGGGACATAGGTATGATCCTCGGCCCTGTAGTGGCCGGATTGGCTTATGCTTCCTTAGGTGCTTGGTGGTGCATAGTAATCAATGCCGTCACGTTTTTCCTAGCAGTTGTGTGCCTTGGCCTTGCCAGGCTTCAATACGAAGAACGGAAAATTCTCAGGGGGCGAATTACCCTGTCCGAGATGGGAGAAGGATTCTTGTTCTTTAAGGAAGTGCGCCCTGCTATGTATCTTCTTCTCATAACCGTCATGTGCAACTTCCTTATGATTCCGTCGGGCCTGGCCTTGCAGGTTCATGTATTGAAGACTCTACAAGGGGATTCCCGGTTCCTGGGAGCTGCATCGAGCGCTGCAGCAGTCGCTTCGCTACTGGCTTCCCTGGTTATCTTGGCCCGGAAGAAATGGCCTCATCTCGGTTACATGATGGGGACTGGCATCATGGGGATAGGGTTGGGCTATATGCTTACAGCCGCTACCAGGAGTTTGGCTCATGTACCTCTTACATGGGCGATTTCCGGGCTGATGGGGCCTGTGCTCCAGGTTCCTATAAGCACACTGTACCAGGAGATGACTCCTGCTGACATACGGGGACGGGTATTTGCCCTTCGTGGTGCGCTCGCTACTTCGCTGGCTCCAGTATCTGTACTTGGCGGTGGTATATTGATAGACCGGTTTGGGAGTTGGAGAGTCTTATACGGCCTTGGATGGCTAATTATGGGTGCCGGATTATCTGTGTTCATGGTTCCTGAACTGAGAAAGGCGTTCGGGCCAAAGGACCGGTGAGTTGTATTCAGGCTTTGCTCCCAGGGGAAGACTAACCTTGCATATAATGTGAGTTTAGCTGAGGTATTGAATGTGGGGCCAGAACACGAGCACGGGGATGAAGTTCATCCAGAGCGTAGGTTAAGAAGCCTGGAAGACACAGTGCGGCGGATATCCGATTCCCTGGAAAGATCCAAAATCGCAGAGTACGTCGACCTTTTGAACCATCCCTGGCGCCTTATATATCTTAACTTGATAGGGGGCCTTTCCAGAGGGGTGGGCCTGGCTGTTGGATTCACGGTTCTGGGTGCCCTGTTGATATACGTTTTGACCAGGAGTTTTATATTGAACCTGCCGCTTGTAGGCAACTTCCTTGGAGAATTGGTTTGGATAATTCAACAATACTTGAAGGCAAGGCCGTAGTTGCTTCTGACAACTGATGCTATACTGGCGCAACGGCACTACCATGAACAGGATGATTAGGATGAGCAGAACCAATAGAAGTAGACAGAACGGAAATCGAGATCTGGATGTCAAGGATTTTGAAAACAGGCTGCTTTTGGAACTCAAGCGCCTGAGGAATGGATTCGAAGGGATCAAAGAGAAATCGTTTTCCATGAGCCAGCAGGAAACCCTTGGAATAGAATCGGCCTATGATCAACACCCGGCAGACATTGGCACAGAGACTTTCGAGAGGGGTAAGGACCTGGGCCTGAAGGACGGGCTCGAGATCGGAATGGCAAGAGTTCGGGGCGCCTTGGAAAGGATCAGACATGGGAAATACGGCTTCTGTCTTAGGTGCAAGGAGCCCATTCCTGTCGAAAGGCTTAGAGCCGCACCTGAGGTTGAGTTATGTGTTCCCTGTCAGGAGGAAGAAGAGGTTGTACCTCGAAGCAGAAGGCCTGTGGAAGAACAGGTGATAAAACCGGGTTTCCCCGATGAAGGCGAAGGTAATGAGGAACAGCCCGGGGATGAACCACCGCTGGGCCGATAAGAAGCCCATCATCCATGCCCTAGCGATCAGACGTCTAGCCACCTATCAGACAAGGGCGAGAGTGGCCTATGTGGTAGGCCACCTAGTGGATTATCTTCTGACAAACTAACCCCACTGGCCTAAACGATGAACCATAGGGTAGTTTGGATCAATAGCCACAAAACACCGGGAACCCTTGCCCCCGGTGTTTTATATTTTGTATGCTGTATTGAGAGATGGTGGGTAGCTGTTCTTTTAGATCCGGCTGGCAAGGCGGACTATAGTACCTGGCTGGGCGGTTCTTGGAGAGCTCATTGTTCGAACTCAGGTCAATGAAAGTAGGGCGTATGCATTGGTGTTTTGGTTTTCATTCTTAGGTGTCTTGTTCCTGGATCAACTCAGTAAGTGGTATATAAGATCTAATTTCGCCCTTGGCCAGTCTCTGCCTGTTGCTGGCCGGTGGCTCCAGATTGTGTACAGAGAAAATGCTGGGGCTGCTTTTGGTATTTTGGCTGGGGCACGGTGGCTTTTTGTCGCCATAAGTATTGTCAGTGTTGCACTGGCTGTCGTTATTTATCCAAAAGTCCAGCATTTGGGCTGGTATGTGGTGATGGCACTTGGACTTGTAGCCGGGGGTGCACTGGGAAACGTTATCGATAGGGTACATCATGTGACAGTTACAGATTTCATCTGTGTGAGGTATTTCCCGGCAGTCTTCAACGTAGCCGATTCTGCAATAGTAGTAGGCGCTTTTATCCTGGGAATTGCTTTGACCGTCTATTCACAAAGGATGAACTAGAGCAGTGGAAGATAGCAAGATGGCCGTTTCGCAATCACACGGCGAGGGGGCCACAATAAACCTGGTTGTTCAATATAGGTATTTGGGGGAACGGCTGGATGCCTACATAGCCGGGCAACCTGAGGCGAATCTTTCAAGGTCCAGAGTCCAGGCCCTTATAGAAGAGGGAAGGGTCATTCTGAACGGCCAGGTTGTTAGCAAGCCTTCGGTGAAGGTAAAAACCGGGGATGCTATCGAGGTGATAATTCCACCTCCGAAGAAATGGGATGTGGAAGCCGAGCATATTTCTTTGGACATTATCTACGAAGACGGTGATGTTCTGGTTATAAACAAACCCAGGGGAATGGTAGTTCACCCTGCGGCAGGCCACTGGGAGGGGACCTTGGTAAATGCTGTGTTAGGGCATTGTCCGGAAATCGCCGGCATAGGAGGGGAGGTTCGCCCGGGAATAGTCCACAGGTTGGATAAAGACACAACGGGCCTTTTAGTAGTTGCCAAAAACGAACCGGCCCTGAAGGCCCTTCAAGCCCAGATGAAAGCAAGAAAAGTAAAGCGGGAGTATATTGCCCTGTGCAAGGGCCGCTTTGGAGAAGATGGTGGAACCGTCGACGCACCTATCGGGCGGCATCCTGTAGACCGAAAACGGATGGCTGTGATCAAGCCAGGTCCTGGACCTGGGACTTTATCCAGAGGCAGGGCCAGAGAGGCGGTGACAGACTGGAGGGTTGTTGCCCGGTTCGGTTCTGCCTATACCCTTATCACTGCAAGACTGCATACAGGTAGGACCCACCAGATTCGAGTTCACATGGCTTATATAAGCCACCCTGTGGTAGGAGATCCTGTGTACGGCAAGGCGGGAAGAGAGTTGGACCTGCCAGGGCAGGCTCTTCATGCATTCAGACTCGGGCTGTTTCTCGGTGACAATTATGATGAATACCGGGAGTTTACAGCACCGTTGCCCGAAGATTTCCGTCAGGTATTATTGAGCCTGAAAAACAAGTATGGGGAGGAGTTTCCTTCATGGTTAATGATTTAGATCGAAAAGTGATGAAAGAGAAAGTGGCAAAGATACTCATAGATATAGAGGCGGTAGGTGCCAGGCCTGATGAGCCTTTTACACTGACTTCGGGAACAAAAAGCCCTGTGTACATAGATTGCCGCCGGTTGATCTCCTTTGTGCCTGAGAGGGAGGAGGCCATAGGGTTCATGCAGCGACTGGTTGAAGATGCAGTAGACGGGCAACTAGATGCAATTGCAGGGGGCGAGACTGCAGGAATACCCTATGCTGCTTTTTTGAGCTGGAAAATGGGCCTTCCTATGCTTTACGTGCGCAAGAAACCAAAGGGGTTCGGAAAAAACGCCATGGTAGAGGGCAACGTCGTTGAAGGGTCCCGTGTGGTCCTGGTCGAAGACCTTATTTTTGATGGCGGGAGTAAAGTGAATTTCATAGAGGGCCTTAGGAAGGCTGGCCTGATGGTAAACCATGTGTTTACGGTTGCTTCCTATGCGCTTAACGAGGAGTATGAAAAGACCCTGGGGTCAATTGACGTGAAAGTCTCGTGGCTTACAGACTGGCCCACAATCGTTGATGTTGCAGAAAACACAGGGTATTTCAGCAAAGACGCAGCGTCAACAGTAAGAGAGTTTCTTGCTGATCCGCACAAATGGTCCAGAGCTAGGGGCGGGAAATGAGAACGGCGCTTGGCTTCCCAGGCGAGCCGTTCCCCTGGTCCGGATGATGACACCAGGCCCGTGAGGCTTGGTTGGCCAAAAAGAAGAGCGAGGGTATACGGGTATTTTTCACCTCGCTCATTATTTCACGAAGTGCAGTTCGCTTTGTGGAATGCACCTGCTTACCCAGTGTGCTATGGAATTCCGTAACGACAAAGCGTACTATATGACGTCTACTTCAGGTATACCGATACCTCTTAGGAACATGAACTCAGGCTCGCCGATTCTCCTTATCACCATACTTCGCTCGTCTGAGCCTCGTCCGAAGAAGATAGCACCTGGCACCAGGCCCACGAAGAAGCCTACTCCTACGCGGAAAACAAAAGGGAAAATCGGAAATCCTACGAAAATCTGGCTTTCAACACGGTCGTTCATTATTGTGACCCTCCGTTTAGATTCTCAAAATAGAACACTACGCAGACATTACATAGTATGAAGCCTGCAAATAGTAGGTTACATAACGCCTTGGAAATTATGGGACCATTAACGCGGAGCGAATCCGGGAACCTTTTTGCTCATTCGAGTGTCGAATATAAGAGATTACGTCGGAGGTGGTTTTATTGCGGAGACGGCAATTATTGTATCTATCAATCTGTTTGATGGCTCTGCTACTTGTAATATCAGGCTGCACAGAAGCTCCAAAGAAGGAACCTGTAGCAATGGAGCCTTCAATAGAGGAGGATTTAGAGCAAGTTCATCCAGACGAAGACGTGAACTACACGTTCAATACCAGATTTTCCCTGGAGAATGCGTTGGATAGGGTAGGGCAGCTAAAAGAAATCTCAGTGCCGGAAGGCGAGCAATTTATGGCGTTCAGCAATTCCATAGGCGCCGTTGAAGGTACTTTGCGCAAGCAAGACTACGAAATAAAAAGACTGGAGTTTGAACTTGCTAAGGTACTGTTTAGAGACGGCGAAATAACTAAGGAACAGCTGGATCAAAAAGAATCAGCCTATAACGAGGCTGTAAGCGATTTTAAGGCCTTCTGGAAGTCGTTTGGTATATCTGATTGAATACCGCTCACAACGGCTGTTATTGAACCTCTGGTAACATCGCCGACAGCGAAACAGCCATCTAGGTTGAAGGTTAAGTAGAATTGGATCGCAGTCAGGTTACCAATACAGGATCAACGCAGTCCTTGACATAACCACTGTCAATTGAGCCGGAACCGCCGGGGAAGTAAGAGGCTGAGCCCTTGAAACCAGGCATTCCGGCTCAACAATTTTTGCGATCCTAGTTAACATAATGTATATTATAGGACGTTAAGCAATATTCCAGATAACTGTGAGCAACAAGCCCTTACATGCTCTCAATACATGTTTCCTTATTGCGTAATTACTTACTGGTTTGATTTGCTTGGTTCCTGCTATATGGAAGGTTTTTTGAGACAAAGATAGAATATACATCTAATACTTTGGATGCCGAAAGAAGACAGCACATGCGGCACATATGTTGCAGGTTAAGCAGAGTCAGGCCGCAGTCAGGTTACGATACAGGTTGTCAAGTGAGCCGGATTCTCCGGCTAGAGGGTCTGAGGTGAGTTACATAAAGTGCCAATACGCAGGAGAACAAGTACACATGGGGGTCGCTTGGAAATAATGAAGAGACATGGCTTAGGAGCGAAAATGGTACACGTGGCCTTGTATTTGCTTGCTGTGGCCTTGATTGCATTATCTTTAGGGTGCCGTGCCGAGGAGCCTCAGCAGCCCCAATCGGTTAAGCCCCCTGAAGACAGTGATATTTCACTGATGGTAAGTCAAACCATAGACGAAGTGCTCAAATCAACCCCCTTGACCAAAAGGGAGATGATTTTCTCTGTTAATCATAGCACTGATAGTGCCACTGTCACTCTTACAGGCCAAACCAGCAACGAGGCCGTAAAAACTCAGGTAATAGAGAAAATATTGCAGATTCAGGGAGTAGGCGTTGTTGATGAGATTGTGGTGCTCCCTGCCCCTCCCTTGGATGAAACACCTTGGGGTATAGTGACTTGCCCTGTTGTCAGTCTTGGTGATGCTCCAGGCAAATCAGGAGACGATCACACGGTAACCCAGGCCAGGCTTGGCGATATAGTGAGAATTTTGTACCAGGAAAACGACTGGTATTTGGTTCAGATGGCCGACAATTATCTTGGCTGGATTTCTCCTGATTGCGTATTATTAGGAGACAGGTCAATGGTAGACCAGTTCTTCAAAGGTTCTGTAGCCATGATTAGGTCGAAGATGGCAGCTGCCTTGGATGCCCCTGACGGAAAGCAGATATTCGATAAGCGCTTGGTTCAGGGTTCAGTCATCCCTGTTTCGGAGGCCAAGGGCGACTGGGTTGTGCTAGACCTGCCGGGAGGCCGTAAGGCCTATGTAAAGGCTGCTCACGTTGAAGAATACGAGTCTATGGATCAGGTATTTGCGCAGCAAAAAGGTGCCGGAGCCGTTATTGAAGACGCCAAACAGTATTTGGGACTTCCCTATCTATGGGGCGGTTGTACATCATACGGGTTTGACTGCTCAGGTTTCACGCAATTCATTTTCAAATTAAACGGTTACCATCTTCGAAGAGATGCAGATTTGCAGTATATGCAAGGGGATTCAGTAACCCAGGCCGATTTGGTACCTGGAGATTTGGTTTTCTTCCAGACCTACAGAGAAGGTGCTTCCCACGTTGGAATATACATCGGTGATTCCCGGTTTATCCACTCAGGCAGCGGAGGCGTAGCGATAAACAGTTTTGATCCTTCTCGCCAGGATTATTCAGCATCATTGAGCCAGAAGTACTTGGGAGCACGGCGAGTAATCAAGTGAAGCAAAGGGAATAAGGCGGTATTCCCTGGATTCCAGGGCGATACCGCCTCTCTTGGCCAACCTGGCTGCTTAAATCTTAGCCAAGCGCCCCCCCGGACGAAGGAATCAGAACCACCTGGCCTGGCACAAGCACATTTGGGTTTGGAATCTGTGGATTGAATGCGATCAGTACATCTAGGCTTACGGCGAAACTCCGGGCTATAAAGAACATTGTATCGCCTGCTTGCACCACATATCTTCTGCCAGGCGACGGCCCGGGCCCCGGTGAAGGCGGCACAGGAACTCCTCCAGGTATAATTATGATTTCTCCTGCGATTATCATGTCTGGATTAGTCACCTGGGGATTCGCTCTTATCAGAACATCGAGTGATACTCCAAACCTTCTGGCTATGCTAAACATCGTATCGCCTGGCTGCACAACGTATTCTGTTCGCTTGGATGGGGGCATTTCAGGCGGTGTTGTAGGCGGCGGCATCCCCGGTGGAGCAGTATCTGCCTCAGGCAGCGTGATTTTGCACTTCACTGCAATTACCCGAACCAGTCGGACTTGCTCTGCCCTGCGCCTGGTTACCCTTTCTAGAATGGCCCTTTGGACAGGATCATGGGCAAGCGGGTCTATCCGGATGTATCCGTCGTCAATTGCAGTCATGAAATGCCGGTGAACGATTAGTATGCACTCGTGGAAGTCGTCGGGAACCCCTATGGCAACTACAGTCCCGGTACTGTCGATTCCCATTGATGCAAGCAATTCTGTACAATCAATGATTACAAGCCTGTGAATAGAAACCAGTTCATCTACTTCGGCCAGGCAATCGTGTTGTCCGGCCAGTTCCAAGCATTTTTCTAGCACCGGAACCAGCTGTTTTTCAGTCGTCCAGGTATAGAGACAAGCCTCATGAAGGGTGCTGTCAGTCATTTCTCCTCTCCCTCCGGATCAGTAAAAGTGGGACATGACGGTAGCCTCTCTCTTTTAGCCTATGTCCCTAAAGTTGTTTTGGTTACATGGATGGTCCGGTATTGGGCTACTTCGGATGCTTTTTAACGTCTGGTTGGGCCCTTTGATCTGCGTTGGGCCATGGCCAAATGTCCTGGTCCAACCAGAAGTTTGCAGGCTCTTGCCAAAACCATTCTTCTTCCGGGTCCAGGGTATTTTCTTCCTTGCTTGCTACTTCGTCTGCTTGAGGGCCCTGAAAGTATGGGTCCTGGTAGTCAAGATCTAAAGGTGTTTCTAGGCCGAAAATATTCTTATCCGGGGGTTGCTGATGTATGGGGTTGTCCTTTTCAGGTTGTTTGCCGCTCACTTGAATAACCTCCTATACGAGACGTTGCTACTTAAGACACTCCTGATTTAAGGAATTCCCAGGAGGTTCAATGAATATGTACGCCCTATATCAAACTTATGTTTGCTTTTGGGAATGGTTGATGGTAAACTTCCTTGTAAGAAGCCCGTTTTCCATAGGATTTGACCAATGAGGAGAGGTAAACATGGAGAAACTCACTTTTCAGCAGGCGAAAGTTCTGGAAGTGATACGCCAGTACATACGGGAAACAGGGTATCCCCCGTCAGTAAGGGAACTTGGCGAAAGGCTAGGGCTCAAGTCTACGGCCACTGTTCACAGCCACCTAAGAACTTTGGAGCGCAAAGGATATCTAAGAAGAACTGCTCAAAAATCACGAGCCTTTAACCTTACAGAAGAACTTGAAGATAATCAACCTGCGCCTGCTGTTATGGTACCCCTTGTAGGAATGGTTAGGGCAGGCCTGCCTGTACTGGCTGTAGAGAATATCGATGAGTTTGTTCCACTTCCCCGTTCATTTGTAAAGTCCGAGAATGTATTTATGCTCCAGGTCGAAGGAGACAGCATGATTGGGGCAGGCATTTTCGAAGGTGACCTGGTCCTAATTAGGCAGCAGGACAGTGCGGAAAACGGAGACATTGTAGTGGCTCTTATCGATGAAGAAGCCACAGTGAAAACATTCTACAAGGAAAAGGATTCAGTTAGGCTACAGCCTGAAAACCCCAACCTTGAGCCAATAGTGTCCAAAGAAGTTCGCATACTTGGCAAGGTTATTGGGCTCTATAGGTCTTTGCATTGACTTGCTTGGAATTGTGTTTTTCTCCAATTGAAGCAAGGGCATCTTTGGCCCTCAAGCAAGCATAGATAACGTGTTCTTTTGTGAGCCCTCCCTGTAGATACGCAGTGTATGGATGAGTAAACGGGCCATCGCAGGACAGTTCAATTGAAGCCCCCTGAACGAAGGTTCCTGCAGCCATAATTACCTGGTGAGCATATCCCGGCATGTCCCAGGGCTCTGGTGTGGCAAATGAATCGATTGGCGAAGCTTCTTGTATGGCCCTGGAGAAAGATTTCAGTTTTTCCGGGTGCTCAAGGATTATTTCCTGAACTATATCCCCTCTTTGCTCGAAGGGGCCAGGGTCCACCTGGTAGCCTAGCTTACCAAAGAACAAGGCAGCGAATGACGCACCTTTTAGGGCCTCCCCTACTACTTTTGGAGCCAGAAAGAGCCCCTGGTAGGCGTCTCTGTATCCATAAGGGTTACTTCCCGCCTCTTTTCCCAGTCCCGGTGCGTAAAGTGATCCTGCAACAAGGTCAACGTATTTTTCCTGGCCTACTACATACCCACCTGTGGCGGTTAGGCCTCCTCCAGGGTTCTTGATTAACGAGCCTGCTGTTATAGAAACGCCAAGAGCCGGGGGTTCCAATACATCTGTGAATTCACAGTAGCAGTTGTCTACAAATGTGATTATGTGAGGCCACTTGTTCCTCACTAGTTCCATGAAAGTGCCAAGGGATGCTATAGATATAGTCTTTCTGTGAGAGTACCCACGGGACCGTTGTATCAGAACTAACCTAGTACTTGAGGTGATGCTTCTTTCGAGTTCCTGCCTTAACATATCTTCGTCAATGGCACCGGCCTCAAAGTCAATAAGGCATGAGGTCTCCCGGTACTCTATACCGAAGTCTTTAAGGCTGCCTGGTTGCACTTGTTGCAGTTGGCAATCTGTCTGTCTTGCAGGTTCACATTGGGGCCCTATGCCTATGACAGGCTGAAGTGTCTCGTATGGCGTACCGGTGACAGACAGCAGTTCATCTTCTGGACGGAGCAGGCCAAAAAGGGCAGTTTTCAAGACATGGGTTCCTGAGGTCCATGCAAGACGTACAAGGGCAGATTCACCGCCGAAAACCTGTGCAAATAATGACTCCAGGCCTTCCCTGCCCGTATCCTGGTACCCGTATCCAGTAGATGGCCACATATGTGTCAGAGAGATTCTTGAATCACTGAAGGCCCTCAGCACTTTGATTTGGTTTGAAAACACCAGTTCATCTATGTGCTTCCAGGCGTCTTCCAGTTGTTCGGTACACTCTTGCGCGAGCTGTAGAGTGTTCGGATCCACGTTTAGGTGCATCGAGTTTAGTTTCAAAATTTCATCACCTTGAAAGCTTTTTGCTGATACGGGCAATATCTGCAGAGGACAACCTGCATGTTATTGTGGCTCCCGTATCGTCATGATTTTCTTCGATAATAGTGCCTACTTGTCTGATTTCCGAAAGTACGTCCCACATTGAGTAAGGAATTGACAACGATACAACCTCGGTTCCGGCCAAGAGCACCTGTTCAACAAGAATGGACAATTCTTCAATGCCGTAGCCATGCAATGCTGAGATACCTACTGTTTGGCCTTGGATTCTGGCCATTGATTCAAGATCTGCGTCTATGACTCTGTCTGTCTTGTTGAACGCAATAACCGTTGGCCGTTCCTTGGCTCCCAGTTCTTCCAGGACATTTTCTACTGTTTCCATTTGCTGCGTCCATATGGGCGACGAAATGTCTACTACATGGATGAGCAAGTCTGCTTCAAGAGATTCTTCAAGAGTTGATCGAAAAGCATAGACAAGATCATGTGGCAAACCCTGGATAAACCCGACTGTGTCAGAAAGGAGCACTATCTTGCCAGAAGGTAAGGCCCATTTTCTTGTCCACGGATCCAGGGTAGCAAAAAGCATATCATCACATAAGACTTCCTCGCCGGTGAGAATCCTAAAAAGGGTGGATTTGCCTGCGTTGGTGTACCCTACAAGCGAAATCAAAGGGATCTGGGATTCTTTGCGCTGTTTTCTCTGTTCTTCCCTAACCCTGTGGGCCTTTTCAATTTCCTTAGAGAGCACGGCTATCCTGTCTCTCAGTACACGCCGGTCTACCTCGAGCTTTTGCTCCCCAGGGCCTCTTGTGCCGATGCCTGCCCCTAAGCTTGACATGACCGTGCCGTAACCTGTAAGGCGTGTAAGTTCATGCCTCCTGGTGGCAAGTTCTACCTGCAGCTTACCTTCCTTGGTATTGGCTCGCTGGGCAAATATTTTGAGGATAACTTCAGTCCGGTCAAGGACCGTAGCTCCCAGCGCATCTTCAAGATTCTTTAATTGAGTTGGGGAAATTTGCCCGTCAATCAATACGAACTGGGCCTGGTGCTCGGCTATTAGGCCGGCTACCTCCTGAACTTTACCCTTGCCAAGGTATGTAGCAGGATCAGGTGAAGGCCGTTCTTGTATGATGGTCTCTACGACTTCAATGCCCAGTGTATCCGCTAGCCTCAGAAGTTCCTGAGCCGACTCTTGGGCAGTGAGTATTGACTTGCACTGGGTTTTTGCCTTAGGTGACCTTACATCCACTGAGCAGATGATAGCCCTGGGATTCTCGGAATTGGTCTGAATGCTCAAGGACGTCCCTCCCTGTCTTTTGCTGATCCTATTTCGATTATACACTATCGGTTGCGATTTTCCCGATACATTCAGGCTGTAGAAGCTTCGAGCAAGTCTCTTGCAGTAATTAGCATAAGATCTTGCCTGCTGAAGTAACTATCTCGCACAAGTCGTACTGCCTGCCGCCGTATGGCTTTCTCTATAAGATTCCTTACCATTCTCGCGTTAGACGGAACTGATTCCTGGTCAAGCCGTTCACTGAAAATATTCTGTATTAGTATGTGTGAGTCATCTGAAAGCCTGTAATCACGCTTCTTCAACATTAAGCAGGCTATTTGAGCCAATTCATCGACCGTGTAGTCAGGAAAACTAAGGTGGATTGGAAACCGCGACCGCAGGCCAGGGTTGGTTCTGAGAAAACGTTCCATCTCCCCGGGGTAACCTGCCAGGATAACCACTACATCTTTGGCATGGTCTTCCATTCCTTTTACAATGCAGTCAATGCATTCTTTTCCGAAATCCTTCTCTCCGCCTCTTGCAAGAGAATAAGCTTCGTCTATAAAGAGTATCCCTCCCAGGGCTCTGCGCATGTGCTCCCTTGTTTTTTGGGCAGTGTGGCCAATGTACTCTCCAACCAGATCTGCCCTTTCCACTTCGACTACATGTCCCTTGTCAAGAAGCCCGGCTTCAAACAGCAGTTTTCCTATTATTCGGGCAATCGTTGTTTTCCCTGTTCCCGGATTTCCTTTGAAAACCATATGGAGTATGGTCCCATCCCCCAAGAGGCCGGCTTTGGCCCTTCGTTTCTGAACTTCTGAGAACGCATAGATCTCAAAAACCAGATCCTTTACGTGAGACAGGCCTATTAACGAGTTAAGCTCATCTAGGGCCCTTTCGCCTCCTGGCTGCTGACGTACCTTCGAAATTCCTTTGAGAATTTGCTCCTGGTTCTCCTGGCTCGGGTAAGGCTTTCTTCGTTGGCTCGGCACAACTCTCAAGACCGGCCCGTTGTTGTAGTTCAAGATGCTCCCATACACCCGGGTAATTCCTCCCCATATTTTGAACTATCCTGGCTGGAACATTATACGCGCCGGAGTGGAATCGTGATAGCAAGGAATTCATGCTGCAGCAGTCTCAGCCTGGCAAGTCCGTTGCTGGTAACTGAATCAAGTCCGGGCCCAATAAATGAAGCCCGTGGTTTGGCTGATAGCTCAACCTCGGGCTTGCTCACGTCAATTCACTCTACAGGCGTGCCACACCGGCCTGAACCGTCATTCACAGAGTCCAGGTTGGCGGGGCTCGAGCCCAGGGCAACCTGTGTCACTGTGCTTGGGTTCCTCTTACTTTAGCGAAGCGGCCTGTCGTCACGATTCCTGTTTCTGCCCTGCCTATCGGGCCTGTTATCATCTCCAGGGCTTGCGAAGTTTTGCGGATCCTGGTCGAACGTGCTCTTGCACCTGTCTGAGCAAAAATGATATGTTTGGCCTCGAAAATCCGATCTGATGGACTTCTTGTCATCCTTAACATCCATACCACATACCGGGTCTCTTGGCATGCCATCACCTCCCTGTAAACGACTGCTTACTGGGAGGAGTGTACCCAAATATCCGAATTTCATGCTAGACGAGGTAGAAGTTTCCTTCCCCCATACTGAACAAGCATGTGCCCACCCAGAAATCTAACAAGGGGCACTGATTTTTGCCCTGTGGCTTCCTACTGTAGATAGGATTTACCCTTGGGGCGTATCTTCCTGGGGGATGCCAGCGTCAGATTCTTTCTCCCGCTGATCTGACAGGCTGACCGGTTTGATAGGATTGATTGTTGAAATTGCGTGTTTATATATGAGCATCTGCTTTCCGTCTACGTCCAGAAGTACTGTGAAATTGTCAAAACCTTTGACCAGGCCTTTTAGCTGGAACCCATTAACAAGGTATACTGTAGTAAGAATGTTGTCTTTTCTGATCTGGTTCAAGAAACCATCTTGAAGGTTAATCACACTTTTTGCACTCACGTTAGTTCCCTCCAGTTGTCCTCCGGCATATCACATGCTTTCTTCGAGGTATTACATGTATTGGCCAGAAGCCAGTTATCGACCAAGTTCCGAACTTGATTTATTAGATTGGTCCAAGATGTATGCTTGCCAAAGGGCAACCAAATTATTCCTTCTTCTTTGGCGAACCACGTAAACTGTCTTTTTGCAAATCTCCTGGTATTTCGTTTCAAAACCGCCTTGGTTTCCGCTTCAGTGGTAAGACCTTTGAGCATCCAGTATACCTCTTTATAGCCGATCCCTTGCATGCTGGGCAATTCTCCTGAGTATCCCATGTTTATGAGGCCTGCCACCTCATCTACCAGGCCGCGCCGGAACTGTTCGTCTACTCTATTATCGATTCTTTCGTACAGTTCTTGACGTTTCCACTGCAGGCCTACCATCATAGCATCATATATACTACACTTGGCTTGATGTTTCCTTGCCGATATAGGCTTATTTGTTGCCTTGTAATATTCAATTGCACGTATGACCCTTTTGACGTCGTTTGGATGAAGAGCCTGGTACGATTCAGGGTCGAAATCTTTAAGCATTTCGTAGATGGCCTGATTGCCTTTTACCTTGGCCAGTTGGTTCATTTTGCGCCGGAATTCAGGGTCAGGCGGGGCGTCTTCCAAAGGGAAATCGCATAATAAGGCCCGTATATAGAAGCCAGTGCCCCCAACTATGCATGGAAGATTGCCTCGACTTACAATATCATCAATTGCCCTTCTAGCCTTCTGCTGAAACTCTTCGACACTCCAGGGTTGGCCAGGGTCCTTAATGTCTATCAAATGATGGCGAACTGCGGCCCTTTCTTCAACTGTGGCCTTGTCTGTCCCAATATCCATATGGCGGTAAACCTGCATTGAATCTGCAGATATGATCTCTATCGGGTATATTTCGGCAAGGTCCAGGGCTAATCTGGACTTTCCCGAAGCAGTCGGGCCGGTGATAATCAAGACTTTGGTCAATGTTTACATCCTTTTCAAATAGAATCCAGTCGAACTCAAGCCTATTATACCGTAGGCCGGTCCTTGAATGGCGGAAAATGGTCAGCGGCCGAAGAAACTTTTAACCTCGCTGTAGAGTATTTGTTGTACAGTGGGCCTGCCGTGTGGGCATGTCCTGGCTGAAGGATTAGCCCATAGTTCCTTGATTAAAGCCAGGGCCTCTTCCCTTGTCAGAGGTTGGTTTCCTCTAACTGAACCGTGGCACGCAGCAGTGGCTATACGGGCTTTAGCCAGCATCCTTTCGGGAGAAGTATCTTTGTCTGGTTCATCATGGAATGACAGCAAGATCTCCTTGAGTGAGTCCGGAGGAAGCGGTTTTCCCAGGATAAGTGGGACCCTGGTTACTGATATTGTCCTTGTGCCTACTGCCCTGGTCGAGAAGCCTACCTTCTCCAGGGTACCGGCATACTCTTCGTAAAGCGCGGCTTCCTTGGGTTCCAGGGCAATGATTTCCGGCATAAGAAGCTCCTGGCTGCCGCTTTCCTCTTTCAAGAGGGATGCATATGCCAGGCTTTCAGCAAGGGCATGCTGATCTATGATGAGCAGTGAATCCTGTGTTTTGGCAACAAGATAAGTGTCCTCCAAAGAACCTAAGTACTCCCACCCTTCTGGAAGCCCATGAGGGCGATGGCTGTCTGGTGCAGTACTGCCTGCCGGACTTGAGTTCGGCCTGGCCAGGTCTCTGAACAGGTTAGAGGAATAGTGGGATTCCCTTGCATGCCAGCTGCGAATCGTCTGGCCCCGGCTCATTCCAGGCCCGGTAGGGTGCTGAAAGACGGTATTTGCAGCTGGGCCCATAGTTTCAGGGCCAGATGGATATTGTGTGTGCCCATGCCCTAGCCCTTGATAAACGTCACCCAAGTAGCCCGCTTGAGACAGGGCTTGCCTTACGCTTTCAGTGACTACCTTTCGGATTTCCTTTTCGTTTCTGAACTTAATTTCAGCTTTCGTGGGATGTACGTTTACATCAACTTGCTCAGGGTCAATTGTGATTTCGAGAACTGCTACCGGGTATGTCTTCGGAGGTAGCAGTCCTTCATAGGCTGAATCAAGGGCCCATCCCAGCATGGGGTTTCTCACAGGGCGCCGATTCACAGAGAAAATCTGGCGGTCCCTTGTTCTTCTGTATAGTCTGGGCATGCCTATAAAGCCTTCGATCTTTAGCCCCTTGTCATATTCGTGTGATACTTTGGCCACAGATTCAACGGTTTCAGGGCCGAAGATGTTTGCAACGGCGTTCTTCAGCCCGTTTCCGGGAGTATGAAACACTATTTTGCCCTGGGAACTCAGGGTGAAACCTATGAATGGCCACGCAAGGGCAAGCCTTTCAACTGTCTCAATAACCACATTTCTCTCGCGGCTCTCAGACTTCATGAACTTGAGGCGGGCAGGTGTATTGAAGAACAGATCTTCTACAGTAATAGTTGTCCCCGGCGGGAGCCCTTTGTCGCTGGTTTCAACCACCGTTCCCCCCTGGACATATAAAGAAGTACCTGAACCGGCACCTTTGGGCTGAGTCTCTATGGTGAATTTAGAGCACGATGCAATCGAGGGAAGTGCTTCGCCTCTGAACCCCAGAGTATCTATGTTTTCAAGGTCAGAAAGTGAGCGTATTTTGGACGTGGCAAACCTCTCGATGGCAGACAGGGCATCTTCCCTGCTCATCCCTGTTCCGTCATCTGAGACTCTCACAAGTTCCATGCCTCCGCCCATTATCTCAATAGAAATCCGGCTGGCTCCTGCATCTATTGAATTCTCTACAAGTTCTTTTACTACAGATGCAGGGCGCTCCACAACTTCTCCTGCTGCAATTTGGCTGGCTACCAATGGTTCAAGTTTTCGAATTAATGGGCACATTTAACCATCATGCTCCTGGACTTTTATTCTTGATTTTAGGGAATACAGTATTTCAAGTGCTTGAAACGGGGTCATGTTGTCGGTATCCATGGACTTGATCTCAGATATTACCTGCTTGTACTCTTCAGGTATTGGCTCTACGGGTTCCTGGCTAGCGAACCCGAACAAAAGAGGTTGCCCTGGGATCACAGGTGTTGTTAATGAGCCTGCACTTCGTGAAGCAATATGGCCCAATATCCCTTTACGGGAACCTGAACCTTTCCTGGCTTCTGTTTCTAGACTCCTGAGAATTTCTCTTGCTCTATTTACAACTTCAATAGGCAGTCCGGCCATTTGAGCTACGTCGATTCCGAAACTTCCTTCAGCTACGCCCTTCGTGATCTTTCTGAGAAAAACAATATCATGGCCTGACTTTTTGACTGTTACGTGGTAATTGGCTATTCCGGGCTTCAGGTCAGAAAGCAAAGTAAGTTCACGGTAATGGGTGGCCACCAGGCCACGTGCTCCTGCTCGATTGTCACTTGCCAGGTACTCGACAACTGCCCAAGCCACAGAAAGGCCGTCAAAGGTACTTGTGCCCCTCCCTATTTCATCGAGTATTACAAGGCTTTTAGGTGTGGCACTTTTAACGATTCTCGACACTTCATTCATCTCTACCATGAATGTTGACTGGCCAAGGACCAGATCGTCATAGGCGCCTACCCGGGCAAAAATCTTGTCTACACACGATATTGAGCAAGACTTACATGGCACAAAGGAGCCCATTTGAGCCATGAGCACAATAATGGCAGTTTGCCGGCAGTATGTAGATTTGCCGCCCATATTTGGGCCTGTTATTATCAACAGGCGCTGCTTGTCATCTAAAAGCAAATCATTTGGAACAAAACTACCTGGCGGAAGCACTCTTTCAAGAACAGGATGCCGGCCCTCTTTGATGATTATGGGCCCGTTATCAGATACACTCGGCATGGTGTAACCGTACAGGCTGGCCACTTCTGCAAGACTGCAGAGCACATCCAATTGGGCTATAGCGTAAGCAGTTCTCTGAAGCCTTCTTATGTGCGATTCAACCATATCCCGTAACTCGCTAAAGAGCCTGTACTCTTCTTTACACAGTTTTTCCTCAGCGCCTAGAATAGATGTTTCCTTTTCCTTAAGTTCGGGTGTGACAAATCTTTCTGCCGAAACAAGGGTCTGCTTTCGAACGTAGTCATCTGGTACTAGGCTCAGGTTCGCTCTGGTCACTTCTATGTAGTATCCAAAAACCCTGTTGTACCCTATTCTGAGAGACTTGATCCCTGTCCTTTCCCTTTCCCGGGCTTCAAGGTCCATAAGCCATTTCTTGCCGCCTGTGGACAGGCCTCTCAGCTCATCGATGTCTTCACTGTACCCGGGCCTGATTATTCCCCCTTCTGTTACCGAAATTGGAGGGTCATCTACTATTGCTTTCCTCACAGCTTGGACCACTTCAGGGGTTTCATCCAGGTTATCCAGGATTTCCTTAAGCAATTCAGACGATAAGGTGGCCATTTCTTTCTTTAGAAGGGGTACTCTTTCAAGAGAAGACGCAATGGCCGTTAAGTCCCTGGCGTTACATGTCTTAAAGGCAATTTTGGTTACGAGCCGTTCAAGGTCTCTTATGCCTGAAAGTAGATTTCGCAGATTGGTTCTCAGAGCAGAGCTGCCATAGATTTCATTGACGGCTTCAAGCCTTTTACGGATCATGTGGGGTTCTCTCAAGGGACGTTCTATCCATTTTTTCAGCTGCCTCGAACCCATAGAAGTGCAGCACTTGTCCAGAACCCAGGCCAGCGATCCGTATGATCCCCCTTGAAGTCTTTGGGTTAACTCAAGGTTTCTTCTGGTTGAGTGGTCAAGCTCAAGAAATGCCTCGTGTAGGTAGAGGCTAGGCTTCTTCAAATGGTTTAGCTTAACCATTTGGGTAGATTCGATATATGCCAGAAGGCCTAAGACTGCACAGTGTGCGGCGTCTGAAATTCCGTCAAGTTCCCATTTAGACACAACAATTTCTTTGTATTTCACGTTCCGGAACATGTCATCCTCTAGAAAACTCACAAATACGCCAGGCAGGCTCTTGGATATAGACTCGAAAAGGCTTGTCCCCTCAAAGCCCACAGGGAACACACATTCTTTGGGTAAGAGCCGGGATAGTTCGTCTACAAGATTGTTCTGAAGTTGCCCTCTCTCATTTTCCACAGGGTCGTTCTCAAACGAACCTAACAAGATTTCTCCTGTTGACAGATCGCATGAGCACAGGCCTACAGCATCAATTTGGCCTCTGGGGCCCCGCTCAGGGTAGATTACTGCAATGTAGTTGTAGGAAGTAGCCTCTGCCCCCTCCCAGTATGTGCCAGGCGTTATAACTCGCACAACATCGCGCATGACAAGCCCTTTAGCTGTAGATGGGTCTTCTGTTTGCTCACATATGGCGACCTTATATCCTTTCGTAATCAGGGCCTTGATGTAGTCATCCACTGCATGGTAGGGCACCCCGCACATAGGGGCCCTCTTTCCGTGCCCTGCATCTCTACCTGTCAGAGCAATACCTAGTTCCCTGGATCCGGTTTCAGCATCTTCAAAGAACATCTCGTAAAAGTCCCCTAGCCTGAAGAAGAGCAACGCATCTTTGTACTGAGCTTTAATCGATTTGTACTGGGCCATCATGGGAGTTGTAGGTTTTGGCAAGCTCTATGCCCTCCGGTAATCTTGTTATCTGCCTATTAATGATACCAGTTGAATAACGGCCGCGTGAAACCTTGGCCAGGTACCGGGCCTTGATTCCGTACACTACCGTGTTGCCTGGGCCGTTCTGTTAGTCTTTAAGCAAAGGGCCTTTTAGGTACCAGGTGCCTGCTTCTTCGATCCTTGCCTTAACCAAATCCCCTATCTCAAGATTCTCAGACGTGCACACCACAAGTTTGTTGGTCCGTGTGCGCCCTCTTGAATACCCAGGATTCTTTGGGTCAGGCCCTTCTATGAGTATCTCCTGGACACTTCCTACCAGGGAATTGTTGATTGCCTTTGTTATTTCATTTTGGACTTCTACAAGATTCTGCAGTCTTTGAGATTTTATATTTCTTGGAATCTGGCCTTCCATCTTGGCAGCCGATGTTCCGGTCCTTGGCGAGTAAATGAAGGTAAAGGCCCCGTCAAATCCAACGGATTTAACCAGGTCAATGGTATCCTGGAATTCTTCATCAGTCTCTCCGGGAAAGCCCACAATAATGTCGGTTGTAATAGACGCCTCCGGTATTTGAGACCTTATGTAGTCTACCAATTCAAGGTATTGTTCCCTGGTATACCCTCTGTGCATCAGTTTAAGCATTCGGTTGTTCCCTGATTGAACAGGAAGGTGAAAATGTTCGCAAATATGCCTGGAATTCTTTATAGTATCTACCATCTCTCTTGAGAAGTCTCTTGGGTGAGAAGTAAAGTATCTTATCCGGTGAAGGCCTGGTATGTGATCAAGGCCTTGCAAGAGCTCGGAAAACCCGTATTGATCGTTCAAGTCCATTCCGTATGCGTTAACATTCTGTCCTAAAAGGGTTATTTCAGTGTACCCCCGACTGGCCAGTTCCTCTACTTCTTCAATTACATGCTGTGGCTTGCGGGATACCTGGGGGCCTCTGACAAACGGGACAATGCAATAGGTGCAGAAGTTATCACATCCATACATTATTGTCACATATGCGCTTAGCCCAGGAACCTTGGTTCTAGGCAGTTTTTCAGGGAGCATTTGAGTCGAGTGGCTTCTGTGAGATTCTGACCGTCTAGGAGAAACTGCAGTGAGTAGTTTCCCGGACTCATCATTGACAGCGAGTTCAACAAGTCCTGGGATTTTGTCTAGCTGGCCGGGGCCTGTGACGATTCTAACGTATGGAACCCTATTCCTGATTCTTTCAATGGTTTCAGGAATTTGCGCCATGCATCCTGCAAGCACAATTACAGGTAGTTTCCCGTATTTGCTCGATGCTGCAATTTGCCCAAGCCTGCTCCATACTTTTGCCTCAGCCGACTGTCTTACTGCACATGTATTTACCACGACAACGTCTGCGTCATCAGCCCTTGGCGACTGGGACAAACCTTTTTCCCTCAAAAGCCCTTCAATTGTCTGAGAGTCTCTTTCGTTCATCTGACAGCCGAAAGTCTCAATGTAATAAGTAAGGCACCTATTGTGCAGAGCCACTAATAATACACCCCGAAATCGTATCTGTTTTTTGTGTACGGTGATGCTTTCTATGTCCTATTATAAGATTGTTGCTATCTGGGCACAAACTGTGGCCCTATCCACTGGCCGGTTCAATCTCGTAAATGTTTGAGACACATTCTTCTACCAGTTCATCTACGGCGAGGTGCTTTTCTGCTTCAACAGCAAGGTCAATCCGTGGCCTTGTTGCAGGGTGTTTAGGAACAAACACTGTACAGCAGTCTTCGTAAGGCAGGCAAGATATATCGTAGGTTCCGATTTTTTCTGCTACCCTTACTGTTTCTACCTTGTCGAAGCAAATTAGGGGCCTCAACACAGGCAGGCCGGCAGCATCTTCAATGGCCCTGATGCTCTCTAGAGTTTGACTTGCAACCTGGCCCAGGTTTTCGCCGGTAAAAATCGCAAGGCTTCCGGTTCTAGTGCCAAGTTTCGTAGCTACCCTCATCATCATTCGCCTCATGATGATCACCCTGAACTTCTCAGGGCATTTTTCCATGATCTCTGTCTGGATTCTGGTAAAAGGTGCAATGTACAACCGTAGGGCAGGGTTAAACCGCATAAGTACTTTGCATATATCGACAACTTTGTCCCTGGCTCGTTCGCCTGTTATGGGATAACTCCAAAAGTGGAGGGCATCGATTTCGACGCCGCGCTTCATTGCCATGTAGCCTGCCACAGGGCTGTCTATTCCCCCGGAGATGAGGAGTATGGCTTTGCCTGATGCTCCAACAGGCAGGCCACCGGGCCCTGGCTTCTCATTCCAGTAAACATAAGTGTGTTTCTGGCGTATTTCAACAGTGAGTAGAATATCAGGGTTATGTACATCTACTGTTAGCCCGGGTACGTTCTTGAGAATCGCCCCGCCTATTTCCCGGTTGACCTCCGGTGACTCAACAGGAAAACTCTTGTTTGGGCGTCTTGTATGAACCTTAAAAGTAGCGGCCGTCATGGTACTTAACCCGGTATCTATAGGATAGAGCTCGCTTATGGCTTCTTTAGCCGAAAGTATAGCAGCATTCTTAATGGAATCCAGGTTGTTTTCTACCACAAACGATGGGCTGATGCCGACGATTCCGGGTATTGCTGAAAGAGTCTCTAGATAACGTTGTTCTCTTTCGACACCAATGCCCGTAACGTAAAATCGTCCGTAGGACTTGGTTACTCTTACACCGGAACTACGGCCTGTCGTATCATCCATGGCTTCCATAGCAAGCTGAATGTTTTTTTGCAGCGCATCTTCAAAGTATTTTCTGTTCTGGCCTTTGAGGCCGATTTCCCCATAACGTATCAAGAACACTCTTTCCATGCTCAATAGCTCCTCGGAATTTAAATTACCTGAAGTACAATATCACAGCTAATTAGTCTTCTGCCGCCAGGGCTTAAGTTCCTTCAAAGACTCTTCCAGGGCTGAAATTGTAGTTTCGACGTCATTCTCTGTCGTAAAGCGCGACATTGAGAACCTTATAGACGATAACGCCTCGCTTTCGCTTCTACCCATGGCAAGTATGACTGGGCTTGGCTTGGCCTTGTGAGAGGAACATGCAGACCCTGTGGACACAAAGACTCCTCGTTTTTCCAAGGAGTGTAGAATAGTCTCGCCTCTGAATCCGGGGAAAGAGAAGTGGATAATATGGGGTGCTGAATCTTCGCCTTCCGGGCTGTGCAGTACTGCATCAGGAAAGGCCCTGGTTATTCCTGATATTAGCAGGGCCTTGAGCCTGATGAGCCTGGCCCTTACTTCATTCATATCCTTGGACCATATGTCGCAAGCTACGCCGAAACCTGCAATACCCGGAACATTCTCAGTGCCTGACCGGAGGCCCTGCTCCTGCCCGCCGCCGAAAATAAGCGGGTGCATTGGAACCCCTTTCCGAATATAGAGTGCACCGGTGCCTTTGGGCCCGTGGATTTTGTGTGCGGCAACGCTTAGGAGGTCTATGCCCCATTTTTTCACGTCAATTTCGAGACGGGCAAACCCCTGAACCCCGTCTACGTGAAACCGCGGACGTTTCGGGCCTAACCGGGACAGAAGGCTCCCAATTTCCCTGCATGGCTCAATAGTCCCAACTTCATTTTGAACCAGCATAATCGATACTAAACACGTATCTTCCCTTACTCTTGATACTACTTCTAATGGATCGACTCTTCCTTTTTCATCTACGGGCACTATGGTAATTTCATATCCTGCATTCCTTAGGTATTCTACTGTAGCCATTATTGAAGGGTGCTCTACAGCTGACGTGATTACATGCCGTAACTTACCACCTGCTGATCTCAGGCTTCCGAAAATTGCCCAGTTGTTGGCTTCAGTTCCACCGGAAGTAAAGAAGATTTCGTTTTCGCTTGCCCCCATTAGGAATGCAACAGATTGCCTGGCTCGCCTTACCAGTTTCTCAGATTCGGACCCGAGTTTATGGAGAGATGAAGGGTTGCCGAATCCCTGGTCAAGTACAAGCGACATAGCTTCTACCACTTCAGGATAGGGCCTTGTAGTTGACGAATTGTCCATATAAATAACCCCGGGGGTTTGTTGGAATTCTGTGCTCAACTTATCTACCTCCATTGGCGAGATCCGCTTTCATATCTATATTATCCTTTTTCCGGCCTGTGTTCTCACCCTGGTAATGGTTTTGCCCGGTGGGCAATAGCTTTTCATTGTATATGTGTATCGATACAATAAGAACATAATATCGGGAATTCTCTATTGGAGTGCGTCATATGTCCAGGGTTGGAAGGGAACTGTTCGGGCCTTTGGGGAGTGGGATTTCGGATTACGGCCTCATTGGGCTTGATGATCGCATACTCATGGGAATATCAGGTGGTAAGGACAGCCTGTTTATGGCATGGGCGCTTTCTGATATCAGAAAGCGGTCTCCGGTCAAGTTTTCTCTCGAAGCGATTACGATAAACCCTGGTGAACCGTGGGAGTTTCCTGAATCAGGCCTGGATTCCATTAGGCAGTTTCTTGCAGGCCTGGATATTCCCTATCACGTAATACCTACCAATATCGCCAGAATTGTTACCAGGCACCATGGAAGGAAGACTGAATGTTCTTTATGCTCAAACCTTCGCCGGGGCTACCTGTACAAAACTGCTTCTGATCTTGGTGTCACAAAAGTTGCCCTGGCACACCACCTTGATGATGCAATAGAAACTTTGCTTCTAAACATGTTCTATCAGGGCAAGTTTCGCTGTTTCAGGCCGAAAACATTTCTATCCCGGCGCAATGTAGAAGTTATTAGGCCTATGGTGTATCTTGAGGAAGAAAGAATAGCTAGGGCATCAAGCACCCTAGGCTTGCCCGTTATGTCTCCTACGTGTTCGGTTACCGGTACTACTTGCCGCCAATCAATGAAAGCACTGGTTAGCGGATTAAGTTCCGGTGTTCCAGGACTGAGGACCCAGATGCGAAACGTTCTGAAAGCCTACTGGATGGAGGCTCAGGCTCACACCGGCGACGAAACCCCTATCATCGAGTAAGAAGCCTTGAGAGGCCTCTGAGGCCTTTCTTCCTGTCTTTTCGAGACGACGCCATAATTAAAGCGTATCTCAGGTCTCTTACTTCCCTTATTAAGACTTCAATAACTTGGGTGAGTCTTTGAATTTGCTCCCGTTCCGAGATTGTGCTTGAGCAAATCTCGCGCCTAAGATCAAGGATCATATCCTTTACAGGAGATACAGCCTCATGCTCTTGGCTTCGAGAAATCTTACTGAGGCAACCCATCCATTCGAATGAATCAGGTAAGTTGTCCATTCGGTGGTGGTCTTCAGCCGGTTCAAAATGCCCACCCTCAACCGTTTCTACAACGGCCGCCAGGGTTGCTGCTTGTTCCTGCATGCGGTTTAGGACTTCGTCAGGCCATCCAGAGTCAGTTTTTGAACTCAAAAGGGCTTCTTCAATTTCATCATCAGGGACCCCTTGCCTTTGCATAGATGCAATCGTTGATACTGCCCCCAACGAGCTCTTAGGAACTCTGTTCAGAGAGCTAATACCCAATATCCCTCCAAAGCGCGCACTGATACGCCTTATATCCGGCATAGATAACCCTAGAGATTCACCGATGTCAGACCAGAAAACTTCAGCCATTGCCCTTCCCCCAAGAATGTATCTCTCATCCTACATACGTATTATACCACGAGTGGCAGTTAATACCAGATTAGCCGTCGGATCTTCGAGATCCTCTAAGGCTTGTCCGGTTTACGCTTCAAGTTGAATTATGTTAGACTTATCGTTGGTAGTTCTTCTTTGTGCAATATTGCTGGAGGAAGGTGCAGTAAATATGAGCGAACTAATGTCCCTTATGCGTCCCCAATCTGTTGCAATCATAGGTGCATCAAACACACCAGGCAAGATTGGCCACGCAGTCGTGCAGAACATGAAGTCCTCAGGATTCAAAGGCCACATCTACCCGATTAACCCCAAAGAAGACGAAATAGTGGGTTTGAAGGCTTATCCATCAATTACAGATGTCGGCCAACCAATCGACGTAGCGGTACTATGTGTACCGGCCAAAGTATCAGTTCCTGTTGCCGAAGAGTGCGGTAAGGCTGGAGCCAAACACCTGATAGTCATTACCGCAGGTTTCAAAGAGGTTGGCAAGGAAGGCCGCGAGCTCGAGCAGAAGCTTGTAGAAACTGCCCGGAAGTACGGAATGACCATAGTTGGGCCTAACTGCCTGGGAGTTATGGATACCCATACTCCTTTTAACGCTACTTTTGCAAAAAATATGGCCCTTAAGGGGAACATAGCTTTTGTATCTCAGAGCGGTGCTCTTTGTATTGCAATTTTGGACTGGAGCCTTAAGAATGGCTTGGGCTTTAGCCAGTTTGTCAGTTTTGGCAACAAGTCCGATCTTAATGAGGCTGATTTCATTGAAATTGCCGCCCAGGATCCCAACACCAAGGTTATTTGCCTGTACCTCGAAGACGTGGTAGATGGGCCAAGGTTTATCAAGGCCGCCAGGAAAGCCACAAAGAGGGTTCCTGTTATTGTGCTTAAGTCCGGAGTAAGTGCAGCAGGTGCCAAGGCTGCTTCTTCTCACACAGGCGCACTTGCAGGTTCAGATACTGCATATGAAACTGCACTGCGGCACGCAGGAGTTCTAAGGGCAGATAATATGACAGAACTCTTTGAACTTGCCAACGCCTTTACCACTCAGCCAATTCCAAAGGGAAAACGAGTAGCTGTTATTACTAACTCAGGCGGCCCTGGAATTGTGGCTTCTGACGCCATTGAACTTGGCGGGCTTCAAATGGCACAGTTTAGCGAAGACACCCTCAAGCTCCTTGGAGAGAAGATGCCTTCAATGGCCAACATCCATAACCCTATAGATGTCATTGGTGATGCTCACTATGACAGGTACGAAATTGGCCTGAATGTTGCTCTCGCTGATCCTAACGTTGATGCAGCCGTTGTGCTCCTCAGCCCGACAGCCGTTATAGAAGTTGAGAAAGTGGCTGAAGTAATAGTTGAGGCAACGAAGAAATATCCTGACAAACCTATTGTGGCAGGATTTACAGGTGGATTTGCAGTTGAGAACGCTGTCAAGTACCTGACCAAGAGTGGCGTACCCATATACGCATTCCCTGAGCCTGCAGTAGCTACTCTGCGCGGCCTTTACAGGTTTGCAGAGTTGAGAGAAGCCATTCAGCATGATGAGGAATGGGTATTTGACGATGTAAACAAGGAAAAAGTCAAAGAGATATTTGAGAAGGTTCGAAAAGACGGCAGAGATCTCCTTCTTAGCCCTGAGGCTGCTGAAGTTGCAGAGCATTACAAGATTCCTGCAGCTCCCTCCCGTCTCGCCACAACAGAAGACGAGGCTGAGAAGCATGCATCAAACATGGGCTTCCCGGTTGTTATGAAGATTTCGTCTCCTGATATTATGCATAAGACTGATGTTGGGGGAGTCAAGGTTGGCCTTAAGTCTAAGGAAGAGGTAAGGGCTGCTTTCACTTCCATCATGGAGAATTCGGTAAAGGCTGTTCCTGATGCAAAGATATATGGTGTAGAGGTCCAGAAAATGATGCCCAAGGGCGATGAAATCATCATTGGTATGGTCAAAGACCCAACCTTTGGCCCCATGATTGCCTTTGGTTCAGGCGGAATTCTCGTCAATTTGCTAAAGGATGCTTCTTTCAGGTTAGCTTCTGGCCTTACTAAGGCTGAAGTTGATGAGATGATTACAGAGACTAAAGCATATACAATTCTTAAGGGGTTCAGAGGTGCGGAACCTGATGACATCCCGGCAATTGCTGAGGCCGTAGCCCGTGTGGCTCAGCTTTGCAGAGATTTTCCTGAGATCTCAGAGTTGGATATTAACCCGGTTTTTGCATATCCTAATGGACTGAGCGCACTTGATGTAAAAATCAAGTTAGCCTAATGTAGGAATGAAGTTGCCGGGGAACCGGAGATTGTTTTCCAGGCCCCGGCAACTCAAACTTATGACCACGGGAGGTCTTTGGTGTGTTTACATCGGACTATAGCGCCTGCAAGGACGCTTCCCTACAGGATTCCGGAGGCATCACGCCGGCTGAATCAAGCAGGAACAGCAAGCAATCAAAGATCCATACCCCAAAAAAGAGCATGAAAAGCCCTGGCTCCAAGAAGCGGCTGCGCCGGCCCGGGCGAACGTCTAGTCCAGAAACATATAATGACGAAATCCCTGATCCAGACCTGCTCTACGATCCTGAATCATAATCAGGATCCTGAAAGGACTTTCATAAGCCGGACAGAATCATAAGGAACGCCATAGCTGCCGATCATGGAGCCTTCTGATGCCGTAAGGCTGTGGAAATCTGAGCCTCCGGTAGCAATCAGCCGGTTATCTGCAGCTATACCCTTGTATTTCTGCTGTATATGATGCTCATGTTCAGGGTGGCATACTTCAAGTCCCTGGAGCCCGGCTTCGATGAGTTCACCAAGCAAGTTGTCTGCCCTTGCCGTTCCTGGATGAGCCCATACGGCAACTCCTCCGGCCCGGCGTACAGCCTTTATTGACTCGACAGGGTTGAGATGGGATCTTGCCGCGTAACCCGGCTTTCCTATCCCGAGGTATAGTTCAAAAGCTTCTCTTATGTTATTTGCGTATCCTTCTTCGACCAGTGCTTGAGCAACGTGAGGACGGCCGACAGATTCTCCCTGGGCTATTTCAAGTACCCTGGAAATGTCTATTGATATGTCAAGGTTCGCTAGCCTCTCAAGGATTTGATTAAGCCTTCGAAGCCTGGATTCTCTGAGTTGTGCAAGCAGTCTCAAGAACTCTCTGTTATCGGGGTTTATGAAGTATCCAAGAATATGTAGTTCTCTCCCCTGCCACTCACTGTTTATTTCTATTCCTGGAATAACTTCAATTCCAAAAGCCATGACAGTACCGTCTGTCATGGCTTTGTATTGTCTGGTGAGTTCCATGTATCCTGAGAGAGTATCATGATCGCAAAGGGAAATTGCTTTTAAGCCTGCCTTTTGAGCCAGGGATAATACCTGTTGAGGTGTGCATTGTCCATCAGAGGCCGTAGAATGTACATGAAGATCACAAAAATCCGAATCAAAATACTTACGGCCAGCACTGGGACTTTCCGAGACCTGTTTACCGGCAATCGGGTTATCGCACTTGTTCAGGCACCTTTGATTCAATTAGTTCCTTGGGCCGACGATTAGTTTTATCGCAGTTCGTTCCTGCCCATCTATCATTATGTCGGTAAAGGCGGGAACACATACAAGGTCGATGCCGCTAGGTGCCACAAACCCGCGAGCGATTGCAACGGCTTTTATGGCCTGGTTGATAGCACCGGCACCTATGCCTTGTATTTCGGCGTAACCTCGCTCCCTAACAACTCCTGCTAATGCTCCTGCTACTGCATTGGGGTTTGATTTTGAGGAGACTTTAAGGACATCAACTGACGCGGTCTCTCGGCGATCTGCGTTGGCTACTCCCAATGTTATCCCTCCACTTATAATAACTCAACTGCGGAAACTACCAATTTGTTACAATTAGGGTTGCCGAATCTTGGTGTATTTCCATTCTAATGGTAATCAATGTATTTGACAAGGAGTTTTTGCGGTATTTGGAAGGAAGTAATGGCTAAGTCAAAACAAGTTCAGAGAAGCATTGCAGATTTCCCTACTCCCTAATCAGGAGACGCTGGATCTTTTCTGCTTTTCCAGATGGGTTAATCACACAGAAAACTGCGGATAACTGCCTCTTGCCTTTGGCAGGCTCGTGCCTTACAGGCAATTGGGTTAGGAAATGTTTTAAGATAATCTCTCGCTTTACTCCAATGACCCCTTCGTAGCTTCCTGTCATTCCTGCATCAGTAATATAGGCAGTCCCGTTAGGCAGTATTATATCGTCAGCTGTTTGGACATGGGTGTGAGTACCGAAAAATGAACTCACTCTTCCATCAACGTACCAGCCTGCTGCCACCTTTTCAGATGACGCTTCACCGTGGAAATCTATGACTATGACAGGAGTGATTGTTCGTAATCTGCAAATCTCACTGTCCAGGATTCGAAACGGGCAATCGAAATTTTGAGGGGAAAACACCCTTCCGCAGACGTTTATAACTCCTACTGAGGTGCTGTTTCGAGCCACATAAATCCCTGAACCTTTTCCGGGAATTCCAGGCGGGTAGTTCGCAGGCCTCAGAATTCTCTTGTCCGCATCTATCACCGGATAAATCTCTTTCTTGTCCCATATATGATTACCTGAAGTTATCACATCTACGCCTGCAGAAAACATCTCATCGGCCGTCTCTCTTGTTAGGCCCGTCCCTCCGGCTGCATTCTCTCCGTTGGCTATTGTAAAGTCCACCTGGTATTCATCGATGAGCTCAGGGAGTACAGTTTTTAAGTATGATCTGCCCGGCGAGCCGAATACATCTCCAACAAACAGTAAATTCATGGTATACCTCACTTATCGAAGACGAGTACTTTCTCTCCTTCGCGTAATGCAACAAGTTTTCTTGGGCACTGAATCTCCCTTACTTGATCCAGCATCTCTTGTAAGAAAAATCTGGCTGACCATGAGAAATCGGTATCGTCGGTAATAGTTGAATCGTCAAGGGCTGACAAAACAGGAACATTTTCTGAAACCAGTGCTGCAGTAAGGCTTAGTTCCCCAGTAGATAATGAGGCTACGTCTCTCTCTACTTGGAATGAGCAAAACTCGTCCATGCCCTCCCAAGAGCAATTCACAAAGCCCTTTTTCAAGCCTTCCAGTCCAAGATATACGTCTATTGACTGGCGGTAAAGTCTCTCCAACCTAGCCTGCCGTGATTTGCTGATAGGACCTTGACACAGGAATACCAGACTCAACCCGCGTTTTTCCGGATCGAAAACAGCCCTCGATACCTGAGGAAAAGCCACCAGCAAGGTGGCAAGCACTTCAATATCCTTTTGGGAGACCCGATTGCGCTTGTTTCGGCGCTTCACTTTGTCAACGCCAATGTTATCACTCATGTCATCTACCTACTTCTAGGGCCCGGTTCGCCGAAACGCCCTTAATGCCCGGTTGTGTATTCCGAGCACCGGGCTTGCATGTAGCCGGGCCCGGCGCCCGGATTTTGCGGAATTTACTTAGCGTAACCAACCGCCCTTGTTTCTCTGATAACAGTCACCTTAATTTGCCCGGGATACTCAAGCTCTTTTTCAATTCTCTTAACAATATCCCGTGCCAGAGTAACTGAACCAAGGTCATCGATTCGTTCAGGCTTGACCATTATTCTGATTTCGCGGCCTGCTTGTATGGCATACGATTTTTCTACACCGTCAAATGAATTGGCAATGTCTTCTAGTTTCTCCAACCGCTTAAGATACATCTCGAGGGTTTCTCTTCGAGCTCCTGGGCGCGCCGCCGATATGGCATCTGCTGCGGCCACCAAAAACGCCTCAACAGATTGGGGCTCTACATCGCCATGGTGAGCCTCAATGGCGCGTATTACATCATGGGATTCCCTGTACCTTCTGAGAAGGTTAACTCCTATGGCTACGTGGGAACCCTCAACCTCGTGATCAACGGCTTTTCCAATATCGTGCAGAAGCCCGGCACGCTTGGCCATTGTAACTTCAGCTCCGATTTCGGCAGCCATATTTGCAGCAAGTTGCGCAACTTCGATTGAATGCTTTAGTACATTCTGGCCGTAACTGGTCCTGAACCTCAATCTACCAAGCAGTTTGATAAGTTCAGGATGAAGTCCGTGGACACTAAGCTGAAGGGCTGCCTGTTCACCTTCTTGCTTAATGATAGTCTCTACGTCTTTTTGCGCCTTTTCTACCATTTCTTCTATACGTGCAGGGTGGATACGGCCGTCAGCCACGAGCCTTTCCAGGGCAAGACGGGCAACCTCTCTCCTTATCGGATCGAAACCTGACAGGATGACAGCTTCGGGGGTATCATCGATGATGAGTTCAATCCCTGTAAGAGTCTCAAGTGTCCTAATATTTCTACCCTCTCTACCTATTATCCTGCCTTTCATCTCATCGCTTGGCAGCTCAACTACTGACACGGTGTTCTCTGCAACGTGATCCGCAGCACACCTTTGGATGGCCAGGGCTACTATTGACCGGGACTTTTGCTCAGCCTCTTCCCTGGCCTGTGCTTCAGTGTCCCTGATTAGCCTGGCGCTTTCCTCTTTGAGAGTCTCCCTGACTTCTTGAAGAATCTTATCGCGGGCACTGTCTCTGGAAAGTCCGGAGATCCGTTCCAGTTCCTTCATGGATTCTTCCTGCAATCCTTCAAGAATCCGTTCCTTTTCGGCGAAGGCCTTCTCTTGCTTTGACAGGTTCTCTTCTCTTTGAATCATAGTTTCCTGCCTTCGTTCAAGAGATTCTTCTTTGTTTATCAGCCTGCGCTCAAGGCGTTGTATTTCCTGGCGCCTTTCGCGTACATCTTTGTCAACTTCATCCCTGATCTTTTGGGCGCTGTCCCTGGCCTCCAGAAGAATCTCTCTTTGCTTGGTTTCAGCGGCCTTGGTGGCCTGTTCCAATACTCTCTTAGCTTCAGCCTCGGCAGATTTGATCTTGGCCTCGCCGATCATGCGGCGAAGAAAGTATCCAACTACAGCCCCTGAAACGATAACTAATACATATACGATATACTGCAAAAACTGCAAATGCTGTCACCTCCTCCGCAAACAGAAAATGCCGAGCAGTGCCCGGCATACTGGCTCAACTATACAAATACCTGGTTTTAGGGCCTATTCATACTGACTCGAAATAAGCCTCAAACTGAAATATGACTTTATATTCACAAGGCCATACATTCTAACGGCCCCTGAGTCTAGTCAAAATCATAGTTATTACTATCAGCTCGCAATGACACTGCCAATAAATAACCCAGGCATAAGATTAAACCAGTATCACACGCCTACTCTACGTCACCTGCCGGGCCAAATGTCCTGACTACCGAGAATATAGTTTCTCCGGTAAACCCCCGGCGTGAAAGCCACCTGGCCAGGCGTTCTGCGTCTTTCAATGTCCATTGGGATCTGCCCTTTGCATACTGTCTTGCGGCAGCATGCGCCAGGCATCTTTCGTCTAGTTCAGAATATACCTCTTGAACCAATGCTTCGACGAGTTCTTTGCTAAAGCGCCGTTTCTCAAGTTCGTAAAAGCACCGTCTCTTGCCACACGGGGCGTTTCGTACCATTGCCGCCAGAATATCCCTGGCAAGAACTATATCGTTAAGATAACCCCATTCCTCCAGCTTTTCAACACATGCCTCTATGTCATCTGGCATGAATCCTTTTCGCGAGAGCAAAAATCGCATTTGACCTGAACTGACTTGCCGCCTTGATAGGATGCTCAGGGCTGCATTCATAGGTGTTTTATTTCCCATCACCAACACCGGACTTGCGAGCCTTATCAGACTCACTGTTTTCCGGATTGAGTAAAGCCCTGATCTTCGCTTCAACCTCTTGGCTGACCTCAGGGTTGTTCTTGAAATACTGCCTGGCGGCTTCTTTGCCTTGTCCAAGGCGAGTATCTCCGTATGAATACCAGGTTCCGGTTCTGGTAACTATGTCCTGGGCGACACCTACATCTAGAAGTGAGCCCTCTTTGGAAATCCCTTCTCCGAAGATTATGTCAAATTCTGCATCTCTAAAAGGTGGCGATAACTTGTTTTTTACAACCCGTACCCTGGTTCTCGCGCCTATTGTTTCCTGGCCTTGTTTCAAGTTCTCGATTCTCCGCACATCAAGCCTCACAGACGAGTAGAACTTGAGAGCTCTCCCACCAGGGGTAACTTCAGGGTTTCCAAACATAATACCGATTTTCTCACGGATCTGGTTTATGAAAATGGCGGTTGACCTTGACTTTGACACCACTGCAGTAAGCTTCCTCAATGCTTGAGACATCAAACGTGCCTGGAGGCCTACATGGGAGTCTCCCATTTCGCCTTCGATTTCGGCACGAGGGGCCAAAGCCGCAACAGAGTCTACTACTACGCAGTCGACAGCACCGCTTCGTACAAGGGCTTCAACGATTTCAAGCGCCTGCTCACCTGTATCAGGCTGGGAAATCAGCAGGTTGTCTATGTCAACCCCCAACCTTTGTGCATACATCGGATCCAGAGCGTGTTCAGCGTCTATAAATGCGGCAATTCCTCCCGCCTTCTGCGCCTCTGCGATAATATGCAGAGCGACGGTGGTTTTGCCTGAACCTTCAGGGCCATAAATCTCAACGATTCGCCCGCGAGGTATACCTCCGATTCCAAGAGCAATGTCCAGCGCCAGGGCACCGGTTGGAATAACATCTACCGTCATCTTCTGAGAAGCTTCTCCGAATCTCATTATAGAGCCTTTGCCGAATTGCTTCTCTATTTGAGCAACCGCCAACTCTAGGGCCTTTTCTTTTTCTAACATTAGTTTCACTCCTTAGAGTCGCCTTGACACCCTGGCAGTCCATTCCCAGTCAAGTATAACATCAGGCAGAATACGGGGCAACGGAATTACACATATGTTCGCTCTACTCTTGACCGGGAAATGGAAAACTTGCCAGTACCGAGTATACCGGCCCTTTAGGCGTCAACTGACTCTCCATTAAGAACACTTCTGAGGCTTGCCAGTGCAGTTCAGGGTTATTTCCGAATCTATGAAGATAACCCTTTTTGAAATCAGAGAATGATTGGGCCCAAGGATCCTCATTGGCGCTGTAACCGGAGCCGGCCCGTTCTTTCCGCCTTGCCAGAGTTATGTGGGTTCGAAAAGGTTTGTTATCATGGAATCCCAGACGGGCCAACCCGGCCCGCAAGTCCCGGGCAAGTTTAATGATTTCGGTTTTCCCGTGGCCAATTCCGATGTACAGAACTCTGGGCAGGCCTTTTTCAGGAAAAGCTGAGGCTTCGCCCAGGGAAATACTGAAACCAGGAGTCCTGGCAGCTGATGTTTGAATCACGTCTCGGATTTCGGGAACCAGTGATCTCCTCACACCGTTGCCTAGAAATTGCAGTGTAATATGCAAATTCTCTGTTTGGACAAAGCGATAGTCCGGGAAAGACTTTATTGCTTCTGCGCGAAATGATTGCAGAAATGCCTTGATGCCTGTCTGTACCGGAAGTGCCACAAAGCCTCGGAAACTATCTTCCTGCATTAGGTTCACATCCTCTTATGTACGGTGTTCTGTCAGGAACCGGTACAGAGTGTACAGGGCTCGTTGGGCCGCGTATGCTTTGGTTCTTGACCTTGAACTTGGATGGACTATTTTGTCGACGCTTGTGCCTTTTTTGCTGCTGATGCCGATGTACACTGTGCCTACAGGTTCATCTGGGGTCCCCCCGTCAGGGCCTGCAAACCCTGTTGTGGCAAGTCCTAGGTCAGCTCCTGCCAGAAGGCGTATGCTTTCTGCCATGGACATTGCCACTTCCTGGTTTACTGCCTGATCTTTGTGCACGGCTTCAGGCGGAATCCCAAGTTGTGACATCTTAATCCCGGAGTCGTACGCAACCATACCCATCTTGAAGTACTTGGAACTACCGGGCACTTCGGTTATTCTGTGCGAGACCAGGCCGCCTGTTACAGACTCGGCTACGGCGAGTGTAAGCCCCTTTCTTCGCAAGAGCTTTCCAATGGCTTCCTCGAGAGTGTCGTCGTTTTTCCCATATATGTGATGGCCCAATCTGCGTCGCACTTCTTTTTCCATGGTTGAAATCAGGCCCATGGTCTCGGCTTCATTGTGGCCCCTTGCAGCAATTCTGAGCCTTACCTGGCCTGTACCTGTATATGGTGCCAAGGATGGATTCTCGCTGGCCATCAAATCCTTTACTGCTTCTGCAACCTTAGATTCTGGCAGCCCCACTACATTGAGATTTACGTAGTGAATTGGCACCAGATCGTTAAAGTGCTGCCTTATGAGGGGGATCACATATGTCTCAAACATTGGCTTCATTTCAAAAGGAGGCCCGGGCAGCAGGACGGCCAGTTTGCCGTCAAAAAGTACTCCTTGGCCTGGGGCCGTGCCTGCCGGATTGTGAATGAAGAAACCGCCGGACACTATGTACGCCTGTTTCTTGTCGGAAATATCGCTTAGGCGCCTGCGTTTTGTGAACCATTCTTCAATACTCGCCCATGCTGTTTCATCAAATACAAGGGTTCGCTTCAACGCTGAAGCGAGGCAGTGGGCAGTCAGATCGTCTTCAGTAGGGCCCAGGCCTCCGGTAGCTATGATAATATCGGCCCGGCTTATTGACTCCTCAAAAGCCGAAAGGAGCCGGCCTGGGTTATCCCCCACTGTTATTCTTCTATACACGTTTACCCCAATATCTCTCAAACGTGATGACAGATACTGTGCATTGGTATCAGTAATCTCGCCTAGCAGAAGTTCGGTACCTATAGATATAATCTCGGCCTGCAACGCACCACCCCCGAAATGTACAGGAGTTTACACTCTCCCTTATACTTTACTTCTTCGGGCAGGTGGTTTCCTCCATCTCCAAGAAAGTCCCGCTGGAGAACCAAGGAAATTCTGCAATTCGGCGCCTGAAATTGATTCTTCTTCAAAAAGCCTGCGTGACAATGATACAAGAGCAGAATGATACTTCTTGATTATCCTTGAAGCCGACATTTCTGCCCTCTTAATTATGTCGTTAGCCGCCCGTGCAATAATCTCAGGAGGAGCTGTTTCTCTGTCTACAACTCCGATTGGCGACATGCCATACATTACTATTTTTTTGGCAAGGTCAAGGGCTCTTTGAAAGTCATTGCCCGCCCCTGTGCTCCTTGAACCGAACAGCTGATCCTCTGCAATGGCTCCTGCAAGCAGGATCTGAATCTCTTCTTCAAGCACTTCCCTGGGATAAAGATACCTGTCTTCAGAAGGTGAGTGCCTCACAAAACCTAGGGCGTTTCCTCTGGGAGAGACTGTGACATGGGCCACAGATCCTGGCCGCACAACCTCGGCAACTACTGCATGGCCGGCTTCATGGGCACAAACCCGTTGCATTTCGCTGTCTGACGGGCGCCTTTCAAGTTTTTCCCCTAGAATTACCTTGTTCAGGGCTTCGGCCAGGTCGGCCGAGGATATGGCAACCCCACCTCTCCGTAAAGTCAGAATAGCTGCTTCATTACACAGGCTCTCAAGATGAGCTCCGGATAGCCCAAATGTCTCTCTGGCCAGGTTGTCCAGGCTGACATCACTCGAGAGGGGTTTGTTTCTTAGGTGGAGATTCAGAATCTCCAGCCGGCCGTCTTTATCGGGAAGATCAACTCTGACAGTGCGATCGAACCGTCCGGGCCTTAGAATCGCAGGATCCAGCAGGTCCGGCCTGTTTGTTGCCGCCACCACAAGGATCCTTGTACCGTTGTCGAAAGTCAGTCCATCCATTTCTACCAGCAGCTGGTTGAGAGTCTGGTCGTATTCCAAATGTCCTGCCTGGGATCCGCGTTTGCCTGCCAAAACCTCAATCTCATCGATGAATATTATCGCTCCCGATCTGCCGCGGTCTTTGGCAAGCTTTCGGGCCCTGGAAAATAGGTCTCTTACTCTCTGAGCCCCTAGTCCGGCATAAACCTCAATGAACTCTGACCCTGAAGCCGAAATGAATACAGAATCTGTGTAGTTTGCAGCTGCTTTTGCCAGAAGGGTTTTTCCGGTTCCCGGAGGGCCGGTTAGCAAAATTCCCTTTAGTGGGCGGATACCTAGCTTATTTGCTTTTTCATAGATTCTAAGAAATTCAAGTGCCTCTATGAGTTCCCTCTTGGCAACGTTCTGGCCTCCCACATCTTCGAACCTGACGTTAGGGCTTTCTCCAACAAGGGCGCCTACTTTTCGCCTTCCGAAGTCCTTGATTTGCCCACCTGATGTATAAAGAAAGTAGCCCAGGCCTCCAAGCAGAAGAACAGGCCATACGTTTACTTTGATTGCAATGAGGAAGGCCAGAACCCCCAATCCTATGCCGATAATGGCTTCTTGTTGTTTCATAGTTCTGTGCCTCCTTTCCCTTCTTTAAGGTCTACAATTCGGTAAAGGTAGTTGTCTTCAAGGCGGAGCTGGACGTAGATTCTTCCGCCGTTTACAGTAAGCCTGAAACCATCTATTCCCGCCTGCTTCAAAACTGACGCTGACTCACGTGCCATTTCCCCGAAGTTCCCTCGTATCCTGGCTTCTTCAATGAAGTAGTGGATTGAGCCATAGGCTTCTTCCAGGGTTTCATTGGAAGCATCTTTAAGCACCAGTTCATAAGGCCGGCTACCAAGGATGTCACGGACAGTCTCTTCAATTCGCGAGTGAGCCAGCGATAGATCGTCAACATACTTGAGGCCTACTTTGACCACGGTTTTGTCTTGAGAAGCTGTGATTTCACTCCATATTACGTCGGCATCTTTTGCCAGGCGGTTCTCAAGGGGCTTTTTCAATCCTATGATCCGATAGGAGAAACTGGCAAGGCTTAGGCCCGAAAGTATCAAGAGAGCCCATAGCAGCACATATTTCCAGCGAACGTTTCTCATAAACAAAGCCCGCCTCCCCTCCTCTAGTGTAAAATACAAAATATACTGGCAGTTGACATAAGTATACCAACGATAGTCACGTTGTTCGAAGGTATTACATGGGTCGGTGAGAATGGTATAGCAGGACAACCTGCATTTTCCTTCCAGAGTTCAAGCGTGTTGAGAAGAGGCAGCGCCCGGCGCGGATATTGCCGGGCGCTGGCATTTGTGAATTGCGTCATCAGGGCTCATACCGGTTACTAGCGGACGAGAAACTCTCCTATTCCCCTGGCAAGCCCTTTTGCAACCGAATCCTGAAACCAATTTTGCTTCAAGAGATTTACATCATTCCAGTTTGTCATGAACCCTACTTCAATTAGCGCAGCTGGCATGTAAGTGTGGTTGAGGACATAGTATGGGCCCATTTGAACATCGATGAACCTAAGGCCTGCAGCTGATGATACTCCGTTTGCCAGGGACTGTGCTAGCTTTTGGGATTCCCATGACCCATTCCTGTAAAAGCCCATGACACCTGATACTCCAGGGTCCCTGGGGTACGCATTGATATGTATGCTCACGAAAAGATCGGCGTCACGTGAGTTGGCTATGGAGACTCTTGCGAGCAGGTCGTCTGCAGGCGGAGACCAGTCACTGCCAGGTGAGTAGTCTCCGTACCTTGTCATTATCACAGCTGCGCCTTGCGACTCAAGGTAGTATCGTACTTTGGCCGCTATTGCCAGTGTGAAGGCCTTTTCTTTGTCCCCCCAATAGGATATGGCACCTGGCTCAGCTCCTCCGTGGCCTGGATCTATGACGATTACTCTCCCTTTCAGGGGGCCTGTCCCTCGAGACACATTGTTTGCCCTTTCAAGGGCAGTCCAGGTCAGCGGGCCAACTATTCCGTCAGGAACCAGGCCTGAACTTCTTTGAAACGCAATTACTGCAGACTGGGTCTTTGGGCCGAAATCACCATCGACATAACCTGGGCTGAATCCTGCGTTTTGAAGATACTTCTGTAAAGTGGTTACGTTGTCTCCGTAGCTTCCCTTACGAAGGAGAGGAGCCGCGTAACCTCGAATAGGAACAATGAGACTTGCCAGCAGAAGTATGGCGGCAGCCGCAAGTATTGAGGTGGCAACCTTGTTGTGTGTAGATTTTGGCATTAATGGTGACCTCCTGCTTCCTTGACATAACGTGGTTGTGTTTAGATACTACCTGATAAGGGACGGTTTATCACCAGGAAAAATATGGGGTGAGTTGGCCGAAGGGAGACTTGGCAGATGGTGACAAGGAACGTAGAAGACGTACTGACTGATTTGCGACAGGATCCCAGGTTTTTGAGCTGCATTACTGCCTGGCATCATTTCCCTGCTACGGTTGGGGAATATCTTAATATTCCAGAGCAACTGCATCCTTCTTTGAAACAGGCATTGGAGAAGAAATCAGTACAGGCTCTATACTCTCACCAAAGAGAAGCCTACGACCGTGTCTGCAACGGCGAAGACATATGTGTTGTAACCCCGACAGCGTCAGGAAAAACCATGTGCTACAATTTGCCTGTGCTTGATGCTATCTTGAAGGATGACTCAGTAAGGGCACTGTACATATTCCCCACAAAAGCCCTTGCCCAAGATCAATTGGCCGAAGTTGACGAGATGTGCAAACTTGGCAAGTTTGCAGTGAAGAGTTTTACTTTTGACGGCGACACGCCAACCCAGAAAAGGCGGCTTGCGAAAGAAGTAGGGCAAATTATCATCACTAACCCGGACATGCTTCACCAGGCTATACTTCCCCACCACCCTACCTGGGTAAGGCTTTTTGCGTCACTGAAATACATAGTCATTGATGAAATGCATAACTACAGGGGCGTATTTGGCAGCCACGTAGCTAATGTCCTGCGGCGCCTCAAACGGATTTGTAGGTTCTACGGTACATCGCCTCAGTTCATTCTGGCTTCTGCCACAATTGCAAATCCGGGTGAACTGGCCTCAGAACTTACAGGGAGATCTGTTGCTGTGATCAGCAAGAACGGTGCACCGGCTACTGAAAAGGACTTCGTTTTCTATAACCCCCCTATCCTGAGTTCAGACGGCTCAATCAGGCAATCATCTGTAGACGCAGCAGCAAGGATTTCTTCCAGGTTTGTGAAAAACCAGATTCAGACGCTGGTTTTCGCAAGATCTAGAAAGTCTTGCGAATTACTGGTTCAGTATCTTAGAGACTCATACAACAAGGAGTTTGAAAAGGACAAGATTCAGGGCTACCGTGGAGGCTACTTGCCCAATGAACGCAGAGCCATTGAGAAGGGCCTTCGTAACGGGGACATATTAGGTGTAGCAGCTACTAATGCTCTGGAACTTGGAATCGATATAGGCAGGCTTGACGTAGTCGTAATGGCCGGTTATCCCGGAAACATAGCCAGTACCTGGCAGCAGGCAGGCAGAGCCGGCAGAAGGCAAGGAAAGTCGGCAGCGGTCCTGGTTGCAGGAGGGTCGCCTTTGGACCAGTTCATTATAAACAATCCTGATTACTTCTTTGAACAGAGCCCAGAGTATGCCCTGATAAACCCGAACAACCCGTATATCATTGGCCAGCACGTAAAATGTGCCGCTTACGAGCTTCCGTTCAGTGACAACCAAGATTCGCCTCCTGAGCTTGGAGGCGTCCAAATTGAGCATATCCTTGAACACCTGGCCGATCAGAAGATCCTTCACAAAGGGCTGTCCAGATGGAACTGGTCATCAGACTCTTTTCCTGCAGCAGGAATAAGCTTGCGCTCGGCAACAAATGAAAACTTCGTCATAATAGATACTACCCATGGTACCCAGGTTATCGGTGAAGTTGATTGGGCTTCGGCTCCTATGCTAGTACACGACCAGGCTATATATATGCATAAAGGCCAGCAATACCACGTGATTAAGCTGGATTACCCGGCCAGAAAGGCTTACGTCAAAAAGGTTGATGTGGACTATTACACTGATGCCAATCTGGCTGTCGGAGTTAAGGTCATATCTATTGACAAGAGTCTTTCTAACATGTCTATAATGCCCAAGTTTGGCGAACTCTCAGTAACAGCCCTTGCCACAATCTATAAGAAGATTAAGTTATATACCAATGAGAATGTCGGTTCCGGCGAGATTAGCCTTCCTGAGATGAATTTACATACTCAGGGGATGTGGTTCAGTATCCCTGACAGCCTTGCCGGCGGGATCGATCCCCATTCTGTTGGAGGTATACTATCCGGGATCGCAAATGTGCTCTTGAACATAGCCCCCCTCTTTCTGATGAGTGACAAGAGAGACCTGGGAGTGGCAGTAGAAGTTCGTTCGGCATACGACGGAAAACCTACTGTATACCTGTATGATTCCTATCCGGGAGGCATCGGCCTGGCCGAGAAGGCATTTCAGGTTATCTCCCATATACTGAAAGCGTCACTTGAGCTAATTTCATCTTGCCCATGCCTGGCAGGATGCCCTGGATGTGTTGGCCCTGAAGAGGAAGTAGGTACAGGTATTAAGGATTTGTGTATTCGGGTTCTTAAGGCTCTATGTGAAGAGGTGCAAGTTGACTAACAGGGATATTGTAGAGAAACTCAGAAGCCTCATTAAGGAGATTCAAACAAGGGATCAGGCTCTAACCCAGGATGGCCCCCTTCTGTCTGCCCGAGATAGTTTGTCACCAGGCGGTAATTTTGCTGAACCTTCTTCTGTTCAGTCAGAGTTCAGTAACCGGCAGTCAGCTGCCAGGGATATGTACCCTGCAAAGAAGGCGGAAGTAATCCGGAAGGACGGGTTCTCGATATTGAGCACGTCTTATGGAGCAGGCTCTCTTCCCTGGTTCTATGAGCCGCCTTTAGATTCAGTATTACTTTTGGCAGGGGAAGAACGCCTGGCGAACAGCTCTGGCCTTACTAATCCCGGCCAGATGCTTTTCCTTGACCTTGAGACTACCGGCCTTTCAGGTGCCGGTACTGTTGCATTTCTAGCCGGTTTGGGCAGGTGGGAAAAAGGCGAGTTTGAGGTACGCCAGTTCTTCTTGAACGAGCGAGATTGTGAAGCAGTGATGCTTGAGGCAATCGCTGAGGAGATCAAAGACTCTCTGGTTCTTGTTACGTTCAATGGAAAAGCCTTCGATGTACCGGTAATCAGAAGCAGATTCATTATTAGTGGGCTCATTAAGGACTTCAATGAGTTTTCCTGCCACATCGACCTCTTCTCCTTAATCCGCAAGCTCGGAAGGCATCCTGTCTACGGCTTAAGCCTAAAAGAGTCTGTAAAGCGCTTTATCGGTGTGAGTCGCATGAATGACATTCCGGGGCACATGATTCCTGCCCTATACTTCATATATGAGCAAGATAAGGATGTATCGGTCCTTGACCAGGTTTTTGAACACAATCGAATGGATATCTTGGACATGGTTGGCCTTTTAAGAGTACTGGGCCAGGTGTTTTCAGGGCAGTATAGGCCGTACGGAGACCCGTCTGCTTTGTCCGGAGTCGGGAGATTTCACCTTAACCGCGGAGATCTGGATCTTGCCAGGCAATGCCTTGGTACGTCACTGGGCTGGCTTGGAGAAGCATCAGGTTCCAATGAGAAGAGGTCTCGGGATATGCGCCTTTTAGCAACGGTAATGAGAAAGCAAGGCGATTGGGATGCTGCTGCCGGCATTTGGAACGACTTGATAGGCGAGGGCGGCGTTGTACCCTATGATTACTTGTGGCTTGCAAGATACTACGAAATCTGTCACAAAGATGTGGCCAAGGCACTTGGCCTTGTCAAGGAATGTATTGCGCTGCTCCAGGAAAGACAATACCCTATTCCTGACGCCTTACTGTCAAGAAGCCGGCGTCTTGAGAAAATCGTTTCCAAGAAATCTGCTTCTGGTTGATAGTTGATAGCTGTTATACCTGGTTTCTTCCACTCATAAATATAAGCGACTGAGACTATTGCTTCTATTCCCCAAGTTGATTGAAAGGAGGGCCTGTCTTGCTTATCTATTTCAAGCCACTGGTTCGCCGAAGAGTCTTGCTGTTTCTTTCATTTGCTTTGATTGTGCTAGGCGCAAGGGCCGGGGTTTCTGTTCAGGACAAGGGCGCAGCCGCAAAAATCACGCCCCTGACGCGGGTAAACACAGCAGAACAGCATATCGGGGTTATGGTTGAAGTGTTCAAGGCCAATCCTGAGGCTGTAGAAGAATGTATCTCGGTTTTTGAATCAGCCGGGATTAAGGCTACGTGGTTTTTCTCTGCCACCTTTGCAGAGAGCCACAGCGGCCTGGTTGGCCAGCTCGTGGATAAGGGCCACGAATTGGGCCTCTCAGGTACTGATGATAAGGCTATGGACCGGTTGAGCCCTGCAGAAATTAGGGATCGCCTGATTCGTTCCAGGGAAGCGCTTTTGAAATTGGGTACAGAACCAATGCCGTTTTTCCATGCCCCGTTGGGCCGTTTTAGCGATGAACTGGTGAACGAATCCTTTGAGCAAGGTTTTTACTTGGTCAAAGGTTCAATCGACGGCAAGTTGCTCAAAGGTAAGATCGATAACGCAGTTCAAAAGGTTGCAGCGTCTATTCGGGCCGGCGACATATTGATAGTCCGTATAGGCAGCAAAGGGTTGATTCCTAAGGCTGAGTACATTGAGTCCCTTGCAGCACACCTGAAAGCCCAGGGTACTTCTATGGTAAGCCTGTCGAATCTGGTAAGGGGAATTCGTTGACTGCAACCTAATTGCCTGTTTCTTAGATGAGTCCCATGTGGCGAAAACGTATTGCTATGCTCAAGGCCAGGCGTGCCATGAGGCGCCAGGGAGTTCTGGGAAGAACCCAAACACCTGTGATTAGGTCAGAATAGCCAACGGCCTGGTCACTTAAGCAGAGGGTAGCCTGGCCCACTATTGTTCCCAAAGGGCAAGGAGCCTTAATTGAGCGAGGTAAGTTAATCTTAACGTCTACTTCTGGAGACTTCCTTGGCACGCAGGCATGCAAGTCCCTTGCGCATATGATTGGCACGTATTTTTCAGTTGAATTTAATGCGGGCAAAGTAACAATTGTTGTACCTGCCCGTGCTATCTTGTCGAGTCTGTAGTTTTCAAATCCGAAGTTTAAGAGTTGAGAAGCGTCATACCATCTGTCATCGCTGTCAAGAACAACTGCGAGAAGACGCATTCCGTCCTTGGTCGCAGATGCCACAAGGCACTGCCCTGCCGCCTGGGTAGTCCCGGTTTTTACTCCATCTACACCTGGGTCTAGCCAAAGCAACCGATTCGTGTTGTAAAGGGACAGGACAACGTTTCTCTCAGCTTCGATGACATCTTTCTCTTTTGTGGCAACAAGGCTCTTGAAATATGGGTGCCTGAGGCAAGTTCTTGCTATAAGTGCCAGATCAAAGGCAGTAGTGTAGTGATTTACGTCGCTAAGGCCGTGGGGATTCTGAAATCTTGTATTTATTGCCCCAATCTCTTTGGCCCTTTGGTTCATTAACACGAAAAACTCATCAGCACTACCGTTTCCGATGTGCTCTGCTATTGCCCAAGCAGCATCATTGCCCGAGTTCAACATCAGCCCATAGAGTAAATCCTGAAGAGTGAATTTGTCGCCGGCCCTGAGTTCCATAGATGAGCCTGGCTGGGAAGCTGCTTCGCCTGAGACTTGAATCATATGCTCGAGCCGGCCGCGTTCCAGGGCTAGGAGAGCAGTCATCATCTTGGTCAAGCTGGCAGGATACATCCTTGTAAACGCCTTTTGCTCAAACAGGATCGTACCTGTTTGCCATTCCATTAGGACTGCTGCCCTTGCAGATACGCTAGGAGGCGGTAATTCGCCTGGCTGAGCATAAGCATGGCACGCATAGGCGGAGAAAACCAGCACCGTCACGAAGCACATGACAACCAGTCTTGCCTTATGGCCGTTCACCATAACATACCACCACTCCAGGTCTTGAGGATCAAGAACATCATATGGAAAGAGACGTGGTGGTATGATGATTGAACCTACATTTCCTCGCTGTAACGGAAAATCAGATCCTTAACAGGGCCAAAAGGTCCTCCTTCTCCAAGTTCCTGGCCGTTTAGGCTAATTGTAAGGACCCAGGGTTTACCGGCTCTAACAGTGACTTCGTCTTGGCCTGACAATTCCAGGGTTTCTCCCGGCCCCATGGTTTTCTCGACTACAAGTTCTCCATCAGCCTGTACACTAATCCAGCATTTTGCGTCTTCGCCTTGCATAGTCGTAAGGGTGATTTCCATAGGCGTCTTGTTGGTTTCAAACACAGTAAGTCCCTGGCTGGGATCAGACCTGGCAACTTTAATGTCCTCTTCGGGTTCGGGCAGAGGTTCATGTGGGCCAGGCTCAGTCTCCGGTTCCGACGCATTTCCGTTGCCCACATTTACTTTGGGAGGCGCCGGGCGCAGGTATCCCTGCCAGGCTTTTGAAACTCCCCAGATCGCCGCTACTATGAGAGCCAGTACAATGATGGCCTTAGCCGCCCCGCCATTGCTCCTGCTCCTTCGTCGCCTTGCCCGCCGTGCTTCTGATGGGCTTGCCTGCTGTTGAGGTGGCCTGGGACTTTCGGTAACTGCCCTCACCTGGCGGTGTACAGTATGCCTTTCGTTCGGGCTCTCACTGATTTCTAGGTACATTCTGGAAAATTCAAGTCCGTCCAGGCCTAGGAAATCTGCATAAGACTTGAGAAAGACCCGAAAATATGCTTTTCCTGGAGCAATCTTGTCGTTTCCTGCTTCTATAGCTGTTAAGTACTTAGAACGGATCTTGGTCTGTTCTTGTACTTCTTGGATAGATAACCCCAGGTGCTCTCTTTGGGCTTTGATTCTATTGCCCAATTCGGCTAACTTTCCCTGGCCGTTAGCATCTTCGGCCATGACATTACCCCCTCCCTGCTCATGGCCTCAATCTGGTGATCATCCTTGGAAACGGGCTGGTCTCCCTCACATGTTCAAGTTTGCACAGCCACGCAACAACACGTTCAATTCCCATTCCAAAACCACTGTGAGGTGTAGAGCCATATTTCCTTAGATCCAGATACCACTGGTAATCCTCTGGTGGAAGCTTATGTTCTTTGATTCTCTCCAAAAGGAGACTATAATCATATATTCGTTCGCCGCCGCCTATTATCTCTCCGTAGCCTTCTGGCGCCAATAGGTCAGCGCCCAGGACAACCTCTGGGTTATTAGGATCAGGCTGCATATAGAAGGCCTTTATCTTGGTTGGGTAGTGTGTGACAAATACCGGCTTACCGTATTCAGATGCAATCTCGGTTTCATGGGGGGCTCCAAAATCCTCACCCCATGAAATGTCTATCCCTTTGGCCTGCAAAATTCCTACTGCTTCGGTATAAGTAATTCTGGGAAACGGAGGTTCAATGCAGGCAAGAGTTTCAGGGTCTCTGCCTACATCCCGCAACTCAGGCTCGTAGTTTTCCAACAGTTTCTTTACTACATAGGAAACCATTCTTTCCTCGAGGGCCAGCAGCTCATCGAACTGCATGAAAGCAGCTTCTGGCTCAACCATCCAAAATTCAGTAAGGTGGCGGCGGGTCTTGGATTTCTCTGCCCTAAACGCAGGCCCAAAGCAGTAGACCTTCCCGAGGGACATAATTGCGGCTTCATTGTATAATTGGCCGCTTTGGCTCAGGTATGCTTTTTCTCCAAAGTATTCAGTGGAAAACAATGTAGTTGTGCCCTCACACGCTGAAGGTGTAAGGATTGGGGCATCTATGTTGATGTAACCTTCTTCATCCAGAAAATCGCGGCAATATTTCATTATCGCTGCTCTTATTGTAAGGATAGCCCTTTGGCGTGGGGTTCGTATCCACAAATGCCTGTTATCAAGCAAGAACTCTACCCCATGCTCCTTAAGGCTGATGGGGTAATCCTCAAATGCTTCGGATATGACCTCGCAATTGGTAATACCAAGTTCGAAGCCACCAGGTGCCCTTGAGTCTTTCCTAATGGTACCTTCAATAATCAAAGAAGATTCTTGATTAAGCCTGTCCAGATGATCAAAAGCCTCATCCCCTATGTCTTTCCGTGACGCCACACATTGTATAATGCCTGTGCCATCTCTAAGTATGAGAAAGATGATTCTTCCAGAAGAACGTTTGTTATACAGCCATCCTTTCAGGCGTACTATGCTGTTTTCGTATGAGCCTACTTTGTTTATTGTGGTACCATGTATTGCTTCGTTCATATCTGACACTTCCTTCCTACATCTAGTGTAGCACTGAGAATGGCACCAGGTAAGGATCTATGATAGACCGGTTTCAGTGCTTTGGAGTTCTTTCAAAAGCCTGCCTAGTTCGTCCATGGTTCTTCCGTAACCTGCCCAATCTCCGTTTCTAAGCTGGCTCTGAGCTTCTGTCCATAGCTCGTTTGCCCTCTTGATTAGGCCGGCCAGGTCTGTATCTTCTATTCCAGGGCCCTGGGGAGTCTCAACTACCGCCCCTAAAAGCTTGTTCAGGGCATCTTCCACTGTAGTTCCCATGACTACCTTGCCTCCTGCGTACATCAAGATACGCTTGAGTTCAGGTATTTTGACTTTGTCAGCCTGAATATACAAGGGTTCTACATACAAGAATGAACCGTCCATAGGAATTGTAAGAAGGTTTCCCCTGATTACCTGAGAACCAACTTGCCCCCAAAGTGTCATAGCTTCAGAAATGCCCGGGTTCTGTGCGATCAACGACTCGACCTGCATTGGCCCAGGTATATGTTTGTCTTTGGGCAATCTGTATAGAACCATTTCCCCATAGTGATCAGGGTCACACCTTACTGCGAGCCAGGCTGTCATATTGGGCTTTCCCCTGGGCGTAAAAGGTGTAATCTGAATATATTCAGCTGCCGCTTCTCCGGGCAATGAAAGTACAAGGTAATAAGGTTCTACAGGCTTCTCCTGACTGCCGTAAATCTCAGCAGGAATCTCCCAGTAGTCTTCTTTATTATAGTAAACCTGAGGGTCTGTCATATGATAGGTAGTTAGCATTCTGGTTTGCACAGTGAACATATCTTGAGGAAACCGGATATGATTAAGCAGTTCTGTGGGCATTTCTCCCAGGGGTTTGATCAACCCCGGGAATATCTTCTCGTATGTTTTTAGGATCGGGTCAGTGTCATCGGCTGCGTAAAATGTAACTTTGCCATTGTATGCGTCGACAACAACTTTGACTGCATTTCTCATGTAATTTACTCTCAAGACGCTGTCAGGTTGGCTGTAGGGGTAATTTGACGATACCGTATAGCCATCAATGAACCAGTGCAGCCTACCTTCGGCAAGGACCAGGTATGGGTCTTGATCATACAAGAAAAACGGCGCAATTGCCCTTGCTCTGTCTATAATGTTCCTGTTCATGATTACCCTTGATTCCGGTGACAGAGCTCCTGATACTAGAATCTGGTAATCCCTAAATCTCGTCATAAAGGCAAGCTTCCTTAGAAAACCGCCTAACCTGATACCAGCTTCTCCTTTGTAGAACGTAGGTTCTATGGATTGAGAATCGAGTTTTGGGTAGTCAAACTCAGGTTCCTTAGTGTTGACGATCACGTAATGGTTGGTAAGCTCTCCGAAATACAGTTCAGGACGGTTGAGGGAAAGATCCGTCGTTGTCTTAGGCGGTACATCCATAAAATAGAATGCCGGCATACCTTCGCGGGTAACATCACGTGAAGGACTCATTACCATACCGTAGCCATGAGTATATTTTAGGTGCAGGTTTACCCAGGTCCTGGCATCTGCAGGCAGTTGATTTATGTCCAGTTCCCTGGGTGAAAGCAAAACCTGCCGCAGGCTGCCGTTAACGGTATACCTGTCAATATCTACATCGTTGAACTTGTAGTACATTCGGATTTCCTGGACCTGGCTGAAAGTATCTTTCAGTACCCGGTAGTCCCACAGCCTCAAGTTATCAATAGTGCCAGGGTTCTTCTCAACGTCGTCTCTGGTAAGCGAGTCATCTGCAGGATACTCGATAATGTCTATTTCATTCAGGCCAAAGGCATCTCTTGTAAATTGAATGTTCTTTTCAATGAAGGGGACTTCATAGGCGATTTCATTGGGTGATACAGTGAATTGCTGGATAAATGACGGATAGGCGTAACCTATCAAGAACGACATTACTACCAACCCTAGCGCCGCATAGCCAATCCAGCGGAAATTCCGCATCATGAGCCCAAGCAATGAGAAGGCGACTCCTATTAGGGCGGCCGCTATCAGCCCCTTGTATGCCGGTACCTGGGCGTGGATGTCGGTATAAGAGGCTCCGAAGGCAACTCCCCTTGGAGAGTACATTAGGTTCCATATGTTGATCTTGTAGTACCAGGCTCTCAAGGCAAATAGGATGGCTGCCAGGACTGAAATGTGTATACGTGCACGTTTTGCTGCCAGTACTCTTCTGCCTCCAAAACGCAAATCGCCAAAGATAAAGTAGATTACGCCCGAAAGGATCAAAGCTGCAATAAAAGCAACCCACAGGTGCTGCTGCAGGAGGCTAATAAAGGGTAGGTTGAAAATGTAGAAACCTACGTCCTTGCCGAAAAAAGGGTCATTTATGTTAAATGGAGTGGCATTCAAATGAGCCAGGATCATATGCCACTGGTTATAGCCTGACAAACCTCCAAGGATTCCTACTATGACGGAAGCCAGTAGGATCCAGCGGACGATTCTTTCAGGGGCTCGAATGGGAACGGGCATGATTAGCCCTCCCACTATGTTTAGGTCGCGTCTCTGCCATACGGCTGCCAGCAAGTTCGTAAAGGCTACCAGGAAAAAGATCAGTCCGCCTGCAAGAGCCACGAGCCACCTTGCCCTTACAATAGTCCAAAATACAGAACTATAGCCTACTTCACTAAACCACAACACATCGGTATAGAACTTGGCTATACCGGTTGAAGCCAATGCTATGGCTACAGCTATACCTATAAGAATCCAAAACCATCTCTGCGCAGGCATTCGGGAATCAAGCCCCCTTCCTTTTATGCTCTGTCAGCAAGAGTCCGTTCCCACATGTCCAGATATTCTTGTTTTGTCATAAGCGGTTGGAATTCATCAACTATTCGCCTTCCGCGGGCTGCATCGTTCCACAAGAGGTCTATTGCTGTAAGCGCAAGAAGATTGGCCGGCAGTACATAGGCAGTTTCCGGATCATCAACCACATATTCTTCAGAATGGCCTGCACCCTTAGCACCCCCGCATGATGGATGAATAGCAGGCAGTATATGCATTATGTCTCCTATGTCTGAGGATCCTGCGCCATGGCTGCCTGTATCTATCATATGTTCTCCCACTAGGCTTGCAGCATTTGCTCTAAATACTTCGTCCAAGGCCTGGCAGCTGCGCCTGGGCAGGTAACCTGGGATGTCGTCGATTTCCACTACCGCTCCTATGGCATGTGCCCCTGACTTTAGGGCTCTTGTTACTTTCTTGTTTGCATCCATGATTGCCTCAAGAGATTTTCCCCTTACATATGTCTCCATCCTGACGTCTGCCGGAATGACGTTAACAAGATCTCCGCCTTTTGTGATAATTGGATGTACCCTTATATGATCTTCGTCTCTAAATGTCTCTCTTTGCAGGTGAATTCCCATGAGCCCCAGAAGCGCCGCATTGAGGGCATTGATCCCTACATGGGGCGCCGCCCCTGCGTGGGACTCTTTGCCCTTGTACCGTATGAGCTTGCCGACAAAACCATTGGAAGTTCCACCTACTATGACTTTCTTGTCGGGCCCAAGGGCGGCCATATGAATCATCATTGCCATGTCTACGTCATCAAAGAATCCTTTGGCCAGAAGTTCTTGCTTACCTCCAAGGAACTGTATCTTGCCACCTTTCCTTAGCTTCTGCCTGTATTCTACTTCCACATACTCTTCAGCCGGCACTCCCAGAAAAGTAACCTTACCGGAAAGGAATTCCATAGCACCCGAGTTTACGAGGCCTATGGCTGAACCTATCATTGAGGCCACCTGCCCGTTGTGGCCGCATGCATGTGCTGCACCTGTTAGAGGGTCTGCGTTTGGGTGGCCCGGACATACAACGGCGTCAAGTTCTCCCATAATGCATAGGTTTGGCCCGTCTTTCCCTGAAGGCAGTACTCCGGAAACACCGGTTATCCCAAGGCCGTCTTGTATTTCAAGATTCAGTTTGGAAAATGCTTGCTTTACGAGATTTGAAGTCCTGACCTCCTTATAGCCAAGTTCCGGATGAGCCATTATATCTTGTCCCAGATCTATAATTTTCTTCCGGTTTTTGTCTATTTCGTCAAGGACTATCTCTTTTAGTTTTTCTTTAGTCATGTAATAATGTGCCTGCCTTTCATCTACTGTGGCGTACATATACGTCTTTCTATTTGGGCCCTTGTGTTTCCTCCAAAGCCAAACATAATCTTAGAGCGCCTGGTTTGTGCCGGCCAGGCGCTCTAAAAGTTCCCTGTAGAGAAGCAAGCTATACCAGGTATATCCTGTATGCCCTTTTACTTCAACATAGGCATGGCAATTTGGCCTCGTTTTGCCGTTTCAATGGCCTTTTCATATCCGGCATCAGCATGGCGGACAACACCCATTCCAGGGTCAGTGTTCAGTACTCTTCTAAGTCTCCAATCAGCATCTTCAGTTCCGTCAGCTACAACCACCATTCCAGCGTGAATCGATAGTCCGATACCGACTCCGCCTCCGTGGTGTACAGAAATCCAGCTGGCTCCTGATACCGCATTAACCAGGGCGTTTAGAATGGGCCAGTCTGCAATGGCATCAGAGCCGTCTTTCATCCCCTCGGTTTCACGGTAAGGCGATGCAACAGACCCAGTATCCAGGTGATCTCTGCCAATTACAATCGGAGCTTTGAGAATGCCATCTCTTACCATTTCATTAATCTTCAGGCCGAACTTGACCCGTTCACCATAACCAAGCCAGCATACTCTTGATGGAAGCCCCTCAAAGGGCACGTCCTTTTCAGCCTTTGTGATCCAGCGCCTTAGACTCCTGTTTTCAGGGAACAGCTCTAAGACTGCCTGATCAGTCTTGAGGATATCTTCAGGGTCACCGGATAAAGCCGCCCATCTGAATGGGCCCCTTCCCTCACAGAACAATGGCCGGATGTACGCCGGGACAAATCCGGGATACGCAAAGGCGTCTTTGAATCCGGCTTCCAGGGCTTGCCCTCTTAGGTTGTTGCCGTAGTCAAATACTATAGAACCACGGTTCTGCATTTCAACCATGGCTTCACAATGACGTCTCATTGATTCCATTGAACGTTTTAGATACTCACTATGATTCTCTTTCCTCAAAACAAGGGCTTCTTGGAAGCTCATGCCTCCGGGAACATACCCGTTAAGAGGATCGTGGGCTGAGGTTTGGTCAGTTACTACGTCGGGCATAATACCTCGCTTGACAAGTTCAGGATGGATGTCAGACGCGTTTCCTTCGAGGGCTATTGAAAGAGGCTTACCCTCAGCCATGGCTTGCCTGGCCATGGCAATGGCATCGTCAAGGTTCTTTGCTACGGTATCTACATAGCCGATGTCATGCCGCCTCTTAATACGTGCAGGTTCCACCTCGACAATAATGCCTACACCTTCGTTCATTGTAATTGCCAGGGGCTGGGCACCCCCCATTCCACCCAGTCCTGCAGTCAAAACCAGCCTACCTTTAAGAGTGCCTCCAAAATGCCTGTCTGCAAGTGAAGCAAGGGTTTCGTATGTACCCTGAAGTATTCCTTGAGTGCCAATGTATATCCAGCTTCCGGCAGTCATTTGGCCATACATAGTCAAGCCCTTTGCCTCAAGTTTCCAGAAATCTTCCCAGGTTGCCCAATGAGGCACCAACATTGCGTTGGAAATAAGCACTCTTGGTGCAAATTTATGAGTCGGGAAAACCGCCACAGGCTTTCCGGATTGCACAAGGAGAGTTTCTTCATTTCCAAGGTCACGAAGTGCATTCACAATGGCTTCATAGCAGTCCCAGTTCCTGGCGGCTTTGCCTGTCCCTCCGTATACAATAAGCTCGTCAGGTTTTTCAGCATTCTCAAGGTTATTCATAAGCATACGAAGGGCAGCTTCTTGTTGCCATCCTTTACAACTGAGAGCAGTACCTCTGGGAGCCTTAATGGAATTCTTCATAAAGCAGCGTCCTCCCTTTCAGTTGCACATGAATAGGGCCTCTTGGCCTATTCCTTATTCTTACTATGTTCCATCACCTAATAAATTTCTCGACTATTTCAAGAACTCCTTCAGCAAACTCGTGGCCGGAGACATAAGGTACATTTCTTTTAACCAGTTCATGAGCGTTTTTGACAGCGGCTTTCATTCCGGACCACATAAGCATGTCAAGGTCATTCAGCCCGTCGCCAATGGAAAGGACCTCATTTCTGTAGATGTCCATAGATCCGGCAAGGAATTCAAGGGCCTTGGCCTTTGATACTCCCGGCGGTTGAATTTCCAGCAAATGTGGTAGGCTCTTGAGCACGGCAATTTTTGGTTGCCATCGTGAGTGCAATTCTGACAATATACGATCAGCCTTTTCAGGAGGCACTCTCAGGACAATTTGAGTTGGGTGCCCCTGGATCTCTCTTGTAGAATCAACAGTCCTTATGACATAGCCCAAAACCTCAGAATACCTTGCTGTTTCAGGCCCTTTCACATCTGTGTACATATGTTTCCCTACCAGGAAGTAAAAAGGGTAACCAAGCTTCTTAAGATCCAGAGCAATATTCTGAGCTACCCCTCTGTCTATGGTTTTTTCATATATTGGCGGCTCTCCAATCCGGGCAATAAGAGCGCCGCCGTTTGTAATCGCCGGTTCATCTAGGCCCAGGGCCTCAAGGTACTTTTCTGCAGCGCCAAAGGCCCTTCCGGTTGCCGCTGTAACCCTGATTCCGCGTTTGCGGCAAAAATCAAGGGCCTGTCTGGCCACGTCAATGCCATGACCTCCAGGCCCTATAAGTGTTCCGTCAATGTCGCATGCTACCAGCCTTATTCTTTGTTTTCCGGTACCCATGGCAATTCGCCTCCTGTTTCCTCCCAAGGCCTGTTTACCCCGCTGCCTATTGCTTTGCCATGTTAATGATTCTTGGCCCTAGTTTCTCTATGGTTTTTTGCATTTCCATGGCTATTTGCCCAACGTCCTCTGTGTTGTAGACGACAGACATGTAGTAAATGCAGTCGCCTTTTATGCCAAAGAAGCCTGGCCCTCCCATTTCCCCGTTTCGCCTCAACAGATAGTCCATAAGAGCCAGTGACGTCTCACGTCTTCCCCAGAGTTTCATGACAGGCAGTTCTAATATGGCACGTTCATCACAGGCTCGAACGGAAATTTCGCAACAGCCTTTTTCGATCTTGATATAGCCTGAATTCTGATCTGTAACAGAAAACCCCATTTCCCTGAAGGTTTCTGCACTAAACAAGGTATTCACATGTTGTCACCTCTCCTGAATATTGAACCCGATCCAGTATAGACGATATACTGGAATTTGCGAGGTGGGCCATGTTGGACGGAATATCACTCTATGCTATACGCCGTGATCTCGAAAGATACCTTCCCATGAAGGTGCAGAAAATCTACCACCCTTCTGGGAAGGAACTGCTTTTTGCCTTGTGGAGCAGGGAGGCAAAGGGTGATCTTGTAGTATCCCAGGAAGGAAATGTCCCGTTTCTAGGGTTTGTCAGCCAGAGGCCTGAGATGCCCAAAGTTGCGTCGGGGATATGCATTGGCCTTAGAAATCGCCTTGAAGGTGGAGTATTACACCAAGTCCGCCAGGAAGGTATGGATAGAATCATCTACTGCGACTTTACCGGCCACGATGATTTTGGTTCTCCTGTTGAATACACTCTTGTCCTTGATGGAGCAGGCAGCGGTGGCGGCATTGGCCTTCTTGAAAATGGAACTGTGATATTGGCGATTCCTACCAGGAACCGCCGGTTTGATCCAGGTGAGCCATATGTCCCACCTGAATCAGGCAAGTGGAATCTACTATCTGAAAGTGATATGTCAGATCTAGCCTCTGAGATTTGCAGCAAGCAAGAGCCCGCGTATAAGAGTCTCGTTTCGCACATCGACGGCCTGGGAAAGGACCTCGCCCTTAGCATAGTGGCGAAAATGGGCCTCTCCCGAGGCGAGCCTTTTGCTCCCGACAATAGGCTGAGCTTGTGTGATATCCTTACCGAAATACGAAATTCCCTGGTTTCAGCGAGTTTCTGCCCTGCACTTTACTTTCGGCAGTCAGGAGAGCCTGTATTTGGAGTTTTTCCTTTGTACCACCTTGAGCGAGGGGAGGATTTCGGCTCTTTGTTTGAAGGTGTTGCTGCATACAGGGCTTATGCGGCCCATTTTAGCGAGTATACTGTTTTGGAATCACGGGTTAGGTCTATTCACAAGGCGATTAAGAATAAGGTCATGTCCAGATTCATGGCCCAGAAACAGGATTTAGATAAGGCACTGGAATTTGAGAAATTCAGGATTTGGGCTGAACTTATAAACTCAACAGGTAAGGAACTTCCCGGCGGACATGATGAAATCAAGGTGCTTAATTACTATAAGGAACCTCCTGAGGAAATCTACATCCCTCTCGACCCAAGATTTTCATCACGAGAAAATGCCAGAAGGTACTACTCGAAATATGCCAAACTCAAGAGAACTCAGAAGGTTTTAGAAACTTCACTGAAAGAAGCAGCAGCCAGGTTTGAGCGGTTGTCAGTAATAGAGGGCCTTCTTGACCGGGAAAATGATGTAGATAGTTTGCTCCTCATCCAGGAACAGCTTGTGAAAGTCGCCCGTGAGGCGGATGTAAGGATTCCCAGGGCCAGGCGAAGGACAGAAACAAAGATATCCAAACACAGGGTTCCTGCCCACGGCCCCAAGGAGTCAGTGGACATGATACACGGTGCTGATGGCGCTATTGCGTATGCCGGCACCAATGCCAGGGCTAACGATTATCTTGTAAGGCACGTGAGGAAACCAGGTGACATATGGCTCCATGCAAAAGGTATGCGCGGAGCCCATGTTCTGCTTCGAATTTCCCCCGGCAATGTCTTGACCGCAGATCATCTAGATTGGGCTGCAGGCATAGCCGCCCAGAGGTCAGAAGCTGCAGGGGCAGGAAAGGTTGAAGTTGACTGGGTTGACGCTGCAAATGTCAGGAAACCCGGAGGGAGCCCCCCGGGTTTCGTAACGTACAAGGGTGCAAAGACACTTGTAGTCAAAATTGTCTAGCTGCGCCTGCCATCATCTTTGTTACTTCCGGAATCCTGGGTTGTTTGGGCCTCCGGCTTCCAGGCCGCCCCTACAAGGGTTTGCAAAGCACTTATGCCATGTGAATCGCAGTATTGCTCAAGCCCTTTGACTATTTTAATTGGGGCCGCAGGATCTACCAAGACACCGGTTCCAACGGCAACGGCTGATGCTCCTGCCATGATGAACTCCAGGGCATCATCGGAAGTTGATACTCCTCCCATTCCGATAACAGGTACAGAAACGGCCTGGGAGACTTCCCACACACACCTAAGCGCTACAGGCTTTATGGCAGGGCCTGACAGGCCTCCTTTGATATTTCCCAATACAGGTTTCCTGGCTCTTATGTCTATGGCCATTCCTACCAGAGTGTTAACTAAGGAAATGACGTCTGCCCCGCCTTCTGCAGCCGCCCGTGCAATTGCACCTATGTCCTGGACATTGGGAGTTAGTTTCACAATCAGCGGCCCGTCCCAGTTATGCCTCACTGCCCTGGTTGCTCTGTAGCAAGACCTGGGGTCAGTACCAAAGGCCATGCCTCCTGCACTCACATTTGGGCATGAAACGTTGACTTCTATGGCAGATACATGAGGAGAGCCGGAAAACATACGGGAAATCTCGGCAAATTCGTCGTAGGAGTCTCCAGAAATGTTAACGATAATTGGCACACCGAACCGGGCCAGCCAGGGCAGTTTCTCATCGATTACGGCTCTTGCGCCCGGGTTTTCAAGGCCAATGGAATTAAGGAGTCCGTAAGGGGTCTCGCAAATTCTTGGAGGTGCATTTCCCTTCCTTGGGCGTAAGGTAGTCCCTTTGACGGTTACAGCCCCAAACCAGCCAATATCCCCTGCCCGGGCGTATTCTTCGCCGTAGCCAAACACACCCGAGGCCGCAATAACAGGGTTCTTGATAACCAGGCCGGCTAAATTACATGACAGATCCATCCTCACTCACTCTCCAGGTCAACGTTGTCTGCGAGAAACACCGGGCCGTCTGTGCATACATGATAGTATCCTTCCTTAGAGGCGCCGGAAGCTCTGGCGGCGCATCCCTGACACAATCCATAACCGCAAGCCATTCGTTCTTCAAGGGAGATAAAGAGCGGGGCTCCCACTTTTCTGAAGATTTGCTTGACCTGTTTGAGCATAGGTTTCGGCCCGCAGGCAATTGCCGCTGTATCTTCTGCCCGGCAATGGCTTTGCCCAAGGGGTAACAAGTGTTCTTTCAGCAAATCTGTGGCCAGTCCTTTTACGCCCTCGCTTCCGTCTTCAGTAGCCAGGAATACCTGGCAGCCTTTGTTTCTCAAGCAAGCTGTATCCATGAGTTGGTTTGCAGATTTTACACCATAGAATAGCAATACGTTTGTGCCCTTTTTCCGGGCAATTGATGCAAGGGGCAAGAGAGGAGCCAGCCCGGTTCCGCCTGCGATCAAAACAAGGTTACTTCTGCATTCCAACTTGCTCATATCCATGCCGTTCCCAAGAGGGCCCAAGACGTTGACAGTCTGCCCCGGTGTCCACTCAGACATTATCCTGGTGCCAAGCCCGACTACAGCCCATGTTATTTCGATGGCCCCTGTTTCTGAATCGATTGCAGACAAGCCAAAAGGCCTTCTTAGTAAGGGGGCCCCCTCTTCTCTTACCATTACGTTCACAAACTGCATGGGCTTTGACCTTGAAGCAATTTGCGGCGCGTGTAAAATGGCTTTATATACATTTCCTTGAGCCTTATCTATGGAGATCAGCCGGGCCTTTACATCGAATACTTCCCTGGAACTCATACTGTCAATCTCCTGTTCACCATAACGATTCTCCCGCCTACAATGGTTGCATGGGCCGCCCCTGTTAGCCTCCATCCTGCAAACGGAGTATTCTTGCCTCTGGACATAAATCGCCTGGGATCAATAGAGTGTTCACATGCGGGGTCTATGATTGTGATGTCAGCCGCAGACCCTTCAGATAGGGATCCTCCTGGAACTCCCAGGATTCTCGCTGGATTCAGGCTCATGGTCTCAGCCATTTTCATCCAATCAATTAAACCCGGTAGGACAAGTTTGTCGATTACAAGTCCAACTGATGTCTCAAGGCCGCTTATGCCAAAGTCAGCATAGTCGTACTCGACCCATTTGTCGTCAATATGGTGAGGTGCATGGTCACTGGCTATGGCATCTATTGTACCGTCTGACAGGCCCAGAAGAAGGGCTTCTACATCTTCTTTGCTCCTAAGCGGTGGGTTTACTTTGGTGTTCGTATCGTAACCCGATTCAATGACCAGGTCTTCTGTGAGTACCAGGTGGTGAGGTGTAACCTCACATGTAACGTTTATTCCTTTGGCTTTTGCTAACCTTACCAGGCCGACAGAGTTCTTGGTTGAAATATGGGCAAGGTGAAGCCGGCCTCCGGTAAGCCTGGCCATAAGAATGTCCCTGGCTATTGCAACTTCTTCAGATTCTCCGGGTACGCCTCTCAATCCTGATATGGTTGAAACCAGCCCGTAGTTGATTTGCCCGTTTTCTGATAGGGATTCGTCCTCAGGGTGGTCGATTAGCACAGCATCAAAGGATTTCAAGTATTCCAGGGCGCAACGGAGGACTTCTGCGCTGGCTACAGGAGATCCGTCGTCGGAAAATGCAACTGCTCCTGCTGCGTTCATTTCGCCCATCTCTGCCAGTTCTTTTCCTGCCCGGTTCTTGGTGACTGCTCCAATTGGGTATACCCTTACCAAACCAGACTTTCTGGCCCTTTCTGCGATCTTGGACACTACTGAGTCATTGTCGCATGCAGGCTCTGTATTTGGCATACACGCAACTGCAGTGAAACCGCCCATTGCTGCTGCCTGTGTACCGCTTTCTATGTCTTCTTTATATTCAAATCCAGGCTCCCGAAGGTGCACATGCATATCAATCAAGCCAGGCATGACGATTTTCCCTGTTGCATCAAGGACTGCTATGCCATTCTCAGGGGCCAGGCTTTCTGCTATTTTCGAGACTTTCCCATCGAGTATCAGCACATCAAGTTCTTGGTCAGTATGGGTTGACGGGTCTATTACCCTTCCCCCTTTGATTAGTAGATCATTTGCCATTACTCTCTACCTCCCAGGATGAGATAAAGAACTGCCATTCTTATGGCTACACCGCTGGTTACCTGGTCCAATATTACTGATTTTGTTGAGTCTGCAAGATCAGTGGTTATTTCAACTCCCCGGTTCATAGGGCCCGGGTGCATGATTATGGCATCATCCTTAGCGTAAGCAAATTTTTGCCTATCAAGGCCGAAAAAGTCACGGTACTCCCGTTTTGACGGGAACAGGCTCTTGGTTTGACGTTCTAGCTGTAACCTGAGCACGTATACGACGTCTGCACCTTCTATAGCCTCTTCAGGCCTGGAGAATGCTTTGACTCCCAGAGACTCAATCTCAGGAGGGAGCAATGTTGACGGCCCTGCCACAGATACTTCCGCACCCATCTTGGTAAGGCCGAATATGTTTGACCGGGCAACCCTTGAGTGTGCGATGTCGCCGAGTATTGCCACTTTGAGGCCTCTGATTCCTGGCTTGTAATCAAGTACAGTAAAAATGTCTAATAGCCCTTGTGTAGGGTGTTCATGCATTCCGTCTCCTGCATTTACTACAGGGACATCGAGGACTTTCGAAAGAAAGTGGCAGGAACCTGAAACGCTGTGCCTCATTATCACAAGGTCTACACCCATAACTTCCAGGTTTCTGGCTGTATCTGCAAGTGTTTCACCCTTTTTTACTGAGGAGGTAGCAGTAGAAATCGAGACTGCGTCTGCCGACATGTACCTTGCCGCAAGCTCAAATGATGTCTTGGTTCTGGTAGAATTTTCGTAAAACAATGTGCATATTACTTTTCCACGCAAGGTGGGGACTTTCTTTATTGGACGTGAGAGAATTTCTTTAAGAGAGCGGGCTGTAGACAGTACTGATTCCATGTCTTCAGGCGTCATCTCTCGTAAGGATAGAAGGTCCTTTCCCCTAAGTGACAAATCTGTGACCCTCCCACTGAATCAGAATTGGTTCTGTGTTCTATGGTTGCACCAAACAGGTGCCTACTGCTCAAGTTCTTCTGATATGACCACTTGCTCGACTTCATCGATTTCTGAAAGACGCACGTGGATAACTTCCTTCCGCGAGGTAGGAACGTTTTTTCCGACGTAATCTGCCCTTATTGGGATTTCTCTGTGCCCCCTGTCAATTAGCACTGCAAGCTGAATACACTGGGGCCTACCAAGGTCGATGATAGCATCGAGGGCAGCACGGACGGTTCTTCCTGTGTAGAGGACATCGTCTACAAGTACTACCACTTTGTCTGCGATGTCGAAAGGCAGATGAGTTCTGCCCACGTGGGGTTGGTCAAATCTGAGAGTTAGGTCATCTCTGTAAAGAGTGATGTCCAGTTCCCCAACCGGCACCTCAAAGTTCTCACTGTCTTTCAATGTATCGTGAAGCCTGTGGGCCAAAGGCACGCCCCGCCTCCTTATTCCTACAAGAACAACGTTATCAAGGCCCTTGTTTTTCTCAACAATTTCGTGGGCTATACGTACCAGGGCCCTCCTGATTCCGTCTTTATCCATGATTTCAGCTTTATCGATGAGATTCATTTTTCTATACCTCCCTATTTTGAAAACAGCCTTGATTCCTTAAAACAGTTCTAGTTAAGTATCCCCTTAGGACTAAAAATCCTAACTAAAAAGAAAAATCTCCGCTGGGCTTGTTTCCCGCAGAGAGTCTTCTCATTTAGTTTCGCCTCCTTTTCGCCTCTCGGGGCCAAATTAAAGGACCGGCAATATTAACTTGTCCAGCCGAATGATAATGCAAGATAAGCCAGAGCGTCAAGAGTTTCTTAGTGCTTTTTTCATGAAATGGTCGGGGAGCCCGTTTTCATGGCTCCCCGTAATATCTCTTATATAGTTAAAGGGCTGCTATGGCTCTACCCGTTTGACAGAGATGATTGCCTGGTGGCCGTTAATATCCCACCTGTCGCCGTCGATTTCACCAGATGCAAGATCAAGGTTGTCACAAAGGGTGTCACCCTTAATGTAATCCAAATGCCTCTTCACAGCGCAAATGACGTCTTCGTCGCTGGAAATGGCCATGTTGATGTGGTCGGTAACGTTGAATCCAAGGTTTCTGCGCATGGTCTGAACCTTAGAGACTATCTCCCTTGCGATACCTTCCCATTCAAGATCCTGGCCTATTTCTGTATCCAAAATAACGAAGGTGTCGTTTTCGACCTCTACAGCAAACCCTTCTCTGGCTTTGATCCGAATATCAATGTCTTCTTTGTCTAGTACTACCTGCCGGCCATCAATTGTGGCCGGAAATTTGCCCTGGGTTTCAACTATTCTTGCTACCTCGGCAGCATCTGCATGGCCAAGGGCGCCTATGATTCCCCTGAGGTGTTTTCCGTATTTTGGGCCTGCTACAGGAAGATTCGGCCTTACTTCGTAGGACACATAGTCACTCATGGTGCTTACGTACTCGATTTCTTTGACATTGAGTTCTTCTTTAACCAGCTCTTCCATGCTGCCCAGTACGCCGTGGTGCTTTTCGTTAACCATCAACTTGCGAAGCGGCTGCCTGACTTTTATCTGTACCTTGTTTCTGATGGACCTGCCAAGGGATACCAGAGTGATCACAAGGCCCATCCTCTCTTCCAGTTCAGAGTCTATTAGCGCTTCATTTACTTCAGGGTATGCTTCAAAATGAACTGATTCCAGGGCTTTTCCCCCGGTCAGGTTGAGATAGATGTCTTCTGAGATAAAAGGAGCAAAAGGCGCCATGAGCTTAGACAACGCAAGAAGCACTTCATACAACGTAAGGTATGCCGATTTCTTATCTGTATCGAACTCATTGGACCAGAATCGTTCACGGCTCCTTCGAACATGCCAGTTGCTGACTTCATCAATAAGAAATGCCCCTATACTCCTTACAATCTTTGTGAGCTCATACTCAGGCATGTTTTCGTTAACCTGTTTGATTAGGGTATTTAGCCTAGAGATAATCCAGCGATCGATCTCGGGCCTGTCTTTGACAGGGATATTCAATGCAGCCGGGTTCAGCTTATCTATGTTGGCATACATGACGAAAAACGAGTACACATTAATAAGAGTTCCAAAAAACCGGGAAGCCACTTCCCTTATGCCATCTTCGTCAAACCTGGTAGGAACCCAGGGGGGCGAGACAGCCAGAAGGTACCATCTTAACGTGTCAGCCCCAAACTTATCTATGAGCTGCCAGGGATCTACAGTATTCCCTTTGGATTTTGACATTTTCTGCCCGTGTTTGTCCAGGACTAAATCGTTAACCAGGACTTCCTTGTAAGCCGGTTCATCAAACAAGAATGTTGATATGGCCAAAAGTGAGTAGAACCAGCCTCTTGTTTGATCCAACCCTTCACAGATAAAATCTGCAGGGAAAAGATTCTTAAAATCCTCTTTATGCTCGAATGGGTAGTGCCATTGGGCGTATGGCATTGAACCTGAGTCAAACCAGCAATCAATGACTTCAGGTGTTCTCTCCATGCGGCCTCCACACGAGCACTTGAGGTATATGTTGTCTACATAAGGCCTGTGAAGATCCACGGCCTTGACGTCAAGGGGCTCAATTGCATATCTTGCCAGTTCCTCCCTGGATCCTATGGACTGCAACTTGCCGCATTTTTCGCATTTCCAGATATTAAGGGGGGTTCCCCAGTACCTGTTGCGTGAAAGTGACCAGTCTACAAGGTTCTCCAGCCAGTTGCCAAAGCGGCCTGAGCCTATATGGTCCGGAAACCATTTTATCTTCTCATTATTTGCAATCAGCCTGTCCTGGAATTTGGTTGTTTCGATATACCAGGATTTTCTGGCGTAGTACAAAAGCGGCGTATCGCACCTCCAGCAGTGAGGGTAAGAGTGAATAATCCGCTCGGTTTCAAACAGCTTGCCATCGCGCCTGAGCTTTCTTGTGATTTCCCTGTCAGCATCCTTCACGAACATTCCTGCCCAATCGCTCACAGAATCTACGAATTTGCCCTGTTCATCTACAAGGTGCAGCATGGGCAAACCGTATTCCTGGCATACCTTGTAGTCATCTTCTCCGTATGCTGGGGCAATATGAACCAATCCTGTGCCGTTGTCGGTGGAGACATAGTCTGCACATGTTACATAGAAAGCTTTGGAATCAGGTATCACAAAAGGAAACAGCTGTTCATATTCTAGGAACTCCATTTCCTTTCCCGGAAATTCCCCTATGATTTCAGGATTTTCCCCAAAAATTGCAGCAGCCCGTTCCTTGACCACATAATATACGTCACCTTCATGCAAAATTTTGACATAGGTGTAATTGGGATTGACTGCTACACCTACGTTGGAAGGAAGTGTCCAGGGTGTGGTCGTCCATACCAAGAGGTATTCGTTATCCTTGCCCTTGGCCTTCAATTTCACATAAATTGAATCCACACTTTCTTCTTTGTATCCTTGAGCCACTTCATGGGATGCAAGGGGAGTACCGCAACGAGGGCAATAGGGCATAACCTTGTGCCCTTCGTAAATCAACCCTGCGTCAAAGAATTTCTTTAGAATCCACCACACAGTTTCTATATAGTCATTATCCAAAGTCACATATGGGTCATCCATGTCAATCCAGTAAGCTATCCGTTCAGTCAGTTTTCGCCATTCTTTCTCGTATGTGAAGACAGACTGGCGGCATTTCTTATTGAACGGTTCAATTCCGTAGTCCTCTATTTCCTGTTTAGACGATATGCCAAGCTGCTTCTCTACCTCGATCTCCACAGGAAGCCCGTGGGTATCCCACCCTGCCTTCCGCTTGACCTGGTAGCCCTGCATAGTCTTGTAGCGGCATACTGTATCTTTTAGGGTCCTGGCCAGAACATGGTGGATTCCAGGCCGTCCGTTGGCCGTAGGCGGACCCTCGTAAAATATGAACTGGGGCCTTCCTTCACGAATCGATACACTCCTGGCAGATATGTCGTTTGAGTTCCAGTAATCGAGGACGGCGTTTTCAGTATCGTTCACCGGCCTTTTCGGGTCCACTTCTTTGAAGTTTCCCATGGTCATTACCTCCAAGTGTTGCTTTCATAATCATGTCCAAATAAAAAATCGCCCCGAAAGGGACGACTCGTGCCGTGGTACCACCCACTTTAGCCGCAGGCCATGAAACGCTTCAAAATTCAGCGGTGGCAGACGCTGCATTTCACAGGTTCCGCATACCTCACGGCTTACTGGCGGCTCACTCTTACGCCCTGTAACGTGGGCAAAACGGGTTAGCTTACTGCGTTTTTCAGCTACCGGCTCAGGGGTGATATTCGAAAGGGCTTTGCACCGGCTTTCCACCAGACGCCGGCTCTCTGAGGCCAGTCCCCAACTACTCGTCCCCGTCACTGCCTTTGGCCAGATAAGTATTTTGATAATACTACTATATGTTGTACAACAAGTCGAGCTTTCAATCAAATAATGGATGTTACCCGCACGTGCTTTGAGTTTTAATGGATTTCTATACACATGTGGCATATTGCAGAGAACAACGATTAACATATGTTCGGGGAAATAAGATGGTGTCGGGAGCGGGAATCGAACCCGCACGGGATTGCCCATACGCCCCTCAAACGTACGCGTCTGCCTGTTCCGCCATCCCGACACACTTGGGTAAATCAGCAAGTTATACTATACCTCCACGTTCCGCAGGTGTCAACCGGTTTTGAACCGGGTCAGAGCCGCACTTTTACACTAATTGCAGTACCTCGAAGGATTCCGGGCCATCACCGTCGAAGGAAGATGGTCAAAGAGTATCATGTGGCAGTAATAGATTCACTAATGAGGAGCAATTTTATGAACTCCAGAGAGATTTTGCTAGAAAGTATATTTGACGTCCTCCGGGAAGGCGTTATTGTGGTGGAGGAAGACGGTACCATCCTTTTGGCAAATCAGCGGTCCAGGGCTCTTTTGGGGCTTGATGAACCCAGGGGCCCGGGACACGATTCAGGAAATGCTGTACCAGGTGACATTGTGCTTTTTGCTAACAGCTCTCTTGGAGCCGATGACGGCGGAATGTCTCCAAGAGACTTGTCGCTGTTGGGCATTTCTTCACAGTCTGTAATGCCTGGAGATGCACTGGTGGCAATTGGCGTGCTCAACGGCCCTCCCGGTTCAGGGATTTATGCCAACAGGAGCCAACCCTCACCTGAACCTCTTGTTATTGATCGTTTATGGCCTGGCAAGGACGGCAAGAGCCACAAGCTGTCTGTGCGGCTGTCCAGCGCCGACAAAAAGGCAACTTTAAGTGTAGACGGTACTAAATTTGATTTTGATTACAGAATTACCATAGCTCACATGGCAATTCTCGACCCGGAAACCCTGAATGTAAAATTTTATCAAACCCTGGGGTATACGGCCAGGGGTGAAGAGGCAAAGAAAATCCTGATTGGTGGCAATTTTAGGGCTAAACAGCCGGGTAGAACCGCTATGGAAGTTGTTGGTGAGAAAATCTGGAAGATATGTCCTGACGGCCTGGATGGTTCAGATGTAATACGGGTATTTTCTGGGGCAGTGTCTCATATCGGCCCTAAAGAAGGGTGTATAAATGGTATTCCGTTAAGATATGCTGTTACACCCATACGTCTTCCCGATTGGCCCCAGAAGCTTGTCTGTATTCTGCTTACCGACCTTGTAGAGGTTAAGGAGTTAGAAGAGCGGGCAGACGGGATGCTGAACTACGCTTCTGTGTTAAGGATGAAACTGGGTAAGTCTCCTTCCCTGCATCCGGCGTTTTCGCGAGTAGTTGGCAGGAGTCCCGCTATACGTCAGTGTGTTGCCCTTACAGAGAAAATTGCATCGGCAAGATGTAACGTTCTCCTCTTGGGCGAAAGCGGAACCGGCAAGAATCTTTTTGCACGGGCTATTCACCAAGCTTCAAACAGGTACAGGGGCCCTTTTGTGATAGTCAATTGTGCTGCAATTCCACCTTCACTAATGGAGAGCGAGCTTTTTGGGTACGCCCCCGGTTCTTTTACAGGGGCCCTCAGGACCGGTAAGAAAGGCAAATTCCAGGAAGCCAACGGCGGAACCTTGCTCCTTGACGAGATTGCTGAACTTGATTTGTCCTGTCAAGCCAAGCTGCTCCATGCCATAGAAGAGGGTACTATTCAGCCACTGGGCTCTAGTTCGGCTCACAAAGTTGACGTTCGTATCGTTGCCGCCACAAATCAGAACCTGGCTGAGTTTGTGGCCGAGGGCAGGTTTAGAGAGGATCTTTACTACAGGCTGAATGTGTTTTCCATAGAGATTCCCCCGTTGCGGGAACGGCCTGAGGATATTGCCGAGCTTGTAGAGACCTTCCTTCAGACGTTTTCTGCAATGTACGGGAAACGATTGCGTGTCACTGAGGCTTGTTTCCGCACTCTTTTGGCATATACGTGGCCGGGCAACGTAAGAGAGTTAGAGAATGCACTAGAGCGGGCGGCAGCCTTAACAGACGACGGGGTCATCGACCTAAGGTATATGCCTCCCCATATTCAGGTTGATGATTTCTCGAGGACAGTGGAAATCCCTTCTGTTTTCCCGTTGTCTTTGGAAGAAGCAAGGAAAGACGCTGAGAGAAACGCAATGCTTCAGGCCATAAGGTACTGCAATGGCAACCACACAAAGGCAATGAAGATTCTAAAGATAGGCCGCACTACGTTCTACCAGAAACTGAAGGAGCTTAATGTAGCTCCGGACCTGCGCCTGAGTTTCGATGATCCAAAGGTTATGAGCTAAAAACCGGGCCTATTCTTGCTTACGGCTGACATAGGACGCAACGGCAGAGAAGACAGCAAGAATCGTCAGAGTATTAGCAACGTTTCTGTTGAAAACTCCCGACCGCCCGAGATAACTTGAGATAAGGGCCAGCAAGGCAAGGGCAGGCCCTACCCAGGGTTTTAGAAAGAAATCCATAAACAGTCTGCCCCCTTTCGTTGATACATTCTTCGCCATGTGTCCACTAAATTCTCTCTTCGGCAGATGTTTACCTGCTAACTGATGAGCTCAAGCCAGCGGCCGATGTTTCTCTTTGCACATGCCCTGCCTGACTCGATGAGCTGCTTGAAATCAGCCGGTGTAGGAAAACCGATATCCCATACTTCAGGCTGCAGAGTAAGCGATGCGTGTTCTCTCAGATGTGCTACTGTAGTACCCCGTGAAGCCAGGTTGAAGCTCCTGGTAAGTATCGAAAATATTCCCCTGGCGTGTTGGGGCCTATCTATATAGGAGCCGAGATCCACAGCGAGCACTTCTCCGGCTCCCATCCTCCTAACCTCGTACGCAGGTACCATCTCCCTGACTCCTCCGTCAACCAGCTCCATGCTACCAAGAGTCTTCGGTGCAAATACACCTGGCAAGGAGGAACTGGCTCGAACAGCAGTGGAAAGGGAAGCATTGGCTACATACCGCCTTTCCCTATTGAGCACGGTTTTCATGGGCTGATCCGTATTGGTAAATACCACAATATCCCCTGATATCAGGTCGCACGAAACGATAGATAGCGGGATCGTGACGTCTGAAAGCCTCTTGCCACCTGTAAGCTTATCTATTGCTGATTCCAGCCAATTACCGTTGAGGAATCCTGAAAGGCCCATTGCAGAGGCCGGGCCTGTTACCGAACTGCCTGCGCCCATAAGAGATGCCAGGGTTTGCAGCGCACCTTCATGATCAATAAGCAGCTCACTAACCGTAGCGTCAAAGTCACCGGGTGTTTTTGAGGACGCCCATAGGCTTGCCACGATTGCCCCGGCGCTTGTTCCTGCAACAAAGCCAGGCCTTAGTCCATGGGATTCAAGAACTTCAAGGACCCCAATATGGGCAAATCCGTAGATTCCTCCTGCACCAAGAGCAAGACCCCAAGTTTTCACTTCTGAACCACCCCATACTAAAACTATGTTTAATTCCATTCAGGTGCTATGGAGTTTGAACAAGTGATTGGATCATGGAGGAAAAGAGCGGTATACGGCAAAATATACATTATCTGTTGACAGCAAAGGAGAATGGATTGTGGACACAAAAACGGAACTGCCCGGGAAATTGCATACAAAGACAAAAGAACCATACAGCCGCAGAAGGGCTTTATTGCTTCTTGCAGTGACCCTGGGAGTTTCCCTAATGTTTTCACTGCATCTCTCAGGATGTACAAGGCGTGCCACGCCCCCGCCTGTGGCTGTTGATCCCGCCCCAGGCCCGGAAACGCCCCCTTCAGAGCCTGAGGCACCTGAAGTGGAGCATCTTGAAGGCTTGTTTCTGGTCAGTATCGGGAACAATCCAAGCGGTAGGCCACCATCAGGCCTTAAAGAGGCGGCTGTGGTGTTTGAAGTTCCGGCTGAAGGCGGAATAACCCGGCTTATGGCCGGCTTTAGCACGAAAGTGGGCAAAATCGGGCCGGTAAGAAGTGCTAGAAAACCTCTGGTTCAATTAGCTGTAGGGTTTGATACTCCATTTGCCCATTGCGGAGGATCTGACGACAGTTTCGAGATAATCAGGACTAACAACACCAAGAGCATGGATGATATCTATTCTGCCGGTGAATGTTTCTGGAGAAGTAATGACAGGTCTGCCCCGGATAACTTGTATACCTCTACAGATAAGCTGATACAGGGTGCTGCCAAGCGAAGTTTTGGAGTTTCCATTCCTGATTTCTACCAGGTAGGCACTTTATCGGGTGCGCCGGCTCTGTACATAGCACATGAGTTCTCTAATAGCACCAAATATCCTAACCTGGTCGAGTACCGGTATCAATCGTCATCATATGTTCGCTTGATAAATGGACAGGAGCACGTAAATGATAATGGCGAATCTATTGCTCCGGCGGCCCTGGTATTCTTACAAGTCAAAACAACATATCCCACAGGAAAAGCCATAGAAGTTGATATGGACGTTACCGGCCAGGGAAAGGCCCTGTTTTTCTCAAACGGCGTAATGTGTGAAGGCACCTGGGAGAAACCGTCGTTGAAAGATCCTATACGGCTCAATGTAGGCAGCAACGGAGCAGGCCTGGAGGAAGGGATGATATGGATTCATCTTGTACCTGACCTGGCAAAGGTAGTAGTTAGCGAATCTCTTGATCACAGGTAAAAAAGTATTCAAAGAAGGGCCGTCAGAAAGAAGGAAGGCAGGGTCTGAATATAGAAGTAGTGACTTTGGCATGTTCGCTTTTATGAATAGCCGGTTGATAATTACGGCTAAAAGTAACTAATCGGAGGTCCTCAAACATGGAAAGAATCAGAGTATGCGTTGTAGGTTACGGCAACGTAGGCAAAGAAGCAGTTGAGTGTGTGAAACAGGCTCCCGACATGGAACTTGCAGGTGTAGTTGAGGTTCTGGATGTCCCCAATCCAGGCGTTCCCCTCGTCAAGCGTGTTGAGGATTTAGAGCGAGTAGACGTAGCCGTGATGACTATTCCCTCCCGCCTGGTTCCCAAAGTAGCCCCTTCATATCTTGAAAAAGGTATTAACACTGTGGATGGCTACGATATTCACGGTGATTCAATGGTTGCTCTACGAAAGCAGCTTGACAAGTGTGCCAAAGAGAACGGCCGGGCTGCAGTGATAGGCTCAGGATGGGATCCAGGTACTGACTCGGTTGTTCGCATGCTGTTCATGGCTATAGCTCCACACGGCATTACGTACACGAATTTCGGCCCTGGTATGAGCATGGGACACAGTGTAGCCGCCAAATCAATACCAGGAGTGAAAGATGCAATGTCCTTGACCCTCCCAGCAGGGTATGGGCAGCACAACCGTGACGTTTATGTGCAACTTGAAGAAGGCGCTGATTTCCAGGAAATCGCAGCAAAGATCAAGGCTGACCCATATTTTGTCAACGACGTTACAAGGGTCACTCAGGTTGACGATGTGGCCAAGGTCAAGGTCATGGGCCACGGCGTTAGGCTAGAGAGAATGGGCAGTTCAGGCACGGCCCACAATCAAACCCTTGAGTTGAAGCTGAGGCTTACCAATCCTTCAGCCACTGCTCAGATCATGGTTTCTGCAGCCCGTGCTTCTATGCGCCTCAATCCGGGGTGCTATGTTCTCGGAGAGATTCCTCCTATAGATCTCCTGCCAGGTGATCGTGAGACTCTGGTCAAGAATTTGATCTAGCAGAAATTCTGGTGAGTTCGGTAGCCTTCATGGTATATCTAGGCTACCGAACTCCACCATAAGTTCAAGGGTGAACAGTGCCGCAGAACCGTGGTTTTCGACTGGCTATCCTCCCCGGCTGTCAAAGGATATACGAGTAACAGGGCCAAAGGGTTAGAGGCCCTTTCATTGTGATTCGTCAGTCTACAGCTAGGGTGTCAGTACTGTTCCGGTTTCTCCCCTGGCTGCTTCCTCGGCTCTATCCAAAGAGGCAATTACTGCGTATTTTCCGCCATTTTGGATAAATCGTATGATTGACCGGATTTTAGGGCCCATGCTTCCGGCCAGAAAATGGCCTTCGCCCAAATACCCCGTAAGGCCTTGTACTGTTACACGGCCTAGCCAGGTCTGGCCTCGGGTTGTATAATCCAGAGCTGCGCCATTTACATCGGTGAGGATCATCAGGCTGTCTGCTCCAAGAGATGAAGCAAGCCTTTCGGTGCTAAGGTCTTTTTCAATCACGGCTTCCACGCCCTGGAGGGATCCATCCTTACCCATGAAGACCGGAATGCCTCCCCCGCCGCTGCAGATAACAATATGGCCTTGCTCGACCAATGTCTTGATGGACGGAGTCTCAACTATATATTTGGGTTCAGGAGAGGGTACTACCCTTCTCCAACCTCGCCCTGCATCTTCAATCCACGTTTCTCCGTACTCCCTTATTCTTTCTTGAGCTTTTTCTTCTCCGTAAAAGGGGCCTACAGGTTTCGTTGGATTGCTAAAGGCAGGATCGTTTAGGTCTACCAGGGTTTGAGTAACAATTGTGGCTACAGGCATCTCGAGATTTCGCTGTCTGAGGGCGTTTCGCATGTACATCTGCAGCATGTAGCCGATCATCCCCTGGCTCTGGGCACCACAGATATCCATAGGCATATCTGGGACTCTATTTCGGCCTGCTTCGTTTTGAATGAGGATGTTACCGACCTGTGGCCCGTTACCGTGGGTAATCACCAGCCGGTACCCTTGTTGAACAAGATTAGCTAGCTGGTTTGCAGTTCTTTCTACGTTTCTTCTTTGATCCCTGGCTGTACCCTTATCGCCTTTTTGCAGAATAGCGTTTCCACCCAGGGCAACTACCATTGTTTGCATTATGTTTGCCTCCAAGAGGTAAGTGATTATGCTTTACCAAGAGCCCTCAATAAGGAACGTGCTATTAAGTCCCATATTACTCTGAAGAAATTCCCTTTTGGAACATCGTCTTTGGCTGTCAGTTCCATCCTCCCTATTTCCTGGCCTTCGCAGGTAAATACTACTTCACCGATCTTCATGCCCTTGTGGACTGGGGCTTCAAGTTCTGTATCAAGAACCACCTCGTAGGTCACCTTGTCTTCCTTGCCTTTTTCGACTGTCGCCCCAAGTCCAGCCGGGGCTATCGCTTCGGCCCATTTGCCCTTACCTTTCCATATCCGGGCCTTGCCCATACCTGTGTTTGGCTCTGCCACTTTAACATAAGAGAAGTTCTTGTACGCATAGTCAAGCATTGAACTTACCAGAGCAGATCTTTCCTTTTCGCCTGCATCAATTGATTTTCCTCTTGCAGATCCTAGAATGACGGCTATGGTGTAAAATCCGTCTCTGTCTGCCAGAGCCACCATGTTGAAACCTGCGCGGGTAGTAAACCCTGTCTTTAGCCCGTAGACTCCGGGATATGACCAGAGGAGCCTATTTCTGTTGAACTGTGTAATGGGCTTTTCTCCCGGAGGAGTATAGGTGAATTCTTTAAGTGAATGGAACTGCATAGCTTCTGGGAATCTCGCCTGGTATGCGCTGACCAGAGTGAGAAGGTCATGGGCAGACACTCGATTATCATCAGAAAGCCCATGGGGATCTACGAAATGGGTATCAGTAAGCCCTAGAGACTGTGCTTGGAGATTCATTCTGTCTACAAACGAGGTTACGTTCCCTGAAATATGTTCTGCCAACGCTACACATGCGTCATTACCTGATGCAATAGTAATTCCCTGTATCAGATCACTTACTCTTGCTTTGGTTCCAACCAGCAAGAACATTTTTGAACCGCCGGTTCGCCATGCATCTTCTGATATTGAGACTTCATCATCGAAAGACAGCTTTCCCTGGGAAATCTCATCAAAAGCAATGAATAAGGTCATGATTTTTGTAAGGCTTGCGGGAACTTGGGGACTGTGAATATCTTTTGACATGAACACCCTGCCTGTCTTGAGGTCAGCAAGCAGGTAGCTGTCTGCGGCTATCTCGGGAGGTTCAGGTGCTGCGTATGCCGCCCCGTAGCCGAAAAACAAGGGAAAAATAAGTTGGAAGACAAAAGTAAGTACAGATACAACAATCAAACTTGAACCTGGTTTTGATCTAGACATGGCCCTCTACCTCCAGTACATGTTATACCATATCGAGGGGGAGTTCTGAAATGTATCTTGTGTCATCTTGCTTATGTGGTAATCACTGCCGTTACAATGGCTCTGCAGGGGATCTTAAGCGGTATCATGCCATTCAAAGGTTTCTGGCTCAAGGGCTGGCAGTGCCTGTGTGCCCTGAGGTTCTGGGAGGCCTGGCCGTTCCACGCCAACCAGCCGAGATTTGCGGCGGAACAGGGGCAGGTGTGCTTCAAGGCAAATCAAGAGTGGTGAACGCAACCGGAGACGACGTGACTGCTAACTACGTTTCAGGCGCCTGGAGAAGTCTTCTGATTGGCCTTGAAACAGGCTGCACCAAGGCAGTTCTAAAAGCAAGAAGCCCGGCATGCGGCGCAGGCTTAATATACGATGGCAAATTTCAGAAAAACCTCATACTAGGAGACGGGGTTCTTGCTGCCTTATTGAAAGCCCATGGGTTTATTGTATTTAGTGACGAAGATTTCTGAAGTACTGAATAGCCATTCGAAAGGCCAAAACTAAAACGAACCGGAAATGAAATGGTGCCGAAGGTGGGATTTGAACCCACACAGGCGTACGCCTACGGCGCCCTGAACACCGCGTGTCTGCCTATTCCACCACTTCGGCACGTCAAAGGATAGTTTAGCATAGGAATTTACTGTTTACAACCGGTTATTCAGTTCTAGCACAATTGTTATAGTTGAAAAGGAGTCTGCAAATTCGTGTTTGCATTTTGTCAGGCAGTATCTGAGAATCTGAAGAAGGAGTCAGGAGGACTCACATCATAAACCCCGCCATGCCGTGAACCCGGAAGGCATTGAACCTGCCCTCAGCAGGTGGGTGCCCTCCTGTGTGCTTCTGTGCTTTCGCTCGAAGGCGACCTGCACTCCGCCCATCAGCGTCCAGGCTCCCTGTGTCACGGTGTTGGCTCAATCTTCACCGTGATTCACGCACATAGCAGGGTGTGCTGCAGACAATGTCTTTTGGCAACTTGATTCTAACACTGGTACAGGCTGCTTTGCAATAGTCAGAAAATATAGGCATGTGGTGTAGTCACAAACCACCTTCTTCCACTCTTCAGATGACCACAAGCCGATTTATGTAGCCTTGAACATCTGATATACTTGTCTGGCAGACGAACACAAGCATAATTTCAAGAACCGAAACCAAAAGGGGTGGGTTTGTGAAACGCACACGTTCTCTGGCTATTACAGGCCTCTTGATAGCTTTATCTGTGATTTTGACCAGATTTGCGTCTTTCAGAGTGGCCATTGGCGGAGTAGAAGGAATCAGGATAGGGTTCGGGTCAATGCCCAACATTGTTGCAGGAATTGTCCTTGGCCCATGGCACGGAGCCATATCCGGTGCTTTTTCAGATATTTTGGGCTTCATGCTTAGCCCCATGGGCGGTGGGTATATGCCCCATTTTACTTTGTCATCGGCACTCATGGGTGCTATTCCAGGAATGGTATTTAGGCTTTTCAATCAAAGTAGGGAGCGGTCTCAGGCCTCGATTCTTCATCTTGGTATATCTGTTTTATGCGGGATTGGGGTTGTATCGTGCGGACTTACGCCATACTTCCTCCATTCGCTATTCGGAATGGACTACCGGGTGATCATGCCTCCGAGAATATTGGCCGGAGCCATCGAGACACTGACTTACTCTATGGTACTCAAGACTATATACAGTCCGGTAACAAGGATTACATTGAAAACTCATGCATCTGCATACAAGTAAAGTAAACGGTAACGGCCGGTTCAAACACAAATCTGTGTTCCGGCCGTTTGTGTGGTTCTCTCCGGAGTAGTTGCTCCAAAACCCATGCCAACTTTAATCAGAACAGGGCCAACTGGGCAGTTTCTGACAACCCATCGAAGAGCCCGTGTTCCCTCATTGCCTCACATACTTTCTTTCCAAGGCCTGTCCTTCTTCTGAAATCTTCAACAGAGTCGAACTGGCCGTCGTCTCTTGCCCTGACAATAGCCATAGCAGCCTGGTTTCCCAGGCCCGGAATCGAGGTAAACGGCGGAATGAGTTCTGAGCCTTCCGGTATGTATCTCGTGGGTTGTGACACATAAAGGTCATGTTTTCCGAATGAGAAGCCTCTTTCCACCATTTCCAGGGCCAGTTCAAGGGCTCCGGCAACATCTTGTTCTCTGGCCGTTGAATTGGGGTTTCCATTGACTTTTTGTATGTACTCTTGCCAATCTCTAGGGTCAAGATACATAAAGTCTGTGGTCAGAGAAGCGCCTGCAAATGAAAAATATGTTGAATAGTAAGCCAGAGGGTGATGGACCTTAAAGTATGCTATTCTGAACGAGTTTGTCACGTACGCTGCGGCATGGGCCTTTGGGAAAAGGTAACTGATCTTCTTACATGATTCAATATACCAGTCAGGCACTGATACTGCTTTCATTTTGTCTATGTCATCACCTGAAAGCGGTTTGCCCTTTCTTACTTTCTCGGCTATTCCGAAAGCCGATGCCGGCTCTACACCAAGCTTCATCAAGTGCAAAAATATATCTTCGCGAGAGGCTATCACTTGATCGAGAGTGGCAACCTTGTCTCTGATCAGATCCCGGGCGTTATTAGCCCACACATCGGTTCCGTGGGAAAGCCCTGAAATCCTGACCAGGTCGGCAAAGCATTTTGGCTTTGTTTCAGACAGCATGTTCCGGACAAACCTGGTCCCGAATTCGGGAATTCCAATAACTTTATCTTGGTCGTCGCCTGAAAACAGTTTGAGGGTGTCCGGGTCGTTCATAGGTATTTTCGTTGGATCGACGCCTGTCAGCTCATGAAGGATCTTGAGCACAGTGGGATCGTCGTGGCCTAGAATATCGACTTTGACCAGGTGCCCGGAGATGGAATTGTAGTCAAAGTGGGTGGTTATAGACCCTGAGTTCCGGTCGTCCGCAGGGTACTGCAGGGGTGTGAAATCAAGAACATCCATGCCCTTTGGTATAACCATGACTCCCCCTGGGTGCTGGCCGGTTGTACGTTTTACTCCCTCGATTCCCTTTGACAGCCTTACTTCTTCAGCTCGCCTAAATACTTTGCCTTTGCTTTCGGCATAGTGTTTCACAAAACCGAATGCTGTTTTCCTTGCAATTGTCCCAATAGTTCCAGCCCTGAACACATTTTTGTCGCCTAGCAGTTCAGAAGCAAATTTGAACATCTCACCTTGCTCTTCCCCTGAAAAGTTCAGGTCGATGTCAGGTACTTTTTCTCCTGTAAACCCCATAAAAGTTTCAAATGGTATGTCCTGGCCGTCCCTTACAAGTTCCTCGCCACATTCAGGGCATTTCATAGAGGGCAAATCAAATCCCGATCCACATGATCCATCTTGGATGAATGTATTCCAGTGGCATTTCGGGCACACATAATGTGGCGGCAGAGGATTGACTTCTGTGATCCCGGTAAACATGGCCACCAACGATGAACCTACAGAGCCACGGGACCCTACAAGATATCCGTCTCTCATAGATTTTTTAACCATTTTTATGGCGATAAGGTACAGAGAAGAAAATCCGTTTCCTATGATGGCAGACAGTTCCTTATCTATGCGCTTTCGGACAATATCGGGCAGATTCTTGCCAAATACTTGTTTTGCTCCTGCCTCAGTTAGTTCTTTCAAGATTTCATCAGAGTTCTCTAAAATCGGATAGAAGAAACCTTCTGGAATTGGAGTCACGTTTTCTATTGAATTAGCTATGGCCTGAGGATTGGTGATTACCACTTCCCTGGCCGCTTCTTTGCCCAAATATGATTCAACTTCTGATAGGAATTCACCGGTTGTTCTCAGATACAGAGGTACTGGCCTTTCGCCGTTTTCGCCCATGCCTTTACCTGAAAGGAGCAAGGTTCTGTATATCTCGTCTTCCGGGTCCACGTAGTGGACGTCGCCTGTGGCTACGCAGGGTTTGCCTAGTTTCTTGCTCAGATCGTAGATTCTGCGGTTGATCTTGATTAGGCCTTCTTCACCTGAGACAGCTCCTGTCTCTATAAGGAATGAGTTATTGGTCAGAGGTTGAATTTCAAGGTAATCGTAAAAAGCGGCGATCTTCTCCAACTCCTGATCGGCCTTTCCAGACAAAACCGCTCTATATAGCTCGCCTGCTTCGCAAGCCGACCCAATGATTAAGCCCTCTCTCCTATCGGATAGAATCTGCCTTGGTATCCTAGGAGTTCTGTAAAAATGTTTAAGATGGGATATAGTCACCAGTTCATATAGGTTTCTAAGGCCTTGTTTGTTCTTTGCCAGCAAAATAATGTGGAATGCTTGTCCCTTTTCATCATCTTCGACCAGGTAGCCTTCTAACCCGAACAGTATTTTGATGCCATACTTTTTCCCCAGGTGGAATGCTTCAGGAAAAGCTTGTATTATCCCGTGGTCTGTAACTGCCATCGCCTGGTGCCCCCACCGTGCAGCAGTCGCTACAGCCTTATCTAGTTCCAGGACTGAGTCTAGGGCACTCATCTTTGTGTGCAGATGGAGTTCAACACGCTTTTCCGGAGATGGATCTTGCCTCAACTCAGGAACGGTTGCGCAAAGATCATTACACATGAGTACAGGTTCAGAGTCCAGACGGTCAAGCCTGGCCCGACCCCTAGCCAGTACCCAGGTACCTTCTTTGATTTCGTCTATTTTTCCTTCCTTTGGGAAGATTCTTACATTGATTGAATCGGAGTTGTCTGCTAGTACAAAGGACCCGTAAATATCGCCTGACTGGGCCTGTCTCCATGATATTTCAACTACCTGGCCCATTACAGTTATGCTGTCCCTTTCGCCTCCTGTTACGTCGCTTATAGGCACAGGGTCAGTGCGTATTGCCCTGCCAAGGAACACTCCATCTTCTGACGGACTAGTATTCCTTGATTTACTGTCATGGGATTTTGGGGCCTCTTCTGCGAAGCACTTTTGATAATCCTCACACAGCTCCCAGCATACCGTTTCAAGCTCAGGATACCTCTTCCTTAATTCCTGTCCTATACGAGTTAGGCACAGTTCAAATTCCTCTTTTGATAGATCAGACGCCACCTTTGCCCATTTCTTCTCATCAAGCACATCGAGAGATACAGACCAGGCAGAATCACCTGTATTGACCGCAATATATACTACTTCGAGATACTTCAGTACTTCACTTGGCTGTAATTCCAAGGATTGAGCAATGTTAAGCAAACTAAGGTGCTCACGTGAAGGTGTTACTACAAAACGGCTCAATTTACTCCCTCCGGACATTCCACGTATCTTTTTGCAAGTTCTAGAAGGGCATCTACGATCTCATCAGTGGCTACCCTTCTAATTACTTTGCCCCGTGAGAACAAAATGCCTCCTCCCCGCCCGCAGGCAACTCCGATATCTGCTTCCCTTGCTTCACCAGGGCCATTAACCGGGCAGCCCATGACAGCCACTTTGATTGGAGCGTCTAGCCCTCGTAAGCTTTTGGAGACTTGCTCAGCAATTGGGATCAAGTCTACCTGGGTTCGTCCGCATGTAGGGCATGATATTATCTCTGGACCAAATGTCCTTGCTTCCATAGATTGCAGAATATCTTTTGCAGCACTTACTTCCAGGCATGGATCGCCTGTCAGAGAGACTCTCACAGTATCTCCTATTCCAAGGGCGATCAAGGTACCGATACCTGCAGCTGATCTTGCTATGCCTGAAGCTCCGGGGCCTGCTTCTGTGATTCCAATATGAAAGGGCCACCGGGTGTATTCAGCCATGAGTTTGTATGCTCGAACAGTATCTTTCACCCGCGACGATTTCAGCGACAGCACTATGCCTTGGATTCCGCTGTCTTCAAGATACGCCAGGTGTCTTCTGGCGCTTTCTACCATGGCTTCAGGGCTCGGAGCACCGTAACGGGCGAGAATGTCTTTTTCAAGAGAGCCTGAGTTTACTCCCAGCCTTATTGAGGCCCCTAAGGACCTGGCTTTCCTGGCTACAGCCAGCAAAGGTTCCCTGCCGCCGATATTGCCTGGGTTAACTCTGACTTTGTGTGCGCCTGCTTCAAGAGACGCCAGCGCTAGTTTATAGTCGAAATGAATGTCTGCCACTATTGGGCAAGATACTCTTTTCGTAATTTCTGCAATAGCCTTGGCTGCATCATCATCAACTACGGCTACGCGAACGATTTCGGCGCCGCAGGCCACGGCTTTTCGTATCTGAGCTACAGTGGTATCAACATCTCTGGTATCGCACTTGGTCATTGTTTGAACTGAAATCGGGCCATTTCCACCTATGGTAATATCTCCACACTTAACAGGCGCAGTTTCCCTCCGGTCAAACAAGTAAATAGAATTAGTCATATTATCACCTGTCAGCAAATATATAGGCGGCAAGTTGAGCACCGGTTAAGAGCCTCTCCCCCGGTAATGCCTATCCTATCAGACGTATAATGTCTTTATATGTGATTACAAGAAATAAGACCATCAACAAGAAGAACCCGACGAAGTGGACAAAACTTTCCTTGTCAGGGTCTATCGGTTTGCCTCTCAGGGCTTCAATTCCTGCAAATAAGAGCCTGCTGCCGTCAAGGGCTGGAATTGGCAGAAGATTTATAAGGCCAAGGTTTGCTGAAAGGGCGCCGACCATATAAAGGAGCTGGCCAAACCCGTGCCTTGCGGCCTCTCCCAGGAGCTGACTTATTCCTACTGGGCCAGTTACCTCTGGGGCGATTTTTCCCACAATCATGCCGATAATACCGGTTATCCATGCTGAGGATACGTAGAAAGTCTCGAGAAATCCTTCTTTTATGCCATGCAAGATACCTAAGCGTGTATATACTACGCCAGACCTAACCCCTATGACACCTGTTCCGGATACGTCTATAGGAATCATTGTCACAGTAATCACTTCGTTTCCTCTTTGCACTGTGACTTTGGTGGGAATCCCAGCCCTGGTTTGAACAACCTGTACCATGTCCTGCCATTCGTTTACAGGAATATCCTCGACCTGTACTACCCTGTCCCCTGCAAGTATTCCTGTGTCGTAAGCAGGATACCCTGGTACTACCTCTGCAATCTGTGTTGTTGGGCGGCCAAAACCGACAAAAGAAAATACCAGAAAGAAGGCTATGGTGGCCACCAAAAGGTTCATCAGAGGCCCGGCAAACAGAATTAAGGCTCTTTTGCCAGGAGATAGCGAGTACAGCAGCCGTTCTTTGGGAATATGCGTGTCCTCTTCTTTTTCACTGCCTTCTTCACCTGCGAAACGCACAAATCCTCCCAAAGGGATAATGCGCCATGAAAACTTGGTCTCATCTGATTGCTTGGAAAATATCTTAGGGCCAAAACCAATGCTAAATTCGTGAATGTATACTCCCAGCAGTTTTCCTGCCACGAAATGCCCTAATTCGTGGAAAATGACCAAAACCCCTAACCATATAAGAGCTAATACTGTCTCGCGCAAAATGTCACCTTCCCATAATCATATGTATGGTTTTCCTGGTCTCAGACTCTGCCCATAAGGCTTCTTGTTCAAGAATTTCAACAGAATCAGGGCTCTTTGGTTGATACCTATCCAAAACCGTTTTCAATATTATATATATTTTCGTGAAAGGAACTCTCCCGGCCAGGAATTCTCGTACAACAATTTCATCGGCCATAGAAAGCACACATGGAGCCGTCCCGCCTATTCTTCCGGCTTCATACCCAAGTCCAAGGCATGGAAACCGCTCAAAGTCAGGTTCGTGAAAAGTGAGCGTCCCAAGGGCCGGCCCCAGGGGCAGCGTAACACCGCCCTGCCTTTCAGGATAGTTCAGGGCGTACGCTATGGGAAGCCGCATGTCGGGCCTTCCCAGCTGGGCCATTGTACTTCCGTCTTTGAACGTAACCAGTGAATGCACAATACTTTCTCTGTGAATCGTTACCTTGATTTTATCGTACCCTATGCCAAACAGATAATGAGCCTCCATAACCTCCAAGGTCTTGTTGAAAAGAGTTGCAGAATCAACTGTGACTTTAGGGCCCATTTTCCATGTAGGATGCTTAAGGGCGTCATCAGGGCCTATTCTCTCCAATTCTGCCAGGCCTAGATCCCTAAAAGCACCGCCTGAGGCTGTCAGAATAATGTGATCAATGTCAAGCCGGTTCTCTCCCCTTAGGCACTGGAAAATGGCAGAATGCTCAGAATCCACCGGTATTATGGAATTGGGGCCTTGCTCTAGAAACGGCCTAATGAGCTCGCCTGCGGAAACCAGTGATTCTTTACCGGTTAAAGCCACTTGCTTGCCGCCATGCAACGAAGCTAGAAGGGGCCTAATACCTTCGAAGCCTGGAATTGCATGAAGCACTGTATCAGCCTCAGGGAGTGAGGCTATCTGGCATAAACCTTCTTGTCCAAAGAATACTTCCAAGTTTTCAAGGCCCATGGCGTTCTTATTTCGATTAGCTTCACGGGCAGCGCTCTCATTGGACAGGGCAACTTTCCTTATACCCAGTATCTTTGCTTGTCTTAGCACCGTTCGCCAATTGGTGCCGGCCGCCAACCCAACAGCTTTGAGATTTGGATTACCCATGATAACATCTATTGCCTGTGAGCCCACGGATCCTGTTGATCCCAGAACAGAGACGGTTTTCAGCGTCCTGCACCACCTTCGTGAGGAATGACTTCTGCAGCCCATAGGCCCAAGATCAGTATGGCTGTAAGGGGCCCGTAGATTATGCCGATTGCCCCAAATAGTCGGAAGCCCAGGTATATTGAAAACAGGGTAACCAGCGGATGCAGCCCCATTTCTCTGCCTACAAGCTGAGTCTGGATTACTTGCCTGACAAACGATACGGCTGCATATAGAATCAGGAGCCCTATTCCGGTAGATAATTGGCCCCAGATTACATGGTACAGTATCCATGGAAAATATATCAGGCCCGGGCCTATTACCGGAAGTATATCCAGTACTGCAAGCAAAATCCCCAGGCCTACTGCGTAGCGGGTATTCAGCAAGCTAAGGCCTACTATGTTGACCGTCATGGTCAAAAGCACCAATAGAACCTGAGATCTTACTACCGCAGCAATGCCCGACAAGATAGTGCTCTCTACGTTTCTGAAACTCATAAAAGTCTTCTCTGGAAGAAGACGCCTGAATGCTTCTGATATGTTATTTCTGTCTTTGATTAGAAAATACGTGCTAATGATTGTGAAAACCATTGATACTGAAAATGCGGGAAGCCCTTTTACTACACCACCGGCACCTGTGACTACTGCAGACAGCAGGCTGTACAGGCTGTTCCATTGATCCTGGGCAAGCCTGGCCAGAGGTTCAGGGAGTTTCTGCGAGAACTCGCCTGCAAATCTGAGGACATCTCCAAGTATCTTGTTGAACTCTCCGTAATACTGTGGGAAGTATCCGTAGAGATCGGCGATTTCCTGCGTAAGCCTGGTTACGCCCCAGGAAAGAATAAGTCCAAGCCCAACCGCCAATAGCATGATAGATGTGAAAGCCGCCCATCCCCTGCCCATCCTTGTACGTTTAGTCAAGAATGATACCAACGGGTCAAGAAGGAATGCCAGAAAAGCACCTAAGACAAAAGGAAGGACATAAGGCATTGCATATTTCAGGAACAGGAATATGCCGATTAAGAGAAATACTATATACCACACACTTTTCCAGGTCACCAAGCACCCTCCTGTTCTAGAAATCGAAAAGCAATTTAGATAGCCCTTGGAGCAAAACACCTGCTACGCCAGCAAACAGAAGACTGTCGAACCTATCCAGGAATCCACCATGGCCTGGGATGGCTCTTCCTGAGTCTTTTACTTTGCAGTATCGTTTGAAGGCAGATTCTACAAGATCCCCAATGCCAGCCATTACTCCAATAAACATCCCTGAGAAAATACTGAAATACAGAGGTAACCCCATGTACCGGCCCCACAGCGCACTAATAATCATGCCGGAACCCATGCCGAATGCAGCTCCTTCCCAGGACTTGCCAGGGCTGATCTTAGGAGCGATTTTATGCCTCCCAAACGCCCTCCCTCCAAAGTATGCTCCTACATCGGTGGCCCATGTAGTGAACAAGACCAGAAAAGCCCATTCCCTGCCGCCAGGGCCGGACCTGAGAAAACCTAGAACGCCAAAAAGCCCGCCTATGTAAACAGCACCTGCAACACTGAATGCAGCCGGTGGCATTCCTCTTTTCAATGACACTGATAACAATACAAGACACCCAATGATGATTGATGAAAGGAAAAGGTCTACCCGGTTAAAAGACCCACTTAGGGCGATTACAGTGGACACAGGCACAAATAGAAACCCCAGATCAAACCCTGTACCTTTGAGCATTCTCCGGAATTCTTCTGCGGAACAGCCGGCCAGCACAGTTGTCAGAGCCAAAAAACCAATACCGCCTGTGTAAAAGGCTAAAGCGGCCAGGGGAGCCAGCACCAAGGCAGAAAGGACCCTTTCCTTTAGCACGAGCCATCACCTTCTTGATTACTCACATCCCCGAACCTGCGTTCGCGTGAGGAATACTCAACAACGGCTTTGTAAAGGTCAATAGGCCCAAAATCCGGCCACAATACATCGGTGAACACCAATTCTGAATACGCCCCTTGCCATAAAAGGAAGTTGGACAGCCGTTTTTCGCCCGAAGTCCGAATAATGAGATCAGGGTCAGGTACCCCCTTGGTATACAGCAAATCTGCGAAATCACCCTCTGACAATTCTTTGGGAATGTCATGCTTGTCCCTTTTAACAAGCTGCTCTGCCAGTTTTAGCGACGCATCAATTATCTCCTGCCGTCCACCGTAGTTTATGGCCAAATAGAGTTTCAAGCGGGTTCCGGCTTTCGTCTCCCTGATGACTTCTGACAAAGATTGGACCACAGGCATAGGCATACTTCGCCACCTGCCTACCGGAATCACCTGAATTCCATTGTCCAACAGCTCTCTCTTATGTTTTCGAGTGTAGTCTATTACAAGGTTGAACAGAAATTGAATTTCATCATAGGGCCGTTTCCAGTTTTCTGTAGAAAACACAAACAACGTGCAGTGTTCAATGCCAAGTTTAACAAGGGCAGGAATACAGCGCGTAATGCTTTCAACTCCTGCCCTGTGGCCTTCTTGCCGTTTTAGGCCCTGCCTCTGGGCCCAGCGGCCATTTCCGTCCATGATGATCCCTATATGGTTGGGGATCTTCCCTGCACTTGCCCTGGAGAGCCAAAATTCTTCATCCAGAGATTTCACACTTCCATTACCTCGGCTTCTTTTGCTGATGTAACGTCATCAACAATTTTCACGTACTTGTCGGTAAGCTTTTGTATTTTATCCTGGATACGCCTAGACTCGTCTTCTGAAATCTCTTTGTCTTTTTCAGCTTGCTTGATTTCGTCTATGGCATCTCGTCTTATGTTTCGTACCAGGACTTTCTGGCCTTCTGAGTCTTTTTTCAAAGACTTAATCAGTTCCTGGCGCCTGTCTCCTGAAAGTGGAGGAATTGTCACCCTTATTACACTTCCATCGTTTACAGGCATTGCTCCCAGATCTGATTTCTGAATTGCTTTCTCTATGTTTCCAAGGAGTTTCTTGTCCCAGGGCTGAACCACAAGGGTCCTGGGAGGAGCGACTCCAATCGAGCCTACCTGGTTTATTGGTGTGGGAATCCCATAATAGTCGACAACTACCTTTTCCAGGAGCAAAGGTGTAGCCCGCCCGGCTCTCATAGAGGCCAGGTCCTTCTTATACGCATCGATTACTTTCTTCATCCTGTCCTCTGCCTGAGTCATCAGGGTTTTTTCGTCCATGTCATTCCCTCCCCACAATTGTTCCTACTTTTACTCCCATCACTGCCTTCTCAATGTTACCATATACATCCATGTCAAAAACAATAAGAGGTATACGGTTGTCCATACAAAGAGTAGTGGCAGTTGCATCCATTACTCGCAGGCGGCGGTTAATGACTTCAAGATAATCAAGTTGGTCGAACTTTATGGCGTCAGGATTCAGGTTGGGGTCTGAATCATAGACTCCGTCTGTGCCCTGTTTTCCCATTAGTATGGCTTCTGCACCAATCTCAGCAGCCCTTAAGGCTGCTGTCGTATCCGTAGAGAAATATGGATTGCCGGAGCCTGCACCAAATATCACGATTCTGCCCATCTTAAGGTGATGGATGGCTTTTCGCCTGATATATGGCTCTGCCACTTCCCTCATGTCTATGGCTGTCATAAGCCTTGTCTCCAGCCCCAGTTTCTCAAGCCTTTCCTGAAGGGCCATACAGTTGAGAACTGTAGCCAACATCCCCATATAGTCTGAGGTAGCTCGATCCATACCTTCTTTTTCGCCTTTGGCGCCTCGCCAGAAGTTGCCGCCTCCGACAACCACAGATATTTGGACTCCCTTTTCAGATACATCCTTTATTTGACGGGCCATTGAGTCAACAACGTCAAGATCGAGCCCAAAACCTGTGGGCCCTGCGAAAGCCTCTCCTGACAGTTTGAGGATGACCCTATGGTATTTCAGGTGTCTTCCATCGTTACGGCAGCTGTCTGGTTGTTCCACCGAATCTCACTGTCCTCCCAGTTCGAAGCGGGCAAATCGTCCCACAACGATGTTTTCGCCTAACAGTGCAATGGCTTCATTAATGATATCCCGTATCTTCTTGGAATCGTCTCTTATGAAAGGCTGCTCTAGCAAGCAAATCCCTTCATAGAATTTGGCGATTCTGCCTTCGATGATCTTGTTCATAACGGCTTCAGGTTTGCCTTCGGCCTTAGCCTTCTCACGTTCAATGGCGATTTCATGATTCACAAGTTCCTCGGGAACATTGTCTTTGGAGACATATTGAGGATTAGCCATGGCAATATGCATGGAGATTTGCCTTGCAAGCTCTTGGAATTGATCAGTGCGTGCGACAAAGTCTGTCTCGCAGTTGAGCTCCAGAAGTACGCCAACTCTGTGGTTATGGTGAATGTAAGACACAATTCTACCCTGTTCTGCGGCACGGCTGGCTTTTTTGGCTGCCTGGGCAAGGCCCTTTTTCCTCAGCAGATCAATGGCCTTATCCATATCGCCACCTGTTTCTTCAAGGGCTCTCTTACAGTCCATCATACCTGCGCCGGTTCTTGCGCGCAGCTCTTTAATCATATCAACTGTTACCTCAGCCACATTTATCACTCCTCTTGCACCTGGACTCCTTGTTTTCCTTCCAATATTGCGTCAGACATCTTGGAGCATATGAGCTTGACGGAACGAATTGCATCGTCGTTCCCGGGGATAACATAGTCTACTTCCTCTGGGTCGCAGTTTGTATCGACAATGGCTACTACCGGAATACCAATGCGTCGCGCCTCAAGGGTAGCAATTCGTTCTTTTCTTGGGTCAACTACGAAAAGCGCATCAGGCAGCTTCTGCATTCCCTTTATTCCGTTGAAATGCTTTTCCAGCCTTTCTTTTTCTTTTAAGAGAATCGCGTTTTCCTTCTTCGGTAGTTGATCCAGATACCCGGTACTCTCCCATTCTTCCAACTCCAGAAGCCTTTCAATTCGCTTCCTGATAGTCACAAAGTTAGTGAGTGTACCACCTAGCCACCTTTGGTTGACGTAGAACTCCCCACATCTCTTAGCTTCGTTTTCTACAGCTTCCTGAGCTTGCTTTTTGGTTCCGACAAAAAGGATACGGCCGTTATCCATGGCTATGCTTCTCAGGAAATCATAGGCTTCTTCTATCATGCGGACAGTTTTTTGAAGATCGATGATGTAGATACCGTTGCGTTCGATAAAGATGTAAGGTTTCATCTTTGGGTTCCAGCGGCGTGTTTGATGGCCAAAATGCACGCCTGCTTCCAGTAGTTGTTTCATAGAAACGACTGACAATGTAATATACACCTCCGTGGTTCAACCGCCGCCATCACCAAGGGGGCCCCTAATTGGGCAGGCACCACGGTGTTATGATGGCGTGAGTGTTTAATTTTTACCTCACGTAGTATACCACATTCCAGGAAACTATGCTCCGTGTATATCCAGGATTTTTCCTTTTGTGGGATGGGGAGATGTTTTCTCTCTCTTGTTTCTGCCGTGTTTGTGTTTTCCGGTTAAAGAACCTTCTGTGGCTGAGCCCTGGCTGTCTTGTGTATCAGTATCTACCGTTGTTTCGGCAACCTCAGAACTTTCTGAAACGATCTTGGTTTTTTCAGCAATTTCCCTTGAAAAGGCCAGTGACTGTACCTGAGTCTGCATGTCGCCCTGTCTGGCGGCAGTGTCGGCCAGTTTTGCTATGTCTGGGGACTTGGGAAGCCCGGCTACAGCGTCAATCGGTCTCATTGTGCCTCACTCCGACTTCAACCTTATGTTCCGGGCAGGAGAATTCAACTGTATCAAGCCCTGCTGCCACAGTAGTGCCTGGCAGCACCAGTTTAGCACGGAAATACCCTTGCCCGGATTTCTTAATGGAATTCTCCAACGATGCCAGTCTTGCATAGAGCTCCTTTTCTCTATCTTCGAAGAGTACGCCCATTCTTTGAAGGCGAAGATTATCGAGTTCAAGTTGATCTTGTTTCGCTCTCCGGCTGATGCCGGTGCGCTTGATCCTGCTTATTTCGGCTCTTAGTGCAGATATCTCCTTCTTGAGCCTTGCCAACTCTCTGCGTATTTTAGGGCTGGCACCTACTTCAACTACAGTTGAAATGCCCATGGTTGAACCGGCGGAATAGGCTGATACGCCAATCCCGGCCCTGATTAGCCCCCCTACTATGCGGCCTCTATCTTTACTGAGTTTCAGTTCTCGCTCGGTTTCCACAACGCTGTGCATAATCGATTCAGCAATAGCAACGTCACCATAAGCACGAACTACAGAGTTTTCACAGAACCTGGCAGATACCGATCCACCGGACTCTACAATCTCCCCAGGGGCATTTATCCCCCCCTCAACAGCAATACTTCCCGCACACGACGCTGAACCAGACAAGTTGCCTGTTACAATCAAAGATCCCCATGATGAAACCTGGAATCCCTGAAGTACATCGCCTTTTACCGTGAGGTTTCCAGGAAAGGCAATGTTGCCTGTTTCAGGGCCTATGTTCCCTATAACCTCAAAGCGGCCCATTATTCCGGGTATCTGGTTGTCGACATATGGAACACCTGACGTAGACGCTATTATGTATTTACCATCCCTTGAAGGCGAAGAATTCGGGCCGCACCTAAGAAACGGCTTTTGAGCAAAGTAAGGGATTTTCTCTCCTGTGACAGTCAACCCGAGACTGCACTTATCAAGATTTCTGACAAAGGCTAGAACTCCTCCTACCCTTACTGCTCCACGGGCCAAAATCTTATTCCACTCGTCTCTGAAGTTCGGGCCTACTCTCAGTGAGTTAGGAGGCTTGCCCTGGGATTGGCCGAACTTCAAGACTATCCTTGGTGGGATCGTACCTTTGCCCGGCTGTTCGTCATGGGGTGGAAGCCCCCAGGCTACTTTATACGGAGTACCCTCATTGCTCAGGAGGCATGCACGAATTGCAGCGTCAGAAATTCCGAAAACCACACCATGGTTCCTAAGCGCCTCTTTAACGCCGGTAAGGGACCAACAATTAATGTCTTCAAGGGTTATCCAGGCAGACATCTTATCCTCAGAGATAGTCACTTGTATGCGTTTTTCGATGCACATTTCCGAGTCCTCCGTCTTCAAGCTATCTGGTTATCATGGGTTTGCTGAGAAGGAACCTCTGAGTCTGATTACGGCCTTGGTATGGAGCTGTGAAATTCTGGACGGAGAGACGTTCATTATCTTGGCGATTTCCTTTACAGTAAGGCCTTCATAGTAATACAGAGAGACAACCAATCTTTCTCGTTCAGGCAGCCTCTCAATGGCTTTGGCCAGAGATTCTTTCCTCAAGATCCACTCGGTTTCATCAAGAGGATCGGGAGACTTGTCATCTCGGATCTCCGGCGAACGAAAAGTAGTCTCTCCGTCATCTTGATTGCCCCATACATCCTCAAGGGACAGTATTGCAGATGATGTCATGTCCCGTAACCTCTGGTTGTAGTCTTGGAGGGGTATGTCCAGTTCAGCGGCGATTTCGGAGTCAGAGGCCGACCGGCCGAGGCGGTTTTCAAGGTTCCTGGTAGTCTCTTCAATGGCCCGGTTCCTGTGGCGAACTGACACAGGAACCCAATCCATGGACCTCAGGCCGTCTATCATGGCTCCTCGAATCCTGGCAATTGCATATGTTTCAAACTTAACTCCTCTTTGAGGGTCGAACCGTTCCATTGCGTCAAGAAGCCCGAGGCTCCCATATCCTATAAGGTCGCCTTCATCAACGTTTTTAGGTAGGTTTATTGCTACCCTTCCGGCCACATATTTCACTAGCGGCGCGTAATGGGTTATCAGATTATCCCTGGCAAGCTTGTCCTTGAGCATTTTATAGCCACGCCACAGATCATCAAGCCTTTTTGGGTCCATGCTATTTGACTTCACCGTGATGTCTCTCCAATCCATCGGTTAGAACAACCTGAGCTATTCTATCTCTGTCTTTTGTGGCAACTGACACAAACATAACCGCGGCCTGTGCCTTGCCATTACCCTTGGTAAGCAGTCTGACTACCTCTCCAATACCAAATACCGGCCCCCCGGGAATGACCAGTTCAAACTCAATCAAGTCGCCTGGCCCGAGTCCTTGAACGTCCATTGGTACCGCGGCCCCGCCTGCTGAAAGGTTCAGGGTCGACGAATATTGCCAGTCACCCTCTTGATGCCCTGCGGCCCCCTGGGGAATTTTCCTGTACCAAAAAGGATAGTTAGCCTCTGCACGGAAATTGAATCGTTTTTGAGCGAAATCACCTTGCTTATTCACTGCTTATCACCCTGACTGCTTCAATATTGGCTCTGTCGTCCAGTTCCTCATATGCAACAACCGATATGTCCGGAACTACCCTTGATGCAATTTCGTATACCTGGCTTCGGCACGCTGCCGATGTAAGAAGCACAGGCCTTGGAGCCCGCCTTACCACTTCGTTCATACCTGCCTGAATCGACTGCATGATTAGGGAAAGCCTTTCAGAGGAAAGGGCAACATAGGGGCCTCGGTCGCCTCTCCGGGTAGCTTCCAATATTTCATGTTCCAGAGCCGGATCCAGTGTAGCTACAGGAAACGGCCCTTTATCAAGGCCGATTTTTGTGGTAATCAATCTGGCGAGGCTTTCTCGTACCCGCATTGTCAGATAGTCTGAGTCTTTGGATATTCTTGCGGCATCAGCAATACTTTCTATGATTGTTACCAGGTCCCTGACTGGCACCCCTTCTCTCAGAAGGTTCTGAAGGACTTTTTGAACGTCTCCAAGTGAGACAAGGTTAGGGATCGTCTCGTCAACACATGAGGCGTCTTCGGCCTTAACAAGGTCTATTAACCGCTGAGTCTCTTGTCTGGTCAGAAGCAAGTAGGCGTTTTTTCTAAGCACCTCGGTAAGGTGGGTGGCCATTACTGCTGAAGACTCAATGACTGTATAGCCTGAGGTTTCAGCTTTTTCCCTTTCGGCCTTGGGAATCCACACTACGTCAAGGCCGAATGCCGGTTCTTTACCCGGAATACCCTGTAGTTTGCTGCCGGAAGGAGCCCCTTCGATGGCCATGAGTCGATCAGGGTACACTTCACCTGTACCGATTTCCACACCTCTAAGGTTTATGCAGTAAGCATTAGGAGCCAACCCTGCAAAGTTATCCCTGACCCGTACTACAGGTATCAGTATGCCCAATTCAGACGCAAGCTGCCTTCTGACCATAACGATTCTGTCAATAAGGTCGCCTCCTTGAGAAGGATCGGCTACCGGCAGCAAAGCGAGTCCAAATTCGATTTCAAGCGGATCTACTTTAATTAGGCTCGATGCTGCCTCAGGGCTCTTTTGCTCCTCAAGCTCTTTTCTGTAGGCTTCTTCCCTTTCTACAGTCTCCTGAGAAACTTTGGATCGAAGAACGGACCTGCCAAGAAACAGCCAGGTTGCCCCCAGTGAAATAAGTGAGAACTTGGGTAGGCCTGGCACCAGGCTTAGTATGATAAGGGCCCATCCTGTCATTGAAAGCACTTTAGGGGACGATGTAATCTGGCTCACAACGTCGCTACTTAGGTTTTCTCTCGAAGCGCTCCTTGTTACAATGATGCCTGTAGCACTGGATATTACTAGCGCAGGAAGCTGGCTGACCAATCCGTCGCCTACAGTTAGCAAGGCATACCTGTGCCATGCCTCTGCCGCAGGCAAACCATGTTGCAGCATACCCACGCCAAAACCGCCAAGGAGGTTTACCGCCGTTATGACAAGGCCGGCAATGGCATCTCCTTTTACGAACTTAGACGCACCGTCCATGGCTCCGTAGAAGTCGGCCTCCTGTTCAATTGCCCTCCGGCGTTTCCGTGCATCATCTTCTGTGATCAGCCCTGAGTTTAAATCTGCGTCAATGGACATTTGTTTTCCCGGCATGGCATCAAGGGTAAACCGGGCTGCCACTTCTGCAACCCTCTCGGCTCCTTTTGTGATGACTACAAACTGAATGATTACGAGTATGAGGAAAATGACCAGGCCTACTACCTCATTCCCGCCTACGACAAACTGGCCGAAAGCTTGAATGATACGCCCTGCCTCGTACCGCAAGAGGATAAGCCTGGTTGAAGATACATTAAGGGCTAATCGGAATAATGTCATGATGAGTAACAGCGATGGGAATACAGAGAATTCCAAAGGTTCCCTTGTGTACATTGTCAATAGCAAAATGGCTATGGCTATGCTGAAATTGGCGGCTATTAGAATGTCAAGCAAGAACGGAGGAAGCGGTACCACCATCATGGCCACTATTAGAACCACCAATATTGATACGATACTGTCTTTTCCCTTACTCAACATTAAATTCCCTCCACAGGGGCTCTACCTGATACCTGGTATACATAGGCTAAGACCTGGGCTACGGCCTGGTACAGTTCTTCAGGGATAAGGTCACCAATATCTGCTGCCCTGTACAATGCCTGGGCTAAAGGAGGGTCTTCCATTATGTAGATATTGCTCTCTTCAGCCAGGGCTCGTATTCTAAGAGCCAAATTATCCAGGCCTTTTGCCACAACTTTAGGGGCAGGGTCTTGTTCCATGTCGTATTTGAGTGCCACTGCATAGTGGGTGGGGTTAACTAGGACTACATCAGCTGAAGGCACTTCCTGCATCATTCTTCGCATGGCAATCCTCCGCTGCCTTTGCCTGATGGCCTGCCTCACTTCGGGCTTGCCTTCAGTATCCTTCATTTCTTCTCTAATCTCCTGATGGCTCATCATAAGGCTCTTTTCGTATTCCCACCACTGGTACACATAGTCCAGGGCCCCGATTGCGATTAGCGCTATGCTTGAGTTAATCAAGATCCTCTCAATTGCCCTTGCTACGATTGCAGTTGATTGCGGTAGGTCAGCAATCATCAGTGCAGATAGCTGGGGCCATACAGACTTGATGGTCCTCCAGGTTACCATGCTAACCAGAAGAATCTTTGCTATCGATCTTCCAAGTGCCTGAAGAGACCTTCTCGAAAAAATCCGTTTGAACCCCTCCAAAGGATTGAGGCGCTTAAAATCGGGAAGCAGCAGGTTAGGGTTTGCTGAGAACCCTACCTGAAGAACAGAGGCACCGATTCCGAATACTGTAGCTGCTGCCATTACCGGAAGGCTTGCCAGGCCAAATGTAAGAAGTACATCGGCCATTGCTTTCGACGCCCACTCTATGCTTGGCTCAGGGGGTATTGAAGCTGACCATATTTCAGATGACTTTCTGGTTATCAGTCCCGTGCTGAATTTCAGGCTTAATTTCAGAGCGATCACAGCACAAAAGATGCTTACAGCCGAAGTGAGATCTTGGCTGGAAAATACCTGTCCCTTATCCCTGGCCATTTGCCGCCGCCTGGGAGTTGCAGGTTCCTTCTTTTCATCAGAAAACAGCTGCAGATCAATTTCCGTGTATGAAGTCATTTACTCATGGCTCCTAGTAGGCTTTCCAGAAGGTGTTCCATGGAAAGCGTAATTTCTTCTGTGAACACTCCGTAAAACACTATTGAAGCAGACATGATACCCAGCCCTACAAGGGTCTTGATAGGGATCCCCACCACGAACATGTTCATTTGAGGTACTGTCCTGGCAATTGCACCTAGGGCAAAATCTACAATCAGCGCTGAAGCCCATACAGGGCATGAAAGTATTAAGGCGGTTTTCAGCATACTTGATGCGGCTCCCAATCCTATCTGTGGCCAGGCTGCCGGGATAGTGGCAGCTCCTGCCGGTACTATTTCAAATGACTTGAACAATGCCTTGATAAAGAGATGATGGCCATCAATTCCAAGGAACACTAAAATCATTAACAGGTACTTGAAAATTCCCAGTATAGGGGATGGTTGTCCGTACTGGGGGTCGATTACATTGGCCATTCCAAAACCTATCTCCATGTCTGCAATATGCCCGGCAGTCTCTATGGCAGCCATCATCACAGAGCCGCAAAAGCCCAGAAGCAAGCCAAGCACTATTTCGCCGGCAGCGGCTACAACGAAACCTCCAATAGAATGAGGAGAGGGAGCTACAGGTATGATTAACCAAAGGAGATACCCCATGATTAAAGACATTGTGACCTTCACACTCCAAGGTATATACTTGGTTCCAATGACCGGGGCCGTTATAAAAAGGCCTGTAGTACGAAGGACAATCCACATAAACGGAAAGACAGCTTTGAGCCAAACGTCCACCTGTACCTCCCCCTTTCGTCTGTTTTTAGCCTGGTAACTAAATAAGAACCGGCAGCTTCTCGAGAAGCCTCTGGGTGAAGTCGACAAGAGTTTTTAGCATCCACCCGCCCAAAACCATAATCGATAGCATGACGGCGATTATCTTTGGAACAAAACTAAGAGTTTGGTCATGAATCTGAGTGGTAGCCTGGAATATGGATACCAGTAGGCCAACAACGATTGAGACTACCAAGGACGGCATGGCTACCAGCATTGTAGTTGCCAGAGTCTCTTTTCCGATTGATATTACTTGATCCAGTGTCACCTAAAATCCCCTCCCCGGCCTTTTACTTGAATCCCGGCAACCCGGGCTACCTGAAACTTCCTATTAGTGACTTGGTAATCAGGTTCCAACCGTCTACCAGGACAAACAGCAATAGTTTGAATGGCAGTGATATTAGTACCGGCGGAAGCATAAGCATGCCCATTGACATCAAGGTTGAAGCCACAACCATGTCAATGACCAAGAACGGCAAGAACAAGATAAATCCCATCTCAAAGGCAGTTTTTAACTCAGATATGGCAAAAGCAGGGACGATTTGGGTGAGTGACATCTCTTCAGGTGTAGAAGGGATTTCTGCCTGCCCCATCTCAATGAAAAGCGCCAGGTCGTTTTCTCGGGTCTGTTTCAACATGAATTCCTTGACCGGCTCTTGCCCAAGGGAAATAGCTTCTTGAGCCGTTATTTCACCTGACATATATGGAGTGACGGCTGCTTCATTGATCTGCCCCCAGGTTGGCGTCATTATGAAAAACGTAAGCAAAAGGGCCAGGCCAATTAGTACCTGGTTTGGCGGTGTCTGTTGTGTGCCCATGCCAGCCCTGAGGAACGAAAACACAATAGCTATTCTCGTAAAAGACGTTGTAAGGATAAGAATTGCAGGAGCCAGGGTCAATACAGTAAGGATTGCCAGGATCCCTAGGGCGTTCAATAGCCCGCCCTGGCCTGATTCGCCATCAATCCGAATGTCAATGTTAGGAATGATGTTGTCAGGAGCAGCCAACACATACTGCTGCAAGCAACATGCGAAAAAAATGACCAGGGCTATACACATGAATATTTTTCTTATATCGAGGCGGCAGGTTCGCCGGGAAATTTCTCTGGTGAATCTGGAAATAAAGCCGGTTTTGGTGCCGTAATGCAAGTCCTGCCGGTTTTCCGGTTCAGGCAGGTCATTAAAGTCAGTTTGGGGAATTTCTTTGAGCAAAGAAATACTATTGCCTGCAAGGCCTATCAACAGATAGGATTGCCCTACCCTGATTATGCATATGGCCCGTTCTCCGCCCAGGGGAAGAGAATCTATGATCTGAAGATACAGGTTGGGCCCTCCAGGCTTCAGGCGGCCCTTTCGAAACCGGACCAACAGGATCGCAGAAATCATTATCAGGCCCAGAAAGCCAAAGATTTTGAGAAATTCCGAGGCAAGCGAATATGAGTCCATTACCTGTGCCGGAAACCCGGCGTCCCCCCTCTTTATATCTATCTAAACAACCGCCTGGGCTGGGCTCTCTTATATCAGCTACTTACCGGTTTCTGCTTGTGCCGCCTTTGCTCAGGATTTCTTGAATTCTCACACCAAAATTCTCATCGATGACAACCACTTCGCCTTTGGCAAATATCTTTCCGTTCACCAAAATGTCAACCGGATCGCCTGCAAGCCTGTCTAGTTCAACTATTGAGCCCACGGTTAGGTTCAAAAGGTCTTTAACATAGCACTTTGCCTTACCTAACTCCACGCTTATAGACAGAGGAATATCCAGAAGCACTTCCATGTCAGAAATCACCTTATCAGCGACAGGCTCTACTTCTAATTCCTGAAAATATGCCGTTTCGACGGTGGGATTACGTTTCTCTACAGCAGTACCATCCTGCTCTACTTCCGCCGCAGCCTGCGTCTGTTCCGGTTCAGGGGCGGATCCCTCAGCTTCTCTAAGCAAGGCCTCAATTTGGTCCTGGCTCAGATTTTCACCTGTCATGGTCAAATCAACTCCTTCTAGCGGGCTTCTATCTGTGACACAATCCTTGCAGCCATCCTTGTGCCCTTACGCCCGATTTCAACATTGAACTTGGGTTTGCCCAGGAGATGAAGGACTGCCGGGCCATCTTTACGCGCGTTGAGTTCGATTACGTCTCCGGCCTTCAAAGAAAGGACGTCGCCCATTGTCAGAGTGCTTTCTCCAAGCCTGCAGGAAATGGCAATTTCTACATCCTGAATGGCTGAGGAAACGCTTCGACTGTCTTTTTCGTCGTGTTTCTCGTCTTTCTTGGAGAACCATCTATGGGCTGACAAAGCCGGCAGTATGGGTTCAAGCAGCGTATACGGAAGGCAGAACTCAATGTCGCCTGTCTTTACCCCGAATTTCATCTCGACAATCACTGACAGCACAATGTCATTTGGAGCCATTGCCTGCTGGACAAATAATGGATTTACTTCAATAGACGATACTGATAGCTGATGCTGCTCAATTCTGAACTCCTTCAATGTAACAGATAGGATTTCTGCCATTGTCTCAGCTACTTTGCGCAACACTGAAGTCTCAATTTCAGTAAGTGTTCGTGAGACTGCAGCAACGTCACCAGGCCCTCCACAAAGCCTGTCTACCATTGGCAAGGCAATTTGAGGATTGAAGTTCACAAGCAGGTTGGAAGACAGGGAAGCCCATTGAATTACTGCAACAGAACAGGGATTGGAAAGTTGGCCTGAGAATTCTTCGTATGTAATTTGATCAACTGATGCCACGTTTGAATGAATGGCCAGCCTGAACAGTCCGGAAAAATACGAGGTTACAAGCCGGCAGAAGTTATCAAATAGGAGCTGGGCGCCTCGCAAATGGTCTTTGGAAAACTTGTCCGGCCGTTTAAAATCGTATACCCGAAGACGTGATCTTGCCACCTGTGACTGTTGTTCATCAGGGGTTGATGATATCATCGAATTAATCAGTTCTTCAATTTCCTTTTGCGTTAGCGCCAAACTGTGTCACCTCTTTGACTTGTCTCTACTGGATTATGAATTCGGAGAAGAACACGTCTTCCACAATCCCTGGGCATTTGGCCTCGATTCTAGCGAATATGTCTTTCTGAAGATTTCTGAGTCCTGTTTCTCCCATTAACTCTTCATAACTTTTTGATCTCAGGAGAGCGTATATGTCTGTTTTCAGTTCAGAAACTTTAGCAGTCAGCTCTTCACTTCCCTGAGTATCCAGAATCTCTAGGTCAAGAGTGATTCTGATAAACCTTCCTGAGTCCATAAGGTTGGTGATGAACTGGCCCAGGCAGTACGTAAGGGTCTTCTTTGGAGCCGGTTTCTCACGGCCGTTTAGAGCCATTGGGAACCCCCAGGCACGGGCCGCTACTACATATCCCGCTACCAGCGCCAAAAGTACAATTGCAACTACTGTAATGACCTTCTTCATGAAATACACCTCCGTAGGTGGGTCCCTTTAGCGAGGCTCAGCCGATGAAAGCGAAGGCCTCAAAATCACTACATCAACTCTCCTGTTCCGTTGCCTTCCTTCAGGAGTATCATTGTCTTCAATAGGATGGTATTCGCCGTATCCTGCAGCCTGAAGTTGCTCCGGTTCTACTTTGGCCTCTTCGATTAGGAACCTGACCACCTGTGTTGCGCGGCCTGTCGAAAGCTCCCAGTTAGAAGGAAACCTGGGCGTGTTGATTGCCCAGTTGTCAGTGTGGCCTTCTACCCGGATAGGATTATCGATAGACTTGATGAGCTCACCGACCTTCAGCAAAACCTCCCTGGATTCGATTCTCAGGGTGTCCTGCCCCACGTCAAAAAGGACAGTATCGGCAAACCTGAAAACCACTCCTCTTTCCTCGAGTTCAACTGTAACCTTGTCTGCCAGGCCTGACTTTTCCAGTTCCTTTTCGAAGAACTGCCCCAATTCCCTCATTCTGGCTATTTCCTGAGCAAGGAGCTGGGCCTGAAATTCTTGAGGGTCGAAAACACCGTCAGGCGGTGGGGTTATGACAGGGTCAGATGAGCCCTGCATGATTCCGAGAGCCCCCTGTAGAGACGACATAACTGCCTGGAACTTCTTAATGTTAACTACTGACATTGAAAACATCAGCACAAAGAAGCACAGGAGCAAAGTCACCATATCAGCGTAGGTGTTCATCCATGCCGCTTGCCGTGGGGCTTCGTCATCTGGCATCCAGGGTTTCACTTCCAGCCACCCCCCTCATTCTAGCCGGCCTTGTGATCTCTTCTCGTTGTTTTGGAGCCAGGAATGATTTGAGCTTTTCCTGAACTATTCTGGGGTTGTCGCCGGCCTGAATTGACAAGACCCCCTCTATGATTGCTTCTTTGACGAACATTTCTTCAGCGCTCTTGTTCTTGAGCTTGTTTGCCACCGGGAGGCATATTAGGTTAGCGATGACTGAACCATAGAAAGTCGTTACCAGGGCAGTTGCCATGCCGGGCCCGATGGCGTCAGGGCTGTCCAGGTTCACAAGCATCTGAATAAGGCCAACCAGTGTTCCTAACATTCCGAACGCCGGTGCGAAGGCGCCCATTGTTTCAAAGACACTTTGTCCTGTTCTATGCCGCTGGGAAATAAAGGCAAGCTCAGTCTCTAGAATACTTCGCACAAGTTCAGGGGTTGTCCCATCTACAACAAGCCTAATACCTTTCTGAAGAAACGGGTCGTCAAGGGCGTCTGCATCTTCATCAAGTGCAAGAAGCCCCTCCCTCCGGGCCTTATCAGCAAACTGAACTATTGTGTTGATGGTATCTGACAGATCCAGGTGCTTAGAAGCAAATGCGTTCTTGGCTATCTTCAAGACTTCTAGGAAAGTGGTTAGATGATAGCTGATAAGTGTGGCTGTCAGGGTGCCTCCAATGGTTATAAGGACTGATTCAAAGTCCCAGAACACTGCAAGGCTGCCCCCGTTGGCCATTGCCCATATAAGGAGAGCGAAACCTGAGACTATTCCTATGATAGACGCCCTATCCATCTAGATTCACCTCGTGTAACTATCTCTTCAGGTTAACCAGTTCCTGCAGCAATTCATCGGATACTGTGATAACCCTTGAGTTTGCTTGAAATCCTCTTTGGGTAATAATCATCTGTGTAAATTCCTCTGCAAGATCTACGTTTGACATTTCAAGGGCTGTAGGCGCTACCGTGCCTCTTCCGGAAGTTCCCGCGGCTCCTATATCGGCCCCTCCTGAGTTGTTGGACTCTACGAAGAGGTTCTTGCCCACCTTAATGAGGCCTGACGGGTTCGCGAAATTGGCCAGCGCAATCTGCCCCAGCACCCTGTTTTTGCCGTTAGAGTAAAACCCCGAGATCACCCCATTCGAGTCAAAACTGAATGATTCAAGGGTACCGGTGGGCCACCCGTCAACTGCTCCAGACTCTACGGTTGTCGGCCCTGCAACCTGGGTTAGGCTGCTGAAGTCCATGGTTATGTTGATTGGATCTGCCCCTTCAGGCGAGAAACTCATCGATGCTGGAACACCTGGGTCGATGAGGGCACCGCTATTGTCGAATTCTATGGTCCCTGTACCGATAGGATCGACCGTTGGATCGCCAAGTTCAGCGGCCCAATTCCAGCTGTTCGGATTGGCCCCGCTTGTGTCTCTGGTAAAAGTCACAGAAACAGTCTGGGTCCGGCCCAGAGAATCATATACTGTGACGGCAGTTGTCTTGGAAAAACCGTTGGGCGCTTCTGCATCCAGGTTCTTAATCCACTGTACGTTAGAGGTTGCCTTTGCAGGCATGTTTGAACCTACCTGAATTGACAGGGGCCCCAGGTTCTGTCCTGTACGGTTAATAGGTAAGTTCCCGTCTGATCCAGAAGCCCACCCCATGACCTTCCTTCCCTCGTAGTCAACCAGTATCCCGTCGCCGTCAGTCGAGAAATTGCCTACCCTGGTATATGAGCGGCTCTCACCATCTAGGACAACGAAAAATCCGTTGCCCTCTATGGCAACGTCAGTCAACCTGGATGTAGGCTGCAGGTTTCCGGGAGTCTGGATGGTATCAATGCTTGCCACATTGACACCCAGGCCAACCTGCATAGGGTTTGTCCCTCCTCGTTCAGCCTGCGACGTGCCTGAAGGCGAGCTGGCCCCTCTAAGGGTCTGGCTGAACACTTCCTGAAAAGTCACCCTGCTCGATTTGTATCCAGGTGTATTCACATTTGCTATGTTATTGCCAATTACGTCCATGCGGGTCTGGTGAGTTCTCAACCCAGACACAGCACTGAACAATGAACGCATCATGTCCTGATGCACCCCTTTCTCTTATTGAGTTCCGGCGCTTTCTCTGTCAGTCCAAAGCGCTTGGCCTCCCTGAAAGGGTCCGGCCCGGAACTGAAACTATTTGTCCATTAGCACTGCACTGTCAATTGAAGTAAATAGGTTGTCCTTCATCCTGTCCTCTGGAATCACAGTAACAACTGTCCGGCTTTGAGGAGCTACTACGAACGCAACCCCCTTCATAAGCACAAGAGTGGACCGGGCTCCTTTGGCCTGTGCAATATCCATGGCATTATCCAGTTCTTCAATGTAATTGTGTGTCTCGTGGTGGTTCCACGCATTCATCCTCTGCTCTGCATGCCTAGAGAACGTTACGTTTGCATCTTTCCCGGCCTGCTTAAGCGCTTCCAGAAAAGTACTGCTCCCTGTTTGGGATTGCACGTCTGGCCTTGGGCTGCGCCTCTGCAAGGCCTTTTGAGCATTCAGAGAGCTTACCCTATTATTGTTGGTGATCTTCAATTCCATGAGCAGCTCCTCCAATCCAAATCAGGTCTTCGATGGGAATGCTCTGCCCGCCACTGCGAACTACCAATCTACCTGAAGAAAGCCCTACGCCTTCAACAACGCCTGTAATAGTGCCCTGTAGGGCAGATGCTTGGAATTCTTTACCTACAAGGTGAGCTGCTTCAAGAAGGTTCTTTCCCAGTTGACTATCTGCCATGTAACTGCATAACCAGGATACATTGGTGTTCAAATTCTGCATTTGAGTTGCCGTGGTGAACTGGGCCATTTGAGCAAAAAAGTCCTTTTCCTTCATTGGCTCCATGGGATCTTGATACCGTAATTGGGTAAGAAGAATTTCCATGAACTGATCCTGAAGGGATCCCGTTTGCCCTGAAACTGAATTGGCCCAGTTCGAATTGGAACCGTTATGTGTTGCCTGAACTGTCACCGCCATACTACTCACCTCCATTCCTGCAACCTTATGCCTTGTAATCGAATCTTGCGGTACTGAAAACCTCTGAATTCCCCAGATTCCATTCATCTGCAGCGGCATGGGAAACACCTATCTGCTTCGGCCCGTAGGAGGCCATGCGCTCCCGGCTGAAATCGCGGTGGGCCTGGTTTCGTTGGCCTGCCATGCCTTGGTCAACAAGGAACCCTGACAATGATAGCCCCCTCTCCGAAAGGGCCTGCGCAAGGCTCTCTTGGGAATTTGCCAGGGCTTGCTGAGTCTCGTGAGAAGAAGTAATGAACTTAACTGCTATCTCCTCGCCCCGTGAAGAGAGCAACACTGTCACTTTGCCCAAATTTGGTGGGTCTAGCTGGATTTCAACTGTTTTTGACGGGTTTGCGTACCTGTTTTGCGCAAGCACCTTTGCTACTTCTTCGGAGTTCTTTACCAGGGCTTTGGAAGGTTCATTCCTGACACCTATCTCAAATGCATCAACGGCCGGATGTACAATGGACTCAGCCCTTGCCCCATGTGCCATGTCGCGGGTTATGTCATGGGTTACAAGGCCGCAATCTGGGAACTCCTTGTCGTTTCTGGAATCAGCTGGTTCTTCACCTGGCTCCTGGCCAATAATGGCAGCATTGCCGCAAGGTAATTCCTGATTGTTGCAGACTGCTGCTTCTTCCAATGACCCAGGATTATGCCCATCGGTAAACTGCCGGGGCGGTGATGCAGGTACTCTCTCAGCTATGCCGCCAGAGATGCTTGAAACGGCCCTTTCCAGCCTTGCACCAACTTCAAGTGCCGGGCCTGCAACTGCATCACTGGTAATCCGTGCCTTACCCAGGGACATCAGGGTACTAAGTCGTTCATCTTGTGTAATTGGCCCGGGAATGTTCACGGCTTCAAGATCGATTTCAGCGTATGCCGGGTTTTGGGATGCCGCGCCTTCCAAGGGTAGGAGCTTAGTGCCACGGCTGATCTCATCTAGGAGCTCGCTAGAGTGGGATTCTCCTTGAACAATGAGTTCTATTCCCGGTTCGGCACCGATCCCTGGCAAAAAGCCTAGATCGTCTGAAACCATGGTGTGCTCAGTACCTTTGCAATAGAACATAGCAGCCAGGGTTGCCATTATGGCATTAAAACAGCGGCCGTCTCGGGCCCAATCTCTTGATGGCAGTGGCCCATACTTTGGCGGGCTGCTGTCTAAATGCTGCGTAGGCGCGAAGCCTATACTAACATCCATTTATCTCAGTTCACCTCCTTTTCGCTGCGGTTAAAGTACATAGTCCCAATCTCATCAAGCTGCTTGCCTTGCTCCCACCAGTACATGGCCCTGTGCCGGGAAATCTGCTTTTCTTTAAGGCGTTCAAGGGCCCTTTTTTCCTGAGTTCGGGCAAGCACTTCCTCTTGAGCTTTCCTGACCATGGATTCCTGGTAAACCAATTCCTCCTTTCTGTTTGAGATATCCTCAGAAATTGCATTACCGTATACGAGAAGCGCCTTCACCTGTCCTAGATCAACACTCTTCAATAGGTGAATCCTTAGGCTTGCCTGGTTATCCAGCCTTGCCGACTCAGCAATACTTAGCGCGTCTTTAACGACATGCATTTCTCTGAGTAGTCCGCCAAGCTTCTCCTCGGCAATGAGCCTTTTCATTTCCCTAACTGCGAGCACTTTTTCCAGAGGAAACACAAACTTTTTCAATGTTCCTCCCTCGATCCTTATCGATAGAAATCCCTGAATGAACAGGGTATCAGGTTTCACTGAATATTCCGGCCATCTGTGAAACGGCAGAATTAAATAGAGCCGTTTCATCAACACCTTGTTTCAAGAACGCATTTACCTTGTGTATGTACTTCAGAGCCTTGTCAATGTTTGGGTTTGATCCCTTAACATATGCACCAATATTGATCAAATCCTCAGCCTTACGGTAAGTAGATAAGATAGTGCGCACCTCCTGGGCTGTGGTGAGATGGTGCTCCTGCACAACGTCGGGCATAAGGCGAGATACGGACCCTAGAACGTCTATGGCAGGATAATGTCCCATCTGTGCCAGGTCCCTTGATAAGACTATGTGGCCATCTAGAATGCCCCTTGCAGCGTCGGCAATCGGCTCATCCATGTCATCGCCCTCTACCAGGACTGTATAAATACCGGTGATACTGCCTTTGCTCCCCTTGCCAGCCCGTTCCAGTAGTTTCGGCAAATTGGCGAATACAGATGGTGTGTATCCTCTGGTAGTAGGCGGTTCGCCTATGGCCAGGCCGACTTCCCTGAGGGCCATACACCACCGTGTTACTGAATCCATCATCAAGAGGACCTGCAATCCCTGGTCCCTGAAGTATTCAGCAATGGCAGTTGCGACCCATGCAGCTTTGATTCGCAACAAAGCCGGTTCGTCTGAAGTGGCAACTACTACAACTGACCGTTTAAGGCCGTCTGTGCCGAGATCTTTTTCTATGAATTCTCTGACTTCGCGGCCACGCTCGCCTATCAGTGCTATTACGTTGACATCGCCGGTAGTCTTTTTGGCCACCATACCCATTAACGTGGACTTTCCAACACCTGAACCAGAGAATATGCCTATTCTCTGGCCTTCGCCTAGGGTCAGCAGGGCATCTATAGCTCTGACTCCCGTAGGAAGAGGGCTTCCTATAAGTTCTCTCTCAAGGGGCGCAGGAGGCTTCTCCATGACCGGATAGTATGTGTCTACCAGCCATGAGGGTTTCTGATCGATTGGAAATCCCAGTGCGTCAGTGACCCTGCCAAGCATTTGTTTGCTAACAGGAACCTCTAGCTCCCGGCCGGTGGCTTCCACTGATGAACCAGGTGCTATGCCATATAGGTCGCCAAACGGCATCAAGAGGACTCTGCCCCCTCTGAAACCGACAACTTCACCTAAGACCGGTATTCCTGAATCAGGTATTAACTTGCATATTTCACCCATCTTGGCCTTGGGGCCTGATGCTTCTATCAGGAGTCCGATAATGTCCAGAACCGTTCCACGGAATGTTAATGTCCTGGCCAATTGTATTGCCTCAGCATACAGCGAATACTCAAGTTCCGTCATTGAACTCCCCGCTCCCCTAAACGATTCCTGGCCTCTCCGATGGCCCTTGCAATGTTTGTAATTTGGGCATCAAGAGTTGCATCGACGTGTCCGGTGGGCGTCTCCACGACTGCTCCCTCAGAAATCGACTCGTCTCCGATTACCTCAATAGACCTATTACTGTACTGGCCCTGCAGTTTCTCTTTTCCACCTTCAAGAAGGGCAACAAGTTGGGGGTTAACATGGAGAGAGAATTTGCGTGCGTCTCCAATGGCTTCAATTCCCTGCCTCAACATGGAAAAGATCAGATCTGGGTCGTATGTGAGAGACTCTCCTACGATTTTCCTGGCAACTTCCAATGCCAGGGCAAGCAGTTTAGGTTCAGCCTTTTTGAGATACCTGTCATAAGTATCTCTGCACGAATCAAGGGCATCTTGTGCTTGGCCGGCAAGTTTCTGGGCTTCCTCGAGCCCACTGGCATAGCCTTCTTTGAAACCTTGCTCGAAACCTGACCGCTTGGCTTGTTCACAGTCCTCTATAGATTTCAATTTTGCGTTTTCCAGGATTGAGGCTGCTTCCTGCTGGGCACGTTCCCTTATTTCATCTGCTTCACACATAGCCTGCTCTATGGTTCCGTCAACATCGATTTTCAGTGGTGCGTCTGTGGCTACTTCGAAAGGAGGAATCCATACAGAGCCGATATTCCTGTCTTCTAGCCTGAATACCCTAGACAATTATTTCGTCCCCTCCTCCCCGGCCGATGATAATCTCGCCTTGATCTTCAAGCCGGCGTATAAGTCCCACAATGCGTTGCTGAGCCTCTTCCACGTCGCGGATTCTAACTGGGCCAAGGTAATCGATACTTTCTTTCAGGGTTTCTACAGCGCGGGACGATAGGTTTCTGTAGAATTTGCCTTTGACCTCTTCTGAAGCGGTTTTTAGCGCCAGCGGAAGATCCCTGGTCAGGTCAATGTCACGCAAGAATCGCTGCACAGACTTGTCGTCGAGGTAGATAATATCTTCGAATAGGAACATCCTTCGCTTGATTTCCTCTGCAAGTTCAGGAGATTCCATATCAAGGGCGCTCAGAATTGTTTTTTCAGTCTGCCTGTCAACATTGTTCAGGATTTCGACTATGGATCCGATGCCTCCGGCCTGGGTGTAATCCTGGCCTGCCATGGATAGGATTTTTCGTTCAAGTACCCGTTCGACTTCCTTAACAACGTCAGGGCTTGTCCTATCCATCAATGATATCCTTCGGGCAACTTCTACTTGCAGATCAGGCTCAAGCGAAGCAAGGATTGATGCAGATTGGGAGGCTGACAGATAGCTTAAGATAAGAGCTATGGTCTGGGGAGATTCGCTCTCCAGAAAATTCCGAATCTGGCCTCCGTCGGCTTTCCGTACTGTATCGAAAGGCCTTACCTGCAGTGATGAAGTCAATCGTGCTAACACGTTCTGAGCTTGCTGGCTGCCAAGAGCCTTCTCAAGAAGTTTCTTGGCATATTCAATGCCGCCTTCTTCAATATATTCCTGGGCAAGGCACATCTCATTGAACTCTTCAAGCACCCTGTCCTTAACTTCCTGTTCCACCTTCCTCGTAGAGGCTATTTCCAGAGTAAGAACATCAATATCCTCTTCCCTCAAGTGTTTCATTATCTGGGGAGACAAATCAGGGCCAAGAGTGATCAAGAGTATTGCTGCTTTCTCCCTGCCTGATAATCCAGCCCGGTATCCGTTAGTCATCGCTCATCCTCCAGTAGCCATGATTTGACAAGGGCTGCAACAATCTTTGGGTCTGTTCTTGCAAGCCTCTCTACGTTTTCGCGGCTTCTCTGCCTTGCCATGAGCTCAGGGGAGATGCTTGATGCTGTTTCTGGAGCCGCCTGGGGCAGTGGGTAGGAAATTTCCGCCTGTTCGCGGCGCCTTCGCCTTGATATGAGGATGATTGCTGTTCCGGCAACCAGGGCAGCTGCTGCAGCTATTGCGTATACGTAAATACGTGGAAACTGTTCGGGGACAGGTGCCAGCGATTCATCGATCCGCCGGCTAAGACTGGTGTCAAAGAATATGCCTGTAACAGATATTTGGTCTTGCCTTGCCGGGTCGAGGCCAAGGGCTGCTGAGACAGTTTCAGAGATGACGTCCTTGCCAGCCTCATCCAGTTCTTTGTTTACTACCACTGCAACCGAGAGCCTCTTGATGGATCCGGGAGTGATCATGGTCTCGGTAATTTTCTGGTTCACTTCGTAATTTCTTAACGAATCAGTGCGATGATATTGAGATTCGCCCTGCCCCGGAGTAGCGTAAGAAGGAACGTCAAGCCCTCCTGCCTGGCCTCCAGGCATAGAACCTGTACCCTGATAAGTCTCACTTGTTTCTTGAGTACTCCTTAGAACTCCAGGCGGTTCAGATTCGAATGTAGTATCAGTTATCTTCACCCTATCCATATTGAGCTCAGTCCTCACCTGGCACACTACATTACCTGGCCCCAAGACAGGACTGAGTAAAGCCAGGAGCCGCCTTTCGAGTTCCCTTTCAGTACTTGAGGTTAGCTCTAGTATGGAATTTGGAGGCAAGTCGTCTTCTTGTGGCTGGCTGTAGGATAAATCCTGGGAAAGGAGCTTCCCTGAAGCATCTACCACTGTAACGTTTTCCGGGGAAAGCCCTTCTACTGATCTGGATACCAGGTTCACAATTCCCCGGATAGAACCAGAGGCAAGTTCCTGGCCAGGCCTGGTTTTCACCAGTACAGCGGCGGTGGCGGGCCTTCGTTGGGATGCGAATACCGACTGCTCAGGCAAAACGATATGAACCCGGGCTTCTTCTACCCCTGAGACTGCCTGGATTGTCCTTGTGAGTTCTCCTGAAAGGGCTCTTACATACTGTACTTTGCGTTCGAAGTCAGTAGACCAAATCCCATTTGAACCCATGCTTTCAAACCCGACAACACCTGACGAAGGAAGCCCCATGGTTGCCAGAGTTAGCCGGGTTCTGTGTACCTGGTCTGAAGGTATCTTTATAGTCTTGCCGCCGTCAGTCAGTTTGTAAGACACACCTTGCTTTTCAAGTTCGCTTACTATTGCGCCTGCGTCTACAGGATCCAGATTGGACCATAGGGTCTCATAGGCCGGCCCTCTGGTCGAGGTAAAGGTTAGTATCAACAGCAGTACCAGAACAATTACCCCTCCTGAGATGACTGCCAGCCTTTGTGGCCTCCTCAAGTTACTCCACGTGTCTTTTATACCCTTACCAAGGGAAACAACAGCATCCGGCATTTGTAACTCCACCTACCTTCAGGAACTCTTCTTTATAGCGGCATTCTCATGATTTCCTGGTATGCTTCAATGGCCTTGTTCCTCACAGATACGATTAGATCCAGAGTAAGGCTGGCTTTTTCAGCTGCAAGGACAGCCGTGTGCATGTCACGGGCGTTTCCGGTCACCAGGTCAATTTGAGATGCAAGGAGTTCCTGATCAAGGTTCTGGACAGCACTGGAAATCTGCTGGAATACTTGATTGAAAGAAGCATCTTTGCTGTTTAGAGTGGTATTGTTCTTGATAGAATTGCACGCCGATTGGCCCACAACGGGCGTGGAAACCGGTCTAACTAACATGTATACTTCCCCCCCGAGAAGCGAAACTAGTCTCTATGTAATTTGATTCCGCCGGTCTTCTCTTTTTGGGCCTCGGTCTTAACCAGGCCTTGGATTTATCAAACTCTGAGCATGTCCAGGGCTTTTTGTATCATTGCCCTAGATGCTTCAATAGCGGTAACATTGGCTTCGTATGCCCTTGTAGCCGCCATCATGTCAACCATTTCCGTTACAATATCTACGTTAGGATATGCAACGTAACCATCTGGTCCAGCGTCAGGATGTCCGGGCATATAGACCTGCTTAGGAGGAGAGGTATCTTCCACTACTCCGGCAACCCTTACCCCTGAGGAAATCGGAAGCACAGAAGATAGGACATTCCTGAAAGAAGGGCCATCATTTTTTGTGGTAAAGACAGCCGCTTTACGGCGGTATACTCCACCATCTTCGGTTCTGGTGCTTTCAGCGTTAGCAAGGTTTGAGGCAATAAGATCCAGCCTGAGCCTTTGGGCTGTGAGCCCTGACGCACTCGTTTCAATAGATGAAAAAATCTTCATGAACTACCTCCTCCCTTCTGTAATTGCTTTTCTCAAAAGTGAGAAGTGTGCAGCCAATTGTCTTGAGAGTGATGTATAGTACAGAGCGTTTGCAGAGACTTCTGCCATCTCCCTGTCAATATCAACACTGTTGCCGTCAGGAGTGACACTGGATGTGTCTTGAGTTACCAATGGGATATCGTGACTTGCTTTCTCTAAGTGTAGAGGGCTGGTTGTGGACAAGACTGTACGAGGCCCAATTGCATTCTTGAGATAATGGGCGAAGTTCAAATCCTTTTTCTTATATCCGGGTGTTTCACTGTTAGCAACGTTGCCGGCCAAAACCTCATGGCGAAGCCAGGAACCGTCTAGCCCTCTTTGCATAAGCCTGGTTATGTCCGCCATTTTACCACTCCTTCTAGAAAGAAAAACCTTCCGCAGAAAAGCCGGAAGGTTATACTGTTATTCAGTAGCAATAACTACCGCCCTTCGGCAACCCGGCTATCATAGTAGTGGCTATTGCCAATACCTTAGACCCGTGGCTTTGCGTCTCTGCCTTTAGGCAGATTTGCCTTTGTCGCTTGCGGCAACATTTTCCTTATTTGGTTGTTATGCATGGATTCGACAGAAACTCAAGAATTCCTTCTTGTATTATCGATAAAACTCAACTTTTCGTCACTTTTTACCTCAATTTGTTGAGTTCTTCCAAGAGTTTTTCGTTCAAGACCTTTATATATGTTCCTTTCATGCCCAGAGAACGGGATTCTATTACTCCTGCTGACTCGAATTTCCGCAGAGCGTTGACTATCACAGAACGAGTTATGCCGACTCGATCTGCTACTTTGGAGGCCACAAGGTAGCCTTCATTTCCGCCAAGTTCATCAAAGATATGCTTCATGGCGTTTAACTCAGAGAACGACAGAGTCCCTAAAGCTACTTGTACTGCAGCTTGCTGCCTGGCTTCCTCTTCTACAGTATCCTGGTTGTGGCGAATCATCTCCATAGCAGTAACCGTTGCTGCGTGTTCTGCCAAAATGAGGTCAGAAGCTTGCAGTTCACCTGCAACTCGAGCAAGAACAAGAGTTCCGAGCCTATCACCGCCACAAACTACAGGCAAAATAGTCGTAACTTTGCCTGCATAAGGGCACTCATGTTCGTTTCTGAACACACATCTTCCGATCTCATGCTGTAAGTTGGCTGCAGTATCACGGTACATATACAGACGCTCATTGTATGAGGGCGGAAATTCCTTCCCTGCCAGGACTTCTTTGATAACATGGCAGTCAAAGTCGTCTACAAGCGAGTAGCCAAGGATATAACCAAGCTTGTCCAGGATATAAACGTTACATTCCAATGAATCCCTGACTACCCGTGCACTTGCCTGGAAGTCAACTTCAGTTGCTGCGGTTCGTAGTAGCTGGTTCATTTTCCGTGTTTTCTCAAGCAATGTCTGCATTTCTACTCTCCCTTTCATTTCCCTTACAAAATATACCTGGTTAAGTCTCTGTTTGTAACCAGGTCTTTCAGCCTGTGTACTACGTATTCTTTGTCGACTATAACCTTGCCCCTGATACCGTCGGGAGCTTCAAACAGCACATCTTCAAGCAGTTTCTCCATGACTGTGTGAAGCCTCCTGGCGCCGATGTTCTCAGCTTCTTGGTTCACTGCAAAGGCCATTCTAGCGATTTCTGCAACACCGTCAGCAGTATATTCAAGTTCAACTCCGTCTGTTTCAAGGAGTTCTTTATACTGCCTGGTAAGGGAGTTTTCCGGCTCCGTCAAAATCCTCACAAAATCGTCTTCTTCCAGTGAATCCAGCTCCACCCTAATGGGAAAGCGGCCCTGCAGTTCCGGAATCAAATCCGATGGCTTACTTACATGAAACGCTCCTGCCCCAATAAACAATATGTGGTCTGTTTTCACTGGCCCGTATTTCGTTACCACTGTAGTGCCTTCGACTATGGGCAGCAGGTCCCGCTGAACTCCTTCTCTGGACACGTCAGGGCCGGCGCCTTTTTCTCTTCCGGCGATCTTGTCAAGTTCATCCAGAAACACGATTCCGAGTTTTTCGCACCTTCTGGCTGCTTCTGAGACTATAGTATCTTGATCAATAAGTTTTCCTGCTTCCTCTTGAGCCAGAAGTTTGCGGGCTTCTCTGACCGGTACCCTCTTTTTCTTTGTCCGCTTTGGCAGTAGTCCACCAAGGAGATCTTGCATATTTAGTTCCATTTCCTGCATACCGGCACCATCAAAGAACTCAAGCCTTGGGGTAGATGTATCTTCTACCTCGATTTCGACTTCTTGGTCCTCTAGTTCGCCGTTTTTGAGACGCTCTCGGATTACCTGCCTACGTGCCCTGGCCTGACGAAGCCTCTCACTGTAATCGTCGTCGTCATCGTCGTCTTCTGTTTGAGAAGCCGGGTTGAAAAGCATCTCAAGGGGATTTCGGGCAACCTTACGCCTAGCCGGCATCGGGCAAAGAATATCTACAAGCCTTTCTTCAACCTGAATGTTTGCCTTTTGTTCCACCTTCTCGAGATTTTCTTTCCTTACCATACTAACGGCACTCTCAACCAGATCTCTTATTATTGAATCTACATCGCGCCCTACATACCCAACCTCTGTAAATTTCGAAGCTTCGACTTTCACAAACGGGGCATTCACGAGTTTAGCAAGCCGCCTGCAGATTTCAGTTTTGCCTACTCCAGTAGGCCCAATCATCAAAATGTTTTTAGGAACGATATCTTCCTGAAGGTCACCAAGTACTTTCTGCCTTCTTAACCTGTTTCTGAGTGCCACGGCCACAGCTCGTTTGGCCTTTGTCTGGCCGACGATGTACTTATCAAGTTCTTCTACTATCTGGCGAGGAGTCAGGTTCTCCATGTCACACCATCCCTTACTGATAGGAAACGGGGTTATCCCAATTCCTCAATAACAATGTTCTCATTAGTATATATGCATATAGAGGCGGCTATTTTCAAGGATTCCCTTGCAATGGCAACAGCATCCATGTCTGTGAATTTAAGCATGGCCCTAGCTGCTGCTGTAGCATATGCGCCCCCGGATCCTATAGCCAATACCGGCTCATCAGGTTCGATTACCTCTCCTGTGCCGGATACGAGCAACAGGTGGGTTTTGTCCATACACAAAAGCATGGCCTGGAGCTGCCTGAGGATTCTGTCTGTGCGCCATTCTTTGGCAAGAGATACAGTTGATTTCAGAAGATCGCCCCTTGTTTCCTCTAGGTACCCTTCTAGCTTGTCGAATAGAGTTAGGGCATCGCCTACAGAACCGGCAAAGCCTGCAATAACCGAATCCTTGTATATCTTGCGGACTTTTCTTGCAGTGGCTTTGAGGATAGTATGATTGCCTTCCAGAGTAACTTGCCCGTCACCTGCCATAGCTGCTTTTCCCATTGCCCTCACGGCAAGGACCGTAGTGCTTAGTATTCGCGGGGCTCCGCCTTCAGTCATCTTTCTATCTCCTTTTCTGAGTCGGTACGGTACGTTGTGGGGTTGTCAGTGGTTCCGCTGGATTGGATATGAGCCCTGGGGTGAGTGTCTTGATAAACTTGTTTCAACCGTTCCGGCAATACGTGGGTGTATATTTGGGTGGTCTTGATACTTGCATGCCCCAACATATCCTGTACCGAGCGAAGGTCAGCACCGCCTGAAAGCAGGTGGGTCGCAAAGGAATGCCTTAACGTATGGGGAGAACACTTGGACGGGTCCATGCCGGCTAACAAGAGGTGCTTTTCTAAGATTCTGCGCACTGAGCGTACAGATAGTCTGCCTCCCCACTTGTTAAGAAACAGGGGTTTCCTCATTGTGGCGCCAGCCGGTTCAACGATCTCCGGAGATGGAGAACGTTGCTTTCTACCTGTAGGCTTCTTGGCCAAATACGGCCTTCCGTTTTGAAGGTAATCGCCAAGACAGTCTATAGCCTTTGACCCTAAAGGTACAAACCTCTCCTTGTCTCCTTTGCCCATTACCTGAACAAATCCTAGAGAATAGTCTATGTCGCCTACATTAAGCCTTGACAGCTCGCTGACTCGCAATCCTGTGCCATAGAGCAGTTCAAGTAAAGCCCTATCCCGCTTGCCTGAGGGAGTTCGGGCATCAATGGCTTCAAGAAGTTTCTCAACCTCTTCACGGGAAAGCACTCTGGGCAGGTAGCTGTGGGCCTTTCGAGAAGACACATCTTTCGAAGGATTTTGGTCCAGCCCGCCCCGACGGGTAAGAAAGCAGCAGAAACTCCTAACAGACGAGAGTTTTCTGGAAATCGACGAGCCCTTATATTCCTTCCGGCCGAGAGTCAAGAGAAACTTGTGGATGTGTTCGGGGCGAAGGTCAGACGGAGTCAGTGTTTCAGGGCCTTTTCCTTTGGTTTCCTCTGCAAGGAAACTGAAGAACTGACTCAGATCCCTGGAATAGGCCTCAACAGTGTTGGGGCTTTGAGTCTTTGAGACTCCCACTTCCACAAGAAATTCTTCTTTCCACTCAAGAAGCGAATGCGCCATTGAATCGCCTTCCCATGAATAAGGTGTTATTTACAGGCAAATCCCATACAGACCTATGGTATCACTAGCTCTAACAGGTATCAACCAGTTTTCTTAATATTCTCAGATCTTCTGTGAATAGGAACATTGGGAGTTTGCACAACGGTACCCTTTTGATTTACCCTTCGTCTCAACCAGGAATGATCCACATAAAGGGCAAACCTTGCCAGGGACCGGGCGGTTCCATGATACAAAGTCACAGTTCGGGTAATTTGCACATCCGTAGAAAATACGCCCTTTCCTAGATCTACGGACCACAATGTCACCTTTGCACTTTGGGCACAACGCCCCGGTTTTTTCCAAGAAAGGCTTGGTATTTTTACATTCAGGGTACCCCGAACATGCTATAAATTTTCCATATCTGCTTCTTTTTATTACCATTGGACGCCCACACTTATCACAATCTACTCCAGCCGGTTCATCCTGTATTTGCACTCTTTCGAGTTCACTTTCGGCTTTTTCGATCTGTTCCTTGAAGGGCCCCCAAAAATCTCCTATGACCTCATTCCACTTGGAGGCACCTTCTTCTATGGCATCAAGCTTCTTTTCCATTTCTGCAGTGAAGCCGGTGTCTACAATAGAGGGGAAGTTTTGCCTTAAAATCATGTCAACCAGGCGGCCCAATTCAGTTGGAAGCAGTCGCCTCTTTTCCCTGTTTACATATTCCCTTTCAATCAAGGTTGCAATAATCGGTGCGTAAGTTGACGGCCTGCCAATACCATTTTCCTCAAGTGCTTTTACCAGGCTGGCTTCTGTATATCTCTGGGGCGGTTCGGTGAAGTGCTGCGAATATTCAATTTTCTTGAGGCGTAACTCCTCGTTTTCTGAAAGAGGAATGATTTCTTTGTCCTCGTCTTTAGGAGTATCTTGCCCTTCTTCATATACTCTGGTAAAACCGGCGAACTTGAGCCTCGAACCTGTGGCTCTGAAAACGTGTTTATTGGCCTCAATGTCGCATGTAACTGTGTCGTAAACGGCGGCAGACATTTGGCTTGCAACAAATCTTTCCCAGATGAGAGTGTAGAGTTTGAACTGATCAGTCTTCAAGAAGGGCTTTACATCTAATGGTACCCGAAGGACGTTAGTAGGCCGGATACCCTCATGAGCCTCTTGTGCGCCGGGTTTGGCCTTGGCTTTTCTGCCTCCCCGCCCTACATATTCTTTGCCATAAGCTGATCCAATGTACTTCTTGGTTTCGGCCTCGGCTATAGGGGAGATTTTGGTTGAATCAGTTCTCATGTAAGTGATTAACCCTGTGTAACCATCCTTCCCTAGTTCAACGCCTTCATACAGGGTTTGTGCCACCATCATTGTCTTCCGCACCGGAAAACCTAGTTTTCTTGACGCTTCCTGCTGTAACGTGGATGTCGTAAACGGAAACGGAGGATTCTTCCGCCTTTCCTTAGGTGTTACTGAAGTCACCAAAAATGTCGCGCCTTCAATGGCTTTGAGCACATTGTCAACGTCTGCACGGCTATTGAGGTCTGTCTTCTTTCCTTCAAAACCGAAGTACTTGGCCTTTACCGTGCCTCTTAAACCCTTGAGCAGTGCTTCAAGAGTCCAGTATTCCTGAGGCTTGAAGGCCTCGATTTCAAGTTCCCTGTCTACGATAATCTTGAGTGCAGCTGATTGGACTCTGCCTGCTGACAACCCGGGCCTTATCTTGTGCCACAACAAGGGGCTCAGAGTATAGCCTACCAACCTATCCAGAACTCTTCTGGCTTGCTGGGCATACACCAGGTTTTGCTTCAACGGTACAGGACTGCTAAAAGCCTCTTTCACGGCATTTTCTGTAATCTCGTGAAACGTCACTCGTTTTGCTTCGCCGGGATCAATACCTAGAATTTCGCACAGGTGCCAAGAGATTGCTTCTCCCTCCCGGTCCGGGTCAGTAGCAAGGTAAACGTTTGATGCCTTCTTGGCAGCGTCCCTAAGCTGTTTTATTGTGTCGCCTTTGCCCCTAATAGTTATGTACTTGGGTTCGAAGCCGTTATCTATGTCAACTCCAAGTTTGCTCTTGGGTAAATCCCTAACGTGGCCCAAAGATGCCTTTACATCGTATTTTGACTTCATAAATCTAGAGATGGTCTTTGCTTTTGTTGGAGACTCAACAATGATCAACGGGCGCTTGACCTGATTTTTCATTCGAAATTCCCACCTTCTTATTACCGATAAACTTTTGCCCGGCAGTTGTCACTGTGTACTTGCCACCCGGCAGTGATTTCACAAGCCCCCTTACCTCAAGGGAGGCCAGGATAGAAACCACTTTGAATACGGGTATATTGTTCACATTATCACAAATGTCGTCAACAGATTCCCATTCCTCGAGATATCCAAGGATCAGAGACTCCTCAAGGGTCAGGGTTTCTGCTGTCTTTTGCATGCCCGGTTCCGGTACGTACTCATTTTCTTTTCTGAGAAAGGATAGCACATCCTCAGCACATGTTACCAGATATGCCCCCTCCTGAATCAGGCGGTTAGTTCCGCGGCAAAGGCTTGACTTGATGCTGCCAGGTACCGCCATTACCGGCCGGCCATACCTGAGAGCCCAGTCTACTGTAATAAGGGCACCGGACTTCTCTCCGGCTTCTACAACGACAACTCCGAGAGACAGTCCAGAAATTAACCTGTTTCGTTCCGGGAAATGCCAGGGCCTTGGTTGGGTACCTGGCCTGTATTCGGATATTAAGGCACCAGATGAAGGGATCTTATCATAAAGCTCCCAGTTGGCTTTGGGATAAACCACGTCTACACCGTTGCCAAGGCAGGCAATGGTCCTGCCGCCTTTGGCAAGAGCAGCCTGGTGTGCTGAGGTATCAATTCCGTATGCCAGGCCCGAAATCACTGTCATCCCGGCTCTGGCCAGATCTCCTGATATTTCCTGAGCAATGGTTTTGCCGAGTGCAGAAGCTTTTCTTGTACCGACTATTGCCACTGCAAGTCTGTCCCTTGGCAGCAAAGGTCCTTTCACAAAAAGAGCCGGCGGGCAATCAGGCACCTTCCTCAAATTCTCCGGATACTCAGGGTCCTCCAGTGTGATTACGTCTATTTCACGGCCTTGGCAAGCACTTCTCTCTGACATGAGACGATTCACGTAGGCAGTCACACACCCTTAATAATCATGTTACATTGTTTGCGAACACAGACAAAATCTGCCATCCCATACAAGAGATTAGCATATTTTGGTGAAAAACAGAACCTGAATTTCGATTTTACCTGAATCGTATCTTCCGTTAGTCTCTTGTTACCCAATTTCGGGGCTGCAAAAAGCAGTCTCTGGGGAAAGATTCATAACCCAGATGGTTGACGGGAATCATTGAGAATTGAGGGAGTGCCCCTAAGAATGGAGTGAATGAGGTCTTGAAAGTCCCAAATCCTTGGCGAAAAGCAGTCGGCTTGTTTACTCCGGCAAAGGGACGTTCTGAGCGCATCAGTTTTTCCTTGGGAGAGCGCCGTCAACCGGGAGCAAAGGCCAAAGAGCCTACCCAGAAAGGCCAGGGCCACCGCTGGTCGAAGAATTTGGACGCAAATGCAGATAGCCTCAAAAGGATGTTTCACGTTCCAGACTCCTCTGATGTAGTTATAAGAGAATTGTCTTGTGCCAATCCAAGAGTGCGTATCACAATAGCTTACATTGAGGGCCTGTCAAGTTCCGACAAAGTCTTTATGGCTGTCCTCCAGCCCTTGATGCTGTTATCGTCCATTAGCAAGTCAGATGAACGGGATCCGATTATTCAAATTAAGAATGCTTTACTTGCAAGTGGACAGGTAGAAATCAAAGAGACAGTAGAAGAATCTATAGAAGCCATTGTTGCCGGTGACACAGTGGTCCTGGTAGAAGGCCAGGACAGGTCCTTGGTAGTCGAAACCAAAGGATGGGAGCACAGAACAGTCCAGGAAGCAGTCAGCGAAAGGATAGTCCGAGGGCCTCAGCAGGGTTTTGTTGAGGTACTCAGGATAAACACTGCCTTGCTGCGCTCAATGATCCGTACTCCTGATCTGGTAGTAGAAGGGGTCGAGGTAGGGCGGGACTCTAAGACCCAGTGCGCCATTGTTTATTTGGAGAGCATCACCAATGATAAACTTGTGGCCGAAGTCAGGCGCAGGCTTTCATCCATTGAAATAGATGCAATCCTCACAAGCGGGCAGGTGGAGCAGCTCATAGAGACAAGCCACAGCCTGGTTCCAACCATTATCAGTACTGAACGTCCGGACAGGGCAGCCCATTTCATTCTCGAAGGAGCCATAGCAATCATGGTGCAAGGAGATCCTTTTGTTCTGCTGGCACCGGTAACATTCTTCGCCTTTATCCACAGCCCAGAAGATTACTATGTCCGGTGGCCATATGGGAACGTTTTGCGGCTAGTACGAGTCTTTGCCTTGTTTCTTGCTCTATTGCTGCCTGGCCTATACGTCGCAACGACCAACTACCATCCTGAGATGATCCCTACTGTGCTGCTTTTCTCTGTGGCTGCATCAAGGGAAATGATACCGTTCCCCCTCACCTTTGAAGTCTTGTTTATGTACATCGGGTTTGAACTCATAAGGGAAGCGGGAATTCGGATACCTTCTCCGTTTGGTTCTACTATAGGTATTGTTGGGGCACTCCTTGTAGGGGAAGCGGCCGTCTCTGCGTCTCTGGTAAGTCCAATCATGGTAATTGTAATAGCTATAACCGGCGTGGCATCCTTCACAATTCCAAACCAGGAAGTGGGAATGCTCATACGTATAGCAACTTTGATTTTCATTGTGCTTGGCTCTGTTCTGGGCCTATTTGGGATAGTGGTTGGATTGTACATGTTGTCCTGCAGGCTATTTTCCCTGACGAGTCTGGGGGTTCCGTTTTTCGCCCCTGTAGTTCCAAGGAAGCAGGCTTCACCTGACACTTTTACCGTAGGCCCTGCATGGTCAATGGAGTATAGGCCTGGTTTTTTCAGGCCCAAAAGGCAAAGAAGACAGCCTGACATTTCCCGGCAGTGGGATATTGGATCTATGGAAAAAGAGCCGGGGCCTCAGGAAGGCAGCGGAGGGCAGCAGCAATGAAGTCCGGCAATAACCTTCAGGGCAATGAAAAATCGTCCCTTGCAGCCCAATTTGATGTAGTTAAATTGGGACATATCGACTCTAATCAGGCTTCATTCATGCTTAGTTTCTTGCTTTTGACCAAAGTGTTCCTGGCGCTGCCTTCATTCATTATTCGAAAAACCGGTACAGGCGCATGGATAACAATGGCCCTGTCTGCAATGCTTGCCTCAGTAGGTTTATGGGGGTGGCTTAGATGGTCGAAATGTACCGGTAATCTTGGCGTAGTGCCATCGCTCCGGTTGACTCTGGGCAGAATTCTTGGTGATATAGCCGCTTTATTCATGGCCCTCTATTTTGTGATCGTGACTTCGTTAAGTGTAAGAGTATTTTCAGGAGGCGCAGTCATCGCCCTTCTCCCTGAATTTCCTATTGAAATATTGATTTCAGTAATCATAGCTGCAGCTTTGTACTCAGCGTGGTTAGGCCTTGAATCAGTTGGACGATCTGCTGTATTCTTCTTCCCTATTGTGACAGTCTCAATTATTGTGGTAGTGGTGGGCTCCTACAGGCTTTTTGACATCCGCCACCTGCACCCTTTGTTCGGTATGGGTGTACCTGTCCTGATCCGGGAGTCATTGCCCCATACAGGGTTGTTCGGTGCAATATCTGTTACTGCAGTTCTTAAATCATATCTGCGGCAACCGCATGATTTGCCCAGGTTTGCCTATAGGGGCCTGGCCATAGCTGCCGTGTTTATGATAGGGTCTGTTGTCCTGATATCTGCAGTGTTTCCGTACCCTGTAAGCACAAGGCAGATCATCCCACTTGGTACAGTTGCAAGAGCAGTGTATTTAGGCCGCTTTCTACAAAGAATTGAAGCTTTATTTACGTTTACCTGGTTTTTCGCGTCTGCAGTCCATGCCAGCGTATGTTACATGGTAACTCTCATATTGCTGTGCCAGCTTATGAATGCACGGACTTACCGGCCCTTGGTGCCAGGAGTTGCATGTTTAACCTTCGGTATTGCAGCCTTGCCGGAATCAATTCTCTATGCAAGCGAGCTCCTTTCAAGAACATACCTGACCTTTGGCGCAGTTAATGTAGTTATGGGTTTGATCCTCTATGGTATTGCCCGGGTAAGAAATGTAACCAGGGAAGCGGAAAAAGTGTCAGATGCTCTGCTTTCCACAAAAAGCGAGCCGGGCTATTCAGAAGGAATAACAGGCTCTTCAGTTATTGCAGGCCATAGCAAAGGCACACCTACGGAAGATATTGTTGGCACGCCCAAAGGAGCGGAGAACCATAATAACCCGCAGGAATGAATCACAGCGCAAGATAAAACCACTGATCGCGGCTTTGCTGCCCGCACTGACTGTCTTGGTGCTGGTGGTACAGGTTACCGGATGCTATGGGCGCCGGGAACTGGAGGACATGTCTCTTGTGACTATAGTAGGAGTCGATAAGGGCCAATATAAGGACTTATTGATTACCACAGTGGTTGCCTTGCCCAGGAAGACCTTTGGGGGCGGCATGGGTGGGGGCGGAGGCGGGGCAGAAGGCCAGCCCACGCTGATACTTTCTGCTGAAGGCAACACTATGATTGACGCTCTTGCGCAAATAACCACAATGACTTCGCGTTTGACCACAACTGCCCATACTCAACTGGTCATACTTGGTGAGGAAATGGCCAAATATGACGCTGGGGTGATTCTTGATGTTTTTTCCCGAAATCTTGAATTCAGGCACAATACTTTGGTGGCGGTATCAAAGGGCAAGGCTTCCGATTTCATCAGAGAATTCAGGTCGCCTGAAGAGGCTGAACCATCTGAGTACCTTGTGAAGCTCTTACTAAGTTCAAACCGGGAAATGGGCATATGCCCATTGGTTTCAGCCCACGAATTTCTAATTGCGTATGATACCCAAGAACTCGAACCGTGGGTGCCCTATTTGGCATTAGCTTCGACTGCCCCTGTAGAGAAGGAAACAAGCAACCAGGGTAATGAATCTTCCAAAGAAAGTACAGGCAAACATTCGCCGGCTGAAGACACAACAATAGTAGCCGTACTTGGGGCAGCGCTATTTCGCAACGTTGGACAACAGATGAGAATGGTTGGATTGCTTGATACAAAGGAAACCATGGCCATCAGCATTTTGAGAGGAGACTTTGTTAGGGGCTACCTCGACATTGCCCTTCCTGGCAAGCCAGGCAGGCAGGCCACGTTAGCTCTTCACCACTTGTCAACCTCAGTAAAAACCAGGCTGGACGCTGGCCAGGTAGAAGTGATTTTCAAGATCAGGCTTACGGCTTCAGTTGAAGAGGCCACGGCGAGAGAACTAAACGTATCCCCTGAATACCACCAAGAAGTAGTTCGCACTGCAGAGCAGGAAGTCAGAACCCTTCTCAGTAAAGCATTGGCAAAACTGAAGGCTTCTGAGACAGATGTGGCAGACCTGGGTATGACGGTTCTAAAGCACTTCAGGACTCTGCATGAATGGGAACAGTATGACTGGCCTTCAAAGTTCCGAAATGTAACTGCAGATTACGATGTGAAAATGTTCATATTTACCTCAGGGTTTACATTCAGCCCTCCTTCCCCTAGATAGCGCCGTTTAGGCCGCAGACATATGCACCGCCGCTTTACCCGGCACTATGGAACTATTTGCTTGCGTGGCCCAGGAGATAGCAGGCCATTTTTAAGTATGATATTCTGTACAGGAAATAGCGAGGTGGGCCGGTTGAAACAGAAACCCGAGGATCTTCTAAGAGTTCGTAAACTGTATGAGTGGGAAGAAGCCAGGCGAGGAAGAGTTCAGTACATAGCAGGAGTGGATGAAGCAGGAAGAGGCCCAATGGCCGGCCCTGTTGTAGCTGCTGCCGTAATCTTACCTGCCAGGCCGGAAATTCCTTGCATAAACGACAGCAAGAAACTCACTGCTAGGGTGCGAGAACGGATTTTCAACTCAATCATAGAAAACAGCTTTGCATTTGGCATAGGCATTAGATCTGCCAGGTTTGTCGATGAATCTGGAATAGTCCCGGCCACATTCTCTGCAATGAAAATGGCCATTCAAATGCTGCTCCTGAAGGGATACATACCAGGGCTTGTTGTTGTAGACGGCTACCCCATACCCGGCCTGGATTTTCAGCAAGAAGCTGTCATAAAAGGTGATAGCAAAGTAGCCTCTGTGGCGTGTGCCTCAATCATTGCCAAAGTGGTAAGGGACCGGATAATGACAGAGTTTGAAGACTTGTACCCCGGATATGGTTTTTCAGCCCACAAAGGGTACTGCACAAAACAGCATATGGATTTGCTTAATCAAAAAGGGCCAAGCCCAATACACAGGCGGTCTTTTCAGCCTGTTCAAGACGTACTGCTCGCTTGAGCCAACATACAGTTTTCTGAAAGTTTAAGCCAGAAAGTTAACTCTGATGTAAGAGTGTGGAAAATTCATGACACACTCAGTAAACGGGCACTGCAGGAGTCTTTGCCGGTGTCCGGGAAAATATGGGAGTTGAACATATGAAAGACCTGACTACCGGCAACGAAGCAAAAGTGATTCTCCTCTTTTCACTTCCTATGCTTCTTGGAAATATATTTCAGCAACTATACAACACTGTAGACAGCATGATAGTTGGCAGGTACTTGGGCAAAGAATCCTTGGCAGCTGTTGGGGCAAGTTTCCCGGTAATATTCTTTCTTACTGCCCTGACCATGGGAATTAGTATGGGCTCTACCATACAGATTGCCCAGTATTACGGAGCCAAGGACATGGATAAGGTGAAGAAAGCAATAGATACCACATTCATCTTTCTCTTTTTCGCTGGCCTGGCCGTAACAGTTGCAGGCCTCGCCCTGTCAAACGGTATTCTTCATTTCCTGAAAGTGCCCGAGGATGTACTTCCTCAAGCCAGAGCCTATTTGGACATAATTCTCCTGGGGTCAATTGTGATGTTTGGGTACAACACCATAAGTGCCATACTAAGAGGTTTGGGAGACTCTAAGACCCCCCTTTACTTCCTGATCTTAGCCACGCTGATCAATATCGGCTTGGATCTGCTATTCGTGATTTCTTTTGACTGGGGCGTAGCCGGAGCCGCTTGGGCAACTGTAATAGCCCAGGGCTTTTCGTTCATATCTGCACTAATGTACCTCAAGCGAAAATTCGCCATTTTTGACATTGATGTGAGAAACATGCAGTTTGACAAAGAGATAATGAGATTAAGCATCAATATAGGCCTACCATCTGGAATACAGCAGACTTTGGTCTCCGTAGGGATGCTGTCTCTTCAGTCTCTGGTAAATGGGTTTGGCAAGGATGTACTTGCTGCTTACATCGCAGCAGGAAGACTTGACTCCTTTGCTTCAATGCCTGCAATGAACCTGTCTGCAGCACTATCTTCATTTACAGGCCAAAACCTTGGAGCCAACAAACCCGAAAGGGTTCGCAAAGGATACTATGCTTCTCTGACTATAGCCTGTGGGTTGTCACTTGCCCTTACAATAATAGCCCTTACGTTCAAAGAATCCCTGATAGCCATCTTCAATACAGATCCCCAGGTGCTATTTATCGGAGGGCGGTACCTATCCATCGTTAGTCTGTTCTACATTCCTTTTGCTGCAATGTTCGTGACAAACGGTATTTTAAGAGGTGCCGGGGCAACAATGATCACAATGGTTTTCACAATGATCTCCCAGCTTGTTGTTCGAGTTCCGGCCGCATACGTGCTATCAAAGCGTCTCATGAGCCCTGACGGAATATGGTGGGCTATACCAACCGGTTGGATAGTGGGCCTTCTTCTAAGCGTCAGTTACTACCTAACCGGAAAATGGAAGGACAAAATAGTTGTAAAGCATGTCCTGGAGACAGAAGACAACTGATCAATGTAAACCCACAAATCGCCGACTTTTTCCACTGAGCCAGGGACACTCTGCTAGATCAATCTGTTTATAACGTCCATCAATTCTGTTGCTGTAGTTTCTTCATCTCCGTCTTTGATTCCTCGAACCACGCACCTACGGACATGAGTTTCAAGCAGCAGTAATGCCACGCTGCTCAGAGCCGCCCTTGCAGCAGAGACCTGGTTAAGAACATCTACGCAATACCTGTCTTCCTCAACCATCCTGGCAATGCCTCGTATTTGCCCTTCTATCCGGCTCAGCCGCTTCAAGATGTCGTCTTTATTCTCACGAAAGACATGATTATTGGCTGGCAGAGTAACCACCTTCCTTGAAAGTCTTGGCTGTTTTGCGTACTATCAGGGATACAGCCAGAACACTGACAAATGCAGTTGTACCAAGTTTGCCTCCGGCTCCTCCCAGTACAGGTGCTCCCAAAAAATACGCTGCCCCCGTAAGGCCTCCTGCCACAGCCGCATACAGCCCGTTTGGAATTCGGGCCTTTGAAGACATTCCAACATAAGAGCCACAGGCACAGACAGCCGCCAACATACCTCCGGTTTTCGGAAATGCAGCCGGGAGAACCAATCCCCCTAATAGGCTTACCATTCCAGAAGCGACAACTCCGCCCTTTCCGGCCATGTTGTTTACGTAGTAGGCCAAGACCGATGACACGATTGCCGTTGCTATGATGGGCGCCGCCAGTGAAGCATCAAGAAATTTGCTCTCAAGAAACGACTTTCCGGTAATGGCTGCAGCCAGGCACGTGCCTGTTGCGGCGATAGTGCCAAGCTTTCCTCCAAAACCGTTGAATAAATCAGACGAAAGAGCAAATGCCAGGCCTGCAATGGATCCTGCCAGAAGAATTCCTGGATACCCAAGAAGCCTTGAGGAAGCCATGCCGGCAAATGCGCCGCAAGTTACGGCCGGGCCAATCGAAGGGATGAGTATTCCTGCAAATAAAGCCACAAGCCCGGATGCAATAACAGAGCCCAGCCCAAAATGAACACTTAGAGCATAGCTAACCAGAGCCCCTCCTGCTACTGAGAAAAGAACCTTCAAACCCGGTAACCCGAGGTTCACTTGTTTTGCCGTGTTAATCTGCGGGATCTCATTGACAATAGCAGCGATGCCTGCTGCGAGGGTCAAGGCAACCAAAAGTGAGCCAATAATATTTCCGGGAAAAGCAGCAAACAGTGTGCTTACGTACAAGTAACTACCCATTAGCGAAAGAGCGGCAAACCCGATTACTTGCTTATTCACCGGTACCTCCCCCTAAGTCCGAATAGACTGATTGCCTTTCTCACAATAGCACAATTCAATTTCACTCTTCAATCAGTGGTGTACTGCAAACTCCATGGCTGGACTGAATTTCCAAAAGGATGTAACATTCAAGTAGCAGAACATATTGAAAACAAAGACGCCTAGGCCCGGTCCCTGCCTCAGCGGACCCTTGAAAGGGCATATGCTTTGTATAACACTATTGGAAAACTAGGGCGATATTGAATGTAAGGATGGCATTTCAAACAATAAGTAACTGGCAGGTTAAGTCAGAATTTCCCTGTCCAAATCCTTGGAGGTATGATTCTTGAATCAGCAAGGCGCTGTTTCAAAAAATCGATGGGTCATGACTCCTCTTACCGGGCCTGAACGGACCAGACTAATTGCCTATTTAGTCATCATAGCAGTAATGGGCATTTTCCTCTGCGCTTTCATTTTGGTTGAAGGCAGCCTACCGGATCCAGGTACCACTGCTCTTTTTGTTTTATCAGGTATTATAGGTTTTAACTACCGTGTGCTCCTGCCTTCCAATGCCAAATTGCATGCAACCTGGCCCCTTTTGGTCGCGGCTCTCTATTGCCACGGCTTGCCCCTTGCTATGTTGACAGGCGTAACCGGCATGCTCTGCCAGTTTTTGTTTGGGAGAAACGCCCTTCTCAATTCCCTTTTCAACAGTGGGCAGCTAGCCTTGAGTTTGGGATTGGCAGGATTGACTACTAAGTTGGTGTCCGGCTTGATTCCAGAAGGTATTCTTATCTATGACATTGCCGGTCTGGTTTTGGGTATGGCAGTATTCGATGTATGCAATATCGCTCTTGTAAGTACGGCAATCGCCATGAATGAACAGCTGCCATGGCCAGATTGTTTCACAGATCTCTTCTTCAAAGAACGAAGAAGCATCCTCCCTCTCTTATACCTCATTACTCTGGCCGGAGCTCTTCTCTGTTCCTTTATTGGGACCACCGGACTTGTAATAATCTTTGCCCATGTTTTCGCAGTTTGGCACTTAATGAGGTTTCAGCAGGAGCTTGACACAAAGATTGAAGAGGCCCGAACTGATCACCTGACCGGGGCTTTTAACTACAGGTACCTAGAAGACTGGTTACACAATGAATTTCGTGATATAGTCCGGCGAGGCTTGCCATGTTCCTTTATGTTTGCCGATGTAGACGGCCTCAAGAATATCAACGATACCTACGGCCATGATGCAGGTGATGCAGTGTTACAACATTTGACCAAAGTCCTATTCTCCATTACTAAGCAAGCCGATGTAGTAATCCGGTACGGGGGCGATGAATTCGTAGTAATCGGCCCTGAAAGGGATGTTCAATCAGCAACTGAAACGGCGTCACAATTCATTCAACTACTTGAAAAGCCTTTTGATTATAAAGGGAATCCAGTAAAGGTAGATCTGAGTATGGGCATAGCCTGTTACCCTGAAGATGGAAATATCGGCAGGGATCTTATCCGGCTAGCTGACTGGGCCATGTACCACGCCAAGAAATCCCAGGGTAACACTGTGTGCCGCGCTAGAGACATTGCATCGTAGATATTTCATGTTTCAAGCAACTACCGCGATTTTGCAGCACTGATTTGTTTTATCGGATATGGTTCATTGGCCGCTTTTCACCCTGCTAGCTTGAGCTTACCTGGCTTCTTTCTTATAATCTCTTTATGGCATAGAAGGTAATTTGATCACATTACTATATACTCATACTAACTGCTAATGATAAGTCTGACGTTACACGTCACACATGATCGGTATTTATCATTGCCGGTGTTGATGCGGAGGATAGTTAATGCAGGCAAAAGATTATGACTACGAGGCCCTTAGGCTCAAAACCGTTTTAAAGGAAATAGACACACAGGCCAGTGATTCAAAACAAGCACTTGAACGTGCTAAAGAAACTCGGCTTACCAATGAAAAAGCTGCCTGGGAGGAACTCCCAAGGGCTATTACTAGTTTCGATGATTTGGTTGAGGTATCAAAACAGGCTACAACCAGTAAGAATGCCTACGAGTATTACCTCCTGTCTCAGAGGATGCTGGAGAGGCTTGAAAGAATGGCTTCAACGCCATACTTTGCCAGAGTTGATTTCGTACCTGACAGAGGGCAGCGCAGCAAGTCCTATTGCCCCATACAAGTATACATAGGCCTATCGTCACTTCGTGATTCACAGTCTGGTGATTATCTGGTATACGACTGGCGTGCACCTGTATCGAGCATGTTCTACGATTGTGAACTAGGTAAGGCATCCTATGTAGCACCGGCAGGGGTAGTTTCAGGCGAACTTCTGCTCAAGCGTCAGTTCAGGATAGCAAACGGAGAACTGCTTTTTATGTTTGACAGCAGCTTGCAGATTGACGATGAGATTCTTCAGGAAACCCTTGCACAAAGCAAAGGCGGTAAACTTCAGACTATCGTTTACACCATACAACGGGAGCAAAACCGTGTTATTCGCAACGAGGCCAGTAAGGTACTGATTGTTCAAGGGCCTGCCGGAAGTGGCAAAACTCAAATAGCGCTGCATAGAGCTGCTTATCTGCTGTACAAACATAAGCAAACCCTGTGTCCGGAGCACATTACCATTTTTTCTCCCAACAGGATTTTCTCAGACTATATATCCGGAGTATTGCCTGAATTGGGTGAACATGATGTAGGGCAGATTACTTTTGCTGACCATGCAAGAAACTGTGTCCCTGAGGCAAAGTACATAGAAGACGCAAATGACCAGATTGAATATGTCCTTTCACGTGGGCATAGCCCTGAATACTGTGCAAGAGTAGCAGGAATCAGACTAAAGGCGTCTAGGGCCTTTCTGGATGTGGTAAAGGGTTACCCTGACTATCTTGAGAAGTCATTTGAGTTTCAAGATATAAACTACAATGGTTCTCTTGTAGTGTCCAAGGAGCAATTATCTCAGTTGCTGCACCGCGAGTACAGCTACCTCCCTCTGTTTCGCCGGCTAGACAAGATCAGGCGAAGAGTGCTGTGGCTGCTAGGGCCTGTGCGTAAGAAGAGAGTTACTGAAGTAAAAGATCAGCTAACCAACGATCCTAAGTACGCAGGATTCTTCGAATCTGACTTGCTTGCAATCAGCAGGCAGAAGGTTAATGATGAGTTCGCGCCCATAGTAGACTGTATTTCATCCTGGGATCTTGGAAGCTCCTGGGACGTCTACCGGCGGTTTATTAACGATGCTCATGTAGCATGTGAGGTTCTCAAAGAACAGCAGGCTACCGGTATGACTCATTCTGTGTGGGATGATATTCGCAACTGGACCACAAAGATGCTCAATGTAAGGTTGATTCCGTACGAAGACGTGGCTCCGTTTCTCTTGCTCAAGGGGCTCGTACAAGGTTTTCCTGAACAAGATATGCGCCATGTAATAATCGACGAAGCCCAGGATTACACTGTAGCTCAATACGAGGTAATACGGCGGGCTTTCCCTTTGGCAAGCATGACAATTCTGGGCGACTTGAACCAGGCCATAAATCCTTACATGAACATAGGAGATTACGGAAACCTTGATGAGGTGTTCGCCAATGACAGACTATCTTTTATAGAACTCCGAAATAGCTACCGCTCAACACGGCAAATAGCCGAATTCTGCCAGGCGATACTGCCAGGTGATGAGAAGGCCGGGTTTTTGGATCGTCCCGGTTCGCTTCCCAGGGTGACTCAGGTAGGGGCCGTCAGCGATCTGCTGCCTCAGATCGAGGCCGATATTCGTTCGTTGAGCATGCAGGGATTTGAATCAATCGCCATAATCTGCAAGAATGCTCCTCAAAGTGCAGAGGTATACCGGCAGCTAAGTCGCAGGGTGAAAGATATCCGTCTCATGGCTGGAACTGACCGCTTCTTTCAATCTGGAAAGGTGATCCTCCCTTCTTATCTCGCAAAGGGATTGGAGTTTGACGCGGTAATCATCTATATCGCAGAGGAAAACCAGTATTCTCGGCCAGGCGAGGAAAGGCTTCTATACACTGCGTGTTCCAGGGCTTTGCACTGTCTGCACCTTTACTATGAAGGGGAAATCTCACCTTTCCTGCCTCCCATTGACTCCGGGCTATACGAGCATGTGAGTTGTGTATAGGGCGTCCCAACGGCCGCTAGTCAGTGACACCTGCCCAGCAATATCTAAAATCCCAGGATCCCTTTTGTTATCTGAAAATCGAGTTCGGCCGCATCTCCTCTCCGGTTCCCCTTGTCCATGGAATCAGTCACAGAGCATAAATCCACTCGTATACTTTCAAAGTGGCCAACCGTTTCGGTGTGTTTATAGAGGAAGTCCCGAATTGCCAGTTTTAGTCTCTGAAGTTTGCGTGAAGTGACTGATTCGGCAGGAGTCACAAGAGCGCCTCTCCTTCTGTACCGGACTTCAATGAAAACAAGGGCCGTTTCATCGAAAGCAACGATGTCTATTTCTCCATACCGCGAGACGAAATTTCGGCAGATAACGTGGTACTGATTGCGCCGCAAGTATTCACACGCTTCTTCCTCGATTTCAAGGCCAATCTTCCGGGAACTGATTTTATGGATACTCATTACCTCCATTTCGTGTATTGGCCAGCTGCAACAAGGCCAACCTCAGACTATCGCATTATTCGAAAACCCTCTGCCTGTATGACAAGGCTTCCGCCACATGTTCTTCTTCTATCCTTGCTGCAAGCGCCAGGTCAGCTATTGAAGCTGCTACTCTAATCACGCGGTAGTAGGCCCTCGCCGAAAGCCCCATCCGGTTATACGCATCAAGGAGCAATTTTCTTGCACTCCTTGAAACGCTGAGCAGTGTAGACAATTCTTTGGGCCCCATTTCTGAGTTGGTCAAATAGCTTGTACCCTTGAGACGCGCTCGCTGCAGCCCCCTGGCTGTTGTCACTCTCTGCTTGACTGTGGCACCACACTCTTGACTTGAAGTTCCGGTTAAGTCTTCTACATCTACCCTTTGTACCTGAATGCAGATGTCGATTCGATCTAGAAGAGGCCCGTTAACTCTGGACAAATACTGCCGTCTCTGGTACTCGGTACAAATACAGTCCTGTATGCTGCTGCCCCAAAAACCACACTGGCATGGATTCATCGCTCCCGCTAGCAGTATGCTGCATGGAAAAAGATAGGTTCCCTTAGCCCGGGTGATGTTTACCACCCCGTCCTCCAAAGGTTGCCTCAGGGCATTGATAATAGAAGGCGAAAATTCAGGAAGCTCATCCAAAAACAACACCCCTCGGTGGGCAAGGGTTATCTCGCCAGGTTTGGGGTAGGAACCACCGCCTATCATTGCAGCAGCGGTCACTGTGTGATGGGGTGAACGAAACGGGCGCTGCTTGAGGAGCCCGAAACCGCTTGGAAGCAGGCCTGCAATACTGTGGATCTTGGTTACTGTGACTGCCTCTTCCTGGGACAGGTCAGGCATAATTTCCGGCAGCGCTTTAGCAAGCAAGCTCTTCCCTGCTCCAGGAGGCCCCACCATAAGAAGATTATGTTCGCCTGCTGCAGCGATTTCGAGGGCCCTTTTGGCAGCATGCTGTCCCTTGATTTGGTCATAGGCCACTTGATGTGCATCGCCGGCCTGCAAGTTCCAGGATGCCTCCACAGGGGGAGTAAGGGGCCTTTTTCCTTCCAAGAACCCGGCAACTTCTGCCAGGGTCCGGCCTATCAGTACATCGAATTCATTCAGGAAGGCTACCTCGCCTTGATTTTCCAGGGGAATAACAACGCCTTTGACCCCCGAGGCCCGTAATGCCAACGCCATGGCAAGCACTCCGGGCACAGGCCTTATACTCCCGTCGAGAGCCAGTTCGCCCAGAAATCCGTACTCTTTGATACGCGAGTTCAGCGGGATTTGCCGGGACGCAGCCAGAAGAGAGACTGCCATTGCCAAATCCAGCTGCGTCCCCTCTTTGTGAAGGCCGGCTGGTGCCAGGTTCACAGTGATTCTTCGCGAAGGAATTTCGAAGTCCGAATTCTTGACTGCCGAACGGACTCTGTGCTTTGCTTCCCGTACTGAAGTATCAGGCATGCCTACTATTTCGAGACATGGCAATCCCCCAGATACGTCGACCTCGACAACAACACAGAATCCGTCTACGCCAGACACTGTTGCACTGTACACGGAAGAAAACAAACGAATACCTCCGGTTAGTTGTATTGCCTGGCAGGGAATATAGATGCTGTCCCGTCCTGGTAATAGGCAGCCCGAGGCCCAACAGCCCCGTGTTCTGACAAGATTATATCAAGGCTTACAACTTATGGCAATACGTTCGCCTCAAACTCCAGGAAGTAATTTACGGCCTGAAGGGTCAACAAGAATCGACAGCCCCATTTTTTCTTTAACCCGCTTTAGAACCTGAGAGCTTACCTGGTTCGCTTTTTCTGCCCCTTGCCGAAGTATACCTCGAAGTTGTCCTGAACTTTCATATTGTCTGTACCGCTCTTGTACCGGTGCCAGAGTCTCGATAATCACATCAGCCAGTTCCTTCTTAAAATCAGCATAGCCTCTGCCTTCAAAATGAGCTTCAATTTCGGGGAAAGTCTTTCCTGTGCATAACGAATATATGGTCATCAAGTTGGCTACTGCCGGCTTTTCATCAGGCAGGTACACGATTTCCCGGCCCGAATCCGTAACTGCCCGGCGAATCTTCCTGGCAATTTCGTCCTTAGTGTCAGCAAGGCTTATATAACCCAATGGATCAGGGTCAGACTTAGACATCTTCTTATCCGGATCCTGCAGCGATTTTAACCTGGCTCCAAATTGAGGGATCAGGGGCTCGGGTATTTTGAAAGTTCTCCCATAACGGCTGTTGAATCTTTCTGCCACGTCCCTGCATAGTTCTACGTGTTGTTTTTGATCTTCTCCAACGGGAACAATGTCGGAATCGTACAGCAGGATGTCTGCAGCCATCAATGCAGGATAGGTAAACAATCCAGCTGAAACCGATTCTTTGCCTTCCGATTTGTCTTTGAACTGAGTCATTCTCGACAGCTCGCCAAAAGTGGCAACGCACTCTAAAATCCATCCTAGTTCGGCGTGAGTGGGAACATCTGACTGAACAAACAGCGTAGCTTTTTCCGGGTCAAGCCCTGCAGCAAGATAGTAAAGGGCAGTGTCCTGGATCTTCCGGGGAAGTTTCTTGGGGTCCTGGTACACTGTTATTGCATGCAAGTCTACTATGCAATAGTAGCAGTCGTATTCGTTCTGAAACTCGGCAAACCTGTTTATTGCACCAAAATAGTTCCCAAGGTGCAATAATCCTGATGGTTGAACACCTGAAAACGCTCTTTTCAACGTGTTTCCCTCCTATTTGCGCACTAGATGCACAAGCAAGTGATAACCTAGATCAATAAAAAAAGCCGCCCTCAAGGGACGGAATCAAATCCGCGGTGCCACCCCTGTTTCGCCATTCGGCGCGTCTCATTTCAAACAGTGCTCCCAAGCCCATTCACACAGGCAACCGGACACCGGGCTCCCACCGCCCCCGGCTCGCTTAGCCCTGAACCTGTGTTACTATTCTTGTTCATTGCACCATTCATATTCGACTGTCCAGAGTCCAACGTATCCTTTGCTTACCGTCATTCAGGCCTAGCCTGAATGGTTCAACCGATTACACAAATTTATACCACATCATCCAAGTCTCTATCAAGTGCCAGGCATTTCAGATAATCTGGCCACCGGCCTACCTGCGCGTTGTGCATTCGCAGCACTATTTCGGGTACTACTATGATATGCACATTCTCGGAGTGATGATCGCACTTGGTATAGGGGTATACACTTTGTCCTGGGCTTGGATCCTCCTAAAGGACGGAAACCGTGCAGGGGCATTCTGGTCATTTCTTCTTGCAGTAAGTTCTACAGGCGTAACCTTGTACTACTTCATTCGCCATGGTTTTTATCCATGAAGACTTATGGACACTTAGACCTGTTCTAAAGCAGGGAGTCTAAGTGACAGTTCATTAATTGCTTCGGCTTTCCAGCCTGCGGGCTGTCTCAGTAACGGCCAGCCCACCTTGTGAGGTCTCCCTGAGGCTAGGCGGAATACACCTTCCAACTTGAGCCATTGCTGTAATGGCCTCATCGGGAGGAATGAAACTTCTGACTCCGGCAAGGGCCATCTCGGCAGCCGAAAGTGACACTGCTGCCGACGTAGCATTACGTTTGATACAGGGTACCTCAACCAACCCGGCAACAGGATCGCAAACCAATCCCATCAGACCTTTCAATGCAATGGCTGCAGCATGGATGCAGTCTTCAGGAGAACCGCCGCCCATCTGGGCGAGGCCTGCAGCCGCCATAGCCGCGGCGGAACCACATTCGGCCTGGCATCCTCCCTCGGAGCCTGCCAGAGTTGCTTTTTCGGCTATTACCTGGCCTACAAGGCCAGAAGCACACAATGCATCTATTACTGCATTATCGTCAAGGCCTAGGAATTCTGCCAGGGCCAGAAAAGTTCCAGGTATGACACCACAAGATCCTGCTGTTGGTGCAGCAACGATTTTACCCATACATGCATTGACTTCGGCTACTGCGAGGGCATAGGCTACTGCCCTGACTAAGAGCTCATTCCCCGAAAACGTCTTTCTATCCATGAGGCGTTGCATGACTCTGAACCCATCCCCGCCTGAAAGTCCGCTTCTTGACCTCCGCCCAGGATCGGAAAGTCCATCCTTTACGGCTTGCTTCATAACCGAGAACATGTCCGAGACTCTCTTGATTATCTCCTGTGCAGGTGTTCCCGATTCTTCCGCTTCAATCGCTACAGCCAGCTGCCCTAATGACATACATTTTGCCTTGGCTTGTGCACCCAGTTCATTTAACATCATGCCATGAAAGCCCCCTTGTCTCCCAATCTTGTTTCGGGTTCAAATCGATGCAACGCAAATAACCTGCTCTACACTACTGTACCGCCGGACGGCCTCAACCAGTTCACCTGGTATCTCTTGATCTGTCTCAATTACTGCTATTGCCATCTTGCCCCGTCCGGATCTGGTTACTCTCATGGTAGCTATGTTTATATCCATGGCTGCAAAGGCCTGGGTTACTGCGGCGATAATGCCGGGCCTATCCTGATACCTGACTACAAGAGTAGGCCTCTCCCCAGATATGCTTACAGGAAGGCCTGATATCTCAAAGACTTCAACTCTCCCGCCTCCTATGGAAGACCCTGTTACAGAAATGGCCTTCCCACTAAGCCCAACAAGTTCCAGTCTAACAGTATTGGGGTGTACATCCCCAAGGTCCTTTGCCGCCATGAAAACCTCAAGTCCTGCCTGCTTTGCATAGTCAAACGCCTGTCTTATTCGATTATCATCTGTGGAAAATCCCAACAGTCCTCCGACCAGGGCAAGGTCAGTTCCGTGTCCTTGGCATGTAGCCGCAAAGGACCCATGAAGAGTAACCGTAGCCTGTACAGGAGGTTCACCAAGTAATGCCCTGGCAAGGTTTCCCAACCTGGCCGCTCCTGCAGTATGTGAACTTGACGGCCCTATCATGATTGGGCCTAGGACATCAAATAGGCTTGGCATGTAATTCACCTCACTAGATATGCATGGACACTTAATCAGATTCTAGCATAAATCTGCATGCCTAATGGTGAGGCAATGTGTATTAAGAGAAAAAGCCCGGGGCAATCCCGGGCTTATATGTAGCTGTCGCATCTCGGGGGGTGATCTGCAACAACCAAAAAACATCTCGTATAACATAATCGACAGAAGATCTTTTTTTATGTAGGACCGAAAGACCCATTCTCATGAGACAAAAGGCCCTTTACTACAGCCATGGCAGCTTGAGTTCTGTCTCTGACCCCGAGTTTCTTGAAGGCACTGTATAGATGGTTTTTTACAGTCTTCTCGCTGATGAACAGTTCTTCTGCTATGGCCCTGTTTGACATTCCCCTGGCAACAAGCCTCAGAGTTTCTAGTTCTCTTTCGCTAAGCCTCTTAACATCAGAGTCTTGGGCTTCAGGAGTTCCAAGGATATCGCCGGCAACCGAAGAGTTGAAAAACGGCACATTGTTGATAATCGAAGAAGAGATATACAGATCCCCTCTGGCGGCAGCTGCAACAGCAGCAATAATCTGTTCGTTGGCGGCATGTTCATCAATAAATGCCAACACACCTGCTCTGTAGAAATCCAGAATATTAATGCAGCCCAAACCATTGTCAATGAGTGCGAACCTTGTTTCGGGATGCTTTCTTCTAAGAAGGTACAAGCTATCTAAGAGTTGGTGCTTATCAGAACTATGAAGGTTGAAGATAACAACGTCATATTCTTTCAATGATTGCTGCCTGAAAAGGCCGTCAATCGAACCTGCGTAGCGCAAACGGACATCTATGCTTCTGGTATTAAGAATCGCCTGGAATCCTTTCTGCCACACCGGTTTTTCTACAGCCACTAATACGTTAAGCATGAAATGCCTCCAGTGAAAAGGTCTCCTTTGTATCATCGAAGAAATGCCGGCCTAGATAAGTCCCTTAGCAGACAAACGCTCTTTACTTTTCTCCAAAGTCTCCATACCATATTTGGCGCCGGTCGGAATTGTCTCAGATATTCGGGCAAATTTGCCTTCTTTGAGGAGGTTGTTGACAGGTTCAGTTCCTGACAGAACTTCAGCAGCAGGTACGATATTGTCTATTCCCTTGAGGAGTTCAAGATATACGGCAAACCTAAAAACCCTGGAAAGCCTGTACCTGAAATCCTTGCGCGTATTAGGGTCTACTGCGTTCACCAGAGCCTCTAACCCGTGGGCAGTATCAGTACTTTGCACTCCCAGGAACACCTGGGCCCCGTTCTCTGCAACAAAGAGAGATTGCTCAAGGATTTTCTGATTTGGAAGCATGTCAACTACTGCAATATCGGGAACAACTGCTGATAGGTTCGGAACCGCTGCGCCTGTATGATGAATATCAGGTATCTCAAACTGGCATATGAAGGACATGCCAGGCGTAAATGAGTATTCTGCTGCCTGGGATATCCAGACAATGTGTTTCGCTGATGTTTGATTTACCTTTTCTACCAAGGATGCAAGGGCTGTGCTCCTTCCTGAACGAGGCTTGCTGCATACGAGAAACACCCCCTGCCCTTTGCATGGGAATTCTCCAATAACCTCTGCAAGGCCAAGTGATTCAAGATTCGGTGGGATTTCATCTGTTATGTGTATTACAAGGGCAGGGCCCTTTACCGTCATTGCCACATCTACCCTGCATCTCAAGCCCGGCGCCTGAGCAAACGCAAACCGTGCATAGCCTGTGAGACTAAACATATGCCTGTGGGATTCAGGCATCTTCTCGTTTATGAATTCAAGTATTTGAGGTTCAGTCACTTCAAAACCTGCCAGAGGCTTGAGTTCCCTCAGACCCACCTTTGCCAGTGGGTAACTGTCTCTAGCTATGTAAAGATACGAAACATTGCTTTTAGCAGCTGCATCTACAATTCGGGAAATGGCCGATCCTGCATCCCTGCTTTTTGACATGCCGGCATACCCCTTTCAATCTTTCTGTTGTTGCCGGGTCCACTGAGGAAGATCAACGTGTTGGCGTACTACGTTCTCAATTAGGCGCACAATTCTAGTACCCAGAAACTCTCTACGCCCAATGCGCTCAACCAGCACTGTCCGGCACCCTATAATGTTTCCTCCAAGGATATCGGTAAAAATCTGGTCGCCGATTACACAGGTTTCGCTGGGCCTTGAATCAAGCAACACCAAGGCTTCTCTGAAGAAACGAGATATGGGCTTCCTTGCCCCAACTACCAATTTTGTGTTTAGGCTATGGGACAACTTAGTGATAGTCGGAGACGGCCTGGCATTTGTCAAAATAAGAGTCTTGAACCCTTCTTTATGAAGGGTATTAAACCACTCGGTTAGTTCTTCAGCCACCCTGTAATCACGCCACGGAACAAGGGTGTTGTCCAGATCGGTTATTACTGATGTGATTGAATTGTCACTAAGCCACTCAAGCGGCAGATCATAGATTTTTTCAAGGTATAAAGATGGAGTCAAAAGCCGGCCTAGCGGCCTGGCCCGTCTGTTATCGCTGGCCATTCAACCACCCCTCCCTATATTACCAAAGGACATGACATTTATCATAACGAGTCTTTCGGCAGCTATAGGGAGGGATCAAAGGCTATTTGGCCAATCAGCGAAAATCACATGCATATGGTTGGCATACTCTGGCCAGTTTACACAAAGCCCTCTTCTCGATGCGGCTCACATAGGAACGGGAGATTCCAAGCATTTTTGCGATTTCCCTCTGGGTTTTTTGAAGCTTTCCACCAAGTCCGTATCGAAATTCCAAAACTTGCTTTTCCTTTTCATCTAAGATATCGAATTGGGAGATTACATTTTCAGCCTGGACCTTGGAAGTTACCACGTCAGCGATATCAGGTTCTTGGTCCTTTACTATATCAATATACGAAACCTCACCATCGTCTGAGTCAGAGGTAAGTGGCTCAAAAAGGTGGACCTCTAGCTTATTGTTTTTTGTCGCCCTCAAATGCATAAGGATTTCGTTCTCTATGCACTTAGAGGCATACGTAGCCAGCCTAGTTCCTTTGTCCTGGCGGAAGGTGTTTATGGCCTTGACAAGGCCGATACTGCCAATGGATATGAGGTCTTCAATATCCTGGGGGCTTGGGTCGAATTTCTTTACAATATGTGCTACAAGCCTTAGATTGTGTTCTACCAGTACATTTCTGCTGCCCATATCGCCTTCTCCTACGGCGTCCAGGTGGCGTTTCTCATCATCTTCTGAAAGAGGTAACGGGAAGTGATTTCCAGTAAGGTAGCCAAAGCAATTTTGGATTACCTTCAGTAAAATAGAAGCGATGCCGAATACAAGTTCGTGCACCTCTTGCTCCCTCCGGTCAAACAAAATAGGCCTCTTTTAGTACATCCATATACTATTCAAGCAGGCACTGTTTTGTGCGTGTCCAGAGAGAGCAAGAGTTCAGTAAATCAAAGGCTCTCAGATCTTGCCATGACTCTTTTTACCATGACTATTGGTGTCTGCTGCTCCTGGTTTCCTGCAGGGTTGCTGGACATTACTTCCTCGAGCCAGGAAGGGTCTACTCCTGAAGAGCAGCCTACTGCCCAGGCAACACCCAGGTCATTGGCATCAATAATAGCAGCCTCACATCCAAGGTCAGAGGCGATTTGCTGTGAAAGGCCTGAAGGATCCTCCGGCCCCATGATTACGTAATAATCATATGGCGGCAGACTTCCTAATACATCATCAATCTGCCCTGCATCTTGCCCTGCAACTACATAGAACCAGCCTTTAAGGCGAAGCAATTTCCCCAGGGCACCTGCAGCGGCAGCCAGGAGAGTACGAACAGAACCGATTTCTTCCAATAGCACTTGCATAGATAGGGGATTAGCCATGGGAGCGGCGCCACCGAACGGAATGTCCTTTTGGTCTACAAAACGTGAAAGGGCCCTGGCCAAAAAGCCCGGTTCCACAGCGCCTTCCATAAATATTCGGCCTTCCATAAGCCCTGCTACACATGATGACAGCGTGGCTATATCTTCAGGCCTAGGTTCAATTACATATTCTTTCATTATCTGAACAGGGTTATCGTCTTCTGCAAACAGACGGGTTTTTACAGGTTCCAGCAGTACGTCTGCAGGCGGAGTCTTGCCGCGTACAGGAATCGGCGGTAGCTCACCGGTTGTGCCAAAGCCTAATTCTTCCCAGGCTTGTCTCAGCCTAAGGCTCCTGGGGTATGCCTTTATTCCCAAAGAGAGGACATCTCTTGCCTTATCTCGCTCCCCTCTATCGATCAATCCATTTGTAAGTATAGAAAACTCATGATCGTGGAAATTCGACGACTGAAGTTTGATAAACTCTCCAAGACAATCAATTAACTCTTCTTCCATTCCTTTTTCTTCGAGAAGGCGGCATACTCTTTTGTAGGCAACTTTTAGAGGATTCTTCTTGTTAAACTTTTTGCATATGTCAAGGGCTTTCTTGAATGACCCGAAAGCAGATTCTTTATCCTTCAAAAAGAAGTACTGGATATCCCCTACCAACAAGTATGGCCAAGGGTTATCAGGCTCGATTTCTGACAGGCGCCTGGCTATATCAAGGGCACCGGCATAATCTCTGTCCTTAATCAGAACATGAATCAGTAAACGCCCACACCTAAGTGAGGGCCTTATCTCGAGAGCGCCTGAAAGTAAGGTTTTTGCCTCCTGCCTCTTGTGTGTACGAATAAGTTCCTTGGCTCCTGTGTAAACCACGTATGGGTGAGACCCGGGCTTTGCTTGTTCTGCAAAACCTTTGCGGGCAAGTGACTTAAAACCAAGCATATCCAAGAACTGTAGTGCGTAAACTGCTGCTGAACCCACAGAGGAAATCCCCTTTCCATAAAGGCTTTTCTCACAAATCGTACCACATGGGTTCGTCTTGGTCTATCCACCTGCCTTTGCTACTTGCACAAAAGCACTTGAGTTGCGATCTTGCTAAACAGAGGAGCGGCCAGAGTAGGGCCATCGCCAAACCTTTCTACGAACACACATATTACATATTCTGGGGCCATTATCGGGCACCAGCCTGCAAACCATGCGTGGCTCTGGGGAGGCGTGCCCTCAACTTCAGCAGTCCCGGTTTTGCCAGCACAGCCAAAACCTGGGACCCACCCGGCTTCGGCTGTACCGTCCAGAGCGGCGAGAAGCAATGCATCCTCAAGAAACCGGCAAGTTGAAGCAGATAAAATCGGCCTCTCGCCTACAGGTGAGCCCGGAATGAGCACGGGGGCAGAATACTTGCCTCCATTGATGATAGATCTGAAAAACGCAGCAACTTGAAGGGGAGTTGCTGTAAGGTATCCTTGCCCTATCGAGTAGTTAGCCAGATCTCCCGAAAACATGAACCGTGAATCTGGCAGCACTCCTGCGCATTCATTAGGTAGCGGGATCCTGGTTTCCTGCCCAAATCCACAAGTCCGGGCCCATTCAATCAATCGGCCTGCAGGTATCCGCAACCCAATTTGAATCAAGGCAGAGTTACACGACTTAGCTATGGCCTCTCTTGCAGTAACTATTCCATGCCCGCTTTCTGACAGGCCACATCTTACAGTATTGGAGCCCACTGCAATGTGGCCATGACACTCAAATACCTCATCATGGTCAACACACCCGCTTTCCAAAGCCAGGGCCATTATTACAGGCTTCCATACTGAACCAGGCGTAAAATCAGAAATGGCCCGGTTCACAAAAGGCCCACCGGCAACATGAAGGTAATCTTCAGGGCGATTCTGATCATATTGGGGCCTAGATGCCATGGCAAGAATCTCTCCGCTTGCAGCATGCAAAACAACTACCGCACCCTTTTGAATACCCTCTTCATCCAAGATCTTCTCTACCGAGTACTGAATACTTGCATCGATTGTAGTCACAAGGTCTTTCGGGTAATCCCTCAGTGAACCTATGCGCACCCCTGCTCCGGGAAGCTCCTGCCCATCCCCGGCTACAAGGGTTCCTGCCCAGGCAGGGGTGCCTCCTACCAGTTCCGCCTGAAACCACCGTTCAAGGCCGCTTTCTCCGATATTATCCTTTGGGTTAATGTAGGCATTTGGGCGGATATGGCCAACCACATGCCTTGCCAGTGAACAAGGGCCGTATCGAATTTCCTCAGGTATCACCACCAGGCCGGGAATGTTCTTCGCTACAATAGCCTGTGCTTTTCCGGGTGAGATTTCTCTTAGGATTTTGGCCGGAGACGTCCCTGTGTCCAGCATTGCTCTGATTTTGGTTTCAGCAATACCTGTTAACGCCGTGGTTTGACTCACAAAATCTTCTTCATCTGATATTCGGCCAGGAAAGATAGCTGCAACCGGATTCCAGTACGGGCTATGGAGGGGGATTCCGTCTCTGTCCAAAATTCGCCCTCTTGCCAACGATACAGGTACACCTTCTTGCCTTTGGAAGAAAGCCGGTTTCACATACGTATTGCCGGCAAGTACAGAGACAATCTGATACCGAATTACAAGGCCCAACAGATACGAGAGGGCAAATCCAAACAACATCAAGGCCAGGGCTATTCTGTCTCGTATTGACCTTCCGTCGGGCCCATTATTCATTCATTATCCCTGAGTGTTCAGGGATTCTATCGCTCTTGCGATCCCTGATCTTTCAGCCTCTAGGGATTGCTCAAATTCCCTTAGAGTATTTACTTTCTCAACGCTGGGAAGTTGCTGCCACCTCACTATTATCTCGTCCAGGCGCTCTAGTGTCTTTTTAGCCTTCTGGGCGTTCTGTTTGCTCTTGTTCAGGTCCCCAATTGCAGTGCTAAGCTGCTGCTTCAGATCGACACTCTCACGAGCCAGCCCTGCCATGCGAGAGAAGCCGCGTATCAAAGAGACTACATCTTCCCCAATGTCCTGAGAAGACCCAATCAGGCCTGAAAGAGCAGTAAGAAAGTCGTCGTCTGCAGAGCCAAGTTCCCCAGCCCCAACAGAATCAGACTTAACAGCAGATTCTATTCTTCGGAAAGGCTCATCTTTGGCGTCAATCCTTCTTCTCATTTGATAATATTTCCATCTAGCAGTAAGCCACGAGATACCGTGTTTCTCTCCATACTCCTTAAGAGCAGCAGTAACGGTGGCACCTCTTTTGGTGCTCTTCTTTACGAATTCCATAAGTTCTTGTTCTTTGCCTTCTCTCCACCTGTACCTGGTTTCTTTTTCTGATATGGCCATAAGCATCTCCTTTCTGCCCTCTAGACGTGTATAGTATGTTTTGCCAATATAACCGCAATTTTATACAAATAGGCAAATCACACCTTGTCATTGTACAGTTGTGTTGACTCAACGTGCGGCTATAATGAAAGTCTGGTAGAGGGCGTTTGATGTTTTCCCCCTACCAGTCGTTTGGATCCGTTTTTCAGTAAGCAGGCGAAATCATGTCAGGTTTCGGTCCCGGACCAGTCCGGCAAGATACTGTCCGAATTCATCTCCCAGCCCAGGACGGGAAAGGGCCATTTCTACAGTGGCAATCAGGAAACCTTTTGGGTCCCCGACATCGTAACGGGTTCCTTCAAATTCATATCCTATGATTGGCCCTTTTTCTGTAAGTTTTCTTAACGCGTCGGTCAGCTGAATCTCTCCCCCTACCCCCGGTTCCAAATTCTCCAGGATAGGGAAAATCTCAGGCGGCAGTATGTATCGTCCTATAACTGCAAGGTCAGACGGCGCTTCTTCTGCAGGAGGTTTTTCAACAAGATCACCAATTTCCCATATACCGTTTCCCAAAGGCTTTCCTGCAATTACTCCATAAGAGGACACGTTCTTCTTTGGTACCCGCCGTAAGGCTACTACCGGCCGTCTTGTTGCTTCATGCACTTCAATCATCTGTTTAAGGCATGGTTTGGGCGACACTACTATGTCGTCGCCTAAAAGGACTGCAAAGTACTCTTGCCCTATGTGTTGCTTAGCACACCAAACAGCGTGCCCTAGGCCTTTGGGCTGTTTCTGCCTCACGTAATACATCTGGCACATACAGGAGATGTTTTGAACCATCTCCAAAAGTTCAGTCTTGCCCTTGTCCATTAGGTGGCGCTCAAGCTCTCCGGAATGGTCAAAATAGTCTTCAAGAGCCCGCTTGTCCCTTCCCGTAACAAACAAGAAATCGTTAATGCCTGACTGTACGGCTTCTTCAACCACGTATTGAATCGTGGGTTTATCCACGATAGGCAGCATCTCTTTAGGTTGGGCCTTGGTTGCAGGCAAGAATCTGGTGCCTAGGCCGGCAACTGGAAAAATGGCTTTCTTAACAGGCATTCAGCATACTCCTTTCCCAGGTTCTAAACATATTCTAACCCCAAGCCATAAAAAGATAAAACGTGGGGCTAATCTCTTGTCACAGCGTGAATCACATAGCCGCTTGTGTTATCCTGTGAAACAGAACATAATAAGTACGGTGAAAAACATGCGAATATCAATGTGGACTGATAGTTACTATCCTTATGTTTCCGGCGTGACTCGCTCAGTGGCGACCAGCCGGGATACCCTGGCCCTTATGGGCCATGACGTTTCGATATTTTGCCCCTCATATCCTAATGCAACTTCTGAACCGGGTGTATACCGGTTTCCATCAATAAAAGCTCCCACGAAACCTGATTATTATGTGGCAATACCCGTAAATCCTAAGCATCTTGTTACACTCAAGGAGACTTCGCCTCAGGTAATACATATCCATTCGCCCTTCAACCTGGGTAAAATGGGGCTAAGGCTTGGGGGCCTGTTTGGAATCCCTGTAGTGTTTACATTTCACACAATGTATAGCATGTACTCTCACTATATTCCCATGATAGGGCAAATGGCTTCAGATCTTGTTGAAATCGGTGCTCTAGGGACTGCCCGATCCGTTGACGCCATAATTGCCCCTTCGTCTGCTATACGAGACTATCTTGTGGACCACAATGTCAAAACCAGAATCTTTGTGATTCCTACAGGAATCGACGTTGGACAGTTCCAGAAAGGAAATCAAGCATATATTCGGGAAGCCTTCAATCTCCCAGACGGCTTACCTGTGCTCCTTTCATGCGGAAGGCTAGGGCAAGAGAAGAACCCAGAGACTCTGATTAAGGCATTTTCCCTTATTCAAAAGCAAACTGATTCAGTGCTGGTTCTGGTCGGCGACGGCCCCCTCAAGGAAAAACTCGAAAAACTCTCCTGTGAACTCGGGGTTTCCCACAGGATAGTTTTTGCAGGAAAAGTCGAACCTGCCACTATGCCCCATATCTATGCCGGAGCTGATCTTTTCTTATTTGCTTCTCTTACAGACACCCAGGGGCTGGTAATAGCCGAAGCAAAATCAGCAGGCATCCCATGCGTTGCTGTAGGAGCCCTTGGTGTTAGAGACATGATTGATGATCGTGTAGATGGGTTTTTGTGTAACAACGACCCATACGACATAGCCCAGAAAACTTCGTTGCTGTTGGAGAATCCTGAATACCTTAACAAAATGAAATCCAATGCAGTCTCCAATGCCAAAAAGTTTTCCATTGAAGAAAGCTGCAAGAAACTTGCTGACTGCTACTCACAGGTTCTTCAAACCCGAAAAGCAGCTCTTTGATTAGGCAGGCCTCTCAATTCGGCCCTTTCTTGCAAGAGCTTCAAGGTATAATTCTGTATAAAGGGCTGCCGACCTGTTCCAGGAGAAGTCTTGTTCCATGACATCCGTGGCTAGTTTTTCCCATACAGGCTTATTGTTGAACACATCAATGGACCGGGAAACAGTGGCAATAAGAGCGTCAGCAGTATAATCTGCAAATACGAAACCGGATCCGGTTCCACTTCCCTTGTCGAAGTCAAGAACAGTATCTTGCAGCCCTCCTGTTTTCCGAACAATGGGAATTGAGCCATATCGCATAGCTATAAGCTGTCCAAGGCCGCAAGGCTCAAAACGCGATGGCATAAGGAACATATCGGATCCTGCATATATCCTTTGAGCGAGTATGCCGCTAAACCCGATTACAGCTGCCATTTTGCCGGGATACCGTCCTTTTACATTTGATAAAGATTCTTCATAGTAAGGTTCTCCCGTTCCCAGCACAACCAATTGGACATCCATTGATAGAATCCTGTGAATCGATTCGAGCAGAATGTCCAGGCCTTTTTGGTCTACAAGCCTGGACACCAGCCCGATGAGAGGCCCGTCTGATATTGGCAGTCCCAATTCCCTTTGCAGAGCGTGCTTGTTTTCTCTCTTGCCTTCTATGTCTCCAGGGCCGTAAACTTTGTATATTCTTGGGTCGGTCTTTGGATTGAACTCATGGAAGTTGATTCCGTTCACTATACCATATAGATCTTTAGACCTCTTTCTAAGAATGCCTTCGAACCTTTCGCCAAACTCAGGGGTCTGAATTTCCTTTGAATACGTAACCGATACTGTGTTGATTATGTCTGCGTACATGATTCCGGCCTTCATGAAACTAACCTGGCCGTAGAATTCCAATCCTTCAGGATGAAAATAGTGTCCTTTCAAGTTGAAAAGCCCCAGGGTTTCCTTTGGAAAGTTCCCCTGATACCGCAGATTATGGATTGTGAAGCACGATGCTACACTGTCCCATGCTGGATTTTCCTGGCTCCGTTCCTTTGCCAGTAAAGGTATCAAGCCTGACTGCCAATCATTACAGTGGATTACATCTGGAATGAAGTTTAATGATTCGCACATTCTTATTACGGCTAGGCCGAAAAAGCCAAATCGCTCTGCTTCATCTGGATACCCGTAATATCCATCACGGTCAAAATAGTGGTAATTGTCAAGAAAGTAAACAGGAACGTTTCGTACCCCCTGTTCACTCTTTGCTTCGATCTTGCTTGTTCTTACAATGCAAGTGGTTTTTCGATTTCCTACCTGTACCGGAAAGTCAGTTATGGTGCCAAAACCTGATATGCTACGGTAACGCGGCAATACTACTCTTACATCGTTTCCCTGAAGCAAAAGGGCCTTTGGGAGTGAACCTGCTACGTCAGCAAGTCCTCCTGTCTTGGCAAATGGTGCAACTTCCGACGATACCAGAAGCACTTTCAGTCCTGTGTCCAGCAATCTACACTCGTCCTTTCTCATCGAATTGCAGTGCAGCCAGTTCAGGCGGGGTTGGATTTATCCATACTCCGGCCCCCTTTTCCAGGCCTGCCTCGACATTTAGCCGCGGGTAAACATGGATGTGCCAGTGGTAGTTAGCCTGTTTCCTGGAGCGTTGACCCGGAGGGAGACTGTGAATAACCAGATTATAAGAAAGTGATGAGAACAACTCTTCATATCCGTGAAACACCTCGGTCATATCCCTGGCCAGTGCTCTTAACTCTTCTGAATTCATATCCGAAAAGTTAACCGAGTGATTTCTAGGGACTATCAGTGTTTCAAATGAGTATCTGGAGGCAAACGGGCAAAGGGCTATGAATTCCCGGCTCTTTGCTGCAATCCTCAAATCTTTTTCTGTCTCACGCTCGATGTAATCACACATTATGCACCGGCCTGTCTTGCCATTGTACTCATTGTAACGGGACACCTCTGCGAAAACCTCTGGTGGCACAAATGGGAGGCCTATGATCTGAAAATGGGGATGGGTAAGTGAAGCTCCACCCAACGGGCCCCAGTTCCTGAAAATCTGTACGTATTTGACATGTTTGCTGTCGTAAAGAACCAAGTATCGTTGTTTGAGTGTGTTGAGGACTGTTACCATTTCGTCTGTGCTGTAGGTGCCAAGGGTGCCGTTATGCCTCGTAGATTCTATTACAACCTCATGGGCCCCAACTGCTTGTGCTTCCCAGTACATTGAGGAATCATCAACTGAAAGGGGATGCTCTGCAGCTCCGAGACTAGAGCTGAAATCGCTGCCGACATCCTTAACTGAAGTCAAAGCCGGGAATTTGTTGGGTACCACCCTTATGGTCCAATTAGGCCCATTATTAGGCCCATCCTGGCGTAGGGCGAATATTTCCGGTGGTGTCATGCGTTCATTGCCGGGACAGAAAGGACATTTAGGATCTAGTTCAGGTACGGCATTCTCAAGTTCTTGAGCTGCCCGGAAATCATTTGGCCTCTTGGCTCGCTCAGAAGCAATAATGGTGTAGGTCCCTGATAGTATATCGTATCTCAATTCAGGCAAGAGTATCGTCCTTTCACAATAGGCTGTGCCAGTATCAGCAAAAGGGGTAGATAGCTACCCCTTTTCAAGTCACTGGCGGGATTATGTTGAGCGGATACTACTAGTGCAATCTATCCCCATTGAGTCGGCTGAACATTCCCCGCCTGGCCCTGCATCCAGCTTGGCTGTCCTCCCCAACGCGTCCAATTGGCAAGGCTGCTCGGGCCCATTCCGCTTTGGCCCTCACCTGTCTGCGTGCCAGTCCATTGTGGGGTTTGGCTGTAAGTAGGCTGCCACCCGGTTCCTGCTTGGTATGATTGTGGCTGTGACTGCCACCCACCTACATTATGGCCGTGTAGAGCACTTGACGAGAAACCTCCGCTGTATCCGATTCCTTGAGTACCCAGCATTCCCTGGCTCCCGGAAATTCCGCCTGAAATGCCTCCTGTACCACCGCCCTGCATCCAGCTTGGCTGTCCTCCCCAACGTGTCCATTGAGCAAGGCTGCTTGGGCCCATTCCGCTCTGGCCCTCGCCTGTCTGTGTGCCAGTCCACTGTGGAGTTTGGCTGTAAGTAGGCTGCCATCCTGTTCCTACTTGGAAGGGCTGTGACTGCCATCCGCTTACATTTTGGCTTTGTGATGTTCCTGTTCCGAAACCGCCGTACCCTCCACCTGAGTAGCCACCGGTTCCGGTTTGCATCCAGCTTGGCTGTCCTCCCCAACGTGTCCATTGAGCAAGGCTGCTTGGGCCCATCCCGCTCTGGCCCTCGCCTGTCTGTGTGCCAGTCCACTGTGGGGTTTGGCTGTAAGTAGGCTGCCACCCTGTTCCTGTTTGGAATGACTGGGGCTGTGATTGCCACCCGGCACCTTGCTGGCCTGCCTGTGCCTGCCAGCTAGTTCCGGATTGCTGTAGGTTTGACGGCATTTGGCTTGACTGGGTAGACTGCCCGTATAAATTCTGGCCGCTAATCACTGTGCTTCTGCCTCCTGTCGTTGCTGTTTCGTCAGACATTGATGAGATAATCTGTCGTGACTCTTGAGCCGCATTCTTGAGATCGTTTACCGATTGAGCATCTGCTTGCCTTGGTTTATACCAACCTTTGGCATTCAGGTAGTCAAATATCTGTTTGGCTTCTGTTTGAGTATCATTGTGCACTTGCTGAAACGTACTTCTCAATTCCGGGTTCATTGATTCCAAAATAGCAGGGGCATAGTAGTAGTTTGAAAGGTACTTCTGACTTGTCAATATGTCTTCAGCGATTGTTCTGTCTGTAAGGGCGCCCTGCTCATTGGTGTTTCCAAATACCCTCGACATATGATCTTACCCCCTTCCGAAGGCTAACTTATGTGGCCTGTCAGCATTTCCACGTGCTGTTGGCACGTCCTCTGGAGATCTATGACCAGCCGGCGCAGCTCAGGATCCTGTACATGACTGAGGTAGTTGGCCAGTTTCTGACACATCAGTGTTTCGCCCTTGATCGCTTCTCCGAGATACCAGCTTTCGGTCTGCGTAAGCGCCAAAAGCCTTCACCTCCTTTCAGCCACCGTAAGTATGATTCCTCGCTATAGTTCCCGGTATTCGCCGCTGCCCGAACCACGACTTTACATTGTCAATGACCCTGTGTCGTCTATTACCATCTTGAGAACCATTTCTTCCTTGCCTGTCATAGCATTGACATAGATAAGGTAAGTATCATTCTGATGCATGACCTGAAATTCCCAGGCCATGATCTCTCGGGCAGACACCATAGGGATCACAGTCAACCTGGGGCTGCCCGTGACCTTAAGGTCAGGTTTGAGGGTCTTTCGTGCTTCTTCAATCGAGACCATTGGCTCTTTGAACTCGCGTGGGCCATGGTTAGTCAGGTAAGCAGTCTGGTCAAACCCAATAATGTTTCCTTTATCCAGTGCCACTTCAACCTTAACCAGGTCAGGATACAGGACTACCGGCACAGGCCTGGAACCGGCCATGATATCGGTTGTTGCAGCAAAAGCAAACACTATTCGGTCAGAAGGAGTTCCGGCCTTCCTCCAACCGGTCTCTATGAGAGACTCCATACCTTTTGAAGCCAGGAACTGTTTGGCAGACTTCCTTGCAGTTTCCACATCCAGATTGCCTGCAGCTCTGGGCCCTTGATCCATGGCCCATAACACGGCGCCTCCCGCCTTGGCAGTTGAAGCTGCCACTTCACTGCCGTCTGCCCTCTTCCCGGTAATTAAGAAAGCAGGTATGGCTCCCTCGATGTTCTCAACACGGACTGATTCATACTGTTCTCCTGGGTGGAGAAAACCAAGTGCTATAGCTTTTGCTTTGTCATCAGAGATCTGAGGGCCGGGGGTCGCCAGGGATTTAGTTGCCAGGCTCCGATCGGAAAACGGGCCGTCATACGCAGGAGAAGGAACACTTTGAATGAGGCTGTCAATTTCAGAAAATCCCCTGAGCCAGGTTTCATCACTGGAGGCTGCCGAGAGAAACAGGTTGCTAATTCCAAGTACTGAGAATCTTATTCCTGTCCTGGGGCTCCCTGCGGCAGCTGCACTGGCACCGGTTTCTGCAAGGGCCCTGGCAAGGTCCTTCACAGATGTCTCAAGCCTGGCTAGTTCTTGCCATTCTGATTGAGCCACAGCATCGCCCCTTGCAAGTTTCTGTGACAACACCATGCAATAGTCTCCTACCTGAGCTATGAACTTCTGCATTCCGGACATATCTACAGTAGTCATTCCAATAAGCGATATGTTTTCTTGGGCCGCCTGGGAATGCGACCAGCATGCCGTCAGAAACGAGCTTTGCTGTGCAAGAGTGGACGAGACCCTCGCTTTGGCAAGGCCACCTTCAATGTTTTCAACGTGGGAAATCAGGTTGAATATGGCTCGCTGCCTTGCAGCTTCAGCACGTAGTGAAAGCTGCCTGGCATGCCTATACTGGGCTAATCCAAAAACCAGAGCCAGAATGGCAAATACGGTGACTGCCCAAAACACCGTCTTATCCTGTCTCCACCGCATGATAAATACCCCTTTCCTTACAGAGTCTTAAGATCTATCTGGCAAAGACGTGAGCCCCTATTTGGACTATGATGGATCTGGACCATATCCACGGGCTGACAGGTTTAGAGGGATTCCAGAAGAACAGTGCTCCGTAAGTAGGATCCCATCCGTTTAGAGCCAGTTCGGCGGCTCTTACTTCTTGCTCCGAGGGCTGCCTTGTCCATATGAGTCCGTTCTCAACTGATTCAAATGCCCAGGGATCATATACAACGCCTGAAACTGTGTTTGGAAATTCGGGGCTCCTTACTCTATTGAGGATGACAGCCCCTACGCCTACCTGGCCGGCAAGTGGCTCACCTGTGGCTTCCCCCATAATCAGCCGTGAAAGAAGGTTAACTTCATCCCACCAACCCTGGGGGGCAGCCAACGTCCAGGGAGGTGCCGCAAGGCACTCTGGCGTATCAGCTCTTAAGACTGTGCTAACCAAAACTGATAAGGCTAGAACTGCGGTAATAGAGAGGTACTTTACGAAAACATTCTTTGCTGACATTTCTATCCCTTCCCGGTGATCTCTCAGATTGTTACTCTTAGAGTTCCTGAGAAGGCAGCCAAATTATTCAGAACCAGTGTGGAGTATCAGTTGCCCTGGTACAAAGCAACATTCCTATAATGTTCAGTGAGGGTTCGGGAAAAGGCATGGGTTCCATCGTTCTTAGAGACAAAATACAGATAATTGACATTGGCAGGGTTGAGTACTGCCTCTAACGAAGACTTACCGAAATTGGCTATGGGACCTGGAGGCAGCCCTTGATACTTGTAGGTGTTAAACGGTGAATCAACCTCAAGGTCCTTCCAAAGCAGTGTACCGTTAAATCTCCCCAGGGCATACAGGACAGTAGGATCAGCATCGAGTTTCATACCAATCTTTGTTCTGTTAATGTAGACTGCTGCTATTACAGGCCTCTCTTCATCCACCATGGCCTCTTTCTCAACGAGCGAGGCCAAAATGGAAACCTGGTGGACAGAAAACCCCTGGCCTTGTGCTTTATCTCTGAGCTCCTTGGTAAAAACCTGGGAAAACCGTTTCAGCATCATAGAAACAAGGTCTTCTTCAGAAATACCTTTGCGTATGCTGTAGGTATCAGGAAAAAGGTATCCTTCGACCGGATATCTGGTTTCTTCTAATTCACCGGGAGATACATAGGAAGCAACTAGTTCTGGGTTTCTGGCAATCTCTAAGAACCTTTCCCTATCCCCAAAGCCCCTTTCTTCTATCAGTGAAGCTATTTCTTCGACACAGAGGCCTTCGCGGACCGTAAGGGTATAGTACACGACCCTGCCCTCAACAAGGCTTTCGATTGCGTCCCAGACAAATATTCCTGATTCAAAGCGGTATTCACCAGCCTGCATTCTACCGTCGGCCTTAAGGGTACGGGATACTATTCGAAATAGCAACGGGCTCCTGATTATCCCTTTCTCATGCAGCATTGCGGCGATTTCTCTGGTTGAGTCACCTGGGAAAACCTCGACAGAGACCGGATCAGAATCCTTGGGAAGAGGGCACGAACTCCAGTACGCAAATAGAGAAAGCCCAATAAGGCATAGCAACATAACCAGTCCTACTGCTAAGCCTTTTAACAGTGATTTTCCTTTGTGCCGTCTTCCCCCGGAGTTCACTTTTTATCTCATGCCTTTGCAGGGCAGCTCCTTAAGCCTCGGGCTCCCCTTCATTATCGTCCTCTTCGTCATCGTCCTCGAGTTCGATTTCGTACTCTCCAAGACTGTCTTCTATGTCAATATCTTCAAATGCCCGAAGAACATCTTCCCATTCATCATCGTTGTCTATGGTGACCAAGGTGGTTTCGCCTTCTTCTAATGTCTCAACGCGCAAGATGACGATTTCGGGTTCAGGGTTGGAATCGTTGCCTAAAGGCATAAGGACTACGTACTGCCTGTCTTGGACAAACAGGTCATCGACAAGGATCCTAAACGCCTCTTCATTTCCTTCTTCGTCGGTAAGCACAACCATATCGTCGTAAAGCAGTTCTTCTTCGTCAGGCATTTGACTATTCTTTTTGTCATCTCGATTATTCATGTTCTCACTACCCTTCATCCCTGCTTAGTGTTGGCCACCACGCGCAGGTAGTTTTCGAGAATCAATACAGAAGCTGCTTGGTCTATAGTCAGTCTTCTTCTTTTTCTCGACAATCCCAAGCCTATCATTTCTCGCTCGGCTTGAGAAGTAGTTAACCGCTCATCCCAAAGTATAACTGGTAAGCCGCTCCTGGCCTGAAGTTTTCTGGCAAACCGGATAGATCGTCTTGCAGATTCTCCAAGAGTTCCATCCATGTTCTTAGGAATTCCAACAACGAACCCAGAGGCTTTTTTGTCACGGCCTAGGTCAATTAGGTCCTCAAGAACCTGTGATTGATTGCTGTAAGGTATCATAGCCAAAGGGTGGGCGAAAATACCCAAATCGTCGCTAATTGATGTACCTACTCGTTTCAATCCCAGGTCTACCCCGATTAGTTTTCCTGTTGCCGTACTGTTTGACCCTGATTCCAGAGAGCTTCACCACCGTTTCTCCTAAATTACCTTGAGGCAAAAATATCTGCATACTCTGGCGCAGTACCCACACAACATGCACCTGGACTCATCAACTGTGGCCTTTCCGTTGACAATAGATATGGCAGAAAACCCGCATTTTTCACGGCACCTGCCGCAACCCTGGCACCAGTCTTCAACCACCAAACGCTTTTTGGCTCCTTGAATCTCCGACTCCAGTTTTTCCCTTTCTCCACATGAAATATCCGAAGACAGTACCTTGGATGCAAATTCAAGTTCGGCCTTGTTTTTTGCTCCAACGCATACGCTGTCTTTATGTGGAAACTCTCTAACATACCTAAGCGCATCATAGGCTCGCCGGTATAAATGCCCTCCGCCAAGAGCTTTCATGATATATATTCCCTTACCCATATATCGTGCAAATGCAAGGGCTTGTTCCATATCTTCCCTAGACCCATCGGCTATTCCTAGGCCATCTATGTTCAAAATGGCGAAAATCACATCTACTTCAGGCAGCAAGGAAGCTGATCTTACACACGCCACATGGTGTGTGGAAACCGATACAGCATCAATTAGCCCTTTCTCTCGAGACTCTGCCAGATACTCAAGAGCTTGCCTGTGGCCCTTCAGCGTAAGCCCTGACTCTTGTTCATGGAGGCCAAACACCTCAACCCTGTCCCTGCCCATTCCCTGTCTGGCCATTTCAAGGCTTCGAACCATCTCGTCCCTGGAAACTGCATAACTTCTTGAGGATATTACAACGTTTTCTTCTTTGCTCAAGCAGCGCAGTTGTGGATACACTCCATAAAACTCGCTGGTATCAAAGAAATTGACGCCCAGGGCCAAGGCATCTCTTATCAAAGATTGACTCTGTAATAAAGAGAGGTTGTACTGGGCCGGCCCAACGATCAGAGAACCAAAACAAAGGGCCGAAACTTTGAGATGTGTCTTTCCCAACAAAGAGTATTTCAAAGATTACCACCAACTTACAAGGGCCCCTGGGAAAGGGGGCCCTTTTTCTTCACGTTTTGTACTGAATTACTTGAGGGGAACAAGCCTCCCTGACAGCTTATTCATGACATGAGGTAAGGTGGTATATTCCAGTTCTTCAAGCCCAAGCCTGTGAGGCTCAAAGGGCCCCAGAGACCTCATGTAATCAGCTATCTCATTTGCCATTTGCCTTGCCCTGTCGTAAGCAGGATCTGCAAAGAAATCCTGAGGGCCTACAAGTTTGCCATTACACAACTGGAAACCAAGGCCAACAACACGCGGAGGCCCATCAAACCTGGTAGGGGTGCTATTCTCTACACTACAAGGCATAAGGGGCCCGTTGTGAGACCCGCGCATCCATCCTGCAACCAGGTGAGGCCTTGAGAAAGGCTCCAAAACCTCTCCTACTGCAGGCATCCCACTTTGGCACCTGACAATACAAACTGGATCGTCTTTTCCTACGTACCTGCCGGCCATAAGGTTCAGCCTTTGTGTAGATGATGTAGCGGCAATGTCATCCAAGGTTCTGGAAAACACAGACTTAATGCAGTAACGGCCTGGTGCACCAATGAAGACGAGCATGTCATAAATCTCTTCAGGGCAGTGAAAAATGACTTTCTTATGCTCAATAAGGTCATGAACTTCAAAATCAAACCCTTTGTGCATCTTCGGATCAATTACAAGGCCTGCTGTGTTAAATGGGTCTGCAAAAATCTTGTACAACGGCAAATTCCAGGCTCCGGGCTCAGTCTTATCTGCCATGAAAATTACAATGGGTTCAGAAGGCCTTTCTTCGAACTCCATTTCCGCAACGCCTGGGCCAAGCCCCTTTATATTTCCTGAGAATGCATCGGACAATAGATCCTGTCCTGCTCCGTAGAGTTTCAGCTTACGGGCTACTTCAGTGGCTTTTAGGAATGCATTCCACGCCAGCTCATGGATTTCCTTATTGTCTACCCCGAGCTTGTGAGTCATGATTAGTTCCATGTCGTCACCTACGTGGGTAACCAGATAGTCGGTAAGCATTCCGCTTCCATCCTGGGCAAGGCAATTTCTTGCAGCCTCCATGAGATCAGGGTGAACGCTTGAATGGCCGACAAAGCCTCCTACGTCTGCCTTAATTACAGAAAGCGTGATTTTGGGCAATTAGAATCCCTCCGGCAAGTTAATAGAATTCGTTAAATTACTTTACTTAACAGGCAAAAACATTCCTTCTTACCAATAGTGATCAGCAACCGTCACTGTATTACCATATCATTCTTATAGAGTCAAAGCCAAAACTTTATAGATCTTTTTAGCCTGCGTTCCAGTCTCTACTGCCTCAAATGCCTTCTGCGCCTCAAAATCGAAAGAAGCATTCCAACAACAAAGCCGCCGACATGAGCCCACCAGGCCACACCGCCTTGGGCCTGGACTCCAAGGGAAGCAACGCCTGATAGCAAATTTGTGAAGAACCAAAGGAAGAGAAACAGTATTGAAGGCACTTCAACGACAGGTAAGAAAATCCCGATGGGAATTAATGCAAGAACTCTGGAACGCGGGAAATTGATAAAGTATGCTCCAAGAACTCCTGCTACTGCACCGCTTGCCCCAACTGTAGGAACCAGTGATCGTGGATCCGAGACTATGTGTGCAACAGACGCAAATACCCCAGATGCAAGATAAAACAGCAGGTACTTGCCGTGGCCCAAAATATCTTCGACATTATCGCCGAAAATGAACAAGTATAGCATGTTGCCTATGAGGTGTACCCAACCAATATGTATGAATAGAGACGTAAATATCCCGGCTATGCCACTTGTCTGAATCAGAGCCTCTTTGGGAAATCCGCCAGGATTGGTGATAACACCAGGGACAACTCCCCACTTAACTATGAACGACTGAAGCATCGGTTCGCTAAGGGTCAGTTCGAACCCAAACACAAGTATGTTCAGGAGAATTATCGTCCAGTTTACGAAGGGCCGTCCATGGGTTCTTTGAGTATCTCTGATGGGTATCATTTAGCATCCCTTCTTGTAGATGGCTGGTACACCAAATGTGCCTTTACCGCTAAACGAATTCTACTGTAGTTTGCTCAGAACCACAATCCCGGCTGCTGGAAGATTTCTCCCGAGAATAACACAATAGTAAGGTGACGCAACAGGCAAGGAGCAAGTCGTCGCGTCACCTTACTCAGTAAAATCTATCCCCGGTATTAGCTGTACCGGTCAACATATACCCGAATAAGTTCTTCGAGGATTTCATCTCTTTCCACTTTTCTTACCAAGCTACGGGCATTGCCATGGCTGGTGATGTAGGTAGGATCACCGGATAAGAGATAGCCGGCTATCTGGCTGACCGGGTTATGCCCTTTTTCCTTAAGGGCATTGTATACTTTTAGAATGATATCTCTGGTCTCATTCTCCTTTTCCACTTTGACCGTAAAGAATCTGGTTTCTTCAAATTCAGCCATAATTGCTTCCCCCCATTCCCATAATTCTCTCTGCTATGGGGCATATCCTTTTTCAGATCATAACTGCTGCCTAAATCTTGCCCAGAATCTCAGCCGCTTCTGCTGCAGCAATTTCCAGAGCCTTATCTATCTCCCGGGAGTTCTTCCCGCCTGCTTGAGCCAGGTGTTTTTTCCCACCGCCTGACCCCCCCAGGATTTTGGCTCCCTTTCTGACAATCGCCACAGCATCGACACCTAGGCCTGTGAGGTCTTGACTGACCATCACCGTAAGAAAGGCCCTTTCCCCTTTTCCTGACCCGAGAATTGCTACAGAGGCCCCTTCTTCTTTGAGCAGGTCCCCAAGGTTTCGCAACTCATCAGGGCTCATATCATCTTGACGTGAAACAACCACTAACCGGTTCCCAACCTTCAAAGATGATCTGCTATCACCAAGCAGGTTTGCAGCTATATTGCCGGCCCTACCCCTCTTCAGGCCTACGATTTCACGCTTATGAGCTGCAACAGTATCTTTCAAGCCTTCCACTTTCATAACCAGATCTTGAGGAGTAGTTTCCAAGAGGCTTGATACAGTTCTCAGTGAGCGCTTCATGTTTTCAATGGAGTTTAATGCGCTCATACCGGCTACTGCTTCTACCCGCCTGACACCTGCGGCAATTGAAGATTCAGATTCAATAATGAAAGGGCCGATTTCTCCTGTCCGGGATACGTGAGTCCCTCCGCATAGTTCTGTGGAAAGCCCGGGTATCTCGATTACTCGTACCTTCTCACCGTATTTTTCGCCGAATAGGGCTATGGCTCCCTTGGCTTTTGCTTCCTCTAGGGATGACTCGTATACGGTAACCGGGGCGTCTGTCATGATCATCTCGTTTACAATGCGTTGTACCCGCTCAATGTCGTCATAAGACACGCTCTTTTCATAGTTGAAGTCGAACCTGAGCCGTGAATCCTCAACTAGAGAGCCTGACTGCTGCACTTCGTCTCCGAGAACTGCTTTCAGCGCCTTGTGCAACAGGTGAGTTGCAGTATGGTGCTGTTTGAGCCCTGTACGCCTGCGTTGATCCACCTTTGCAGCAACATCTTGGCCAACCATTATACCAGGGCCGGCAACCTTAACATGATGGAACACTACTCCATACTGAGTTCTATCGACACCCAGGACCTTTCCCAGAACCTGCTTGCCTCCTACACTTTCCAGGATTCCTGTATCATGTTCCTGGCCTCCTCCGGTGGCGTAGAAAGGTGTCTCTTCCAAGACGATCAAGCCGTCAGTCCCGGGCTCAAGTTCAGAAAGCCTGGTGTTGTCCACGACAATGGCTGCGACGCGAGTTGTAGTTTCAAGTGATGAGTAACCTGTGAACCTGGTCTCTGTAAGATCTTTTACAACGTCATGAAGTTCAAGGGCATCTGCAAAAGAACCTCTTCTGGCTTTTCTGCTCCGATCACGCTGCTCTGCAAGTGCAGCGTCGAATTCTTCTTCATCAACAGAAAGGCCTGCATCCCGCGCGATATCCTTTGTTAGGTCTATGGGAAAACCAAATGTATCATACAATAGGAAAGCCTCGCGCCCCGGCAATACTGTACGGCCAAGTCTCTTTGCTTCTTCAATAATTTCCTGTGCCCGAGCCTGCCCGCCTTCCAGGGTACTCAAGAACCGTTCTTCGTCTTTGGCCAGGATATCCTGAATGTATTCCTCTTTCTCTCTCAACTCTGGGTAAGCATCTCCCATAATTGCTGTAACCACCGGCACCAATTGGGCCAAAAACAGTTTCTTAATACCAAGGACTCTTCCGAACCTTACGGCACGCCTCAGAATACGGCGCATTACATACCCTCTGCCTTCGTTAGACGGGTGAACTCCGTCTGCCGCAAGGAAGGTACAGGCCCTAATATGGTCAGCAATGACCCTTGACGGAAACACCCCATCAGAGTCATTGGGTTTTATTCCTGCGATTTCTCTTACCTTTTCGGTAAGCGGTACGAAAAGGTCTGTATCAAAATTGCTGTCAACTCCCTGCAGCACTGACGCTATCCTTTCCAATCCCATGCCTGTATCGATACTAGGTTTGGGCAGGGGGTCCAGATCACCGTTTTCATTGCGCAGAAACTGCATGAATACCAAATTCCAGATTTCAAGCCATCTGTCGCAATCGCACTTCCCCAGCCCACAGCCTGAACCGCAGCTCAAGTTTTCTCCCCTGTCGACTATGATCTCAGAACAAGGCCCGCATGGCCCGGTTTCGCCCATAGCCCAGAAGTTGTCCTTCTCCCCCATCCTCACGATTCTTGATGGCGGAAGGCCTGATATTTTCTTCCACAATTGCTCGGCTTCGTCATCTTCTTTGAAAACTGTAACCCACATGCGGCCAGGGGGCAGCCCCAGTACCTTAATGAGAAAATCCCAGGCAAATTCTATGGCATCTTCTTTGAAATAATCACCGAATGAAAAGTTGCCAAGCATTTCAAAGAATGTCTGATGGCGTCTTGTAAAGCCTACATTGTCCAAATCGTTGTGTTTGCCGCCGGCCCTGACACATTTCTGTGAAGTAACCGCCCTTCTATATGGCCTTGTATCCAACCCAAGGAAAACATCTTTGAACTGAACCATACCGGCATTTGTAAACAGCAAAGTAGGATCACCATGGGGCACCAGTGACGAACTTGGAACAACTGTATGTCCCTGGCTTTGGAAATATCCTAGAAATGATCTGCGAATCTCGTTAGCTTGAAGGTCCCTTCCAAGCTTCTCTACCATGTTAGTATCCTCCTACGACGCCTTATATCCAATGAAACTCCATTTACTCCGGCATATATCTTGAAAATTCTTGGGATACCAGCTTGTTTACACTGTCTTCAAGTGCGTCAAGTCCAATAATCGTTGATTCTGTGCAGCGTCTTAGCTTAACTTCAGCACCGCCTGCTTTTAGGCTTCTATTTGAAATCGTAATCCGGATAGGCATCCCCAACAGGTCTGCATCGTTGAACTTGACCCCTGCCGATTCGTCTCTGTCGTCATACAGAACCTCTATTCCTTTTAGCGAAAGCCTTTCATATACTTCCTCAGCAGTTTTCTGAATCCTGTCAGAAGTGCCCAAATTCATCAAGTGAACTTGGTATGGGGCTACTGTAATAGGCCAGACAATACCCTTTTCGTCACAGTTTTCCTCAAGTACACAAGCAAGCAGCCGGCCTACGCCCATTCCATAACAGCCCATGACTACAGGTTCAAGTGTTCCTTCTTCAGTCTGGAAGTTAGCCCCCATTGCCTTTGAGTACCTTACTCCAAGCATAAACGTGTTCCCTACTTCAATGCCCCTTCTCACGGCCAGTGGTTCCCCACATACTGAGCATGGGTCTCCTACCCTGGCTGCTGCAATCTCTCCACGTAGCCCTATGATGAAATCCCGCCCTGGAACCACGTTTACAAAGTGGTAACCGGCCTCGTTGGCTCCGGCAACATAGGAATGGCCCGTCAATATGCTATCATCTGCTACCACCTGAATATGTTCAAGTCCGACAGGCGACATAAACCCCTGGACTAATCCATGACTCTCAAGTTCCTCTGGCAAAGCCATACGTACCTCCGGCGTGTTGAGAAGATTTGCAAGTTTGCGCTCGTTTACGTCAAGGTCTCCACGGATTACCACCATAACAGGCTCTTTGGCTCCTTGGGCAAAATAGACCATGGTTTTCAGACTTGAGGTTGGCCTGACTCCAAGGTACTCAGTTACAAGGGCAATTGAGCTCTTGCCCGGAGTATGCACCTTTTCTGTACTAGCCTGGGTTTTATCCGGTTCGGTACCGGCATTCTTAAGGGCTGCGTCCTTATCAAAGATTGCAACCTCCCGGTTAGCTGCATAACCGCACTTTGGGCACAAAATCAAAGTATCTTCACCTGCATCAGTTACGTAGGTGAATTCATGGGCAAGGCTCCCACCCATCATGCCCACGTCTGAAAGCACCTTTACCACAGGTACTCCGCATGTTTGGCAGATTCTTTCATATGCCCGGCACATGTAAGGGTAATAAGCACTCAAATCTGCTTGATCCTCATGAAAACTGTATGCGTCTTTCATGATAAATTCCCGTACCCTTACAAGCCCTCCTCTTGCCCGCGGCTCGTCTCTGAATTTTGTCTGTATGTGGTATACAACGCAAGGAAGCTGCCTGTAAGAGCTGATGAAACGCCTGGCAAGATCGGTTACAGGTTCTTCATGGGTCATTGCCAGACACATGTCCCTTCCTGACCTATCTTTGAAACGCGCCATCTCAGGGCCGATTTCGTTCCACCTGCCGGATTCGTGCCAGATATCTGCCGGGTTGACTACAGGCATGTTGATTTCCTGGCCGCCGATTGCATCCATCTCTTTACGCATTATCGCCTCGATTCGCTTTACGCTGCGCCATGCAAAAGGCATGTAACTATAGATACCAGCAGCCAATTTGGACACCAACCCGGCCCTCAACATGAGGCCGTGTGAGGGCATTTCAACCTCTGAGGGTTGTTCTCGCAATGTCTTTCCGAAAGATTTACTTAGTCGCATAGAATATGTACCTCCAGTGCCGGCAATTATGGCGGAACTGCGGAAATCCGCGGAATCAAATTTAGCCGTCGACATTAAAGAAATTATATCTTTGAGACACTCAAGGGTCAATTTCACATACAGATCACAGGCAGGCCATACCGGAACGCCTTGGTAGATTGGCGTACAGTTGGCCTGCCATGGGTCTTGTAGATTACAATCTAGATAGGGTCATCCCCGCTGGTAAGTCTTGCAGGACACCGTTAGAAAGCCGGGATGACTCCTCCCTTGTAAGTATCTTCGATAAACTTCTTAACCTCGGGGCCTGTAAGAACCTTGACAAGTTTCTGGATAGCCGGATCTTCTTTGCTGTCATTCCTGACAGCAATTACATTTGCATAAGGAGAGTTGCCATCTTCAAGGAACAATGAGTCGTCTGTAGGCGACAAGCCGGCCTGAAGGGCAAAGTTGCCGTTGATTACGGCAATCCCGAAATCCTGTAAAGACCTGGGAAGCATGGCCGCGTCAAGTTCCCGAAACTTTAGGTTCTTCGGGTTGTCAATAACATCGTGGACTGTTGCTGAAATGCCCACGCCTTCTTTGAGTTTCAAAAGGCCTGCATTTTCAAGTAGCATAAGTGCTCTGCCACCATTTGTGGCATCATTGGGAATTCCTACTTCCGCACCATCTTCCAGGTCAGACAAGGAACTCAATTTCTCTGAGTAAATCCCCATAGGCTCAATGTGAATTCTCGCCACCCAGGTTATGTCAAGTTCTCGCTCAGCTGCAAAACTTTCAAGATACGGAATGTGCTGAAAGAAGTTGGCATCAATCTGCTTGTCAGCCAGCTGCAGGTTCGGCTGAACATAATCGGAAAACTCAATGATTTCTATCTCAATACCTTCTTTGCTAAGCAAGGGCTCGGCAAACTCAAGTATTTCAGCATGGGGAACCGGTGAGACTCCTATCTTGAGAGCTTTGGATTTGCATCCTGAAAGCAGCAGCATACCTGCAAGAACAGCAACCAGGCCAAAAGTTAGTGCCAAAAATCTTCTATTCAAACGAAACACCTCCGGATTCTATGTCTTCTGTAATTGGACTGCATTGTTAAAATATCAAAGGTTACCTCCACCGGTAGCGCCTGGCAGCCCTATCGCCTACAAGTTGAATGCCTTGAACTACTACTATGAGCACCGCCACAGATGCTGCCATGACAAGTGGCTGCCATCTGTGATATCCGTACCTGACAGCAAGATCGCCCAAACCACCTCCCCCCATGGCTCCAGCCATTGTAGAATAACCCACCAAATTGACTGCGGTAATGGCTGCACCGGATATAAGGGAAGATAGGCATTCAGGTATCAAAACATACTTGACTATCTGATACCATGAGGCTCCCATGGACACACAGGCATCGATCACTCCCGGTTCAACAGTGAGCATTGCCGATTCAGTTATTCGGGCTACAAAAGGAATGGCTGAGACACTTAGAGGTACAATTGCCGCCACCGGGCCATATGACGTTCCTGTGATCAGTCTCGTCAAGGGTATGATGGCTACCATTAGGATAACAAAAGGAATTGATCTCCCGATGTTGACCAAAGCGCTGATTATCCCATAGACAGTATTGTTTTGCCGTATACCCTTTGGCCCGGCCATAATCAGCCAGATTCCCAAAGGAGTGCCCAGGAGTTCTGCAAGAATCAATGATGCAGAAATCATTGCCAGGGTTTGAACTGTTGCCGGCAACACTGTCTGTAGAGAACTCAAAGTAGCCGGCACTTGGGTAGCATTAAGTATGTACATCCTAATATCCCCCTCTGGGAGTGGCAGCAAAAGCTGCCTTACCTTCATGCCGGCTCACCCCGGGTTCGAAGTGGGGGGCTTGAGTTAGTACTCCGTTCCTTATTGATACTTCTCTGGTGCAAATAGAGCCCACAAGATCTATTTGATGTGTTACCACAAGGACTGTAATTCCCAGCTGCCTGTTAATGTCTTGAACTGCCTCAAGGATAGATACAGCAGTATCCATGTCAAGCGCTGAGGTCGGTTCATCAAGAATTAGAACTTCAGGTTGAGTAACTAGTGCCCTGGCTATGGCTACACGTTGCTTCTCACCGCCTGAAAGCAGTGAAGGCCTAAAGTCTTTTCTGTGTGAAAGGCCAACCAGGCCAAGAAACTCAGAAGCTTTCCTCTGGGCTTTGTCTTTGCTGAAGCCCTGTATTTCCAGGGGAAGCATTACATTTCCAAGAGCAGTTCTGGAAAACAGAAGATTATACCCTTGAAACACAACGCCGATTTTCATGCGTATCTGCCTGAGCTCCTCACCTAAGAGGCAGAGGATATTCTGCCCGTTAAGCCATATCTCACCTGAGTCTGGCCTTTCCAGCAGAGCAAGGCAGCGCAGCAGCGTGGTTTTACCTGCACCTGAAGGACCGTAAATCCCCAGAATCTCTCCTGACTCGACTGAAAATCTTACATCCGTAAGGGCATTTACAGTTCCTGAAGGAGTATCAAACGTCTTGTTCAAATCTACAACCGATATCATCTAGACAAACACCTCCGGCGGGATACAAAAATGCCTCCCTGACAAGAAGAGAGGCATCATATCATCCCCTTATCTGTCAGAACCGCTATTCTGGGCGGGTCCTGCTGGAATTGGCACCTTCGCACTTCGTACGGGTTGCCGCAGGGTCATCGGGCCAAGTCCCTCTCCTGCTCTGGATAAGGTCCAGCTGCTATTCAATTGACCAACAACTTAACACATAACGTGAACCTGTGTCAACATTCCAAATGGCAAACACTCAGGATTTGCATCAGACTTCCATCTGAACAACAACCTTCATCGCCTCGCCTGATTTGACAATCTCGAATCCTTGCTGAGTATCATCTAGGGGGATAGTATGAGTTACCAGACGCCGCCAGCTCTCCCTTGCGAGCATATCCAGGGCAAGGGCAAAGTGCTTCCTGGCAGCATTTCTAGAACCGATGAGCGTGATCTCTCTGCGGTGCACTGCCTGGATATTAATGGGTACCATTTCGGCATCTCTGGCCACACTCGAAAAGTACAGCACGCATCCTAACCTTGCAGCCATATGCACAGCATCTGCCTGGACTTCCGGTGAGGAACAGCAAACAATTACAAAATCAACTCCGTGGCCCTCGGTAAGCCTCATAACTTCTTCGACTGGGCTATTCACGCTTGAGTCTATGTATTCATCTGCCCCAACCCACTGTGCCAGGGCAAGCCGCCTGCTCTTAATGTCTAGCAGAAAAACCCTTGATGCACCTCGCTTGCGAGCCAAGAGAGCATGGGATACACCTATGGGGCCTGCGCCGATGACACAGACTGATTTCCCTGGCCCGATACTCAGTTTTTCCTGGCCGTTTAGCACACAGGCAAGTGGTTCGCACAACACAGCTTCAATGTCATCTAGGCCGTCAGGTACACAAAGCAATCCATGGCTCTGCACAGTGACTGAAGGCACCGGCAGTATTTCCGAAAAGCCCCCGGGGCCTTCAAATCCTGCATGGGCCCTATCGGGACACATTTGCTCATTGCCTGAAAGACAGTATCTGCAATGCCCGCATGCAACAGGTACAGGTATGACTCGTATGCCCGGCTTCCAACCAGCCTTGAGCGCCTGCCTAGAAGCCTCACTAATCACGCCGACTACTTCGTGTCCGATACCACCCCGGCCATGGGTTCCTTGCCCCCACGCTCTGACATCGCTGCCGCAAATGCCGCATGCCCTGTTAGTTAGCAAGAGCCCTCCTTTAGGCAACTCAGGCGCAGGAATATCGACAATTTCTGTTTTGAAAGGGCCTGTAAGCAGAACAGTTTTCATTGGATTTTCCTCCAATCCAAGGAATAATCGCCTTGTAACTCTAAGAATCCACCTGGCCTCACATGCTCACTTGGCGATTCCCCGGCACAGGCATTCGTTTCTCAAAGTAGTTAACCAACAGGAACATAAGACTGCCAATAACCCGGAGAGCGGCACATATGAGAAATGCCCAGAAGAAGCCGAATAAATCATTCAACCTTACACCTATAACCGGTGCCACAATAGCCGAAGCGTTTATTGCAGTTGTATAGTATGCAATGTAAGTAGCTTTGTTGTTATCAGGAGTAACGTCAAGCAAAGCGTTGAACAAGGCAAGGTTAACCCCAGAAAAGATAGCTCCTGTAAGCAGGTTAAACACGGCTATGGTTGCAAGGCTCTTTGAAAAGGCATATACAGTAGGTACGATGAAGATCCATATACTTGACATGAAAAGCGTCATCAAATTCCCGTGCTTGTTCAACATCCTTGCCCAGAATCCGTAGCCTACAAGCGAGCCACCTGTGTTGGCCAGGCTCAGAAGGCTCACCCAGGTATTGTTGGCACCAAGTTCCTTGACTTGATACAGGGTAAACAAGGGCCATGGCGTTTGCCATGAGAAGTGAAATACCAATGATGCAAGCATAAACCGGACAAATGGCCCATTCTTGAAGACCTGCCTTATGTCGTTGATAATAGACTGCAAGATCCCGTTGTCACTCTTACCGGTTCCATTGCTGCCGGGCATATCCTGGCCGGCAGGCAATTCCCGTAGAGGTTCTCTCTGGGGCTCAGAAGAAACAGATACTCCTTGGTCGATATGTCCAAATACCCATATTTCAACCAGCGCCATGGCAAAAGCCCCTGCAAACACAATCTGGTAACCTACAGGGAACCTAACAGCGTCGATTACCCTCCCTGTGACGAGGACCACAATAGTGCCTGCAAGGTTCATAAGCCTGTTTCTTGCGGCAAAGGCATCGGCCCGCCTTGAAGCTGGGATAACTTTCGATATGTATGCCTGCCACCCAACGTTGAAAACAGAGCCCGGGATATTCATCAAGGCTACTGCAGCGACAAGCAATGAAGCCCGCTTATCCTCTGTGAAAAACGGAATCAACGCTATAAGGAAATAGAATAGCCTGTGAAAAAAGATGAGGCTTGACAATGTTTTCTTCTGGGCGGCCTGTCTATCCATGTATTTGCCTCCAGGTATCATACACAAAAGGCTTACCAGTGCCGGCCCTGAAGACAAAAGGCCTACCTGAAGGTTAGATGCGCCAATCTTGATAGCATATATGCCGATAAATGGAGCAGCCAGGTTGAGTGAAATAATATTGGCTATTCCATGGTAAATATTGATTCTGATATTTCGCTCATGCCTTGAAAACCCGGACTCGCCGGATAAATCCTTCGGGCACAAGTCTTCCTGTATAGTTGAGTACAAATCTTTAAGTTTCGTCATTCCCTACCTCCCACCCCGCCCCCCAGAATCGCAGCAGCTTGGTGTATTTCATTTCACCTGCTGCAGCTTACAATATTGAACTATGTCTTTGGCCAAGAAGCCCAATAGCGAATTATGCTAACACCCCTATTCTAGATCAGCCTTATTGCAAATTGAGGGCAGGCCGGGGCACAATACCCGCACAAAATACACTTCTCTCTGTGATTTCGAGCTTTGCCATCAATAATTGACATTGCCATGTTAGGGCAAATCTCAACACATCTGCCGCACCCTTTGCAGAACGCCTGGATTATCAAAGCCTTTACACGAATGGTTCTCTCGGCAAGGCCGGCAGGAACAACTTCTCCTTCGAAAATCCGCAAGTTCATATCGAGTTCATCTTTGTTGACCATGCCTACTGCCACTGAGCTGATGCCAGGCAATTTCCTTACATAATCAAATGCGCCTTCTCTGTCTGCAAGAAGGTTGCCGCCGCCAAGGGCTTTCATTGCATAGAGCCCCTTGCCCGCAAGTGACGCACCTGCAATTGCCTGTGCCATATCGTCTCTGGTACCGTGCAGAATTCCCAGCCCTTCTGTATTGATTATCGGGAATATTACGTCAATCACATCTACGTCCTTCCCTGCACGCACCACATCTACAGAGTGGGTTGATATGCCTACGGCCCTTACGGTTCCATTAGCTTTACAGTCTACCAGGCAATCCAGAGCGCCTTTTCGCTCTTCAAATACCTTAGAATCTACCCTTGCCGCATGAAGGTGAAAGATATCAATTACATCCCTGTCAAGGGCTTTCCTTGCCTCTTCAACCGCAGACTTCATGTCTGCATACGTTGTTGCAGCTGACTTGGTGGCAATCACAACATCGCATTTTTTACCCCCCAGGTTGTCCAAGGCTTTTCTAATATGTGGGTACGTCCGGTAACTCTGGGCAGTGTCCAGGAAATTTATGCCCTTGCGTATGCCATCTTCAATAAGTTCTCCGCCTTCTACGGGAGATAGGCCAAATTGGCTGGGCCCCATGGGAAGAACGCCGAAACAAAGCTCTGTTACTTCAATGCCTGTGTTTCCAAGAGAATTTTGCTTCATTTTGGTTACCTCCGGATATAGTACCTTTTCTGGTTCCCTGTGTCTATTATAATGAAAGTACGGGTACCTATGTAGTTTCACTTAAGGGAATGATTCTATGTGTCCCATTCCGGCAGCTATTCGTTCAAGACTTATAATTCATATAGATGCTGATGCTTTTTTCGCGTCTGTTGAGCAAAGAGACAATCCGGAGCTACGAGGGAAACCGGTAATAGTAGGCCATGACCCAAGAAGCCGGGGAGTCGTGTCAACTTGCTCATACGAAGCAAGGGCTTATGGAGTCCGTTCTGCAATGCCTGTTTCCCAAGCTTACCGGTTATGCCCAACAGGTATCTTTGTAAAGCCCAGGATGAAAAGGTATCAAGAAGTCTCTGGGGCCATGTTTGCCATCTTCGATAAGTACTCGCCTTTGATTGAAGAACTGTCTATAGATGAAGCGTTCATAGATGCAACAGGGGAAGATGGAGTGCAAATGGCCTCCCGTATACGTAAGGAAGTCAAACAGGAACTCGGGATAACTGTGACAGCCGGTATCTCATATTGCAAGTACCTTGCAAAGATAGCATCTGACCTGGCTAAACCAGACGGGCTCAGAGTGATCGAAAGAGATGAAGCTTTTTCTTTCCTTTCCGGGCTGCATGTGTCACGTCTTCCAGGGGTCGGCCCAAAGACAGGGGCAAAACTTGCTTCGATGGGAATCACATCAGTAGGAACACTTAGGCAAATGCCAGAGGACTGGTTCGTCAAGGTATTTGGGAAGTCAGGGGCCCGGGTTTCAGAACTTTGCAATGGAATAGATAATGAGCCTGTAACCCGGTCAAGGGAAGCTAAATCAATCGGTGAAGAAACTACTTTCCAACATGATATTTCAGACTGGAACATCCTCAGATCCCATCTGGCATCGCTCAGCCAAAACGTTGCATTCAGATTGCGGAAGGCCGGGCTAAAGTGCAAAACTGTAGGCATCAAAATAAGGTTTGCCGACTTTTCAACAATTACGAGAGAACATACAACCCCTGAACATATCTCGTCTGACCCTGACATATTTCAAGAGGCAAGCAAACTTCTTGAGTCTGTAAAACGGCAAAGGCCTGTAAGGTTGGTAGGAGTTACCGCAAAAGGGCTAATACCTGAAGACAGAATCCCGCCTTCTTTGTTTGAAAGTAAGCCTTCCTCATGGGACAATGTCTCAAGATCTATGGACGGTCTGCGGTCTAAGTACGGGAAACCTGTACTATTTCTTGGGTCTTCTATGCAGCGCAAAACTCAGGACAAAGACTAAGGCCCCTGGCCCGAAGCCAGGGGCACGGTCTGCCTGACTCCCCAGGGTAATGACTACCTTTCAACTATCATGGCTATTCCCATTCCACCGCCAATACACATGGTAGCCAGGCCCCTCTTGGCATCTTGCTTGAGCATCTCGTGTAACAAAGTAACAAGAATCCTGCTTCCGCTTGCTCCAATAGGATGCCCCAGGGCTATAGCCCCGCCATTGACATTTACTTTACCGGGATCGAGCCCTAGTTCCCTAATGCCGGCCAAAGTGGTAGAAGCGAATGCCTCGTTTAGCTCGACTAAATCTATTTGGCCAATATCCAATCCGGCTTTCTTAAGAGCTTTTCGAGTTGCGGGAACCGGCCCGGTTCCCATGATCTCAGGGGCTACGCCTGCCGACGCGCAGCTTCTTATTGCTGCAATTGGCTCTATTCCAAGTTCCTGTGCTTTAGCCCTGGACATGACCACTACGGCTGCAGCTCCATCGTTGATGCCTGAGGCGTTGCCTGCAGTTACAGTGCCATCTTTCTTAAACGCCGGCCTGAGCCTGGCCAGTTTGTCGATAGTTGTACCGAATCTGGCGTGTTCATCCTGGCTGAAAATAACAGGGTCGCCTTTTCTTTGAGGAATCTCAACCGGAACTATCTCATCCTTGAAGCGCCCGGCCGTTATAGCCGCCTCTGCCTTGTTTTGGCTCAAGGCTCCGTAGGCATCTTGTTCTTCCCTGGTTATTCCGAATCTTTCAGCTACATTCTCTGCAGTTATGCCCATATGGGTGTTGCCAAATATACACCAAAGCCCGTCTGTGATCATTGAATCTACCAGTTCCGAATTGCCCATTCTGTATCCATACCTTGCCTTAGGCAACAGGTATGGCGCCATGTCCATGTTTTCAGTTCCGCCGGCTACAACTATCTCTGCATCGCCTGCTGCAATGGCCTGGGCTGCCACGGCCACTGACTTTAAACTCGAACCGCAAACCTTATTCACTGTCATGCACGGTATTTCCTCGGGGAGCCCGGCGTAAAGAGCCGCCTGCCTGGCTATGTTCTGCCCCTGGCCTGCTCCCAGGACATTCCCTATGATCACTTCATCTATAAGAGAGGTGTCAATATTGGCCCGCTTTACGGCCTCTCTAATCACCACTGCACCTAGCCGGCTTGCCGGAATATTCGACAGTGCGCCTCCAAACGTACCAATGCCTGTCCTGACAGCACTTACGATTACCGCTTGACTCATTGATATTCCTCCCTCAGCTTGCCTGTCGCCCGATAATGTATTTCATAGGATCTACTTCTTCTCTGAGTATCCTTAATTCCTCCCCGGTAGGCGCCAAAGATTCTTTGACATCATGGTCCCACAGTAGTTCGAACCCTGTGTTCTTGATTATGTCATCTCTTGTTATCCCCGGGTGAGTCGATTCGACCTTCATCTGGCTTGTTTCCTCATCGAAGCCCATTACACATAAGTTGGTAATCACTTTGTAAGGGCCTGTGCCTGGCGGAAGCCCGGCAGCCTCCCTTGCCCCCTTGCCTGACAGATATCCGGGCGTAGTGACAAAGTCTACCTTTTCAACGAAACGCCTGGGATCATGGGGCGAAATCATCAAAGTGCGCCAGCAAAGAGAGGCCAGGTCATTGGCACCTCCTGAACCTGGAAAGCGTACTTTGGGCCTGTAGAAGTCACCGATAACTGTAGAGTTGATATTGCCGTACTTGTCAATTTGAGCTCCGCCTAAAAAGCAATAATCGATAAGGCCCCTCTGGCATGTCTCCATGATTTCGGGCATGCTTGAAGCCATAATGGCTTTGTAGAACGTACGTGAGTCGCCTACTGAAATAGGCATAGTGGGCAGAAGCGGCCCAACCCCTCCTGCCTCAAACAGTATCATCAGATTTGGGGCATGGGTCTTCTGGGCCAGCATGGCCGCGGCGCAAGGAGCCCCTGTGCCGACAACCACTGTAGAACCGTCCTCAAGAATCCTTGATGCAAGACATATCATAAGTTCCATAGCGTTGTAGTCCATTCGGTCAAGCCCTCCTTCAGTAACTTACAAACAATGAACGCTAGCAAAATCAGAATCAGGCAGAGAAGTCCTTTAAGCCTTAAGCATGCATAAGCTCAAGGTCTCGCAGCTGAGCAAGCCTTTCTTCACCGCCGCAAAGGCCAAGATATTCACAAAAGTCCTTTGTTCCAAAAACGTATTTTGATAGAAACGGTTCGAGGGTGCTGGTGTGGCCATCTGCAGACAACCATTCTCTTAGGTGATCTTCATCTGAAAAATACTCATACGGCATATTTCCCGGAAAACTACCATATGGAACGTGGCATACTGCGTCGACACAATAGTAAGGAATCAGGGTTCGCGAAGGATCATTTCGGATCTCATCTGTTTCGATTATCTTTTCAGCAGATAGAATCACTTTTCTAGCCGCCCTCGCCACATCAAAGTCTGATACGGTGATACCGTCAATCTGTGCGTTTCCGTGCTTATCTGCCCTGTGGACATGGATAATGGCAACATCAGGATACAGAGCAGGAAGAGCCAGCAGTTTCTTGCCGGTAAACGGGCAATTCATTTCCCTGGCAGCACTGTACTTAAACGTATCAGTACCGAACATAACCCTTGCAGGCATAAAAGGGACTCCCATTGCCGCAGCTCTATACCTCCATGCAAGGGCTGCATTGGTCCATTCGCAAACCTCTATCCTGGCCTCTTCAAACAGCTTTCGGGCAGCTCTTGATAGCCCCCGGGCCTCCAAGCCTACAACATAGGCTACATCAACCCTGTTCAAGACGCCGCCTGCAGCCATGATCTGAAAATCATGGGTAGCCGTGTGCCCCGAAAGCCCCAAATCCTTCTTGCCCTGCCGCAAGATCTCGTGAAGAACAGCCGTAGGTATCCTGTTGGTCCCGAAACCGCCTATGGATACATAATCTCCGTGGTCAACAAATCGGGTTACTGCCTCATTTACAGTCATAATCTTGTTGCTCATTACTCTGGATTTTGATCTGAAATGGGCTCTCGCCTTGTCCGGATCAGGATCAGTGAACAGTTTTCCTACGCCAACGTTGGTCCGGGCAAAATCCTCCATTTAGTACATACCTCCTTCGGATCAATATCAGATGCAAAATCAATGCCACCGCTCTTTGAATCGCCAGGAGGTAGTTACCGTGTTTCGTGATTGACTCGAATATGGCCCTGAAACAGGCCTACACTGGGTATATGTGCCATACCTTAGCCCGGTTTCAACTAAGGGGATAGCTTTGGCAGCAGCCGTCACGGCAAATTTCACGCCGCCGGGTGTGAAATTCAGTTTACCAGGTGTGAAGCATAATGCGCAGTAGCAGCAGCCGGCTAGATACCATACTTTTTGATCTTCGTCTGAAGCGTCCGCCTTGAAATCCCAAGGTACCGGGCTGTATGGGTACGATTCTGATTATGCAAGTCAAGGGCTTTCTTTATCCTATCTATCTCGATCTGATTCCAAGCAAGCTGCCTGAGCTCTTTTAGGCCCATTTCATCCAGAGGAGCCAGGCCATTGATTTGCTGGCCAGTAGAACAACTCTGGCGGCTGCCTTCTTCTTGCCTTAAGCCAGGCAGGTGCCATTCAGAATCATAAAAGAGCCAGGGAAGGTCCCTCTTCCGTATGACATGGCTGTCACACATTATCGAAACCTGGTGCATTGCGTTTTTTAACTCTCGTACGTTTCCCGGCCAGGGGTATGAAATCAGTGTGCCAATGGCCTCTTCATCAAGTCTTGGAACAGCCCTTTTCTGTTCTAAGGCAAATTGCCTTAAGAAATGCCTGGCAAGCACCGGTATGTCTTCTTTTCTTTCGCGCAACGGAGGGATGACAATGGGGATTACAGCAAGCCTGAAGTATAAGTCTTGCCTGAAACGCCCTGTGCGAACTTCTGCAGGAATGTTCTTGTTTGACGCAGCGACTATCCTTACATCAACAGGCAGCCGCTCAGTGCCTCCCAGCCGGTCTATTTCCTTTTCCTCCAGTGCCCTGAGAATTTTGGGCTGCATGGCCAGAGGCAGCTCTCCAACTTCATCTAGAAATAATGTTCCGCCTTGTGCAAGTTCGAACTTGCCTGGTTTTCGCCTGCGAGCCCCCGAAAAAGCACCCTCTTCAAATCCGAAAAGTTCACTTTCCAGAAGGTTTTCAGGAAGGGCAGCACAGTTAACAGGCACAAAGGGCCTATCTTTCCTGGGCGAAGCATGGTGTATTGCTCTTGCAAATATCTCCTTGCCTGTACCGCTTTCGCCAAGAATCAGGATAGGAACGTCACTTGAGGATACTCGTTCAACAATAGAAAAAAGTTGCAGCATCTTTGGCGAGACAGTAACGATATTCCTCAGATGGAACTTGTCTTCAAGTTCACGTCTTAGCCTGGTGACCTCCGAAGCCAGCCTAGAGTAGTTCAACGCCCCTTCAACCAGCAGTTTCAGTTCGTCAATATCAAAGGGCTTTGTGATGTAGTCATGGGCTCCCGACTTCATGGCCCTTACTGCCGTCTTGACTTCTCCGTATGCTGTCATTATTATCACTCGGCCGTTGTACCCATGGGAATTGAGCTGCTCAAGAACTTCCAACCCGCTTATGTCAGGAAGCCTGAGATCAAGCATAATAAGGTGCAGATCAAGTGTATTAGCCATTTTGAGGCCCTCTTCGCCTGTTTCAGCACTAATCACCTCATAGGAATTCCCGAAAACCTCTCGAAAAAGCCAGGCAATATTGGCCTCGTCATCAATTACCAGAATTCTCTCCTTCATATGCTCCTCCCGGTCTGTGATTCCTGCGCAGAAACTGCCAGGTAGCAAACTAAATCAGGCCTGAAGTTCCACTACAGGCAACTTGATTGAAAAGCGAGTGCCTTCACCTGGCGCAGATGCCACCTCTAAGAACCCATAGTGTTCATAGATGATTCTCTGGACCAGTGGAAGGCCCAGGCCTGTTCCGCCCTTTCTCGTAGTGAAAAACATATCGAAGATTTGGCTTCTGTGCTCCGGAGAAATACCGCTGCCGCTGTCTTTCACAGTAATTGTAATGTACTTGGAACCTTGAAACCAGTTAACACTTACTTCTATTAACCCTCCGCCGGGCATGGCCTGTATTCCGTTTAGAAACAGGTTCATAAATGCTTGAACCAAATGGTCGCTGTCACCCATGATTTTCGGCATGCCACATGCATGTATGAAAGAAACCTCTACGTTATTCATCTTGGCGTAAGGCGCTATTACATCACAAGCACGCCTCAGAATCTGAATCACATCAACCTGGAACATCTGAGGCTGAGAGAACCTGGAGAAATTGAGCAAAGACTCAATTGTCTTGTCAATCCTGTCTATTTCGTGGCCGGCAATTCGCGAAAATTCTTTCAAGAAGTCAGGGTCTTCCAGCCGTTCAGGGACCAGTGAGATGGCTCCCTTTATGACAGTGAGAGGATTCTTTACTTCATGTGCAATTGCTGCAGCCAGTTCACCTACTGCAGCCAGTCTTTCTATGCGCTCCAAACGCTCTTCCTGGGCTCTTGCCTCTTTCAAGTCTTCAAGTATGATTATGTATCCGTGATCCTCAGGCCCTTCCTTCATGCTTGGTGTTTTGTAAGTCGTAACTGCCGTAGAAACCATGGTGACCAGTTTTCCGCCGCCTCCGGTTGACAGCGGAACATTGGCGAACCTGTTCTTTGCGCCTCCAACAGGATCATCCAGTGCAAAATGTGGATCGATGCCGATTTTCCTCAGCATTTCCCTGACAGGCAGTCCAAGAAAATCTTCGGGAGAACTGCCCAGTATGTCCTTGATTCCTGACGAAACAAAACTTACTGTCTCGCCTGGTTCAACAAGAATTACTGCAAGGCTCAAGCTGTTGAGGAACAGTTTCAGATATCGCTCCAGTTTCTCAAGCCCCGGTATAATCCCTGTAGAATCGGCCTGGCCCGTTTCTCTGAACAGCAACACCCGCGAAGCAAAAAGCAAGAGCCCTGTAATCCCAAGAAGAGGCTCAACACTTTGCGAGAAGAATACGTCCCTTGCCCCCATCCTTATCTGGGCGTATACATCTTCCAACGTTTCATTGGCCCACACAAACCCAATTGGCGCTTCGTTACGGATAAGAGGACGCATGCAGTTCATTATCTCACCCCGGACCATTGAGCCTACCCCGACAGTCTCCTTTCCTGTCTCCATTGCCTGCCAACCAAGATGGCTAGGGCCTAGATCCATTCCGACTTTCGACCCGAAACGGCTGCTAGGCCCATAAGCCACAATGGCCCTCAGGTCCTTTGAGTAATATCCTACGCCTACTCCGCGGTAAGACGACGCCACCATATCAGCAAAGGGCCCAAGGGCTTCTTGCAAAATGGTAATCTTGCCCTTATCATCAAGGCCCTTCTGGCAACGGCTTTCCCTGTCTACAAGCGTTTCGAAATCTCCTGCAAGGTAGGAATCCAGGAGTCGTGTAATACCAAAGAGTTTCTCTGCTTTCTCTTCGATAAGAGCGGCCTCAGCCTTTTGAATAAGCAGGTACCTGGATTTCACTCTATTTCACGTCCAAACTGCCTAGAAATTTAGGTCATTCTGAAAACTGGCTAAAAGCAGGCTTATGATCCTTGGGCATAGCACACCTGTATTTTTCGCCGCCTGAAAGTTCTAAGAATGCCTCCTTTGCATCTGACAGCACTTTTTCATTTGTCATAAGTTCAAACCCAGCCTCTGCCAAGATTTTGGCTGCAGCAAGCATGCCTTCATGGCCTATCCCCATGCCCGCCTGGGCAACATACTGCCATGAATGGCCAGGCGTCCCAAAAGCATTGCAGGCAGTGCGGATTTGAGCAGTGGGACAGCACCAGCTTGTGTCGCCTACATCAGTAGACCCCCGGGAATCTTCAACTATGCCTGGCTTGGGCAAAATAGTATCATTAAGATTCCTGTCCCAGAACTCTTCAGGGATATATGCACCTTTCAAGAATGCTTTTCTTTGGGCCTGAGTGACTGTCTGTGAGATCTCCCTGGCAAACTCTTGTTCGACAGGCCCGAATTTGGGTGCTCCAACCCGCGTCATACAGTCTTCCAAGAGATCCTCTAGAACAGGGTTTGGCAGGACATTCCAAATTGCTTTTATGAGCTGAATTTCGCATTTTGTGTCTGTCATGAGTGCAGCGCCTTGGGCACATCGAATCACTCTTTGGTAAAGATCGTCAACTTGCTCCCGCTTTGGAGCCCGTACAAGATACCAGGCTTTTGCGTGTGCAGGAACTACATTAGGCTGGCCTCCCCCATGGGTTATCACATAGTGCACCCTGGCTTCTAATGGCATGTGTTCCCTCAAAAACTCTACCCCCATGTTCATGAGCTGCAGGGCGTCAAGGGCACTTCTTCCGTTATGAGGGTCGCCTGCGGCGTGGGCTGTCTGCCCGGTAAAAATAACATTCATTGCGTTGTTTGCCAAAGACGATCCTGACCATACCCGGTTGACCGATCCTGGGTGCCATGTCAAACAGGCATCACATTCGCTGAAGAGGCCTTCACGGGCCATGAATGCCTTTCCGCTGAAGTTTTCTTCAGCAGGACACCCGAAATACTTTATGGTACCAGGCAAACCTCTTTCCAAAAGTTCTTGCTTTAGGCCTATTGCGGCACCAAAAGCACCGGCTCCCAGAAGATTGTGCCCGCAACCATGTCCCGGTTTACCTTTTTCCAGTTCGTCTCTTACAGGAATAGTTTTTTGGGACAAGCCTGGCAGGGCATCATACTCGCCCAAGAAACCGATGACAGGCCGTCCTGCGCCCCACGTAGCTGAAAATGCCGTAGGCATGCCTGCTACGCCTCTTGCAACGCAAAAACCTTCCTTTTCGAGAGCCTCTGCAAGACACTCAGCCGACTTGTGTTCATGCAGGCCAACCTCTGCAAACCTCCATATATCATCTGAAATCCTGATAATATGCAGCCGTTTTTCTTCAATGTACTCAATGGCTCTTCTGGCCTTTACATCCATTACAGAAACGCCCCCTTTGCCTCAAAACACCATACATGATCCTTCTCCGCTCTGCCGCGAGTCTCCTTGTAACTTCAGGGAATACTAATAACAATGCAAGATGCCTCAACATCAAGCAGGCATCTAAAGGAGTGAACACCAGTGGCGCTTACGACATTCAGATCAACAGCAGCCTGGACCGGAAAGGGCTTGCTTTGCCAGGGAGAATCAAGAGGATTCAAGGTCTACATGGATGAGCCTGAATTCCTGGGTGGAACTGACAAGGCAATGAATCCTGTAGAGCTGCTCCTTTGCTGCCTTGGCGGATGCATCTCAATCAGTGCTGCTGCCTTTGCGCCATCATGCAGGGTTGATCTTCAGGCGGTAAGTGTAGAACTTGAGGGAGATCTAGACCCTGATGGCTTTACAGGCAAGAACCCGGCCATCAGAAAGGGGTTCCAGCAAATCAGGTTCAGGCTAAACATCACTTCGCCGTCTCCGCAGGGAAACATAGACAGGCTGGTTAGACTCATAGAGGAACGCTGTCCGGTAGCAGATACGCTCAAGGGAGTACAAATAATCCACACTATCGATTAGGAATATGTGAAATACTTCCCGTGTCTGAATTCTGAAATTCGGTACGGGAAGTATTTCTGCTTTGACACCATTAGTATGCCATGAGGTACAATAAACGCGAGGTGGCAAAACGGTGGTATCACGTGAAAAGAAACTTGATGCATTATACACCTTCAGTGTTATGGTGATCCAAAATCCATTGTTCAGTTATCTTTTGGGCTATCTAGCAGGCCAGATAGATAGGGTTCACTTTGTAGAAGACCTTACAGGGGCCGACATAGCAATAAAACTGTGTATAAGGCGGAAAGCCTTATGGCCTGTAGAACCGTTTCAGGCAACTGTAAGAGGTGTTTCAATGCCCAGCCCACTGTCGTTGGTACGCACAATAAACAATGATGATTCAGAAATATGCGTTCTACTGGATTTTGATAATTCACATGAAGCGTCCTGGTACCGTGAAGTATTGCTTCCCAACGTATCGTACGTGAAGAATGCTGCAGAAGCAGCTCGTGAAGAGTCTGCACATCTCAGGCGCGAAATGGATAGAAACTTAGACATCTACAGAGAATGTAAGACTTTGCTTAATACCAGCTCTCCTGAAAGGCAGGAAGAAATGGGTTTCTACATGAGGTTGGCTGAGAACCAATTGAAAGGCTTGAGCGGCCAATTGGAAGAACTCAACAAGAGAATGAAGGAGTTGAGCGGCTCCTAGCAATGTTTCAGGCACAGGGGCAAGCCTGGATGGTTCTGGCATGCCCCTGCAAATCTATCCCGTATTCTTTCTCCTATTCACTTAGCATATAAGCAATTACAAGCCTGGCTGTGGCAAGAATTCCCTCTTCATGGGTCCTCTCATGGGCATGGGAAGCATCTACTCCGGTACCTATCAGGCCTGCACGGACATTAGCTCCTGCCCTTAGTGCGGCACTTGCATCAGAACCATAGTAGGGAAATACATCGACAGCATATGGTACGGTGTTATCCTCGCAGAGCATCTCAAGACGCCTGCGCAGTTCAAGATCGTATGGGCCTGACGAGTCCTTTGCGCAAATAGACACTGTATACTCGCTGCCTGTAAGCCCGCTTCCTACACATCCCATATCAACTGCTATCATCTCCTGAACAGACTCAGGAATCCCATAAGATGCTCCATGGCCAACTTCCTCGTAGTTTGTAACAAAGAAATACGTGGTATAGGCAGGCTTCAGTTTCCTTTCTGCAAGGTATTTTGCCGCACCAAGAAGCACAGCACATGAAGCCTTATCGTCCAGGTGCCTGGACTTTATGAACCCGGCACGGGTAAGTTCTGCCCTCGGATCGAATGCCACAAAGTCCCCGGGGCGTATGCCAAGGGCTAGAGTATCATCTTTGGACTTGACTTTCTCGTCAAGGCGGACTTCCATGTTATCTTGATTTCTCTCCAGTTTTGCTGACTCTGCACCGTATACATGTGATGCGGCTTTGGTAGTCAGTACTGTGCCTGTGAAAGTATCTCCCTTACTTGTGTAGACAGTGACTTTCTCCCCTTCAATACTGTGCCACGGTACGCCTCCTACAGTAGTTAGTTTGAGGCGCCCGTTAGCCTTTACTTCAAATACCATGGCACCAAGAGTATCCACATGGGCCGAAAGAAGCCGTTCATTTCCGGCATGCTTGCCCGGGACAGTCACAATCAATCCACCTTTATTTGTTGTGCAAGTATCGTATCCGAAGTTTTCAAACTCATGTTTCAACCAGTTGATTGCGTCCTTTGTATTCCCGGTTACGCTAGGAATGTTTAGGAGTTCCAGCAGCTTATCTCTGATGTAGTCCATATTAGGAACATGATTAAGCATTGTATTAGTTTCCATCATGGTCCCTCTCCTCCATTAGTAATGCACACACCAAACACAGTTATAATCTTATTTCCTGAGTTATATTCCCTGCTTTTCCTGATCGGACTGTAATTACTACTGGAGATCCGGCCCTTCCCCTTACAACCCAGGACACTTTCTTCTTGTAATCGCCTCCGCCTGCCCTTCCTCCGAGGTGGCCTAAGTCCTCTTGGGCCTTTCCGGCTATTAATGAAATGTCAGCCGCAGCCTCACAGGTTCCTTCTGCACCTGGCGAGCATCCTGCTTCAGGTGTAAGACAGATCGATATCTTAACTGTCTCTGCCTTGTTCATCTTAAGTGCTGAAAAGGTCCCGTGAGATGGCAGGTAACCCTGATTCTTTACCACTGCTTCCACCTTGTACAGGCCGTTTTCAAGCGGAATCGAAACTGCTTTCTCTAAGGCAAGTTGAGGGGCCATTGAAGCCATATCCAGGCAGAACAAACCATTCTTCCGGCATTCTTCTTCCAAGAGTTCCACAGGAGGGTTTTGCATGCCGAACTTAGGTTCCCATCCGCCTATCTCTACGTCGCCAAGTTGCGGATGTCTGAACTTCCTCCAGTTTACAAAAAGCCTCCCATTCATGGCCTCGTCGTTCCACCTAAGAAGAGCCAATTCGTGGTCTTCTATCTCCCTGCCCGTCATTGTCAGGTAGGCATTTGCAGGTTTCTTTGGTACCCCGGCTCTTCCGCGCATATCCCATAGTTCAGTAGCAAAAGACAGTATTCCAAGAGTTTCATATGTCCATTCAAGGGCACTGCCTACTGACGGCCTGCCCTTGTCAGATGTAAACCACTCGAAAATAGACTTACATGGGTAGCCGGTAACCTCTTCTGCTATCTCCCCTGCAGCAAGGTAAATCTTCAGGTCTCTAGGATCCATTGCGTTATCACCCATGGCGCAAAAAGGCCTAAGCACATATCCGCCGTATGTGTGATAGGCCATCAAGGAAACAATGTTTGGATGGGAAATAATGAAATCGGCAACGGCTTTCGTTTCCGTTTCTGAAAACGGATAGTCCCCTGAACCCTGCTGCCTTGTACGTACTGCCCAATTAGTAGGAAAATTCCTGTTAAAATCCAACCCGCGTTTCTCTGAGGCTCTGTTTGCAGGAACATCAGGATCAAAATCCTTAATCAAGCCTTCTATGTAGAAGTGATAGTAGGCAGTTCCTGGCCGGGGAATCTCATTGGGCCTTCGCCTTATCATAAGCCTCGAATCCTTATCAGAAACCTTCCAGCCCCCATCAGGGTCTTTAACCCTCATAGTAAGTACCTTGCCGTCACCATCTACATCTTCGGGATAGAGGCCGGGCTTTTCATCGAAGGCGCCAGGCCATTGCCTGAGACTGGACCTTAGCATGTAAGGGGTTGTGAGATAATACTCAGACCCATCAACAGCGATTCTTGGTACGAAGTAAAATGCCTTTGTATCCAGAAGGTAAGTAATCTTGCTGTCTTTGCCATAGTTTTTCAGAAGGTGGTTTATTGCCCAAAGAATCGTCTCGCATCCGGTAACCTCACCTGCATGGATGTTCCCGTCTGCGTAGACAGCCGGTTTGCTGCTGGCAAACCCTGTGCTCCTGTTAGTCAGCTCAAGCATCCAAATGTCCCTGCCCTCACAAGACTTGCCTATAGACTCAAGAGCACACAGGCCGGGGTAATCCAAGACACACGCATGTAGAAAATCAGATACTTCCGTGTATGTATGGTACCTGTCAAATGAAATGGTCATTCCCATCCCCCCTGCTAGTCCAAGATGACTTGAGAAATGGCAGCTCCGGCCCTTTCTGACCTGGCAGCAATCTCGATAGTCGTACCCTCTTGAGCCTTGATAACCCATTCAAGGTTTTTCTTTCTGGTTGAACCCTGGGTAAACCCGTATCCTCTGCCCGCTGTAGCAAGGCCATCCAGGTGGCCTATGTCCTGAGATTGTTTTCCTATAATGAACTCAATGCCTGAACCTGAAAGGCCCACTCTAACCGGCATTGCACGTCCTACTTCAATGGCCTGAACACTGGTGTTGGTAGGCTTGTATCCCTTGTTCTTAATAGATGCCGTAAGCTTATATATTCCCTGGGCAATCCTCTGGGCTGAGAAAGACTCAACTGCCAGCTCTGGCAGGCATGCAGCGTGATACAAGGTAAACAGGCAGTTCTTATGACACTCTGCTTCAAGATACTGAGGAGGCGGATTTACCAAGGTGAACTTTGAGTTCCACCCTCCTATCTCTACAGGCCCTAACTGAGGGTGGTTGAACTCATACCATGGCACAAACCCCTGGGCCGAGAGCTCCTTGTCGTTCCATTTGATTAGGTTAAGCTGGGCTTCTTCAGATACCCTTGACTGGCCAAAAAGCTTGTTCCCTGCCCGGACCGAAGCATCCCAAAGCTCAGTCGAAAAGGTGATAATGCCCATGTGCTCGTACAGCCAGTCCATGAAGACTCCCTTTAAGGCCTGGCTCTTATCAGAAGTGTATTCTTCGTAAGTAGAGACGTGGGGATACCCAGTAAGGCAGGTTCCCTTTTGGCCAATTGTCTTGTAAATGCTAACATCCAGAGGGGGCATCTTCTCGTCAGGCCTTGTACAGGACGGCCTCAGGATTGCCCCCATGGTTGTATGGTAAGCCATGGCTGCGCCGATATTCGGGTGGTTCACAATGAAGTCTGCAACAGCCCGGGTTTCAGGCTCAGACAGCGGATATGGCCCTGCCCCCCGCTGTTTTGTTTCAGGCTCCCAATTTGCCGGGTAGTTTCTGTTAATATCCAGCCCCCATTTGGGAGGAGCTACCCTAATATCGGTACCTTCCTGGTTTTCCAATTTCCCTTCTGTATATACATTGTAAAAGGGCCCCTCAGAATCCCAGGGTTCCCGCCTGATCATCAGCCTTGGATCCTTAAGAGATACCTTCCATTCACCATCGGGGTCTTTTACCCGCATCTGAAGTATAAGGCCGTTTCCATCCACATCCTCTGGAACCAGCCCTTCAAGCCTGTCATGAGGTGGATACTCTCTGGTACTGGACCTAAGCGTATAAGGGGTATGAAGGTAAACCTCAGCCCCATCTGCTGAGATTCTGGGAACGATGTAAAATGCTTTCTTGTTTAAAAGATCTGTTACAAACGAATCTGTACCAAACCTGGAGAGTAGATACCATATGGTGTAAAGGCATACCACTGAGCCTGTAACTTCGCCTGCATGTATGTTTCCGTCTATGTACATGGCAGGCTTGCTGCAAGCAGGGCCGGTTTCGGAATTGGTTATCTCTAAAAGCCATATATCTCTTTGCTCATAGGTCTTCCCTATCGAGTACATTCTTGCAAGGCCGGGCTTTGCAGCGGCCATGCCTGCGAGGAGTTCCTGTAGCTGTCCATAATCGGGATACTTAGAAAAATCAGGTTTCTCCACATCAAATCCCCCTTTACATAGTCGGGTAAACAAAGTCAGGCTGTAACGGACTCAATTAGAACTCAATGCCTTCTCTGGCCTGTACGCCTTTTGCATAGTGGTGTTTTACCTCTTTTACTTCAGAAACCATGTCAGCAATTTCCTGTATTTTCCCCGGGCAATATCTTCCGGTTAGGACAATATCCATATCTTTGGGTTTAGAAGATATCAGTTCGATAACTTTATCTGCTGAAAGGAGCCCGCATGCTACTGCTACACAGATCTCATCAAGCACCAGGAGTCCGTATTCCCCAGATTGAATGGCCACTTTAGCTCGTTCCAGCCCCTTTTGAGCAAGGGTTTTGTCAATTGAATCAGGATCTGAAAGATCAACAAACTCATCTCTGCCCCACTGTTCAATTTCAAGATCCGGCAAAAACTTGCCAGCAGCAATTCTTTCACCGTATACGTTGCCTTTCCCTTTCATGAACTGCAGAAAAAGTACTTTTCTGCCCCAGCCTATTTGTCTCAATGACAGGCCCAGGGCCGCCGTTGTCTTGCCCTTGCCATCGCCTGTGTAAACCATTACTAATCCCGTGGTTGTATTTGTCAAAGTGCTGCACCTCCAGTTCAGCATCACTTCTGCTCTTCAAAACAAATTTCCTGCCTGTACCGCCGTAAGTTGTTGTTGTCAATACAGCCAATCCCATGGTTCGTATTAGCCTGGTAGGTCAATCTTTCACTTCGAAAAAGAAGGAAATTCGACAGGCCACTAGAAATTGTACTTGAACAGGGCGTAACATAATTCGAGAATACTACTGTATATTCTTTGGAGGGCTTTCCCTTGGCTAAGAGGTATAAAATGCAAAAATCAATAAAAGATCAAGACGGCAAAAGGCCGGCAAGGTGGCCGTGGATATCAGTTTGCATGCTTGGAATACTGTTTGTTACATCTCTCGGGATATCCACATCGAAACCTACAGGCCACGGCTGGGCCCTTACATTCACCCTCTGGGTGGCAAGGAACATTGCTTCCATTGCAGGCAACCTTTCAATGTACCTGTGCTTTCTCCTTGTCCTTACTTCCCTGATTAAGATAGCAAAGCCCCAGAGCCCTCTGCCAAAGCCTGTTTGGGGATTATGGGCCGTTCTGTTGTTCGGTACAGCTCTGTGGCACGACATAAAGATTCCATGGGAAAACACATTCGCAATGGCGAAAATGGGAGCTGGCGGCGGCCTGTTAGGAGCTTCATTGGATTGGTTTCTTCGGGTGGCCTTAGGCCGCGTTGGCGCATTACTCTTGATCGGCCTTGGTTTGTGGGTTGGGCTGGCGCTTTTGCTCAACAAATCAGGATATGCCCCCTTTTCTTTTATTTGGATGCTTTGCCTATCTGCCAGCCAAAAGATAAGGGCTTTCTTTGCAGACCTATTCAAGGCCCACGGGCCCCGTGAGGAAGATATCGAGTACGAAGCCATCCAGGCCTCAGCGCCTGGGCCTCTTTCTGAAAGATTTCGTGATACACCTGGACAGACTGAAACTCAATCTGAAGGCCAGTTGAGGCAGGAATCTGAAAGCAGTCTTGACAGCCAGGAAGCCAGCCCGTTCGCGGCTGCAGTGTCAGAAATCCGTGAACGCCTATCTAAGGTAAACAGCCCGCTGGAGCAAACCGCCGTTCCCGCTGAATCCGGCAAAAACTCTGAACCTGAAGAATTCACGCCTGTTAAGATGGAGCAACCTCTGCTTACCGACGACATATTTTATGACCTGCCTCCCCTCGACATACTCGTAAAGTCTGAACCTCAGCCACGTACACGAAGTTCACAAAGAATTGAAGAACGAGCCAGGACCATAGAAAAGACCCTGCTTTCTTTCGGAGTTGCAGCCAAAGTAGTCAATGTGTCCCAGGGGCCTGCAGTAACAAGATTCGAACTACAGCCTGGCCCAGGGGTCAAAGTAGCCAGCATAGTTAATTTGTCCCAGGATTTGGCCCTTGCGCTTGCAGCTCAAGATGTTCGAATGGAGGCCCCTATTCCAGGTAGATCGGCTGTAGGTATTGAGGTGCCTAACAGAGACGTTTCAATGGTTCACTTAAGGGATCTATTTGAATCCAGAGAGTTCAAGAATACCCCTTCAACTCTAACAATTGCCCTTGGCAAAGATATTTCCGGCAAGTCTGTAGTAACCAGCCTGGACAAATGTGTTCACCTGCTCATTGCCGGGGCCACAGGCTCAGGGAAAAGTGTGTGTATTAACTCCATAATAGCCAGCATACTGTTTAAGGCCCGCCCTGACCAGGTAAAGCTGTTACTGGTTGACCCTAAGCGAGTAGAACTGTCTGCCTGGTCCCGTGTACCGCACCTGATCGCCCCTGTGGTGACTGACCCTAAGAAGGCCTCTTCTGCACTTAGGTGGGCAATCAAAGAAATGGAATCAAGGTATGAGAAGTTCACGAAAGTGGGCACCCGCGACATAGAACGGTACAATGAGATAGCCACGCCGCCTGGAAGTGTAAAACCCGCCCTGCCGTATATTGTTATCATAATTGATGAGCTTTCTGATCTTATGATGGTCGCTCCAGCAGAGGTGGAAGACTCGATTTTTAGGCTTGCCCAGATGGCAAGGGCATCAGGCATATACCTTGTGGTTGCTACCCAAAGGCCGTCTGTAGATGTGATTACAGGCACAATCAAGGCGAATATCCCCTCGAGAATCGCTTTTGCAGTTTCATCTCAAATTGACTCGAGAACAATCCTTGACATGGGCGGCGCAGAGAAACTCCTTGGCCGGGGAGACATGCTGTTCTTTCCGGTAGGAGCAGCCAAACCCTTGCGAGCCCAAGGCGCATATCTTTCAGAACGTGAGATCGATGAGATCGTATCGTTCACTTCGAACCAGGCCAAGCCGCAATTTGCCCCCGGGGTCTTGTCTGTTCCCGAATCTACTGTGCAAGAAGTAGAAATTCAGGAGGATCCACTGTTTCCTCAGGCACTTCGAATCGTAGTCGAAGCCAAGCAGGCATCGGTATCTCTTCTTCAGAGGCGGCTCCCTATAGGCTATTCAAGAGCTGCCAGGCTCGTTGACGCCATGGAACTAAAGGGCTTCGTAGGCCCGTATGAGGGGTCAAAACCCAGGGAAGTGAAACTGTCTATCAGTGACTACTTGCGCCTTTTTGATGGGCAGGCCCAGGGTACCAGTCCAGGCAGTGAAACAGTTACAGGCCAAACCGGCAAGAACGATAAACCGCCAACAGGAAACAGTGCCCACGTGCAGAATTCTACTTCAGGCAAACCTTAGTCGCCCATGAGCCTGGCGATATACCCGGTAGGGCTGACTAATCTCAACTCGCCATAGAAAGGGGTAGCCGAATCCCACAAGGCCTGGAACAGTTCTTGTTCTGTTGCATCTGGCTTTACTTGAAGGCCGAGGGCAGCAAGTCCGGCCATATAGGCTGTGGACCAACTAAGCCCTCCTGCACCGTAGTAAGTATATTGTCCAGGGCCTGAAACAGTGGGAACCGTAATGTAATCTGCAGGTATCGCAATAGCCTGGCCTGAACCGGCAAGAGTCACCTTGAGCCATTCTTCGAAATTCACATAATCTTTATACAAGTAGCCGGTGTATACAAATGTGTTTATTGCCTCAGCCTGAAGTGAATCCAACCCTGTTTCTTCAGTGAGAAATGCGTTCAGAAGCTTTCCTGCATCATCCCATGTGCTTGCGCCCTGTGTTTGCAGTTTCTCTGCAACTTGCCGTTTGGCCCTTGACCAGGACCAGAGTTCATAGTTTGCCGGGTCATCCCGGTCCTTCTCAGGCGGGCATCCTGTTGCGGTAAAGGCCAGGCCAGGCATACCCGGGTATATTACGATAATACCTTCTTGCCTTGCCCTATCTATTGCTTGAGACCAATCTTTTGCCCCGCCTGTATTAGCTGCTACATCTGATTGGTCCAGCCCGTGGGCAACGGCCACAATCCGTATTTTGCCCTCTTTTGGAAGAGTGTTCTGAAGTTCAAGTATTTGGCCCATAGCCTCTGCATACCTTGCATAAGGCTCCATATCGTCAGGTACTGCAAAGTAATAAAGATTTGCTTCAGGAGCGACCCCGTTTTTGCCGGCTAGTATTCCTGCAACAGCTGCCCCAAGGAAATGGGTGTTGCCCATTTTGGCATGTTCCGGCGACACTTCGATGTAGTTAAGGTTGCCCTGAAATGCTTCATGTTCCCTTAGAATTGGCTTATCTATTACGGCCACAGATATCCCTTTGCCTGTTATGCCCTTCTCTGAAAGCAAGCTCAATCCGAGCCCCATGTACTTGCCCTTTTCTAGAATACGTGCAGGCAAATCCGTATCGGGCATTCTGTCTCCCTGTGGCCATTTGGTAGCCATATCGAAGGTGAAAGTGTAGAATACACCTTCTTGATCCTTGAAGTTCTGCTGTAATAGGTCCGCCCCTCTGAAGTCGGCAAAACGGTTTGATCTGATAACAGGCGCTGGAACGTCTGCAAAAGGATCATTTTGCCCTGGAACCCCAATGCCTGCATAGATGAGAATACCAACCAGAGAGCCAAGAACCATAGCAGCCACAAGCAGCAGTATTACAAATTTTCTCAAGGATATACCCCCGGACGAAAGTATAACATCATTTTCACTTGGCCGGAACCTGAAAACTAAGGCATTATGCCGCCCCGGCCCTCCAGGCTATTTTACTATGCAGGTACTGCTAATTAAAGGAATTATGCAGTAATACATAGAACTCTGGAGCATCGAAGGGAGGCGGAAATTTGGCAAAAACCATGGGAGATAGAATTAGAGCAGCCCTAAAGCATTCGTCAGCAGAGTATTGCGAAATACGGGTCGAAGAAACCCTGGAAACCTCTATCTCTTTCCGCGGCAGGAACATAGACAGAGTGTCCCAGAGTGTGGTACTTGGCGGAAATGTAAGGGCCCTCAAAAACGGGGGTTGGGGATTTGTCTCCTTCAACAGCCTCCAAGGCCTGGAGAAAAAGGTTGAAGAAGCGTCAGCTCAAGCACACATGCTAGGCGACAGACTTAAGAAGGAAATCAAGCTGTACCCTGTCGCCCCTGTTGAAGACTGTGTTGAAAGCGATTTCAAGAATCCTGCATTCAGTGTTCCGCTTGCGCGCAAAGTAGGCATTCTTGAGGCCTACAATAGGCTGGTGCTTGAGTCACCTGAGATTACTTCATCGTTTGTTCGGTATTTCGACAGGCAGACTAGGGCCTATTTTGCCAATTCAGAAGGCACATACATAACCCAGGAGAAAATGGACCTAGGCGGCGGTATTACGGCTATTGCCGCAAAAAACGGGCTAACTACCCAGGACAGCGTATTCTTTGGATCTAACAATGATTTTGATATTGCACTGAACAAAGAGGACAAGGTGCGTCAGGCAGCAGCGAGAGCCAGAGAACTCTTGTATGCCCCTGTAATTAGGGCCGGGGAGTATACGGTAATACTGGATCCTGATATGGCAGGCCTTTTTGCCCATGAAGCCTTTGGACACCTTAGCGAATCTGATGACCTCGACGAAGACGAGCGGATGAAGGACTTGATGAAAATCGGAACCCGCTACGGCAGCCAAGAACTTAACATCTTTGACAGTGGAATCGAAGGAGGAAACCGTGGCGAAGCAAAATACGATGACGAAGGCGTTCCTATGGGCAAAACTTACCTTATTAAGGACGGTGTTATTGCGGGACACCTCCATTCAAGGGAAAGCGCCTGGAAGATGCAAGAGAAACCAACAGGAAACGCCCGGGCCCTAAACTATGCCTTCCCCCCTATCGTCAGAATGCGAACTACATGTATAGGCCCGGGAAAGCACAGCCTTGGCCAAATGATGAAAGATATTTCCCTTGGTGTATACGTCAAAGGCGGATACGGAGGCCAAACCAACGGCGAGATGTTCACTTTTGCAGCTTCATGCGGTTACATGATCCGGCAAGGAGCCATTGCTGAACCGGTAAGAGATGTTAACCTAACCGGTAATGTATTTACCACTCTGCGAAACATAGACATGATAGGTAATGACTTTAGTTACCAGAATTCGCCGGGAGGCTGCGGAAAGGGCGGGCAGAGCCCTCTTCCGACAGCCGGGGGAAGCCCCCATATAAGAGTGCAGAAGGTCATTGTCGGAGGTGACAAATGATGATAATTTCACAGAGCCTGACGAAAGGGCTAGAAGCATGCCTGATTACCAGATGGTCGGAGTCTACTGAAGTCTCATTCAGGTTCAACAGGCTAAGGAACATTGCCAACACCGAGAACGTATCCCATACACTTCAGGTAATCAAAGACGGCAAAACCGGAGTGCTGAACATTGCTGGATTTGAACCTGCCCAAGAGCATCTGGATAAGGTCGTGGAACTATCGGAATTTGGATCCCCTGTTAACTATTCATTTCCTCAACCTGAGCAACCTCCAAATCCTGAAATGTACCATCAAGACGTGGTTGACCTGGGGCTTGATACTATGATCGATCGCGGTTCAGAACTTGTAGAATTCTTAAGGGCCCTTGACCCTGCAATCAACGCAAGCTGCTCAATTGCCAAGAGCCATTACAAGAAAGCTATACATAACACAAAAGGGCTTTCAGCATCCTGGAGCAAGACAGTTGTCGAAACCGTAGTAGGAGTTGAACTGGCACAAGGCCAGAACCTGATAAGCATATACGATTGGTATGTCTCAACCGGGCTCGATTGCAATCTTGACCAGATGAAGGCGGGTATTGAAAGAGATTTCAATCTTTCGAAAAAACCGGTGGACATTGAGCCAGGCAGCTATCATGTGGTATTCACACCAAGCGCATTTGCCGACCTTATACACCCTATAGTTGCGTGCCTTGACGGCAAGTCAGTGGTAAGGGGAATTAGCCCCTTAAGAGGCCGCCTAGGAGAAAAAGTGTTCTCCGATAAACTCACCATAGTCGAAGATGGTACTCTGAAAAACGGTGTGGGCAGCGCCCTATACGATGACCAGGGCGTAAGGTGTCAGAGGACCTTCTTAGTCAATGCAGGTGTTCTCAGCGAATACCTCCTGGACCTGGAATCGGCAAAGGCCCTTAATAGAAGGCCCACCGGTACAGGAAGAATATCTTCTATCTCCCCTAATAACTTGCTCGTCCTTCCTGGAGATACGCCCTCCTCCAAGATGGTAAGCGGCATGGAGAAAGGAATCATCATAAAAGAAACAATGGGGGCATGGGCCGGAAACCCGTACAGCGGCCAGGTTACAGGCAACATCTCCCTTGGTTTCCTTGTTGAAAACGGAAAGCCTGTAGGCAGAATAAAAGACTGCATGTTCTCGGTAAACATATTCAGGGATCTTCAACACAACCTATTAGGCTTAAGCCAGGAAACCCAATCTAAGGGGTATATACTGCCCTATGCCCTACTGTCAGATGTGTCAATATCAACCAAACACTAGCAATCAAAGGCCCCTGCCCACGCCGATCACCTGGTGGCCAAGGGGCCTTTGTCAATAACGTCACCTGATTCTGCCAGCCTCATTGCGGCCTTCAAGGGATACCTTGCCCGGGGGTTCTTCCTGTACCGGTAGCCACCGTAGTCTCCTTGAATATCTACCGGTGTACCCAGAACCACAAGGGGATATATAACCTCCACATCAGCATTGTGCATTCTGATGCATCCGTTGGAGACATAGTGGCCAATACTCCAGGGAGCATTGGTACCATGAATCCCATAAGTCCCCCACGGCACGTCAAGCCCCATCCATCTCGAGCCAAGAACTTCCCACCAGGGATTAGGGTCTTTCTCAACAACATGCCAATTCCCGGCAGGAGTCGGAGTAGATGGTTTTCCAAGCCCTAATGGGTAAGGGCCGTACACCCGGCCCGAGTAGTAGAACGTAAGAAGCCTAGATGGTATGTCGATGACTATTCTCCCCAGATTGGGAGCGTATGACCAAGTCTGCGGACGATACATTGCTCTCCCCCAAACGGCGTTAATAACGCACGGATTTGTCTCTTTCCATGCTATGCCCAGGGGCCGGCCACTGGTTACACATGTGGAGGCCAGATAGTATCTAGGGCCGGAGCAAGTAAATCAGCGATACTACCCCTACTGCCCAGCAGTAATAAGAGAACTTTGACAATTCTCCTTTACGTACAGTCTTAAACAAGAAACTCAATGCGAAAAGCCCTGTTAGAAACGAAACCCCCGCCCCTATCAGGCCGATTACCGAGATTGGAGAAACATGGGCAGCAAGGGCAGACCTGACATCTAAGAGCCCTGCGCCTAACACAGCCGGCAAAGACAGCAAGAAAGAAAACCGGGCAGCATCTTCTCGGGACATGCCTGATAAAAGCCCTGAAGTTATAGTCGTCCCAGATCGTGATATACCGGGAATAATTGCAATCGCCTGGGAAATGCCTACTACCATAGACCTTGGAAAGGTCACAGTATCAAGGGCAGGCTGTGCGGATTTAGGGCCTTGTGAGGTATTACGGCTCTGAAACCCTTTGGCTGCCTTGGGCCTTGAAAACTGAAGGAAGCAACCTGTTATGATCAATCCTATGGACGCAACTATACCGGAAGAGAACGAAGCCTCAATCTTCTTTTCAAACAGCACCCCAATTACTCCTGCAGGAACCGAAGCAGCAATAACATAGCCGGCAATGGCCAGGGACCTTCGCCTGTCTTCTGGCGATGCTGGGGCAAATACCCCTTTTACAAGCCAGAAAATCTCTTTATGCAGCATTGCGATAGTTGCCATTGCAGTTCCCATGTGAACCCATATGCTAAATGCCAGTCCTGGGCTTGGTAATCCCAGAAATTTCGCCCCAAGGGTCAAATGGCCTGAACTGGAAACCGGCAGAAACTCGGTAAAGCCCTGCACAACGCTTAGGATAACCGCCTGCCATACACTCACTTGATCACATCCCAAATCGCATCAAAATACCAGTTGCTCACAACACATATGAGCTCGCTAAACGTCTATTACTTCTTCAGCAATATTAACTGCATGATCTCCTATTCTTTCAAGGTGGCTTAACATATCCAAATATACTACGCCAGATGCCGGATAACATATTCCCTGGTTTAGTCTTCTTATATGTTTTGCCCTCAATTCCCTTTCCATGGCGTCCAGGGCATCATCCATGGTAACAATACCTGATGCTTTGGACTTGTCGTTGCTTTCAAGGGCTTCCACTGCCACTCTCACAGACTCCAGAACCTTTGATATCATCTCATCCAATTCTTTGGTCCCTTCGTCAGAAAACGGAAGGTTGTGTTCGTTGCTGTAGTCAGAAAGTTCAACGATTGAAGTAGCATGATCCCCAATCCGCTCTAGGTCCGCACAGATGTTAATTACAGAAGTGAGAGTCTTTGCCTGGGTGTCACTTACATCATGCTGAGAGATTTTGGCCACATAGTAACTTACAGCTTCTTCAATCTCATCAATGATTTGCTCAATATCATCAAAACGCCTTCTATCTTTGGTTTTGTCACCTCGGAATATCGCGACTGCAGTCTCAAGATTGTCCCGGCACAAATGGGCCATTCTAACCACTTCTTTCTTGGTCTGCATAACAGCCATGAACGGAGTGGAAATGAGCCTTGCATCAAGGTACTTAGGCCCATGTTCTATAACAGATTCGTCACCCTTCATTATCCTGCATACCAGGCGTGCAAACTGTGGGATAAATGGAACCAAAAGCAAAGTAACAGTTACATTGAAGATAGTGTGGGCATTTGCAATTTGCCTGGAAACTTGAATACTGGATCTTGCCGCAAGGCTCTCAAAGGGCCCTAGGAACGGCAAGAAAAGCAGGGTGCCGAATACGTTGAAAAAAAAGTGCGCCATAGCGGTCCTGCGTGCAGTCAGCGACGTTCCAATAGAAGACATAAGCGCAGTAGACGTAGTACCTATGTTGGCGCCTAGTATGATCGGTGCAGCGGAACCAAGGCTGACAATTCCACGGGAAGCCATAGTAACAAGAAGGCCGGTTACAGCTGACGAAGATTGCAGAATGGTCGTAAATACAGCGCCTACCAATACCCCTAGCAGTGGGTTTTTCTGCCCAAGAAGCATAAGATTCAAGAAGGGCCCGTATGACTTGAGAGGTTCCAGGGCATCGCCAACAATTGTGATTCCCAAAAACAGCATTCCAAAACCAAGAAGGCAGTCGGCAAAACCCTTAACTCCCTTTCGCTTTCCCACAAGCATGAGAATCATTCCAAGAGCTATTGCAGGAAGAGCCGTTCTCTCAAGTTTGAATGATACCAACTGAGCAGTGATTGTAGTCCCTATGTTAGCTCCCATTATTACGCCAATTGCCTGTTCCAATGCCATAAGGCCTGCGTTGACAAAGCTTACGCACATAACTGTTGTAGCAGCCGAGGATTGAATTATGCCTGTTACAACCATGCCAACAGCAACACTGGCAAAACGGTTGGTTGTAAGCGCTTCAAGAATGCGCCTCATCCGGTCGCCTGCAGCTTTCTGTAGGCCCTCCCCCATCTTTACCATCCCATAAAGGAATAACCCTACTCCTCCGAATGCCGTCAGTACCATTTCAAGGTTCATATCAGCCACCCCCGGGGTTCCCAACCAGTATCACTACTCGTCCAAAGACGATGATAACATAACCCACGGGGTTTGCGCATTAAGTCACAAGAAGTGTCCAGATGCTTTTAGGTTATTCATTTCTCCTGTTTGAAGTGCTGCTGTCCAGAAGGCCTCCGTCATCAGGAGCTGCATGCTCAAGGGCACCGGCAGGTAACGACGTTTCCTGATGAAGCTGCGAGGGACTACCGCGTAATCCGAAACCATAACCAGAAATCTCAAGAATTCTTCGGTATACAGACAAAGTAGATGTGGCCACATCCTTCCAAGAATATCTTGCCCTTACCACTCTCTTTGCATTTTCTGCTACGTAGTAACGTTTTTCCTCATCGCCCAAAAGCAGCCTCAAAATGCGCGACAGGCCATAAGGGTCGTCAGGCCTTACTTTGTAGCCTGTAGACCCGTCCTCTACAATCTCACTGAGCCCTCCCGTATCTCCCACAACGCATGGTGTACCCGATGCCATTGCTTCCAGGGCTACTATTCCAAATGGCTCATATGAGCTAGGAAACACTGCAACCCATGCCCTCGAGTACAGGTCCCTCAGCTCATCATCTCCTAGATGGCCTGCAAACTCAACTACTTTGCCAAGGCCGTTCCTAAAAACCTCTTCTTTCAAAAAGCCTTCTAGTGGGCCGCTGCCGGCAAAAACCAGCTTTGCTGTGGGAAATTCTGACAGTACGCTGTTGATTGATTCAAGAAGAACTTGAGGCCCTTTTTCCGGCACGAGCCTTCCTACGTAAAGCAGCAGAGGTTCACTTTCAACGCGTTTTGACAGTCCAAACCAAGAATCATCTATTCCATTGGGTATAACCTGGATTTTGTCTTCTGGTACTGAGAAAAGGCGGCGTACCTCTGATTTCATGTATTCACTGCACGTTATAACTCTCCACGCCTCGTAGCAAAGCCACCACTCTGTTTGAGATATGTGGTTCTGCATTGAATTATGAAGCCCTTTTTGGCGGCCGCACTCTGTTGCGTGAATAGTGGCAACTAAAGGGATCTCCCAGGAATGCTTGAGCGCTCTAGCAGCGTATGCCACAATCCAGTCATGGGCATGGACAAGATCAAAATACCCTCTAGAAAACAGTTTGTTGCATGTTTCCATGAGGCTTACATTGAACTGGGCAGCCCAGGTAACAAAATCAGGCGGGTGCAGGTCATAAGGGACAGCAGAAATAATCTCAACTCCTCTGTCACGGCGGAAAACCGGTTTTCCGGGAGACCCTCTTGTCAGTACAGTCACTTCTGCCCCTTGCCTTACCATTGCTTCAGACAGGTGGCAAACATGGCGGCCAAGGCCGCCCACGTGGTTAGGAGGATATTCCCATGCAAGCATAAGCACCTTGGTATCCAATTCTGAAACCTTCCTTCTAAGGCTGTAGGATCATTGCTGAGATTAGATCCTCAACACTTGGTAATACCCAGCTCGCCTGCAATTTATCACTTTCACAGTGAATACCCGTAGGTTTCAATTTGCAAGATGTGCTACAGTTTAACCAAGAGAGGTATATGGCCATAGAGGCAACAGGTGCTTGCAGCAAAACAGAAAGCCGGAGGTGTACTGGATGACATCTGAAAACTTGAGTAATGCAGCAGAGTGGAAGGAGTTTGAACAATACACAAAACAACTAATGGAGGAAAGGCATATTGCCGGTGCAGCCGTAGCAGTATCCAGGGACAATAAAGTGATTTACGCCAAGGGATTCGGTGTCCGCGATCTGTCTACCGGCGAACCCGTAAATCCTGAAACCATATTTGGAATTGCCTCGGTAAGCAAATCCTTTACGGCTTTGGCAATAATGCAGCTTCAAGACAAGGGATTTTTGAATGTAGATGACCCTGTAATTAGGTATATCCCCGAATGGAAGCTTCCTGGTATCGAAGACATGAGTATGGTCAAGATTCGCCACCTCCTTTCTCATACAACCGGCGTCCCACCTATGAGAAGGAGGCAAGACCTGATCAAGTTCAAAGAACACCTGCAATTCTTTGAAACCGAGAAATACGTCATGCTGGGACAATCAGGGGATTACCTGAGCTACTGCAATGACGCTTTCCTGCTCTTGGGCCTGATTATTGAACGTCTTACGGGAAAACTCTACACAAGGCACATGACAGTAAACTTCCTCGATACCCTGGGAATGAACCGTTCCACATACAGCCTGGAAGAACTGGCTAAACTTGAGAATGTTACTGTGCCGTATGTTTACAACGAAGAAACAGCGACTCTCGAAGAAGTGGAATGGCCCAGGTTGGGCAACTACGAAGTCGGCGGAGGAGTACGCTCAAACGTGCTGGACCTTATGAAATATGCACAGGTATATATTAACCAGGGAATGGCCAACGGACAGAAGATTGCCTCGCCTGAAAGCATAAAGCAAATGTGCACACCTGTGTTCCAAATTGCCAGAAACAGTTTTTACGGTTTTGCATTGAAGATTACTCCGGATTACTCAGGAATCACCTTGGTTGAACACGGCGGGGGCCAACCTGGAGTCTCTTCAAACTTTGGATTTGTACCTGAGAAAAACCTTTCAGTGGCAGTGCTGACCAATGTTTCAGATGTCCCTGCAGAAAGCATCTGGCTTTGCGCCGTAAACACTGCCCTCGGGCTGCCTGTCGATAGGAAGCGAAGCCAGGAACCTGAGTACAGCATGGATTTGGACGAGATGAGGAGCTTCTGCGGTACTTACCAATCTGACGAAGGAAGCAAGTTCAAGATTGTAGAAACCAAGGACGGAATCAAAATAGATATCACAGACACTGAATATGTCCTTCGAGCCAGCTCACCAAGCACTCTGGTGTTTGACAGAAAAGGTTCTGAGCAGGTCATAAAGTTCCATTTCGATGAAACAGGCAAACCATGGGCTGCGTTCTTCCATTTGAGAATGCTTAGAAAAGCCGCCTGCTAACAATCATTTCACTCCGGGCGTGGGGTGCCGCTGAGATATGACACAATTCTTATCATCTCCGCCACACTCCATGCCTGGGCTACAGCGCCCCCTGCTTCAAAGGGAGGATCTCCCGAAGCTACTTCAAACACGTTTCCAACACACGGATTGCTGTCGAGCCTTAAGATGTGCGACACAGCCAAATGAGCAGGGCCGTCAGACAACAGCCGTGATGCCTTGCCGCCTTCTCTTGTATCTCCGATTCTTGTTTCACCGGAATACTCAGCCGTTGATCCAAGAAGGAGCCTGACAGAAAGATCAAAGAATGGCCCTAGCAACCAGGGCCATGCAGTGCCTTGATGGTACGCACTATCCCGTTCTCCAGGCCCCCCTGCATAACTGCCCCGGTAGTTTGCAGAATATGGTGCCAAAGTCCTTACTCCGTGTGGAGACAGCAATTTTCTAAAAGCCGTATCCCATATTTCAAATAGCACATAACGAGGCAGCCCAAGTTCTCTTATGCTCCCGGCAATTATCTGATTGGGGCGGATCTCGGGCACAGGCCCGTCTTCATCTATCCTGTCATAAAGGCCTACGCCTGGCCATACAAACAACCGCATAAATTCCTTGCGAGCTCTCATTGCAAGCCTGAAAAACAGTCTGGGATTAGTGCCCTCATCCCCCGCATCTCCCGGCATATTGAGCCCATGGATATGCCCTGTGCTTGCCCTTGCTTTCTCCCTGTCATTACGCTGCCTTTCAAGCCAGGTTCCGTATAAAGTAAGTGCACGGACCCACAAGGCGTTGATCTCTACAGGAAAGCCTCCTCGCGGAGTCACCGGACATCCGGCTACACATGCATCCATCCACGTAAGCTGAGTATCCTCGGTCCCCACTGCAAGCAAGCCAGAAGAGGCCAACTTGATACCCCAGTCTGTTCCTTGAATGTAGTTCTTGATAATCTCACCTGCAACAGGAAGGACCATCTTCACAAAGTCCCAGTCCCCAGAAGCCTTTTCGTATTTGTCCAACGCGTCAATGAACCATAGAGACGCATCTGCCGAGTTGTATGCAGCCCCTTGGCCTTCTTCAAAACGGTTCGGTATAAGCCCGTTTCGAATGTTCTGCCCGAATCTTAAGAACACTTCCCTTGCCTGGGCAAACTTTCCGGTATGGAGCAAGATTCCGGGCACAGAGATGAAAGTATCTCTCCCCCACTCGCCGAACCAGTGGTAACCTGCGATTATAGATGTTCCTCTGCCGGTATTTATGACAAACTGATCAGCAGCAAGGCAAAGGTCACCTAGGTTGCCATCCCCGGCACCACCTTGCCCTACCTCATGCCTTCGGGCCAGTTCATAATTGCGGTGTTTTGCGGCAAAGAGCCTAAGGCCTGTGCAAAACTCAGAGAAAGCCAGGCCTTCTTCATCCAAGGGGCTGGCGACCTTGCGTGTTTTGGAAACAGGCCCTGCCCAAAAAACAACTTCTTCACCAGGGCGTATTTGAGTGGTAAAATACCCGGGGCTCAAATGGTCTTCTGTATAATCCAACCCCCTGCTTCGTTCAACCGGATAAAGCATATTCTTATACCATTTCACATCTTGTGCAAACTCCCCTCGGGAACATACTAGAGCCAAATCTCCGCATGAATGCCCTTCTAGCACGACTGCAGCATCTACGCAGTGTATTCTTGGAGCCCACGAACCCTCTTTGGCAATGTAGTGGTAAAACCGGGAGTTACACAGTGGGCGTAATGTCAGTGTAAAGCCTTCCCTGCTAAGGAGCCCGGCTCCGTCCTTGAGCCGGTACACACAGAATACGCCCGGCATACCTTTTACCATAAATATCTCTCTTTCAATGAAATTCTTGCCGGCCTTAAAGGTAAATGTAGGAAACGGCTTTTTCGAAAAGGCCCAAATATTCCTTGAACCGGAAGGATAGGTCGCGCCAGGGTAGAAGTTCGAGGACAACTCCCATTTTCCCTCCGGCCCTGAACAAGCATCTTCGAGTTTAGAAAGGCAGAGCCATCTCTCGCCAGGGTCGGCGCCTGCCATGAAGAGCCATCCGTGATACCGCCTTGTATGTATTCCAATTGTGGTTGATGAAGCGAAACCACCAAGTCCGTCGGTTTCAAGCCACTCTTGCAGCGAAGGCTTTAACCATATGTTGTCTGTCTCAGCCACTGTTGACTCCTCCCACTTGCACTTGCATTGTCAGAGTCTTCCCTCTCAGGATTTCATTGATTCCTTACCCGAAGCCCTGTTCCGAAATCCAATGACCTTCCAAAACCCTCTTACATACCTTGAAGAGGGGGGGAAAATCATGTCATCAAGGCCATCGTTGCCATGCTTCGATGCTGGGTCAGAATACTGCCCCTGCGTCCTTGCAGATTTGGGCCAATGCGTATCATGCTCAATGCTGCGGGGAGAATCTGTGTGCAATTGCGGCTGGAGCGGAATTTGTGTCTTCGACGATTACACTAGGAATGGGCAAACGGCAAAACCGGGGCGGGCAGAAGTCCTTGGAACGGTAATAGAGAGAAGAGACATTAGCGATACGGGCACGTGCAAAGCATTTTTATCCAGGCTCTGTGTACCTCCGTTTCTGGCAAGATGGTGCCTTTTCCCTGGATCCTTCGTAATGCTGCGTCCAGAAGGAACCAGGGAGGCTTATAACGTTCCCGTGTCAATCATGGAAGCGTCAACAGACGGAGTTTTGGAAGTAGCCGTTGAAGTGCAGGGCCCAAAAACCATCGCCCTTGAGTACGCATTACATCAAAACAACAAGATAACCGTTACAGGCCCGTTCTGGTCCGGATTGCAGGGGTTATCCGACTTGGCCAGGCTGGGCACTGGAAATAGTCTGATTGTGGCAAAAGGAATGGGGCAAGCAGCAGTCCCGCAAATCGCCAAGTATATTCTACATCGCGGCGGAAGCCTTATGGCCCTAATAGGCCCGGGTACCCTTGGCCATGTATTTATCTGCGACAATCTCCAAAGACTTGGTGCTGCTTTCCACGTACTGCCCAGATCAAAAGACCACAACATAGGGCGTTTGAAGCAAGAAGTCGAAACGGGAAAATACGGTCTCATAATAAGCTCAGGTTCTCCGCTGCAACACCAAGGCATTTTGAGTATGCTGGCCGGGCTTCCTGAAGGCCAGGCAATTCCGAACTTTTCGTGGACATCCCACTTAACTATGACCTGCGCAGAGGGGATTTGCGGTTCTTGCCTGGTATCAGGTTTTCGCGGGTGTAAGGCCAAATTCGATAGGTCTTTTGAAGCATACTTGAGTTCAAAAACGGTTTAGCTTATCTGGGGAGGTTTTCAATGAAAAAGCATAACCAAGTTCTAGTCATCGGAGGCGGTTGGGCAGGCGTATCGGCGGCTCTAACAGCCGCAAAAGCCGGAGCCCAGGTAGCAGTATGTGAACGAACGGACATGCTGCTAGGGGCAGGCCTTGTAGGTGGAATCATGAGGAACAACGGAAGATTCGTCGCAGCCGAGGAATGTATATCTATGGGATGTGGAGACCTATTTGAACTGGCCGATTCAATATCCCGCCACAAAGGAGTAGATTTTCCGGGCCACAGTCATGCCAGCCTGTACGATGTACATCTTGTCGAGCCCGTTGTTAGAAACCTTCTTCTGGAGCGAGGCGTCACGTTGTACCTGGGAATGCGAATTGTCAAGATAAGGCATGAAGATAACGAAATCTTGTGGGTTGAATCTGACGCGGGAGACATCCTATATTCAGAGTCATTCATAGACGCCACCGGATCCTCGGGCCCTCAAGGGATGTGCGGGCGCTATGGAAATGGATGCGCATCGTGTATACAGCGCTGCCCGTCATTCGGGCCTAGGGTAAGTGTGGCAAAACTGTTGGGCTTGCCTGAATACATGACTAACAGGCGAAAAGACGTCTTCGGGGCCATGTCAGGCTCTTGCAAGATTTATAAAGAAACCCTGTCTGACGATGTTAGGAACGAACTCGATTCAAAGGGGGTAGTGGTGATCCCTCTCCCTGGTTCCATGGTGAACACAGGGAAACTCGAGGCAAAAGTGTGCCAGCAATATGCGCTGCCAGAATACGCCGAATCCATTGTGCTGCTTGATACGGGCCATGCCAAGCTAATGACTTCATTCATGCCACTTGAGGACTTAAGAAAAATCCCTGGAATGGAAAATGCCCGCTATGCAGATCCTCTGGCAGGAGGGAAAGGCAATTCTGTACGTTTTACCTCTGTGACACCACGAGAAAACACCATGCTTGCAACTGGGGCGAAAAATCTGTTTGCAGCAGGCGAGAAAGCCGGAGTATGTGTAGGCCACACAGAAGCTATTGTTACGGGAGCCCTTGCCGGCAGAAATGCGGCATTGCTTACCCAGGGCAAACCTTTGATGACGATTCCCGACTCTCTTGCCACAGGAGATTATATTCAGTTCACCAGAATCGGGCTTGATGGAAATCCTGTTGCTGACGGAGGTTACGGCTTGAAAGCCTCTCACACCTTTGCAGGTTCAGTGTATTTCAACAGGATGAAAGACATGGGCCTGTATACTACCGATGTTGGACCCATAAGGAACCGTGTCCATAATGCAGGAATGGCCATGGCGTTTTCCGGTTAGGCCAATGGCCGTCATGAGCCCGGTTTGCACTTGCCAAGAGTGCGAACCGGCTCATTTATGCTTTTTCCGTGTATAGTATGCAATTCTAAATAAGTCAGGCATAAGGGATACAGCAAATACAGCCAGCCATTGTCCCCCGCTTAACGGAACTGTATCAAAAAACGACCCCAATAGCGGCACTTGTACTGTTGCAAACAGCATCAACCACGAAATAGTGCAAGCACCTATAAGATACATATTACTGAATACGCCAATTTCGAGAGGTGAATGGGTTTCAGAACGGCAGTCAATTGCAGATACCAACTGCACTGTAATCAAGGTGGCAAAAGCCATTGTAGACGCTGTGGCAAAATCCCAAATCCTGAGTGATTCTATGAAAACGAGCACTGTAGAGAGGCCTACGTATATTCCCCGCCTCATTATCATCCTGTATAGCCCGTGGGCGAAAATCCCCTCATTAGGATCTCTCGGCGGCCTATTCATAATATGGGGATCGGGTGGGTCCATACTTAAAGCTAACGCCGGTAGCCCATCGGTTACAAGGTTCATCCAGAGTATTTGAATGGGAGTGAGAGGAATGGGAAAACCAAGAATACCCGAGAGAGTCATGGTAATTACTTCGCCCAGGTTACATGAAAGCATGTATCTAATGAACTTGCGGATGTTATCATAAATTGCCCTTCCCTCTTCGATAGCCCTAACAATTGTTGAAAAATTATCGTCTAGAAGCACCATTGAACTGGACTCCCTGGCTATATCAGTGCCTGCCTTCCCCATTGCCACTCCTACAGCCGCTTCTTTTAGTGCAGGGGCATCGTTTACTCCGTCGCCTGTCATAGCTACTATTTGTCCTTGGTTCTTCAGGGCCCTTACTATCTTGAGTTTGTGTGCCGGGGATACCCGGGCAAACACCTGGCACCTGTCTACTGCCATGCCCAGGAGTTCATCTGGAACGTCGTCCAGATCTGCGCCGGTCATCCCTTTTTCCCCTATTGAAAGAATATGTGCTTCTCTTGCAATGCTCTCTGCAGTCTTCAAGTGGTCTCCTGTAATCAGCACCGGCCTTATACCGGCTATCTTGCACCTCTCTACCGATACAGATGCCTCGGGCCTGAGTGGATCTGCCATTGCCAGGCATCCTATCAGAGCCAGGTTATTCTCGCTGTAATCCTCTATCTGTCCGCCGCCAGATACCGGAATCGACTCTCTTCTTCTTGCTACAGCCAATATCCGCATTCCCCTTGCGGCTTTATCGTTTACCCATTCCTCCCAAGCTTCTCGGTCTTTCCGGCTGAGCCTTATTTCCCGGCCACTCGAAACTTGAGTCACACACAACGGAATAACCGTATCAGTAGCACCTTTTACGCATACCAGTGCCCCATCTTGTAATCTAACTATGACGCTCATCATACGGCGCTCTGGGGTGAAGCTTTTCTCGCCAATTCTTGGACACTCCTTGTCAAGGGCTTCCAAATCATGGCCTAAGTCCAGGTACCTGGCAATTATGGCTTGTTCAGTAGGATCTTCCGCGCCTGCAGAATCACCTGGAACATGCCTGGCATCTGAAGCGATTACTGCTATCTCCAGTATTTCCTTGGTCAAGGCCAAATTGCTTCTTGGTGTAGAGACGCTGAACACCGTTTGAGGGCCATAGTCTGCAGGCAGGCCGATTTCCACAATTTCCATTTGGTTCCTTGTAAGGGTACCGGTCTTGTCTGTGCATATAACCGTAACTGAACCCAAGGTTTCAATGGCTTCAAGTTTCCTTACGACAGCCCCGTTCCGTGCCATTGTCTGAACGCCCATTGTCAAGCACAGCGTGACCGTGGCAGGAAGTCCTTCAGGTATAGCTGCTACCCCCAGACTGACTGCAGTAAGCAATATCTCATGAAACGGCATCCCCCTTGCCAGGCCAATCACTGCCAAACTTGCACAAATACCCAAGCATATAGCCAGCAGAATCTTGCCCAACGAGTCGAGCTTTGTCTCCAGGGGAGTTTTCTGGCTTTCAGCATCCCGCAGAAGATCCGCTATCCGGCCCATTTCCGTATTCATACCGGTTGAAGTAACTACCGCCAACCCAGTTCCCCTGGCTACCAGAGTACCTGCATATACCATGTTTTTCCGTTCAGAAACAGGAGCTCTCCATGGAAGGATTACTTCCGGATCTTTTGTTACAGGCATTGCCTCGCCTGTCAGCGCCGCCTCTTCAAGCTGCAATGATTTGCATTGAATCAACCGGCCGTCAGCCGGTACCCTAACCCCTGGGGTCAACATGACAATATCGCCAGGCACTATCTCTTCCCGGCCGACTTCTACTTCTACCCCATCTCTAAGAACCCGGCACCATGCCGGAGTAAATGTTTCAAGTAACTCCAAAGACTCCTCGGCCTTGTATTCCTGGACTGTGCCAAGTACTGCATTCAGCAGAACAATGGCTGCTATTACAACTGAATCAATGATCTCACCCATAAGAGCAGAAATAACTGTAGCAGCCAGCAACGTCAATACCATTAGATCCGAGAACTGTGAAAGAAGTATTTGCAGTAACCCAGGCCTCTTTCGTTTGCGAATCTTGTTTGGGCCCAATCTGGAGAGACGTCTCCTTGCTTCTCTTGTGCGCAACCCTCTGGAAACATCGCTTCTAAGAAAGCGAACAGTATCCTTCCACGCTAACGAATGAAATTCAGAAGACATGAGTGCGTAAACCCCTCCGCCACGCTTAGTAAGTCTACAAAAAATCTTATGACAAAGGCGCAATTATATGTCCTTGGCCTTAATGGCTGAATTGGAGAAATCTTCCTCGCGTTGTATGCCATTATAGAACAACAAAAGTGAATAACAAATCAAAACCGGAAAACAATATTATCGGGTCCATCATGGCCGGGCAAAGACTAGCCAGGGCGGAGTGGTCCTGGTTAGTCGAGCAAAGGTGGCAACACCCGCGCTAAGGTGTTGCTGCCGGAGCGAAGGTCATCTTGTTTCTTGGAAAACCAAGTTTCCTGTAGTTGTTGGTTCATAGGTCTGCTAATTACCCTTTTAGGCAGTTTCAGGCCTGGTAGAGAGGCAAGATGGCCGGGCGAAGATCATCCAGATTGCCGTATGGATCTTCTTTACCGAAAGGTATCTTTGGTTCAAAAGGTAGTCTGGATGGTCGAGCACAGGTCATCTGGCTGCGGTTAAGGATCTTATCGGGTTCAAACACCGTGGCCAGGTGGCCGAAAGCAAAGGTCATGATGGGCCGGTTACTTTGCACCGGCCCATTGGGTGGCATTTCATTTCAGATTCTTGTGACCAAGAATGCGTAGCCCGTTGAACGTAACAAGCACAGCGGCTCCTGAATCGGCCAGCACGGCCAACCAAAGAGGTAAGACACCGCCAAAGACAGCAACAAGGGCAACAAGTTTCACGGCAATCGAGAATGAAAGGTTTTGAACAATCAACCCTCTTGCCTCTTTTGCCAGTCCTATGGCCCAATCAACCAACCTGAGATCGCTCTTCATAAGTGCAACGTCAGCTGTTTCAAGTGCAACGTCAGCGCCTTTTCCCATAGCTATGCCAACACTTGCCTCGGCCAGCGATGGCGCGTCGTTTACTCCATCTCCGACCATTGCAACTGAACCAAACTTCTCTCTTAGTTTGCCTATAGCAGTTAGCTTGTCTTCAGGCATTAAGTTGGCCTCTACTGATTCAATGCCCACTTTGGATGCTACAACCCTGGCAGTCCGTATGTCGTCGCCTGTCAGCATGACTGTGCCTATTCCAGCTGCCCTGAGCCGGGATATGGCTTCAGGTGCTTCTGGACGAACTGCATCCGACAGGGCAAACATGCCGAGAATCTCAGTCTCGCTCCCTGCAAAGACCACTGTTTTGCCAATGTCTTTAAGAGAAGCCGCACTTGAAATCAATTCATCAGGGATCTCGATGCCATTTTCACTAAACAGGCCAGGGCTGCCCACGAAGATCGTTTGGCCGGCTACTGTAGCATAGGCTCCCTTGCCCCGCATTGAGATAAAGTTCTCACCTTCAGCAAAATCGATGTTTCTTGCGCGCGCCTCTTCCACAATAGCCTTGGCCAGAGGATGTTCTGACCATGACTCTACCCCTGCAGCCACAGCCACCAGGCTGTCAACTGCCCCCGGTTCCTTGGACTGCGGCAAGACCTCATCGACAATAAGACGTCCCTCGGTCAGAGTACCGGTCTTATCCAGGGCAAGAGCCTTTACCCTGCCCAGTTCTTCAAGATGTACTCCTCCCTTTATAAGAATTCCGTTTTTGGCTGCTCTGGCAATTGCCGCTACAACTGTAACAGGCGTAGAAATTACCAGGGAGCACGGGCATGAGACAATTAGCACTGTCAGGCCCCGGTAAACCCAAGGCCTAAATCCTTTCTGGAACGCCAAGGGTACCCCAATTGAAATAGCCAGTGACAGTCCAAGCATTAGTGGAGTCCAATACCTGGCAAAATTGTCAACCATCCTTTGGGATTGTGCTTTTCTTGACTGGGATTCCTCGACCATAGCAATAATCCGTGCAATTGTTGTATCGTGGGCTGCTTTCGTAGCAAGAATTTCGAGAGGCCCTTCCCCATTTAGGCTACCCGCAAAAACCATATCTCCAGAAATCTTGTCAACAGGCACAGATTCGCCGGTTATCGGAGCTTCATTTACCGACGATTCGCCTGTCAATATCTTTCCGTCTGCCGGAATCTTCTCGCCGGGGAACACCAGAACTACATCGCCGGGCGATACCTCTTCTGCAGGCACTTCTGCAACTGCATCACCTTGTTTAATCCGTGCCTTCATAGGTGAGAGGTCCATGACCTCCCTTATAGATTTCCTGGTTCTTTCTCCGGCTTTCTTCTCTAGGTACTCGCCTATGCTAAAAAGGGTCAGGACAGCTGCGCCTTCTGCCCATTCCCCAAGAGCCATTGCACCAATACCGGCAATTGTAGTAAGTAAGTTGATATCTGCACCTGAACCTGACGCAAGAGCCCTAAACCCTGCCCTTGCCACAGGGTAACCGGCTAGTACTGCTGCAGCAAAATACGGAATCCGGTAAGCAGAATATCCCATTCGGTGCATTACAAAACCAAGGGCAATTCCAATAATACCTAGCAGCGGATGCAGAAGATCCTTCATCCCTGTATCATCGTCTATTTTGTCTGATAGCGTAATTCCGTGGGAATGTGAGCAGCTGCATCCTTCTCCATGGGCATGGGAATGGGAGCAGCGTAAATGACCGGCATCGCCTGTATGCTCGTGACTGTGGTGCAACTCCTTATCGCTGTGCTCTGGCACACATTGGTGCCCGTGATTCGATGGTGACAATTTGGTACCTCCGTCTTCTCCTGTACTATGCTAATTGTGCCTGGAATGCTGAAATGCTTCATCAAGTAATTTGGCTACATGGCTGTCATCGAGAGCATAGAAAACCTTTTGGCCGTCTCTTCTGGTTCTAACAAGCCTTGATGCCCTAAGAATCCTCAGATGATGAGATGTGTTTGAAACTGAAGTCCCAACTGCTGCCGCCAGATCATGAACACACCATTCATCCTGGGATAAGAGCCACATAAGAGATGTCCTTGTCTCGTCTGCCATTGCCTTGAAAATCGATACTACGTAATCCATATCAGGCAATGCTGCTTTCCACCTGCGAATTTTGTCTTCATCTATGCCGTGAGGTGAGCAAGTATCTAAATCCTCCAATGTGATCCGCCTCCTGTATCTAATTATTGATTATATGCTCAAATATTCAATACCCTAGTTGCAGTTTTGCCTGTGAATGGCCTGGAAGGTATTACCCGGGGGAGTGCCGAATTGCTCAGTCACTAGAAAGCGCAAAGACTCAAGGAGGGAAATTTCACATTGGAGAAACGTCCTCTGAACCCTGATGATATTTTTGAGTTCACATGTATTGGCGATCCTCAACTATCACCCGATGGAAATAGCCTTGCTTACGTAAAGCAATCTCTGGACAGAGATACCCACAAATCCCAAACAAATATTTTCGTTATGGACATGGCTACCGGAAACGGAAAGCAGCTTACGAATTCAGGCAAAGACAGCTCACCAAGATGGTCCCCTTCCGGTGATAGGATCGCCTTTATATCTTCCCGGTCGGGCACAAGCCAGATATGGATAATAGACCTATGCGGCGGTGAGGCCTGGCATATTCCAACAAAGGAAGCTGTACAAGGCGAACCGGTTTGGTGCACTTCATCAAGAAGGATCTTCTTTACTGCAAACACATTCTCAAAACCGGATCAGTGGGTACCATATCCCGGAAGCCCCGAAGGCGACAGGCAGCGAGCCGAGGATCAGGCCAAGAGAGCCTTACAAACCAAAGAAAACAGCGAAAACCAGAAAGATGAAGCCGGTGAACGAAAGAAGAATGATATCAAGGTTATTACGCGGCTAAGATACAGAATGGACGGCATAGGCTATTACGGAGACCTTCGAAGGCAAGTATTTTACGTAGACGTACCCTGTACTCCTCCTGCATCGAAAGAGCCGGCTGCAGTCCAGATTACCGGCGGAGACTTTGACCACGGCTCGCCTGCTATTTCACCTGATGGCAAATTCCTTGCAGTATCCGCTTTCAGGTCAGGAGATGCAGACTATGCACTCAAGCAAGACCTGTGGGTGTTTGGCGTTGACACCAAAACACCCTACTTACTGTACAATGCCCCTGGGCCCATATACAACCTCAAATGGTCTCCAAACGGCAAGTGGATTGCTTTTTACGGCCATGATAGTGCTCGAAACGTATCTACAAGGACAGACCTGTACGTAGCATCAGTAAGCAATTTTGCAGAAAAAGCCTTGGAGAACGGAAGCCCTGAACCGTTAGGTCACGGCCAAGTCAGCAACTTAACAGGCAAATTTGATATTCATGCCGGCGGTTTCATCGGGTCCGATGTAAGGTACGGAGGCGGCTCGTCTCTTAACTGGGACGGGGAAACATTGTACTTTTCTGTCACTCTTAATGGAGCCCCTTACATCTACACTGCAGCCACAGATGATTCCGGTTCATGGATAATCCAACAGGTTTGTGGTTCTGATACTATGGCTATCTCGGGGTACTCTGTATCAGGAGGCAAAATTGTTTTCCAGTCTTCTACGCCTACTGAACCTGAGAATCTCTATCTGGCCTGGAAAACCGGCGGCGATAGCTGCTCCGAGAAGCAGTTAACCTTTGAAAATTCAAGTTTCATGTCAGGCATTTCAGTTGGCGAATGGGAGAAGTTCGGCTGTAATTCAGAGGATGGCCAGGAACTTGACGGTTGGATCATCTACCCTGCCGGAGAAACGCCATCCCAAATCAGAGAAAACCACAGCAACTCCAAATTTCCGTTGGTCATTCTAGTACACGGAGGGCCTCATGGCGCCTATGGCCCTGCTTTCATGTTGAATGCACAGCTATTCGCAGGACGGGGTTATTGCGTGGCATATTTCAATCCCAGAGGAAGCAGTTCCTACGGCCAGGAGTTCATGTCGTGTATAGACGGAGATTGGGGCAACAAGGACTATTATGACATTATGGCAGGTGTCGACGCTGTCGCGTCCAAAGGATTTGTTGATGAGTCCAATATCTTCATACACGGATGGTCCTATGGTGGGTACATGACCACCTGGGCCATAACCCAAACTAAACGGTTCAAAGCAGCATGTGCAGGAGCTCCTGTTACCGATTTGTACAGCGACTATGGAACATCAGATATCATGTGGTCTGATGAACACGAGTATGGCGGTAAACCCTGGGACGGCGCAGAAACTCTGTTGAACAGCTCCCCTTTGCGCCACGTAGCCTCAGTAGAAACACCGCTTCTTCTCCTGCACGGCGAAAATGACTTGCGATGCCCTGTCCTGCAAACCGAAGAGTTTTACGTGGCTCTCAAGCGTCTTGGAAAAACTGCGGTAATGGTAAGATACCCAGGAGAATTCCACGGCCTGCGAAGGCCGATACACAGAATTGACAGGTATAACCGTATGATTGCATGGTTTGAGTATTACCGTTCCCAGGGGTAGAAACCTGGCCCCATTTTGAAGTCCACAATGCCAGGGTAACCTTAAATGATACCCTGGCATTTCTATAATCTCGCACTTACTCGCCGGAGCGAATCACAAGTTCACAGCCATTCAAAAAACTAGCCGCAACCTTATCCTCGCTGCCCTCCAATATTGTAATAGCACCGGGTTTGCCGTCAGACACGTATCGTGTTCCGGAACTATCCAGGTATATTAACCATTTTGAGAGTTCTTCTTCAGAACCACGTATTCTCGGGATTGCCGCAAGGTTTAAGGCCCTATGATACGGTGAAAGAGCAGGTTCTGCACCAACCAGCAAGACACCGTGGTTTTCGTAGAACGTGCCTTCATATTCGCCGGCCATAAGATAACCTTTGGCGATTTTGTCCTTTGGATACCCACCGTAAGGCAAAGCCAAGGACATGGGCTTCGAGCCTGTTATCCGGTAAATTTCCCTGGAGAGTTTCCCAAGTTCAGTCTGAATCACGTCTGGCGAGGCATTGCTAAGGTCTCTATGGTTATGTGTGTGGTTGCCGATCTCCATGCCATGTTCAAGAAGAAAATTGAGTTTCCCAGCCACCTCTCCTGAAACTTCAAAGGGTGCAGGGTAGTCTACAAAGAATGTTGCGGCACACCCGAATCCCGGATGCTCCCTGGAGAAGTCGATCAAGATACCCACAGCCGACTTGGGATCTGGAACCTTGTGCTCAAATGGTTCCCTTGCGCCGTTATTCTCAACATATCGCTTGGTTATAAACCTAAACTGCCCGGCGGTAGCATCATCGAAGGTTATAGCCAAAGGGCTTGTACCCGCAGGCAAGTCAATGCTGCCTGAGAGATAAGACTGTAGTGGAACCAGGCTGTAGCCAAGCCGGTAAAACCGCTCAAGATCTTTCCTGAAATTCTCCGGTGTCCTTACCCACTCTGCCTCATTTTCGCCAATCACATGGTACATGATAATCGGAACTACCCCTAACTCGTTGGGACTGCCTGCTTGCTCAGCAACTTTCCTTTCTCGTTCTTCCTTTAATAAGGAACTATGCTTATTCTGTGGGCCCGTAACCGGTTTAGCGCCTTGTTCAGGGTCAAGTCGGTTTTCACCAGGTTGATGGGCTTGGCCTTGCCCCCCTTTGAGAGGAGAGAAGATCAATCCGAACATTGAAGAAGGCCGTATGTAACAGAAAATAGCAATCCCTATCACAAATGCTGCAATCAGCCCTAGTTTTCTATTTTGCCGTATTCTATTTTGAAGCCGGTTCCGGCGTCTAGATGCAGTTCTTGTATTCTGGACCTGGGGTACGTTCATGGGTTCCTCCGAGCTTTCATTGCTTACTCTATTATGCCTGCTGCATTATCAGACGCTTATCCTGATTCAGAGTTCCCTAAAAACCAGTGAATTCGACAATACGGGTTAGATAATCTCTTCCAAACCTCCTATAACGGCGTCAGGATGTTGTTGGGGCGAGAAGTTACAGGGCAAACAACGGCATCTGCAAAGCACTGATTTCATGCCCATGGCTCTCGGCCCAAGGACATCCTCTAGTAGCCTGTCACCTGTGAATAGTACTTCTTTAGCAGCAACTCCTGCCAGGCCCAGTGCCTCCAGGTATATTTTTCCATGAGGCTTTCGCCATCCCACTTCAGAACTAAGAACTCTGAAGTTTACTAGTTCCATAATCCCTGTGTCTGCCAGATACCTGTCCATGATATGAGGCGGAATAGACGTATTTGAGACAATGCCTGTAGTAAACCCTGCCCTCTTGAGCCTTGACAGCACGCTTATGGTATCAGGAAACACCACACAGAAACGGGATAAGCAATGGCCAAACACGTCGCCTGCGTGTTGTATAAGGCCACTGTCCAATACCACCTGTTGGCAGGATAGGGATTCTGAAACTACTCTGTAAAGATCGATTTCTCGCAGCGAGTCAGGGCAAGGAACGCTCAGGCCTTGTGGGTTGGGCCTTAACCCGTCAATCCTGCTTAGCAAAGATTCTTTGAGATTATCCTGCAGCACTTGCCTTCCTGTGGCACTGCGAACTTCTTCTGCTACCCGGGAAACTGCAAAGTCCAACACTTCATCCTTATCTTTTTCGCCGAAGGGTTTCCACAAGGTGCCTCCCAGGTCAAACAAAACCACCCTAATCTCAGGAAACCGCGAGAGTATGCTTTCGTCTGAAATTGCTTTGTTCTCGTTGCCAGTCAATTTAATACCTCCCCCTAAACATACTATCGAACCTGGAACAAAGTACAAGCAGTACAGAGACCCGTGGTTGTCAAGGGCAAATTGAACAGGCGGTGCAGGAATTACGTACCGGAGAATGAATTAGTACGTGTACCATAACTGTATTGATAAAGGAGGGCTAAGGTTTTGCAGGATACGGCAATAATCAACGGACTGGTCTATACTGCAAGCAGCAACCCTGAATTACCGTTCAAAATCGAAAAAGGCACAGTTCTCATTGGGAGCGGCAAGATCAAGGCAGTCGGAAAACACGTTGACATTCCAGGCAATGCCAAAATACTTGATATTTCCGGGAAAATAGTCACTCCCGGGTTCATTGACGCCCATTGTCACATAGGAATCTCAGAAGATGGAGCCACCTCGGCAGGACGTGATACCAACGAATCATCGGAACCTGTAACTGCCGAGGTACGTGCACTTGACGCAGTCAATCCAAAGGACGTAGCTTTCCAAGACGCAATTACTGCAGGAATCACGTGCGTCCAAACAGACCCAGGCAGTGCCAATATCATAGGCGGGCAGACTCTGGTCATGAAAACCTGGGGATCTGCAGTAGTAGATGAACTTGTAGTGCTGTTTCCCAGTGGTATGAAAGCTGCACTGGGAGAAAACCCAAAACGGGTATATGGGGCTCAGGATAAAATGCCAAAAACCAGAATGGGAAATGCGGCTGTTATGCGAAAGGCTTTGGTTCAGGCCAAAGACTACTTGCGAAAGAAAGAGTCTACCGCCGCCGGCAAGGCCCCGGATTTTGACTTTCGAATGGAAGCTCTTGTAAAAGTTCTTCAAAAGGAATTGACGTTGAGAATCCATTGCCACAGGGCCGATGACATTATTACCGCCATAAGGATCGCAAGGGAATTCGACATCGACATATCCCTGGAACACTGTACAGAAGGAGACAAAGTAGCAAAGAGCGTAAGGGAAAGCGGCTATCCGGTAACCATGGGCCCTTGTCTCACAGATAAAAGCAAACTCGAGGTAAAGGACATTGGTTTCGCAGCACCTGTAGCTCTGTCCAGGGCCGGGGTAAAATTGGCACTTGTTACGGACCACCCTGTGTTTCCCATTCAGTATTTGCGGCTATGCGCCGGACTTGCAATACGTGAAGGAATGGATGAGGATCTAGCTCTTCTGTCAATTACTCGCTACCCTGCTGAGATCGCAGGGGTAGCTGACAGGGTCGGATCTATTGAGCCTGGCAAAGACGCCGACCTGGTGATTTGGGACAAAGATCCGTTCGAGTACGATTCCAATGCCGTACTTACTTTCATCGGCGGCAAGCCTGTATATGAAGGAAAGTTCTAACTCTGGAGGTGAGCATCTGTGGACCAAATAACAGCTGTTATCAACGCAAATTTATATCCGGTATCCAGCCCGCCTATTGAAAGAGGCGTGCTGCTGTTCGCCGGAAGTAAGATTCTTCAGATTGGAGAAAACATCCCTGTTCCAAATGAAGCAATAGTTCTTGATGCGTCTGGCAAAGTGATAGTGCCAGGGTTTATTGACGCCCATACTCACATAGGAATCTGGGGTGAATGGTACGGACAACCTGAGTACGATGGAAACGAAGGCTCGAACCCTGTTACGGCAGGAGTACGTGCCATAGACGCTGTATGGCCCGGCCACTTTGCTTTTCAGGATGCAAGATCGGGCGGAGTAACTTGTGTCCAAATTACTCCCGGCTCAGGCAATGTTATAGGCGGTGAAACAGTGGTAATCAAAACCTCAGGAACTGTGGCCGATGATATGGTTGTAAGAAACCCTGCAGGAATGAAAGCCGCCCTGGGTGAAAATCCAAAAGGATCTTACGGCTCAAGAGGCAGAGCTCCGAAAACCAGAATGGGAATTGCCTCTATACTCAGAAGTTCTCTGATGAAAGCCAGGGAACATATGAGAAAACTCGAATCTGCCGGCGCCGATCCATCTAAGCAACCTGATACAAACCTAGACATGCTCAGCCTCACAAAAGTACTGAATAAGGAAATTCCTCTAAGGGTACATGCCCACAGGGCTGACGATATTGTAACGGCAATTAGGATAGCAGAGGAATTTGGCATTGATTATTCAATAGAGCACTGTACTGACGGGGCAACAGTTGCTGAATTCCTTGGAAAGAAGCAGGCCAGAGTAAATGTTGGCCCGAGCATGTGGTCAAGGGCAAAGATTGAGACCCTGAACATTTCAGCAAAAACGCCAGGTATCCTGGCAAGAGCCGGCTGTAAGGTAAGCATAATAAGTGACCACCCATTCCACCCCATTCAGTTCCTGTCAACAGCGGCAGCAGTGGCCTGGGCAAATGGCATGGCCAAGGAAGAAGCGTTAAGGGCAATAACCCTTACGCCTGCTGAAACCCTTGGAATTGAGGACAGGGTTGGAAGCCTGGAACCAGGAAAAGACGCAGACTTCACGATCTGGACAGGGCATCCATTCCAAATCCGGTCCAAAATTGAATCTGTTTTCCTTGAAGGCAAGAACGTCCCGGTACAGGATTAGTCGTCAACCTATTTCCAAAGGGCCTGCGCCAGCGGTGGGTTTTAGGGTACAGCAAAACAGCCTGGTACGGTATAATCATCTAGGTTACACTTGAATCTCAGACGTATTAACTTTATGGGGGGTTTGCCGGGCCATTGATAGACCCTGTTGCCATAGACCTTGGTTTCGTTACAATACGATGGTATGGGATCATGTCTGCACTTACCATTCTTGGCGGCATCTGGCTGGGCCGTTATTGGGCAGCAAAGTTCTCTCTGGATACTGATGACTTTGACACAATTGCCCTTGCGTGCATCCCTTCATGGATGGTAGGTGCAAGAGCGGCCTATGTACTTGTGAATCTGCAGTCGTACCGTGGCCGGCCATTGGAAATCATACGTATTGATCACGGAGGATTGGCTTCACAAGGAGGCTTGTTCCTCACTTTTGCCGTTGTGTGGGTCCTGGCCAGGCACATGAGAGTCCCATTTTGGACTCTGGCCGATTCTTTTGCCCCAGCCTTTGCCTTAGGGCATATACTCATTAGAATCGGTAATTTTGCCAATGGCGAATTATATGGTGCCCCTACAGACTTGCCCTGGGGAATGGTGTTTCCAGGAACTTTTGAACCACGGCATCCGAGCATGCTGTATGAAGGAGCAGGTGCAGTGATTGTTTTGGCCTTGTCAATCTTCTGGGCAAAGCGGCGAAGCCACCAAGGAGACGTCTTTCTAAAGACCCTGATTGCAATATCATTACTCCGGTTCTTTGTAGACTTTACACGGGAAGCCGGAGAGCAGATGTATGCCGGGCTTGCAATAAGTCAACTCCTTGCACTGGCGTCTATTGCAATTGCATTGATACTCCTGCGCAAACACCTTAGAACCGAAAATCCTAATGCTCAGGTAAAGTAAAACTTCGAAACCGAGAAAGGGGATAAGCCTATGAAGCGAATACATACTCTCACCAAAGAAGCAAGGGAACTTCTTGAACCTGCAGTTCTCCAATATATCCATGATACTTTTTGCTGTAATCCCAAACTTGGAAAGGCCTTTGTGGATAATGAAGACAACCCAAAATCGTGCATCTTACTGCTGAATCACTGGCTGTTCTTTGGAGGGAATGTGTCGGAAGAATGTCTGGCCTTTATATCCAATGAAATATTGACAGGCGATGTCCAAAACCGCCTGCATATCCTTTACATAATCTACCCTAATAATGAGTGGAAGAATGCTCTCGTGACACTATTTCCCGACAAGAGCAAACTGTACCAGCAGAGTCTTTACAGGTCGACTCCAAAATGCACAGGCAATCTGCCAGGTTATAATAATATAGTAGAGATCACCCCTGAATTGATGAGCTCCAATACAGCCAATCTTGACATGATAAAGAATGAAGTGTTGTCAACAGCAACCTATGACGATATGGAAGATTTCTTTAGTCGCGGCTTCGGTTTCGCACCGGTCATTGACAATAAAGTATGTGGCTTTTGCACAAGTGAGTATCCAAGCGAAAATGCAATAGCAATAGGCATTGAGGTACTGAAAGAGTATCAAAAACAAGGATATGCAAGAGCCATGACACAAGCGTTTCTAAACAAAGCTGCACAACGTAACTTGGATGTATACTGGCAATGCTGGAAAGACAATACAGCTTCTGTCAAAACTGCTCTGTCTTCTGGATTCGAAAAAGTTGCTGATTATCCAATGCTCTTTGTGAAATTGTAGAATATGCATGCGGCGTAAGGCTCCATTAGCCTACCGTCAAGGCTTGAACTTATCACCTTATTGCTCTAAGGCCATCTCTCCGGGCGAACTCACAGGAGGCCTGCAAGATTTGCCCTTGCACACATATGCAAGGGTATGTTCGTCTCTTGAGGCGTAGTCATTGAAAGCATTGGCCATTTCTCCCAGATTGTCTGCATAAGCCCACGTTCCGAAGGGCTGGTATTCAACCAGGAGTCTATTATGAAAAGGTGCTGGATCTGGCCCTGCGATCACCACATCGGTTCCTCCGTCTACAGCATACGAAAGAGCAAATAGCCAGAATGGAAAGGCTGCAGGGTTCCTTGAAATTTCCTTCGAGAACGTGTTTAGCTGCTCTAACGCGATTTTCTCGTAGTCCCCATCCCGGAGCAGCCTTGTAAGCCTCTGAAAGTTGTAGGCCATTACGGCATTTCCAGACGGAAGGGCCCCATCATATACAGACTTTCGTCTTACCGGAAGATGGCTTACGTCTTTTCCTGAAAGATAGAAGCCTCTGCTTTCTTCGTCATAGAACAGATCAACAGCTTCTTCAGCCACAAACCTTGCGTTCTGCAAATATCCCGGATCGAGTGTGTGAAGGTACATTTCAATAAGTGCCCAGAGCAGGTAAGAATAGTCGTCTATAGTTGCCAGCCCTCTTAACGCCCCGTTCCTATAGCCTATGTGGAACCTCCCGTTTACAAGGCACTTTTCGAAAATAAGGTCCATGGCACTTTCAGCAGGATCCAGATACCCTGTATCTCCGGTTATTCCATAGGCTTTCAGCAAAGAAATGATCATAAGACTATTCGGGCCTATCAAAATCTTCTCATCACGCATAGGGTGGGCACGGCACTCACGACGGGCCAACAGGGCCTGTCTGGTAGCTTCGCCCATCTTCAGAGACAAATCCTTGCCTACCAGATTAAGAACAGTTTTCCCGTGGAAATTCCCTTCCTCTGTAATACCGTAGTTGGTTATGACATCACAAGCATCTTCCCTGAGAACCTGTGTAAGTTCCTCTGGAGTCCATACGTAAAATTTTCCCTCTTCGCCTTCTGAATCCGCATCTTCTGCAGTGTAGAAACCACCGGCAGGGTTCTTGAGAACTCTCATAACATAGTCGATTATCTCGAGCCCGAAACTGAGGTAAAACTTATCCTTGGTCACCTTGTAAGCTTCGAGTGCTGCAAGAGAAACTAAAGCGTTGTCATACAGCATCTTCTCAAAATGGGGTATAAGCCACTTTCTATCAGTTGCGTACCTGCAAATCCCAAAACCCAGGTGATCGTAAATGCCTCCCCTGTACATGTTTCCAAGGGTATTCTCAACCATTGAAATGGCACTATGGTCTTTCTTCAGACAGTAGTATCCAAGAAGAAAGATGATATAGCCTGGCATAGGAAATTTGGGTGCTCCAAAGAAGCCGCCAAACTCAGGATCATAAGCTTCTTTCAACTGCTGGAACCCTTTTTCAACAACCTCCAAAATGTCAGGTACACCTATTTGGGCGCCCTGAACCACTGCATCACGTTTAGCAGAAGGCCCTTCTCCATTGGACTCTGTGGCTGACAGTATTCTTGAGCCGAGGGATATCAACTTCCCCCTGTCTTGTGCCCACATTGCATTCAGAGAAGAAAGCACTTTCTTCAGGCCAGGGCCCACATAGCTGTCCCGTGGCGGAAGATAAGTTCCGGCAAATACGGGAGCCTTGTCGGGGGTCATGATGATAGTCAAAGGCCATCCCCCGCTGCCGGTCATTATTTGACATACATGCATGTATAGTTCATCAACATCAGGATGCTCTTCCCTATCAACTTTGATTGAGACGAAATTGGAATTTAGAATGTCTGCTATTTCACGGTCTCCAAAACTTTCCCGTCCCATTACGTGGCACCAGTGACAGGTAGATTTCAACCTGTGCTAGGAATACCCAATAGACAAGAAGATAAGCTTACCTTCCTGCTTGGCTTTATCAAAAGCCTCACTGCTCCATGGAAACCAATCTACAGGATTATGGGCGTGTTGCAGTAGATAAGGGGACTTCTCATGGGTTAGTCTATTGGGTTCTTTGCTCTTAGGCACAGGGCATCACCTCCTGTCTTGGCCAGACCATTCCTGCCAGGCTACCTTTCTATTGTCTTCAGATTTGCCCATAGTATTCTGGCAGAACGGTGTCGATTCCGCTGAGGTGTGGCCAGTGTCAGTGGTAAACTTTTCCCCAACTTGTTCGATTTTAACAGGTAGTAGGCTTTGGTAAGCCCAGTAGACTGCCAAAGGCCTTTTTGTTGACACTGTGATTTGAACCGGTTGTCCGAATAGATCCAGCATGCAGTTGAAAGTACGAACAGGGGGATGATTTACATCGGCAAACTTCTTAAGATTGGAAACAAAATACTGATAATAGGCCTGGTTTTGTCACTTGCTCCTACTCTGGTGCTGAGTTTGAGCATGTATTCAAACTCAAAAAAAACCATTGAGCAGGCCCTAACAGCTGACCTCAACGCCTTTGCCTTAGCCAAATCTAATGAGATTAGAAACTATGTTGTTCATCTCAATAATCTTGGGTATTTCGTATCTGCTGATCATCGAATAGTTCAGGGCCTAAATTCCCTGTCATATACAAACTACAACCTGAATTCGTGGGATTGGCTGAACAGCAAGAAACCAGAGATTGAGAGTCTTGGTAAAGAGATAATCCAGCGCACTGATTTTGAAACATTCTGGATCCTTGCTCCGTCTGGAAATCCAGTTTACTCAACCGATTCTCTCAGCAGCACCGGCGATGGCTTCGTGAGCCAAGACTATGTTAAACAGGCCTTAGAAGGCCAAAATGCCTTTTCAGGCCTATTCTACTCAGACATGACAGAAAACAACTGCCTTGCCTTTGCAGTTCCAATCACAGCTCAGAAGGACTCTGATACCGTACTGGGCGCGGCAGTCTTCATTGTTGGAGAGGACAGGATCACAGAGATTCTGAAATCAGGAACAAGCCGGTTAGGTGCAAGCGCAACTGCATACATAATAGATTCAAACGGATCTCTGCTTACAGGAACCGGCATAAGCGGCAAAGGCCCTGCCCTAAACGAGAAGATTACGGGCTGGCCTGCAGAATATGTATCTGGAGCCTTATCAGCAAATACAGCTGATTTTGCCCAGACAAACACATACGAAAACTACTCAGGCAAACAGGTAATAGGCCACGTTTCAGCTGTTCCGATCGGCAATTCGCCATATGGCCTTGTTGTTGAAGTAGACGAGGATGAAGCTCTTGCCGGACTGACTGCCATAAGCAACTCAGCCTTACTCGTAGGCGTGATTATGGCTTCAGCTGCTGTTTTGGTTGCAGCTTGGTTCAGCCGGACAATAGTTGTCCCCCTGAACAAGACCATAACTGTGGCCAAGAACATCGCTCAAGGAGAGGGTGACCTCACTGAGCGATTGGAGGTAGCCACCAAGGATGAAATCGGGCAATTGGCGTCCTGGTTGAATCAGTTCCTTGACTACATTTCAGGGATTATCCGCAACATAACCCTTACGTCGAACCACCTGGCCGCCACGAGCCAGGAATTATCTGCTACGTCTGAAGAATCCACAAGCATAGCGGAGCAGATTGCAGAAACTGCCCAGCAGCTTGCCAGAGGAGCTGCAGAGCAAAGCGAGACAGCGGCAAATACAGCAGCTGCTGCTGAACGGCTATCTACTGCTGTGGAAAAAGTAGCCCAGGGTACCCAGGCCCAGCACGGGGCAGTTGACACTATTGCTGTAGTAATTTCTGAGACAAATCGCATATTCGCTGAAGTAGTGCAAGTACTGGAAAATGTCAGAGATGTGGCAGGCGATAACATGGCAGCCTCTGAAAGGGCAACTGAATCAATACAGGTGCTGTCTTCAAGCATGTCCAACATTCAGTCCGCAAACGAGAGCGCTGCTGCCCAGGTTTCAGAACTCCACAGTTTATCCCAAAGCATAAGGCAAATCGTATCTGTGATCGACGACATAGCATCGCAAACTAACCTTCTGGCCTTAAACGCTGCCATTGAAGCTGCAAGAGCCGGAGAGCACGGAAGAGGTTTTGCCGTTGTAGCAGATGAAGTGCGAAAGCTTGCCGAACGGTCTCTCGCTGAGACAAAGAGCATAGGAGAGTTAATCAATAAAGTGGCATCATCTATCGACCAGACTGTAACCAGTATTACTCAAAGCACTCAGGAAATACAGAAGGGCAGCTCAGTTGCTGAAGATGCCAACACGGTGCTCTCTGAGATAGGAATGGCTGCCACTGGAACACAGCAAGAAGTAAGCCTTCTTATGGCTTCGTTTGAAAAACTTAAGGCAGCATCTGCCCAGACAGAGGCAGCAGCAAATGACATATCGGTATATGCAAGCGAAAACCTGTCAGGCGTTGAGGAAATGGCCATAAGTGCAGAAGAAGTCAAGAGGCTGGTTGAAAACGTTGCGGCTGTATCCCAGGAAAGCGCAGCTGCCATTGAGCAAGTAGCAGCTTCAATCAGGGAAATGGCAGCCGCCACTGATCAGGTATCATCATCTGCACAAGATCTGGCAGGGCAAGCCGAAACCCTTCAAAGCATAGTCGGAAACTTCAGGGTTCACGGGACTCCTGTTCAAGTAGAATTCTAATCGCCTGTTAGATGGGGGGATCTGAGACAGACATGTCTCTATCTCCCCTGATGCCTGCAAAGCCCAAATAACATCAAGATGGTTAAATAGGCGGCATACCCTGTGTCCGGCATAACGGTTTTCCACAAGTACATAGATGCGACGCCGCGCCTTTCACAGTTCTCCAAACCTTCAGTGCTATCATGCTTCTTGCCTTCGCTTGGACTCCATAAGGCCTTCCCACGTCCGATAAAGATCTTCCAGTTTTGCCCGCACCAAACCCCATTCTTTAACCGGTATCTCTCCCGGTTGCAGGTAGGTGTCAGGATTGGCGAGAGCAGATGCTAATTCCTGCTCCCGTTCCTCAAGTTTGGTAATCTCAGATTCAATACATTCAATTTCAGCGTCTAAATCTGTGCTGTTGCCGGTCTCTTTAGGCGAATCAAGCGTGATGGCTCCGCCGGCCTCTGACTTTGAAGGTGCCTTAGCGGTTGCCTTGCGTTGAGAGTCTTTGTCAACGAACATGTCTTCAGTTTGGCGGCTTTGCCTAAATGCAGAATAGTTGCCTTCAAAAACCTGAATTCTGCCGTTTTCGAAATATAGCACTTTGGTTGCAATCCTGTCTATGAAATACCTGTCATGGGATGCGAAAATGATGGTACCTTCAAAATCTGCAACGGCCTCTTCAAGAGCCCTTCTTGATGGCAAATCCAAATGGTTAGTAGGCTCATCCAGTAATAGAACGTTGGCGTCTGACAAGACTAATCTGACCAGAGCCAATCTGGACTTCTCGCCGCCCGAAAGATCCCTTACCCGCTTCTTGACGTCGTCTCCTGAAAAAAGGAACCTTCCCAGTACATCCCGGGCATCTCTTTCCGGTACTCCAAGGCATCTGACCTCATCAAGTACAGTCCGTTCCGGTGCCGAGAAAGAGAAATCCTGGGCGTAATATCCTTTTCGCACACCTGCCCCCCACTTCATAAAACCTTCATGTGGCTCTACTCCAATCAGGCATTTCAGGAACGTAGTCTTCCCGCACCCATTAGGCCCCAATAGGGCAACACGTTCTCCTCTCAATATGAGTGAATCAAAATCGCTGAACAATGCTCGCTCAAATTCCTTTGAGAACTGCTTTAACACAAGGACCTCCTTACCGGTGACTCCGGAAGAAGCAAGCCTGAGTCTGAGGGTTGCATGCTTCTTGGGCTTATCTATTAGTTCTAACCGTTCAAGCATCTTTTCCCGGCTTCTTGCCTGTCCGACTCTTCTGGCGTTTGCCTTCCATTTTCGAATAAACTCCTGAGTTCGCCGAATGAGCTCCTGTTGTTCCGAATATTGCTCTTCCTGCCGGCGCAGTTCTTCTTCTTTTTGCTGCATGTATGAAGTAAAATTGCCCCGGTACGCAGCCACTTTCCCGCTGTCAATTTCCCATATCCTGCCTACAAGGTTATCGAGAAACACCCTATCGTGGGATACCAGTAAAATGGAACCGGGATACCGCACAAGATATGACTCAAGCCATTCAACGCCGCCAATATCAAGGTGATTGGTAGGCTCATCCAAGAGCAGTACATCCGGCTTTGAAACCAAGAGCCTGGCAAGATTAAGCCTGACTTTCTGTCCACCGCTCAAGTTCCTTGCCGGAAGGCGCCACGTATCGTTATGAAACCCAAGCCCAGCCAAAATCGCAGCAACTTCATGTTCCAGGCCGTATCCGCCCATTGCTTCAAACCTGCCCTGGACTTTGGCATATTCTTTAAGAAGCTCTTCGGTATTGCAATGTTGCTCGGCCATTTGCGCCTCAAGCTCTCTCATCTTTGAGGCAGCCTCCAAGACTTCGGATTTGCCTGCCATGGCTTCGTCGAACACAGTAGAGTCATAATCGGGGAGCCCCTGGGAAAGATAGCCTAGGCTGGTACCGGAAGATCTATGGACAAAACCGGAATCAGGCTCAAGCTCACCTGCGATAACCCGCAGTAAGGTAGTTTTGCCTTCGCCGTTGCGGCCAACTATGCCAATCCGGTCTCCCTTTGCCACTGAAAGGTTAACAGAGGAGAATATGCAGCGAACGCCTATGAATCGTGAAACGTCAGTCAAGTCGATAAGAGCCATCAAAAAAACCTCCCTGGTGGAACATGTGTTCGTACTTAAGGGCGCACTACAACCAACGAGGGTTAAACCCGCGTCATATGGCCCTTCGAACTTGCCATCCAGGTAGGCTCCTTTCGTGAAATCCCTAAGTGCAGTATTTTCCGCCAATATGCATTTTCCATACTACCATCTTGGTATCGTAAGAGTCAACGCACTTCACATCTTTCCAGAACGGAGAATAGATACAAGAACCCACAAACTTGCAACTCCTGCGCCTACGTATCCTACGAGCCCCAGAACAGGAACACCGGCCACTAAAGGGCCTGCTCTGGCATTCACAACCAGCGAAGATGCCACAATCAAAGAAGACAGCATGATTCCCATAACTATCTTGTTCACCATTCTATGCAGTTCTACTATGATCCTGTCCAGGCTGCGGCCATACAGTCCAACTCTAAGCCTGCCGCTCACCGCAGAGTCAAGTAATTCGACAATTTTGGGCAGAACCTCAGGTGCCGCCTGAAGAGATCTGTAAATGTCATGGATTTGCCTTCTCAACTCAGAAACCATATTTTCCCTTGACTTCAGGTATTCCCTGGCGTACGGGGCGGCAACTTCCATCACACTAATGCCAGGAGAAATTCTGGCCACTACACCCTCAAGGGTAACAAGCGCTCTTAAGAGCATTGTCATTTCCCGGGGCATTGAAATTTCATTGGCTCTGCAAATAGCAAACACTTCGTGGATTAGACGAGATAGATCGAGCTCAGACGCAGAAATCTCTACGTAATTGGCATACATTTTCTCCACATCTGCCCTAAGCCTCTCGTAATCTATACTTCCCCCTCTCGCCCCAATTCCCATAACCGCCCGGGATATGGCGTCAATATCTGCTTTTGCAACCCCCACAATGAGCATGTTAAAAAACCTTCTGGAGGCACCTTGAAGGCTCCCCATCATACCGAAGTCGATATACGCAATTTTCCCTTCATGGATAATTATGTTGCCAGGGTGTGGATCCGCATGAAAAAAACCGTCTCGCAGGACTTGCTTTACGAAGTGGGACGTAAGTTTCCTACCTATAGAGTCAAGTTCGTAACCGCTCATCTTGAGTCCCGCCGTATCGCTCAACTTGACTCCTGAGATATACTCCATTACGATTACCTGCGGTGTAGTATACTTCTCAAATACCCTGGGCACCATTACGTAATCTACATCGCTGTTATTTTCCTTAAAGCGTTTGATATTGACAGACTCGTTAAGGAAATCAAGTTCCTCCTGAGTGGTTCTCCAGAGTTCGTCAAGAATCTTCTCAGGGTCTATGACAGTTGGCTTCTTGCTAGCACCAATCCAGGCCATAGGATTACCAAGCTTCATGAGTCTAACTGCACGCCTGAGCAACGCAATATCTGTTTCCATGGTTTCCCGTATGCCGGGACGCTGAACCTTTACTGCAACGCTCACTCCACCTGCAAGAACAGCCCGGTGAACCTGAGCGATCGATGCACTGGCAAGAGGTACAGGGTCAAATTCAAGAAAAATATCACCAAGCGGCATGCTAAGGCTGTTTTCTGTAACATATGCCACTACATCAAATTCCATTGGGTTGACATCATCTTGCAGGTTTGCCAATTCCTCCACAAAGGGAGCCGGTAGAAGGTCAGGCCGAGTAGAGAGTATCTGGCCAATTTTCACGAAAGTCGGGCCTAGCTCTTCAAAGGCCATACGAAGTTTGGCCGGGCTGCCCAACCCTCTCTTGAAACCGTGCCTGGAGAATACATGAACAATGTCTCTTAACCGTTGCCTTTCCTGCCTTGAGTCCACCCTGCTCTCTCACCGCTCTGAACCAATATACGATTCCTAACCGGAAACCTTGCCGTTTTGATTGTTTCCGGTTTGGGGCTTGCTCAATCAAAAACCATAGATAGGCCTTAGAGGTGTGTCCTTCGGGCAAACGACCAGTAACCCCCAATGCCCCTCACAATACCTGGCAGGCTATGCTATGGCCTCGGTGCAGGCGCTTCAAACCTTCCTAGTTCCTCCCTTATCACTCTCAGATCCTCGAGGAATTTGTCTGCCTCCCTTCTTACGTGGTCTGCAAGAAGAGGTGAAGGGATGGCACTTAATACTTTGCATTGCAATAACAGTTGGTATACATGGGCTTTTGCGTCACGCAGTTGGCGGACCGGTTCTACGATCTCGTCTGTAAATCTTATGGCTGTATTGAAATAGTCGGGATCGACCTCTGACATGGATTCAAGGTCTCGTGCTGTTTCCAGCGCTTCGGCAAAACGAATCCGCATGGCCTCAAGGCCACTTAGTAACGCCCGTTCCGACGGATCCAAGAGGTGCTGGGTAAACTCTATGTGCTCTTTCATGATCCGCAGCCAGAACACTTCCTCTTCCAGCAGTTGAGCAAGGAGATAACGGCCCGGCCTTGTCAAACTGCCAATTTCCAGCAATCTCAAGAAACGCACAGCTTCTCTTCTAATATGATCAATCAGCAACGGAAATAGGTTTGGGCGAAGTTCACATTGAAGCTGTAGCCGTAATATGTGCCCTTTGAATTCAATGAGATCTGACACAATGGACCTGAGTTCCTGAACCAATCTTGAATCCAGGTTCCGCCGGGTCCTGAGGACTTCCTCTAGTGCAGAGAGTTCGTCAAAGAATCTTTCAGCTTCAAAGATCAGGTCCGGCCGGTCACACGGCAGTCCTAACTTGATGAAGAGCGAATGCTCCTTGAATATTCTTATCCAAAAACGGCTTTCCTGAAGAAGATCAATCCTCGGGCCACCGGCTAGACCCTTGCTCTCAGACGTACCTTCAAGCACAGCCTACGCCTCCTTACGAATGTAATTTACATATTGTATGAAGAAACTGCCATGTGAGTTAACTTAAGAACTGAACAAAGCCACTATCCACAGACTTGAGGTAAAATGACATAAGGCACCAACAGAAGTGAATAGAATCACTGTCAGGGAGAGGGTTACCAATGGCCAGGCTGTTCAGAGGAAGGCATAGTAAACTAAGACTTGTTCCTTCAACCTTATCCAAAGAAGACTTTCAAAGAGTATACGACCTTATGGACACACATCCCATGGATTCAGATTGTGGAATTCTGTGCGGTTCGCTGTGCTGTACCGAGTATGAACCTGGAGTAGGTATGTATCTTCTACCGGGAGAAGACGAAATGTTTGACGGCAAAGAGCCGTGGCTTAAGTGGGAATTCGCAAAAGCTCAAGATCATGATTTCCCGCCGGATTGGAAAGGGCTGGTTGCTTTCATTATGTGTAACGGAACCTGCCCTCGCGACAGACGGCCGGTTCAATGTAGGACCTTTCCTCTCATGCCATACCTAGATCCAGAAGGAAACCTACAGGTAAAGATCGATCGCCTTTCAGGTATATTGATATGTCCCCTGGTTCAGCGCCCAGAACAACATCCCTTGAGGCCAGAGTTTCATGCAGCAGTTCTGTCTGCGTGGCAAATTCTGATCAAGGATCCCCTTATCCGCAGCGATGTTTGGCAGCAATCAAGGGAGTTAGATAAAGATGAGTCTTCCCCGTGGAGAAGACTCTTTTGATTACCTTCTATCTAAATCTTTCAGGGGAAGCTCGATTACATAGCCAATCTTAGCAAGGTCCTAAGCAGCACATTTGCTCCGTTGATACAGTCTTCCGGCCCAGTCCATTCATCAGGACTGTGGCTTATCCCGTGTCTGCTGGGCACAAAGATCATGGCTGTGGGTAAATATTTTGCAAATACAGCCGCATCATGTGATGCTCCTGAAGGCATTGGCCTGGCCTTGAATCCAAGGCTTGTGGCTGCATCAAATATAACTGCCTGAATCTCACTGTCCATCTTTGCAGACGGAGTCTTAGAAACCGGCGTAAGCTCCACATCCAGCTGCCGGCTTCTAGCAATATTTCTGGCCTTTTCCATCAAAGCCTCCAGGACTCTGTCGGCGACGTCAGGTTCCAGATCCCTAACTTCAATGCTGACCCTAACATATCCTGGGATTACATTGCGGGCACCAGGAAATACGTCTACCTGCCCACACGTGCCAACCGTAAAATCCGAACCATATTCCCGGACTGTACCGGGTACTTCAAGAATCAACGCAACAGCCCCGAGGAGAGCATCTTTTCGCTGAGCCATAGGAGTGGTACCTGCGTGATTAGGTACGCCCTTGAACGCAATATCCAGATTATGTATTCCCACAATCCCTTCTACAACTCCAATATGCTCTTTGGTACTATCCAGCACTCCTCCCTGCTCTATGTGAAGTTCCAGGTAGCAGACATACTCAGAAGGCTGAAAAGGCCGCTGGCTTCCTGCGGGCCCAATCCCCATCAAACCGGCCTTCTTTATAACCGGGCCTACTAACTCCTGTTCAGCCTCACTAATTCCTTCTGCAAAATAGCGGCTTCCAAAAAGGCCGCCCCCTGCTTGAGTTCCCTCTTCATTTGAGAAAGCGGCTACCTGAATTCCGTGGGCAAATTTAACATTGTGCTCTTTCATAGTTTGAGCACACTCAAGGGCTGCAAGCACTCCTAAAGCACCGTCAAACATCCCACCGTTAGGCACTGTATCAAGGTGTGAGCCTACCAGAATCTTCTTCGTGCTTGATGACGGTATGCTGCCAAGAACGTTTCCTACATGGTCGATATGAGCATCCAACCCAGCTGTCTGCATTTTCTCAAGAAGCCATCTCCTGGCTTCCATGTCTGCCAGGCTGAACGAAACCCTGGATACTCCATTTGTCGTCGTGCCTATCTTGCCAAGTTCCAGTATGTTATTCCATAGCCTCTGCCCATTTACTGCATACTCAGTCATAAACAGATCACTCCACATAAATACAATATGCTTGAAAGAACACATTTTCCGTTCCAGGCGAACCTGGCCTTCTATTGCATGCTTGAAAAATCCTTTCTCCTCACTGAAGACCTGGGTTATTTCTATATCATAGACATGAAACCCTCCCATCATGGCACCGGCGTACTCAAATGCACCCCATTGGGAATCAATAACGTTAAACCCCTTCCAACAATGAATTACCTGGCAGGTTTCAGGGTAAATCTCAAGAGGTGATGCTTTTGCTTCTGAAAAGGCCAAGTCCATTCATGCAAATCGTGCCTGGAAGGTTAGGTATCCTTCCATCTGCTTGATTTTTCATGTATAAATTGGATAGGCGGCAATTTCTCTAGGGTTTATACATCACTATCTAGCAATAAGGAGTGAAGCGATTTGGATCTAAAAGGTACTCAGACTGAGAAAAACTTACTCGCTGCATTTGCAGGTGAATCTCAAGCCCGAAACAAATACACCTATTTTGCCAGCGTTGCAAAAAGAGAAGGATATGAACAGATTTCAGGCATCTTTCTTGAAACTGCAGACAATGAAAAGGAACACGCCAAGGTTTGGGCAAAACTACTTGGATTTATAGGGGATACTAAGACGAACCTGGAAGAAGCAGCCAACGGAGAAAACTATGAATGGACCTCAATGTACAAGGAGTTCGCTGAGATAGCTGATAAAGAAGGCTTTGCAGATATAGCCAAACTATTCCGCGAAGTAGCTGAAGTGGAGGAAGCCCACGAGAAGCGTTACAGGAAACTTCTTGAGCGAGTCCAGTCCGGCACTGTATTCACAAGGCCAGAGCCTATCAAGTGGCATTGCAGAAACTGTGGTTACATTCATGAGGGGACCGAGGCCCCTGAAGTCTGCCCGGCCTGCGACCACCCAAAGAGTTTTTACCAGCCTCTTTGCGAAAACTACTAGTATATTGCCCTGAGAAACAGGAGGACACTGCTTATGGTGTCCTCCTGCTGTTGGAAACCTGCTTACCACTTCTTACGTTCAACTACAGCCGATTCTGATGAGATGAAACAAGATATTCCGTTTCTACATCCAGGTAGATACCTTATAAAGAAAGTCTGCACTCTAAAATCTGCTTCCACAAGCACTCGAGGTTCATGAACATCATTGGTGACTGTGGCATTTAGACATACGTCTCTTATCACGTTATCCATATCTCGCAGGTTATCCCAGGCAATCTCCACTGCTGTAGTTTTTCCGCGTTCCTCAGAGATTACAACTAACCCCTGGGCTAGAAGATCCCAGTCCAGCTCCTGGCACCCTGCGAGGGCACCAAGATCACATGCTGATTGCACTAGTTTCCTGGATACGAACAACAAGCCTAGATCGGCCACCATTCCAATACTTAGAACTGCTACGGGCAAAAACAGCACAATCATGGCAATAACCCCACCACGTTGCCCATGGCAGGCCAACCTAAGCAGATTCGGAAGCTGTCTCACTCGAGAGAGTTGGCCTACTGTTTCACTGCCTGCTGAGCCCCTATCTTGGGACAAACTCACTCCTTGTCACCGCCTTTGCCGTAAGAGTGACACCAGGCCTTGAAATGGCCGCGATTACTGCAGACTTTACCCTGTAATTATAAGACAAACGAACATTTATGACCGTTCCGTATATGGCTTGCCGGGGAGAAATGTCAACCTCAACATCACCGGTCGAAAGGCCGGTGGCCTCAATGATGCCGGAAATCAGCAGGCTTGCTTCTTCTGTCCAGCCGCCTTTTACAGCACATACTCTGGCAATCTCTCTGGCAGCCGATGCAAGTACAAGTTTCGCGTTTAGCATAAGGCCTAATTCCAAGATAGAGAACAAGAATGACACGAGTATGAACAGGGTTACGGCTAACTCGGCTACAGCCTGTCCGGCCTGGTGGTTTAGCCGTCTTGGACTGACTCTGAATGAGCAGTTCTGTGAATCTCCATGATGTGCCATACAGACACCTCCCTGATCACAGCAAATGGGCCACGAAATCACGGATTTTTGGCGTTGGAAATCTCGGTCACTATCTCTAGAATCTTGCTCTGCAAAGTTGTAGTAAGCTGCTGCAACACCAAGATCAACCCAACAACCACGACAGTTAGCACAAGCGCATATTCTGCTATCGTTGCACCTTCCTCGCTTGATCTCAACTTGCTGATTCTGTCCATAACCCTCTGTTTGAAAATCCAGGCCTTCGCGTATAGTTTCAGCATTTTCCCCTCTCCTTTTATTCTCTTTTTCTTATCAGAACAGTTTCTTGCTACACACTCGCAGCACATCTCATATTATTGCCTGGCAATTGGAGACCTTTACCTACCAGCCAGATCCCATAAACGCAATCACATGGGGCACAATTGACACTATCAACACTGGAGGAAGCAGAAACACTACGGTTATAACAGAGAGTTTTACAGGGAGCGAATTCAGCCTGGATTCGAATTGCTGCTTTTCCAAAGCGTAATACTCGTCGGATAATGTACTTAACACTTCAGCTATAGGTGTTCCAAGTACTTCAGCCTGTGCCAGTGTAGTTCTTAACCTGGTAGCAGGCTCGATTTCTTCTCTCTCCATGGCTATCAGGGCTGCTGGCAAAGGCAATCCGCCGTGAAGCCTCAGCATGACTTTGGCACATGCTTGCCGTAGAACTCCGTAGGTCTTAGCAGAGCAAATCTCAAAAGCGTTGCGTATGTCCATACCTGCAATTACAGCAACTGCCATACCCTCCAGCAACGTAGGCCACTGAGCCATTACTTCAGCGTTTCGCCGCCTTCTCCCAATGCGCCTTAACAGAGCCTGAGGAAATGCAGGGCCTGTATTCTGAAAGCCAGTAGGACGCTTTGATAAACGTGCCTGCCTACGATAGGCCATAGATGCTGCAGGCAATACTGCAGCCAATCCGAATAGTGAGGACACCAGCAATAACTCTACCTTCAACTCCTCAGATGCCCCCTTTTGCCATCTTGCCTTTCACGGTAAGCCGCACCAAACCTATTTGTACGGGGGGCCAAAGACTGCATAAATACTAGGATGAGAATGTTTCCAACGGCCCACAGCCCCACTGCAACCGCAAAGAGAGTCTTTCCCTGGTAGGAGCCGAGGAACATGTAAAACATAGAGGGATTATTCCTAAGGGTAAATATTCCGATAATCCAGGGCATGACCGAAAGAATCACTGCGGTTATCCTGGTTTCCGATAGTTTTGCACTGACTTCTCCTTGAAATGCCCTTCTCTTTCTCAGCACCTCGAATACATGCCACAGTAGGGCTGCCAGGTTTCCTCCGCTCACCGAACCTATTTCTATTACCCCTGCAATCATGGCTAGTTCTGAATCGCCGCCTGAGGCCATCTCAAGAGCTTCGAAAACCGGCACTCCCGATTCATACAGACGGTAGCCCCTTTCAAGCATCTTGTGCCCCTGCGACTGCCCCTCCCTAGATACTCCTTTGATGGCGTCAACAAGTGTCTTTCCGGCGCGAATCTGAAGGGCAAGGCTTGATGCAATCTCATCCCAACGAACGTCCTTCTTCTTGTAAAATTTCAACCGCTTCAACATCCTCGAAAACGCCAGTCTTGCCTTTTCAGCCAATATGCTACTGCTGCCTTGTGCAAGGGCCGGTGATAAGGCCCAACTACTGGCAGTCAGGCTCAAATCTGCCCCGGTAAGGGCAGCAACCAGGCCGAATATCGTCGAAAGGGCGATTTTCAACTCAACAACCTCCCAAGTAGACAGCCTCAGAAAGATGCTGAGCCCGTTGGGTTCCGATTTTCTGAATGAACCACTCTGGAAACTCACTGCAAAGCCCATTGTTCTCTACATAGACCGGGAAATTGGACAAGTACTTGTTAGAATCATGCCCCACAACAGATATCTCGGAAACCGCCCTTTGGCCGTCTGGACTCTTGACAAGATGTACTACAACATCGACGCCAATGGCTATCCATGACTGCAATATCTCTGTAGGTACCCCCTCTTCTGCCATAAGCGCCATGCCCAACAGCCTTTCCAGGCAATCGCTTGATGAATTGGCATGTACTGTTGAGAGACAGCCTTCATGGCCTGTGTTCATTGCGCAAATCAGATCGAAAGTCTCCTTGCCGCGGCACTCACCGATGATCAGCCTGTCCGGCCTCATTCTTAGGGCATTTCTGAGTAAGTCCCTGATAGTCACCTCTCCCTTACCTTCCATGTTCTTATGGCGGGATTCCAGGTATACAACGTGGCAGCCGTCTATTTTTATCTCAGACGAATCTTCGATTACAATGATTCTTTCATTGGCGCCTACAAGGTTAGACAAGACGTTCAGGGCCGTAGTCTTGCCGCTGCCTGAGCCACCTGAAACCACAATGTCAAGCCTTGCCTTGACACACCTTTCAAGAAAGGCGGCTGCTTCATCGGTAATTGACCCACATGCTATGAGTTCAGACAGTTGTGTATATCGCTTTGGGAAGCGCCTGATGGTAAGAACCGGCCCATTGAGGGCAAGGGGAGGGATGATGGCATTGACTCTTGACCCGTCTGGAAGCCTAGCATCAACATATGGCATCGACGTATCTACTCGCCGCCCAACACTTTGCACAATGCGGTTTATTATTTCCAAAAGGTGCCTGTTGCTCGAAAACCTGATACCCGTCTTGTTCAAGACGCCGTTCTTCTCGACGAATACTTCATCGGCGCCGTTGACCATGATCTCTGTCACTGACCCATCATCCAAAAGATCGTCAAGAGGCCCTAAGCCGCAGATTTCCCGGGCTATCCTTTCAGCAAGATCTTGCCTTGTCAGTTTGGGGACGTATAGCTCAGAAGATACAATTACCTTGGATATTAGGCCTGTGATTTCCTGCCTCTTACCCCTTGACATTCTAGCCTGAGTCACTAAGTCCGGAAATTCCTCAAGCATTTTCTCTCTTACAGTCTCAATGACTTCCTCTACAGAAAGTTCTCTGGCTTCATCATGACCAGAAATGAGTCTGTACGGTTCTTGCTCCAATTTCTTGAGAATACTTACCAAAACAGGCCCCTCCTTTGCCTCAGCTGCCTTTTATCCATCTCGGGAACAGGCAGGCCAGGCGAGATTTTTGATACCAGTTCCCATATGGCTGAGGAAATGTCTGATTTCGCAAACAAGACCGCGGGTTTGCCTTGAAAAACCGACCTTTCTGCCGTCTTTCTGTCATCAGGTATTACAACGGCCAGTTCTTTTTCCAGGTACTCCTCAACTTTGGTTTCAGGTACGGGTGAATCCCTTGTCCCTCGATTCAACACGGCGAATATTGATTGCTCGGCAATACCCAGTTTTCTGAATATGTCCAGGGCTACCTTACTTTGCCTGAGAGCGCATATGTCCTGAGTAACTACTAATACAAGGGCAGACGCAGCATCTATGGATTCTCCCACAATGTCACTGGTTATGTCCGGAGGAGTATCTACGTACAAAAGGCCCCACCGTCTCTCTGCAAGGGATATGAGGGTTCTTACATGCTCAACAGATATGAGGCTTGATAGTTCCAGCCTGCGGGGGCCGCAGATAACATTAAGCCCTGAAGGCCCATGCTTTTGGGTGTACTTCTCGAGGCCGTCAGGCCTCAGGTTTGCCATTTCAGGTAGCATTTCAGTAATCGTAGGGCCATCCAGTAGATCCAGGTACGTCGATACGTCTCCAGAGTAAACATCCAAGTCCATCAATACTGCCTTCCCCTTTGTGGCTATTGCGGCAGCGCAGGCAAGGTTTGTGGCAACAAAAGTCTTGCCCACTCCACCTTTGGGACTCCACACCACAATAGTTTGAGAAGTAATCACCTTTGGCAAAGGCTCAGACACGCTCGAAGTAGGCCTATCACCTGCCACTGCTACAGAAATATCAGGATAGGCCCTTGTGAATCTAGAAATCCACTGGTCCAGCGACTCTCCCCTGGGAGAGATCTTGGGATCGATAATAAGCTCGTCTACGGGGACTTCTGCAGATACATACTCTACAAGGGACAGATCGTGCAGAACGCCGACTACCTTCACATCTGGACGTTTGCTTCTCAACGACTCCTCTATGTGTGAATCTCCTGCTATCAGAACCGATACTTTGTCTATCATGTTTCAGGCCAAACCTCCGCCTCGATTGATACGCTATCTCCCTGCATACCCCATGGAATTAATGACAGGTAAATATTGCCCGACTCAAGGTAATGGGCAATTCGCTCGCATGTTTCGGGCAAAGCCGTAATTACAACACCTTTGAACTCTCCAGACGACCTGTCGCTAATTACCTGGACAACCCTGGCTCCTAACATGACAGTTTTCGACCTGGCAGTACCATCTTCAGAGTAAAAGCCTGGCCCTTTTTGGGACCAAATTAAGTCCACCCTGTCGCCTGGATTGATTAGGCCTCCCACGGCCCGTGAAGTTTCAGCAGGGATAAATATCCCTCTTTGATTCAAAGGAATTTCCATAGATAATCCTGGCTGGTGTTTGGCAGACATTAGGTGCCGGTCCAGGAGCATTTGCCCTGCAAAGACTTTTACGACAGTGAACTGCCCTGCAATCTCCTCAGGCTTTCGCACGCTCCGGGCGTGTATAGATTTCAGGGGAAGTTCGACAACCTTTACATCCGACAGCGAGATTTTGTGATAGGGTTCCAGGTCACAAGCGGCCACAACTACAGGTTCAGTTTTTACATAGAGGGAAAGCACATTATACGACAAGGTAAACGCAGACAAACCCAAAACCATGGCCAGAAGCAGCAATCGATGCCTTTTCAGAAGTGTCCTCAGCGAACAACACACCTCCTTGGTGGTGGCCATACCCGGCCGGGATGGCTGCGAAGGGCGCCGGTGGCGACGTTTTTTGCGGCATAACCGGAAATGCCTTAGGCACAGATTCCAATTTTCACCTCCTCTCTCCGGTTAACTGGTTGCCTTCAACCGGGCACGGCCACTTACATTAATTGCCAGGCACCATCAGGTTACAACAGAATCCCTAAACTGTCAACACTTTCCTCCATAATTTCCATTTTCCAGCATACCACGGAGAAATATGATATATTTTGTAATGCCGGTGGCGCAAAATCGGAGGATTCGCCTATTTATGAACCGTTATTCAGCAGCAAACAGATTTCCGGCAGCTATGCTGTCCCTTCTCATTGCCTTAGTGATGGCTCTGGTACCGACATGCAAAATTGGTTTGTGTGCCCGAGATCCATGGTACAGAGACGTAGAGTACCACTGGGCGTACCATTATATTTACATTCTGTGGCTGGAAGACGTAACAGACGGACAGCTATCATGGTGGCGGGACGAATTGAGGGCATATTTCTTGCCAGATTCGGTTTGCACCAGAGCCCAGTTCACAGTACTCATGGCAAAAACATTCGGGCTTTCGCCGGTTGGCCCTGCCCAACCTTCGTACCCAGACGTGTCTGAGTCCTATCAGATGCTGCCTGGGAAACCTGCATATGAGTGGATCGAGGCAGCTACTCGGGCAGGTATTTCGTTTACTCCATGTGGTGAACGGTTCTACCCTGACAGCGGAATATCCAGGCAAGATGCAGTGGACCTTCTTATCCGTTCCCTTGACCTCTATGACTATGCCCTTGCCATGCCCGGCCATGAAGTAGAAAGCCTTTTGCGGAGGTTCAGTGACGGAATGCAGACATCGCCAAACAGGCGCCATTCGATGGCATGTGCCATACAACTAGGTATTATTGATGGTTATGAGGATTGGACATTGCGCCCCAAAAACCTGCTTTGGCGGTGCCATGCTGCAACCATTGTTTACCGCTCGTGCATTATACGAGTCACCGCCGAGGTGGACAGTTTCTCACCTGATGGCGATGGCATAGACGATACAGTGACTTTTCGCCTTTCGTATCTCAAAAACCGCGGAATATCCACCTGGAACATGGCCATACAAGACTCGTCAGGAACTGCCGTGTATACGTTCAACCCCAATGGAAAGGCTGGATCGCCGCCTGATACCTTGCTTTGGAACGGAACCAACTCACAGGGCAAACCAGTAGACCCCGGAAGGTACTACTACCAGGCCTGGGTGAAGGATCGGAGCAACCGGCTGTTCTTCTCGGTCAAAAAGCCCCTGGATGTTATTAACTACTCATTAAGCGGATATCTTTATCCAGATTCCTGCAAGAACGGTGAGACCCTAACTGTACTTGCTTTTACCAACCCTGGCGCCCAACACGTTACAGGGTGTTTTGCAGATGGCAATCCAAGGCCCTTCTCTGCACTGGAAGGTAACCGAACCTGGACATTGGAAATCACAGCAGGGTCATTCTTGCCGCTGGGGGCCCAGGAAGTGCGGGTCACAGCACAATTCGACAAACTGGCAAAGAACATAATTCTAAATTTCATCAAGATTGATAACCTCTGGATTACTCCGTCGATATCTCCTAATCCGGCCGCGCCCGGGCAGTCCCTGAAAATCTACTGTCAGACATCGCCTAACATAGATTTGGTGACAGTTACCCTGCTCGGAGGGTCTATGAACCTAACCCAAATAGGCAAGGATTGGGAAGGTGCAACGTCAGTCCCGTTAGAAACTGTCGGAGGTGAATACCCGGTAGTATTTACAGGGTATTCTGGAAACAGGCTGGTCAGTGCTACCATTTACCTGGACGTAAGCAGTATTGGCCTCGCCGATCTTGTTTTCACGCTTGTACGATAAGAGGCATTCAACCACAAGAGGTACCCCTGCAGGTGCGCCTGAACCGGGGTACCTCTTGTCATTACAGCGCGTCATTGACGCCGCTTAGGGCTGCAACAATTTCCTTATAGGGAACTTGATATGTGTAGTCGCCAATGGGCCTTCGCTCTAAAGCCGTCTGGAGAAACTCTCTGGCCTTTGAGAGGTTGCCCCTTGACCACATCACCATTCCCTGCCAGTAGAGCCCGTCGGGATTCTCAGGTGCCAGTTGCACTGCCCTGTCAAATTCCCTGGCTGCTTCACCGTCCTCGCCCAATTGCATGTATATTTCACCAAGGCTTAAGTGGCAATGGAAGATAGGTGACACCAGATCAAGGGCTCTCTGATAGGCAGACGCTGCTGCAGTAAGATCCTGTTTTTCCTTCAGCACATCTCCGATTATCATGTGGCTCATGGGATTTGTGTCAGAGATACACAAGCAATGATGAGCAACGTCAAAAGCTTCGTCTACCCTGCCTGCTCTCATGAGCGCCCTGGCAAGAAGAACCCTTACCGGAATATCGACGGGCAATCTATTAGATGCCTCTTCAAGAAGCCTCACAGCTTCATGAATATCTCCTTCAGCGTATGTAAGGCTTCCAAGAGCGCAGTACCCATTGGCAGTAGCCCTACTGCTGTTCACTGCCTGACGGTACCTCTTGTGGGCCTTCTTATAGTCGTTGAAAACCCACCTGTTCATAAAGCCGATATGCTCATTAATTATCCACGGCATAAATGCCCTGCCCAGGACTACCCAGGCAGCCACGGCTCCAAATCCCAGGCGTCCATCGATCCCTTCAAACCGCCATAGTGCCAAACCACCGACTGCCAGTAGAATAAACACATAATTCCACACATGGTGAAACGAAAACCTCAATGGTTCCCTCAAATACCCGCTCACTCCTGCGATCAATTCTAACCGGGCAAGTAGTTCGGGAAAACCGGCAACATCTTCTCCCGGCTCACGCATGACCATCTATGAGTGTACTCAAAAATCCCTTTATCAAAACGCAGACAATCAGGAGTAACAGATTAGGTTTTAGCCAGGCGTCTCAATAGAGACTCTGCCAAGGTTCCCGTAGCGGAAGGCTTGAATGAATGACTTGCAGGCACGGCTGAAATCTACATTACCTCCGGGTCCGATTAACCCTTTAGAACGCCCAAATTCAGTAATATGCGACAGTGGGTCCTGTTTGTCGAAAACTTCCCTGGCCAGCCAAATAGCCACTTCGCCTTCATCGTATTGGTTCTCACGAACTGCCCATGTAGCAGCTAGTTTATGTAGAACTTCACCCTTAACTTTTGATGTATCTATAACTCCGGGGGTATCAAGGATTTCAAGTGGGCCCCGCCCTCTGAGCCAGTGGCTGCCTCTGGTCAAACCCGGTTTGGCGCCAAAGGGGGCTTTAGATGTCCCAAGGAGCCTGTTGGCAAGAGAAGACTTGCCTACATTCGGCAACCCGAACAGCATAATTCTCAAAGGCCTGATCAGGATCATTGAGTGGGCTTTCCGGGCCACGTCAGCCTGCTTCCCATCAAGGAAATTCACCAGATCTGACATCCCCCTGCCTGTATTGCTCTCAACTGCAAAGCAGGGTACGCCTCCGGCCTTGAACCAATCAACCCACTCCTGAGTAGTGCTGGGATCGGCAAGATCCGGTTTGGTCATTACATATACCCGTCTCTTTTTGAGTAAATAGGGCTCGGAAATCCGCAGAGAAGTTTGGGGTATCCTTGAGTCAAGCAAAAAGAGAAACAGATCTACCAGGTCCAATGTCTTTGGGCCTGGTAGTCCTGGATGTTGCTTTTTTGAGCTTACTTTATTGCGCCGGCTGCTTTTAGCGGCCATATAATCACAATTGCCTTTCCTTTGACAAGTTCCTGTTTTACAGGGCCGAAAAACCTTGAATCTTCACTGTTGGTCCTGTGGTCCCCCATGACAAAGACAGTATTTTCCGGCACTGCCACACTTGCCATATTATAAAGCCCAGGAAAATGAACATAGGGTTCTTCCTTCAACTGGCCATTAACATATAGGCGGCCTAGCCGCAACTCTACTGTGTCACCTGCAACAGCCACTACCCTCTTTATATAGTCCTTTGAGGGATTCAACGGGTAGCGCAAGACAATCACATCGCCCCGCTTGGGTTCGCCGAACCGGTATGCTATCTTCGAAACCAGCAACCGCTCTCCGTCAACAAGGGTCGGCTCCATTGAAGGCCCTTGGACAACAAATGTCTCAATAACAAGGCTTCTGATAAGCAGGGCAATAATGAAAGCAACTACTATAACCTCAAGGATATCCCTGATAGTTTCCATCATTTCCTCTTTTCGCGAATCCTCGCTGACTTTCCTGATAGCCCGCGCAGGTAGAATAGCTTGGCTCTTCTGACCCGGCCTCTTCTGAGCACCTCTATTCTATCAATTCTTGGTGAATGGACTGGGAAAGTCCTTTCAATTCCAATGCCGTACGACAAACGCCGTACTGTAAAGGTCTCTCTGAGCCCTCCACTCTGGCGCCTGATAACCACGCCATCAAATGGCTGAATTCTCTCTCGCCCACCTTCGACTACCTTGAAGAATACTCTAACCGTATCACCGGGCCCGAAATTCGGGAGATCCTTTCGAATCTGGGCGTCTTCAATTGTTTTTAGAATGTTCACGGATATCACTCCTCGCCTCGGTACACCGTTTTCCTTTACTGTCCTCACCAATTATCTCCTTCAAAAGCAACCTATCTTCGTAGGTTAGACAAGCTTTTCTAAGCAACTCAGGCCGCCTTTCCAAAGTACGCCTTATGCCTTCCTTCCGGCGCCACCTCATAACTGCCTCATGATGGCCTGAGAAAAGAACATCTGGAACCTTCATTCCCCTGTATTCAGGAGGCCTGGTATACTGTGGGCCCTCCAGAAGCCCATCGGAAAAAGAATCCTGGTTGGCCGACTCTTCATGTCCAAGGACACCTGGAATGAACCTGGCCGAAGCATCGAGAACGGCCATGGCCGCAAGTTCGCCGCCTGTAAGAACATAGTCGCCGATAGAAACTTCCACATCAGCCAAATACCTAATTCTCTCGTCAAAGCCTTCATAGTGGCCTGCTATTAACACAACATCCTCTTTCCCGGCTATTTCTGCAGCAAGGGATGTAGTGAAAGTGCGGCCTTGAGGGCTGAGCAGAATCACACATGGTTCCTTTCCCAAATCTTGCTTGACCCAACTAACCGCTTCATAAACCGGTTCAGGCTTCATGACCATCCCAGGGCCTCCGCCGTATGGATAATCATCTACGGTCCTGTGGGCATCTCTTGCGAAATCTCTGGGGTTGACAAGGTTTACTGTCAGCAATCCCTGGTCCTGGGCTCGCTTAAGTATGCTCGTTTCCAGCACAGATGAGAACATCTCGGGAAATAGGGTAAGTATATATACTCTCAATACTCAGCCCTCCCGGGGCTCAACAGCTCCCTCATCATCTACCCGCCTGTCTTGCTTGTGCAAATTCAAAGATAGGGTAACGTTGTCTCCTTCTCTGATTGCCACAACCTTGCCATCTTCCAGTATAACTTCGCAGGATAATACATCAGGCCAAATGTCTCCTACCTTGATGTCATAGAATCCCTGAATCTGCCCCCGGGCAATCTCTTGCCCGTCTTTGAGCCTGGCAATGTCTTTAAGATTTCCTAGAAGGCTTTCTTTACGTTCCAGAAGTTCCTGCCTGTGTTTTCCCAGTTGGGAAATGTCACCGCTCCTGGTCGGTACGTTTCTCAAAGACTCTTCAAGCCTTGAAATCTCTCCTTCCAGTTCCTTCAAAGCTTTCTGGGCCTCAATCGCAAGCTGAGAACGCAGCTCAGGGGTAACACGGGACTTGACTGTAACAGCCCTGGAAATCAACACCTGGTACACCGCCTCATATTATTCATCTATCAAGAATCGTACAAACTTACTCCAGAATCTCAACTGTGGCTCGTTTTCCTTCCTTAGCCGCAGCAGCTTGAACGAGGGCCCTTACCGCATGAATCACACGGCCTTTCTTACCGATGACTTTTCCCATATCTTCAGGCGCAACTCTAAGTTCGAAAACAACTGCCCTCTCGCCTTCCACCTCATTAACCTCCACCTGATCAGGGTTATCAACGATAGATCTAGCGATAAACGTAACAAGATCCCGCAACATACGCGCCCTCCTCGAAACTAGTTATTCCCCTGGCTACCCTTACCTCGGGTCGTCTGCCACTTTTCAATGACTCCTGCCCGGTTGAGAATGGTCCTGGCTGTTGGTGTAGGAACAGCTCCCCGCTCCAACCATAGCATAGCCTTCTCTTCGTGCACTTTAAAGGTTGCAGGATCCGTAGTGGGATCGTAATACCCAATTTCCTCAATGGGCCTTCCGTCACGCTGAATCCTCGAATCTGCAACCACTATCCTGTACGAAGGGCTTTTCTTAGCACCCATTCTCTTTAGTCGAATCTTTACTGCCAACTTACCACATCTCCTTTCCCTTTTGGCCTAAATGCCTTTTGCAATCAGAAGAGACGGAATCTCCCCATCTTTTCCGGACTACTCATCTGGAACAACATTTTCCTCGCCTGAAAGAACTGCTTTAGGAGTCTATTGACCTCTTGGACCGAAGTTCCGCTCCCTCTTGCTATCCGGCGCTTCCTGGAACCGTCTATTACATCTGGCCGCCGCCTCTCAGCTGGCGTCATAGAGTAAATTATTGCTTCAACCCTTGCCCACTCTTTAGGGTCAAGGTCTACGTCAACAGGTGCTCTTGACAGGCCTGGAATCATTCTCATTATGTCTCCGAAAGAGCCCATTTTCTTAACCTCTTTCATTTGATCCATAAAGTCTTCAAGGGTAAACTCTTTGCGGCGAATCTTCTTTTCCATCTCAGCAGCTTTGCTTTCGTCAAAAGCTGACTCTGCCTTCTCAATAAGGGTTAAGACATCGCCCATTCCGAGAATTCGCGAAGCCATCCGGTCCGGATGGAACACTTGGAAATCCTGAAGTTTTTCACCTAGGGACACAAACTTGATTGGCTTTCCTGTGACCCTGGCAATAGAAAGGGCGGCTCCCCCCCTGGCATCTGAATCCATCTTAGTGATGACTACTCCGGTAACATCTATGATTTCATCGAATACCTCGGCGACCTTGCACGCCTCTTGGCCTGTCATGGCATCAACCACGAGAAGCCTTTCCCGCGGCAAAGTTGCCTCTCTAATCCTTTTGGCTTCTCTCATCATCTCATCGTCTACCTGAAGCCTTCCGGCAGTGTCAAGGATTACTATGTCATGAGCAGACGCTACTGCTTTCTCCAAGCCTTTCTTTGCTATGACTTCAGGCGGGGTCTTATCGCTTAAGGTGAAAAATGAAACCCCGGCTGCCTCAGCAAGAATCTCCAGCTGCCTTTGTGCCGCAGGCCTGTAAACGTCGCAAGAAACAAGCATTACTCTCCTACCGTTTTTCCTAAGGTGAAGAGCCAGTTTCCCGGCAGTTGTAGTCTTTCCCGAACCCTGAAGCCCATAGAGGGCAATAACGGCCGGAGGAGAACCTGAAACATCCAGCGGGTATGTTTTGCCCCCCAGAAGCCCTATCATCTCTTGATTGACTATCTTAATCACTTGTTGAGCAGGAGTAAGGCTTTCAAGCACTTCTGAATCGAGGCATCTTCCCTTCACAACCGATGTAAACTCTTTGACTACCTTGAAGTTCACATCGGCTTCAAGAAGTGCAAGGCGTACCTCTCTCAGGCTTTCATCTACATCTCTTTCTGAAAGTCTTCCTTTTCCCCTTAGCTTCTTGAAAGTATCAGCAAGACGCGAAGCAAGGTTCTCAAATGCCATCTTTAGTCTCACCCCCTGCCCCTTTTTCTTGTAGAACCCTCATAGCACGGTCTCTGTAATCGCTCCAGTTTGAAGCGTCCATGTTTCTAACGAGGTCAAGCACTTGTTCAAACAGGCCTTCCATTCGCGCCAACCTATCCTTGAAACCAAGCTTTCCTTCGTACGAAAGAAGTGCCTTTACACACCGCCTTACTGCATCGTCACACCCTTGCCTCGAAATACCCAGACGCTCAGCCATTTCAGAAAGGGACAGATCTTCGTCAAACTTCAAATGAGCCACTTCCCGTTGCCTTGGCGGAAGCAGGCCCTCATATAAATCTCGAAGAACCGCTATTTCGTGAATATCTTCAGGCGATGAATAAGACTTCTTTTCCATAACGACCCTCGCTGTCTAGGTGATCACCTTTACACACCAAGTGATTTTACACCAGGTCAGCAGGCAAGGTCAATACTTAGGCCACTCACAATTGGCCGTCCACCCCAAATAGGCTGAAAGCGAAATGCGTTGGGTCGAAATCCTTTAGGTCATCTGCCCCTTCTCCCACACCAACCAGCTTAACGGGAATTCCTAGCTCGCTGGCTATAGCTGCCGCTATGCCACCTTTTGAGGAGCCGTCCAGTTTGGTTATGCATATTCCGGTAACACCTGCCTCGCCCGCAAAAACCTTGGCCTGGGCCAGCCCGTTTTGCCCGGTAGTTCCATCAATCACAAGTATTACTTCATGAGGGGCTCCAGGAATCTCCCTGGAAATGACCCGGATAATCTTCTTAAGTTCTTCCATTAGGTTCTTCTTTGTGTGCAGCCTTCCTGCTGTATCGACTAAGACCAAATCTGCTTTGCGTGCAATGGCTGCTCGTGTTGCGTCAAAAGCAACGGCTCCCGGATCTGAGCCTTGTTGGTGGCTAATAAGATCAGCGCCTGTCCGCTTCGCCCAGACAGCCAGTTGATCATCGGCTGCTGCCCTGAATGTATCTGCTGCTGCCAATATCACTTTCTTGCCCTGGTCTGCCCACCTCTTAGCAAGCTTAGCAATCGTCGTGGTCTTGCCTGAACCGTTTACTCCTACCATGACGTAAACTGTAGGGCCATCATTGGAAACTCTGAGAGGCTCGTCTACTGCAAGGAATATTTCTGCTACCTTCTTTGCCATTATCCGGTACAAATCTTCTTCGGTCTTGACCGGCTGCTTCCGGCTTTCTTCACGCAGGGTCTCAATAAGCCCTGAAGTGGCCTTGACACCAACATCTGCTTGAATAAGAACAGCTTCCAAATCATCCAGGAACTCATCAGTAAGCACACCTGGCTGGAAGATAGTTTGAATTTTGCTTCTAAGGTTGTCTGATGTTTTTGCCAGTCCTTCTTTTAGTCTTTGAAAAAGGCTCATCTGCAATCCCCTTTCGTCTCAGCCAGATAGGCCGGATTTTCTACTGATTTTCTAGGCGCATACTGAAAATTTTTGATACGCCAGGCTCTTCCATGGTGACTCCGTATATTATATCTGCTACCTCCATTGTAGACTCCTGGTGGGTTATTACAACAAACTGGGTGTTTTGCGAGTATTTCTTCAAGAACCGGGCAAACCTCACCACGTTGGCCTCATCAAGTGAAGAATCTACCTCATCAAGCACCATAACCGGAGAAGGCTTTACCGAAAGTATGGCAAAGATAAGTGCTATGCCACATAAAGACCTTTCGCCTCCTGACAGAAGGTTGAACTGCTTCTGCCTTCTTCCGGGAGGCTCGGCAATGACTTCTACTCCCAGAGTATCTTCTACAATGTTGAGTTTCCCCCGGCCACCGCCGAAAAGGTCTCTAAAGATTTGCTGGAAACTCTCGTCAACCTTGTGGAAAGTCTCAAGAAACCGCTTCTGAATTTCTTCTTCGATCAACTCCTTGGCCCGGCCAAGTTCCTCAATTGCATTTTCAACGTCGGCCTTCTCATTGTGAATGTGTTCAATTCGCTCTGAGAGTTCAGTGTAGTCTTTTTCTGCCTTGAGGTTCACAGTGCCCAGCAGCCGTATGGCAGACTCAATTTCGTCTATCTGGTTTAGAGCTTCCTGACGGTTCATCCTCGAATGTTCATATTCCCCGGGGTCTTCTATGCCGTACTTAGACAAAATCAGCCGCCTGGTATCTGAAAGTGATTTCTCAAGGGTTTCAAGTTCTACTTTTCCATCAGCGATTTTCAGCTCCAAAGCAGCCCTTTCCCTGTTCCCGGATTCTATTTCACTCAATCTCCGGTTCAGGGCATTCCTCAGTGACTCAAGCTTGTCCTCAAGATCTAAAATCTCAATTCTGACAGCGCCCATTCTGCCGTCTAAAGACGAAATTGACTCTTTCAGGGAAGACTCCTCCAAGATTAAATCGTCTCTCAGCGCCTCCAGCCTGGCTAGCTCTTTTCGCTCTTCATCAAGGCTTTTCTGAGTGGAAGTCCGTTCTCCTTTGAGGCTCTCAAGTTGCCTGATAATAGACGCCAGCCGCCGTTCTACTTCTTCCTTCTCACGGCTTAGTTCTGCAATCCTGTCTGTATAACTCTGTTCTGTACTCAGGCACTCACGGATCTGGTTCTCGTATCCTATGAGTTCCTTTTCTTTGCATGAAACTTCCTCTGAAATATCCTTTTCCTGGCCGGCTATTTGTTCAATCCGGCCGAGTAGATCTTGCTCTGCTATTCTTAGAGGCTCAATCTTCACCTTGTTCTCTTGTATTGCACTTACTGATGACTCAATGGATTTTTCCAGGTCAAAAATCCTGTTCTTCAACCCGGATATCTGTGTCTTTAACAAGAGAGCATCCTCTTTTGCCCTGGCAAGGCCTTCGGCCAGTTCTGCAACTTCCTCCTGCAAATTCCTGGCGCGAGCCTGCTTGCCCCTTACTTCAGCACTCTTTTCTTTAATTTGGGAAGCAAGCATCTGAAGTTCTTGCTTTCTCAAGAAAATGGCTTCATGCCTGGGAGCCTCGCCTCCGGTCATTGCTCCTCCAGGCTCAATGTTCTCACCGCCCAAAGTAACAACTCGTGTAGCCCAGGAAGACTCTTTCATAAAAGACAGTGCGTCGTCTACAGTGTCTGCCAGGATAACCCTGCCGAATAGATACTCAGCACAGGCTTTTAGATTCTCAGGATACTGGATCACTGATATCAACGGCCGTACTCCCTTAACTTTCGATAGAGCTTGTACAGCCCTGGGGGGGCAACCTCGCGGCTTAAGCAAGTCAAGAGGCAAAAATGTGCATCTTCCGCCTTTCTGGCCTTTCAAATAGGCTATTGCAAGTTTTGCTGCTTCTTCGTCAGTGACCACTACGTTCTCAGCTGCACCCCCGACTGCTGCAGAAAGGGCTTGTACATACTTCCGTTCGCAAGAGAACAGTTCGCCTACTGCACCTACGATCCCATTGAGAGCTCCTTGCGCTTTTGCAGTAAGGATTGTCCTTGGGCCTTTCCCATAACCTTCAAAAGACCTCTCCATTTCTTCTAACAGCCTCTTTCTGGCTCCGGCCCGGGACAGTTGCCCTTCAAGGGTTTGAACCGCTGAACTAACCTGGCTAAGGGCAAGTTTAGTATCTTTAACCTTCTGTTCAAGGGAGTTACACGTATCTTTGGCTTGTTCTTCGGCCAGACAGGCTTTGGACAGGCCCTTATTACTTTCAGTAACGTCTTTTCGCAATCTTGCTAGATTTTCATCAAGAGTAAGAATCTTGCTGCTTATCTCGATAGATTCCCGTTTCTTTCCCTCGAGCTCCCGCCGCAGGCTATCCCTTGTCCTCTGGAGCTGAGTGAGTTTACCGGTTAGGGACACCATGCCAGCCCGGATGTGGATAACTTTTTCGCCCAGGGCTTTCCACGAAGCCTCAAAAGCCTGCCTCTCTTCTTCAGCAGCACCCAGGGCCCCTAGGGACGCATCGTACTTCTCTGAGACGCCCTTGCGCTCCTGAGCCAGCGCCGCCTCCTGGCTAAGCATGGCTTCTAAATCCCTTTCAAGTACATGCCCCCGGACAGTTCTTGCCTCTACTTCTCTGGATACCAGAGCCAATTTACCCCTAACCGCATCCCTTTGCTTTTCCAGGGACAAAAGGCGCGCAGCCAGAGACTCTCTTTCATTCACGTATGATTTCAGTGAGGTTTCTGTGCCTCTTAGTTCCTCTTCGGCCGAGCCCAAACCGGACTTGAGGTTCTCTGTGTTCGAAGATAACTCCTGTATTTCCTCGGCATACCTCTGGAGGCGACGGCCAAGGTTCTGCAAACGCCGCCATTCCTCTCTTTCCTGGTGCAGCCACATGGCCAGTTCAAAATCGTTTCTTTGATTCACCAGTCTGTGGTATTTTGCTGCTACCTCCCAGTCTGAATACAGGGAACCCTTACGAGCCTCAAGCTCTGCCAGCAGGTCATTGAGCCGGACTATATCCCTGGCGGCAACAGACAGTTTGTCCTCTACATCTTTTTTGCTTAACCTGTACTTTGAAACACCTGATGCCTCTTCAATCCAAACACGCCTATCTTCAGGCTTTCCGCCTGCCAGTTCTTGAATGGTGCCTTGCCCAATGACTACATAACCTGTATGAGACAAGCCTGTCCCCAGCAAACTCTCGTATACGTCCTTCCACCTGCAGACCTTGTTATTAATTCGGTATTCACCGGAACCGTCACGGGTGAAACGCCTCATTATCTCGCGCTCGCCTTCGTCAAGAACACCGTCAACAAGCAATCTTACTTCAGCCATACCCATTGCTTTACGTCTCTGAGTGCCGGTAAAAACAAGCTCCTCCAATTTGTTGCACCGAAGAAACCTGGCGTTTTGTTCTCCTAGAACCCATCTTAATGCATCTGCAAGATTGGACTTACCGCACCCATTAGGCCCTACTACGGCAGTGACACCGGTTCCAAGGGCTACTTCTGTGCGATCACAAAAAGACTTAAACCCGTGAATAGTAATTTTCCTTAGCAATAGAGCAAAGCCTCCTGACACTGTTTGTGTATGCAAATTTATATATTCTATGTAAAGGATTATTCACTCGTTGCTATAAGGTAATTATGTTACCGAAACTACCTGGGAGTGAATTTCTCTTGTCTAAAATAGATCAAATGGCCCATCTTGTTCTGGCTAACCCCAATATAACAGCTAGGGAACTTGCAGGAAAGCTTGGCTACGCGGAGCCAAAGTCAATCTACTATTGGCTTGACAAGGCAGGTTTCAGGGGAATGAAGGATTTCAGAAGGGCGGTTCTCTCTAGGTCTTTCCCGATTCCTACAGAACCGTCTCCTGAGGTTAAGGATTCACACAGGCTACCTCCAATACCGTTATATACGGCCAATGACAGCCTGGAACGTTTAGACGTGGATCAATACCTAAAAAGCCGCCTTGGGGCCCGTGCTTTTGCAGTACTGATTTCGAAGAATGAATTTGGCGGCATGGCTACGCCTGGAGATTTACTTGTCATAGACCCTGATGGCTCCTTCTCCCAGGGCGATTTGGCCCTTGCAAACCTCGATGGCAAACCTTGCATCGTTAGGGTATATTACCTGCCTAATAAGTCGCCGATTTACGTAGATATCTCAGACATTCACCGTGTGTTATTGCCTGACTTTATCAACGGAAAAGTTGCCTTTGTTGTTAGGCACTCTATCTGAAAGGCTCTGTTTGGCAAGAAAATCTCGAGCCGCATTTTCTTCAGCCTCTTTCTTGGATCTACCCTTACCTGTCGAAACTTGCCTGCCATTTATCATGCAGGCAATTGTATAGCACGGCCTGTGATCGGGCCCTTCCACATTAACCACTTTGTACTCGAGTTTGACCCCAGAAGTTCTTTGAACTAACTCCTGAAGTGAAGTCTTGGGGTCTACCGGGGCCGTCATTATTTCTTGATCAAACAACAGGCCAACAACAAGCGTTCGTGATGGCTCCCAACCATGCTGAATGAAATAAGCTCCTACTACGGCTTCAAAAGCTCCGGCAAGAATCCTAGGCCTGGATCTGCCTCCTGTGATTTCCTCTCCCCTGCCCAATATCAGGTATGCCCCTAAATCAACCTGTTTGGCGATGTTTGCCAGTGAAAATCCAGAAACCAAGCTCGCCCTCATGCGAGTAAGATCTCCCTCAGGCGTGTCGGGAGAATTCTCGTAAAGGTGAAGTGCCACTGCAAGGGATATAACTGCATCGCCCAGAAATTCCAGGCGCTCGTTAGAAGAACACCTTTCTCCTCTTTCATTGGATGACGAAATATGCGTAAGCGCCTGCTCTTTAATCTTACTATCCAGGCCGTCCAATGCATCTATGAATATCTTCTTTAGCCGTTGTACTTTTTCACTACCAGACAAGCATTTTGACCTCCAAAACCAAAAGAATTTTTCAAAGCTATCTCAATCTTGCACGGCCTGGCCTTGTTTGGCACATAGTCCAGGTCACACTCAGGATCAGCCTCTTCATAGTTAATAGTTGGAGGGACAACTTGATGCTGCAGTGCAAGAGCCGTTGCTATCAGTTCTACTGCTCCGGCTGCCCCCAGTAAATGGCCGATCATGGATTTCGTTGAAGACACCATCACCTTACTAGCCCTTTCACGAAGCACGGCCTTGATAGCCTGGGTTTCGTTGACATCGTTAAATGGAGTTGACGTTCCGTGGGCATTGACGTAATCAACCTGGCCTGGCTCCAATCCCGCATCAAGCAGGGCGGTTTCCATGGCCCGCCGTGCTCCGTCACCGTTAGGCGCAGGGGCAGTAATGTGGTAGGCATCAGATGTCATGCCATATCCTACAACCTCTGCGTAAACCTGGGCCTTCCGTTTCACAGCGTGCTCAAGTTCCTCCAGCATAATAACTCCAGCTCCCTCTCCAATCACAAACCCGTCACGGTTCTTATCAAACGGAGAAGATGCTCTGGATACCAGATGGTTCCGAGTGGATAAAGCCTTCATATTGCAAAAACCTGCAAGGGCCAGAGGAACTATGGGAGCTTCGGCTCCGCCTGTCACCACGCAATCAGCGTCGCCACGCTGAATAAGCCTAAATGCTTCTCCAACGGCATTGGTACCGGAAGCACATGCTGTTACGACAGTGTTTATAGGCCCCTTAAAACCAAGGTCTATAGATACATGGCCTGCTGCCATATTGGATATCATCATAGGAATAAAGAAGGGAGATACTCTTCCGGGGCCTTTTGCAAGGTAAGTGTCATACTCCCTGGTGAGCGTTTCAATACCGCCTATTCCGGTTCCCAGAATGACTCCTGCCCTCTCAGGATCAAAAGAACCTAAAATACCACTGTCTTCTACCGCAATACGAGAGCATACTACTGCCATCTGGGTGAACCGGTCCATTTTTCGTGATTCCCGCTTCTCCAGAAACTGGACAGGGTCAAAATCAACCTCAGCGGCAATTTTGGTTGGGTAGTCCGAAACATCAAACCTGGTTATGTTCCTTATTCCTGAATTCCCTTTGATGTTGTTATTCCAAAATTCAGTGAGCCTGTTCCCTACAGGGCTGATAACACCCATTCCTGTGATGACTGCCCGTCTCTTGCCATCCACCTTCGGCCACATCCTCTCGGGTAATGCAAGGTAATGCAAGGCCCCGCACGCCGCAAAGACGGCAGGGCCTTGCAATTACTCATTCCTTGGCATTTTCTCTCAAGTACTCAACTGCATCTTGCACTGTCGACAAATTTTCAGCATCTTCATCCGGTATGGTGATCCCAAACTCACCTTCAAATGCCATTATAAGATCAACGATCTCAAGGGAATCAGCCCCTAGATCATCTATGAAGGAAGACTCAAGGTTGACCACAGAATCTTCCACACCCAATTGATCAACTATTATCTTCTTTACTTTCTCAAAGACCATATCTTCTGCCATGCCATTTCACCTCCTTACTTCAAAGCACTATGTCAGAGCTCCGGTAGACATGCCACCGTCAACAGGCAAAACCTGGCCTGTAATATACGCTGCCCTAGACGATGAAAGAAAAGCTACGGCATATGCCACTTCAGAGGCAGTTCCAGGCCTCCCTAACGGTATCTGCGCTTCAAGCCTTTCCTTAACCTCCTGGGGCAGATTTTTGGTCATATCCGTGGATATGTATCCAGGTGCCACTACATTAGCGGTAATTCCATATCTGGCAAGTTCTTTCGAAAGAGTCCTTGTAAAGCCAATTACTCCTGCTTTGGCCGCAGAATAATTCGCCTGCCCCGGGTTACCGGTAAGGGCTACAACTGATGAGATATTAATTATCCTGCCTCTCCTCCGTCTTGCCATGGATCGTACCGCCCACTTGGTGACATTAAACACCCCCTTTAGATTTGTGCTCATAACCTGGTCCCAATCATCCTCAGACATTCGCACAAATAAGGCATCCTTCGTTATACCTGCATTTCCAACCAAAACCTCAATGGGGCCCATAATGTCCTCAGTGAGGCGAACCAGCTCCTGGGAACCTTCATGCGAAGATACATCGCACTGAAAGGCTCGTGCTTCGCCGTCTGCCGCCTCAACCATATTGACAGTCTCGTAAGCACCGGCTTCATCCCTTACATAGTTAACTGCAATATTGAAGCCGCATTTGGCCAATTCTACGGCGCAAGCTCTTCCGATACCTCTTGATGCCCCTGTTACAAGTGCTACAGGACGATTGGATTTCATTCTAGCGAGCCCTCCTTGTGGAAGTCAATGACGGTACCCAGGTCCCGTGCCTTGCCGAACTGGACAAAGGGAACCGCAGGGTTCGTTCTTCGTCCAAATCCGCTAAGTGATTTTCCCGGGCCAACTTCAACAAATCCACTGGCTCCGTCCCTAATCATATTTTCTACATCAACCTGCCACAGAACCGGCTGAGTCACTTGTTTGATCAAAGCTTCCTTGATTTCAACGGGTGTAATCAATGTCTCGCCGCTGACATTGCTATAGACAGGTACCGATGGACTTCTAAGTCTTATTTTTCTCAGGTCGTCCTTTAGTTTAGAAACTGCAGGTTCCATAAGGGCACAGTGGAAGGGGGCACTGACAGCAAGGGGAATAGCCTTACCATCCCGTTCCCTTACTTTTCGGCAAGCATATTCAACAGCCATGGTATTTCCGGAAATCACAATCTGCCCAGGGCAATTGTAGTTTGCACCTGTCACTACGCCAAACTTTGAAGACTCAAAGCAAATAGCCTCTACTTCAGCACAGGTAAGTCCGATAATTGCAGCCATACTGCCCTCCCCCGGAGGGCAAGCGTCCTGCATATATACACCCCGTTTTCTGGTGATAATTACAGCATCTTCGAGAGACAAACAACCTGACACAACAAGGGCACTGTATTCACCCAGGCTCAATCCTGCTGTCATATCAGGCTTAAGGCCAAAAGACTCAAGAACACTGGCGCAGGCAACGCTGACAGTAAGTATTGCAGGCTGAGCATTATAGGTCAAAGTCAGGTCATCAGGCGAGCCTTCGAACACAATATCTGAGAACCTGAAACCCAGCGCCCTGTCTGCGCGTTGAAATACATCCCTGGCGCATTGGTACTCATCATGTAGTTCCTTGCCCATTCCAGGAAATTGCACACCCTGGCCCGGGAATACCCAGGCGATCTTGGCCAAATCCAGCACCTCCGACTATGGTCTAAATCACTTTGCAGGGAATGGCGAACAAAGCCAGTGTCCCAGGCCCAGTATGGGCACCAATGACCGCCCCAATTTCAGTCTCAAAAATTCTTTCAACAGCAAGGCGTTTCTGTGCCTCTTGCTTGAGTTTGTCTGCTTCCGGCTGCGCATTGGCGTGGGAAAGGCAAAGACAGATTTTTTCGCCCTGGCCAACCCGCTCTGTGACGATGTCTATGATTCTTGGTATGACCTTGTCTTTTCCTCGAATCCTCTCTACTGAGGTAACATAACCCTCCTTATCAAGGGCCAAAATCGGCTTCATGTTAAGGAGTGTACCAAGAAAGTGCTGTGCCCGGCCTATTCTGCCGTTTCTGGCAAGGTAATCCAGGGTATCAACAGAAAACAGTGTAACAGCGTTTTCGATCATTCTATTCACTGAAGAGACTATTTCATCAAACTGCTTCCCAGACGATACCATTTCCTGTGCCAGTATTGCCATCATGCCGTACATGCCGGAAGCACACTTGGAATCAATAACTTCAATCTTCCTGTCCGGAAGTGCTTGCCTGGCGAAGCTGGCTGACTGGAAAGTACCGCTTACACCGGAAGATAAAGTAATTGCCACAACAGAAGAACCATCGGCGGTCAAATCGTCAAAAACCTGTTGAAAATCCCACGGAGAGGGCTGAGATGTCCGCGCAATATGCTCAGAGGCCACAAGTTTGTCATAGAAGGCCTTTCCGCGTATCTCGTACCCATCTTTGAATGACTCATCGCCGAAATGCACATTTAGGGGAACAACTCTGATGCCCATTGCCTCCAAAAACTCCGGTTCAAAGTCCTGAGCGCTGTCAGTCACTATTTTTACCTGCGCCACGGCTAACTCTCCTTTCTAAGCTCCCGTAATGAGGCCGGGTTTCAGATTACCATCTGATGGCAATCGAACCCCAACTCAGGCCGGCTCCAAAACCGACCAGAACCACCAAATCCCCCTTCTTGATCCTGCCTTCTTGAAACGCTTCATGCAGGGCAATTGGGATCGAAGCCGAAGATGTATTTCCGTACTTCTCTATGTTCACCATCACTTTTTCTCTTGGAATTTTGAACCTCTGGCAAGCCGAGTCAATAATTCTGGTATTAGCCTGGTGCGGAATGAGGAGATCAATATCATCTGGAGTCTTACCCAGTCGTTGGAGCAGTTCATTGATAGCGCTTGTCATAGCCTTTACTGCGAACTTAAACACTGCTTTCCCTTCCATGTGTATGTAATGTAACCCCTTCTCCAAAGTATCCTGGCTAGCCGGGGATCTGGCCAGGCCTGCAGGAAGAGAAAGCAGCTGGCTTTGGGCTCCATCTGCTCCCAGATGAAAAGCAAGGATACCCTCACCGGCTTTGCCGGCCGTCAAAAGGGCCGCACCTGCGCCATCACCAAACAGAACGCAGGTGTTTCTGTCTTTCCAGTCAACAATTCGTGATAAAGTCTCAGCACCGATAACCATCACATTTCTGTATACTCCCGAAGCAATGTATTGTGAACCTGTCGCCATTGCATATATAAACCCTGTGCAACCGATTTCCATGTCGAATGCTGCAGCAGATCTTGCAGAAATAGCATTTTGGACCAAACACGCAGTTGCAGGAAAAGCGTAATCAGGGCTTGCCGAGGCAACGATTATCAGGTCAATTTCTTCGGCAGTTATTGCCGAAGACGACAGGCAAGACATGGCAGCCTCAATAGCCATATCTGAGGTACTCATGCCCTGTGCTGCCAGGCGCCGCTCACGAATCCCGGTCCTTTCAAATATCCATTCTTCGGATGTCTCTACCATCTTCTCAAGATCTGCATTTGAAAGAATTATAGAAGGTACATATGCACCCAAAGATTCTACCACCGCTGATACCGGAGTTTGCATTACTCACTCTCCTCACGGGCTGTTTGTGATAAGGTGCTGGATATTACCGAAACCACATTGCCTTCCAAGAACCTGAGAGCCTGCTGTATTCCATTGGCAACAGCCAAAGACTTCGACGAACCGTGGCATTTTACAAGGCAGCCCTGCAAGCCTAACATAGGGGCACCTCCATAAGCCGAATAATCAAGAGTTTGATTCACCCTGTCAAATGCCGAACGAAGAAGCAACGCGCCTACCTTTGACTTCAAACTAGAGCCAATTTGCTTCTTCATGGCCCGTAGTTGAAACAAAGCAGTGCCCTCACACGTTTTAAGGAACACGTTCCCTGTAAACCCATCAGTAATAACTACATCTGCTTTACCAAAGAACACGTCCCTTGCCTCAACATTGCCTACAAAGTTAATAGGAGCCTCCTCCATAAGGCCATAGGCTTTTCGAATTACCATGTTCCCTTTATCCTTCTCACTTCCAATATTGAGCAGGCCTACTTTGGGTTCGTGCCATCCTAGCACCCGTTCGGCGTATATTTTACCCATTAATCCAAATTCAACCAAAGTTTCCGGGCGCACGTCAGACGAAGCTCCCAGATCCATAAAAAGGACTCCACGCTCATTCTGAGAAGGCAGGACAATTCCAAGGCAAGGCCGATCTACCCCTTTGGAACGCTTTAAGATAAGCACTCCTCCTGCCAAGAGGGCACCGGTTGAACCTGCTGAAACAAGAGCACCTGCCTCGCCGTTCTTTACAGCCATCAAGCCCCTGACTATGGTTGAGTCCTGTTTTGCCCTAATGGCTCTTACAGGAGAATCGCCGGCAGTAATTACCTGAGTACATATGATTGTTTGCAGGTTTGAGCAGGCTGCTTTGCTTTGGAGAAGGCCGATTGCCCTTTCGTCTCCAAGGGCGAGAATCGATGTGCCCTTCTCAAGGGCCATGATGCATCCGTCGATTATTGCATCAGGAGCATAGTCGCCTCCCATAAGGTCCAAAGCTACCGTATGTTCACTTTCCGGTTTCTCTTCCTTCACCTTTACTCCCCCTATCATCCAAAGCAAAAACCAGGAATTTCCCCCTGAAAACCAGTTCTCCCTGAGAACGCGTTTCGACAAGCACTGAAAACTTGTTGCCTTTTTCTCTGATGACCTGTCCTTTGGCTATCAGTTTCTCTCCAACCTTTACCTGGCGTTTGAATTTCAGATTGGCTATGCCGGTTACCACATTTTGCGAGTCTACCAGGCAAATGGCCAGAGAATCCGCCTGGGCAAATATGTACTGGCTTCTTGCTATCCCTGAGCGTTCAAAAGCCATTTCCGGAGCAACTTCCATAACCGAAATGGCAGATTTGCCGAGGTCTACATCAATTAGTTCGCCTACGATCTCTCGCTGGCCTAGAGCCCTAACCCTTCCATAAACTCTTTCAGCCACTTCCTTGGTTCGCGTTCGCTGGTCGGGAATTCCAAGGGCCAGTCTATCCAGACGAATAGTCTGCATGCTTACATCAAAATGACGGGCCAGACGCCTATCTGACAGAAACGGATTAGAAGAAAGAACTTGTTTCAACCGTTCTCGCCGTTCTTTGGGATTGTATGACATCTGTACTCACCTTTGGTTTAATTAGCATCAAGTGATAATACCTTCATCTTAACATCAAGTATATAAACTGGTGGGGCCGTTGGCAACCTGATTTATCCGACAAAAAAACTCCGAAAATTTCGGAGTTTTGTGGTTTCTGACACAACCCAGTCAATTAAGCTGCTATCATGCGAAATTACCGAATAGCTTTATTTATCCTCTACTTTTATAACTTCCTGGCCTTTATAGTATCCGCAATCCGGACACACTCTGTGGGATAATATCAGTGAGTGGCACCTGGGGCACTCTGTCAAACTAGGCGCTGAGAGTCTTCTTCTCCATGCAGAAGCCCTCCGCATATCCCGCTTAGCGGCCGATGTCCTCCTCTTTGGAACTGCCATTTCTCTTGCTCCTTTCACCTAACGCTTCTAAAAGCTTCCTGCCAAATAGCGTAGCCTGTTCTCCGGGCTTTTCGCACCTGCACTGGTTCTCATTCAGGCCAGTGCCGCAAACAGAGCAAAACCCCTTACAGTCCGGCCTGCATAAAGGTTTCATTGGAAGGTTCAGTATCAGCTCGTGCCTTATCATTTCATCGAGGCTGCAGAAGTCCCCTTCCAACGGAAATACTTCGATATCCTTCTCATCGTCATCAGATACGCTCAAAGCAGGATCTTTATCAAAATTCCCTTCACAGTTGAAATTAAAGCGGTGATCATATTCGCTAAGGCATCTTGAACATACCAGCCGTACAGCGCCTTGTGCATTAGCCTGTACGTATACACCGTCACCGGTTGATGTGGCGACTCCCTTAACGGTCACCGGGCCGGAAAACTGCAAGTTCTCGTCGTCCTCTTCAAAAGGCTCAATTGCGCCTCGCTCGCAAAACGACACACTGGCACCCGGCTGCTCAATTATGCTGGAAACGTCTATTCTCAAGTTTCATGCCTCCGTTAATACAAAGGGATTATATCTACACGCCAGGCAAAGTGTCAAGGATTCAGCTCTTGTGACAGCATAGTTAGGGCCTCATCAAAAGTAGTTACACCGAACACTGTCATGTCACCTGCAAAAAGCAACGCCTCATCATAGTTTGACATTGGCACCACAAATATCTCAATTCCCTGGGCCCTACATGCAATTGTTTTTTGAGCCACTCCCCCGACTCCCTGTACCAGGCCTTCATAATTCAGTACCCCTGTACAAGCTATCTTTCGTCCCTGAATAATGTCATAGCCCATTCTGTTTAGAATCTCAAGTGCAAATGCCAGCCCTGCAGATGGGCCGGCAACCTGCCCCGACTCAATCCTGACCGTAATAGGAAATGCCCCCTGGTTTGATACATCGATTCCCTGGGCTTTCAAGGCGATGTAAATGGCCGTCCTCTGACTTTCAACCATGGACTTCCTATTGTAATCCATATATTCGTCGATGCTTCTGCCTCCCAGCACCTGCTTCTTGGACCAAAGCCCAACTTTCTTGTCAAATGCAGCTTTGAGGAATTCGAGTACACTTGCATCCTTAGCAAGCACAGAGACCATATGAAAAGAATCTCCTTCTTGTGAATATTCCTCTATGGCAACAACATCTGAAAGCCTGATTACCGGGCCGGGGTACACGGTAAAATACCCTGAAGGGACAAACTGAAGGCTAAACAAGGCTGCAATAATAGCAACAGTTAGGGCAATCCGTCTCAGTTGCTTAACACCCTTTTCTCCAGGCAAGTTAGAATACCCCTCTCTGTTCTTCCATATAAATTTATGGCAAGTGAAGGAGGCCGTGCAATGAAAGGTCTGATAATCGCTACAGTAAGCATCATGCTCTTGGCCTTCATAAACCTATGGAAGTCAAGAAAAGATGCTCTCTTGTCTTTGCTATTGGCATTGATGGTTATCCTCATTGCGCTTTCTATGATACTCTTTCCAGAGCCTTCTTTCAAAGCAGCAGAAAGGGGATTGACAGTATGGTGGGACGTTGTCTTGCCTGCCCTTCTTCCCTTCTTCATTGCGGCAGAACTCCTCATGGGAATGGGTGTTGTTCATTTCATCGGGGTCCTAATGGAACCACTTATGAGGCCTCTATTCAATGTGCCAGGAACCGGGGCATTTGCCATGGCAATGGGAATAGCCTCAGGATATCCTCTGGGAGCCGCGTTATCTGCACGGCTCAAAGATGACAACTTGGCCACAAAAACAGAGGCTGAAAGGCTCATGTGCTTCTGCAATACATCAGACCCCCTGTTCATGACCGGTGCAGTAGCAGTGGGTATGTTCAAAAGGACAGACATTGCCACAGTAATAATTGCCGCCCATTACCTGTCGGCACTTACTGTAGGATTGGCTATGAAATTCTGGCGGCGGAGTACGAAGCACAGCCCTCCCATGGAAACGGAAAAACACGGATTTGCCGTAATGAGAGCAGTCAGGACAATGCGAAAAGCTCAGAGAGAATCAAAGAAAGCCTTTGGTGAACTCCTAGGCGATTCTGTCAAGCGGTCAATCAATACCCTTTTAATGATCCTTGGCTTCATCGTGCTTTTCTCAGTAATCTTCGAGATACTCACCATGTTGCAGGTCACAGAATACCTCTCGATTTTCTTATCCAAGGTGCTTCCCGAATCAATATTGCCGAAAGCCTTACATGAAGCAATCGTAAGCGGATTGTTCGAGATAACCATCGGGACATCCCTGGCCAGCCAAGCTGAAGCACCGCTTTTAGCCAGGGTAGCAGTAGCCAGCGGAATAATAGCGTGGAGCGGATTGTCAGTGCACGCCCAGGTAGCTGCAGTTATCCAACCTTCTCGGCTATCTGTCTGGCCTTACTCAATCGCCAGATTATGTCAGGCTTTGCTTGCATCTGCCTACACTGTGTTGCTCATGAAACCAAATACACATAAATGGGCTCTCCCGGCCTTTGAACCTGTGCTCACAACCGGTGCCATACAATGGCTCCATAATTTAGGAATTGCAACAGGAGTATGCCTGTCGCTGATATCCGCCATAGCAATCATCTCTATTGCCATGTTAATAGGCCACATGGCCAGGCGAAATCTCTACCGGCGTTAGTCTCTGCCCCTAAACCACAATCTCTTGCGAGGCTGGCCCTGATCATCGTCATCGTCATATTCGCCGTCCCAGTTGTCATCATCACCGCCGGCCTCAAATACACCTTCAGAATCGCCTCCGATTGCAGAAATCGGGCCCTGGCCAGATCCAGTAGCGCCTGAAGCGGGCATGTCAAGTTCTTTTCGATCCTCTTTTACTTTATTAAGCATTTCGTCAAGAAGGTCCTCAACAGTTTTCATCAGTTCATCTGCATAGCGGCGAGCACCAAGATGTATTTCGCCTGCTACTTCCTGAGCCTTGTCGATAAGTTCTTCAGCCTGAATCCTGGCTTCTTTGGTAATCACAGATTCCGAAGCCAATGTAGCTATCTGTCCTTGGGCATCTTTCATTATTTCATCTGCTTCTTTTCTGGCTTCCTGCAGAATTCGGTCCCTCTCTTTGAGAAGCCATTTCGCCTGTTCAATCTCTTGAGGGATTGCCGCCCTTAAGTCGTCTATTAAGCCAAAAACTTCGTCCTCATCTACCATAATCTTTCCAACAAGGGGTAAACGGGAACATTCTGAAAGGTATGTATCAAGCCTATCCAACAAAGTTAGTACATCCATCGCCATTATCCTCCCATTCTTGTTAGTGCAATAGCAGCAGCAAGTACTAGCGTTCTGATAGTTTCTTCAGCACTCTCGCTTCGACATTGGGTGGGACCAAATCCCTTATACAACCACCGTATACAGCCACTTCCTTTACCAAACTAGAGCTGAGATAAAGATACTTCAGCGATGTCATCATAAATACTGTCTCAATGTCAGGCGCCAGTTTCTTGTTCATCAAAGCCATCTTAAACTCATAGTCAAAATCAGACACTGCTCTAAGGCCTTTGACTAACACCTTTATTTTATTTTCCCTGGCGAAGTTTACAAGAAGCCCGCGAGAAGAAGTGACCTCAACATTGGGAATGCCTCTGCATTCTTCGCTTATCATCTCAACTCGTTCCTCTACCGAAAACAAAGGTGCTTTGGATGGGTTCTCAAACACAGCCACATATAGTTTGTCGAAACAACAAGCGCTACGTTTAATGATATCAAGATGGCCGTTAGTGATGGGATCGAAACTCCCTGGATAAACTGCAGACCGCAAACAAGCGACCTCCTATCTCTCAGCAGGCTTGCCAGAAACATAATAAATCGCAATCTACTTTGCTGATAGTGTATAAAGCCAAATTCTTTTGTCCATAGTATTTATTGAGAGTCAGGGCGCAGTCGAGAGATTGCCCCTTACAGGCTCTTCCTCCGGTTTCTCCTCTCCCAATGCCGCTTCCAAAAGGAGCGGCATTTTTTTACCATTTTTGGAAACGTCGCTGCCCTTTACGCCATGGCCCAAACTATGGTAGTTGAGGAGTTTTAGCCCCGGTCAACGCACTGGCTCTAGGCAGGTTGCTTCAGCAACAGATAAGCGCCTATTATAAAGATTACCGCCCCTACCACCTTGGTGGCACACAAAGGCACCTTATCTCCTGCCAATCCCGTAAGATCCAGAACCAGAGCAGTCAGAATCTGTACAGCAACTATCGCGGTAGTTGCGGAACCCGCACCTACCTTGCCGATACTTGCCAGAACTCCCCATATGATAATAACACTTAACGGGCCTCCGAGGAACCCAAACCAAGGCACACTGCGGATATTTCTGAGACTCCCGTTGGTGACTCCTAATACCAACACTATTCCAAGAAGTCCTGTAGCTATAGCGTGTACAATAAAGGTAGCTTCAAACTCCCCAATCTTCTTGCCCAAAATAGAATTGAGGACACCCTGAAGGGCCATAGATCCACCTGCAAGCCCAGCAATAATCAAAGGAAATACCTTCAAAGAAGCACCTCCGAGAAACTCAATGGATACCTGGCCGCTACATATACTCCCCTGCTCTTTGGGTAGTATAGCACCAAGACGCTAATTAAAATCCAGATGGACAGGTGAAGCAAATGCTGTGGACAGATTGGAACAGAACTGACTTGGCCGTAGAGCGTACAGCCATGGTTAAGGAACGAGTAGGCCAGGTTCCGGGAGTCCAAAGTTCAGAAGAGCAGATTAATGGCATTTCTATTACTAGGGTTCAGGTTATGACCCCTCAAGCAGCAAGCCAGGTGGGCAAGCCACCTGGGCGGTATTTCACTCTTGAATGCCCTGAGCTTAGATACCGAAATAGAACTCTCCTCAAAACTGTAGCCGAGATAATCGCCAGGGAACTTACGGAACTGGCCGGCCTTCCAAGGCAAGGGGATGTGCTTGTAGTCGGTTTAGGAAACTGGCAAGCCACTCCTGATGCGCTTGGGCCAAGGGTAGTATCTCAGCTTATGGTTACGCGCCACATAAGAGAGTATATATCCAAGGACCTTGGCAACCGCCTATATCCGGTAGCGGCAGTATCGCCAGGAGTATTGGGAATAACGGGTATGGAGACAGTCGACATTGTAAAAGGTATTGTGAATCAGATTAAGCCTGAATTGATAATAACTGTTGATGCACTTGCAGCAAGGTCTCCTTCAAGGCTCCTTTCCACAATTCAAATTGCTGATACAGGTATTCAGCCGGGCTCCGGAGTTGGAAACAAGCGCCCCGGCCTGAATCAGGAAAGCCTCGGAATACCTGTCATTGCCGTCGGCGTCCCAACTGTAGTATCAGGAGCATCCATCGCTATGGACGCTCTTAGCGAGTATTTTGCAAGGTACAATCCTCACGCTAAATCAACCCTTGGGTCTGTTCAAGAATTCTTATCACAAGACCTATTTGAATTACTTGTAACTCACAAAGACATAGACCTCCAAATTTTGGAAATGTCGAAATTGCTGGCCAGTGCAGTAAACCGTGCAACTCAGCCTGCAATAAGCGAGGAGGAAATGCTCGACTATTTACAGTAACCCAGCTGTTTTTGCTATTGGCATCTGGAAGGGGCAACCTGGTGGTTGCCCCGAATTTACAACTATATTCAATTATCCTTACTGAAGTCTTGGTTGCTGCTGAGTTGCCTGCCCTGCCGGGAATCTTCCCTGTGCCAGGTTGTGCTGGGCAAACTCAACCATCCGCCTGACCATATGACCGCCTACTGCACCACAGGTCCTTGATGGGATATCGCCCCAGTAATCACCAGGAGGCTGAATTCCCAATTCGTTGGCTATCTCATTCCTGAAAGCGTCCAACGCGGGACGAGCCTGTGGTACCACTGCAATGTTCCGACGCTGTCCTGAACCCACTCGTACGTCACCTCCTTTTCATGACTTATTATGTTCACTTAATAGGCTTATATGCTGGGATGTTATGGAGGAAGATGTTAAGTAAACCTGCCTTTCAATATATAAAGTTAGGTCTAACTGCAGAAAGGATCAATCACAGGAGATTAACATAACGGGACAAGTGTTTGCGGCAATTTTTGGCAAAAAATTAGAAAATTGGATGGATTCACAAGGTACTATCTGGATTTTGCATGTCTGGCCAAATCCCCAAACCTGTCTTTGATCTGTTCAAGCAAATAGGCGAACTGTTCGGGAATACTCCCGGTTTCCTCCATAGTCTCAACAATACTCTTGGCTTCTTGCCTGGCGTCAAATATTATGTCTGCAGTAATGCTCAGGTCTTCCATGTTAATGTCTAGAATCCCATGCTGCTTCACGCCAAAAAACTGGCCTGGCCCTCTCTGAGTCAAATCTGCCTGTGCTACTTCAAAACCGTCATATATACGTTCCAGAATCTTTATTCGGGATGGTGACTGAGTATCTCCCACCGACGGGATCAAATAGCAATAAGACTCCTGGCCTCCCCGCCCTACCCTTCCCCTTAACTGGTGCAGGGCCGCCAGGCCAAACGACTCAGCGCCCTCAATCACAATGCAACTGGCGTTTCTAACATCTACTCCCACTTCTATTACGGTAGTAGCCACAAGAACCTGGGTCCTGCCTTCGGCAAAATCGTCCATGGCATCAATAAGAGAATCCCTGGGCATGTCACCGTGGGCCAACCCAACTCTGACACCTTTGAGGTATCCACTTCTCAGTTCTTCAAATACCTGCTCTGCAGCCTTGCGTCCCGACTTCCCTTCACGTATTAAAGGACACACTACATATGCCTGGCGGCCGTTTTGAACCTCTTGCCTTACCCTGCCATACGCAAGGCTTCTCTGGCCATATTCAAGAACTTTGGTGTTCACCTGTTTCCTACCATAGGGCAGCTCGTCAATGACCGATAGATCAAGGTCTCCGTAGAGGGTTAAAGCCAACGACCTTGGAATCGGGGTTGCACTCATTACCAACATGTGAGGGGCAAAAGTGTCATATGACAGGTTTAGGCGTTGCTTTACGCCAAATCTGTGCTGCTCGTCAGTGACGACCATTCCTAGTCTGGCCCATTTCACTTGCGGTTCAAGCATGGCGTGGGTCCCGATGAGGATATCAACTGAACCGTCTGCAATGCCCTCTAAAGATTTTCTTCTGTCAGAAGCGCCCAAACTTCCTGACAAATAGCCAATTTTAGCAAGATTGCCAGCCAGTCTCTCTACAGTTCCTTTATGTTGCCTGGCAAGGATTTCTGTAGGAGCCAGCATCGCCCCCTGGTACCCATTACTGACCGCTGCCAGTAGAGCCCAAACTGCAACAACTGTCTTACCGCTTCCTACATCGCCCTGAATCAAGCGGTTCATGACCTTACCTGACGAGAGGCTATCATGAATTTCCTTAATGGATCGTGTTTGTGCTTTAGTCAATTTGAAAGGTAGGGAGTCAGCAAAAGCTTTGGCCAGGTGAAACTTATCAAAAGCAGCTACAGGACCGGAGCGTTCATTTTCCTTTTTCATCAATAGTAGCGCCAATTGCATCAGAAGGACTTCCCTGAAGGCAAAAGTCCTCCTGGCCTTGTCCCACGCCCGGGAACTATCAGGCCTGTGAATATTCTCATAAGCTTGCCTCTGGCTCATTAGTCCGTGCCTGTAAATTACCTCAGCCGGCAAGACCTCGGGTACTAGATCTAAATGACTGGTTAAGGCTTCATCAATTGCCCTGGCAATCATAGACGAAGGAAGCCCGGCTTTACCATGGTAAACAGGCAGGACCAGGCCGTTTGAAAGAGTGCCTTTGGCTTCTTCCCAAAGTGGATGTGCAATCTCGAAACTCTGGCGGCGCCATTCTACTCTCCCAGAGGCTGCAATCACCATGCCGCGGCTAAAGCGCCTGGCAAGGTACGGCATGTTATACCAAACCAAATAGCAGGTTCCGGTACTGTCAGACAACCCCACTCGTAGTGCGTGGCCGCGGCGGCTGGGAATCGCAGATATTGAGAAAACCTTTCCTTCGATGGTTACTTCATCTCCAGGCCTGAGGCTGCATAGCCTCTTTACCTGAGAAAAATCATCTATACGGAAAGGCACATAGTCCAGTAAGTCCTTTACGGTTTCGATTCCAAGGGTACTAAGGGCCCCAGCCCTTTTCGGGCCTACCCCTTTTACATACCTAACGCTATCTTGCAGAGAGTTCCTGTCTGACATTATTCAACTGATACTATGTAGTAATATAAAGGCTGGCCTCCGCTGTGAACTTCTACCTCATACTGGCCGCCTATTGCTTCCTGCAGGGCGGGCGGTAATTCTTCTGCTGTAGACTGGGCTACATCTTCGCCGTAATATACTGTTACCACTGCATCATTCTTACCAGCCATAACCTTCACAATTGCCTTGAGAACTTCTTCCGGATTCTGGCCTACAGCCTCTACTTTGCCGTCTACCAGCCCGATTATGTCCCCTTCTTTCATAGTGTGCCTACCGAACTTGCCATTTCGGGCTGCAAAGGTAACTTCACCTGTCTTAACGCTCCGTACAGCCTTACCCGCCCTTTTTAGGTTGTGCTTCATATCTTCATTCAAGTTCAGTGATAAAAGGGCTGATATGCCCTGAGGAACGGTTTTGGATGGGATAATGTACATGTTCCTGCCTGTCAATTTCTTGGCCTGCTTTGCGGCAAGGAAAATATTGCCATTATTAGGGAGGAAGATTACCTTCTTGGCTCTTACCGATTTGACCGCTTCCACAAGATCGCTTGTAGATGGGTTCATAGTAATACCGCCGTCCATGACCAAATCGCACCCGAGGCTATTCATTATGGACTTCAGGCCCTCGCCTGTGGCCACTGAGATTATGGCCACATCCTTCACGGGAACTTGAGGCACCTGAACATCGACTCCAGAGGAATTTACCGCCTTCTGGAGGGTTCTTTCTGACAATGCCTGTCTTGACTGCTCAATCATGTTATCTATGGTTACTTGGGATAGCTGCCCATATCTTATGCACAACCCCAGAACTTGCTCAGGAATGCCGGTATGAATATGGACCCTTACTACGTTTTCAGAACCTACTACAAGCAATGAATCGCCCAGTTCCTCAAGGCCTTGCCTCAGCTTATCCAGTGGAAGATCCTTGCCTACAATCAACAGCTGAGTATCGTACGGATTTTCCAAATCCAATATTTCTTCTTCGGAAACATTAGGGGCAGGCAGAATCTCTTCAGTATCCCCAGGAGGCAAATCGCCTGTAGTCTCTTGTTCACACTTGTACCAAGAAAGGGCTCCTTCAACTATGTAGACCAGGCCTTTCCCCCCGGCGTCCACCACACCTGCTTGTTTCAAAGCAGGCAGCATGTCAGGTGTTCGCGCCAAGACCTCTTCGCCTTTTACTACACATTCCTGTAATACGTCCCGAATTGAAGCTTCACTCGATGCCGAGGCTGCCAGCGCTGCATCTCGCATACCGCGCAGCACAGTAAGAATAGTGCCTTCAACAGGTTTCATAACTGCCTTGTATGCTGTGAACACCGCTTCTTCAAACGCAAGGGCCAAATCCTTTGGGCCTGCCGAATCCTTCCCGGCAAACCCTTTGGCTACGCCTCTGAATATCTGGGACAAAATAACTCCCGAGTTGCCCCTTGCACCCATAAGTGCACCCATACTGGCCACCTCAGATGCCTGGCTCAATGTAAGCCCCGACTTCCCCTTGAGGCTGTCAGCAGCCGATGAAAGTGTAAGGTACATGTTTGTACCTGTATCCCCATCGGGTACCGGAAAAACGTTCAGTGCGTCTACTTCCTTCTTGCGATCAGAAAGATACTTTCGAGACTGCATAAGCATGTCTCTGAACCGGTCGCCGTCAAGCAAAGTGCAAGTCATTGTCAACTCCCCGAATTCTCCTGAAGCCTTATGCTCTCGACGTTTACCGTTACTTTCTTTACTTTTAGGCCGGTAAACTTCTCTACGGTATATCGGACTTTATCCACGATCATCCTGGCAACTTCAGAAATTTTTATTCCATATCCGAGTATAACGAAAAGTTCTATGTAGACCTCATCACCATCAATGGAAACCGACACTCCCCTGGCCAGGTTCTCCCTGCCCAGAAGCTCAGACAGCCCGTCTGTCATCTTGCGGCCTGCCATGCCAACTACACCATAGCACTCTGTTGCCGAAGCGCCGGCAATGGTGGCAATAGCCTCTTCTGACAGGACCAACTTACCCATATCAGTTCGGATTTCCTTTCCAGTCACAGGTGACACTCCAATTTCTTTCCTTAAACATATAACCTATATACCACAACTACCTACTATCTTGCCACAGCAATCGATTTCATGAAAGATCTCAACACCAATTCTACTGCAATTACCTGTGCTAAACCGGGCACCAATGGGACACGGCACTTCTCCTGATTCACGTTCTGTGCTAAAATAGGCGAGTCACAAGCTTTAAGGAGGTTGGAGCCACGTGCCTAAATGTGAAATATGCGGCAAGACCAGAATAGTTGGGAACCGGGTCAGCCATTCCAACATAAAAACCAGACGAGATTGGGCCCCTAATGTGCAAAGAGTCCGTGCGGTAATTGGTAATACTACAAAGCGAATATATGTGTGTGCAAAGTGCCTCCGCAGCGGAAAAGTAAAGCGCGCCGCCAACTAACATGGAGAACAACCGTTTGAGAAAAACACCTCTCAAGTTTGAAATCTGAGAGGTGTTAATCTTTTGTTGACAGCCTATTGAACTAGGCACGGTATCCGAATATGCCTAGAACCAGGCGTACAAATCCAGACAGCAGTCTTGGAACCTTCACAACCCTTACCTTCATTTTTCATTGAACCTCCCAAGAACAGGTCACTTTTTCATTCTGGAACTCAAAATCCATGCTCCCGCCAAAAGGCCCGTTCCGGACAGGGCCCATAAAAACCAGGAAGGCAGTGCGATAATCAGGATAATAAGTCCACACATAGCCATTGCCAATGGCAAGATTTGAAATTGCCTAACCCGGCGAATTCGTAGTCTCACTCAAAACCCCTCGCATGCCTTCAATACCATTACTGCGTACACCAGTATATTCAGTAGGTGGTAATTGTGCATCCTCTGAGTTTGCCAATGGCCGCGGCCATGTCCTCACTGGAGAAGACATAGCTACCTGAAACAAGGATGTCAGCACCTTTTTCAATCACACACCGGGAGTTGTCCGAGGTTATCCCGCCGTCTACCTCAATTTCTACAGGAAGTCCGGCTTTGTCTATGATCTGCCTTACGTGCTCAATCTTCCTGAGCATCCCGGGAATAAACGGCTGGCCGCCCCACCCGGGGTTAACTGTCATGATAACTACCAGATCTGTCTCGTCAATCACATGTTCAATTACCTGAGGCGGAGTCGAAGGGTTAAGTGCAACACCGCTCCTACACCCTTTCTCTCTGATCAAGCGCAAAAACCTGTGCAGGTGAGGAGTTGCCTCTGCATGAATTGTTATGTACTCGGCGTAGTCACAAAACGCATCAATGCCCCACTCAGGATTCGATATCATTAGATGAATATCAAGCGGAAGCCCAATGCTGCCTAAGGCTTTGGCTACAGCCGGCCCAAAGGTAAGGTTAGGTACGAAGTGGCCGTCCATTATGTCAAGGTGCAGCAAATCTGCGCCTGCATCCTTAACCTCGTACACCTGGCGCCCTAATGCAAGCGGATTGGCAGACAATATTGATGGAGATATTTTTACAGGCCTTAAACTCCGTAAACCCTTTGCGTTACTCATATTTGAACTTCGCCCTTTCTGTTGCTTCGTCAAGAAGCACTAGGTAATTGCGATAACGTTCAGGTGAAATTTCCCCCTGGCTAAGGGCCTTTCTTACTTCGCACCGGTCCTCAGTCTTGTGGATGCACCTTGGAAAATGGCACAAAGAAGCATAACGGGCAATCTCGGGGTACATAAAACCCAATTCGTGAGGTTCAACTGAAACCAGATCAATTTTGGAAAACCCAGGGGTATCCGCAATGTAACCGTCCCTAGAGGCACGAAACAATTTGACCCACTTGGTAGTATGACGGCCCCTTGCATCATCCGAAAGTGTTCCGGTAAGGAGTTTCACCCCGATAAGAGCTGAAATCAGCTTGGATTTGCCGGCCCCGCTTTGCCCTGCAAGGATCGTCACCTTCTCTTCAAGAAGGCCAACAAGCTCTTTCAGCCCAAGGCCTGTTACTGCAGATGTAACAACACACTGGTAACCGGCAGAAGAATAAATATCCCGAACCTTATCTATCTCATCCTGATCCTCTAGGTCTTGCTTATTAATGCATATAACGCCCTGAATACCTTGGGACTCCAATTGGACCAGTATCCTGTCGATGTACAAAAGATCTAGAGGAGGCCGGGTAATGGCAGTTACAACAATGGCTTGATCTACATTGGCTACAGGAGGCCGGACAAGCAAATTCCTCCGGTCCCTGATTCCGTCGACAACATAGACTCCCCCCGAATGAGAGATGCTGACAATATCACCTGCGTAGACCCGGGAACTATCCAACCTTAGGCGCCCCCGGAATGTGCAGGAGACTGTATCTTCTCCAAGGGCTACTCTGCATTCGGAAGAATGGACGCTGAGCACTCTGCCTATCAAGTAGACCACAACACCTCTTTCTAAGGCTTGACTATTTCTTCACGGGCAAGCTCGCCGTCAAAATATATCTTCATTATGGCAACATTACCTTTATACTGAAACGAAACGTTTATATTATCGCCTGGACTTTCGTTACGATCATGCCGTACAAGCTCGCCGTCAAGATCCATTACAACTACTCTTACGTTGACAGGGTTGGCCTTGTTGGGCACCTTAATTTTCACTGTATGAGAATGTACAGGCTCCTGAGATCCCAGGGATATTGCAACAGCAACACGGGTCCGGATAGGCACTTCAGTGCCTTCCTCCGGGTTTTGGGAAATGATTGTCCCATAAGGAAGCTGCCCCGAAATCTGTGAAACCTCGCCCAGTTCCAGAAGGTTTTCTTCCAAAAGAGCACGGGCTTTATCCAGAGAAGGCAATCCAATCAACCGCGGAACCACTGCAGTTTCAGGTTCCTGCCCTAACGATACTATGAGGTCGACCCTTGTTCCAAGAGAAACTGACGTCCCTTCCCTGGGATTTTGCCCAATAACGTTGTCTTTTGGTACAGTAGGATGAAATACATTATCCACGTTTCCAAGCTGCAGCTGCCGGTTCTCCAATTCGAGCTGTGCCTCCCTGACGGTTTTGCTCCTAACGTCAGGCACCTCGGCAAACGACTCTCCCCTTGACAGGACATAATATATTTCGCGGCCCTTCTTGACCATTTCTCCGCCAAGGGGGCTTTGAGATATCACTGTATTTGCAGGATAATTGCTATCGTATTTCTCTGCAGACAGCTGAGGAATCAGCCCTTTTTCCCGTATTAACGCCTGTGCCTCAATCTGAGGCTTCCCGACAACGTCTGGAACCTCCACGAGAGGTACTGCCATCCACTTGTTGAAGGCGTAAATTCCGTATGCAGCCGCCGCCAGCCCTATTATCACAAATACTGCGAAAATCTTAACTGCTGTACTGACTCGTGCTTTGGGCTTCTTCCGCCTGGCCAATCGCTCATCACCTTTTGCAGCAAATTCAGTCTCTGTCCTTTGAAACAGTGATAACCTGAGCTGCCTTATTGATTTTAACATTTCATCGGCAGACTGGAAGCGCATGTCAGGACTTTTCGCCAAGGCTTTCGCTATTAAGTTCTCTATTTCGACAGGTATTTCAGGATTCTTGTCACGGACTGCAGGAACCTTTGCTTCTACATGCTGCAAGGCTACAGACACAGGACTGTCTCCTGTAAACGGAGGCTTTCCGGTGAGCATTTCGTAAAGGACTACCCCAAGAGAATAAAGATCGGACCTGGCAGAAACTACTCCGTTTCTAGCCTGCTCCGGAGACAAGTAAGAAGCTGAGCCAACCACTACATTCGTTGATGTATTAGATACCCCGCCCAGGGCTCTTGCAATCCCAAAATCAGCAACTTTTACATGCCCAAGTGTAGTTATTAAAATATTCTGAGGCTTAATATCCCTGTGGATTATCTGGTTTGTGTGGGCGTGCGAAAGGCCAAGGCATATCTGGCCTGCAATATTCAAAGCTTCCTCTACTTCCAGCTTACCTTGCCTCGTAAGCTTGTCTCGCAACGTCTCACCTTCAACCAGTTCCATCACAATGAAATACAAGCCCTGATCTTCACCGACGTCATAAATGCTTACTATGTTAGGGTGCGACAGCGATGCGGCAGCCTTGGCTTCCCGCCTGAACCTTCGCACAAAATCCTCGTCTTCGCTCATTTCAGGGCGCAAAACTTTGAGAGCTACATATCTGTCCAGCACCTTATCATTGGCTTTCCATACTACGCCCATGCCTCCGCCGCCAATCCTCTCAAGAATTTCATAGCGGCCCATAATGCACTTGCCAATCATAGCTTTCTGGTTCACCCTACCTCACCCCTCAGGAGATCCCGTGCCTGTACTGCCTTGGGCCAGAGCAGGATTACCGTAATATTATCGTAACCACCCCGGCTGTTTGCGAGATCAACAAGTCTCTCCGGAACCTCGTCCTTTTCGTACTGGCAGGCAATATCAGAGATCTCGTCAGATGATACAAGGCTCGTAAGCCCATCTGTACACAAGACAACTATGTCATTAGGCAGTAGATGCTCTTCGTAGATAGCCACGTTGATTTCCTGCTGGGTACCCAAAGCCGCAGTCAAGACATTCCGCCCTGGATGCCTCATGGCATCTTCCTCTGTTATGGTTCCGTTTCTAACCAGTTCTCCAGATACAGAATGATCGTCGGTTACCCGCCGTATCTGTCTGCTGGAAATTATGTAGGCTCGGCTGTCGCCTATGTGGCCAAAATATACTTTGGATTCTTCTTGGTCAATCATAGCACAGGTAAGTGTAGTTCCCATCCCCACAACACCGCTTTTGCGGGCGCTGCTTTCAAGGATTTTGCCGTTGGCGCAGATGACGGCCTTTCGCAATACATCCTGGGGCTTGTCTTCAAATAAGGATCCAGAAACATACTCGCTTATCGACTTGACAGCAAGGGCCGAGGCAATTTCGCCTCCGTCACGGCCGCCAATCCCATCTGCAACCATGGCTAACCACATCTGTTTCCCTGTTCGTGGCAGGCAAGTGACCAGCCAAGAATCTTCATTTTCAGGCCTAATCAAGCCCCGGGATGTTTCAGCTCTCCACTCCAAGGTCATTCCCTCCTGACTACCAGCCTTACGTGCTAAAGTTCAGGTAATTACGCGGCGGAGCTGCCCGCAGGCAGCCTTAATGTTGCCTCCTAATCTTCGACGTACTGTTACCTTTACACGGTTCCTTTCAAGGGTACTCACAAAATCGAGTATCGTTCCAGGTTCACTCTCCTGCAAGTGTACACCTGGGACCGGATTCCAAGGAATGATGTTTACCAGGCAATCGATACCGTTTACCAAATTCGCCAACTTGATTGCATCTTCCTTGGAGTCATTGACGCCCTTGAGCATCATATATTCAAAAGTCACGCGCTGGCCTGTAACACCTGCAAAATACTTTACTGCACTGATAATCTCTTTCAACGGATACACACGGTTTACAGGTATCAGCTCACTTCTTGTCTCATCAGAAGCTGCGTGCAAAGACAATGCCAAGCGAACGCCGTTGGAATCCACGGCGAATTTTCTGATTGCACCTGGAATCCCAACAGTCGACACCGTAATTTTCCTTCTTGACATGTCATATGTTTCTTCCTTACACAACATGTCTATTGAACCGAGGACTGCTTCATAGTTAAAAAAGGGTTCTCCTGTCCCCATGAAAACAATTCTGCTTAACCTTTGATTGCTATGCCGGCACATACCCAGGAACTGGTCGAGAATCTCACCTTTGGTAAGATTCCGTTGAAATCCTAATTTTCCAGACGCACAAAACACACATCCGACAGGACAACCTGCTTGAGTAGACAAACAGCCGGTGAGGCCATACTTATATTCAAGCAACACCGATTCTGCCAGAGGGTTTCCGTAAATACCCCACAGGTATCTTTTCGACCTGTCTGATTTCTGCTCCTGCAATGTTACAAGGCTGAGCCTGCTAAACTCTGTATTCTCAGCCAAATAAGCCCTCAAATCCTTGGGCAAATCAGTCATGTCATCGTAAGACAATGCGAACTTCCTGTATATCCAGGCAACTACCTGTTTGGCTCTGTAGGGCTGAAACCCCTGTCCGGCAATAATACTGTCAATTTCCTCCAATTCAAGATCCAAAATATGAGGCCTTTCCGGCATTCTTCAATCACACCTCTACTTTGCCAAGATGGCTAAACGAAACCATCTGCCAATTTCTACCTGAAAGAGTTTGTATCAATGCTGCAAATTCAACCAATTGCCTTTGCTACGAAAAACCCGTCTGTTCCGTGAACATGAGGCAGAACATGCATGTATCCGCCTTTTGTGCTCACCTTCGGCGAAATATGGCCTGGGCCAAAGGTTACTTCAGTTACAGGCACTACAGCGCGTAAATTGTGCTTCTTAACAAAGTTACCCCACACAGCCTCATTCTCTTCATGGGTCAAAGTGCAAGTAGAATAAACCAGAGTGCCTCCGGATTTCAAGAACCCCCTGGCAACATTCAATATTTCCGCCTGGCGTTTGGCCATTTGGGGGATATCAGACTCCCGTCTTCGCCATTTTATATCCGCATTTTTGGCGATTACTCCCAGGCCTGAGCAAGGAGCATCTACCAGTATTTTATCGTACTTTAGAGGCAACCCTCTTTCCCTTAATCCAGACTCGACGGCCGCTTCACTAGTAGCATCTACAACAGCCGTGGCCACGTTGTTCAAACCAAGCCGCCTACATGACTGTGATATCATGTCTGCACGGCCGGAGTCCACATCAGACGCAACTACAAAACCATTGTCCGATACTATCTCTGCAAGGTGAGTAGTTTTCCCTCCTGGTGCGGCACATACATCCCACACAACGTCTCCTGGCTCAGGTGCCAAAGCAAGGGTTGCCAGCATTGCGCCTTCATCCTGCACCGCAAAAAGGCCTTGATCATACCCTGGGAACTCCTCAACAGCACGCCCTTTGTCTACCTTAATTGAAATATCAAGATTTCCGGGCTGAGCCAAATAGCCCTTGTCCTGGAACAGCTTCAGGAGTGAATCTCGATCCACCTTCGTTGTATTAGCCCTCAAAGTGATAGGCTGAGGCTGGTTTTGAATCTTCAGAAGTGAAAGGCTCTGTGTATTTCCAAAATACCGGAAGTACCGGCCTACAATCCAATCAGGAAAAGAATATCTAACAGCTGCATAGTCCTCAAGATGTGTATCTATCGAAGGCATCTCAATGTGGCCCCGGTTTCTTGATATAGTCCTGAGGACGCCGTTTACGAACCCACGCTCGCCCTTGCTGCCCAGACACCGGACAATCGAATCAATGGCCGCATATGGAGGAAGACCCATAAGAATCATCTGGTAAACCCCAAGCCTTAGGGCACTTAGTACTTTGGGCGAAAGCCTTTCCACAGGCCTGTGGCAGAAAAAAGAAACGTAGTAGTCCAAAAACCTTTTCCATCTCTCGACACCTGTAACCAGTTCCTTAACCAAAGCCCTGTCCCTTTTGTCAAGACTTTCTAAAGCATGAGAAACGCCCGGAGGGCCACTTTGCGATCCTAGAATATCAAGGGCAATCCCCCGGGCGCACTTGCCCAATATCAGTCACGCCTCCCACGCAGCATCATAAGTCTCATAAACTGCCCCAAAGCCACTGCAGTAGCAGCCACATAAGTAAGGGCCGCTGCATTGAGCATGTTGCCAACAGGCACAGCTTCTGCCCCGGATACAAAACCGGTGCTTTCTAACATGCTCAGGGCACGTTTGGATGCATCGTATTCTACAGGCAAAGTTATTGCCTGGAAAATCACTGCACCAAGAAAAAACAAAAGGCCAATATCCATCAGAAAACCGGATCTCAGAAAGAACCCAAGTAGAAACAAAGGAAATGCCGCACTGGATGTGAACTGGGCTACAGGCACCAAACCGTTCCTTATAGCAAGAGGAGCATATCCTGTTCCATGCTGAACCGCATGGCCCACCTCATGGGCTGCAATTCCAAGGGCTGCCACAGAGGAACTCTCATACACACCAGACGAAAGCCGCAAAGTCTTGTTTCTGGGATCGTAATGGTCTGTTAGGTTCCCTGCCACCTTCTCGATCCTTACGTCCCCAAGGCCTGCTTCCCTAAGAAGTGAAGCAGCCACTTCATAGGCAGGCACGCCTCTTTTGGTGTATAGCCGTGAATAAGTCTCATAGGATGAACGAACTCTGCCTTGAGCCCATAGGGCGAATATGAAAGCCGGCAGTACGAAAATGAAATAACCTGGATCCCAAACCATTATGCCCTTCCCTCCTCACAAATAGATAGTATAAAACATGCCCTATAGAAGCACATAGGGGCATTATCCAAACCTTGTGAAACCTTTTTGCTGCCTGCCCATGAGAAAAGCCTTGGCAGGCATACATGTCTTTCCTTCTGGCTGTACGTCAACAACTCCGATAACACCCTGCCCGCATTGGACTAATACCATTGGGTCACTGACATCAAGTATCGTTCCGGGTTCTGAGTTGCCTGAAGCACCAAGGCTGTCTGGGCCAACCAGCTGCGTCTGCCGTATCTTAATACGTTCGTCACCGAAAACAGTAACGGAGCCGGGTATAGGCGAAAGAGCCCTTACCAGGTTATGAATATTGGCTGCAGAATCCTTCCAGTCAATGATTTCTTCTCCTTGTTTTAGGTGAAAAGCCATGGTCTTTTCTTTTTCATCTTGAGGTATCCTAGGGGCCCCGCCTGCGTATACCATCAGAATGGCTTCCAGGAGAGCATGGGCCCCTAGAATTGAAAGCCGTTTCTCAAGAGTTCCGTAGGTTTCGTTAGGGCCTAAGGCGGTTGTCTTTTGAATGCAAATATCGCCGGCATCCATCCGTTCACTCATGTATATGATCGATACCCCACTAACCTGTTCTCCGGACATGATTTGCCTCTGCACCGGATTGCCTCCTCTATACTTGGGCAATAGAGACGGATGAACATTTAAGCATGCATATTTCGGTAATTCAAGCACTTCTTTCGGTAGTTTCTGCCCAAAAGCGGCAACAGCTATAAAGTCAGGTTCCAACTCCCTCAGCCGGTCTATGACTTCAGGAGAAGACATGGTTTCAGGGGTTAGGACTTCTAATCCATGTTCAAGTGCCCTCGATTTCACCGGCGTCGGCTTCATGACCCTCTTCCTGCCGTAAGGCCGGTCAGGTTGGGTTACTGCCAATGGCACCTTAATCCCAGATTGCACCAGTTCATCAAGGGAAGGTACTGCAAAATCAGGGCTTCCCATAAAAATGCACGTAAGCGGTAAGGTGCTCTCCTGGCCGCTATCTTCATCATCATCCTGGGTAATCTCTGTAATGGTCTGAGCTTTATCAACAAACATGATTCCATCCAAATGGTCGATCTCGTGGCACAACGCCCTTGCCAAGAATCCTTCCCCTTCAACCCATATATCATGTCCGTCCCTGTCAATAGCCTTTACGCAAACACTTAGCGGCCTTTCAACTTCTCCAACGTAACCGGGCCAACTCAGGCAACCTTCCCATTTCGCCTCTGTTTCACCGGATCTTGATACAATTTCCGGATTAACAAGGAAATAGGGGCCTTCTCCTACATCAACTACAATAACACGCTTTGAAATCCCAACCTGGGGTGCAGCAAGGCCCACACCAGATGCAGATCTCATGGTTTCAAGCATATCGTCAAGTATCTTTCGAATACTGTTATTTACTCTCAACACCGGCCTGGCAGTTTTTCTGAGTACCGGATCATCAAATGTGCGTATTTCCAACTCAGCCAAAAGGGCATCACCTTCGTTCCTAAATCCATTTCCAATTTCCATTATACCACTTAGGGCCCAAGCCAAAATCCTGCTCGTCATAGCGGGTTACGAAGGAGTTCAGCTAATACCGAAGGGTTCCTCTGAATCTATGGATACCCTAACGTGAGCATCTGGGGATATCTCCTGCAAAACCGCTCCTACTACGTCGCCCAGGATATCTCGGCTAGCGGCTTTCAGCATTATATGCCACCTGTACTGGCCTCGTACCTTCGGTTTAGGCGCCGGACTAGGCCCCAATACCAAAATACCGCCTGGATATTCCCCCGCCTTATCTGCAAAACTTTCTGATACGTCTATTACCCGATCCTGCTTCTTCCCGGAAAACTCGATTTTGAAAAGCGCACCGAAGGGAGGGTATTGCAGTGCCTTTCTATTCTCCGATTCTGTGGCATAAAAACTGTCAGGGCTTGAAACACCTTGGATCGCATGATGTTGTGGATTCAAAGTTTGAACAATGAAATCCTTCCTGAGATTTCCCCCTGACGTCTTTAGGAGGTGCAACAACCCCATAAGAAGCCTGAATACTTCCTCAGGAGAACGGTAATCAGGAAAACTCAGAAGGTTATCACAGGTCAGGACACCAAGGGTTGCTACAGGCGGAATCTTAGAAAACCCCAGTACCATTTGTGTAGACAAGAGGCACGAGGGGCTTAAGGAAGCAAATTCCTCTATGACCTGTTCAGGAGGAACCTTAGAGTCCTGATCAAGCTGGAAGACGGGTATGCCAGGAAATCTCTTGTTGAACTCAGAAGCAGCTCGATCTATTCCATACCCAACTGCCTTCCAGGTATAACCATGGCATAACGGACATTCAGAGGGTGCAGGTTGCCTGTAGCCACAAGTATGGCACACAAGTTCTGGCCCTTTCGAGTGATAAGCAAGGGACACAGAGCACCTTGGGCACTTAATCGTATTCCCGCAATCGGTACATACCAAGCTTGATGACGTTCCGCGCCTGTTCAGGAACAAAAGTGCCCTTTCTCCGGAATCAAATGCCTTCTTCAAAGAGAGATGCAACTCTTTGGTAATCAACAGTCTTCGAGGCTTTCCAAGGAGACTGACTGTTTGCAATAAAACGTCTGCTTGCGTCGTAGAGGGCTCTTTTACAGCCTTCAGTTTTCCTGTATCTACAAGGTAGCGGGTCCTTACTGACGGGACGAACGAACCAAGAAGGACCTTGCAGTTTTCCAGTTGGCCCCTGAGTCTGGCCACAGTTGCTGCGTTGTATCGTGGATACTCCTCAGCCTTATAGAAAGCTGACTCTTCCTCATCAACAACAATCAAACCAAGATTTCGAACCGGGCTAAAGATTGCAGATCTGGTGCCTAAGGCAAGGGATTTCCTGCCCTCCAAAAGGCTTAGCCACTCTTTCCTCCTGGTTGCACCGGTCATTTCAGAATGGACAAGCGAAAGGGACTCACCGCAGTCAGGCTCCAAAACGCCCTTTGCTGCAGCTATTTTCCTGATCTCAGGCACCAACACAATTACACCTACTCCTGAGTTAAGTGCTTCCCTAATCGCTCTAAGGTAAGTCCGCCACCTGAATGAAAACGAACCTTGAACGAATAAGACTTCATCTGGCTCCTGTGCAGGTTGGCCTTCCTGTGGAACCTTCCCGTCTGTTGCGTCAAATGACTTTGGAAAATCAGGTATAGGTTTTTTCTTTGAAACAAGAGGAGGCCACAAGTATGTCCAGAACGATGCTGTAGTGGCGAAATAATGGTCCTTGAGCATCTCTCCAAGGCTCAAAAGAGGTGCAGGCGGTAAATAGTCCTGATCATATACAGACAAAATTTCCTTTACTTCAAAATCCGGTTTGGCATGAGGGTATCCAATAACATAACCATCTGCCTTGGCCCGGCCAAAAGGCACATACACTTTCGAGCCATAGGGTAGAGAGTATCCGCCTGGCACACTATAGGTAAACCGGCGATCGCCTACAGCAGGTACATCTACCACAACTTCAACATATCTTGAGCCCTCTGAGTCATGTGTTCCGTTCATTGAGGATACTCTTTACCTTGTCAAGAATAGACATGGCAATTTCGTATTTAGGGGCTGGGCCTGCATCTGTGTAGGTCCCGTCTGGCATAACTATGCTTATGACGTTTGTATCAGCACCAAAGGCCCTGTCCGGCAATCCTACCTGGTTTGCACAGATGAAATCCAGGTTCTTCTTTTTTATCTTGGTTTTCGCATTTTCCAGCACATTATTTGTCTCTGCCGCAAACCCTACCAAGATCCGCCCTCCCTTGTTCTTGCCAAGGGTTTTCAGAATATCAACTGTCTCTGTTAGAACCAGTTGTACAGAACCTGCTTCTTTCTTTATCTTTTCCCCGCTGTATTCTTTCGGGCGAAAATCTCCTGGGGCGGCAGACCCAATAACTACCTGGGCATCAGGGTAGAATTCAAGACACGCATCTAGCATCTGTTCAGTAGTCTCGACCTTCTTAACTGTAACACCTGGCGGTATTTCAAGTTCAGTAGGCCCTGACACCAGATAGACTCTTGCCCCTCTTCTGGCAGCAGCCTCTGCAATAGCATAACCCATCTTTCCGGTAGAAGGGTTTGTAATATATCTCACAGGGTCAAGCCACTCTCTTGTAGGGCCCGCAGTAATCAAAATATTTGTTCCGGCCAAATCTTGAGAAACAGACAAAATACCCAATGCTTTCGAGACGATCTTCTCTGGATCAGGAAGCCTGCCCCTGCCCATGGCTCCCGAGGCAAGGCGCCCGTATTCCGGCTCGAGAATTTCATATCCCAAGGTTTTGAGTCTGACAATGTTTTGCCTGACTATCGGATTGACATACATATTGTGGTTCATTGCCGGACACAACAGCTTAGGCGCAGTACACGCCATAATAGTCGTGGTCAAAAAATCATCTGCGATGCCGACGGCTATTTTGCCGATGACATTTGCAGTAGCCGGGCACACAATAAACAAGTCGGCAGCTTCGGCAAGTGCTATGTGCTCTACATTCCATTGTTTTGGTTCTTCAAACATATGTATGACCACAGGATTGTTAGATATGGTTCTAAATGTAATCGGTGCAACGAGTTTTGCAGCATTGTCAGTCATAATGACATGGGTTTCGGCTCCAAGTTTCCTAAGCCTTGATACAACCTCCACTGCCTTATAGGCAGCTATTCCGCCTGACACACCAATTATTATCTGTTTGCCTGAAAGCACAGTAGTTTGTCCACCCCAAATCAATCAATAATCCCTCACACAAACCAAGGCACCCTGTACAGGGTGCCCTGGCGAGTTTACTCTATGTCTCCGGTTGCCTTGGCGATAGGCGCTTAATCTCCACGGTACCCTTAACTATCTCGTCCAATGCAATTGTGACCGGTTTGTGGGCCACCAGAAGGTTGCTGTCCTTTCTTGCCACTATATGCCTTGCGCGCTTGGCAACTGCAATCACCAGAGTATACTTGGAACCTGTCGCCTTGACCACATTCCTTAGCGCCGGGTTTATCATTGCCTGACCTCCTCTGAGCCTTACATGGGGAAATTCCACTGGCAACTCTCTCCCCCATAGTTATCGCAACCAACCTATTCTTAGCTCTTTCTACATCAGCATTGATAATAACATAATCGAAATCCCCAAGATCAGCAATTTCCCCGCGCGCACTCTCAAGCCGTATGTGCATTTCGGTCTCTTTTTCAGTCCCACGGGATTCAATACGTCGTCTTAGTTCGTCCAAAGAAGGGGGAAGGATGAAGATAAATATACCTTCAGGGTACACTTGCCGCAGGGTTCGGGCACCTTGAACATCCTTTTCAATTACAACTGAACACCCATCACCCAGCGTCATTTCGATCTCTTCTCTCGGAGTTCCATAGTAATTGCCGTAGACTTCGGCCCACTCTGCCAATTCGTCACGTTCTTTCTTGTTAAGAAACTCCTGCTTGGACACGAATATGTAGTCAATCCCGTTAATCTCACCCGGCCGAGGCTCTCTTGTGGTAATTGAAGGGCAAAACCTAATTTCAGGCTGCTCCTTCAGCAAGGCACGCCTCAGGGTACCCTTTCCACACCCTGAAGGAGCCGTAATTACAAACAATAAGCCTCTTTCCATTTTATCTAAGATTACCTCTCCCCAATTGCCCGGCCTACGGGCTACTTGTCCATGAAACGCGCAAGAAGAGCTTGTTTCTGCCGCTTACCCAAGCCTTGAACACGCCTGGATTCGTTAATCCCTACTTCCTGCATGATCTTGTCAGCCTTTACCTTGCCCACCCTGGGCAGAGATTTCAGCAGGTAGGAGACTTTCATCCGTGCAACTATCGGGTCGTCCTTTTCTATGACGTCCTCTAGTTTCAGGTCGCCTTTCTTAAGTTTCTCCCTAAGATCGGCTCTTGCCTTTCGCATTGCTTGGGCTTTCTCCAGTGCCTTACGTTTTTCATCAGGTGTCAGGATCGGAAGCGCCATTCTTCTCCCTCCTCAGGTTTTGATTATTAGGTTATGAATAACACCACTTTAGAATCTGTTTACCTTGGGCGTTATTCGCCCTGATTAGCAGAATTCCTCTTTTTACGTCGGAATTTTGGGCAAAAGCCTTTAGATCTGTCTCAAGAGAAGCTCAAATCATCCTAGCAAATGGCTTTCAACAAGATTCGAAAGTTCGATATAAGCTCCGTGAGACCATACCAAAGGTGCAACAGATAGAGGAGTACCTGTTACCCCATTTATCTGCTCTGACAGGATTCCCGGCTCCAGGCTCATGTGCCGAAACCAATCGAGCCAGTCCATGGCCTGGGCAGTAGTGATACTCCCAATCATAAGGCCTGACATTACATACCACGCAGTAGTAACAAACCAGGGGTTGCCAGGAAGATCTTGCCCTCCCTGGGGCCGCTGGTACCAATCTCCCGGATATCGTGCAATACCACATGGCTTGCCTGATATATATACCATCAAAGCATCTTGCAGCCGGAGCCAAGTAGCCCTTCCCCTGGCTTCTATCGCTTCCAACGCAGGCTTAACGCGGCCCGGTAAATCCTGCCCGGGAAAAGTGGCTATGATCTCTCCAATCCTGTTCATAGACAGCAGAGCCAGGAACAGGCTTGCATCTTCCGTCCAATCAAGTTGCGGCCCAGAGCCAACGATACCCCGGCAAAAGCCCCGGCTGTCATCAGACAGAACATCAACACAGCCTTCCAGCAAACTGAATACTGATTCCAAATACTCCCGGTAGCCTGGCTGCCCCAAACTCCAGGCAATTTTAGCAGCTGAAGCCAAAGCAAGGGCAGACACAGCCTGAGTAAAGGTGAATATGCCCCGTCTCTCTTCCCAAAGGTCAAATGACGGCCTTACCAGGCAGCCGTTTTGCAGGCGGTATCTTTGAACAAACTGGGCCCCTTTCTTAACAAACCCAGGGTATATCAAACTCACAAACTCCAGATCCCCGGTCAACTCAACATAATCCAATGCCGTTATAAGGGATAACGACAGCTGATCTTCCTGTATTGGGTAATCCCCTTCAGGAAGGTTGGGTTCATGCCAGCTGGAACCCCTCGTTCCATCTGGCCTGTACCTCTGCCAGAAAAATCCTTCCTGCGAAATTGTGTTAAGACAAAACTGCAGGTATCGCCTACCGTATTCAGGCATGCCTGCCCGACTAAGGATTGAAGCACACATTGCAGCATCTCTTGGCCACACGTACCTGTAATGGTCCCTGTAATCCGACATAATGTCTGTATCACAAGAAGCCAGAACTCCGCCTCTGGAATCACAATGGGCTGCTGCAATCTTGACCGAAATATCATACAGAGAACTTGGGTTCTCCTGGCCCAATTTGCCATTCCAAAACCGGCAGGAGGTCTTGCAGACTCCCTCAAATCCTTTTTCGAGCCCGGCATCTAGCAGAGCATCAACCTCACCTCTGTTTCTGCCAAATGCCAAGAAATACTCTATTTTTTTGCTGCCGCCAGCCGGCCTCTTGTAGTTTTCCCACTTGACTGCATAAATGCTTTCAATCAGTCCATGGTCAATGGGCCTGCCGAATACCTCGCCTGTACCGGGAGATAGCCTAATCCCTCCGTCACGCCTCTTGGCTACTGCCCCGCTTGTGACAAGCACAGAATCTTGCCCAGGCCATTCGTCACCTATGTCCTGGCAGACTGCGACATCAACGCCAACCCAATTGGGCCCCTTAAAGTGATAAAGACGTCTCCTGGAAGAGTCCCAAAATCCGCACTCGCCAATAGTATTCTCGCCGAGGTTATAGTACTGTTTGAAATACAGGCCAAACTGCTCGTTATCAAGGCCATTGTCAAGGGTGATTGACCTTGCCCAAATAGGGCTGTAAGGATCCACACAGTCCCTTATTAACATTGAGATAGGCATGGTTTGATGGGCCAAAGTCCAACTGAATGACATTCCTGCCCCGTACTTTCCCTCAAGAGCCCAATCGTTCCCGCCGACAACATGGAACCGTCCCTGATACCAGATCATCACATGATTTTCAGTGCCTTCTGCCACATGGTTGGCAAGCCCTACTACAGGCCAAAACATCTCACGCAGCCATCCGCGTTTATCAAAGCCAAGGTATAAAGAACTGTTTCCAAGAACACACCATCTCATACGATTACTCCCAGGTAGTCTTTTAGAATAAAATACGAGGTTATTCCTCATATTTACTAGAGCCGGCCTTTTGAAACAATGGCTTTTTCCGATTTTAGCCTGACGGGAGGAATCCTATTCACAATGTGGTTTTTCATAGCAGCAATCGCATTAACAGTAATTCTTTTGGCCTTCTACAGTTTCCGTCAGCGTACCGGCAAAACAGTGCCTGACAAAGATAGATTGAAAACCGAGATATCCGGCGACATCGGAATACCTCTTGAAGTCATTGATCCAGAAAAGGCAGGGCAAATAGACCGCCGCACTGGTGTTGCACTCCCCAGGGCACGCCCAGGCACAATTCATTCTGAGTCCGATGGTTCGTTGGCGTCAAGAGACTTACGCAAAGTGGACCTTTCCAAAGAAGTTGAACTGGTATGGGAAGCCGGCGACGTAATTGAATTCCAGCTTGGAGCCTGGGCCGTAGCAAAAGACCCTTCGGAATTTGGGAGCGCCGTTAAGAGCGAAGGCAGGCTTGAAGATAGGGCCACAGAAATAGAGCCAACCCGTAGGCCTCAAATACAGTATGCCCTGCCTCAACGGTACGGCAAAGACCGCCTTGTACTCATGACCAGAGATCCTTACTGGGTATATGCCTATTGGGAAGTAACCCATGAGAGATATAAAGAAATGTACGAAAAACATGTGCACCACTGGGGGTTGTCCCGCCCGGTGCTGAGATTACATGACATCACTCCTGGAATAAGTGAGACCCGGCAAATCGATGTCTTCTTGAACGACGAAGCCGATAACTGGTATCTTAATGTGGGCAGGCCTCGCCACACAATCGTAGCTGAGCTGGGGCGCCTCTTTCCCGAAAATGTATTTCATAGCCTGGTAAAATCAAATCAAGTTACACTTCCTGCCGACGATCTTTCAGAAGAAATATGCCTTGAATGGGCACCGCTTGATTGGCATCTCTCGTATGGCAGGTTCAAAGGCAAAATAGGCATTAGCTCGCCACAGACATGGGGGAACGCAAACAAATGACCAAAGGATTCCTGGCCATTGTTCTTCACGCACACCTACCGTTCGTCAAGCATCCTGAAATCGACGACAGCCTGGAAGAAAGGTGGCTGTTTCAGGCAATTACAGATACCTATATACCCTTGTTAAGGTCATTGTTCAAACTGTCCGAAGATAACGTACCTTACAGGATAACCGTGTCTTTATCTCCTCCGCTACTGGATATGCTAAGTGACGGTTTCCTCAAACAGCGCTATAAAACATACATTGAAAATCTCATCGAACTGTCGGAAAAGGAGACTGCCAGAGTAAGAGGTAATTGGGATCTAGAACCCCTTGCCCATATGTATCTAAATCAGTTCAGGGAAACTTATAAAGACTACACAGAGAAATTCAGGGAAAACCTTATACAACCCTGGGCTTCCCTTGAAGCAAATGGTTACGTTGAACTGGCCACCTCATCGGCGACCCATGGATACCTCCCACTTCTTATAAAAGATGAAGCTATAAGAGCCCAGATCAGAACAGGCATGCGAACCTTCCGCCGGTGCTTCGGCAGCACTCCCCAGGGTTTCTGGATTCCTGAATGTGCCTACACTCCTGAAATTGAGCCTGTAATCCAAGAAGAAGGTGCCAAATACTTCATCCTGGAAACCCACGGAATATTATTTGCGTCTCCCAGGCCAAGGTTTGGCTTTCATGCCCCGGTAGTAACCCCACAAGGACTCATGGCCTTTGGGCGTGACCCTGACTGCTCAAAGCAAGTATGGAGCGCTGATGAAGGGTATCCCGGCGATCCCTGGTACAGAGAATTTTACCGCGACATTGGATACGAATTGCCCTTGGATTACCTGGGAAAAGCTTTACCCGGAAGCACAAGAGTACCTCTTGGTATAAAGTACCACCGAATAACTGACAGGCAGAGCAACCACAAAGAAATCTACAGGCCTGACGCAGGGCGCCAAAGAGCCTGGGAACATGCAGGCAACTTCGTCTTCTGGCGCAATAAAGAAGCCGAATTCTGGAACGAAATATACGGCAGAAGGCCTGTCATGGTGGCACCATACGATGCTGAGCTATTCGGACACTGGTGGTATGAGGGGCCGTTGTGGCTGGAATACCTCTTAAGGCGCATGGCCAATGAGAAGCAGCAGGTAAAGACAATAACCTTATCCCAATATCCTGAGTACTACCCTGTAAACCAGGTGGCCAGCCCTAGTGTTTCCAGTTGGGGGTACAAGGGCTACCACGAGGTCTGGCTTGAAGAATCAAACCACTGGATTTACCGTCACCTGCACCACTGCCAGGAAACCATGGTTGACCTGGCATCGCAACTAGAACATGCAGCGGGCCTCGCAAAGAGGGCACTGAACCAGGCCGCCCGTGAGCTTCTCCTGGCACAGGCTTCTGATTGGCCTTTTATAATGAAAACAGGTACTGTGCCGGAGTACGCAAGGAACAGATTCGTTACTCATACCGGAAGATTTCAGCGGTTGGCAGATGAACTCAAAGAAGGATCTGTAGACCCGGTTTTCCTGAAATACCTAGAACAAGTAGACAGCATTTTCCCTGACATTGACTTCAGAGACTTTCTGGCGGGCTCAGAAAAGGCAAGTTCCTTTTGAGCCTGGGCCTTTCCACCTATCTGAAATATGCCTGTGAAAGGATTGATGTTAGTGGCTCTGGATCCTCAAGGAATGGAGAAAAACACTACAGTCAAGGAATTCGGTACCACAAGCCTGCCAGATTCTAAAAGCAATGTCTTCTGCCTGCCAATAATCGGCCAGATTGAGGGGCACATTGTCCTTCCTTCACAAAACAAGACCACAAAATACGAGCATGTAATGCCTCAACTAGTTGCCATAGAAGAAAACCCAGAAGTCAGCGGACTGCTAATCCTTCTCAATACTGTCGGCGGAGATGTTGAAGCTGGGCTTGCCATAGCAGAACTCATACGAAGCATGTCGAAACCTACTGTCTCACTTGTACTAGGCGGAGGGCACAGTATTGGAGTCCCTGTGGCCGTAGCATCTGACTACTCTTTTATTACCGAATCGGCTACCATGACCATACATCCCATACGTCTGGCAGGGACTGTTCTCGGGGTTCCTCAGACCTATGAATACCTTGAGAAAATGCAGGACCGAGTAATTAGGTTTGTTGTTGACAATTCAAGGATTACAGAAAGTAAGTTTCGAGAACTAATGTTCAGAACCGGAGAACTAACCCGTGATATCGGTACAGTACTTGTAGGCAAAGAGGCTGTAGAGGTAGGCCTGATTAGGGAAGTTGGGGGCCTGCATGAAGCAGTTAGCAAACTGAAGGAAATGTCCCGAACCAGGAACAATCAGCAAATCTCAAGCGAACAACCTCATCGAGGAAGCCACGGGCCTGAGCCTCCTGCCATACCCAACATTTCCGGCCCCATGGAACAAGAATACACTCCTCAGATAACTGAAACGAATTGACGGAGGCAAGATATATGGTGCTTTATACAATCTATCCTCAAGAGGTAGTTTACCAGGTCGACGAACCAAAGCATTATTTCACAGTAGATTTTGAGGGCCGCACTTTCGTAATGGAATTCCTAAACGGCCAAGCCCAAATAGTAAGGCTAATCTCGTCTGACCCAAGAGACTACCTTAAGCCCCAATGGCAACCTGGATCAAAACTGGGGTTTACTATCCCAAGCGAATGATCTAGCATCTTCGGGCCAAGGGCATCACTCGGGCCAAGGGCATCACAGCTTAGCCGCCCATAATCGGCGAAACCAATACGATTTCATCACCAGGTTGTGGGCTATAACTCAGTTCTACCCGCTCGTCTTTGACCAGGGCAAACATGAACAGTTCTTTCGCCACATTAAGCCTGCCCAAAATATCAGCAATCGTCTCGCCGGCAATCAAATCAATTTCAAGTTTCTCTTGCCCCTTGTGAAGGTACTCAGCTGTATGGCCTATAGCTGACAACGTGATTTTTCCCGGTTTCACCCTTGATCACTTCCTTTACATACTTTACATACTTCTCGCTCGCGACACTGACTTACCGGACGTACCGAAACCGCTCTTCCCTTTGATGCCTGACTTGCTAAATAACCTTGCCCCGGCTATGAAGAATCCAAGGGCAAGAATGTTGAATGCCCCGGCCATAAAGAAACTGGGATCGAAGCTGCCTGTTACCTCTGCAACGTAACCTGTAACCGCAGGGGCAACTGCCATAGCAAGGGCACCTGCAAAATTGAAAATCGCCAATATGGTACCTCTGGATTCAACAGGTGCGCTCTCAGTCACATAGGAAATGAGCCCCGGATCTATTACAAGTTTACCAGTAGCGCCATACACAGCTAATAGCAGAACAAGGCCGGCAACACTATTCATCATAGGAATTGCCATTGTAGCTATGGCAGATACAGGTAAGCAGATGTTGACTACCAGAGATTTACTTCCTGTCCTATCTGAAACATACCCGCCCAGAATAGTTGAAGGGGCCATGGCAAACGGCATTACGACCGGTATTATTGCAGCAAGGCTTTGATCAAAGCCCCTAATAGTCTCAAGATAGTAAGGGAGCCATGTAAGCATGAGGTAAAACCCATACATACTCAAAAAGTGAGTAATCGAAAAACACGTCAAAAATACCCACGAGGTTGATGCCGGGTTTGAACCGCCAAGGCCATGCCTGGCCGGGCCTGGGCACACCGCGCCTGTTACCTCAGGCTTACGAGGTTCAGGCACCTCCCTAATAATTGCAGCGACAAATAGCACGGAGATAATTCCCAATACGCCAAAAGGAAGCCTCCATCCCAAGAACGTGCCTGATAGGAGCCTTCCGAAAATCATCCCCAGCCCTGTCCCAAGGGCAGAACCTGCTACAGATGCACTGTTTCCAAATGCCTTTCGTTCTGGAGGAACAATGTTGCTGATAATGGCAAACTGGCACGCAAAATAGGTAGCCTGCCCCGCTCCGCCCATTACCCTAGTAATCAGAAACTGCTGCTGGTTCACGGCAAACCCACTCAGGAGCACAGCAAGAGATTGGAGGCCAAATCCGGTGAGCAAAACTCGTTTTGAACCAAACCTGTCAGCAAGAAACCCAGTCGGTATCTGAAGTGCAGTATAGGCCATAAAAAAACCGGAGCTTAGAAGGCCCAGAAAAGTCTCAGACAGGCTCCAGTAATCTGCAATATCCTTGAGCGTAACAGACAGTACTGTTCTTGCCGCGTATAGAAGGAACCAGCCAAATGAAAGAACCAGTACACTTCGGATCCATTTCCCAGGCCTCTGCTGCAATTTCATCTGACCTCCGCAAAAAAAGATAATGACTTGAGCATTTGCTCCATCATACCATTACAGAGGCATAAATGGGCCAATTTGCCGGGTCAGGCGGGGCATTCTCCTAACGGTTTTGCCTCTCGTCTACATCAGGGTAAGTAAGGTATAATATGGGGCAATCGGGAGGTTATTCACTTGTGGTCTACTGTGCTGAAAAATGATCAGGTGTCCATTTACCGGATTGAGCAGCCCGGCCCCTGGCCCGGCTGCCAAAAGTTCCTGTCACCCTGGCTAATTAGCATTAAGGCCGGCTCTACCCCGGTAAACATCCTCATAGACCCAGGGCCATCATCTGCAATTCCATCTTTGGCCTGTGCTCTGGATGAACTAAACATAAGTAACCTGGACTGGATTCTTCTGACTCACATACATATTGACCATGCAGGTGGAGTAGGACTTCTGATCAGCCAATACCCGTCGGCCAAGGTCCTTGTCCACCACAGGGGAATACGGCATCTTGCCAACCCGGAAAGACTATGGCAGGGCAGTGTGAATACACTCGGAGATCTGGCTCACCTTTATGGAGAAATAGTCCCTGTGCCCGAAGATAAACTTGTAGACGCCTCTGCAATTCAAGGATCCATCTACGGCTTCTCTGTTCTGGATACTCCAGGCCACGCTCCCCACCATTTATCTTTTTTGCTTACATTGAATGGCAAAAGAATCCTATTTGCCGGGGAAGCAGCAGGAGTTTTTCTTCCTGGCAGTGGCCCCCATGACATCTACATGCGCCCGGCGACGCCTCCAAAGTTCTTTTTTGACACATCCATGAAAACCCTGGACTTGCTCTGCTCTACCCAACCCGGGTTCATTTGCTGTGGCCACTACGGTTTCTCAGATAATGCCAATCTGCTTCTTGAATTGCACAAGAAACAGTTGAAAATGTGGAAAGACATAATAGCCAGGCATAAGATTCAAGAGCCAGAGGCAATTTTGAGCCGGCTGCTCGCCCAAGACCCGCTCCTAAAGCAGTTTGAGGCCTTTGAACACAATGTCAGAGACAGAGAGGAATACTTTCTCAGAAACAGCATAAAGGGATTCCTCGGGTTTCTTTCCAATAGCCAGCAGTAGAAATGGATCAATGTACCGGGAGGGTATATGTTTTGGATAACCAGAATCGACAAAATAGATGGTCAAAATCATTTTTGCTTATATTGCTCACATTTACAGTATTCCTAGCCACTACTCTTGGGCCTGTACCTATACAAACCGCAGCGGCCATGTACCAGTCAGTAGCCTTCGACATAACCCCTGCCGAGCCTCCTTACGCCAATGTACTTCTTGACATGGCACCTGTAAAATCGCCTGTAAGGCCATACGTTGAAGAAGGAACTACAATGGTACCCCTGAGGGCTCTTGGAGAAGCCCTTGGAGCCGAAATCGGGTGGGATCAGAACGAAAGGGCAGCAACCTACTCAAAGGGCAATATATCTCTGATTGTCAAAATAGGAGAGGCTGACATAGCCACTTCTGACGGCCAAGCAGTTCCCATGCCATTGCCTGCAACTTTGCTGGAAGGAAACACAATGGTTCCTTTGAGGCTATTCAGTGAGATACTGGATTTCCAGGTATCCTGGGATCAAAACACCCGTACAGTTCATGTCCAGTCACCAAAGCAACCTATCGAACTCTGGGGTTTTTATGCCCTTGGGAGTGCCACTTATTCCAGCTGGGAAGACACTTTTGCCAGCAAGTATCCTTATTCAGCAGACGATTCACCGGCTCAAAGTATGGGAGGCGTGTTCGTTGGCTGGTTCTCAGTAGACAAAGACGGATCTGTTAGCAGCAAGCCTAACCCTACAGGATTTCAGAAACCTGGCGGTTGGCAGGCTGTTCTTCTACAAGCTAAGCTAAACGGCCTGCAGGTATTTTCCATGTATTTTGCAGATCAGCAATCAAGCAACATATCAGGCATTTTGGAGGATGCTGTTTCAAGAGAGGCGCTTGCAAAGAACATTGCCCTTACAGCCTGGGAATACGACGGAGTGCTCATAGACTTTGAAGGGCTTGGGCTAGACCCTGCAAACGCAGATTCTGACAAGGAAAACTTTAATGGGTTTCTCAGTACTCTAAAGGGCCATCTAGCCGGAAAACCATTGTCTGTAGCGCTTCCTCCCTTGAATAGTTCGTTTTCCGGTTATGACCATGAATACATAGGTAAAACTGCTGATTTCTTAGTGCTTATGGCATACTCCTACGAAGATCCGGCCGTTCCTTCGCCAACAGCACCTTTTGCCAAGGTGGAGGAAGCCATCAAACTGGAGATCCAGGCAGTAGAACCTAAAAAGGTAATCCTTGGCATACCTGCATATGGCACTCTATACAAGACAACAGCAGAGGGAACGTTCATTCAGGCCAGGCCGGCTTCAAGGGATAGTTCAAATATTCTGCCTCAGCATGTTCTGCCAGATTCTCAGCAGATCCCCAGATCTGTTTTTGCTCCTCAGTACCTCAGCAATTATGCTGAATGGAGTACCCAGGAAGGGTCGTACAAAGCCTTCCTAGAAGATGCACAATCGCTTCAAGCACGGATTCTGATGGCCAAGAGATACGGCATTAAGGGAGCGGCCATTTGGCGGTTAGGGCTCCTTCCTGAAGACTGGTGGGGCCATATAAACCAAAAAGCTGCAATACAGAGGTCTGAATAGCCAGGTGAAATCTTAAAAGCCTAAAAGGCCAAAAGACTAAAGGGGGACCTGAGGCTTACACTCAACAGCCTGTTCCCCCTGTTGACAGCAACGATATAACAGTAACGATTCTGCTTATAGTTAGCCTATTGACTCCGCATCTGCTTGATTAAGAGTCTGGCCTAGAACTTGTCGTACAGCAGCCCTGCAAAGCACATAAGGGCAAACTTGATCCCTGGGACAAGTGAATCAATGTACAGAAACTCGCTGGTCTTGTGGCCATTCCGAGACTCTTTGAAGCCCATGGTTACTGCAGGCCAGCCCTTTGAAAGAGGAATATTTGAATCAGTGCTGCCGGCACCAAGGGACAGTTTATGGCCCAGTTCCTCTCCAAGAGACAACAGGCCTTTGATATATTCTGACGAAGGTGAAATCGTCCCTGTGGGCCTGTCTCCCACAACTTCTATAGTGTACTCAGTATCAGTCTCGCTTGCCGCTTCGTCCAAAGCCTTCATTACCTCTTGCTCCAACCGGGCCAGCGGTTCTTTAGCCACAGACCTCATGTCCAGCAGCATGAACGCACTTTGGGCTATGGAGTTGACCGAATGTCCGCCCTGAACCACTCCAACATTGAAAGTGGTCTTGGGGCTCACAGGCACCTGAATCTGTGCGATTTTCGCAATAGCAGTGCCCATTCCGTGAATGGCACTTGAGTTCCCAAAGGCGCCCCAACTATGTCCACCCTGGCCTGTAAATTCTATACGAAGGCGCCTGCTCCCTACCCCGCTGTTTACAATCTGATCCATTCCCCCGTCTATGTTCAAAAACACCAGATTATCCGGGTTTAGCTTGAATCCCTGGAAATCATAATCTTCGACATGTTCGCAGAAGTAGCGTGCTCCTCTGAGGTCTCCAAGTCCTTCCTCGCCTACGTTGGCTATGAGCAATACCGGATGAGGCAATGGCAAGTGCCGGCAGAATACCTTTCCCAGAAGAAGCATGCATGCCACTGACGCCGAATTGTCGCTTACTCCCGGTGCCGCAAGGATGTTCCCTTGCCTTTTTACGGTAAGATCCGTATCCATTGGAAACACTGTGTCCATGTGAGCCATGCTTACAATAACTTTCGATGGGTCTGTTCCGGGGAAAAAGCCGATAACGTTTCCTACCTCGTCTACCTTAACAATCGGAAAGCCCAACGATTCCATTTTCTTTTTGAGGTAATCGACCCGGGGCCCTTCTTCATTGCTTGGCGCAGGAACCTCGGTAATCTCTGTGATAAGGCTGACGTATTCCTCGAGGCAAGTCTCAAAATAGTCCAGTCCTTGCCTTACCACGGGCTCTTTCAGCAAAGATTCTGATATCAATAGAAACACCTCCAAGTTGCGAAACGCCTATCCCTTTTTTACCCTGAAATCATATGTCTATACAAGCCCATCAGGTCTGGCACCTGTATATGTTAGAGTGGTATAATTTCGATTGGCAGTCTTCGGGGCAGGGTGCAATTCCCGACCGGTGGTAATGCCGTCTACAAGGACGGACGAGCCCGACAGCCCCAGCGGTTGAATCCGGTGAGATTCCGGTGCCGACGGTAACAGTCCGAATGGGAGGAGACTGGGGATGTTTGTATTCCACCCACAGTTGCCTAAACGTTTTAACCCCTGAAGTAGCCAGGCTCAAATATTTCAAACTACAGGGGGAATCCCAATGGAAAAGAATCGTAGTCCTCTTCTCACATTGGTAGTCCTGGGTCTGGTGACTTCGGTTGTAATGGTATCTACCATGTTCCTAAAGTTACCTACTCTAACAGGCTACATCCATCTCGGCGACGGAGTAATCTATGCAGCTAGCTTGGCCCTGGGGCCTCTTGCCGGGGCCGTTTCGGCGGCGCTGGGATCGGCGCTGGCTGATGTCCTTGGCGGCTATCCTGCGTGGGCTCCGTGGACATTTGCAATTAAAGGGATCGCCGGCTATATCGTAGGGAAACTCGGCTACGGCAAGAGCAAAATGAACAGGCTCGTTGCAATGTCACTTGCATCGTTGTGGATCGTAGCCGGGTACGCCGCAGGCACAGCCTTCATGTACTCGCCAATGGCAGTTTGGGGTGAAATCCTGGGGAATCTGGTTCAGACCGGTTCAGGCATAGTAATTGGCTCGCTCCTGGGCCCGGTTCTGCAAACTGCCCTGGGCCATCAGAACCACAGGTTCTGATTTGGAAATGACGTAGATATGACCTAGGCATGACCCGGGCATGACCTGGACATAGCCTTGATATGGCCCGGACATGAACTGGGCATGACCTGGACATGGCCTGAACATAGTTCTGACATGCAAGTCTATCAACAGCGTTGTCCGGTTGCTGCATTAGGCATTCGCCATTGACAGCACCCGGACACGCATTTTTCAGCGATAGCCACATCGACCCAAAAGCTCATTTGCACAAAATACTTTACACTCCCAAACACCTTACACTCCCCAAAAACCTGATACTCCCAAAACCTATTACATAAAATAGTTCGCGCTCCCCTATGTCTCCGTTAATTGATGCGAAGCCGCCACTCTAGCCCAATAGCCATCCGTTTTCACACCACTTTTACCCCAAACCGGTGCAGTTTCGGTGCACCTTGCCCAAGACTCAGGCCGCACCTCCCTAACCGGTGCGAATCTGAACCGCTTCCACCAGAAACTCATCCGTTTCCGCACCGTTTTTGCCGCAAACCGGTGCAGTTTCGGTGCACCCTTACCCAAAACTCAGGCCGTACCTCCCTAACCGGTCCGAATCTGCACCACTTCCACTCAAAACTCATCCGTTTCCACACCACTCTTACCCCAAACCGGTGCAATTTCGGTACACCTTGCCCAAAACTCAGGCCGTACCTCCCTAACCGGTGCGAATCTGCACCACTTCCACTTAAAACCCCTCCGTTTTCACACCGCTTTTGCCTCGAACCCGTGCAGTTTCGGTGGCAGTCTCTGTGCAACTACTCGGCTCTTTCAAACCTGGCTGTAAAGTGTCTGAGCACAGGCGCTTCGTATGTAAGCCTGAGGCCTTTAACCGAGGAAGCACGTTCTCTTACAGCCCTTAGAGCCCTGGCCACCACAGCCATGTGCCTGTCTGTGTACACCCGCCTTGGTATAGCAAGCCTTACGAGCTCAAGTTCAGGCCATACATCTTCGCCGGTTTCCGGGTCGTTATGGCCGAAAGCACAACCACCCAATTCAACGCCGCGGATTCCGCCTTCCACGTAAAGCTCAACAGTCAAAGCTTGAGCCGGAAACCGGTGCCTCGGAATATGAGGCAACAGGGCCTTTGCGTCAATATAAATCCCGTGCCCGCCTGTAGGCCTCACAATTGGAATTCCATGTTCTATCAGAAGATCGCCTAGGTAACGTACCTGCCCTGTCCGGTCTTCCAAGTAGTCTTCGTTCAAGACCTCCATCAACCCCCTGGCAATGGCCTCAAGATCCCGTCCAGCAAGCCCGCCATAGGTTACGAAACCTTCAAATGGAATCTGCCATTGAATTGCCCTGTCGTAGTCCTCACGCTTGCGTAGAGCCATGAATCCGCCTATGTTCACCAAAGCGTCTTTCTTGGCGCTCATTGTGCAGCCGTCGGCGTATGAAAACATCTCTTTTACGATTTCAGCAATTGACTTGTCCTGATATCCTGGCTCAAGCTGCCTTATGAAGTATGCGTTCTCTGCGAACCTTGCTGCATCAAAAAACACAGGGAGATCATATTTGTCAGCAATGCTCCTTACTGCTCTAATATTCGCCATTGAAACCGGTTGCCCGCCGTTGTTGTTACAAGTTACTGTGATAAGTATGAAAGGTACTTTCTCTCGGCCCTTGTTGATCTCGGCCTCAAGAAGGCCAAGGTCGAAGTTACCCTTGAAATCGGCTTCTTCGGACACCTTGTACCCGATCTCCGCCAGGCAGTTTACAGGTTCAGCACCTCTTAGCAAAATATGGCCTTCAGTCGTGTCAAAATGCATGTTTCCCAGTACCCTGTCTCCGGGCTTAACAAACACATTCATCAAAACATGCTCTGCACCCCTACCCTGGTGTGTAGGAACCACATACTCGTAGCCCATCACCTGCCTTATGGTGTCTTTGAGATGAAAGTAGTTCTTGCTTCCTGCGTAAGACTCGTCGCCCATCATCATCCCTGCCCACTGATAGTCAGACATGGCAGCAGTGCCGCTATCAGTGAGAAGGTCTATGCAAACTGAATCTGACGGAAGGGAAAACACATTGTAGCCTGCTTCTTTAATCAATTCTTCTCGGGTCTGACGATCGGTAGGCTTGATCATCTCTACCATCTTGATCCGGTAAGGCTCAGCATACTCGTCTCGCCGGCGGAACATCGTGCCATCACTCTCCAGAATATTGCTTGTTTTTGGAACACCGCTACTTTTCAGTAATTGCGTTCGATAGTTGTATTCTTCATTGCATAGTCTACGTCCTTGTTGAGTTCTTATGTTACCAGGTGACCATGTTCTACATACAATGGAGCGTACCCCAACAAGGAGGTCCTGCTACATGGACTTGAATTCATTTATTGGGATCCCGTATAGATTCAGAGGCAGGGACAAAACCGGAATTGACTGTCTCGGCCTGGTGTGGCTCTACCTGAAGGAAAGGGGAATCTTCATTCCTGACACTGACGGCCTGCCTATGGTAGAAGAAGCCCAAACCGATTATATGGAAAGGGTCTTGACGTCACTTGATAAAGTGGCTGCAAGAGTAGATACGCCTCAATCAGATGATATTGTGGTAATGAAACTCCCAGGCGGCTACACACACCTGGGAGTCATGGCAGACAACCATAACATGCTTCACGTGCTTCTCGATAGGCCCAGCGCTTTGGTACCTGTAAGAAAATACAGAAGCCGTATCGCGGCCATATTCAGGCCGGAAAGGCGCAGAGGAAGCCTTCTGGAACTTATTCTATCTATATCGCCGCCAAAGCAACCTGCAGGCAGACTACGGCACAGATAGACCTACAGAAACACCTAGATCATACAGAGATATGCAGGCAGGTTGCCTCAGAGCTCCGGCGGCAGCAATGAGTACACTGACTCATATGGCACCACCCGTTTATCCTCGCCGGTAATGCTATTCGCCGGCAGGTATGTTTAGATCCGGGGCAAGCTCTTCCTCTGATAGCCCCAGTTCACTCCGGATGGCCCCCTCTTGTTTGGCAGCCAATATATAGAACAGGAAAATAGCTACCCCATAACACGCCATGGATACCAAAATAGGAACAGAATGCTGCTGTGCAGCTAACCACATACCGCCAAGCCTTCCTCCCAAAGCATACAGAGAATTTCTGACAAGGCCCAGCAGCCCTGTAACAGTACCGCGTTCGGCAGGATCTATCGACTCCATTGCGAACGAATCGATCAGAGGGTTGGCCATGTTCATAAGCCCTGAACGAAGGACAAACCCGACGATAAACAATGCTGGATAAGGGGTTATTGCCATAACCATCATGATGGGCAAAGAAAGGGCCTGAAACAACACTGCGCTCTTTGCCTTTCCACGAACCTCAGCAATCCTTGGGGCAATCAGACTACCCAGGCATATAGCCGCACTTTCCAACGTGAAAAGCCAGCCTATAACATGAGCAGGGATTTTGAACCTGGTCTTCAAAATGACATTCATAAAGGGTACAAACATTGCTGCTCCAAAAGCCACCACTCCGAAATTCGCACTTACTGCAGCTATTACACTGAATGGTGAAACCAGTTTTAACGGTGCCTTCCTTGCCGTGATATTTTGGGACAAGTCAGGGCCTCTTTTAAGACGAAGTATCTGAAATGCGCCAAGCCAAAAGCAGGCCACAGAAACCCAGATCCCAAACCTATAGGCATCAGGCGACTCATAGGGTACACCTGTCAGACCCGAAAACAATCGTGGCAAATACCCCCCGGCTATTGCCCCCAACGAAGATATGCCGGTGAAAATCATCATGTTTAGCGAAAACAGGTGGGTTCTAGCCTCAGGCGGGCAGTTCTCCGATAGAAATGGCATTTCCGGTGCCAGTGCCAGGGCAAGAGTCAACCCCTGCAAAGATGCTAGTACCAGCAGTGCTGTTTCGTTCCGCGTAACAAGAATTCCTGATGTGAAAAGTGCCCAGGAAACGTTACCTAACTTGAGCAAAAATGATTTGTCTGCTCTATCAGCCAGCAATCCTGCAGGCAATATGGCAAGACCAAGGCACAGATTGGTTACAAACACCCTGTTGCCAATGAAAACCTCATCCAACCCAATACTAAGGAAGTACAGATTGTTGATTACCTGGCCGATCCCATTACCGACTGAGAACAATACAAAAGTAATCAACATAGTCCTGATATTCCTGTTAAACACGTCTAGCGATTGCCTGTAGCCACTAATAATCCCGGCCACGCCTATCCCCTCGCTTCTGATTCGAGCTTGCTTAGTTCTGTACCTGGCACTTAAGCATAGCTCCAACCCTGAGTACATTCACCGTGGCTCGAAGACACTGGCCGGGTGCTTCTTGAGATTAAGCTCAACTGGCCCGAAAACATAAGAGGTCATACAGACAATGTAGAGCCACAGGTTGTTACCCGCGGCTCTTCAATTAACTGAGGGACTCAAAAAGGATATTCTGCAAGTTAATCGAACGGAGCACGGGCAACGGCTAATTGGTGCCGTCAGGCACAATGGTTAGAATCATACGAATTCCAATGCTCATTGGCTTGCTCCTCTCGACTCATTTTCCTAAGAACGGTCAAATTGCAAAATGTACTCTACCACAGGAAGACTGTGGAAGTCAATCATATTCTGAATTCTCTCACTACCTGTCTACGTGTGCAGACCCCTTCATTCTACTGAGCCTTCCCAGCACTTCGCAAGCCCCATTAATCACGTGGCTAATTATGTCCTTGCACGACTCTTCTTTGCTGACCATTGCTGCAACTTGCCCCGCCATAAGTGAGCCGTAATCTATGTCCCCTTCAACAACTGCGCGCCTTAAGGCACCTGCCCCAAGGGCTTCAATTTCCTCCTTGGAAGCGCCCCTTGACTCAGCTTCTTTGAACTGCCTGGCAAGTTTATTGTCCAGCACTCTGATAGGGTGCCCTGTGCTTATCCCTGTAACAACTGCACTTCGGCCTCTTGCGGCGATAATGGCCTTCTTGTAATTGGCATGCACTGTACACTCTGTTGCACAAACAAAACGAGTCCCCATTTGAACTCCGCATGCCCCCAGGGCAAGAGCGGCAGCCAATCCCCTACCGTCATATATTCCGCCTGCTGCCACTACAGGAATGCTTACAGCATCAACAATCTGAGGAACCAGAGGCATTGTGGCGATATCGCCAATGTGGCCTCCGCACTCCATACCTTCTGCTATCAGCCCATGGACCCCGGTTCGTTCAAGCCTCCTCGCAAGATTCACAGATGCTACTACTGACAGTATCTTGATCCCTGCATCCTTTAACTGAGGAACGTACTTACCGGGATTCCCTGCGCCGGTTGTGACAACAGGCACCTTCTCTTTAACAGCCAAATCAATAATTTGGCCTGCAAAAGGAGATAAGAAGTATATGTTCACCCCGAAGGGCTTTGATGTTAACTGTTTCACTTTATGTATCTCTTTTCTAACTACATCAGGAGGGGCATTTCCTGCACCGATGACCCCCAGCCCGCCGGCTTCACTGACTGCAGCAGCAAGCTCACCTGTAGCCACCCACGCCATTCCACCTTGAATGATGGGATACTGTATGCCGAGTAAATCGCAAAGGACTGTTCTAATATCCAAATCAATCCACTCCTGTTGGCACGAGCCGCTCGGATTGATGTCTTGGGCTATGTTTTTGAGCCTTGCGTTTACGGGAACATGTCAATGAGTTTTTCGGGCATTTTTGAAAAATCGCTGTTCGCGGGAACATATCTACGCAGGAAGTATATCAGCATAGCCCATTGAAACCTAAAATATGACTCTTGAGGAATAAGCCGTCTTCCTCCACTACTTTACTTTTTTGATTTTTAAGCATGTCTTTAGAAGATCATTCCTAAAGTCAATGTCAAATTCCCTGTAATGCTGGCTTTCTCCCCATTGCCGCATTGATTCATGTTCCGGGTGCTTAGGGTCATTCCATGCTTCAAGAAATTCTTTATAACCGCCAAGGCCGCCTACATCTTCCGGCGGACAAGCTCCTTTGCCTTCAAGAATTATAGGGTAACCAAATTCATAATCTTCTATGGTTTTTTCCAATTCAATTTTATGTCTCCAGTAGTCTCCAAAGTCATAAATATACTCAAAAGTCCTATACTTTTCTAAATACTTGTCAATTTTGACCGTTTGAGGCTGTCTAACGGTTATTTCAATTATCCTGGTTATAATGCCATGAGGGTCTTCCTTTTTTGTTGGCTTTTTGTTTTTATACTTGGCAGAGTAAAATTTGAATTCCTCATAGGATTCTTCGTCATTAGTAATTCTGAGTTTCTCCTGCGGGAACTCAAACTCATAAAGATGATAATCCCACCAACCCATTGAAAATTGTATTGTGTCATGCAGGCGTCTGAAAGTAACATCCGCCGGGATAACTACCCTTCTCCATATTAATGGTTCGAAATCAATTAATTCAATTCTTATCTGAAAAGCTTTCATAAACATCACCTGAATTCCTTTCCGGTTATTTTTTTATCATCTTACAGAATTGCTTCCATTCTTCCGGAAACTTATTGTTGCCATACTTTTTTACGGTTCTCCCGCTAGTAATTATTTCAATGCTCCATTGAGTACCGTCACAGATTTCGGGTTCCATGTACCTGGCTTTCCAATTCAGCAAATCAATTTCTTTTAAACACTTAATAAATTCTTCTGCCGTTTTATTTCGGATGGATCTTGTACTGGTTTTTTCAGAACCACCCTCTTTGAACAGCCATGTAGTTTTAAGATTTTTCAAATCAATATCTACATGATAATACCCGCCAAAGTAACCACCCACTGATGCTTTAAGCCCTTTAATCTGACCGTATGTGATGTCAAGCACCTGCTCCCGGTTCCACTCATTTTTACAATCCTTGCAGTAGTATTCCGGACCGCCTTCTATAATGCAACAACCGCCCAATTTTACTTTTCCGGCTTCAGCTTCCTGAAAAAGCTTAAAACTCGGCATGCCATATACAATTTTAACCGAATTCTTAGACCCGCATTTAGGGCATTTTTTATAATTAACAGCCACTTTTCCGCACCTCTTTGCTACATAGCAGTCATTATTAATCCACTACTTCTTTGCCTTATCTATTTCTGAGGTCATACCTGATTTTTATAGTCGAACTATAACCGCTGGGAGTAGTATGTAAAACTTCATCACCAGGCATCATTTTCTCATACATAATCCTGCATATCTGCGGCATCCTGTTTTTCATACCCATCTGCTTATGAATATCCCCTGAAACCAAATCAATATAGTCCTCGCCTCGCAATTTTGCTTCCTGTAACAATTTTTCTATATACTGCCTTACATCATCGGCTGTTTTCCCTTGTGAACCCGTAGCTTCAACAGCCACCCTGACACTATCTTTTGCTCTTTGTACACGTGCTCTATGCCCCGTATTGTTTCTGTAACTATCGTTTCCAAATCTGGCAAGCCACACAACCCGCTCTAATTCTTCATCAGATAAAGGTTGTCCCAGCAAACCCTGTCTATTCCAAAGGCCGCTGTTTGCAATCTCAGGCACAGGGCTATGCAAACCAAGCCAATTGCTGCTCGGGCCAAATGATGAATGCCTGTTTAGTGATGCAATAATACCTTCTTCTAACCTCAATCGCTCAGCTTCTTTATCAACCGGAAAACAAACAAAGGTGATGTTATCTCTTAAATATCGGCTAATTTTTGCCTCAAGTTCAGTTTCAAGCCCTTCATTTATTAAGTGTCCATAGTTTCTTTCGTTTTCAGAATTATGCATATCAATTTCCCACACTTGTAAATATGGATCCGATGCCATTTTCAAAAAAGCCCTACCGATATTTTTACGGAAAATACTACCGTCAGCATCCTCTTTCACAAAGTGATCTCTTAATCTTTGCAACAAACGGTCTTGACCTCTATGGGTACCTACTCTGACTATTCTATCCATACCATGATAATTCTCGCCTTTTTCAAACATTATATATATACCATTTTTATAAGGAATACTGTTAATTATTGACCAATCCAGACGAGGCAAACTATTAAAAAGCATATGAAGAACCTTTGTTTTATCCGATTCTTTTTCAAGCTTAATCAATCTCTCTAACTCTGGAATCCATTCCCCTTGACGTTTACCTTTCAAAGGAAGCCAAAAATGATTCATATGGGGCAACAAATTTTCATGATAAACTTCACCAGCTAAAACAATAAACTCATCATGCTCTAGATCTGAAACCTTTCTTAATTCGTTTAGCACCATTTCTGCCCATGCACGGCGTTCCTGAGTACTTTTATCTTTCAAGGTTTCATTATAAGGTTCGATAATCATGTTCTCTGGTATTAAGCCATATTTTGCAGAAAGGATAAATATTTTATCTGCAATAAGCTTTGCAAAAGAAAAGGCCAGCTGAAACCGCGAGCTTTCTGAATATAAATCTTTTGCTTGGCATTTATATGATTTTTTCCTACTTGTGCAAGAAATCAAAGCAATTTTCATTTTTGTTCGCCACCTATAATTTAAATCTTAAACAAATCGAAACATGCGCTATTTCAGCATGTCCCAATTATTCAAATGATTGTTAACATCAAGTCTTTTCTCAGACTTCAAGCTATGTTCATAACTACCAGAGCGATGTTCGAAGCTTTTGCTATAATAAAATTTAATTATTAAAGGTTTTTTGGCATCAGGTTTGAAGACCTTTATATCGCAAACTATATTTCATAAGGAATTCGAATCCGGATTCCGATTGCATGATGAATAACTCATCAGTTAATCAATCCTTTTACTCAATGCTAATCATTATCTCTTTCATGCTGTCAATTAAATAGTCCTTTTCAGAATCTGACACCTCGCTGTTCTCTTGCAGTCTGGCAATATAGGATTTAATAATATCTTTGGATTTTACAAAGCTGATGTTTCCAGGCAAATTGCTAAGTATCAATTGAGCGTCTATAAATGCGCCCATACTATTAATAACTTGATTCATTAATTTTTCTGCTTGTTCGATGTTCCCGTTTTTCATTGCTTCTTTTGCAGAAATACTAAGGCTACGGATGTCTTCTCCCCATATTGCATATCTTGATGGAGTTGCCTTGCATTCTTCATCACATGAGTCAAAAATCGCTCTTTCTAGTCTGTCCATGCACATTCTTTCACTGTCGTGTTCTTTTACTCTTGTGATTACTACGGGATCATTTCTGTTGTTAAAATTATAAAAGTTTATTACAGCCCGCATCAATGATTGTATTTGAACCAATCTTTATCATCCCTTTCAGCTTAACAATAATAAAAATACCCTGTTCCGGTCTTTTATAGAAACCAGGCAGAGAACAGCAACACGTTTTTTAACTGTTTCATGCTTTTGCACCTTTGTCAATATAAATCGGTATCTTTAAAGTTTCTCCCGCTTTTATAAAGTTAGGGTCGGTAATGTTGTTAAGTTCCAGAACCTGTTTAGCATACCATTCATAATTCATTCTGTAATGTTCATTCATAAAGTACGGGTTGATAATATCAACCAGCGTATCTCCTGATTGAATGGTTACCTCACGTACCTCTTTAAGTTCCCATACATCGTCGGGACGGTTTGAAATATTTATACCGCTGGGTATGCCTACTTCATCAGGATCAAAGTATTCCTCGGGCGGTATTACATTTTGCCCATTTTCAACTATATACCAAATGCCGGTAGTTTCATTAACATATCGTCCTGTCTGTTCGTCATAGGTATACCCTTCAAGTGGTTCAGGATTAGGTACGATTTTCCCAGTAGCATCAATTATAACTTTCCTACCATCCGGTAATATTTTTTCTCGTGTTTCTACCCCTCCACAGCCAGCAAGGATTATAATTACCAGTCCTATTACAAGTAGAACACTTATACGTTTCAACTATATCACCTCCAAGGCAAACTGCCGCAAAATATATCTTATTATGTAAAAATTGTTTAAACCCTCTTCTTGCATTCAGAATTAATAATACATTCGTTGCAATTAGGATTACTCGGCCTGCACCAGGTTCGTCCGATCTCCCAGCATGAAAAATCTATAATCCCAGGAAACTCAGGATTTAACTCTCTTGCCTTATAGATAATTGAATCTAAATCAGCGTTATTGTCAACCAAACCTGTCCGTCGCATTACTCTTAGAATATGCACATCTGGTGATATGTCAATTGAGTAATAATCAGAAAACGGGATCTTAAATTGTCTGGCAAGAATATTAGCCGCCATTGTGGCAATTTTTTTGCCGCTTCCTTTAAACTGCAAGAATTCATAAACCACTTTTGCGCTACTAGGGTTGTTGCTCCATATTCGCGAAGCATCCCCATTATACTTTACTTTAATATCCTGAACTGCAGAATAAAACACTTCTGCCATTATCTCGTTAAATCTATGCAATATATTCCTATTAAAAATATTCTTGTACTCTTCCAGCGAAATACTAGCTAAATCATCAATATTAAAACTTCCTACAATCTCCTTTATTCTAAAGGGAATTGACCACGCCCGCTCCGCTTTAATCTGCCTATCCATCAAGCAGGCTAAAACAAAAGCATGTGGCGTGTTTTCAATATCGTTAAGAAATTTATCATGTTCTATGTCATTAACAAAAGGAATAAGATGTCTTTGTGAATCACTAAATCGTGCTTTTCCTATTGTTACAAGCAAATGTTCCGCCATATTATCACCTTTCCATAGCTTCTCCTCATGCTTAGCGCTATACTTTAATCTTTTAATTTGATACGGTTTCCCGGCAATGCTTCAAACATATCAGGGTAATGCCCGCACCTTGCCCTTATCTGTGTATATTCCGCCTTACTGCCATCCTTTTTTAAATACAGCCTACGCCTATATATCTCATCGGCAAGTTCAGCAGCATGCATCGTTTTGTTTTCCGCCTCTGATAAGACAATTTTCATAGCTTCATGAAGCGTATAATTAGGCATTTCTTGCATGCCAATTCCTGTATCAGCTAAATTATTTTCATCGTATTTTAAGACTATATAAACCGGCTTATTATCTTTAAGCAGAACAACTTTTCCGTTTTTATCAACAACAGAGAATACATGATCTATATTGGTTTTCAATGAATCAAAGGGAATTAAGCTGTCTATTCTAATATCCATAATTCACCACCTCATTACAATTATATATGAAAAACATTTATTTGTCTATATATTTGTTTATACATTTGTACAAAAATAAAAAA
>JAXGPX010000010.1:0-2633 GCA_040766745.1 Bacillota bacterium
CTTTACTAGGGGGTGTTTGAATAATTATAATTATGCAAAATAATGGATAAATTACCAAAAGGATATCGGGAAACGCCGTCGAATCACTAAACTGAGGTGATAAAAATGACGGCACAACGCAGGTACGAGTTAACGGATGAAGAGTGGGAACGGATCAAGGGATACTTTCCGAAACGAGAAGCCGGTCAATTGGGGAGACCGAGGAATGATGACCGGCAAATTCTCAACGGAGTACTGTGGATTGTACGAAGCGGAGCTGCATGGAGGGATCTGCCTGAGCGATATGGGGCTTGGAGCACAGTATACAGCCGCTTTGCACAGTGGCAGGAGGAAGGGACCTTCGAGAAGATCCTGAAAGAGTTAGGCGAGGAGGCTGACTTCCAGGACATGAGTTTGGACAGCAGCAGCGTAAAGGCCCATCAAGCCAGCGCCGGTGCAAAAAAGGGGCTGTAGACAGTGAACACAATCAGCACATTGGCGTAAGCCGGGGCGGCAAGACCACAAAAATCCACGCAATTGTCGATGCTTTAGGTAATCCGATTCATGTCCATCTGTCCGCTGGCAATCTCCATGACTCCACTGAGGCGGAAACAGCATTGGCTGAAGTTCCACTGGAGGGTAGCATTATCCTGGCAGACAAGGCTTATGGCACTTCTGACATTCGTAAATTCATTGAGAGTTCCGGTGGCGACTACTGCATTCCGCCGAAGTCGAATACAGTAAACCCATGGGACTGTGATTGGTGGTTGTACAAAGAACGTCATTTGGTAGAGTGCTTCTTCCAGAAACTCAAGATGTTTCGTAGAATCGCTACGCGTTATGAGAAACTTGCCAAGCGGTTCCTCGCTATCGTTCAGCTTGGCTGCATTATGATCTGGCTGGCATGATATACATGCCTATGCATTCACAAACACCCCCTAATGGAGGAAAAATGAAAGTCATAACATATTATCTGCCCCAGTTCCATGAAATCCCTGGAAATAATAAATGGTGGGGAGAAGGGGATAGAGACTACTAATGAAAAGTCAAGCGGGGAGAAACGAGTAATAAGAGAAAAAATGAGTTTGGCGTCTTTTCCTTGGAAAGGCAACTCAAACAAGCCGCTGAGCAGCAAGAAAATTGCAGGCGTCCGGACGAGGGGTAAAGAAAGCCGGTCAGTTGCTGCCTAAGGTACCCAGATAAGCGTTGACAGAGGCATAGTATCTGCGCAGGAACTTATTGGCCGAAGCCATCATGTAGACCTGGTACTTCTTGCCTTCGGAACGCTTTTTCGCCATGTACTGGTAGACCGGATCCTCGGCGGGAGAACACATATTGATCACATTCATGACGAGAAAAAGAGTCCTCCTCAGGGCGGGAGAACCTCGTTTGGAGATGCTTCTGCTGAGGACATTCACCTGTCCGGACTGGCAGGGAGGGGCATCGATACCAGCAAAGGCAACGAGTGCTTTCTTGGAATGAAAGCGGCGGACATCCCCAATTTCCGCCATGAGCTGAGGCCCAAGGGAAGGGCCGGCACCGAACATACTCATGACAACAGGATACTCGGGCAAAGAGGAGGCCAGAGCCTGCATCTGCGCGCGAACCGCAGCCAGGGAGATGAGGTTTGTCCTCAGCTGAGAAACGGCGGTGTCAACGAGGATCCTGACGGTCTTAGAATTGGGTGATACAGCGACGCAGTTCAATGCGAAAGCATGGATTTTCTTCGCCTTATCCGGACTGAACTGATAACTATGTTTTGCGCACCAGCGCTGGTATCTGGTAATAAATGCACGCTCAGACAAACTGCGCACACAATCACAGTGCCCGAATGCAGCAACGAAATCGATCCACTTCTGGCTGCCGTCAGGCCGAACGGGGCTTGTGAAGAGATCATTGACGCCGGGGAAGTATAAATCCATTAAAGAGATGAGACTGTTCTTGAACACTGAGCTTGTTTTGCTATACTCTTGATACTGCCTGTAGCAAGTCTTAAGCAATTGCCGGGCAGGGTCCTGGGGCATATACCTGGGCAGTTCGTTCCAATATTGAAGACCATAGCCGGCGATCTTCAGAGCGTCCTTCCTATCGGTCTTGCCCCGTCTGATGGAATTGTTCCCGTAGCCATGAATGAGAACGGGATTGACTACGGAAACATAGAAACCCTCATGGTCAAGCAGCCAGGCTATGGGCAGGTGGTAGCTGCCTGTAGCTTCCATGACCACGCGGGTCTCATCGCCCAGAGATTTGAGCTTGTCGCAAAGCAGGGTCAGATCATGGCTGGTGTGATGAACCTCAAAAGGCCTGAGAACCTCTTCACCGCCGGGACGCATGACTGAGATCATGCTTTTGCCTTTGGAAACATCGATACCTACGGTGTACATTTCTGCTCCTCCAGTAGATGAGTATTGACCGGATCCATCTTGATCCCGCTGCCGATTCAATCTATTGGTCAACACGAACTCCCCGGAAAAACCGGTGGCTCAACCTACTCAACCGAACGCTACAGCAAGAGGATGGCTGACAGTCTCTATCACGGACATGGAAGCCCACTACACTGATAGTCAGCCGGTCCCTCTTATTGTAGCTTAGGCACGAGAAAGGCAGGAGTGGCGAACTGGCTGCACGCCTTTCCTGCCTAAAGTTATTGTAAT
>JAXGPX010000002.1:0-693424 GCA_040766745.1 Bacillota bacterium
CTTCAATCCTCCAGGCAGGGTATCTTTATTTAGAATGCCTTCAGTTAACGAGTTGAGTGCAAGACATACTACATCCTGGGCCATGGCTGCCGGTAGGTTAAACCGGGCCTTGAGTTGCTCCATATCCTCGCGGCGTGGCAGCCCAACACATGCCACTCCAAGCAATACTGCCAGCCTGGAAGTCAAATCGGGGCTGCATAAAGAAAGTGCCTTTGCAACAGCCTCAGGCGCCTTGCCTATTTCAGGCAACATAATAGAACTTAGGCCATAATCATACAAATCCATAATTCCTCTGTAGACTGAAGGTGACAGTAGCAATTGCTTTAGCTCCACGAAGATTCTCTCGCCGGAGAGTTGAGTCAAAAGGCCCTTTGACTCTGAAATTGCCTGGACTACTCCAGGATCAAGATTGAACCCGAGGGTATTCTTGAACCTCACTGCCCTGAGTATGCGCAATGGATCTTCCTGAAATCGAACCAGAGGCTCACCTACAGAAGTAAGAGCTCGGCGCTTAAGATCATACAATCCCCCATAGGGATCAAAGACCTCGCCGGAAAAAGGATCCCAGGCCATGGCGTTTACTGTGAAATCTCGACGCTCAAGATCTTTTTCAATCGAGACACCGAAAGTTACCTCATCTGGATGCCGCCTGTCTGCATATTCCTTCTCGGCTCTTAGAGAAACAACATCAACGTCGCCCAAAGAAACCCTTCCAAATTGAATGCCAACAGTACAAGCACCGGGGAAAATGCTCAATACCTGGCCGGGGCTGAGATCAACCGCTATGTCCCAATCAGATGGGTTCTTTCCGAGCATAATATCTCTAATCGAACCGCCGACAATAAAAGGCTTGCCCCCACCCTCTTTGAGGGCCGAGGCTACAGCCTGTACTTTGAAAGGTATTTTCCCGGGGTCAATATAGCCTTGCATGAGTCCTGGCTTTGGCCGCCAGCAGTCTGTTGTCTGCCTCTGTTATTAACACTCGAGCTTCAGTTCCATCAAACGGGTAACAGGACACACCGAAGGATGCGCCGGGTACCCTGATTTCTCTACCAGATGGCGCCTTTATCTTGCCCTGTCGCCAAACTGATATTACGTCACTTATCCGGCTCTCGGCTAATTCAGCAGAGACTCCAGGCAGCAAAACAATAAACTCGTCACCTCCAAACCTTCCAACAACATCACATGACCTGAATCCTTGTAAAAGGCAATCTGCAATGCGAACAAGAACGTTATCGCCTGACAAGTGTCCGAAACAATCATTTATCTGTTTCAAGCCGTCAACATCCAATAAAACTATGCCAATCTGGCCAGGCCCGTTCTTGGTTTCTGCATCTGCTATAAGCCGCTCTAACGCGTGTACAGTACTCCTCCTATTGTGCAATCCTGTAAGGCTGTCTGTCTCTGCGGCTTTCTTGACTTCGCCATGAAGTTGGGCAACCTCCAGAGCTGACGCAATATGGCCTGCAACAGCCATAAGAAGCCTTACGTCGTTGGGAGTAAAACCGTGTTTTTCTCCCTTCTGAACCAGCAGTACCCCAAGCCGCTTCCCTCTTACTTCTAGTGGCACATATACTTCTGAGGCAACCTCAGGAGTTCCTTCATAGTATCTCTCATCAACACCTACATCCGGTACATTTTGCGGTACCCCATGGCGCATTACCCACCAGGAAACCCCGCTTCCTTTGGGGATTTTCAGGCCAAGCACCTTCTGGGACATTCCCATGCCCGCCGAAAGCACCAGATTCTCGCCATTTTCATCCAGGAGCAAAATCGCGCAATCTGAGTAGTGCATCTCTATGGAGACTATAAACAGGATGTGATTGAGCAAATCGTTCAGATCAAGAAGTTTCCTCATTTCCTGGGTGATTCTAAACATTACGCTCAGCTCCTTTGAACTTATAGCTTCGCCGGGGCCCCCTTCCTGTTCGGCCAGAGTGCGAGGCCCGTTTTGCTCTGTACCCTGATAGGGGCTTACTGCTGCAACACCCAGGATAGCCCTAAGCCATCCTTCGTCATTCTCCAAAGCCCTGCCCAGAGCACGGTCAAGAGCTTTTACCACTGCCGGGTCAAACTGGCCTCCGGCGCACCTTAGCAATTCCTGGCGAGCACTGTCCAGGGACATTGAGTTCTTGTAGACTCTGTCCGATATCATAGTGTCAAATGCATCGGCTACAGCCAGGATTGCAGCCCCGGTCGGTATCTCGCCCCCTCTGAGCCTTGCAGGGTAACCTGAGCCGTTGTGCCACTCATGGTGGTGAAGCACCATGGGAGCCAAATCAGACAGCATGCCTGCCCTTTCCAGAATTTTGGCGCCCAATACCGAGTGATTAGTCATAACAGCTCTTTCTGACGAAGCAAGGGGGCCTGGCTTGTTAAGGATTGCATCGGGAATCCCCACCTTACCTATGTCGTGTACAAGGCCGGCAAGTTCTATAACTTCAATTTCCTCCTTGGGAAGCCCAAGTTCGGCGGCAATAATCCCTGCAATTGCAGAAACATTTTCTGAATGATTCATTGTATATGTATCTCTTATGTCAACAGTAGCCGCAAGGGCTCGCACTGCCGCAGAATACATGGTCCTGGTCCGGTGCAGTAAGATAGCGTTGTTGACTGCTACTGCAAGGTGCTCTGAAATCGGCTCAAGGAATGCCATGTCGGAATGGGCATAGCTTCTGCCTTCCCTTGAGGCAATGACCCAAATTCCAGATGTGCTCCCAAACACCTTCAAAGGCAGGGCTATCATAGACTTCATCTCACTCTTGTGAAGTCTTTCTAGAAATGCTTTCGAAAAGATAGAATCCACTTGCTCCCCAATCTCTGGAGCTTGCTCAAGGCTCCTGGCAACATCTGCAACAATATCAACTATGAGGTCTTTTGCCCCGGTACTATAAGTCAGAAGTCCTTTTGTGCCGGCTCCCCCAAGAAAATCCCTGGGGGTAGCCTCAAGAAGCGTTGCTTCATGTTGCTCGTCTGCCGTCCATATGATTGCCATCCCATCGGCAAGTATCCTGTCCTGAATCGTACCTAGCAGCCTGTGAAGCATCTCACCTATTCTGAGGTCAGAGTTCATTTCCCTGGCTGCATCTGATACCAATTCCAGTACTTTTTCTGCCCGGCGCAGGCCGGACACATCTCCAATGGCAACCATTTTCCCGCAAAAATCCGAGTCTTTGCCCTTTATGGGAATGGCCTTGAGATTCAAGGTAAGATCCTCGCTGATGTACTCAAGTTCACAGTCCAGTAGAAGGCTTTCCATGGAAACATTAAGAGCTGCATCGGCCATGTCCAACCACTGAAGCAGATCGCCGGGATTTCTCACATTGGAAGTAAGAGTGTTCTCCATTAGTCCTCTGAATTGACTGCCCACTACTTTCTCCTGGTTGTATCCAAGGATGGCAACAGCTTCTGCGTTAGCAAATACCACACAATCCAAACTATCTACAAACAAAACACCCAAATCAATGGCGTTTAGCAATGCGGCAAGTCTGTCTCCGGAAAGGCTGGAACCCCATGAGCAATTCAACGTCAGATCACTCCTTGCCTGGCTTGTCTTCTGTTAGTTGTTCATAGACTATTTCGAATTTCCGTAAAATAGGTTAACAGCATAAACAAGACAGGAGATACGCGCAAAATCATACCGCAGGCTCAGAGCGAAAGGGGCTCCTCGGTGCCAGCCTTGCGTTTGAGGTACACATACAGGCCCAAGCAAACTCCCACAAGAACCGCTGACAACCACTGCCCCTGGGTCAAACCAAGAAAGTAATTATCACCGGATCTGAAGAACTCCAGGAAAAACCTGATTATCGAGTAGCCTGAGAGATATAGCAATGTAAGGCCTCCGTCTACTCTGATGTTGCCTGATACCTTGATCAAGGCAAGGAACAGAAAGAAGTCGGCTATGCTTTCATAAACCGGGTAGGGGTGCCTTAGCCCAGGTGCAAACCTTGAAAGCACACCCCAATTGCCGTTGGTTGGAATTCCATAGCAGCATCCGCTGAAGAGGCATCCGATTCTCCCAATAGCCTGGCCTAAAGCCACTGAGGGCGCCACAACATCAAGTAATTTCGCAGGATTTACTTTCTTGAAGTAAGAGTAAGCGGCAGCAGACAAGATACCGCCGAACAATACACCGTGGATAGAAAGGCCCCCGCCCTGCAGGTCAAAAACAGACTTTAGGCCCCTGTAATTCCAGGTATTCAATACAATGTGAAACAACCTCCCACCGGCAACTCCACATGCCAGAATAAGGACGAAGAAACCAAGCAGCGAATCTGGATCAATACCTTTGATTTCTGCCCTATTGATTGCAACTAACACTCCCATGACATATCCAATGCCAATCATGAGCCCGTATGAATAGAATTCGATACCACCTATGGTAAATAACACCGGATGCATGTACATCACCCTTTCGGATCATACCACCATGGAATAATAACATACCAGTAAATACATGCTATCAGGGGAAATTGCTAATTTTTAGTTATTGGGAGGAAATGCGCCATGTCAAGAGGCCAGCGATTCGGCTATATGTTTCTAGGCGTCCTTATTGGAATATGTATATCAGCCGGTATTTTGGTAGGTGTGAGCAGCTACGCTCCTGAGTACCTTCTTGGCTTGCCAGGGGTAATTACCATCTTTGAAGATCCTGCAAGCAAGCAAAACCCTCTGCTTGACCAAACAATGCTCAAAGGGATTGTCCAGGATATCCTGGTGTCTGAACAAGGAAAAGCCATAGTGAATGACCTTATAAGGAGTCAGACACCGGAAACCCTAAGAGAACTCCTAAAGGAGGTAATGAATTCTTCTGAGTTTAGATCGGCCCTTGGAGAAGCTTTGAATGACTTTCTGAAAACTCCGGAAGGTAAGGATGTCATAAATCGAATAGCACAAGAGATACTGGCCCGCTAGACAAGAAGGTGCGCTAACCCGGCAACAGCGCACCTTCACTTACACACGCCTATTTCAATTGTGATTCGACTACGCCGAAATATCACGCTCTGGCATACGGGATAAAATCTCCCTTGCGTCAAGGCGGCCCTCAACCATTTCATCTGATATTATCCTGCCGTCACGCAGCGAAATTATCCTTTCGGCGTGCCTGGCGATGTCAGGGTCATGGGTTACCAGGACAAGGGTAATGCCTTTTTCGTGAAGTTCCTGAAATATCACCATAACCTCTTCACCGGAACGGGAATCAAGGTTCCCTGTAGGCTCATCGGCAAGGATCACCTTAGGATCCCCGACAATTGCCCTGGCTACGGCAACTCGTTGCTGCTCACCGCCTGACAATTCGTTGGGCCTGTGATTCACTCTTTGTGAAAGGCCTACAGCCTCAAGGGCTTTGGTTGCTTTTTCCCGTCTCTTACCGGCAGCCATACCTCTGTATATCAGGGGAAGTTCTACGTTAGATACAGCATCGGTTCTTGATAGAAGATTATATGACTGAAATATAAACCCAATAAGCTGATTTCGTATTTCGGCCAGCTGGTTATCAGACTTCTTGCTCACGTCGTCTCCATCAAGGAAGTATTGGCCAGAAGAAGGCCGGTCCAGGCACCCTAGAATGTTCATGAGGGTGGACTTCCCTGAACCTGAAGGCCCCATTATTGCTACAAACTGTCCTTTTGGAATTTCGATATCAATCTCTCTTAAGGCAGGAACCTTTACTTTTCCCATGTTGTATTCCTTGGTCAACTTCGAAATCTTTATCATAGTACTCGCCACCTCTGGCACATAATTAACCGCTGCTTGCAAGAAGCAAACGTAGCCACCACCGATATTGACGCAGAGACTGCCATTAGGTTCCATCTTACGTGAAAATCAACCGCTATCTTAAGATCCCAGACGTGAATACATCAACATCCATGGATTCAACATAGGTATTCTTCACACGGATCACCCTGCCCTCTAATTCATAGTCAATTGTCAACGTAACACCCCAAAGCACAGTGAATTCACCGGAGCGCTCCCACAGGACCCGAAACTTCTCGCCAGGATCACAATCAACCTTGACTACTTGGGCGCCCTCTGGGAGCTCCCATGCCACATGTCCGGCAAAAAGGGCATACTTGCCCGTAATCCACTTTAGCGGCCCTGAGAGTTCTAGGCCTACTTTGGGCGGGATCACACTCTTGCATCTGAATTCACAGGCCGCTGCTTCCTGTCTGGGAACTTCCACCTTTAAGGTTTTCTCAAGAAGCACCTTGCTGTTGTTGTCATACGAAACCAGCTGAACAGAGTATGAGCCTGGCATCTCAAAGGTATGGGATATCAGAAGATCAGGCTGTCCCTGAATTACAGCCGATTCACCGTCTCCGAAGTCTACCTCCCAGTAGGAGTGGTATGTTTCCTCAGGCTTCTTCAAGGTAGTGTGCTTGTTTCTGTAGACAACCCGAACAGTTGGAATGTCCTCGCTGTCGCCGTCTGAAGGGCTTTCCGAAAAATCATCTCCGGGCCCTGGTGAGGGCCGTGAATCCTCACTTGGCGGTAATTGAGGCCCGGCCCAATTGCCGTCAGTAACCTCGCCTGGGCCAATTGAATCTACTGTTACCCAAACATTCCCGGTAATCTCTTTTTCAAATACAGACCCTGTTTTACCCCCTGGCATGTACGGATTGACAATCCCTGTTCTCTCCAGCCTGATGCCAACCCGGTATGATTGGTTTTTCAGAATTGCCCTTACATCTTTTCCGGCGTTTAGGAGTTCCCTGCCTCCCGGCACAGGTAACCAGTGGTTTCCGTCATACCCTTCAACCCAAACAGCGTATCCCCATCCTTCCGGCGGTAACGGCACGTCAATTGAAACCTGGAATGCTTCACTGGTTGATAGATTTCCAGGCGCAAATACATAAGTTGGGTGCCAACTTGAGACGCCCATTTCTTTGCACCGGCCGTCTCTTGCTGTTGCAGCCTCACCCGGCTCAAGTTCACTGGAGAGAGCAGTTATCATACTCTCTTGGACCCGCTTATCCTTCAAGAGATCCAGGTAAGACGGGGACAGAATCCCTGAAAACACTCTAATAACATCGCGAGGGCCCTGAGGAGGAATTGCAGAATCTACCTCGCAGAAGAAGTTGTTCGGGGCTATTTGCGGCCATACTGTTCCTGCCAGATTAGAGACTCTTCCGGTTAAACTTATATACCGGGTCTTCCTTTCTGGGGCCCCAGCAGACGACCTGGTATTCAGTGATGCAAGATAGTAATTGGATTTCACTCTGCAGAACCGTTCTCCAAGGGATGTACCCAAATTGACCAGTACATCTTCTTTGGCTAATCTTCTGAGAAAAAGGCTTTCCGAATCATCAAGATAACCTACTGAGTGGACGATGCAGCCGGCAATGAGCTTTTGCACCTCTGCTTTAACTGTTACCAGAGCTTTCTTTGCGTAGTGTATGAGTGCTTTGGAACCATAATGTATAAGGGCATCTTTCCAATCAGAAGGCACATATGCCTCACTGAAAAGGCTCTTGGCCAGGCTTCCCTGGGCCGCCATCCTCATAACGTATTGGTTCCTGGCAACATCCATTGCAAGAATTTCATAATAGGCTGTAGTTAGGTCCTGCCCTCTTTCAGGCGAAGCATGTTCCAATTGGGAAACAGGGATAGGCCCCAGCGGCGGGACTTCTTGCCGGGTGATGCAGTTCTCCCAGATAAGAGGCCGGTTTCGCTTTATCCAACCCTGAAAGGTTTCCTTTGGCGAATCTATGGGAATATAGGGCAGTGAAAGAAATCTGTCCTTAACGTACTGTGCGTACAATGGCTCATAGATTTCAGAAGCCCTCTTTGCCACCCACCAGGCCTCACCCTCCCATGAAAACTTGTTTGAGCCTATGGCAGACGGCAATTCTCCTGTGTTCTTAGCAGAAATGGCCTTTCCACCGGCAGTGCCGGGAACATCGCCGAACGGGGAAAATCTCGCTTGCCTTGTCGATTGCTCAAATATCGACTCGTGTTTCACAACCTGGCACATGTTAAGCAAGAGCCCTGTAAGAAATGATCCTCGTTGAGGTGCAGTTAACATAATGGCATCTGTAACCACGCCATCCTCAATAAGGCCCATCTCCAGGCAGACCCGTAAAACCAGGCCTGAAACTCCGTAGGCAGCTACCTGCATCTTACCCAACCCGGAACATGCCAGTACCTTGTTCAACATATCCATTACCACAAGGGCTCCTGAGTCAAGATCTTTGTAAGGCCTATCCGGAACAAAGATGAACAGATCTGTACCCAAGCTATATCCTAAAGACTCAAGTCTTGAAACCAGCCCTGACTTTACCCATATGCAGTCGCTACTGTTGGCCGGCCCGTCTTTGACAGGCTCTGATATGAGCACCAATGGAGTCCGCCCAATTTCATGTTTGACGGCAGCTTCTGCTTTCTCAATTCCTGCCAGGTTGAAGATTACAAGTACAGCCATTGCCAGGTACAAAAGCCTCATGGGTAGATCCCTGCCTTGACTCCAGACTTAGGCCACAACCCCCGGTTTGCAATGGCCAGCCGGGTTGCAGGATAACCCATTTGAAGGCATGTCTCAAGTTCTCTGTCCCAGGCATCCTCTGAGACAGCAATTACTCCTCTGGAATCAAGTACCAAGAGCTCAGCCCATGATTGGCCCGGCCGCAGGACAATGTCGTTTGAACCGTATCTTAGGTGTACGGTTCCGTCTTGGGTAATCTTCTTCACCTTGAGTTTTCCTGCGAGGACTCTGGCCTCGTTGTTGACCAGTTCGATTTGCTCTCCTTCGATGTTGGGCACCATCAGTGACGCAGGAGCCGTAAGATCTACGACAGATCTTCCTGTCCGTGAAAACAATAGCTTTTCATTGAACTCTACACCTTGAGACGATGCACTGTAGTAAATGCACAAGCATACACCAGACATGCTCTTTTCTTGCGAAAGGACCAAAGCCTTTTCCTGTACATCAATGAATACTTCAGGAGACTCGGCGTATGTCAGCGGCCAGGCGTTAAGGGCATTGAGGGAAGACTCTTCGATTGTCAAGAAGACATAATCATTGTGAAACCAAAACCACCTGAGACACACTGATATGCATAATACAAGCAAAAACAAAGCCAGCAGACTTTTCAGTGCGAAGGACCTCCGGTTCTCCATCTATAACTCCCCTTTTCGGAATTAGAGTATATAGGCCGGAACCAAAAAGACCCGGCCACGAAAAAGCACATGGAAAAGTGCTTTCTCTGGTCACCGGGCCCTTCGCAATATGTATTATATCACATTCGTGTAGATTTATGGTAAATCGCTCTGGATATGTGCGGTCAAGAATCGCTTAAGCATATTCATGGTACTCGAATAGGTTCTGATGATACTCAGATCCTCTTGATCAACCCACAACACTCCCGCAACTTCGCTTAACTGTGGTTTAAGGTTACCGGAAACTTCATGCATAAGGTAATATTCAACAACTTTTTCAACAGGTATGCCTTCATTATCGAAGAACCGGTATCTTTGAGAACACAGGCTCCTAATAATCTTACAGTCAATTCCCGTTTCTTCCTTGACTTCCCTAATCGCCGCTTGCTCCGGGGTTTCGCCGGGGTCAATATGGCCTTTAGGTAGTGCCAAAAAACCAAATCTGTCTTTAATCATCAGAATTTGGGTCTTGCCATGAAACTTCCTGATAACTGCACCACCTGCCGAAAACTCGCGCCGGACAGGCCGGCTCAGAACCATAACCCGGGATAGCCTGGCAATCTGATCAGCCATAAAAGGCAAGGTAACCCGAGCCGCCTCAATAGCCGCCTGGGTATCCATAGGGCGTACTGTAGAATCGAAAAGGCACGAGTACTCCTGAGGATACCCCCTAAGAATGCTGTCATCTATGCCGCCTCCTAAGACCAGCACAGGGACTCCATGCTCAAACCCGGCTTTTCCTACAGCATATGGAACTTTGCCTTTTTCGGTTTGAGGGTCTACTTTACCTTCGCCTGTAATCACAATATCGGCGGCCCCAATTTCATCCAGGCATCCGGTTTCCTTCAAAATGAAGTCAGCTCCATCCACCAGGGTGGCTCCAAAGAAACTCAATAGCGCCGCACCCAATCCCCCTCCTGCCCCTGACATAGGGATGCTCCTTGGATCCTTACCAAGGCACCTGGCCAGGATTGAGCCATACCTGTTCATTGCGCTGTCTACCTCTGGCAGTTGGTCTGGTTTCAACCCTTTCTGGGGCCCATAAACATAGGTTGCCCCCTCAGGGCCTACAAGCAAGTTTTTTACATCAGAAATCCCTATTATCTCAATTCCTTCAAACATAGCCGGAATTTCGCCTGGCTCAACACGAACAACCTGCTCCAATCCATAAATGCCAGGCATAACCTGGCAGCCTGAGCTATCTACCACTTTTCCGCCTGCTGCCTGAACCATACCTATACCGCCATCGTTCATGGCCGTGCCGCCAATACCTACGATTATTCTTGTAACACCCTTTTTTGCTGCCCATACCATGAGCTCGCCTACCCCGCGGCTTGTGGCAGAAAACACGTCAGGCTCCTTTGGGGAAACAAGGGCAAGCCCTGAGCATGCTGCACTTTCGATAATCGCCGTGCCACCGCCGCCATCAACCAGTCCGACACAGGCTTTGACCGGATCTCCATAGGGGCCGGTGGCCTCTACTGCTTCGGTATGGCCGCCCAGGGCTTCGACTAATACGTCAATAGTTCCATCTCCGCCATCGGCAAGAGGCTTTTCTAATACCTGAGATTCAGGGAATCCCCGCCTAAAACCTGAAGCAACCAGAGAACAGGCTTCAGTGCCCGACAGGCTTCCCTTAAAGGAATTCATGGCAACAAGGACTTTCAATGTGTAACCAGGCTCCTCCCGCTAACCAATGACTGCCCTCAAAACCCTGAGCCAGTTTCCGCCCAAGACCCCTGCTATCACTTTCCCTGAAATTCCTCGTTTGAGAAGTTCATAGGTGAGGTGTTGCAGGTCTCCTATGTTATACACAGGCTCAGGGCCGGGTTCTCCAAAGCTGTCAAAATCAGTACCTAGACCCACAGCTTCTTCTCCTGCCATTTCCAGGGCGTGAACGATATGATCTGCAACCGCAGAAATGCCGGCAAGTTCGTCTGACCCGGTGAGATATTCATGGTTGAGCGATATTCCAACAAGGCCTCCGGCTTCCCCTATTGCCCTTAGCTGCCCGTTGGTCAGGTTTCTCGGGTGGGCTAGCAGAGCATGGCAGTTGGAATGGCTTGCCACAAAGGGTACCTCAGCCACATCCAAAACATCCCAAAACCCTGCCTCTGAAAGGTGGGACACGTCAATAACCATTCCCAATTTCCCTGCTTCTGCCACTACTTGAAAACCAAAAGGTGTAAGCCCGCCGCGGGAGGCGGAAAACCCAGCGCCATCCCCTATGAGATTTCTGTCATTCCAAGTTAGGGTGAGCATTCGAAGGCCTAGGTTGTAGTACATCCTGAGAGCCTCGATACTGCCTTCGAGGAACTCGCCGCCTCCGAAGCTAAGCATAATGCCAACATCTCCAGCCTTGTTGGCCTCTTCAATGTCTGATGCCTTTAAGACATGCCTCACACCGGGTATTCCGGCCAATGTATGGAATGCGTCTATGTATTCAAGCCCCTGCTTTGTGCCTCGGATAGGCGTTAACCTGTCGTAAGGGAATGCGCTTAGAACAGCGCAGTCTACCCCTCCCTTCCGAAGCCTGGGCAAGTCTGAGTGGCCGGTTGAAGACTCGTCGCCAAAGTCTCTTACCCCTTTGATAACGTCAAGCAATGTCCCCTGATGCCCGTCGATAACCAGCGATTCAGAGTGCAGTTCTTCTGCCCGCTCCATGCGGATTTCCTCGTCTACGGGGTCATCCTGGGTCTTTTTCTTGAGCACAGATGTAATGTCCATGAATCTACTGCCCCTCTCTAAACCTAAACACATTTCGTGTAATGTTCTCGCCTAACGTATAGTTTACCTTTTTTAGCCGCACAAACAGCGTATTGATGAGGCCGGTTCTATAAATCATGCCCTGTATTTCCACAGAAACGCAAACAGTGCGATTCTTGGCTGGTTTTACGTAAACATAAATCTACTGCCGCTCATATTATGTGATGATGAAAAATCAGGATAGTCTGACAATTCTCTGTAGAGGGGGGCTTTCGAGTGTCAAATCATCTTACCAAGGAGACTCTTGATCTCATCTCGGCACTTAGGCCATTTACCGGCCAAAAAGGCCGTGGTGTCATAGATACATTGTTGAGCCTTGCTGAAAGTTCAAACTCAATCATTGAAGGAATGGAAATCACAACCCTGGCAGAACAAGCAAGAGACCTGATGGCTGCCAGAATCGACTCAGCACTGTCCCTGTTTATCATTCTTGTAGTAGTATGGCTGGTTCAAGTATTTGCAGGTTCACATGTTGCCGAGCCTGAAGTACCTCAGGACTAAGGAGGGGAGAAAATGCAGATTTTCGGAGTTGAGGTTAACCCTTACGAGCTGTTCTTGATCCTAATACTTCTCTTGGCTGCCACAGGCTCATTTGATCAAAATGATGACTGCAGCAAGAGCAAAGATACATCAGCAAAGCAGGAGCCTGAGCCTCCTTTTCGCATTCTGAAATTCTTGAATCAACCGCTTGTCATGAGCGCACCTCAGTACAAACTTCGTACAGCGTTCAAGAAAGGGCCCAGGCCGAAAAGTCGAGGAATCTTCGGTGCCAGGCGCTAGATCATTGCACCCTCTCATGCAAGATGGGCATAAGATGCAGAAGTAAAGGAACTGGAGGGAGCAGAGTGCACAATCTGGCTAGTTTGCTCATGCAAATGGAAAGAATTGAATCCGAGGTAAACACAAGATTGTCGGGCTTACAGGACCGGGTGGTGCAGGGGGAGTCAGAAGACGGGCTGGTTAGAGTGTCTGGAGATATCTGGTTTAACATAAAGAACATCACCATTGATAGAGAGAAACTAGCCGCCAAAACGTTTGACCTGGCGACCCTTGAAAAATTGATAGCTCAAGCAGTGAACAACGCCATAAGAGAGGCACGGGAGCTGCTGAGAACAGAAATCGGGGGAGTTTTCGGTGGACAAGTGCCTCCGGAGTTTGCTAATTTCTTTGGCCGGGGCGGAATCGGAAGTGAATAGCAGCAGCATATCAGAACTTGCCAGATGCTTTCTGGCAAGTGACAGCTCTCAATCCCCTGAATTGGTACGCGAGAAAGCCGGCTTGTTGGCCCTCTTGAATCTCATGGGGATCCTGGAGGCTTTCTATAGTACCGGGGACTCAGTTGAATCTGAAGGCCTTAATCAAACCCCCGGTGTTTCGACTGGAACTGATGAAGGACAGGCGCCGGCAGCCGGCCAGGCATATAAAGCCCGTACTACCCCGCCACCGGCCCTGCAAAGCCAGGATAGTTTACAACTTCAGCCCATTGCCGCCCTTGCATCGTTGTTGTCAGGTATCTCCGGTCCAGCCCCTGCCCAAGGACGCGGCCAATCACCCCTTGGCAGCATATTGGGTTCAGGGAGCGGCGGTATTCAAGAAGACAATCTCGTTTCTGTACTTTCAATGATGCCTAAGCTGATGGTTGCCAAAGAGGGCAAGGATGCAGGCATTGATCCGTCGCTGCTCACAGCATTGCTGAGAGTCATCTCGTCAATTGGCAGAACCAAGGCACAGCAACCCACAGAGAGTTCTGGGCTGGGAAATGGGGACACAGCCAGGCCACAGGGTGCAGGGGTTTGCAGTGATTGCGGCGAAGACTCCTCGTCAGCAATATTGTCCCAATATCCTCTCCTTGAGGAGCCGTATGATTCAGAATTTGCAGGAAGTGCAGGCGAGATAGATTCGCAGACTGACGGAAAAAGTGACGGGAGTGCCGGGCAATATCATGTCAGTCCAGGTGAACATGGCTTGCCTTCCCGGGATGCCAATCAGGCCCACCAACCAGGTGGCGTTCTGGGGTTGGACCCAAGGCTAATCACTTCACTTTTCAACTTCCTTGCAGGACTGGATCTTTCCAAATCGAAAAGCGGCGGACGGCATGAAAAACCGTCTACCTCCGGGGAAAGCTTGAAGAAAGAAGATAAAGCAGATCCAACTGGAATCACACTGTCAGAAGACGGTAAGTCTATTGTAACAAGCAGTTTTGGCCGTCCCCAATCACAGCCTCCGTCTCTGTCCGAGTTTTTGAGGCAACCGGCACAGTCGATTAGGAAACCAGCGCCCAGGCCAATAACAAGCCACAAACCTGGTATTGGGATTCAAAGGGGCTGGATGAAGAAGTCACCGGCAAGTGCCGTTTCATAGCAATCGGTGTTGGTATTATAGCCCTAAGGCAAACGGTCATTGGAATTCCGGTAGGGAAAATCCAAGAAGGCCAAGGTAATATATTTCCTTCCAGGCAACTATCATTAATCAAGGATTATTGAAGCCAGGGATGGGAGTTCCCTGGCTTCCACTGCCTGGGAGGAATTCATATGGCCCTTAGAAAACAGATTGGTTTTATTGCCCTGGCCGTTCTTCTATGCGCCGGCGGCATATTTTACGGAGTGCTAAGGCCCCCGGTAAAACCTGTGTTTGAGATGTATGACCCGCAACTTGCTGCCGGTACTGAAATGCCGGTATTCTACGTCAACACAGAACGAAAGGCACTGGCTCTGACATTTGACATATCATGGGGAGACAAGATCCCCATCAAAGTCCTGGATGTTTTATCCCAGTACAATCAAAAGGCCACGTTCTTCTTATCCGGGCCTTGGTCAAACCATTACAAGGATATGGTAAAACGTATAGTTGATGATGGGCACGAAGTTGCCAGCCACGGGCAGGAACATGTAAATCTAAGCCAGGAAAATAAAGAATCAATTAAGAAAAACATCCAGTTAGCCCACGATATACTTGTAAATCTTACTAACACAACGCCCAAGTACTTCAGGCCGCCCAACGGCGACTACGATGATCTTGTAGTTCTGACAGCCAGGGAACTCGGTTACGAGACCATAATTTGGGCAGTAGACAGCCTTGACTGGAAGAACCCAGGTGCAACGTACATCGTAGAAAGAGTATCTAAGCTGAGCTTTCCCGGTGCCATATTGCTTTTTCACGCGTCAGATTCGGCAAAACAAACTCATGAAGCCCTGCCGATGGTCCTGGAGAATCTCAAATCTGCAGGCTATGAGCTCATGCCGCTAGGTGAGTTGATGGCTCTTGGAAAGCCGGCCAGGGATGACCCCAGGGGGAGGCCCAGGTCTGAACTTCCTGGAAACTAACTCGAACGGCTCCTGCGGCTCAGAATAACAACAGCAAATCCTTTGGCAATAGATATGCTGGCCGTTCTATCCAGCATTTCATTGGACACGCCCAGAGTACTTCCTCTCTGTAAGGTGGCATTGTACAAGGGGAATTTCAAGTTTGATGTAGTTACGCCTGTGGCATAGCAGGTTACCGGCAATATGGTCACCCAGCTTGAGGGTTTGCCGTAAAATGCTCGCTTGCCCTGGTAATGCATGATCCGAGGCGTCTCGTCAGAATTTGCACCATACGCCGAGCCATACGTTGCACAATACTCAGAATTCAAGCCGGATATGCCGAAAATCACCGTATCCTGGGAATGTAGAATGAGATCCATGCCCTGCCTGGCATAGTGTTCTATCAGGAATAGGTTTGCAAGTTCGTGATCAATGCGGCTGCCTCTCATAGCCCCTGTCACAATGGCCGTAGTAAAACCTTTCTTCAGGGCAAGATCCAGGGCTACTTCAGTGTCGGTCTTATCCTTGTCCCGCTTAAGGGATACGATTTCAACGTGGCCACGGTTTCTGAAATATGCAATTGTCTCAGGATCTGAAGAGTCGAAATCTCCTACGATTATGTCAGGGGCAAGATCGTGCTTCCTTAAGAACTCGGCGCCGGAATCAGCGGCAATCACAAGTGATCCGTGCTGAACCGGCCCCTTGTCTGCATCATCAACTGCACCGCCTGCCACCACCGAAACATACCTTGGATCATGCTCTATCCAGGCAGAAGAATTCTGTACATACTGTGGATCTTGAGAGTGTTCCCCGGCCCCTGTGCAATTTCTATTTCGCAGGCAGGCTTGCAGCACGCTGCTATGCTGAGATTGACGGGGGCCGGAGTTTCTTGTCAATGAATACCCACCTTTTGCTGGATAAATCGCTGGAGCACATATTTCACTATTACGGCAGAAATGATTAGTTCAGGAACAAGGTATCCTCCGTTATAGGCCAGAGAATACACGTATTCGTTCATGCCCTCAGGCGCGTATATTCTCCACCATATTACTCCTGAAATGAAGTGGCTGACAAATCTTCCTCCTATGCCCGCAGATACACCTAAGGCAGGCCTGTCTTGAAATAGGCCGGCAAGTCCCAGGAGCCCAAAGGCAAGGGGGTAATCCAAAATCATCTGCACAGGATGAACCACTGAAGGTTCAACAATGAGCTGGGTGAAGCCGTATACAGTACCGGCCAGTAACCCGGGGCCTGTGCCATACCGCAAGGCAAACAGCAAAATGGGAATCATGCTTCCCAAGGTCACTGAACCTCCGTATGGCGCCTGGTAAACCTTGGCAAAGCTTAGTACAAAAGCCAGAGCCACCATTAAGGCTCCTTCAACCAACATAGCTAGTTTCTTGTTACGCACAGCAAACCCTCCATTTGACTGGGGGGGCATCAAAAAACCGCACCGGAGTGCGGGCAGTCTGACTCGGATTTCCCTTCGCAGGCATTACCCTGAACAGGTTCCATGGGTCAGGCGCTATTAGCCCTTTCTCAGCCGTTAGTAAACAGCTCCCCGTTTGGTTTAATCTTATACCTTTTTCGCCTTGAATTAAAGTGGTCAAATGGAACGAGGGGACGGTTCGCGCGGTCCAATCTCGTCACGTGGAACGCGCGAACCGTCCCCTCGTTCCATCCCGTTCCACAGAAAAAGGGCCCAGCGAGGGCCCTTTTTCTGCGTTGGCTGCGGTGAAACTCCAGATTCAACTGTGACTTGTTCTGCATTATCTAGTACATATTATCCTTGGTCTTACGTCGGTCCTCTGCTGCGTATTATTCTTCGATAACTAACCAATCCATGGCCTGTGCTGTAATGCTAATACCGGTACGGCAATGCTTTATTTACTAGTCCGTCTATTCGCCATGTTTCAACAATTATTCGCGTTCGCTGGTTCGGCTGTTACTGATTTACCTGGTGCAATTGATGCCTGGTCTTGTACTATAACTTGAACTTCGTTTAGTGTTGCGAACCCTGCTCCGTATTTTTCTTCAGTTAGTGCTACATGTCACGGCGAAAACTTAACATTTACTGCCACGTCTCTGCTGCAACTAATGCTGCGTTTCTCAGTGCTTTTCTTGTCACGGCCCGTAGTGCGCCTATGCTGCATCTTCTGGTTTGTCCGGTCTGCATTTGCAGACTTTTCTGCGTATTCTGACGCCGCAACCTATCTGTTGTGCTTCGCATAGGAACAGTCATTCTTGGCTCCTGCGAAGATCCAACAGAAACTTATAGGAAAATCCCTCTAATCTTCTGAACAGCAACCAGGCGCTGAAGTGCCACAATATAAGCTGCCATTCTCATTGGGATCTTCTTGTCTTCTGCAACTGTATATACTTCGTTGAATGCCTTAACCATAATTCTTTCAAGGTTGTTGTTAACAGTCTCTAGATCCCATGCAAGGTGCTGCAGGTTCTGAACCCATTCGAAGTAGGATACTGTAACTCCACCGGCGTTGGTCAGGATGTCGGGGCAAACAAAGACGCCTCTCTCTTCGAGAATCTTGTCTCCTCCGAAGGTCGTAGGGCCGTTGGCGCCTTCGATAACAACCTTTGCCTGAACTTCCTTTGCCACTTCTTCGGTAATCTGGTTCTCCAGGGCAGCCAGTACCAGGAAGTCTGTCTTGCAGGTAAGAATCCCATGATTGTCTGTAGCCTTGATTCCGTCCTGCTTGTATCCTTCGATGATATGGCGCGGATGCTTCGCCACGTAATCAAGCATGGCAGGAATATCCAACCCGTCTTCGCAGTACAGTCCGCCTGATACGTCGCTTACAGCGATAATCTTGGCACCTGCCTCATGAAGGTACATTGCAGCATTGCTGCCTACGTTTCCGAATCCCTGAACCACTACAGTGGATTTCTTGAGATCCATTCCAAGTTTCTTGGCAAGTTCTCTGGTAGTAATGAACACTCCGCGTCCGGTTGCCTCTTTGCGTCCAATGGAGCCGCCTGCTTCGACCGGCTTGCTGGTTACTACTCCAGGGGAGTAAACGCCTTTAAGAGTGCTATAAGTATCCATGATCCAACCCATCATTTGCTGGGTTGTGTTCACGTCAGTGGCTGGTATGTCTTTTTCAGGTCCGATGAAATCTGCAATCTTAGCTGTGTAACCCCTGGTGATACGTTCCTTATCGCTAACGGACAAGTTAGTAGGATCGACTGTTACTCCGCCTTTGGCGCCACCGTAGGGAATATCTACAACGGCGCATTTGAAGGTCATCCAGGCTGCCAGAGCCCTAACTTCATCCATGTCTACGTCTGGATGGAAGCGAATTCCGCCTTTGGCGGGTCCTCTGACAGTGCTGTGCTGAACTCGGTAACCAGTAAATACTTGAGTGCTGCCGTCATCCATTTTGACAGGGAAGTTAACTGTCAATTCGCGCTCGGGGTAGCGAAGTGTAATGTAGTCATTCTTGTCTAACCCGGCGATCTGGGCAGCCGCGTCCAGCTGTTCGAGCATGGTCTGAAATGGATTAGTCTTTTGAGCCATGTGATCACCCTTCTTACTTAATCGTAATAACCCTCTAACACGACTGAGTTCAAGAAAACCCGGCCATCTGGGGCACACTTGTTACATGTGTCACTAACAGCCCACCAAATTACACTATACATTTAGCCCGTCAATTAGGCAACCCCAAAATCGTGCTAAGAAGCAAACAATATTGTAGGTATCGCGCACGCCTGCACTTAGGGGCATTGGCAATCAGGTCAAGATCAAGTTGAAAAAGGCTCAGCCAAATTGGATTGGCCACATGAGGTTTGGACACTAAGCCACTGAGGCTATTTCATATCTCCGTCTACGGGCAAATCGCCGAACAGAATCTGCAGATAATCCCGCCTGCCGTGCAAGATGCGGTAGATAGAAACGTATTCACCTTCCATCCGGTAGAAAATAAGGTAGTGGCCGCAAACAAGATATCGATAATCAGTACGAATATCAAGCACCGCGGATAAGCTTGCACCCATCATTGGATATTTCTCTAGTTGCTCGTAGCACAAGATAATCTTCTCCACAACCATCACTGCGGCATCAGGGCTGCTTAGCTCCTCGATGATATAAGCCTTAATCCCTCGCAAATCCGTTAGTGCAACAGGATTGACTCGAATCTTGTACATGTGCTATACCCTCAAATTACCTTTCACTTCTTCGGTAGAAAGCCATCCCTGGCTTTTCCCAGCAGTTTCCGCCTCGGCCAATTCAGACAAAAGTCTGATTGTTGCCTTTGTCTTTTCGTATTCCTTTATGTCCAATAGTACGTAGCGCCCCCTTCCGTTCTTGGTCAAGAAAACAGGCTCTCCCACGGTAACATCGCGCACAACATCGCTGAAATTTCGCAAATCCGAGATTGGCCTGATATTGGGCATAGTTATGACCTCCTCTTCTGGCATTACCATTATATCTCTATCTTACGTAACATACCACATCATATTTATCGTAATATTTCCCCACCGTGCTATCTCATTCAAAGAGTAGCCAACCATATCCTTACAGGCATGTTCATCACCCGGTGAGGAATATGTCTTCAAGTTTCTTCGCATCCTTAATGAGAGGTGATATCATAATGACCCATCAATTGACGCAAAAAGAAAGGTCATTGCTGAAAGATCAACTGTCTCATGAGGAAATTTGCATTAAGAAGTATTCAGGATACGCCAGCCTTACCAAATCCCAGGAACTGCGCAATCTCTTCAATGAGTTGGCCCAGGAAGAGCAGAATCACTATGACACCCTGAACAGGTACCTAGGAAATCAAGGCGGCACGCAGCAAATGGGCGCCAATCAGCAGGCAGGCACTAAGCAAGATTTCAAAATGGCAGGGGCAGGTTTTGAAACCGGCTCCCTTGACAACCAGACTCATCAGTGGAGCGCCTATGGCCAGGAACCCTGGCAAACGCAACAAGGGCAGCAGGGACAACAGGGGCAGACAGGTGCTACTGATGACGCAGCCATCTGCCATGATATGCTTATGACCGAGAAATTCGTTTCCAGCGGTTACGACACAGCAGTATTTGAGTCTGCCAATTCACAGCTCAGGAAGGATCTCCAAAACATCCAGGATGACGAGCAGAAACACGGCGAGAAGATCTTCAACTATATGCAGAAACAGGGATACTACAAGCCTCAATAGTTGTCGCATATTTCTGACGGCCTCTGGCGCAGACACGGCCAGTCAGGAAATGCAGACCCAGGCTGGCCAATCAGGCGTATGAAACCAGCCGGTACCTGAAGATTGCCGGGGGAGGCATCTACTTACCCTCCCCCGGCAGTCAAATTTCACCAAAGTGTAGCAACTTCCTATTAGTTACATAACATAAGTTAGGTTAACTGAGAGGAGGCCCTGATATGGGAGGCATTGGAGGAGCAGGATGGAATATTGACAACCAGCTGGCGTTCATCATTTTCCTTATCTTGATCCTGTTAATTCTAGGAATAAACTAGACAACCAAAACGCAGCAAGGCCCGGCATTACAGAAAGGGCAGTCCAAACTGCCCTTTCTCCATTCAATCAATCCCTGTTCAACCTTTATTGACCTGCCGGCCTACTTCAGGCCAGGCAAATCAAGTTTCGAGACAATCTCCCCTTTTGCATTTACCCCGGCAACACGTTCCCAGCCTTCGTTATGCTCCGGATCCTCTAGTACCATGCACCAATACCCGTTCACAGGGACGGTTTCTACTTGTTTACCGGTTGTTGTGGTGCCGACAATCTTCACAATCCGTTTGTCAGTAGTAAAACCTTGGGCTGATATTGTACGTGCAGTATGTCCAGCCGGAGAAGAAACACCTCCTGCAAAACTTGTATCATCGGGCATGCTTGCTGTAATTCCTCCCCCAGACGAACCCTGGCTATCATAGATTGCTATAGCATACATGTTCTCGGTTCGTCCAAACACCTCGAGTTTATACTCCGCCGCAACCCAGGTGTAATTCTCTCTTTCTTCACAGACACGCCAGACTATGTCCTTAGCCTTACTGTCATCAGACCCCAAATCCTTTATGCTTTCTTTGATATAGTCAGGTATCTCATCTTCCGGAATGTTTGCAAAAACAAATGGTTGGCAAGCAGAAAGAAAAACAATACTCACAAACAACATCAGCATCAAACACCCTGTTTTCCGCAACACGAATTGCCCTCCTTCGCTTCAAGATAGAATTTACCAGGTAGCCCCCTTATTCGCCAGGATGTAAACTGTGTATGCCATCCAGTATCCACCGTTCATCAATTGGTTTCCGGCGAAACCCGAATAATGACATCTCCTATGGCAAATGTATCGCAATTATCTTCTGTTTCAAACACGATACACTGGACCAGGCCGATCTCCCTTATACAAACTTGTAGTAACTCGACACCAAACTAGAGCACCACATAAAGGATTCAGACAATACGTTATACCGGTAAGATTTCACCTCCCACTCTATTAGTGCCGTTTCAGATCCAAAACACGCAACGTACACCTGCAAAACTTGCCTTTCTGGCGTTCTTGCTCCATAAGGGAACAAAATCCCTCTGTCATCGGTCTAATTATTTGGAATTGTCTAGCAGTAATCGAAGCTTGTATTTCATCCTAGCCCACAGCTATTGCTAAGCATCATGAGAAATCCGAAAGAGGACCAACGGATGTCTTGCTTTTCGTCTGAATTCGAAAAGACATACCATAGTCTTTATCAAATAGCGTTTCACAATTCCTTGGCCATACTTCAAGATTCTCATTTGAGCAAGGATGTGGCGCAGGAAACCTTGTTTGCGTTATGGCGAGCATATGAAACTATGAACGGTGTTGGGATACGTAGCCCGCAAGCTTGGGTTAAGACAGTAGCGCGTCGCCTTTCTCTGAAGGCTCAAAAACATAAAGCGAAAGAATTGCCTTGTGCAGACAACATCCGCATCAGAACTCAAAACCAGAACGATCACATAAGAGTAACTGAACTGCTCGACGCTATAAGCCGACTCCCTAAACCATATGAATCGGTTATCAGGTATCGACTCCAGCAAAAAACAATTAGGGAAATTGCTTCTATATTGGGACGCTCGGAAAGAACGGTAAACACGTGGGTGCAAAAGAGTAAATCCCTACTGGAACTTCACTTGCGCACAACTGAATGCGGGACTGATCAAATCTGATGATAAGCGGTACTCGAAACGAATCCAAGTACCGCTTATTTCGCCCTTTTTCTCAAACGTTCGCTAACTCTCTCAAACCGGGTGCAAAATTACAACCCAAGAAGCTGGTCAATCTTCTTCTTATCGAAACCCACAACCACGCTGCCGTCTATTGTCAGAACCGGCACGCCCATCTGGCCAGACACTTTCACCATTTCACGGGCAGCCTGAAGATCAACAGAAACATCTTTTTCCTCGAAATCTATTCCTGCCTGCTTCAGATAATCCTTGGCCCTTGTGCACCAGGGACAGGTTGGAGTCGAATATACCACTACTTCACGTTCAGCCATTATCTAAGCACCTCCGTATATTTGGTCGAACTTCCGATGTCAGTCGGATACATGTTCGGCGGCATCCGGATACCAGATCCAGTGCAGTACTGGGTTGCTGTTCCAGTTCGCATATCGCCTGGATATATGTTCTCCGACATTGGCCATAATTTCAACATTTGCTGCCCAATTTACACATCTGAACACCGGTGCTATCTTCCCCTGAAATTCCGGGCATAATAAGGCAAGTATGGCTGACTGCAGGGCATCTTTCGGGCTATTCTCCCTGAGACTGCTGCTGCCCGAAAGCGGCCCGCATTTTTGCGAGGTGACCCAAATGCACAGAACGTCTCTTTCCACCAGGGGCCAAATAGTCATACCGGTGCAGATCAGAAACAAGCTTGGCCTAAAGCCCGGGACTAAGTTCACCGTTTATGATTTAGACGGAAAACTGGTGCTTGTGCCAGAGTTCGAAAACCCAGTTGAACACGGGCTCGGATTTTTCAACCGAAAAGAGACACTAGAGACGTCGAGGGAAAACAGCCAATGAAAATATTCTCTGATCCCGGTGAGAGCGGCAGAACATCTTTGTGCGACGACTCACCTTGCATCATCGATGCTTCATCACTGATTACATACCTTGAGGGAAAACCCAAAGGATCTGTGATTCAGAGAATTCTGGAACAAGCCCACAGCTGTGGGTCAAAAATACGAGTCACGGCCCTTGACATGCTTATGGTATATCTAAAAGGCATAACTGATCATCCTGACTCATTTGCAGATCTCCTAGCCTTGTTGGACCAGCTTCCGATTGACGTCCAACCGGTTACCCCAGAAATCGCCCTGGAGACCGCAAAATTGATGGCAGAACACCAAGGCCTTCAGCTAAATAGCGGAATATCGGCTTATCTTGCCAAGAGCATGGGCGGAACATTGATAACTGCAGACCCGGTTATCTGCAATATGAAGGTCCTGCCAGATGGCTTAATCGTATATGTTGGAGATGATGCCCCAACCGAATAGCGAATGGTGGGACTGGTAAGAAGCAAAATCAACCAGTTATAAGATGGGCTGAGCGCATGTGCTCGCGGGCAGGACAATCTACTGGCATGATAGAATGACTAGACGCGGTTACAGGTTCGACTACATTGGGAGGAGATACTATGTCCATTCAATTCGACGTTGTGAATATTGAAAAGCCCGAAAACCTCAACATGATACTTGGACAAACCCATTTCATCAAATCTGTCGAGGACCTTTACGAGGCTATGGCTAATGCAGGCGGAGGAATCAAGTTTGGAATCGCATTCCTCGAAGCAAGCGGCCCTTGCCTGGTGCGTACAGCCGGCAACGATGAGCGGCTGGTGGAACTTGCCAAAAAGAATGCCCTTAACCTTGGAACAGGCCATGCATTTATCATTTTCATCGAAAATGGATTCCCCATTAATGTCTTGAACAACATCAAAATGGTGCCTGAAGTAGTTAACATCTTCTGTGCTACGGCAAATGAGGCCCAGGTTGTTGTCGCCGTGACAGAACAGGGACGGGGAATCATGGGCGTCATAGACGGAAGCTCTCCCAAGGGCGTTGAAGGCCCAGATGATATTCAGGCGCGCCATTCATTTCTAAGGAAAATCGGTTATAAACTCTAAAACTTGGGCTCAGCTTGCCTGGCCGGTCAGCGAGAACAGTCACCCAGGCAGGTGGCATCGCAAGTTGAACATTTTCCCGGTATGAACAGGTTTGATTCAATTAATGCAAGTAAAGCAAGGAGGGGGATAACCCCCTCCAACACATTCTGCACTTTTTGGCCTAATACTTGAAAAAGCCCTGACCTGATTTACGCCCAAAGTGTCCCTTGTCAACCATCTCCTTCAACAGCGGACATGGTTTATACTTATCGTCTTTCAGATCTTGATGAAGAGTCTCCATAATGGCGTAAAGCACGTCTATACCTATTAAATCTGCCAGGGATAAAGGCCCAAGGGGATGATTGGCACCAAGTTTCATTGCAGTATCAATATCCTCGGCTGATGCCACATCCTCCATCAAGAGATACGCTGCCTCGTTCAGCATAGGACACAGAAGCCGATTGACCACGAATCCAGGTGACTCCCTTACGATTACAGGAGTCTTACCAAGGCCTTCGCATAACTCCTTCGCTCTATCCATGGCCGCCTGGGAAGTCTTGTTACCCTTGATTATCTCCACAAGTTTCATAACCGGGACAGGGTTAAAGAAATGTATTCCCACAAACCTGCCAGGTTCATCTACTGATTCTGACATCCCAGTGATGCTTAAAGAAGAAGTGTTTGAACCAATGAGAACATCTTTCCCAACCACCTGGGACAGTTTGGATAGGACTTGTCGTTTGACTTCCATATTCTCATATACTGCTTCAATAACAACCTGAACATCCCTAAGGCCGTCATAATCGTCTGAACAGCTAAGCCTGGCCAGCATTTGGCCTTTGGCTTCAGAAGTTATCCTGCCCCTCTGAACCCCTTTGGCAAAACTCTTCTCAATGCCTTCATATCCCTTGCGGGCAAGGTCTTGTGTTGAATCAACAAGAACAACTTCTTTTCCAGCCACAAGGCCAGACTCGGCAATTCCACGGCCCATGGTTCCTGCACCGATCACTCCGATTTTTGTCACCATTATGAAAACCTCCTTCCTGCAATGCAACTTCTTCTACATGCAACCAATATGTTCCTGTTCCACCGTTTACATAGCCCCCTATTGGGGCGCAATTCCTGCAACTACTGCTTTCAGAAAGCCAAACAACACACGCATTATTCCTGCAAGGGGAACTGCCAGGAAAATGCCCCAGAAACCGAAGAGTTCCCCACCTGCGAAAATTGCGAAGATGACCCATAAAGGATGAAGCCCTACCCTGGCACCTGTAACCCTTGGAACCATGATGCTTGAATCGAACCACTGTATGACAGCAACAAGGGCTAGCGCCCAAAGACCCGTGACAGGTGACTTCAGAAACGCAGTAACAAGAAGGGGCAGATTGCCTATAGCCGGGCCAAAATACGGGATGAACTCACCTAGGCCGCTGATGACTCCCAGCACTGCACCGAATTTCAGCCCCAGCACAATAGACAGAATCCATACCATGGCCGTAACAAAAAGGGCAACCAGGGATTGGCCGCGGATAAATCCGGCAAATACCCGGTCAACATCCCTGACAAAATCTACATATGGAAGAGGGTGCCCGGCCATGGTAATTACTGCTTTGTGCCGCCACTTATTGATATCTCTTAATATATAGAAAGCGATGACCGGCGCTAGAAACAGGTAAGACACCAGAGTAGCTGATGAGAAGATATACTGAACTGATTTTTCTCCTGCGTTAACCAAGTGGGCTTCAAGCCCTGTAAGGGCATTGGTGACTCCTTTAGTAAAGCCCTTGGGGACATTGTATGTTTCACTCAACCGGTAAGTCCTTGCCGAAAATTCCTGTACCCGGTCTACATATCCCGGGATTGCCTGAGAAAGCTCGCCTAGATCGTGAAAAAACCTGGGTACAAAATACAAACCAATCAGAACGACAGCAGTAAAAATTGCCAGGTAGACAAAACCAATAGCTCCTGATCTGGACATGCCGCGCCGCTGAAAAAACGATACCGGAGGCTCAAGGACATAGCTTAGAAAAGCAGCCAGGATGAATGGGGCAAGAATGCCGCGGACGAGAATAAGAAACACAGATATGGCCAAAGCAAAAAGGGCAAAAAAGATTGCCCTTTTAGATTTGAGCCTCTCAGCCAGAGAACCTTCCTACCATACGTCCGACACTGCCCTGGGCTCTTCTCCACGCGCGCCTTGCGGTCCTGCCCATGGCCATTCTGGTCTCCTCCATTGGGGTCATTCTTTCTCTGGAAAGCATAGCCAGTCCCAATACCATTCCTGCGATGGCCCCCATTGCAAGCCCATCCCAAAACGTGCGATTTCTCATTCGAAGATACAGCTCCTTTTTCCCGGTTATTACTCCTAAGACAAATCCGCATTTTATGGCCCTACAGCATAGAGACCTGAGTTTCACTGTTTCAAGCCTCCGGTATTACAATGTCTGGTATTGCAGTATCTTCTCCCTGCCGGCCAGGTGCATCTGCAACCTGGAAGTCAGCATTGATCTGTGATTCCCGTACACCGGTCAAGATCGCCTGCGCTACACCATCAAATGACTCAGGCATGGCCGTTCCGTCCGGTTCCAGCCTATACATCCTCATCCCGCCGCTTGTGGGTACAAACTCAATACTGCAATCCCAGCAATAGTACTGGTTTTGCCCGATTTTCCCTATTGCCCGGCTTTTGCACTTTGGGCAAACCATTAGTACGCCCCCACTCTGGTTGGTCAGATTTCAAAGAATTCGAACCTCAATAGCATCAGAAGAATTTTTCCCATACAAGATGCCGATTATCCATTTCAACCGGTCAAAGGGGCAAGGGGGTAATGGCGGTACTAGGGCTTGTTCTTATTAGGGCCTGTGTTTTGGCTGGAATTGGTGCTTCCAGACTCGGAATTCCTGCGAAACGGCCTGTCGTTCTCAGAAGGCTCAAAATACCTGGTTCCCTGAAGTTCTTTGGGAAGATACTGCTGTTCCACATAGTGTTTGGGGTAATCATGGGGGTAAAGATAACCGTCTCCGTGGCCAAGCTTTTGAGCGCCGTAATACCCTGTTCCCCTTAAGTGGGCGGGCACAGGGTATGCTGGCCTCTCCTTTACATCTTGGAGAGCCCTATCTACGGCAAGATAAGCAGAATTCGATTTGGGAGCAAGGGCTACATAGACAGTTGCCTGAGCAAGGGGAATTCTTGCTTCGGGCATGCCCAGGTGTTCGGCGGCTCTGAACGCAGATTCTGCCAACACGAGAGCCATAGGATCAGCCAACCCTACATCCTCTGACGCACATATGACCAGGCGCCGTGCAACATACCTGGGATCTTCGCCCGACTGCAGCATTCTGGCAAGCCAGTAAAGGGCAGCATCCGGATCGCTTCCCCTCATGCTCTTGATATAGGCAGATATTATGTCATAGTGCTGGTCACCTGTCTTGTCGTAAAAAAGCACCGGGCTCTGGGTTACTTCAAGGGCCTTATCCAGAGTTAAAACTTTTTTCCCTTCTGTGACGTCACCTGCATTGTACAGGGCTTCAAGCACATTCAGGGCAGTACGGCCGTCACCTTTGGAATATCCGACAATGTGCTCAAGCGCCTTGTCTTCCACTTCTATCCCGGGCCTTTTGCCGGAACCTTTCTCGCCTCCCGCAAGCCCCCTTTCAGGATCGCTTATGGCTCTTTCAAGCATAGTCCGTATGTCTGAAGGTGACAGGTGCTCAAACCGGAACACCCTCATTCTCGAAAGAAGGGCCGAGTTCACTGAGAAGTACGGATTCTCAGTGGTAGCGCCTATAAGGGTTATAGTACCGTTTTCCACATGGGGCAAAAGCGCATCTTGCTGGGCTTTGGTAAACCGGTGGATTTCGTCAAGAAACAAAATTGTCCTTCTACCGGCCTTCCTTACTTCCTTTGCAAAAGCCACTACCTGCCTAACATCTTGCACGCCGGAGGTAACTGCTGACAGCTCTTTGAAGTAGGATCTGGTTTTGGAGGCAATTAACCGGGCAAGAGCAGTCTTTCCTGTACCGGGAGGGCCCCAGAAAAGCATTGAAACAATCTTATCTTCTTCTACCATCTTGCGAAGTGCTTTCCCAGGGCCCATAAGTTCCTCTTGGCCGAAAAACTCATCAAAGTCTGTGGGAGTCATTCTTAAGGCAAGCGGGGCGCCTGGCGGAGGTTTGAGCCCAACATTGGGCCCTGTTGCGGCTTCATTGCTGCCCAAACCCCTGGAATTAGCAACGCCAGCCGCATCAGAGCGGTTACCCAGACCGTGATCTTGGCTGTCCCACAAGCCTTTTTGACTCATCCTCTTAACGCATCCTTAATGCGCTCAATTGCTTCATCAATATCCTCAGAAGACACATCATGGTGAGTAACCATTCTGACCTTATAAGGCAAAGACGCGTTGAACAGTACTCCCCGTTCCTTCATAAAGGCAGAGAATTCAACTTCGTCCATTCCTACGCCCTTTACCTCAACCGCCACCATATTGCTCTGGACAGTACTCATGTCTATACCAAGCCCTGGAATTTCCGAAAGGCCCCGGGCCAGCTTTTGGGCATTGGCGTGATCCTCAGAAAGGCGGGATACCATTTTTTCAAGTGCAATTATGCCTGCTGCAGCAAGAATGCCTGCCTGCCGCATTCCGCCTCCCAGAAGCTTTCTGCACTTGCGAGCCCGGTCTACAAATGGCCTGGGGCCGGCTACCAAAGAGCCTACAGGGGCGCAGAGGCCCTTGGACAGGCAGAATTGCACCGAATCTGTGTACCGGGTAACTTCTTTCACATCGACACCTAAAGAGGTGGCTGCGTTGAACACCCTTGCTCCGTCAAGGTGAACCGAAACCCCTTGTTCCTTCGCAAGATCGTAAATGGCCTTCATGTTATCCAGAGGAATCACGCACCCGCCTGAACGGTTATGGGTGTTCTCCATGCAAATCAACGAAGTCCGGGGAAAATGTATGTTGGCACTCCTTATGGCACTCTTTACATCTTCGGGGTCCATTGCGCCGTGGTATCCCGTAACGGGCCTAATCTGAACCTGGGAAAGAACTGCAGGGCCGCCCACCTCATACATGTAAATATGGGCAGAAGACTCTAGAATAATCTCATCACCCCGATTAGTCCATGCCATTACTGATACCTGATTTCCCATGGTTCCTGTTGGGACGAACAATGCTGCTTCTTTGCCAACCATCTCGGCGCCAAGGGCCTCTAGCCGGTTTATTGTAGGGTCTTCGCCGTATACGTCGTCACCCACTTCAGCCCTGGCCATAGCTTCCCGCATCTCCGGGGTTGGTTTGGTTACTGTATCCGAACGTAAATCTATGATCTTCTTTGTCATCTTAGGCCCTCCAATTCATGTCTCAAGTGAGCTTTCCCAATCTTCAATTGCCCGGCCTACTCATCCAATAACCCTACCCTGTCTGCAAGCCTTTGAACCCACTTTACAAACTCTTCTTTGGTCCGCCCGTTGAACCGCTCAACAGGATTGGTTCCTGAAAATCCGATTACAGTGGGCAAAGTCATAATTCCAAACTTCTGGGCAAGGGCTGTTTCTTCGTCAACGTTCACCTTGAGGAAATTGATTTTCCCCTCATAGGTGCCTCCCACATCGGTTAAGGACTGGTTGATTACTTCAGACAGCCGTTTGCATGGCATGCACCAAGGAGCCCAAAAATCAACTACCGATGCCCTTGCCGAGGCTATTTCCCTGTCAAAAGTTTTCGCTGTGACATCTTTCATTTCACTGTGATTCTGTCCTGCTGTGGTCATACAGCCTTCCTCCTGGTTATAAATGGCACTGGCCAAGAAACTAATCCTCAACCATTGCTTCGAGATTCAAAGTTTCTATATTACCCTTTCAATCTCCTTTCAAGGCCAAGAAAGAGATCCCGGACTTGCTTCCTGGTGGCTCTACGGCTACCGCTGTTATCTATTACCGTGCCAGCAAGCCTGGCCTTCTCTTCAAGGGGCATTTGGGCCCTAATCCTGCTAAGGGCTTCTTCCCTGGTATAGCCATCCCGTTCCATAAGCCTCTTGATTTGGGTATCAGGGCCTACTGCTACAACCCAAACCTCATTGCAGATTCTGTCCAGGCCTGTTTCAAACAACAAAGGCACATCCAAAATCACAAATGGCGCTTGCCCACTGTCTTCTGAATCTCTGGCCAGGATTTCAATCATAGAGCAAATTCGAGAAATAACAAGGGGATGGACTATTGCATTCAAAGCAGAAAGAGCCTCTTCATTGTTGAAGACAATCTGCCCCAGTTTCTTTCGATTAAGAGATCCATCAGGATTTACCACGTCTGTACCAAACGCTTCAACCAACTTGGAGAAGCCCTCAGCGCCTGGTAGAGTTACCTGGTGCGCCACTTCATCAGCATCAATAACCCGGGCGCCAAGGTGCCTCAGGTAATTTGATACCGTGCTTTTCCCTGTGGCTATTCCGCCTGTAAGCCCAACTATATAGGGCTCTTTGCCCGCAGCCTGGCTAGACATCGTACCAGCTGGCTCCTACGTCAATCTCAACTACCAGTGGCACTTTAAGTCCCAGAACTCCTTCCATCTCTTCTCTTACAATCTTCTTCATAGACTCTTCTTCTGATGGCAGTATTTCGAATATCAGTTCATCATGAACTTGAAGAATCATCCTGGAACCAAGCCCTTCTTGCTTTATCCGGCTGTATATCCGAATCATGGCAAGTTTAATGATGTCGGCGGCGCTTCCCTGTATCGGAGTGTTAATTGCAGTCCTTTCAGCAAACCCACGGCTGGTTCTGAGCCTGGAATGTATGTCAGGTATAGGCCTCCGCCTGCCCAAGATTGTAGTCACGTAGCCCGTGCGCCTGGCTTCTGCAATTGCATTTTCCATATATTGCTTGACCATTGGGTATCTGTCGAAATATGTCTCAATGAACCTTCTGGCTTCGTCTCTGGAAACGCCTGTGTTCCGTGCCAATCCAAAATCGGAAATACCGTAGATTACTCCGAAATTTACTGCCTTGGCTTTGTCTCTGAGTTCAGGAGTCACCTGGTCCTGTGAGACTCCAAACATCTCAGCTGCAGTTCTCCTGTGAATATCTTCCTTATGCCTGAAGGCAGCTATCATAGACGGATCATCTGAAATGTGAGCCATAACCCTAAGTTCTATCTGAGAATAGTCTGACGCAAGGAACAACCGGCCAGGGGAAGGAATGAATATGCCCCTTATAGCTTTCCCGAGATCTCCGCGTACAGGAATATTCTGCAAATTAGGCTCGGCACTTGAAAGTCTGCCTGTTGCAGTAACGGTTTGGTGGAATGTTGAATGAATCCTACCTGTAACAGGGTTAATAACGCCTTCAAGCACATCAAGATAGGTAGATTTGAGTTTGGCATAGTGCCTGTGCTCAAGAATCTTCCCGGGCAAAGGATGGGCCTGGCTCAAGGTCTCAAGTACCTCAGCATCAGTAGAAAAACCGGTTTTTGTTTTCTTCACAGGAGTAAGATTGAGTTTTTCAAACAATATGCGGCTAAGCTGTTTTGGAGAGCCAAGGTTGAATTCTTCTCCCGCTATCTCATATGCTTCTTCTTCAAGTTCACTTAGCCTCTGTGCAAAGTGATCTCTTAGAGCCCTTCCCTTTTCAATGTCAACACCAATTCCCAACGCTTCCATAGAGGCAAGTACCTCAATCATTGGGAACTCCACTTTCTCTGCAAGCTCCCAAAGGCCGTATTTTTCCAGATCAGCCTTCATTGGTTGAGCCAGCTCAATTCCAAAGCATGCTCCTTTGGCCAAATGGGCAAGGTGTGCCCTTTGAGCGTCTTCCGAAGACCTCTCGGCCTTTGACAGGCTCTGAATAGAAGAAGGCATGTCCTTATCCAGGTAGTTCTTAACAAGGCCATCCAACCTGTAAGTGGTGCGGGTAGGGTCAAGCAGGTAAGCGGCTACCATGGCGTCAAACTTGAAGCCACAAAAAGCAATCCCTTTGTGAAAACACATGGTATAAAGCCATTTCAAATCAAACCCCGATTTTTCGACTCTAGGATCCTGAAAAACGGGGCCAAAATATTTCCACATAATTTCCTGGTAATAAGCAGAACCGCTGAAAAGGCCCTGGCTGAAATCAATCAGGAAACAACGCTTGCCGTCAGAAACGCCCAGCAATTCGGGCCATAGAAAATCCTGGGTGACCTGACTGTCAATATCAGTTGAACCTGCATAGATCGATAACCGGCCTGACTTAGCAATATGCTCCGAAAGGCGCCTTAGCTTATCTTCTGAATCTATTACTTCGAAACCCTCTGAGGCAATTTCCGACGCTCCAAGTTGGTGGCACTCAAGTGAGACTGCTTGCTGCCCGGCAAGCTCAACCTCTTGGGTACCGGAAACTTCAAATCCTGAAAGTCTCTTTATCAGACTGTGGAATTCCATTGCCCTGAAATACTCTTTGGCCTTATCAACATCTGGCCCGTCCCATCTTGCCGTCTCAAATTCAACGTGGCATGGGGCGTCACACGAAATAACTGCCAGGTTCTTGCACAGATAGGCCAGCTCTTTCTGCTCACGCAAAAGCCTCTGTGCCCTATTCGGTGAAACTGAATCAATGTTAGCAAAGATATTTTCAATGCTGCCGTATTCTTGCAGCAGCTTAACTGCAGTCTTTTCACCAATCCCTTTGACACCTGGAATATTGTCTGATTGATCGCCTGCAAGGCCTTTCAGATCAGGAATCTGCTCAGGCCAAATCCCCATATCCTTCTTCACAGCGTCTCTGTTATATTCCCTGGTCTGGGTGATTCCACGCACAAAGAGAATCACTTCCCTGTTATCACTCACCAACTGCAGACAGTCCCGGTCCCCTGAAAGAATGCTGACTGAGAACCCTTCATCACTGTACTTGCATGCCAAAGTGCCTATTATGTCATCTGCCTCAAATCCTGGGAGCTCCAAAAACGCAAGATCCAATACTGACAATGCTTCCTTCAATACAGGCATCTGAACTTTGAACTCGTCAGGGCTAGGCTTTCGAGTGCCTTTGTAATCCTTAAACTCAACGTGCCTGAAAGTAGGTGAAGGGTGATCGAAAGCACAGATAATATATTCAGGTTTTCTCTCGTCGATTAACCGTAACAACATAGTAAGAAATCCATAAACAGCGCCTGTTGGAACACCGCTACTCGTAGAAAGCGGGGGAAGTGCATAAAAAGCGCGGTTGGCCAGAGAATTAGCATCTACCAGCAGAAGTCGTTTGCCAGCCATGTCGCTGCCACCCCTTAGTTGTATTAATACCAGTATATTGCTCCCGCAAGAGCTTGGCAATTTAGCAATTAATGTTAAAAGGCGGCAGATTATCTGCCGCTCTTTCGCGAACACAATAGTACTCTATAGATTGGCCTGCTTACTCACATGTTGAAACTTTACTCGGAACCCAAACCTCTGCCTTTGAACCATACCTTTCTCACAACCAAATAGACAACTGCAACAACTATTGCTACCGGAGCTATCCTGGCAGCAAACAGCAGAAGATTCTTCCACGCATTAACGAAGACTCTCCAGATCTCACTCCACGGAGACGGTTCAACCTTCCGAGCCCCTTCTTCGACTATGGCCATTGACAAAAATGACAGGGAAGATGATTTTTCCAACACATTTTGCTGGCCTTTCATACTCTCGATGTCCGCCCTGACCCGTGAAAGTTCCCCTTCAACCTGAAGAAGCTCACCGACAGTATTTGCGTTTCCGAGAATCTGCAACAGCCTCTGCTCCTGGACCTCTTTGCTCCGTATTCTGGCGTCAAGATCGTAGTATCTGTCTGTTACATCCTGGACTGAAGTATCTGACCGGGAAACCTCGCCCAGGGCTGATATCTCCTCAATGGCCTGGTCCAAACTATCTGTGGGGACTCTTGCGGTCATGTAGAAAGTAGTATATTGGTTCTTGCCCTGGCCGACAGACATAGACGATGATTCTATATAGCCCATGAGTTTTCTAACAACATGCATGGCTTCCTGAGACGCAGCATCAACCCGGCCGCGGGAAACCTGAAGAGTTAGGTCAGCGCGCCTTATGAGTTTACGTTCAATCCCTATTGCCTGAGGCCCAATTTTCCTAGTTAAATCAAGGATTTCGCTGCTTGACGCTTGTGGTTCTTCTGCCGGTGCAGCGCCCCTGGACGAAAGCATGTTCTGGCCTGCTGACACCCCCTCATCAGGTGCTGACGGCGGTACAGCCTGGCCACCATAGATTTCGGGCTCAGAAGAGAACCGCAGATCTCCTGATGATCTAGACTTAGATAATCCATCTAACAGGCCATATCGCCTGGCAAAGAACATGGTTCCGGCCGACGAGGCCAGCATAAGAACCAGACATGCAGCTAATACAAGGCCGGCTCGCCTAAACCATGCCGGCCGCCTTGAAACTTTAGCAGACTTCCACAGATTCTCTCCAAGCAATGCCACGGGCTTTTGTTTCTTAACCCTATGCTGATCACGTACAGCGTCCATAACCCTGCTGTGCAGCGAAGGCGGCGGTTCAAGTTCGGGAAGGGACTTAAGGGCGAGTTTAACCTGCCGAAGTTCCTCCAGTTCAGCCCGGCAAGCATCACAAGAGCGCAGGTGATTTTCTACAAGATTGCAAACTTCAGGTTCGAGCTCGTCATCCAAATATGAAGACAATAGTTCCGAAACATCACGGCAAGTCACTTTTCACCCCTCCTTTCGTCTGGTTTGACGTTAGAAGGAGAAATTTGTTCCGCCTCAAAGAGTTTTCTTACAATATTCCGCGCCCGGTGAATTCGTGATTTGACAGTACCCAAAGATACATCCAGAATCTCTGAAATTTCCTGGTACGAATAACCTTGCACATCACACAAAATAAGAATTGCCCGGTAGTGTGGATCAAGGCCATTGAGCACACTAAGGGCTTTCTCGCCTAGGAATGTGCTTTCAACAATGTCCTCTGTGCTATCTCCCTGGTCCTCTACTTGCCTTTGCACTTCTGAATCAGGAAATACTACCGGTGTATCCAGAGAATATACCTTTACCTTATTGTATTTCCGTATATGGTCTAAAGAAGCGTTGACACATACTCTGTATATCCACGTAGAGAACCGGCTCTCCCCGCGAAACTTCGGCAGAGCCTGATATGTCTTGAGAAAAACTTCCTGGACTATGTCCATAGCATCTTCGCTATTAGACACCAGGCGAAAGGCTATGTTATACAAACTCTTCTCATAGGCACTTACAAGGGCCTCAAAAGCTTGTATGTCGCCTTTCGATGCTCTTTCAACAATGACTTCTTCATTTGAAAAAGACACCTGTTTCCCCTCCGGTCTCCAATCTCTAATCTGCAAACGTTAATTCTCTATTCCTCGTCGTGATTCTTGGCTGCAGAATTTTTCTTCTGCATCTTCGATAAACCCAATTCCCCAAGCTGCTCTGGCTTAACCGCCGAGGGCGCGCCTGTAAGAAGGCAGGTACCCCTGGTAGTCTTCGGGAATGCAATCACATCTCTTATGGTGGTTGCACCTGCCATTAACATGACAAACCTGTCCAGTCCAAAAGCTATGCCACCGTGAGGAGGCGCTCCGTATTCAAAGGCCTCCAGAAGAAAACCGAACTTCTCCCTGGCTTCATCCACAGAAAGGTTCAACATTTTGAACACTGCTTCTTGAAGGTCTCTTCTGTGTATACGTATGGAACCCGAGGCAAGTTCCACTCCATTCAATACAAGATCGTAAGCTCTTGCCCGAATTTGGGATTTAACCTCGTCATCCTGAGAATCAAGCATGTGAATATGCCGGCTGACAGGGCTGGTAAATGGATGGTGGGCAGCCTGCCACTCACCTGTATCTTCGGTTTTCTCAAGAAGGGGGAACTCTGTTATCCATAGGAAGTTAAACTTGTCTCCTGGGATCATGCCCAGCTTTGCCCCAAACTCCAGCCGGAGCCTGCCCAGTACCGAAACAGCAACGTTAAACTTATCTGCGACTGCAAGGACAAGATCTCCTTCTTTGGCACCTGTAATTGCCCTGATTGCTGCAACCTCATCCTGAGCAAGGTGCTTCTTCACAGGTGATTTTATGTCTCCGCCAGGCAAGTATGCTATATGCAGAAGCCCTTTGGCCCCTAGGTTCCTGGCCCGTTCTGTTAGCATGTCAAGTTCCTGCCTGGATAGGCTCGAGCATCCAGGCACACATATTGCCCTTATCGTCCCATCGGCCTTTATGGTATTCTTGAACACCATGAAGTCGGAATTTCCAAGAGCACCGGTGATATCGTGAATTTCCATGCCAAACCTGGTATCAGGCTTGTCAGACCCGTACCGTTCCATAGCTTCATTCCAACTCATTCTGGGGAAAGGAACAGCAACATCGAGCTTCATTACCTCGCTCCACAGGTGCTTAACCATTCCCTCTACCAAATTGAATATCTGTTCTTCGCCTGCAAAAGAAAGTTCAATGTCAATCTGGGTAAACTCAGGTTGCCGGTCAGCCCTAAGGTCCTCGTCCCTGTAGCAGCGGGCCAACTGGAAGTACTTGTCCACGCCTGACACCATCAGCAATTGCTTAAAAAGCTGGGGCGACTGGGCCAGGGCGTAAAAATAGCCTGGCTCCAATCTTGAAGGTACCAGATAATCCCGGGCACCCTCAGGAGTGCTTTTGGTCATCGACGGTGTTTCAATCTCCCAAAACCCGTTCTCCGAAAGGTAATTTCTCAGAGCCATGGTAGCTTTGTGCCTGAGTTGAAAATTCTTTAGCATAGGAAGCCTGCGCAAGTCAATGTAACGGTATCTCATTCTCAAAGACTCGTCAGGCTCAGGCTCGTCTCTTATAACAAAAGGCGGTGTCTTGGACTGGTTGAAAACCTTGATTTCATCAGCCGCAACTTCAACAGCCCCTGTAGCAACATTGGGATTCTCTCTGCCAGGGGCTCTCTTTTCAACTACCCCGGTAACACACACCACGTATTCAGAACGCAGGCACTTGGCCATGTCAAAACTTTCCGGCGACCTGGCATGATCTGAAACCACTTGAACCATACCGGTCCTGTCTCTAAGGTCAATAAATATCAGATCTCCTAGGTCCCTTTGCCTGTTTACCCAGCCCATAAGGACCACCCTAGACCCGATATCTTTCTCACCTAGTTCACCGCAATAGCCCGTCCGCTCAAGCCCTTCAAAATCTGATATTAAGACAGGGGATCTTCCGCTGTCTTGCTGTTCGTCAATTGCTGCCACCTGAGAGTTCCTCCTTCATAAAGCCCAACACAAGGCCAAGTGCGACTTCCTTCTGCCACCCATGTTCCATAGACCTTATGGCCGCGGCGTTTTTCTTTAGTTCTTCTTCACCAAGTATAACAACATACCTGGCGTTTAGTCTGTTTGCATGCTTCATCTGTGCCTTGATGCTTCTTCTCAGCGGGTCAAAGTCGCATGACAGTCCCAGGGAACGAAAATCCTTGACCAGTTGAAACCCTCTAATGGCAATTTCCCTGGAGACTTCTTGATCTTCGCTGTCAGGGGTAACCACAAAGCAGTCAGCCCGAACGTGAGGGTCAATAGGCTTCTCTCCCTTTTCAGCAGCAAGCAGAAGCCGTTCCAATCCCATGGCAAACCCGACTCCTGGCAGGGGCTTCCCGCCCAGTTCCTCAACAAGCCCGTCATAGCGCCCTCCGCCAATAATGGTATCCTGAGCGCCGAGAGGAGGCCACTTGAGTTCAAAAACCGTGTTTGTATAGTAATCAAGCCCTCTGACCAAGGCAGGGTCAACAAAATATTCCAGCCCCATAGATGTGAGAATTGATTTTAGCGTGTCCCAATGATCTTTACAGTCAGGGCACAGGTAGTCGTGGATTGAGGGGGCACCGGCAGTGATTGCACGGCAAGCCGGATTCTTGCAGTCCATGACCCTCAAGGGGTTTTTCTCGAGCCTGTTCTGACAATCAGGGCAAAGGGCAGGTGCTTTCTCAGACAGGTGCTTGATAAGGTCTTCTTTGTGTCTTTTTCGGCATACAGGGCATCCAATAGTATTAATGAAGAGGGACGTACCCTTAAGCCCAAGTTCCTCGGCAATTCTAACGCTGAGCAAAATGACTTCTACATCGGAATAGGGGGAACGTGAACCCAGTACTTCAACACCGTACTGGACAAACTCTCTGTACCTTCCTGCTTGAGGTTTCTCGTAGCGGAACATAGGCCCTAAGTAGAACAATTTCCTTGGCAGGGCCCCGCTATCCAGGCCATGCTCAAGGAACGCCCGTACCACCGGAGCCGTGCCCTCAGGCCTGAGAGTAAGGTCTCTGCCGCCTTTGTCCTGGAACGTATACATCTCTTTTTGAACAATGTCAGTGGTCTCTCCTACAGTCCTGGAAAACAGTTCTGTATGTTCAAACATAGGAGTCCTTATTTCTTCGAAATTATGTATCCTTGAAAGCCTCCTAAGAAGTGCTTCAAGCCTGTTCCATTTGTGTGATTCAGGAGGCAAAATGTCGTTAGTGCCTCTAGGTGCTTTTATCATAATGTACCACTCCTATGAAAACTTACAGGGAATCAGTTCGTTTATTTAAGATACCACAAATCACAGTAAAAAGGGATTTTCTGTACGTTCTTTTCCTACTGTGGTAGGTGCATTGTGGCCAGGGTATATGAGGGTATCATCTGGCAGGGTTAGTACTTTGCTGCGGATGCTATTAAGAAGTTGATCCATGTCGCCGCCGGGAAAGTCAGTCCGCCCTACGCTCAGGCGAAAAATCAGGTCTCCCGAGAACAAAACTCCAGGCCCACTCTTAGGGGCTGCCTCCGAACTTCCTGAGGCCGGACTTCCCGGCCAATACAGAGATATACTACCGGGACTGTGCCCTGGAGTCTCAAAGACATGAAGGCGTGAATTCCCGAAATCGATTATGTCGCCCTCTTTTACTGTGCGGGAATCCTTAACAGGTACCATACCCGATGGGCCTATGAACGACTTCATCCACCCGGGGTCTTCCAGAAACGCCTTATCACCCTCTGCGATCATCACAGGAGCTCCGGTACCGGCCTGAATCACCCCTGCGTCAACAATGTGGTCAACATGTCCATGGGTAAGTACTATACTTTCGAGGCTAAGCCCAAGCTTGCGGATAAAGTCAAGAATTGAAGAACCTCTTCCCCCCGGGTCTATGACCACGGCTTTACCGGCCTCTTCGTCTTGTAGAATATAGCAGTTAGTCGCAAGGGGGCCGACAACACGCCTGTGTACTTTCACATGAAGAACCGCCTTTCTGTGTGGGACTCTGAATCAAAATTCCTTGTGGCTGGAGATCAGTATGGTAACCGGGCCGTCATTTACCAGGGAAACTTCCATGTGCTCACCGAAAATACCTGTCCCAACACGTAACCCCATACTCCTGAGATTGTCAACCACTTTCATGTATAAATCGTTGCCTTTGTCAGGAGGTGCTGCCCCATCAAATCCCGGGCGTTTGCCTTTCTTTACATCTCCATACAACGTAAACTGAGAGACAACCAAAACCTCTCCTGATACGTCAACAAGGGACAAATTCATCTTGCCGGCATCATCGGAAAACACTCTAAGCCCGGCAATCTTGCCAGCCATATATGTAACATCTTTTTCAGTATCGTCTTTTCCTACACCTAGAAGAACAAGAGCCCCAGGGCCAATTGATGCTACTTCCTCTTGGCCGACAAGGACTTTCGCCTGCTTTACCCTTTGAAATACTGCCCGCAATTCTACGTCCTCCTGCCAAAAACACGGCTAACCGCAATAATGCCTTTAATTGTCTTTATTTCAGAAACCACTTTCCTGAGTTCATTAAGGTCATGAATCTCAAACAATATAGTAATCTTGGCAATCCCGTCAGATTGGCCTCTTGCTGTAGCGTTGGTGATATTAGAACCCAGGCCTGCTATTACCGAAGTTATCTCGGCAAACAACCCCGGCCTGTCGTTGCCCTCTACAAGTATCTCTACAGGGTAAGATGCCTCTACCTCAGATTCCCATGAAGTTTCAATGAAACGTTCTGTATCAGTCAAAGATTGAAGCATAGGACAGTCTAGCCTGTGAACAGTCACTCCCCTGCCCCTGGTGATATATCCAATGATTGGGTCTCCTGGCACAGGTGTACAACAATGTGCCAGGCGTACAAGCAAGTCACTCATTCCCTTAACGATTACCGCCTCTTCAGGCCCCCTGGGCTTGGCCGGGGCAGATTTAGGCGCCTCTTCTTTCTGTGGCAAAAGGGAAGGATTAGTTCTGAGAATCTCATCCCTTAGCCTTGTTGTTACGTGAACAGGGCTTACCCCGCCATAGGAAATGGCCGCATACAGCCCTTGAATATCAGAGTAGTTCAACTTGTGCAATATGATATCGATAATTCCCGCATCGTCAAGGTCACCAAATTTGACGCCAAGTTTCTGAAGTTCCTTTTCCAGGCTGGCTTTACCCCGGGCAATGTCTTCTTCCCGTACTTGTTTCTTGAAAAACGCCCTTATCTTAGACCGAGCCTGGGATGTCTTGACAATTTCAAGCCAATCCCGGCTAGGGCCAGATGATTGCCGGGAAGTTAGAATCTCTACAATATCGCCGGTATTGAGTCGGCGTGACAACTGAACCAGTTTCCCATTGACTTTGGCTCCGGTACAATGGTGGCCGATATCAGTGTGAATCCTGTAGGCAAAATCAAGAGGAGTGGAGCCTACAGGCAAGTCAATTACGTCGCCTTTAGGTGTGAATACAAAAACCTCGTCATTGAAAACATCGATTTTCAAAGCTTCCATAAATTCTCCGGCATCTGTCATTTCTCTCTGCCAGTCAAGAAGCTGGCGCAGCCATGACATTTTCTGATCAAAGGATCTATCAGATCTGCCCTCTTTATATTTCCAGTGGGCGGCACTGCCGTACTCTGCAGTCCGGTCCATTTCTCTGGTTCTTATTTGAATCTCAAAAGGTTCACCCAATGGCCCGACTACAGTTGTGTGAAGAGACTGATAACCGTTTGGCTTAGGCATGGCAATATAATCCTTGAACCTGCCAGGCATGGGCTTCCATAGAGTATGGACAATTCCCAGAACCTCATAGCAGTCAGTTACAGTGCCAACTATGACTCTTACTGCAAGAAGATCGTAAATCTCAGAAAAGGCTGTTCCCTGCCGCTGCATTTTCCTATATATACTATACAGGTTCTTGGCCCGGCCCTGGACTTCAGCCTGTATGCCTGCCTCGTCAAGCCTATTCTTCAGACGGTTCATTACCATGGCAGCCTCTGCTTCCCGTTGGCTGCGTTTTGCAGCAATCTGCCTGGCCAATGACCGGTATTCTTCTGGGTACAAATATCGAAAACCCAGGTCCTCAAGTTCCCATTTGAAGCGCCATATTCCCAGGCGGTGAGCCAAAGGCGCGTATATTTCCAGAGTTTCTTCGGCAGTTTTCTTCTGTTTCTCAACCGGCAGTGCATCAAGAGTCCTGAGGTTATGGATTCGATCGGCCAGCCGGATAACGACTACCCGCCAGTCTTCGGCCATAGCCAAAAACATTTTTCTAAGATTGGACACTTGCTCTTCTACTCTGGAATGGAACTGTATCCTGCTCAGTTTGGTTACGCCATCAACCAGCAGGGCAATCTCGTTACCGAACTCTGCCGCGATTTCCTGGATTGTTACCGAGGTATCTTCTACTACATCATGCAGCAATGCCGCAGCTAGGGTCTGGGCATCGCCTTCGAGTTCGGACAGAATCCGGGCAACAGCCACAGGGTGCTCTACAAACTCTTCTCCTGATATGCGGAATTGACCTGAATGAGCCGCAGCAGCAAAAGAATAGGCTCTCTGGACCAGTTCTTTCTCCCGGTCCGACAAATAAGCGCCTATGTCTTCTCTCAGTTTTGTAACTGCCACCGGTTAAGCATTGACTCCTTCACGTTGTTTTAGAAAAGCGACATGTCCGGATTTGAATCTAATAAACCCGCATGTCGCCTTCTTGCCTGCGAAAGCATCACCGCAAACGGCCCTGTTGAACTACTTCCGTTATGTTACTTTATGAAGAAAACACCTAAATTGTCTTCTAATCGTTTAGCTTCAGCACAGAGATAACCTTGTACCCCTTTTTAGATAGATTAGCCCTGCCAGGGGTGTAAGTCAACTCAATTAAGAACGCTGCAGCAGCAACTTGGCCGCCAAGCCTTTCGACCATGTCAATAGTAGCTGCTATTGTGCCCCCGGTGGCAAGCAAATCGTCTAGAATAAGGACTTTTTCCCCTGGGCGGACGGCGTCTTCGTGAATCTCAAGGGTATCCGTTCCGTATTCAAGCTGGTACTCTCCCTTAAGGGTCTTCCATGGCAGCTTGCCTTTCTTTCTGACAGGGGCAAAACCTTTGCCCATCACATAGGCAAGGGCACTGCCAACAATGAAACCGCGGGCCTCAGGCGCAACAATAATGTCAAAATCAATATCCTTGCACGCGTTCTGGAGAGCACCAATTGCTTTGCGAAACGTTTCCGGGTCTCTCAAGAGCGGAGTTATGTCTTTAAAACTAATCCCCTTTTGAGGAAAATCAGGAATTACCCTAATTGCCTCTATAAGATCCTTTTCAATGTTCTCCTCCATATCGTGTCCCTCCCTCATATATCTTCCAGGTACGCCGTGCAGTTTCTTCAGCCTGGCGCCCCTGTGAATACAGTGCAGACCCCAGGAGGCTCACCTGTCCATTAGGCTTGCGCAGAACAAACCGGGGTGTTCTGCCTGCAATATCATAAGATATCATGCCCAACTCAATCATAATGGAAATGCAGGACCTTAGAAGCAGTAAATTTTGATCATATGTCCTGTTCTCAAGATCCTGAAAACCTCCTGAATATAAGGGCCCTATTTCCCATACCGGTATTCCGTTATTACCAGGCCTCCCGGCCAAAGACTTCCACACTTTCTCCATATATTCCTTTGACGGAAAACGAGACTCAAGCCATACTTTCGCATCTTCCGCATAGTTATCCATGTAATCAAGGTTGACATTGGGTAGTTGAGCCATCTGAGAAATCCTTTTAAGGGAATCTATGGACACAGGCAGGTGAGCTACTATTAGGTTGACCGGGGGCATGCCGTGGCCGCCTGCAAGGTCCCAGGGAGCAGTAGATATTACAACCCCGCTTCCGCGCCTAATCATCATCCTGGCATCGTGAACAAGTGCCCTCTCCTGGCCTCTGAAATGCAGGGCAGCCTGCAATCCTTCCCTCATAAGGGCAACGTACATGCTTGATGCAGCATCCCTGCTCCAGGTATATATAATCGCCGGCCCCTGTTCAGGAATACCAGAGGCCAGTTCATGGTACCCACGGCCAAACAGGCTCCAAGCAGGCCGTATATCCCGTACAAACAGCGAAATACTCTCCCTGCCCATGTACACGTTCCTGCTGGGAGTAAACACAATGTCACATGCACCTGGGAAACATACTTCTCCTGCCTTCTCCCCTGCTCTAAACCAGATAAACCTGAGGGGTTCCTTGCCGTCAACCACAAGTTCAAGGTGGTTTCTGGATTTGCCAAGAAGCCTGGCGCCAGCTATCTTGCAGCCAATAACACCAAACAAAGGCGCAGGGTTCTCCCTGCCAAAGGGCTCAAGTGACAAGCACGATTTAAGAAACTCTTGCTGTAAGTCAGAGGGGCTGAAAACATCATCAAGTTGTATGGCCTGTTCCAGTGCTGTGTCCTCAAGGAGTTGCTGGCATACCTCCTCAAACTTGCCTGCAAACCCAGGTATGTTGCTCTCGGTTACAGAGAACCCCCCTGCTCCTTCGTGCCCTCCAAACCCCAGCAGAAACTCGTGGCACCGGGAAAGAGCTTCGTGGACGTTAAACCCTGGAATTCCTCTCACTGAACCTTTTAAGGCTGAACCTTCGCCTCCTGCCAGGGCGCACGGCCGCCCATATGTATCCCTAACCCTCGAAGCTGCAATGCCAACTACCCCTTCATGCCATGATGGCCTGTGGGCAAATACAGAGTATTTCGGATAAGACGTTTGTCCAGATGATCCTGTACCTTGAACCTGGCCAGAATTGAGGCAGAAATCATGATCTAAATCGTCGCCATGAACAAAAACTTGTGGGCGGGAAAGTTCTATATCTGAGAAACACTCGTCAAGCATTCCTTCTTCGATTTTGCGGCGTTGTTGGTTCAACTTGTCCAATTTCACTGCAAGCTGAAACGCCTTGGCCAAACTGGTCTCACAAAGAAGGTCGAACGCGTCATTGGCACTGCCCATCCGCCCGGCTGCATTAAGCCTTGGTACAAGTCCAAACATTACGTCCCTCTCGAACTCGATATCCCGTAATTCAAGGCATTCCCTGATCTCGCAAACACCCGGCACCTGGCCTAAAGCAACCTCAACAGGGTTGCTTCCGGTATGTTCCGCCATCATATTATGCTGAACTGCAAGGGACACGGTACTGGCTAACTCTGAATACTCACCGGCCCTGAGCCGGAAAACCCCGGAAACCAGCAAGAGAGCCATAATCCCAGGGCGGTTGGTTTCAGAAAGCAGTCTCAGTCCTTGTTTAATCCACACACGGTTAAGGCCTGTAACAGGTTGGCCATCACCTGCTATAGATAAAGCAAGCATATCTTTTGCCCAACTATGCTCCAACTTATCCAACAGGCCATTTGTTTCAAAAAGCCCCCTTGCCAGGAGGTAAACAACACCTGCACCGGTAAGGCTTTGCAATCGGAAACTTTGCCACGCAGGTAATTGGGGATTTATAATTGAGTGAGCCTCAGGCAACCTAGGGCCGATCTTGTGGTGATCAGTGACTATCACATCTATGCCCAATTCCTTGGCCTTTGTGCATGCCTCTTCTCCTGTTATTCCACAATCAGCTGTAATTATCAAACGTATACCTTGTTTAGCGAAATCGTCTATGCGGCCAGAATGAAAACCGTATCCGTCTTCAAACCGACAGGGGAAAAACGCAGAAATATTTTCAATTCCAACCCTGGCCAGAGCCTCTTTAAGAATCACTGCCGAAGTTACTCCGTCTGCGTCAAAATCCGAGTAAACCAGTACATGTTCTTGGGATTCCAATGCATGGATAATCCTGGCAACAGCATCTTGAATGCCAGGTAATGCCATAACCTCAGGGAATGGGTGCTGCCCGGCCCATAGGTTTTTTGCAAGCCCCGTAAGCCCGCCAGTTCGCCTTAAAAGCAAAGAAGAAATCTCTTCTGAAATTCCCAGTTCTTCTGAGAGTTTAATAACTTGTGTTGCATCTACCGGCAATGGCAATTCCCAACGACCACATGCCCCAGTAATACTTTCGGGGAAAAGCCTGCCGGCTGCCGTATCCTTATCTTTCATTTTGAGGGATCTCTGTCTCCGATCTGTTTGCTTGCTGAATTAGGTCTTCCAAGCCTTCGATTTTTTCGGCTTCTTTCTTGAGAGCATTTTCAAGATTCTCAGCGTTCTTCTGTGACGCTTCAAGGGCTTTCGTAAGCTCCCTAACCTGGCTTCTCGTCTTTCCGCCTTTGAACCAGGTCCAAACCGCCCCGAGCAAGAGGCCAATGCTCAGCGAACCCAATACAACAAGGGCCATGTTAATTGACAAACTCCAGCCGAGAAAACCTATGGATACCATTTGGGCGTTTTGAACAGCAAATACCACTACTAACAGAAGCAAAACTATTAATAAGACAAGCACGGGTTGCACCTCCCTGAGACAGACTTTGCCCTGAGGATATTCCCAGAACTGCCCAATACCTAATCACTTATGTTTACGACGCTTACGCGGGATTTGCCTTTTTTCAGGCTCATCTTTTAGAGGAGTTTTGCTCCAGTCGTACTCCTCAATATACCTCTTAAAATCTTCGGCCTCTGAACCGAAATAGTCATCCATTGTCTCGCCTGTATCTGTAAAGGGCCGTGAAGCCCTTGAACTTTCACGCCCATACCGGGACGCTTCTTCGGTGCGGCGCTTCTGTGCTGCCAGGCCTGCTTTTCGGGCCTGCTCCATAAGTTCGCGCCTTGCTGTTTCGACCTGGTTCTTGAAGTGGATGTTCTGAAACCCCGGTTTAGCAAGGCCGGGAGGCCCTTGCTTGGCAAGCTGCTTGATTCTGCTTACCCACTGTTTCAAACCTGCCTCATTGGATACATCCATTGCAAGAACCCGAATCACTGTGAAGCCCGAATTTTCAAGAATCTTCTGACGGCTGCGATCCTTTGCTTGCCGTGAAGTTGTCAGATGGCTCTCGCCGTCTACTTCCACAATGAGCCAGTCATCTACAAGAAAGTCAACAGTGAACTGCTTGACTGGAACTTCCCTTTCAAAAGAAACCCCGGCTTTGTTGAGTGCCGCCTCCAGCTTACGTTCACTGGGAGTATCTTGATGATAACCCCAGATTTCGCTGGCCGAATATTTCCTGCGAGAACCTTTTTTCAACGGCATCTTCTTCTTTCATTCCTGTGCACTGTCATTGGCAAATTACTCAAGCCTTTCCGGAAGCCTCAAGCTCACCTGTGCAGGTTGTGCCGGCGATACAGAATAGTCATCTGTATAAGGGCCGGTATACCTGTCAAACCAAGCAATGATATACTCAAGCCTCTCTACTCTGTGCTTTGGCTTGCCCGACCGGGAAAGCTCATGGTTCTCACCTGGGAATCTTACCATGACTGCTTCCTTCTTGAGTTTCTTAAGGGCAACAAAATACTCTTCAGCCTGGCTCACAGGACACCTGAGGTCCTCTTCGCTGTGAATGAGCAGCAATGGAGTCTCTACATTTCTTACATACATAATTGGGGACCTATCCAGATAGGCCATTGGATTATCCCAGGGGTTTCCGTCAAACTCGAATTCACCGTTCATATATGCTGCATCACTGGCACCGAATTGGCTGAAGCGATTGCATGTACTTCTTTGGGTAACAGCAGCTTTGAACCTGTTTGTGTGCCCAATTACCCAGTTGGTCATGTAGCCTCCGTAACTGCCTCCTGTAACTCCCATCCTATCTTCATCTACCCAGGGAAGCCTGGCGGCATAGTCGGCAAAAGCCATTACATCTTCGTAGTCTTTGCCTCCCCAATCGTGGTGTGTAGCAGCCACAAATTCCTGGCCATACCCTGTGCTTCCTCTTGGATTTCCGTATATGACTCCATACCCCCTAGAAGCCAGGAGTTGAAACTCATGGAAGAAACTAAACCCGAAAGCTGTATGGGGCCCTCCGTGAATCTCAAGCACAAGAGGATAAGCCTTGCCATCCTGCATTCCTACAGGCTTCATTATCCATGCCTGAAGTTTCTGGCCATCGCGGCTGCAAACCTCTACTTCTTCGGGAATGCTCAGGAACACAGATTCAAGCCACTCTTTGTTCAAATTGGTCAGCCTGAAGAGCCGCCCAGTGCTGCCGGCAACTGTCAAAACAGCCCTTTCCTGATTGGCCCCGTTTGACGCCAAATCAAGGGACCATATATCACAAACAAGCCCAGGTGATGTAACCGCTAGGGCGAACCGGCAAGAATGGGTGGCTTTGCTCCATCCATAGATGGCACAATCTCCACCGGTTATCTTCTGAATGTCGCCGCTTTCGGTATTAGCGCTGTAAAGGGCCATCCTCCCATTATCCAAGGCAGTAAAGAAGATTGTTTTTCCATCCGTTGACCAGGCGGGCCTCGCTGCCGGCGACGAAACTACATCGCTTGACACTGATTGGGCAACACCAATCTGGCTGGCTTTTGTGAGGTAGTTTGCCGGCCCGCCGCCTGAGGGAATCAGGCAAATGCCGGGAACTGTAGCGCCCTTATATTCGTTATCATGTCCGTAACAGGCAATGTACCGGCCGTCAGGTGACCATGTAGGTGAGTAGAATACTGCATCGCCTGAGGTGAGTCGCTTCATCTCTCCTCCCTCAGCCGGTACTACCCAAAGATCCCTCACTGATGAAAGGTCGTTATCTTCAAACCGGGCGGATATGAATGCGATCATCTTGCCATCAGGGGACCATTCAGGCTCGCGGCAATCGTAAGGCCCGTATGTTACCTGAGACATCTTCCCTGAATCTACGTCGGCCACAAAAATCTGGTAGTTCTCCTCAGGAAGGAAACCACGCCCGTTGAGTTTGTACCTTATCTTGCTGATTACTCTTACGTCTGACTTTTCTTCATCCTTATCACCGCAAGCGTCTCTGTTACCTTCCAGGGCAGAAAAAGCAATTTTCTTGCCGTCAGGAGACCACACAGGTTCGCCTGCACCGCCTTTGAGCGACGTCAATCTGGCGGCCTCGCCGCCTTCAAAGGAGATGATGTAAATCTGGTTTTTGTCCTGGCCTCGATCAGACAAGAAGGCTGCTTTGGTTCCACAAGGCGACCACCTAGGAGAGGTATCGTTCTTGCCTGAAGTAAACTGCCTGACGTGGCCGTCACAAGCGATGTAAATCTGGGTCTTGTACCCTTTTAGTTTGCCCTCATGCACTATGGACTTAAGCCCGAACAGAACCCTTTCCCCATCCGGGGACATCTGGGGGTCTAGCGCCCACTTCATAGAATACAGATCTTCAGAGTTCACAGGTCTCATACAAGGTTCTCCTTTCCTGAACGGACTCATATAAACGAGCATCTGCGTCTCATTGTTTCTTCTGCGCAGGGTCAAATATCCTTTTTCAGATGGCCCAATCTTCTTTTGGCAATACCGGTAACCAAGAGGATTTCGTCACATTTAAGGGCAAGGGCAGCTCCAAGATACACAAGAACTGAGCCTCCTACAACAACCACTGCCAGTGCCAAATCTTTCCTGAGGCTTCCTGTACCTGCCAAGAACCCGGAATATCTAGCAGATACCCACGCAAATACCCCCATGGCGGCGGCTGAGATCAGTATTTTGGACCCGGACTGAACCAACTCCTTTATGGAAACCCTGGAAATATACCTGGTATACAACACAAGGCCGAATATGGCCCCTGCCCAGGATGCCATAACGTTGGCCAGGGCCAAACCTGTATGGCCAAAAGGGCCTACCAGGATTATGTCAAGGATGATGTTCAAACCTGAAGTTCCAAGGGCCAGCAAGACCGGCCGCCAGGTATCCTGACTGGAGTAAAAGGCGACGCCGACGATTCTGGAGAGAGCCAGGGCTACGATCCCGAAAGAGTAGACAGAGAGCGCCCCTGCAGTAAGCAAAGTGGCGTCAGGGGTAAAAGCTCCCCTTTCAAAGGCCAGCCTGACTATGGGCTTCGCCAGCACTGCAAGGCCTAAAGCCGCAGGGATACATATAAACATAGCATAACGGGCCCCAGTGAGAAGAGTATCCCCCATACCGGTTCTGTCTTTACGTGCCCACATCTCGGAAAGCGACGGGTAAATCACAGTAATGACTGCTGAAACAAACAAATCCATAGGAAGTAACCGTAGTCTGTCGGCGAAGCCAAGGGCCGACATTGAGCCTGAGGGAAGCCTTGAAGCCAGGTTCTTGTCGATCATTGTATACAGCTGGGTTGCAAGCCCGCCTATCACCAATGGAAGAGATAGATTGAGTACTTTTTTGGTACCTTCGTTTATCTCTATTGAGAGCTTAAAATCCAATCCCATCTTTCTTACTGATGGCAATTGAACCAAAACATGAGCCAGGTACCCTGCTATTGTGGCTATGGCCAGTGCAGGCAGGCCAACGACGGGCACAAGCAATGTTACAAGGGCTACAATGACAAGATTTTGAACAAAGGGCCCGATTCCAGGAACTGAGAACTGCTTGTACGAGTTCAGGACAACTTTGTAAAGGGCTGCAAGAAGGGGCAGCGCAAATGCAGGGAAGAACAGCCTTGTGAGGGTGACGGCGCTGTCAAATATTTCTCCGGAAAATCCCGGAGCAAAAAGCCTTACCAGCTGTGGCGCAAAAGGCCTGGCTGCAACGCCAACGAGCAGAAACGTGCCCACTGAAAGGGTGATAATAGATGAAGCAACCTTTGAAGCACCTTTTTTGTCATCCTGGGCAACATATGAGGCGAACACGGGCAAGAACGCTGTGGAAACCGGGTTTGAAATCAACCCGGTAAGCACAGTAGGTATTGCCAGGGCTACCAGGTATGCATCGGTGAGTCCTGTTGCCCCAAAGAACCAGGCAATCAGCTGCTCTCTCATGAAACCCATTATTTTTGAGAGAATTCCTAGAATTGCCACAATTAGGGTGGCACGGGCCATATTTTTCTTGGACACAGATCCATCCCTTTCAGTTACTCAGTAACCAATCTGATTCTCATGATATGCCCCATCTGGGTGATTTTCGACTGAAACTTGTGTCTATAATACCTTATCTGCGCGTAGGCTGCGACTACATCAGTCTGCCAGAATCAGCCTGCGGCTCATATAAACCCAGCGCCAATCTTGTGCCAGGATGATCAAATTCAGCGAACGCCGGCAGACACTCACCGACACCTTGCAGATGAAGAGCGGGTGTGATGGCAGGCGTGGGTTGTTGTCTTGCTTGAGGCTAACCTGAGAAAAACGCATAAGTGCCCATAATTGTTCGAAAAAGAGGATTCTTCTTGTATGATATAGAAGTGAGATCTGATGATAGCGATGGCGAAATCTTTGGAGTAGGTCACCTTCGAAGATGGTTGCCATAGCAGGGTTAACAACAAACTATCTCTACTCATAATTGTCAAGGAGGTTACTGGTAATGCAGTTCAAGGGTCTAACTTTCGGTATCCCCAAAGAAATCATGCACGGAGAAAGGCGCGTTGCCGCAATCCCTGAAACGGTTAAGAAACTTGTTGCCGGCGGCGCAGAGGTATTGGTAGAAAAAGGCGCGGGTGAAGGTGCGTATTTTTCCGATGAGGAATATTCAAACGCCGGTGCCCGGATAGTAGGCGACGTTGAAGAACTTCTCAAGCAGGCAGACGTTGTCTTGAAAGTCAAAGAGCCTCTTTTCAACTCTGCCAAAGGAAAGCACGAAGTTGATATGTTACATGAAGGACAGGTCCTGGTTACATTCTTGCATCCGGCTGCCCCTCCGAACCACGAGATGATCAAGAACCTTGCAGCAAAAGGTGTTATCGGGCTTACGCTTGACGGCATTCCTAGAATCTCCAGGGCTCAGGCCATGGATGCCCTTACGTCAATGAGCACGGTAGCCGGGTATAAGTCTGTACTTATGGCAGCAAACCGCCTTCCCAAATTTGTACCTATGATTGGTTCAGCTGTAGGCATGATTCCTCCGGCTAACGTTACAGTATTAGGTACCGGAGTTGCAGGCCTTCAGGCTGTTGCAACAGCCAAAAGGTTGGGTGCCGTAGTACATGCAGTAGATATTCGTCCCGATGCAGCAGAACATGCCAAGAGCCTTGGCTCTAAGGTTGTTGAGACAGGAGTCCCGGCACAGATAGCAATGGGTGAAGGCGGCTACGCAAAGCACCTGCCTGAAGAATGGCTGCTTAAGGAACAGGAAGCTATCAAAGAGACCATTATCAAGTCAGACATTGTCATATGCACGGCCCTTGTTCCTGGAAGATTGGCTCCTGTACTGGTAACAGAAGAAATGGTCAAAGCAATGAAACCCGGCTCTGCCATTGTAGACGTTGCCATCGACCAGGGTGGAAACTGCGAACTTACCGCAGGCGGAGAGATAATCGAAAAGTACGGTGTCAGCATAGACGGCACCAAGAACATACCTGGAATGGTTCCATCAAGCTCCACCATGATGTTTGCCAGGAACATATTTAACTACGCAGGCAACTTTGTGAAGGACGGCAAGGTCGTTATCGATCTCAACGACGAAATCACCGCTTCATCACTGGTCTGCAAAGACGGCAAACTGGTTCACGCCGGAGCCAGGGAGGCTATGGGACTTAACTAAGTACGCAAGGAGTGGCGCAATAATGGACGCGCTTTTACTGATACTAGTCTTCGGAATTGCAACCTGGCTTGGGTACAAGGTAATAAGCGAAGTACCTTCTTTGCTTCATACCCCTCTCATGTCAGGTACAAACGCCATTTCAGGAGTGACCATTCTCGGCTCTCTGGTTTCTACTGCAGTGGCAGTGAACTCAGGAAGCAAGTTGTTTGGTTTCATAGCCATCATACTCGCCTGCATTAACCTGGTAGGCGGTTTTGTGGTTACAGACCGCATGCTGAGAATGTTCAAGAATTAACAAACGGGGTGTCGAGATGGATCAGATATACTACGTTCTATTGTCAATAATCCTTGCAGGGTTGGTCCTCCTTGGCATTAAGTGGATGAGTTCTCCCCGGACCGCAGTTCGTGGCAACAGGCTAAGTGCCCTCAGCATGTTGGCTGCAATATTGCTGGTGCTATGGAAAAACACCATTCTGAGTGTGCCTCTGCTTTGGATTGCTATGGCAATAGGCAGTGCGTTAGGGTACTGGATGGCAATAAGAGCAACCATGATACAAATGCCTCAAATGGTTGCCCTGCTCAACGGACTTGGCGGAGGAGCTTCGGCCCTGGTGGCAATGGCCGAGATTATGGATAAATACGGTGAAATGGCTGCGTTCAACAAAATGACCAGCCAGCTCGCTCTCATTGTAGGTGGATTAACCCTCAGCGGAAGTCTGATTGCCGCAGCAAAACTGGACAGGCGCATGAGCCAAAGGCCGGTAGTCCTTACAGGCCATAACCTCATATCCAACGGAAGTATTGTACTTATGCTGGTCCTGGCAGTACTTACACTGTCACTTGAATCTGCCGTTGTACCGTTGTCCCTCTTGGTTATGCTGCTATCCCTTGGATACGGCATTCTGTTCGCCATCAGGGTAGGCGGCGCAGACATGCCCATAACAATATCCCTGCTGAACTCGTTCTCAGGGCTTGCAGGAGCTATTGTGGGCTTTACCATATCAGAGCCCTTGCTCGTGGCAGTAGGAGCCATCGTAGGGGCTTCAGGGCTGATCTTGACACAGATAATGTGCCGTGCAATGAACCGGTCCTTGGCCCACGTCTTGAGCGGGGCCATTGCTAAGCCGTCGCGTGCCAAGAGCCAGGCCGGTGCAAAGAAGGCTTTGCCCAAGGCTGCATCTGCAGAAAAGCCTCTTGAAAGCCCGGACAAGGCGGCTAGGACCCCAGAGTCCGAGAAAATCCCTGGCTTTGCTCTGAAAGATGCCAAGAAGGTCATTGTGGTTCCAGGCTATGGAATGGCTATAGCCCAGGCACAGGGCCATGTAAAAAGACTCATGGATGCCCTGGAAGCCCGAGGCGCACAGGTTGACTTTGCCATTCATCCTGTGGCCGGAAGAATGCCAGGGCACATGAACGTCCTCCTTGCAGAAGTAGACGTGCCGTACGAGAAACTGCGTGAGATGGACGATATTAACCCTGAATTCGCAGCAACTGACGCGGTCATAGTGGTAGGAGCATGTGACGTGGTAAACCCTGCCGCAAATACTGCCGAGGATACTCCCATTTACGGTATGCCGGTTCTCGATGTTGACAAGGCAAAGCACGTAATCGTGTGCAACCTCGATACTAATCCCGGTTACTCAGGGGTAAATAACCCTCTATACGAAATGCCCCACGTAGAGCTTCTCCTTGGCGATGCAAAAGCATCGTTGGAGACGCTGTTAGGTGTGGTTGAGGGGCGAATTTCTGAAGCGGAAGCCGGAGCAGCCAGTAAGATTGGCCATGCTGCTGACTCAGGCGCTTCTCTAGATGATTCCAGAGAATCCGAAACAAAGCAGTTAGGAAAGACTCTGTCAGAGGCAAAGAGGGTCATAGTGGTACCTGGTTATGGAATGGCTATTGCCCAGGCCCAGGGGCATGTGAAAAAACTCATGGATGCTCTGGAAGCCAGGGGCGCAGAAGTTGACTTTGCGATACACCCTGTAGCAGGAAGAATGCCAGGGCACATGAACGTCCTCCTTGCAGAAGTAGACGTACCTTACGAGAAACTTCGTGAGATGGACGACATTAACCCTGAATTCCCTGACACTGACGTAGCCATAGTGGTAGGAGCGTGCGACGTAGTCAACCCTGCCGCAAACACTGCCGAGGATACTCCCATTTACGGTATGCCGGTTCTCGATGTTGACAAGGCAAAGTCTGTCATCGTGTGCAACCTTGATACTAATCCCGGTTACTCAGGGGTGGATAACCCCCTTTACGAAATGCCCCATGTGAAACTCTTGCTTGGGGATGCCAAGGCGTCACTGGATACGCTCTTAGACGCAGTTGAAGGGCGAATTTCTGATGCAGAGGCACCTGGTAAGGAAGCGGGCACAGCCTACGGTGCTTTGGACAACGAGAAACCTGGCAAAAAGCCCCTTGAGGAAATCCTGGCTGATGCAAGAAGGGTCATCATGGTGCCTGGTTACGGAATGGCTATTGCCCAGGCTCAGGGCCATGTCAAGAGACTTATGGATGCTCTGGAAGCCAGGGGGGCAGAGGTTGACTTTGCGATACACCCTGTGGCAGGAAGAATGCCGGGGCACATGAACGTCCTCCTTGCAGAAGTAGACGTACCTTACGAGAAACTTCGTGAGATGGGCGACATTAACCCTGAATTCCCTGACACTGACGTAGCCATAGTGGTAGGAGCGTGCGACGTAGTCAACCCTGCCGCAAATACTGCCGAAGATACGCCTATTTACGGTATGCCGGTTCTCGACGTTGACAAAGCAAAGTACGTAATCGTGTGCAACCTTGATACTAATCCCGGTTACTCAGGAGTAGATAATCCTCTATATGAAATGCCCCACGTAGAGCTCCTGCTTGGCGATGCCAAGGCATCGCTGGAGTCTCTCCTAAAGAAAGTCGAGGGGTAGAACAAGAGGTAACTGAGAAATTGCCGGTAAGAAATAAGGGGATTTTGATAACCCGGTGACATTGGCAGCACCGAAAGTGCGCTAAACGTAAACGGGAACCTTGTAAAGAAACCTCCGGTTCAGCCTGCCTGGCCCGGAGGTTTTGCATTTCTCACGGCCAGGGCCGGCCGTTTGGTATGAACGGTCGATCTTGATACCGGTACTGGCCTTAGGTGGTCGATTTTGGTACCGGGTTTAGCAGACACCTGGCGGGTTCTGATACCGGTTTGGGCTGAAGGTGGCCGATTCTGGTACCAGGTTGGGCTGAAACCTGGCCGGTTTTCATACCAGGTTTGGGCTGAAGGTGGCCGATTTTGGGGCCAATAAGGCCTTTGAGAAAACATAAACGGGGGCTTTTTTACTGAATTTGGGCTGAGGTGGTCGATTCTAGTACCGGGTTTGGCAGAAACCTGGCGGATTTTGATACCAGGTTTGGGCTGAAGGTGGCCGGTTTTGGTACCAGGTTGGGCTGAAACCTGGCCGGTTTTGGGACCAATAATGTCTTTAGAGGGAGTGCCAATCGCTTTGCAATCGAGCATATTGGGCTGACATTTCCTCAGTCCGTTTATGCGGGGGTGGGGGTGCGGAATGACTGTCCGGTAACAGGCTGTTATATAGGTATTGCATCTCTTGGTGATTTGTGGTACTTATGTTTGAGGATTCAGTAAATTGATTCAAAAAAGCAATAGAACTTCTTTTTGAGGAGTTGAAACCGTGATCATCTCCTGAAACCTCTTCAACTGCTTCGGATATAATCAGGGCGTACTCAGAACGCGGCCCGATTATTCCCTAATTCTTTACCGGGTGCTCGCTGGGCTTTATCTGATTCTGATTTTTCAAGTTTTTATTAAGTGCACTATATCTTATTGGTTTTCGGCAATAACATTTTTTATAGATGTTCCATCCTATGCAAAACTCAAACCAAGGACGCGAACGAACCGGCAATAAAGGAGTAATACTTATGTCAAACTTAAGGAGACTTCTTGGATATCTAAAAGAACACTGGGTACCTGTGGCAATTGTGGTCATGGCAATGGTGGCCTCAACAGTACTGGAAATGTCACCTGCTGTGCTTCTGAGGCGGATAATTGATACAGCCTTGCCCGAAAAGGACCTGTCCTTGCTTGCCCGGCTTTCGTTGAGCTTTGTGGGTGTAGCAATACTCAAAGGGCTTGTGCTGTACGTTCAATGGTGTACCTCTGAACTGATAGGCCAAAAAGTAATATACCAGATGAGGCGGGACGTCCACGATCACCTTCAAACCCTGCCACCATCGTATTTCTCGACTATGGGAACAGGCCAGATAATGGCAAGGCTTACCAGTGATATTGAGTCAGTTCAGAATTTCGTTGGGTGGGGTGCCCTGTTTCTCATCAACATGATTCTCATGACAGTTGGTGTAAGTTCATACCTTGCGTACTTGAACTGGCGCCTGATGCTCGCGACTGCCGTGACATTCCCGTTCTTGTTCCGGACGGTATTTTGGTTCGACAAATCAATCAGGCCTGCATGGAAAAACGTCAGGGAAAAAATGGGCAAACTCACCGAGACGCTTCAAGAAAACATTACCGGAATCAGGGTAGTAAAGGCCTTCGCCAGAGAGCCGATGGAGATTGAAAAGTTCGCCAGGAAAAACACAGAACATTACGACGCCAATATGGAGCGGGCGGGTATTGAGGCAAAGGCCCAGCCATTCCTTGAGTTTCTTACAGGAATATCTGCAGTAACCATGGTGGGGTACGGGGGTTACCTGGTGCTGTCAGGCGAAATGACAATAGGAACCCTGTTTGCTTTCTACTCGCTTCTATGGAGCCTTATCTGGCCTGTGCGGATGCTGGGATGGCTTGTTAACATGGCAGCACAGGCTCTTGCTGCGGCACCCCGGCTGTTTGAGCTTCTTGATACCCAGCCGGAAATCAGGGATTGCCCTTCGCCTGTCCACCTTGAACAGACTGCAGGCCATATTGTGTTCGAAAACGTAGGTTTTTCTTTCCCAGGTGATGATCGCAAAACTCTGGATGACATAAGTCTTGAGATTCTGCCGGGCGAAAGAGTAGCTATTGTGGGCGGTACAGGTTCCGGAAAATCCACTCTGATTAACCTGATACCCAGATTTCTCGACCCAACCATTGGCCGTATTACCCTGGACGGCAATGATCTCAAAGATATTTCGCTTAGATCCTTACGGGAAAACATCGGCCTTGTTCTCCAGGAGAATTTCTTGTTTTCCGCCACTGTAAGAGAGAACATTGCTCTTGGAAAGCCCGAGGCATCCATGGAAGAGATCATCCGGGCAGCAGAGCTTGCCCAGGCCCACAGGTTCATCTCTGAGTTTCCTAAGGGGTACGATACACCTTTGGGAGAAAGGGGCATTGGTCTTTCAGGAGGCCAGAAACAAAGAGTCGCCCTTGCCCGAGCCCTATTGGTTGACCCTAAGATACTGATACTGGATGAAGCAACATCCAGCGTAGATACAGAGACAGAGTATTTGATTCAAGAAGGCCTAAGCGAAGTAATGGAAGGCCGGACTTCAATAATCATTGCAAAGAGGCTGTCGACTATAAGGGGAGCAGACAAAATCGTAATCCTCAAGGACGGGCGGGTATCACAAGTAGGAACCCACCTTGAGCTGCTGTCCCAACCCGGATTTTACAAGAGGCTTTTCGAGAGCCAGTTCGCAGACGAAGACGTTGAACTGGCGCTAAACCTGGAATTGGGCAATTCAGCCCAGGGCCATATAGAAGACAGCGAAGGGAGGTGCAAGGCGGCTCAGGGCAGGAGCTGATTCATACCGGGACTCACTGCCTGTTTCGCGAGAAAGAAGCCGCCTAAGATATGTCAGAATACGATCTTGACCTTGCCGAGGATGTCGAAGAACGCCCGTTTAACATGGAGTATTTCAAGAGAATACTGGGCTATACAAGGCCATACAGGAAAACGGCTGTTATTGCTTCGCTTCTCACCCTTGCCGGAATAATAATCGGGCTTGTTGAACCATTGCTGTTCAGAAAAGCAATAGACGACGGAATTACGACCAAAGACACCAGAACTCTGATTGCAGTGTTGGCCACACTCCTGGTTTTGCGGGTCATACAGTGGAGGACGTCACGAGTTCAAATCAGAACGGTAACCTTCCTTGGTCAACAGGTGCTTTTTGATCTCAGACAGGGTTTATTTGCTCACATTGAAACCTTGCCGTTTTCATTCTTCGATCACAGGCCTGTTGGAAAAATAGTCTCAAGAATTACCAATGATGTGAACCACATAGGCAACCTGGCAGCATCGGGAATGGTCAACTTGATAAGCCAGTTCCTGTCGTTAATAGGCATAGTTGGTATCATGCTGTACCTCGACTGGAAGATGGCTTTACTGTCTTTTGTAACAGTGCCTGCCCTTGCCCTGGTTCTCACAAAGGTAAGGTGGGCTCTTGAGGATGCATGGGGAGATACCAGAAAGGCAGTAGCAAGCATAAACGCCCATCTTAACGAAACAATCCAGGGGCTGTCAGTAATTCAGGCTTATGGCTATGAGGGACATAACAGCGGCAAATTCCAGGAGCATAACAAGAAGTATTTCGATGCCTATATGCGAGCCATACGCTTAGATCAAGCTTTTTGGCCCCTTACCGATATTGTCGGCGCTATAGGAACCGCTATTGTCATATGGTACGGTGCCAGAGCAGTACTCGGGGGAACAATGACAATCGGCCTGGTTTGGGCATTTGTAAATTACCTGGGTAAGTTTTGGGCACCTATAAGCACTTTCTCAAGGTTCTGGAGCCAGATCCTTTCTGCCATGGCTTCTGCCGAAAGGGTATTTACAATACTTGACTTGAAGCCTGAGGCTGGTGCCGAAGTAGGATTGCAGGCCTTACAGGTTCAAGAAGTGCAGTCAGAACCGGCAGCCTCAGTATCTGATTCAGTGGTACCGCCAGAGGAGTTCATTACCCTTCCCCGGATTGAAGGGAAGGTGGAATTCGACAACGTATCATTTGCCTATAAAACTGGCGAACCTGTGCTCAAGGGCGTAAGCTTCAGCGTGATGCCAGGAGAAACTATTGCATTGGTTGGGCCTACAGGGGCAGGCAAGACCACCATAATCAACCTGCTTGCAAGGTTCTACGAGCCTTCGTCAGGAGAGGTCCGTGTAGACGGCCGCAGTCTGGCCCATGTGAACCTTCCTTCTTACCGGAGCCAGCTCGGAATAGTGCTTCAAGACACGTTGATCTTTTCAGGCACAATAAAGGACAATCTCTTGTTTGGGAAACCAGAAGCCACTATGGAGGAAATAGAACAGGCAGCTGAAGCCGCGTGTATCAAGAATTTCATTGAAAGCATGCCTAAAGGATATGACTCAGAAGTCACCGAACGAGGCACTAACCTATCGGCAGGGCAGCGCCAGCTTCTGGCCTTTGCAAGGGCAATCCTTGCTGATCCAAGGCTGCTGATTCTTGATGAAGCAACCTCCAGCATTGACCCTGAAACAGAACAGCTCATACAACAAGCCCTAAATACGCTGCTTGAAGGCCGGACATCTTTCATAATAGCCCACAGGCTCTCAACTGTACGATCAGCTGACCGGATCATGGTAATAGAAGACGGCCAAATCACAGAATCAGGCACCCACGAAGAACTAGTCACACTCGGCGGACGCTACGCCAACCTATACCAAGCACAATTCCGCCGCTCCTAGTGAAACGCGGGGACGGTTCGCGCGTTCCAACCCGCTGAAACGGGGGGACGGTTCGCGCGTTCCACACGACTGTCTTTGTATCTGAGGATAATTTCATAGAGGGGAGAGTACGCATGCCAAGAGTTGCCCGAAAGAAGAGTTCAACCGGAATTTACCATGTCATGGTCAGAGGAGTGAACAAGCAAGATATCTTTTTGTCAAAGAATGATCGTTTGCGCTACCTACAGACTATAGCCATGGTAAAGGACAGAACCACCTCTACTGTTCTAGGCTATTGCCTGATGGGCAACCATGCGCACCTCTTACTCAAAGACGGCCAAGAGGCAACAATCAGCCAGGTAATGCAGCGCATCGGTACCTCTTATGTCCAATGGTTCAACGCCAAATCCAGCCGGGTGGGTCACCTTTTCCAGGATAGATTCCTCAGCGTGCCTGTTGAACTAGATTCTCAGATTCTATCAACCTTGAGATACATCCATCAGAACCCGGTCAAGGCCGGAATTGCCTCCGACTGCATGGCGTACCCCTGGAGCAGCCATAATGCGTATGAACGGGGGATTGAGGTGCTTCCTGGCCTAACTGATACCTCATTGGCTATCCAAATTGCCGGAGGGTTGGCTCAACTGCTCGATTTCCTGAACGAGCCCAACGAAGATAGTTGCCACATAGAGAGAATCATGGCCGGTCAAGAGACTCACAAAGTCTCTGACGAAGAAATGCTGGATCTGTTGCGTTCCTGGCTTCCCAATGGCCGTGTTGATACCCTTAGGAACATGGCCGTACACGAAAGAGATGAGATTCTTCGTAAGTTGAAGTGTCTATCTGGGACAAGCCTTGGTCAAATAGCCAGAGTAACCGGTTTCTCTAAGGCCACAGTTCATAGGGCCTGAGGATAGCTCTGGTTCTATACACGCAAGATAGGGGATCTCCATTCCAAATTCAGGTTGGAACGCACGAACCGTCCCCACGTTCCCCGGTCCCCACGTTCCCCGGATGGGGATTTCCGTTCCAAATTTAGGCTGGAACGCGCGAACCGTCCCCCCGTTTCAGTCCCCCCGTTTCAGCGTTTGGCGGTAGACTTGTACGGTTTTTTGAGCCATGAGTTTGGCGTCGAACAGTTCTTCTGCCCGCTTGCGTCCGGCTGCACCCATTCGGGCAGCCATGTCAGGGTCTATGGCGAGCCTTGCAATGGATTGGGCAAGGAGGCGGGCGTTTCTGGGAGGCACCAGGAAACCGGTTTCTTCATCCTTCACTGCCTCGGGAACTCCGCCTACTGCAGTTGCCACAACCGGAAGCCCCTGAGCCATTGCTTCCAGCACAACCAGCCCTAATCCCTCAGCATCAGACGACAAAACGAAAATATCCAGTCCAGCCAGAAATTCCGGAACGTCTTCTACAAAACCTGCCATTTTCACATACGGTTCCAGTTTCAAATCCCGAATCTTTGCCCTTAGAGCGTCTTCCATGGGACCAGTTCCGCCTATGATAAATCTTGCATTGGGAAACGATGCAAGCGTAATCCTGGCCGCTTCTACAAACACATCCAGGGCCTTTACAGGGTGCAACCGTGCAACGGTACCCACCATAACCTGGCCTTCACTTCCCCTAACGCCAGCACTAACGCCACCACCCTTAGGCACATTCCCCGCCCCAAACTGGGAAATCTCAATTCCATTGAGAATACAAACCACTCGAGAAGGATCAACACCTGACTCAATTAAATCCTGTCGTACACAGTCTGAAATAGCGATGATTTTATCAGAAAGAATTCTCGAAGCCATCCTGTTCATTCTCTGTTTTACTGGGCCTGCAGGCCGGGACATTTGGCCGGAAGCAGATGGCACTCTGGCCTGGCCATGCTTTGTATAAACAACAGGAATACCTAGAATCTTAGCTGCTATCCTCCCCGACAGGCTGGAGTGGGTGTGGACCAAATCCGGCTTATGGCCCCTCATGATCTTCAGCAGTTCGATTGTCAGAGGCCCGGAGAAAGACACGTCTCTACCGGATATGTTGATCCTTCCAATATTCGCATTATCCAGCCTATCTCCAAGTTCTCCGTCGGGGCACGCCACTGTAACATCAATGTCGCTAAACGCCGGTTGAGTCAACAAGTTCAGCAAATAGCGCCCTGCCCCGCCTATGTTAGTATCAGTAATTATATGAAGGACCTTCATGGGGGAAATACCTCCAACCGATTTGTGCTCGCTCCAAACATGTCCGCAAGCGGCAGATATCATGCCTGAAACCCTAACGAACCGGTGTACGATCATTCCAAACCGTTATTCAGGGATGGATGTCTTGCCGGCCCAGTTCAACTTCAACCTTGCGGCCACTCCCGCAGCCACTCCAAGCCAAACCCACACTACCAACATGACCTGTGGATTGTACCATGTATGGTCAATAATCCCCTGAAGCATGTGGCCTGCAACTGCTGCCACACTTCCTGCCAGGATGCCAACGTGGCCCCACCTGCCAAATCCTTGCCCTCTTTGGCCAAATACTGCAGACAAAGAATACCATGCATTGGCCAGCAAGAACCACACAAGGGCCAAAAACCCGAACAACCCGAGTTCAATTAACATCTGCAGGTAAATGCTGTGAGAATGCAGGGCCGGAGTCTCGATTATCATGTATTCAGGGTACATCTCAGAGAAACTCTCTGCCCCAAGCCCGACACCTCTAAAAAGGTAATCCCTAATAAGCGCTATGGAACCGCGCCATATCGATATTCTGTAGCTATTAGAGCTATCCTCCAGGGTAAACGACGAAAGAAGCCTTTGAACAAGAACAGGCGGAGCCACTGCCGCGCCTATCATAGCTACAATCAAACCTGCAACCAAAAGCCGCTTATCAAACAAGATGGCCATGACTCCGAAAGAAGCCAGAAACCCGAGCCACGCCCCTCGTGACCATGTAAAAATCAAAGCTCCGCCTTGCAGGCATGCATAAACCAGCATTACAGCCTTGTCTCTCAGGTTTCTGTTCTTAATAAGGAGAGCCAGCGTCAGCGGAAGTGCCAATCCAATCATCTCAGCCAAATAGTTGGGGTTTTTGAAAGTGCCAACCACACGGACTATGTCATCTTCAAATTTCGTGTCTAGCCATGACCTGGGTGGCTGCCAACCCGAAAAATGCTGGTAGAGGCCTACAAGACTCGAAACGCTGATGGCCGCTAGGAAAGGCCAAATAACGCTATCTTCCCGGCCCCTTGATGCAATATCAAATGCAGTCACAAAAGCCAGTCCGTTGAAAATCCAGAGTACCAGGTTTTTGATGCTCTGCCATGGGACTACCGATGATACTGTAGCCCCTGTAACAAATAGGAACAGAACCAGCAGAGGAAGGAGGATCTGAAAAGGAAGGCCGGCCCGGACACCACCATCAGATATGCAGGGATCTTGTTCACCCATAGAGCCCAAATCCATAGAGACCGAACCCATAGACCGAACCCACAGCATAACAAAAAGGAATACAAGAAAACAAAGCATCTGAATCTCAGTAGGTGCAAAGGCGCCTAGCCCAAGTACTACTCCTAAGAAAGTGCCTTCGGTTACTCCCTCATTGCCCGAAGTAAACAACAGGTTGAAGATCCAACCCGCATACCTCATGGAAACACTTGATGAAGCCCAATTAGCTGCTGTTTCGCTAAGTCCCAAAACTGCCTTGCCTAAAGCGCTGTATTCCCATAGCCTGCTAAACCAAGCATAAAAGGCTGCTGTGAAACTGCCTAACCTCAGGGCATTTCCGGCAATTCGCCGGCAAGCAATGCTGCCCTGATAAACACCGTTTAGGTGCATGCTTATCTTGGGTGAGCGCTCCTTTGAGACTGTGCCTTCCACTACTGGTTGCCTCCCAGTTCAAGGTCCATATACATAACATGCCCCTGGAATGCAGCAAACTTGGTCTTTAGGTTCAGGCTTCCGCCTACCCTTATCTCTACCCCGCTCATGGTTATTACATTTTCACCTATTCGGACTGTTCCGCGAATTTTCACAAACGCATCTACCCTGTCTTTAGATTGAGTCTTCGCCCACCTGCCGTCACCTTCTAGCAACCAAATGTCAGTAGGTTCTGACTGAACTTCAACTATCTCCCCTATACAGGCACCGGTTTTGAATTCGAAAATCTTCCCGCCTTTTGAAATGGCTTCGGCAGTAGTAGTGCGTATTCCCGTTGTCACAACAACGATTTCAGTTTCCTGCTGCCTCTCCGCAACGTCGCTCTGCAGGTTCTTCCCAAACATTGAATAACCAAACCAAACAGCTGCTGCAATCAGCACCACAATCACAAGAAAATCAATAATGCTGATTTTGCCGAAAATCCGGCCTTTGTCGTCCAGGAACCGCAAACAAACCCTCTCCTCTCACCTGGCGCACTAACTCGAACTTAAGCAGCACCTTAAACCTTGTCGCCCGATTTGCACGTGTTGCCATTAAACGCCTGGCAAAGTGAACACAGAAAACAAATACCTAGGACAAGGATATACTACAATGATCCATGGCGCAATCGGGCGTGTGCTGCCATTCTTTGCAGGAAAAAGCGCTTAGTGCGCCCTGGGCAAGTTGGTGCGCCCTTGAGCAAGTTGGTGCGCCCTTGGACACGTTGGTGCGCCTTGAGCAAGTTGGTGGCCCTGGGCAAGTTGGTGCGCCCTGGGCAACGTGGAGCGTGTGACGGAGATGCTGCAGTTGGTGCCGCCCTGGTTAAGTTGCTGCACTCAGGGCAAGATGGAATTCGGGAGAGTCTCGTGGCACCTACAAAAGCCTGGTGTTGTTTATGTCAAGTTCAAACCTGGCTCCCAAAAACTCAGCTGCCCTCTTGCATGCAATCATCCTGGTCAGAAATATCTCGAAGTACTCCATTACAGGGGCAATATCAGTATCAATGGTAAGTTGCAGGGAAACTACCTTCTGGTCATTTTTGGCTTCAAGAAAAGAGCGCGACGCTGCATAGTTGACTCTGTCATGTACATCAAAGTTATGGATGTCAGGGTTCCTTACACGAGAGCGGTGTACATCTGACTTGTCTGCAAGAATAACCGCGGCCGATACTGTAGACACTGCCTGGCATGAATCCTCTGGATCGTGGCTCCCTATGGCACCCATTACGATTGCAACCTCGGCCGGCTCCATACCCATGCTCGACAGAATTCTTTCAGACAATGAGGCACCTACTTGCGCGTGATAGTACCTTGAAACTACATTTCCTATGTCGTGAAGGTAGCCGGCAATCGCTGCCAGTTCCTGCTCTCTCTCTGAAAAGTGAAACCTCTCCAAAATATTCTTGGCAATTGATGATACGAGGCCTGCATGCCTCAGGCCGTGATCCGTATACCCCAGGGCCCCAAGGTGGTCATTTCCTCCGACAATGTAAGCATGAACTGCCGGGTTCCGCTTAACATCCTCAAGGGTCAGCAATTTCACTTGATCCAATCGTCTATCATCTCCAGGGAATCAATATATTCCTGGTAAACAGGGTTTAGAATATACTGCCCCGAGACAAGGACTTCGTAATCCCAGGGAAACAGCATGTACCCAGGGCCTTCCATATGATATAGAGTAGGCTTCCAGCTGTCAGACGATACCCAAATCGACGCAGTTTTCACAAGTTTCGCGTTAAGTTTCTTACACTGAGTTGTAACCATACGCATGGTCTCGCCTGTCATCACCGATTCGTCTATAACCAGGACTCTCTGCCCTCGTACTCGTTCACTTACAGACACAATAGTCTCAGGGCGGTCGTGTATAACCCTTCCCCGCCTCTTGCGGGTTACAACACACGGAAAGAGATCTACTTGTAGAATAGACGAGATAATCGTAGCCGGAATCAGGCCTCCCCTGGCAATTCCTACGACTGCATTGGGCCCAAATGTAGAATCTGCCTCTGTGGCAATAGCCTTGCAGGCTTTCATGACTTCTTCCCAGGTTAGCCTGTATGAGGGATCTGAGACATAAGTGACTTCCATTTATGCCCAAACCCCCTTTGACGACGAATTTTCCGGAAAAGTCAGGCCTTACCTCTTTATATACCATAAAATGCTGAAGAGTTGAGCTTGGTGCAGCATTGTCCCTTCGACAGTGCGACGTTTATTGTGCCCTGGGATTTGCGTCTGGACAATGGCCGGCGAAAATAACCGCCGGTTTCCTGTCTAGTTTTCTACATGCCCACCGTCAGGTTTCTTCAGCCGGTACCTATCTTGCCTGTCCAAAACCGCTTTTCTTATTCGTATAGACTGAGGGGTTACCTCCAACAGCTCATCCTGGCCAATCCAGACCATGGCTTCCTCAAGGGTCATTTTCCTTGGAGGAGTAAGCCTGACCAGTTCCTCTGAAGATACAGCCCTAACATTAGAGAGGTGCCGTTTCTTGCATACATTGATGTCAAGGTCCATTGCCCTGGAATTCTCACCTACTACTTGGCCTGCATAAACCTTCTCGCCGGGGCCAACAAACAGTTCGCCCCTTTCCTCGGCATTCCGGAGTGCATAAGCAGTGACAATCCCAGTCTCCCAGGAAATCATGGCACCTTGTCTCCTTACTACAATATCACCTGCGTAATCCCTATAGCTGTCAAACACGTGGTGCATTATGCCGGTTCCTTTTGTAAGAGTTAGGAATGCCGGGCGCAAGCCGAATATTCCCCTTGTGGGAATCAGGAAGTTCAGCCTTGCCCTGCTATCTCCTTCTGTGTGCATATCAACCAGTTCAGCCTTTCTCGGCCCCAGTTCCTCCATTACTCTGCCAACGAATTCCTCCGGAATGTTGACAGTTAGATACTCAAATGGTTCCTTACGTTTCCCTCCCTCAGTCTTAAATATGACTTCAGGCTTTGAAACTGCCATCTCATAACCTTCCCGCCGCATGGTTTCAATCAAAATAGACAGGTGAAGTTCGCCTCTGCCTGCAACCCTAAAACTGTCTGGCTCCTGGGAAGGCTGTACTTTGAGGCTTACATCTTTCTTAGACTCTTTGAGCAGCCTTTCACGGAGGTGCCGTGATGTAATGTACTTACCATCGTCGCCTGCAAAGGGGCTGTCGTTAACCTTGAACGTAACCATAACAGTAGGCTCTTCCACTCGCACAGGAGGAAGAGGTACAGGGTTCTCTGAATCTGCAACAGTGTCTCCAATATCAATTTCATCAATGCCCGAGATCGCCCCAATATCTCCGGCTTCAACATGAGACACTTCAATCCGCTTTAGCCCCTGAAACACCGACAGTGTCGAAATCTCGCCTGAATCTACGGTTCCGTCAGGCCTGCAAAGGGCAACTGAGTCGCCTTTGTTGAGAATGCCTGCATGAATTCTGCCTATGGCAATCCTACCCACGTAATCGTCATGGGCCAGCGTACTTACCATCATCTGAAGCGGCAGATCAACCCTGGCATAAGGAGCCGGAACCCTTGAGAGTATTGCGTCCAGTACGGGAGAAATATCTGAAGGCAGCGAGTCCTTGCCTTCTATCTTCGGATATTCCTTTGCCATTTCTGCATCGAGCGTAGCAAATCCCCGCCGGGCTTCAGTGTATATAACAGGAAAATCTACATCATCGTCGCCGGCGCCAAGATTGACCAGCAAGTCAAAAACCTCACCGTAAACCTCATCGATACGAGCATCGGGCCTATCGATTTTGTTGATAACAAGAACAAGTTTGAGGCCGTGCTCTAGAGCTTTTTGCACCACAAACCGGGTCTGTGGCATTGGCCCGTCACATGCATCTACCAGAAGCAGGGCTCCGTCTACCATACTCAAAGTACGCTCTACTTCGCCGCCAAAATCTGCGTGCCCGGGAGTATCAACTATGTTGATTTTCACTCCCTGGTAACTTATGGACGTGTTCTTGGCCAATATGGTAATTCCCCGTTCCTTCTCAAGATCACCAGAGTCGAGAACCCGGTCTTGCACCACTTGATTGGAACGGAATATCCCTGTTTGCCTCAGCAAGGCATCAACCAGGGTGGTTTTGCCGTGGTCTACGTGGGCAATCACAGCCACGTTCCGTATATTCATGTTGTATCCTACATTCACGCTTGCATCGCCACTATTCTTATCCAGATTCCCAGACATATATTGTTTTCACCACCAACCGATTATTATAGCACTTTTTTCATTTGTCAGAGTTTAAATCTGCATATCCTCAAATATCAGGCCCGAAACGGGACAGACAAACACCTGACATGATAGAATGAATTTTGTTGCAGAAACAGATCTGGAACTTACCTCAATATGCCGGAGGGACTATGGAAACTATTCAAATTGAAAACCGTTTTTCAAAACTAGGAAACGGAATTGCCAGGGCTTTACAGGTTCAGACAATTCTCCGTATCATAGGCATCCCTTTTCAGCGGCTCATTGACAAGAGAGGCGATACCCATAGATTCCTAACTATCCAGGGAATTTCCATCCTGGGAAGGGACGGCAAGATCGATGCAGAAAAGTTCTTCAACACATTTTCAGATACTCTGATCAAAGGCAATTACTGGGCTGATGCCTTCTGGAAAAACTCTACACACCATTACAACCCAAACACCAAGAAAGGGCTGTGGATATGGCCTGGCGCACAAGAACAATGCAGAAACTGGTTCAAAGGCGCCCTAAGCGCCTGGAGCAAGGGAAATTTGCTGAGGTCAGTATTCCTCATGGGAGCCAGCCTTCATACTGTTCAAGATGCATGTCAACCGTATCATTCGAACTGCGTTATGCTAGAAGGGCATCAGAAATACGAAACCTGGGTAGACCGAAATAAGGAACGTTATGCGGTAGGCCAGGAAGGGCTTTACCAGGTATCCAGAGACCCTGAGGGTTGGGTCATTGCGAATGCGCTGTTCTCACAACCGTTTATAAGCGACTTTAGGGTAACCGGTACTTCCTGCTATGACCAGCATACAAGAGACCTGCTTGCCAGAGCTCAGAGAACCACAGCAGGATTCCTTGAATTCTGCCTGAAAAAAGCCATTGAAACAGGTTCATCTGACCCTGATTTGAACAGCCCGCTGTTGCTGGATAAACTATTGTCAGTCAATTAGGGGTTACATACCACAAGGTTGACAAGATCTGCACTGGGGCCGGCAAGTTGAACCTTGTCACCATTTCGAATCGACTGGTAGCTTGTGATCTCGCCATCTTTGTAGACAATCGCATCTCGCTCCGTTACCGCTCTAAGGGTGCCGTAATCACCTGAGATAGTAATTGTTCTCCCGGAGACAGCAGTAACTATCCCCCCGGCCTTAAACCTTGGTGAGTAATCCCTCTCAATGAAAAGAGCCTGGCGATAGGAACTTATGCCTATACTCACTTTATCTCCGGGTTTTAGATCTTGGGCACTTCCGTCTATTCTCGCGTCCCAATCCACGTACCACGTATCTTTTGAGATTTGGTATTCTGTCACATAATAGCGGCTTGTCTTTACCTTTATCACATTTCTATCTATCAAAATAACAGTGCCGTCAACCCAGCGCACAGGCTCAACCAGGCTATCAACCTCTATGTAGTTTACGGATCGTTCCTGGCCTCCAATGTGGACCAGGGAGCCTTTTTGCAGTTCGTCGGAACCTGAAAGCCCGATAATAGTAAGGTTCTTGGCAGGCGTAAAACCGGCAAACCCTGTGAAATAGAGAAGGCCCCCGGCCTCGCCCAAATAGTGGCCTGTCAAATTGACCTGGTTTCGTTCAATGACTTCTCCCCATACAGGTTTTCCATCGGCTCCAAGCCAAAGCCTGACCCTGTCACCCCTGTTAACTTCCTTAGACGACAGGCTTCTGCGCTCCTTGGGATAGGCGAAAGTCAAATTGGTATCGACGATCCACGGAGTCGTACCCCCTGCCCGTTCAATCTCATGGAAAACCCGGCCCTCTTTACCTCCGGCTGCGCCCATGAACCCTTCAACAGTTGTATCAAATTCAATCCTATCCTGGATCCAGATAAAACAGGTGTTTGCCTGCGAAGGGCCTGCAGCCAGTACTGTATCTCCTATTCTGATGTCATAAAACGGCCTTTTGTCCTTGCCGGCAAACACAGTTGTATCATGGGATATGGTTACATCCTGCCACGATGGCGCTATTGATACGACAGGGCCTGTAAGAAGGGCGATCTTCCCTTCTACAGATACGTTGGCCTTCCACACATATTCGGCCCACACTATATCTCCCAGGTGATTCATGTAAAATCTCAACCTTGAACCTGATGGAACTGCAGAAGCTTTGTCTGTTTTCTGTGCACCATGGTCAACTACATCAAGATCTTCGTCTACCTTAAACCACATAACTGCGCTATCACCAAAGATTTCGAGTCCGTCCGTTGTCTTGACCAAATGTCCTTCAAAGGAGGACTTTTCTCCAAGGGAGTCACTGACATGAACATATCTGATATCACCGGCCGAAGCCCCGTGAACCGTAACAGAATCCCCTACGTCCAAAGTGCCTGACAATGTGCCCCGTCCTAAGTGCTGAACCAGGGCATTACTGCTCAACGTGCATCTTAGCCAGTTATCCCCTAAGGTGATAGTGCTCCCGTCTTTGGAGAGCACCTTCCCACTTGCAGAAAAGGTGTGGGAATAGGTTCTGATGGCCCTTTGTAACCTGCCTGAAACTCCTGTTTCAAGGCTAATCTCTTCACCTGGGAGAAGCCTGTCCCACGATGCCCGGCCAAAAGGCAGGTTCTCAAGGAAAACATCTTCCGGGACTTCAATATCCACACGGTTCTCTCTGGAACCTAATGCCTTAAGGATTCTGGAACCTGGATCGTAACTCAACACCGTCACCCTTGTTCCAGGTATTTCGCCCGAGCCTGTACCGGGCAACTGGCCTCCCATTGATCCTCCAGGCGTAATGCCTATTCCAGATGATATCCCAGGTATCTCTTTCACCAGCTCAAAGTTGAGCGGCACCTCTATATCCTCAAGCAGCCTGAGCCTGGCTTTCTTGGGATAATACCCTGGTAATTTAACCATTACGTCATAGTCGCCAGGTGGAAGAAGGAGTTTTGAGTTAGTGATGCCTTTCAGGTCCCCATTGATGTAGATTTCAGCATTTGAAGGTGTTGAGGTAATATCAATGGCACCGGTGATAGGGGGCAGTTCAATGAGCACCTCTGATTGTTTCTTAGACTCAACATTAACCGGTATTTTGGTTGTCTTGTACCCATCTGACTTGGCCATTACTTCTCTGAGCCCCGGTGCAGCCTTAAAACCTACAGGAGACTTGCCTTTGTATACTCCATCAAGAAACACCCTGGCTCCATCTACATTAGTTGAGATGTGAATGGAACCTGCTTTGCTTACGATCTCAGCAAGTATGGCACGGCTGTTGAACCCGTGCAGCTTAACCACGTCACCCTGTTCTCCTGAGAAAGTTTCCGGATCATCCACGGTGTATTTGGTTTTTTGAATGGTAATCTCACCGGACTCTCTTTCTTCTACCACTCCTTGAACGCAGAAACTCCCGGGCACTCCGGAGATCCGCACAATTTTCCCGTCAGGCCCGGTGGTCATTTTGGCCACTGTCTTCTCAGGGGGATTACCGTAGATATCATCAACTGAAGATGGTTTACCTGCCGCATCCAGGAAACGTACTTTGGCCCCAAACTCAACCTTCACCCAATCCGGGTTATCATGAGGAGCCTGGGGCTCTTTGCCATTGCTGCCCTGAGAGTCACCCGGGCTGCCCGGCCTCTTTTCAGGCATACAGTACTTGTAGACCAGCAGCCCGTCTTCTGATGGTATTGCCAAGCACACAGCGGTGTGACTGTTTCTCATGGCGTAGACTGTCAATCCCAGGTAAAAAGCACCGGCTGCCAGAGCAATCAGAAGAAGGGCCTTTGCTATGTTTTTGAGTGTTTGCTTAGAATCAGTTCCTTTTGCCGATCCAGGTTTAGCCACGGAAAACGCCCCGTTAATCTATATCGTCCCAACGGCGGCATTGAGTTAAGTGCCAACGGCAAAGTCCCGGCATACTTCCAGGCTCTTCTACCGGCGTACCTGTTTGAAAACAGGACGGCGCTTTTCCATAAAAGCTTTCATGCCCTCTCTCTGATCAGCCCAGTCAAAGCATTGGCTGAACAAATCTGCTTCTGCGTTCATTCCATTATCGTGGTCAGATGATCCGGCTCTGGCAATGGCCTTTTTAGCCTGGGCAAGGGCAAAGGGCGAATTTCTCTGTAAGGCTCCGGCATAGGACAATGCTTCATCTAGGGCTTTTCCTTCGTCAACTACCTTATGTACAAGCCCAATCCTGAGAGCCTCTTCAGCATCTATTACCCGCCCTGTGAGAATAAGGTCAAGGGCATTGGATCTACCTGCAATCCGTGGTAGTCTCTGAGTTCCGCCGAAGCCGGGTATGATACCTAATCCTACTTCAGGCTGGCCGAACTTCGCGTTCCTTGAAGCAATCCGTATATCACACCCAAGGGCAAGCTCATTTCCTCCGCCAAGCGCATACCCGTTTACAGCGGCTATAGTAACTGTTGGAAAGCCCTCTAATTTCGAGAAGACACCCTGGCCAAACCTGGAAAACTCCCTGGCTTCATCAGGCAGCATTTCAGCCATCTCGCCAATATCAGCACCTGCAACAAATGCCCTGGAGCCTTCACCTGTAATGATTACCGGAACACCAGGGAAACGCTCAAAGAGGATGTCCAGAACATTATCGAGTTCCCCCAGAACATCCCTGTTCAGAGCGTTTAGAAACTTCGGCCTGCTAATAGTAATAACAGTAGCAATGTCATTTTGCTCCACTTTCAAATTCCGCAGATCTCCAAACCTCTCCATGCCTCTCCCTCCTGCACTAAATAACAATCTCTGGTATACCTGCAAGAACCCTTCCGGCTATACGGGCTGATTCTTAATCTCTTTTCCCGATAATGTCACCCAGGGCAAAATACTGTCCTTTAAAATAAGCCACCGGGTCCATCTTATGAGGATCTATGTCTCCTTCCACCATAATGTCTGGGTCTGCATGAACAGACACCACTTCACCGAGGAAAAGATCGTGACTCCCCAGTGAAATCCTGTTCTTAACCTTACACTCTATATTTACAGGAAACTCGGCTACTATAGGTGCCCTAACATTGTCAGCCCTCATGGGGGTGAGCCCCGAGGCCTTAAATTTGTCTTCATTTCTACCTGACACTGATCCACAGTATTCCAGTATGTCTACCTGGTTAGCCCGGGGCAGATTGATGACGAAATCACCATACCTTTGTAATAGTCCAAACGAGTATCTCGTAGGCCTTACGCCAATAGCAATTGTGGGAGGTTCCGAAGCAACAGTGCCTACCCATGCAAGGGTTATTGCATTCATCTCGCCCATGTAATCGCCACATGTCACTAAAACTGCAGGTAGAGGGTACAATGCCGTTGATGCGGGCAGAAGCCTTTTTTCAGGGGTCTTTGCCAAACTAATCCAAACCTCCTTAACGTATTGTCACGAACCTAACATTGCACTAATATTACGTGTATGGAACCATTTCTCTATAGAAAGAAGGAACGTCCTTGGATATAACCCAGCCCCAGATTGCCTTCCAAGACCAACCGGTAGTAACTAAGAAAGAAGCAAGGCATATAGTCTGGACCCTTGCTTTACCCACTCTCATTGAAATGGTCCTCATATCGCTGGTCAGCATGGCAGATATGATTCAGGTGGGACGCGTTGGGCCTTCGGCTATCACCTCCGTAGGGCTTACAAATCAGCCTATCATGCTTCTGCAGGCCATATTTCAGGCGCTTAACGTCGGAACCACGGCTCTTGTAGCAAGGTTCACCGGAATGGGACAACCTGACAAAGCATCTGACACTCTCAGGCAAACCTTTGTGGTTACTATTCTTCTGGGCTTGATAATATCCCTTTTCGCCGGCGTGGCCGCACCTTACATTCTGCAATTTATGGGAGCCGAGCAGGATGTGATTACTATAGGGACTCCATATTTCAGAGTGGTTGCCTCCGGTTTTGTCTTCAATGCGGCTGCAATGGCCATCGGATCCGCGCTTAGGGGTGCAGGAGATACAAGAACTCCTATGGCTGTGAACCTCCTTGCCAACGGCATCAACGTACTTTTTAACTGGATTCTTATCTGGGGCAAATTCGGGTTTCCAAGGCTGGAGGTTCTGGGGGCTGGTATAGCAACTACCCTTTCCAGGATCGTATCGTGCCTCCTGTTTATCGTTATAGCAGTTCGAGGAGAGAAAAACATCGCCTTGGATGTTTCCTCGAGATTCAAATTTGATAGACAGATACTCAGCCGGATCTATAAGATCGGCTTCCCGGCTGCTGTCGAACAGATGGTTCTGAGATCCGGCCAAATCATGTTCGCCAAGGTCATATCTTCTCTTGGTACTGTGACTTTTGCAGCCCATCAAGTAGGCATGAATATCCTCAGCCTTTCCTTCATGCCCGGCATGGCTTTCGCCACTGCCGCAACTACTCTGGTGGGCCAGTATTTGGGCGCAAAACGTCCTGACGATGCAGAGCGTTGCGGAAACACCTCCCATCAAATGGGCCTTGCTATCGGCCTTTGCATGGCTGGAATCTTCCTGTTCTTCGGAAAGTACATAGCCATGCTTTATACAGATAATCCTGATGTAGTACTAGTTTCCGCATCAATCCTAAAAATATATGCATTTGCCCAGCCTTTCCAATCAACCCAATTTATCCTGGCAGGCGGGTTACGAGGTGCCGGAGACACGAAATACCCTTTGTACTCAACTCTCATTGGTATGTGGGCAGGCAGGGTATTTCTGGGATGGTTCTTTGTCAACATAGTAAGCTTGGGACTTCCCGGGGCCTGGCTTGGAATGGCACTGGACCAGGCAATGAGAGGCATACTAATCAGCCTCAGGTTCAAAACAGGCAAATGGAAAACCGCCAGAGTATGAATTGCCGCCGGCGGCCACAGTGCCTGCTTGTTGATTATTGCCCTGCTGTAGTTTGAGGCCTTCTGGGCTTACATATATTTAGAGCCTATAGCTTACATGCAAACCACCCGTATGTACCTGCCTCTTCTAGTTTCTCTACAGCCGCAGTTGAGACTGACTCAGATGCGGAAATATATATGTTAGAGCCACAAGCACCTTTCTTACCCTGCCGGACAGATTCCTGATTTGCCGTAAAATGCCCAAGCAGGTGTTGAGCCATGGTAACAAGGAAATACGTGTTAATGTTGTTCTTGGCCACAAGCCCCCTCGCCAATTGCTTTGCCCCTGTCCCTCCATGCTGGGCAAATGGAGCATAGTAACCAGACTCTTTGATAATCTCCCGCTGAACTGCTTCCAGGCGCTCGACGTCAGGTTCATGTTTTTCCCCACTGGGTGCAGCGTGTTCCATACCAATTGGATATGAAATCCCTCTTGCGCCTGTATATTTCACAAACCCTGCAACCTGCCTGGCAAAACCATGAAGTTCATCACCATGGAGCCTGACGTACCCCTGGCCTTTGCCAGCCTGCCCTGTTGAGCCATACTCGGCTTCAAGCATGGTATTGAAGCCCCGTTCTTTGACCAAATCACACACTTGCCTGGTGACAGCATAGTTCAAAACCGGAGGCATCTCTTCTGTATCCAACATGGCCCAAGCTGGGCTCATTTCCTCCAAACATGCCATAAAACCTGCTACTGCTTGAGCATATGCAAAAGAGCTAAGGTACTGAATCCAGGCTTCAAAATCATCACGGCCAGGCTCGGGAACTCTGTACCTTGACGCAAAATCCCAGGCCTTATTTAGCATGACAAGGGCTTTTTCCCTTGAAATAAGGTAAGCCTGTATTTCTTTGGAGCCGTTTTCTGATGCCTCTTTGCCGGTTTCCGGCGAAACTCCGGCCCGCTGCAGATCGGGCACTGCAAAATGATCCAAGGCAAGTGCCACAAAGGGAGGATTGTATGTATCGATATATGTCTTGGACACAGCCACAGCAAGCCTGGCCCCATTCCGTAGTGCCTCGATGTAAGAAAGGCTTCTGGACTGTCCTTGGGACTGCCCGGTTATGCTCTGAACCGGCCCTATGCCTCTTCCGGCCACAGCAAGAGCCTTGCCGCTGAACTGAATCATAACGGGCGAGCCCCCGTCTGACGACGCGGCTTTCATAAAAGCCGGTACCTGCAGCTCAAACGGGAAGTTGGCGTTGGCGGCAAGAATTGTCCTTCTCTCATCTCTTGGCTTTAGCCTTAAGTCTGTGTCAAAAGGATTGAAATCCAGGAATAGGCCATAAAGCTCGTTTCCCTTGACCGGTGATTTTGTCATTGATACTACACCTGCCCTTTATGCAATACTTGATGAAACTGCAACGTTTATGCTTCCAGATTGCTCCGACTGTTAGTCATTGCCGCGCTTTACCAGGAAGGGTATTGCGCCAGGTACCAATTCTACACTCAGTGGGTACTTTACTTCCCTAACATCACCATCCAGGTGGCAAGGATAATAGCCAGGAGGATCTATGGTAACCTTGTATCCTCTGCCAATATGTACTCCCGGCTTCCCCACATGTTGTCCTTTGAACACGCTAAAGAGCAATTTAATCAAACGCAACCTGGGAGTTTCGGAAAGATAACCTATGTGGACAAAACCATCATCGAAGGCGGCACCGGGGGTAATTTTCATGCCGCCCCCGAACTTCTCCGAATTGGTCAGTGCACACAACCATGCCCGTTTTACGTGCTTTTCATCTCCGTCAACCACGATTTGCATGTCTTGCGGTTGAAATTCAAACAGCCCGCGAACTACTTCAATGGCATAGCTTATGCTCCCAAGCCTCTTTGATTTGAGTTCTGATACCCTCTTCACCACATAAGCGTCAAATCCGACGCCTACAGAGTTCACTGCATAGCGAACCCGGTTTGTTCCATCTTCAACTTTTATGACATCAATATGCTTGGTAACAGGCCTGGCAACTGCTTCAATTGATTCAGTCCAATGGGAGAACAAGCGGTTGCCTCCTGTAAAATCGTTTCCGGTTCCAGCCGGAATAGTAGCAAGGGCTATCCGGTTTGACCCTGATACCATTACCCCGTTTACTACTTCCCCCAAAGTTCCGTCTCCGCCCATGGCAACAAGTGCCCTGTATTCACTTGTAGAAAGCTCCATGGCCAGAGCTTCAGCATGCCCTGGCCCTGTGGTGGTTATTACGTCAAACTCGACTCCTTTTTCAGACAGCAACCTGGTAACTTCGGGCAGCATCCTTTCTGATCTTCCGTGGCCTGCTGCAGGGTTGACTATGAGGCATATCTTCTGCGAAGGATCCACCAACGTTCCCTTCTTTCTATATTTCTTGCCACAACAGTACAGAGTCTGGTACGGATACTATCCCAGGAACTTACCGGCCCAGCTAATGCCGAGCCTTGCCAGGCATTCCTTGGTGGGGACCCCTTTGTCTGTCCACCCTGCCAACCTGTATGCTGACAGCTTGGCTTCTTGCCAAACCTCGGGGTTTGCTGCTTTCCCTGCCAGGGGCCCATCAGAGAACGGTTCAAAAAACCGTTTAGGGAGCTTCTCCAATGAGACGTCGAGCCCCTCCCTTATATTGAATATGCGGGCAAGTGTGTTGGCCCTCTCAGCGGCCGTAAGTATCTCAGCTGCCGTAGTGTTCCAGCCGGTCACCCCACGTACCAAATCCTCAAGTTGAATGGGAGTCCAAGGCACAAAACTGCATATGACTCCGATATTAGCAAAAACCCTGAGGTTTGTTACAGTCCGGTACATATGCATTTTCTCAGGGGAAAGGTCATCAAATGGCAAAGGGTTTAGAATTCCCAAAGATCTGAGGTCATTCATAGACCCTGAATCGGCCCTCTGAAAACCTGTATCGTGCATATTGTGGCAGTGGTCAGCCCCTGTAGGTGAAAGTGCATACCCGATTCCCAGGGCATACTTGAGCCTGGGCTCATGCATTGGAATTTCCTGGCCCCTTACATGCATTGCAATTTCCTCTGCTTCCGGGCCTAGCCTCTTTGCCATCTCTCTTACACCCAGGGCAAGAAAATCGCCAAAACCTTCCCTGGACTTGATCAGGTCAATGGACTTAAGCATTGCTTTTGCATTGCCAAAACGCATCTCAATGCCGCCTGTATCTTCAAGGGTAAGAAGGCCTTTTTCGAAACACTCCATGGCAAAAGCTATGCTTACCCCTGTTGATATTGTGTCCAGCCCGTAAGCGTTGCACAGTTCATTACCTTTGGCCACTGCAACAAGATCGTCAATACCGAGGCTGGACCCAAGTGAACCTATGGTCTCATATTCAGGGCCGCCTAGCCTGGGATCTACTTTGTGAGGAGATTCTGCCTTAACAACCCTCTTGCACCTAATCGGGCATGCATAGCATGTATCCCTGTCAGCGAGAATGGTATCCCGCATGGTCTGGCCGGAGATTTTCTCTGCACCCTCAAAACTACCTTCCTGAAAGTTCCTGGTAGGAAGGCCTCCTGCCACGCTAAGGCCCACAGTTCCCCCTGCAGTGCCCGTATCTGTAAGGCCTGCAGATAGCTTCGGGGCATTTTCCACCATCCACCTGGCCAGTTCCCGTACTTTTCCGGGATCAGCCAACGGCACCTGCCCCTTGCCCCGGGCCGCCACAGCCCTTAGATTCTTAGAGCCCATTACAGCACCTATTCCGCTCCGGCCTGCGAAGTGGGTCAGGTCATTCACAACACAAGCGTAACTCACCATATTTTCGCCGGCTGGGCCGCATTGGGATATCCTCACCAGCCTGTCACCAAGCTCGGCCTTGATAGAATCTTCTACTTCCAGAGTGGTTTTCCCGCGCAGATGCGACGCATCCCTAAGCTCAGCTTCACCGTCTCTGATAGACAGATATACAGGCTTCTCAGAACGGCCCTTGACAACTATGGCGTCAAACCCGGCTCTTTTCAACTCGGCGCCAAAGAAACCGCCGCCTTCAGCATCGCCGTAACCGCCTGTCAATGGTGATTTAGCCCCTACAGAGTTTCTTCCTGCCCCTGCTACAGGCGCCCCTGTCAGCGGCCCTGCAGCAAACACAAGCACATTCTCAGGGCCAAGGGGATCTGCCCCAGGGGGCAGTTCTGTCAAGAGGTAATATGCTACAAGCCCTCTCCCACCCCAATAGGTGCGGTAGAATAGATCGTCTTTCTCTTCTACCCACGTCTTGTTTGCAGTAAGATCAACACGGAGAATCTTACCATTATATCCAGCCATTTGAATAATCCTCCCTTACCCGATTGGTTATCCTCCTAGGACAGGTTCAAATATCATGATCTGATCATTATCTTTGACTACTTGGCCGGTTCTTGAGTGTACTCCGTTTACAGTAACCATCCATACTTCGCTTTCAGGGATGCCAACCATCTCCAGCAATTCCCTGATTGTGACAGGATTCTGAATGTCCAGTTCAAACCGGTCTTTGCCTGTCGGACTGTACCTGACAAGGCTTCCATAAACCCTGATTTTGACAGACATTTCAATACCCCCGATTATATTCTACTAACGAAACCTGATTCCTTCTGTATTCAAACAGTTTGCAGTCAGGGGCTGGCAAAGGGCACAAGGCAAAACAAGAATACCGTAATCTCAAGATTGGCACTTAACATTCCCATCAAGAACATTTCTGGCGTAATGAAACAGGTACTCCTGGGCATACCCGGCAAAGGGGCCGAACCTTCTAGAGCCCTCTTCCCTTGCTTCCTTTGCCGTCATCTCCCGGCCGCCAAAGTAAAAATGGGACATGGCTCTGGCAATCCATACGTCTACCGGAAACACTTCCAGGCGGTGGTATGCGAATAGCAGGACACAGTCTGCTACTTTAGGCCCTACTCCCTTGATCTTCATTAGTTCTTGCCTTGCCTCACCTACCGGAAGGCTCCACAAAGCATTGAGGTTCACTTGCTTTTCAGCAACTTTGGCAGCTGCATCAAGAATATACGAAGCACGGTACCCGCACTTTGAGTCTTTTATGCAATACGGGCCGGCTCCAAGAAAGGCCTCCGCCGAAGGAAACGTGTACTCACCTAATCCTGCCGGCGATCCTAAGGCCCTGCAAAAATAATCAACTGTCTTTCGAATGGCAGGTATGTTCTTATTCGTTGATACTATATACGATACAAGGCATTCCCACGGGTCCTGGCGTAGAATCCTGAGGCCCCGGCCATGGCTGGCTGCACTGTTAATCACCTGGTCCACTATGCCCTCTTCCGCCAAACCCTCCTTGGCAAGGAAAGCACGAATAGCATCTAAATCATCGTCTAGAGCAAAGTAGAGGTATACAGCATTGGCAAGCCTGTCGCGGATTTCACTGGCTGTATCCCTGGCCGAAGCAGATTCTACTTCATAGAGAATAAACAGGTTTGATGAATTGCTATCGAATCTTACCATTACACCTGAGCAACCTATGACTCCCTTGTACCACATAACACCATCAGGCCCTGAAACCTTTGACCACCTGAATGCCTGCCCACATTCAAGAGTGGATTCAAGGTCAAGGGGCCCGTGAACCCTAAGCTTAAGAGTCGAGCTTGCCCTTGATGCTTTGTGTGATAGCAGGGACATCCTTCAACAACCCTCTCATATGCGGTACAAGGCCGCTTGCTACATTCCCGGTGTTTCTGTCTATACAATAATCCTCAACCAGAACAGTCTTCATACCGAGTTTTCCGGCTACCATATCTTCCTGTACATCGTTACCTATCATTACACACCTCTCAGGGTCAAGCCCAAGATAATCCACGATTTCCTGATAGTACTGAATATGGGGCTTGCAAAAGTGCATGTCCTCAAGGGTGGTAACAAACAGCCACTCGAAATCCTCTATTCTGCACCATCTCATTCTCTCTCTAATTGCTACCTCTGGAAACACCGGATTGGTGGCAAGTACAATTTTCCATCCCTGGCCTACACAAGCAGAAACCACATCACGGGCAGTTAGGGACTGGGGAACACACGTTCCTAGATTTGGAAATTCCTCCTGGTAGAACTGCTGGAATATGGGCCAGAGTTCAGACCATTTACAACCTACCTTCGCTTCAAAAGCCCTGCCGAAGGCGTCGCCATTGGCGGTCTCAGGATCAAGATTTCTCACCATATCGAATGTTGACTCGAACAAGGCTTTCTTGAACTTGCCCGGCTCAACTATGTGGGCAAAATACGGTGCTGCAGCATTAGGATAGTCGTCAGTGAAAAATTCAGGGCCTACAGGCAGCAAAGTCCCGTCAAGGTCAAACAGAAGGACACCAGGGGATTTGCTTGTCTTGCTCAATGGAAACTCACCTCTGATTAATTCGCTAGCCCCAATTCTACCATTTGATTCGCATTTGACGCAGATTATCTCTGAATTGAAGCTGCTTAGATGTATAATTGAAGATAGTTCGCAAGGCAAACAAAATCTTGAATGTAGGTGAACCCTTTGCAATCAGAGGCGTTAGGTGCAGTTCTACCAGTATTTATAATAGCAGCTATAGGATATTTGGCAGGACGCAAATTAACTTTGGACGTATCTACCCTGTCAAAAACGTGCTTATACATTCTGACTCCTGCCTTAACATTTAACTCACTGGCCAATTCAAAAGTGGAACTTAGCGGCGTCTGGCGACTTGCTCTTGCGGCTTTCCTCGTGCCATTGATCCTTGCGCCTGTATTTCTATGGCTGTTTCGGCGGCTGGGTTGGGAAGCAAACTTGTCCCGGTCTATGCTCTTACCAAGCATATTCTCAAACACAGGCAATTACGGTCTTCCCATCTGCCTTTTTGCCTTTGGCCAGCCAGGTATGGACCTGGGTGTTGTATATATGGTTGTACAAAGTTTTCTAATAGCTACCCTGGGCGTATTCACAGCTGCCTCAAGTAAGCTGGAACCTAAACAGGCACTGGGAAAAGTAATCAGAATGCCAACTCTGTACGGAGCCTTACTTGGAATGACCGTGAAAGCACTGGAGATCCAGGTTCCCCTGGTGATTGCAAGGCCGGTTGAGCTTTTGGCCCAAGCAGCAATCTCTGTGTTCCTGCTTGTACTGGGGCTCCAGCTGGTAAACAGCAAACTAACACATCAATGGCAGATTCCCGGAATTGTCACTTTTGCCCGGCTGATTCTTGCGCCGGCATTTGTGGCCTTACTGGGAAAACTGCTGGGCATGAACGGCCTACCGTGGAAAATCCTTGTTCTTCAAGCTGCAATGCCCCCACCTGTAAATGCAACAATCCTGGCTCAGGAGTTCGACGCTAACCCGGATCTGGTTTCTCAGGCAACTTTGGCAGGCACTGTATTCAGCCTGGTTACACTATCAGGATGGATACTTCTATTGAACCGGTTATAAGAACAATAGGAGGGATAATCGTGTCCAAACAAGTGGAAATCCTATCTTACTTGAGATCATGCCAGGATGAGATGGTTGAGGTTTTGGGCAAATTCACAGATACCGATTCACCAAGCACCGATAAACCTTACATGGACCGGTTTGCAGAACTGGTTGCAGACGAATGGAAATCACTTAGGGCAAATGTCACCATACTGCCTCAAGAAAAGTACGGAAACCACGTAAAGGCTGAGTGGGGTTCAGGAAGCCAAAGTATCCTAGTGCTCTGCCACATGGATACTGTTTGGGATGCAGGAGAAACAAAGAAAAGGCCTTTCCGTGTTCAGGGCGGAAAAGCATACGGCCCTGGCGCTTACGACATGAAAGCCGGAATCGTCCAAGGGCTGTTCGCAGTCAGAACACTCGTTAACATGGGCCTTACTCCAGATAAAAGGATTGTGGTTTTACATAACTCTGACGAAGAAATAGGATCGCCATCATCCCGGCCTATCATCGAGGAAGAAGCGAAGAAAGCTGCTGCGGTCCTGGTGCTTGAACCTTCTGCAAGAGGCGGGGCGCTGAAAACATGGAGAAAAGGCGTAGGAGACTTTACTGTATCAATAAAGGGACGTGCCTCACATGCAGGAGCCGACTACGAAAAAGGCATTTCTGCCATTACTGAAGCAGCCCACCAGATACTGCACCTGCACAGCCTAACCGACCTGGAAGAAGGCTCTACTGTCAATGTAGGGGTAATCAAAGCAGGAACAAGATCTAACGTAGTTGCTGAAGAAGCAGTGCTTGATGTTGACATAAGAGTCAAAACTATGGGTGCTGCACAAAGAATAGTACCAAAAATACAGGCCCTCAAGCCTATTGATCCTAGAATCAGCCTATCAATCGAAGGCGGGCTAAACAGGCCGCCTATGGAGAGAAGCGACAAGAATCTTCATCTCTTCAAACTGGCTCAAGCCGTTGGCAGCGAGATGGGCATGGAACTCGTGGAATCAGGAACCGGAGGCGGAAGCGATGGAAACTTCACTTCTGCTCTGGGTATTCCTACACTCGATGGCCTTGGTGCAATAGGCGACGATGGCCATGCTGTTACAGAATACGTATTGGTATCTGGCCTCCCAGATAGGGCAGCAGTCCTTGCAGGCCTTATGCTAAGAATATAGGCCATATCAAGTGAGATGGCCCCGGGGTGCGATGTCTAGAACCCCGGGGCATTTCTACCTCTGGGAAAGCTCTGGTTATGTCACCGGCTCTCGCGTAATTCCCATCTCATAGGCATTTCGGCCTTTACGAAACAGTTAGCCACTGGAAAGGGCGATCATGGACCTAAGGCCCATAAATGCGGTTATGTAGTCCTCAGCCGTAAATGACAGGGTCCTTGGGTCCACAAATTTGGTATAAGGCATACGTGCTGCGGCCTCGGCTAATCCAGAATCCCTAAACTCAATCTTGAAAGTAACAGGTGAACCTGGGAGCCATGGCTTGGCCTCACGGGCATTGCTTAGAGCCTCTTTGGCAGACTTGACAAGAAGTTCTTTCACCCTTGTAGGTGGTAAGCACTTTGCAGCATACCGGCCAACTGCTTCTTTTACTACGGCAGTACGCACATGGGGCAGCAAAGACCGGGCTTCTTCTGCCACAACGTTATCGCCGCACACCAGCACAACCGGTACCCCGTAAAAACCGGCAATTCCTGCATTGATTCCTGTTTCACCTACCAGAATGTCGTTTATCCACACGTTTGCCACAGAACCGCCTGAGATTGTGTGGCTCAGAACGCCGGGCGTCCCCATCCTTGAATGGTAACCCACAAAGATAGCCGCATCAAATTCACGGCTTATCCCTTGCATCATGGAAAGGTGTTTCGGTGAGCCTGTTAGCAAAGTGGCAGCAGGATGGATTTTCTCGATCAGGATATTGCGCATTGATCCATGAGAATCGTTGACTAAAATCTCAGCAGCGCCTACTTCTACTGCACCTTCAATAACTGCATTGACCTCTTGTGTCATGAGTTCCCGTGCCCTGCCATAGTCTTTTCCGTCTGTTGAAGTCTGCTCCTGGGCGGCAACTACACCTGATATGCCTTCAATATCGGCAGATATGAAGATTCTCAACATGAAACCCTCCCTTGGCAAGTATCACTTGCCCTCTTACATGCTCAGAATACTGGTGCCATTGCACGCGGCGACAGTACAAGCCTGCAAGTCCGCAAGAGATACCTGTCTAAATGGTTACCATGTATATTCGCCTTCTATACCTTGTTTCCCCTCTAATTGCCGCCCCCTTTAGCCATCCTTCTTAGACTTGCCTGAGTCGAAAAATGCATATAAGATCATTTCAGTGCTAAACATCTAAATATGTTTTCAGTTGGCCAAATACTTTGTTGCGGCAGGTGATACAATGGAAGCCTGCGAAAGGCGAGACGAAATAGTCAGAATACTTGCCTCTTCCAGTGAGCCTGTTACAGGGGCTTCTTTGGCTTCTGCCTTGAGCGTTACCAGGCAAGTCATAGTCCAGGATGTAGCCGTCCTCAGGGCAAGGGGCGAGGCTATTATTGCCACACCCAGGGGCTACACTCGATGGGCCAGTCCGAAACCGGCAGGAGTAACCAAGCTCATTGCGGTAAGACACAACTTTGCACAAACGCAGGAAGAACTCCTGGTCATGGTCAATGCCGGCGTTGAGGTCATTGATGTCATAGTTGAACACCCGGTATATGGCCAGCTCACCGGGCAGTTGTCAATTTCTACACCTGAAGACGTACTAAAATTCATGGATACAATAGAACGGACACAAGCAGGCCTTTTGTCGTCACTTACAGACGGAACTCACCTTCACACGGTCAAAGCATCTAATAGCCGTCAGATTGAAAACCTTGAACAAGTCCTCCTTAACAAAGGTTTTCTCCTGGCAGATTAGGCAAGAGCCCGTGTAGTTTACTGGATTGCCTTTCTTGTGTTGCCAGCCGGTTACTAGTGAAACTCCTCTCTGGCGGTGCTACAATCCGTACAGCGTATGATAATGCCGAATCCCGCCAAAAACTGGCGGGTACGGAGGAACCATCTTTGGGTGAATCCGCCTCTAGAGGCGGTAGGGCTAGACCCACTCACCGAACCCATAAGCTAACTCCGGAGGCTTGAGAGGGGGACACTGACATGCGCAGTAAAGCTATTTGCACATCACTGGCATTGGTTGTTGGATTTAGTATGTTGATGGCTGTAATTCCTGGAGTAGCTCTTGCATACAGCCCATGGAACACGAGTTACGCTCAGCAAGAGCTGATGCTCCTGGCGAGGTTGATTTACGCAGAGGCTGCCGGGGAACCATATTCCGGCAAAGTAGCAGTTGGCGCTGTGGTCCTGAATCGAGTCAAGAGCTCCATTTTTCCTGACACCATTCAGGGAGTCATATACGAGCCATGGCAGTTCTCGTGCGTAGGCAACTCGATGTTTAACTCTTATCCGAATCAGGAGTCGATAAGAGCCGCCAAAGATGCCCTTGCAGGATGGGACCCGACAGGAGGAGCCCTATACTACTTTAACTACCACACCGTAACAAATTCATGGTTGTGGTCAAAGCCGGCAATGGGCGCAATCGGCAACCACTGGTTCACTTACTAATCGGCAACAGAAAAAACCGAATATAGACGAAGGCTTACGGCACCGGGAGAAGTTCTTTTTCCCGGTGCCGCTTTCTTGCGGCAAATAGGTTACGTCAACCAGATGGTTGTTCGCAGGATTTTCACCGAAGTACAGCCTACAGCCAAATACCAGATAGTGAGCACGCTTAACCCTGACTGTGTTTACAGGTGACAAGACACCTGATATACTCATTGTGTAATGGCAAGTACCGTCAAGAGTATCTCAATATACGTAGACTGTAGCATACATAGGCTAAGAATCGTAGGAGATGAGTCAGGTGCGTCCATTTGATGTCAGAAACATGACCATAGGAGCTTTGCTTTTGGCCCTTTCTCTCATAATACCCATGGCATTTGGCGGAGTCCTTGGGGTGGTAATAGGCCCCTTCTCGGCTACTCTGGCCTCCCATGTACCTATGCTGATCTCTATGTTTTACGGCCCTCTCACAGCAGGAGTCGTTGCGCTGGGATCTGCAATTGGATTCTTCTTGAGACTGGGCCCTGTAATTGGGCTGAGGGCAGCAATGCACATCCCTGTGGTAATAGTTGGGTCCTTGCTGCTCAACAAGAAGAAATCCTACCCTTTGGTCTTGGGAGTCACCGGCCCAATCCATGCCCTTCTTGAAGGGATTGTAGTGCTTCCGTTCCTTACCTTCGGCAGTTCCGGCCTCCTCTATGGCGAGTCAGAACCTCTTGCACTATTTGGCCTTGTTGCCGGAGGTACTTTAATCCATCATGCCATGGATTCAGTGATAGCCGCATTTTCATGGCAAGTCTTAAGCATGTTTGGGAAAGCGCAGAACCGGAAATTGCATCCTACAGGTGACAACGGCACGCAGCTGTAGTGGAAACATGTGGACTTGAAATATGTGGACTGTATGAAAAAAGCCCCTCGCGTGAACGAGGGGCTTTTTTCTAGGTATCTGCAGCTTTGTCCTCTCTGGACCTTTCCTTGTATTCACCGGGCCTATTGTCTGTGCAATAGAATCCGGGCCCTTTGAAGATAATACCAACATTGTGGCTTATCAATTTCTTTACAGGCCCGCCACACTTGGGGCAGGTCGTAAGAGGGGCATCAGACATCCTCTGCATTTTCTCAAACTTACCGCACTTATCACACTTATATTCATAGATAGGCACCCTTCACAACCTCCTTATAAGTGAGCCTATACTACTAGGTATAGATAATGGACACACTTATGTCAAGATACAGGCAGCTGAAGGGAAACTGGGTGTGAATACTAGGCTACCCAATATGGCCATGTGGCGGCAAACATCGAGGCAATCCCGCCCAATCAAACAGGGGGCTTGCTAGCAATATCGTACATTAGGATGCCTGTAGCGACGGCAAGGTTGAAAGAAGTAACTGACCCGTACATGGGGATTCTTACCTGCAGGTTTCCGGCCTCTAAAACCTGGCCTGAAAGCCCTGTGCCTTCAGAACCCATTACGGCCACAAGCGGCCTGGGGTAACCGGGGATTTGGGTGATATCATCCCTTGCCCTGCTTGATGTTGTAAGAACAGGGATTTGGTGCTCGACGCACCATTGCAGCAAAGCACCTGAACTGCCAAACCTTACTATGGGGACGGTATAGAGAGCACCCATGCTTGCCCTGACGCACTCAGGGTGGTATTGATCAGTAGACTCTCCGCAAATAAACACGCCCGCGAAACCCAAGCAGTCGGCGGTTCGAATAACAGTCCCCAGATTACCTGGGCTTTTGACTCCGTCAAGAGCAACATAAATCTCACTGGCAGAAGGCTGCAGTGATTCAACGGTACTGTCATGATAAGCTACCACTGCACCTACCCCCACAGGATTATCACGGCCTGAAATGCCCTGGAATGATTCGGCCGTGGCCTCATAACAAGGAATACGGCCTTGAACTTGTGAAAGGACCCTGTAGGCTGCTTCCGATTTGAGCAATTCAGGACTGTAGACAATAGACTGGACAGGAGCGTTATGTTCAAGGGCGCTCATTACAATAGTAATCCCTTCGGCGAAATAAGCCTGTTTCTCTTCGCGAAACTTCTTCTGCCTAAGGGATCGTATTTCCTTGATAGTCTTCTTTGAGGCTATTGGCATCTTTATTCTCTTTCCTTCCAAGATTCTTTCCATGCCTATTATACAATCCTGGCCTCGCTGGCCAAAATATCTTCCGGTTACAGAGTAGATAAAAGGGCCCAGGCATTAACCTGAGCCCTTGGATTAACCGGTTACCTATTTCGTCTTAGGAATCGCCTTCACCCGTTGTATCTGTTGATGTTGCTGCAACCCTATCAAGTGCCCATACTCCCTGGTTGTTCTTGTACACCATGTTTCCAAAGGGCGAACGCCAGGTATAGGTGGTGTGCAAGAGCTGGTGAGACTTGTGGCCCAAGGGCTTGCCAAGGTACGTATCATACAGTTCCTTGACTGCCGGATTTTCATGGGACTTGCGCAGGGGCATATTCCGGTCCGCCTCGTAAATAGCAGCTAGCCTTTTCTCTCTAATCTCAGTATCGGTAGGAATAGGCTGGCCGCCTCCGCCGATGCAGCCTCCGGGACAGGTCATAATCTCAATGAAGTGGTAATTGGCTTCACCTGATTTGACTCTGTCCAGGACTTCCCTGGCGTTTGCCAATCCATTGGCTACAGCCACATTCAAAGTGGTACCATTAAGGTCCACAGAAGCTTCTTTAACACCGTCAAGGCCGCGGACTACCTCAAGATCTACATTGGGCAAAGTCTTGCCTGTGTAGATCTCATATGCAGTTCTAACTGCAGCTTCCATAACTCCGCCTGTGGCTCCGAAGATAACTGCCGCACCTGTTGAAATCCCAAGAGGCGCATCATATTCTTCTTCAGGGAGATTTCGGAAGTCAATTCCTGCCTGCTTGATCATCCTTGCAAGCTCCCTTACAGTCAGAACATAATCAACATCCTGATAGCCTGATGAGTTCATCTCAGGCCTCTGGCACTCGAACTTCTTGGCAGTACACGGCATGATTGAAACCACTACCATCTTGGAAGGATCTATCCCAATCTTCTCTGCATAGTAGGTCTTGGCAAGGGCACCGAACATCTGCTGAGGTGACTTGCACGATGAGACATTCTCAGCCATATCCGGATAAAACTCCTCCATGAACTTGATCCAGCCTGGGCTGCAGGAGGTTATCAAAGGAAGAGCGCCGCCATTTGCCAGCCTGTCAAGAAGTTCGGAACCCTCTTCTAGGATGGTCAAGTCGGCTGTAAAGTCAGTGTCGAATACCTTGTCGAACCCTAGCTGCCTCAGGGCACTTACCATCTTCCCAGTACTTATGCTGCCTTGAGGAATTCCGAAAGGCTCTCCAATGGCAACTCTGGTTGCCGGGGCTGTCTGAACCACCACAAACTTATCTGGATCAGCCAAAGCCCTCCATACCTCTTCGGTATAGTCCCTTTCATAAAGGGCTCCAACCGGGCACACCAGGGTACACTGGCCGCACTGGACACAGGCGCTATCACCCATGTTCTCACTCCAGGCAGGGCCAACCTGTGTGTCAAGCCCTCTACCCAACGGCCCAATTGCGTTTACAGACTGGACCTTCTCGCAAACGGCCACACACCGCCTACAGAGTATGCATTTGTTTGGATCCCTTATTATGGCCGGAGTTGAGATGTCAACCGGCAATTCTTCCTTGTGGCCTTCAAATCTGACTTTCCTAATCCCCAGCCGCTCTGCCAATTTCTGAAGTTCACAGTTAAGGTTCCGCGGGCATGTAGGACATTCGTACGGATGGTCAGACAGAATCATCTCTACAGTAACTTTCCGTGAAGCTCGGACTTCAGGAGTATTTGTATGAACCACCATGCCAGGAGATACAGGCGTTACACAGGCAGCCTGCAAAGTCTTAGCCCTCTCTACCTGGACTACACACACTCTGCAGCTACCTATGACGTTAATGTCCTTCAAGTAGCACAAAGAAGGGATATCAATTCCAACTGACTTTGCCGCCTCTATTATGGTAGTTCCTTCTTCAACGGTTACTTGTTTCCCGTCTATAGTCAGGGTTACTAATGCCATCTGTATCCCCCCTTACTCTTTCACGTCGCACCTGAGGCATCGCTGGGCTTCGCGCTGAGCCTCACGGGCGTCGTAACCTAGTTCGACTTCGGCAAATGAGTTAACCCGGTCCTTACATGACAAGCATCTGGCATGTACCTTTGCCATCTTCTCCTCAATTACCGGGGCACTGAGCTTCCGTGCATGCTTGGAGCGGGGCACTACGTCACCGCTGCCGCCAAACATCTTGCTGATGGCAGCTGCAGCCTTCTTTCCTGCTTCAATGGCTTCAACTACTGTAGCAGGCCCGCTTACACAGTCGCCTCCGGCAAAGACACCAGGTACATCTGTGGCCATAGTCCTTGGATCAGCCGCAAAAGTCCCTCCGCGCCTAATCTCAAGCCCGTTGCCGGTAAAACCATCAGTTTCAGGTGCCTGGCCAATGGCCGGAATAAACAAGTCACACTCGATATCAAACTCGCTGCCGTCTATAGGATAGGTTCTGCGGCGGCCTGACGAGTCGAACTCGCCGGCACTCATCCGGACACACTTGACTCTCTCGGCCTTGCCGTTACCTGTAACTTCAGTAGGATTGACCATAGGTTCGAACACAATGCCCTCTTCTATGGCTGCTTCGATTTCTTCTCTTTCAGCAGGCATATCCTCTTTACGCCGCCTGTAGACCACTGTAACCTTTTCAGCGCCTAACCTTCTGGCTGAGCGGGCTGCGTCCATGGCAACGTTTCCGCCGCCTACTACTACCACCTTCTTGCCCTTGACATCCAGGTTCTTGCCAAGGTTGAGATCCCGCAAGAATACTACTCCTGGCATTGACCCGGGAAGGCCTTCACCTGGAATGCCCATTCGCTGATCCTTGTGTGCACCGATGGCAATAAAGGTTGCATCATAGTCGTCCCTGAGAGTCTCCCATGAGATATCAGTGCCTACTCTGACTCCGGTCTTTATAGTCACCCCAAGGCTCTTAATAAGCTCAATATCTTTGTTCAGAGCGTCTTTAGGAAGCCTGTATTGTGGAATTCCCACTGCAAGCATTCCTCCGGCAACCGGAAGAGCTTCGAAGATTGTGACTAAGTGCCCCTGCAGGGCAAGGTAGTGAGCAGCTGACAAGCCGGCAGGGCCCGCTCCCACAACTGCAACCTTCTTGCCTGTAGGTGCCTTAATGTCAGGCCTGGGCCTGGAATCCTTGAGGCTTACAGCATAGTCTGAAGCAAATCGCTTAAGTTCCCTTATGGCAATCGGCTCATCTAGCTGAGATCTTCTGCATCTTGACTCACACGGGTGGTTACAGACCCGGCCGCAAACTACCGGTAGTGGGTTCTCTCGCAGAATCTCTTCATAGGCTTCGTCAAAACGGCCTTGCCTTACCAAGTCCACGTAAATCGGGACATCAACATGGGCAGGGCACGTGTTCTGGCACGGTGCATTAAATAGAGCTGCACATACAGAGGCAGGACACTTTTTGTCCTTGATGTGAGCCTCGTACTCATCTCTGAAGTACTTAATTGTGGAGAGTACAGGGTTCGGAGCACTCTGGCCCAAGCCGCACAGAGCACTTTCCTTAATAGCATGGCCAAGTTCCTCGAGGGTCTCAATATCACCCTCTTTGCCCTCTCCTCTGCTAATCCGCTGCAGTATTTCAAGCATTCTCTTGGTTCCGATTCTGCACGGAGCACACTTGCCGCAAGACTCAGATTGAACGAACTCAAGGAAGAACTTGGCAAGGTCAACCATGCAGGTATCTTCGTCCATAACCACAAAGCCGCCTGAACCCATAATGGTACCCAGTTCAGCCAGTGACTCATAATCTACAGGAGTGTTCAGGTACTGGACTGGGATACAACCACCTGATGGGCCTCCGGTCTGAACTGCCTTGAACTTCTTGCCATTTGGCAGTCCGCCGCCTATATCGAATACGATTTCACCGATTGTGGTCCCCATAGGTACCTCTGCAAGTCCGTTATTGTTAATCTTGCCTGCAAGGGCAAATACCTTGGTGCCCTTTGACTTCTCTGTACCGATCTGGGTGAACCATTCATGGCCTTTTCTCAATATCACAGGGATATTGGCAAAAGTCTCGACGTTATTGATAACAGTGGGTTTTCCCCACAAACCTTCGTTTGCCGGGAAAGGAGGCCTTGGCCTTGGCTCTCCCCTCTTACCCATGATTGAATTCAAGAGTGCAGTCTCCTCGCCGCAAACAAAGGCACCGGCTCCTAATCTCAGGTCTATGTCAAAATCGAACCCGGAATTAAGAATGTTCTTTCCAAGAAGTCCCAACTCATGGGCATCGTCTATAGCCTTATACAGCCTTTCAACGGCAAGGGGGTATTCTGCTCGCACATAGACATATCCGTGAGATGCGCCTATTGCATATCCTGCTATAGTCATTCCTTCGAGCAACCTGTGAGGATCGCCTTCGATTGTTGACCGGTCCATAAATGCGCCCGGGTCTCCCTCGTCGGCGTTACATACTACATACTTCGGAGAACCGCTTGCTTTAGCAGCAAAGCCCCATTTCAGACCTGTCGGGAACCCGGCGCCTCCACGGCCCCTGAGCCCCGATTTCTTAACTGAATCAATGACTTCTTCCGGTTTCATCTTTAGTGCCTTGGCCAGGCCAAAGTACCCGTCTCTTGCAATATACTCCTTAATCGACTCAGGATTGATTATCCCGCAGTCTTCAAGCACTATTCTAGTCTGCTTATGGAAAAACGGAATATCTTCGAAATCTACTACCGCTGTCTGAGTCTCAGGCTCTGTGTAGAGCAGTCTTTCAAGAACCCGTCCCTTAACCAAGTGCTCCTCGATGAGCTCAGGAACATCCTCTTCGTGAACCTGGCAGTAAAAGACTCCTTCAGGGTATATCATCATATTCGGGCCGAAACGACAGAACCCGAAACACCCTGTCTCGATTACTTTTACTTCTTTATCCAGTCCAACTCGGGCGATTTCCCTTTCCAGAGCTTCTTTGAGGACGATGCTGCCCGATGCATGGCACCCGGTACCGGAACATACAAGGATGTGACTTCTGTAGAACTCCATCAGGCCTCTCCTCTCTCACTCAGGACTTTTCTTCTATATTCAAAATCCAATCATCTACCGGTTTGTGATTTATGATGTGCGAAAGCACAATTTGCCTTCCCCGGGAAGGATCTACGTTTCCATACACTACCTTCTGCTGGCCCGGAATGTGAACCTCAACTATAGGTTCCTTTACGCAAAGGCCTACGCAGCCGGTTTCTGTAATAGTAACGTCTAGTTTCTTCCTCTTTCTGAGTTCGTCAATCATGGCAAGCATTGTCTCCCGGGCACCTGCTGCTATGCCACAGGTCCCCATTCCTACAACAATCCGGGGGCTGCCGGAAGACGAGCGAAGACGTATTTCTTGAAGTGTCTCTTCTTTAAGGCGCTCAAGGTCTTCCATCGATTTCAAAGACAAAACCTCCCCTGTCGGGACGATAGCCTGCTGTGCCTAATCCGTCCCTGAGTTTCTCCTCTGTCATCCAAAGAAAAGCCAACTGGCCCATATTCTCATTACCAACTTGAGTTCGTAGTTGCTTTGTGTCTAGACCGAACACTCCATTTGGGCCCTGGTATGAAAATAGAACGTCTATTGTTGGATTGCCTGCTAAGAATGAAATAATAGTGGCTGCTATATCGCCCAAAGGCTGTCTATCGGGATGATTGAGCCTGTATCTCACAGTAACGCAAGTTCCGCCTGACAGGTTGGTTTCAATGGAGACTGAACCTCCTGCCATCTTGGCTGCCTGAACCACCAGGGGAAGGCCTAAGCCCACCTTCTTCCTGGGCGAAGAAGTATAGAAGGGATCAAGAGCACGAGCTTGGTCCTCCCGGCTCATTCCCTTTCCGTCATCGGATACTGTTACTTCGAGCAGATCCTCGTCGATGCTCTCCAAGATGCCGACCTGGACATTCTGAGCACCGGCGTGGGCGCTGTTCTGCATAAGATCAAGCAAGTGTAAGGATAAATCTACCATCCTACCCACCTCCTTGTTTCCAAAGCGGAACCCCGGGCTGTTTTCATAAACTAGCTCCCGGCCACGTGAACTGTTTCAGACTCTGCCTTTTTCCTATAGAGATTCAGAATTGTGGGTACCCTGTCCTCGGTTACCCTTCCGTGAGTGTCTTTGTTTACAGTCATAACCGGCGCCAGGCCGCAGGCACCAAGACACCTGACAACTTCAACAGTAAACAGGCCGTCTTCGGTTGTATCTCCGGCCTTTATACCAAGTTCCTTCTCGAGCCTTGCGAGAACCTCAGGTGACCCTCGCACATAACAGGCAGTACCCTGACAAGAAGACACGATATACTTGCCTCTGGGTTTTTCTCTGAACAATGAGTAAAACGTAATCACTCCATATACCTCGGAAAGAGAAACTCCCAGATTTTCTGCAATTCGTACCTGTACATCTTTGGGTACATAGCCAAGCCGCTCCTGAACATAATGGAGCACCTGCACCAAAGTTCCCCGGTTACCTTTATTCTTCTGAATTACGCGGTCTATCTCGAGGTAAGCTTCAGCACACTCACATTTGTGCTCTGTGTTGTTGGACACTGATTTCCCTCCTTCCAGCAATATGCAAGCAGTTCTTGTTGAACTGAACTGTCAACTCCCAGACCGGTACCGCGTTTCCGGATTGATTACCGGCCTGATTTCTACCCTGAAACTGCCGTTACATCAATTGCTCATTCTTGGACTGGGGCTTTGTCGTTATCACTATGAAGTGCTACATTCACACTGCTGATTTCCGCAAAGACTTTGATATAGGAGCCCTGACATCTCAAAATCCCCGCGTTCAGTCCATAAAACAGCAACTCCCTCCCTTCTTGCCCTTTCACATGTTTCCTCCGGCAGTTCACGCTGGCACACTAAGATACATGCCACATCAAGAAGGCTGGCTACGGCCACAATGTTCTCGTGGGTCTGTACCGTCAACCACACATAACCTGGCTTAGCGCCGGCCATCACGTGAGACAATACGTCGCCCGAGTAGCCGCCTTCGACTGTCCTCAGGCCGCCCTCTTTCGAAAGAGCTTTGGCCTGCAATCCAAACTTAGAAACTAAATCTTGTACCAGCATCGGATCTGTCCTTTCTAGCCTTCATTCTTGCTCTCATTGGGCCATCCCATTGCAGGCGGCCGCTTCCCTGCCAAATCCTTTACCTCCTGGGCAAGGAATTCGAGCCGCTCTCTAAGCCTAAATGTGCAATCCCATACAGAACCCCTGCCAAGAACTATGTCTTCTGCAAAAGCCCTGCATGTAGGAGCACCACATGCTCCGCAATCCAGGCCTGGAAGAGTCTTTTCTATGTTTTCAAGTTCAGAAAGCTTGTTTCGGGCTTCCTGCACATCTTCATCAAGCTTAAAAATGGGCCTTGGAAGAAGCTCTACGCTCATCCAGACTGCAGGATCGTCTTCTGAAATGCCTTCAATCAAGGGGCTTGCAGGGGCATCCTTGTGGGCATCAGCGAGATCTCTAATCCTGGTCTTGGCCACATATGGATTGGCTACTGTAAGGGCACCGCCTACGCACCCACCTGCACAAGCCTGGGCCTCGACAAAATCAATATCAGCAAGTTCCCCCTTCTCAATCTCATCAAACACAGACGCAGCCTGCATTATCCCATCCACTGCCAAACCCCTTACTCCTACAGATGCCATTTCCCCGCCTGATCTTCCCCAGCCGATTCCATATCCAGATGAAGCGGGAAACTCAGCTTCCTCTGTGATTTGAGAAACGTGCTGGTGTACCCATGTATAGGCAGCAGTCATGGACAAAACGGCATCAACAACGGATCTGCCTCTGCCTACAGGCTGCCTTGCCGCAGTTATCTTTGCAGGACACGGAGAAATGAATATTGCAGCCGGATTTCGTTCAGGATGCTCGCTCCTGGCTTTGCTCTTTGCAAGCCAGGCCGCAATCTCCATAGGTGCTTCACACGGAATAAGATACTCCAAAAGCGAAGGATATTTCACTTGAAGAAGCCTGATAACTGCCGGACAGGCACAGGAAATAAGGGGTCTTGGAGCTTTCCTTGCCCTGATGTATTCTCTTGCAGCCAATGTTACTAAGTCGGCTGCAATGGATACATCGAATACTTCATCGAAACCTCCTTCTACACATAAGGCTGCTTTGACCAACCCAGGCGAAATGTCATGAAACTGTCCGTAAAAAGAAGGTGCTATCAGGCCGATTTTGTAATCGAAATTGTCCAGTATATCCCATTGATCAGTGAAGGCCATCTTGGCATGGTTGGGACAGCGCCTGATGCATTCTCCGCAATCAATACATCTGTCTTCCAGAATAAAAGCTTTTCCGTTTCTTACACGTACTGCCTCAGTAGGGCATCCCTTAATGCAGTTTGTGCACCCTTTGCATCTTTCTGCATCAAGCCTGACAGAGTGAAAATACGGCAAACCGATGATATCCTGAGGCCCGGGCAGTATGTTACATATTACACAAGTACCCTTACCCACAATCGAGGTAACGTCAAAATGATCAGAGCGGGCTTTGGCGTTGGGCAATCCCATTCCGGCTCCGTACCCCATCTCTCTTACCTGGGAAGGAGCCGTTGAGTATCCCTCTTTCATTGCCAGTTCAATGTTTTCTATCCCAGGGCCTGAGTCCTGCACCACAATTTCAAGGGCGCCGTCTTTCCAAAGGGTCCGTACAGTCCCTTCACTTGCGTGAATTACAATGTTCATGCCAAGTTCATAGGCGCAAATCAGAGCACGCCTTGAAGCATCAGAAGGGAAACCTATACTAAGCAGGGCGCGTTTGAGCCTGGATGTCTCCTCGCCTACTCTCCCAAACTCCCCCCGGCCTACAGCATACTGATATATGAGTCTCTCAGGCGGAAATATCGTCATGCCCCTTTGTTCCAAACCTCCCAAGCCCGGCCAATATAACTGAAGCCAATATGGCACCGGTAATGGCGGTAATAAGTTGGGTTATGGTCAACGAAGCATAGACAGGAGCAGGAATGTGGGTTCCCCGTGCAATTAGATATTTGATACCCAAAGTCATTGCTGCATACTTGCAGACTGCACCCAAACCCATCCCAAGATATCTGTTGAATCTGGCAACATAACCTGAGACCAGGGCTAACACTGCATTTCCTGCCATGACGACAGGTACAGCAGGAGCCAACCGCATTATTCCCGTCAGCAAGGCAACCCATGGGGTCAAAAGTCCTACCATTAAGCCACTCACCGGTCCGATATATATTGAAGCAACATACAGGATCGCGTTTATTCCCGGCCCTGTAATGGGCTGGCGAAGGTTAAGCGCTTGAAAAGCTATGGCCAATGCTGCAATTACTGCTGTTCTAGCAATAGTTTGTAGATCCAGTCTCACATTTATCAGAACTCCCTCTTATCCGCGCTCCGTTGTGCAAAACATCTAAGATTGAGTGTTCCTAAGATTTGTACGAGCAGTGGTCCAAGTTTCTGATTCTTATCTGGTTCCGAATTCCGACTCTGTTCTAGTAAGACAGTCAACTTAAAGGTTCCGGATCCTCATTCAACTCGGTGCTTCGTTTGCTGGGTCTGTTAAGAGAATGGAATTTTCTGTTTGTGATAGTGCTCACTATCTAGATCAGTTTATCACGAAGGTAGAACCCCTGCAATCAGGGAAAACGTCCCGTGTTCCCGGGTAACACCAGGACAGTCGAAGCGGGTTACAGATACCCTGTTCCGGCATCTAGCAAAACATGGCGTACACTGGGGTAACATCGATAGCAGCCTATACGGGTATCCTGTATAGAAGGCATAGAGGCACCATGCTAGTACTAATCACGAAAATATTCGTGCAATATCACAAACTTAATTAACTCTGTACATTCAGCATACTCAGTGTTTAGTGAAACGCGGGGACGGTTCTGAAACGCGGGGACGGTTCTATCGTTTCAACAAATCTACCATGTTTGGAGTTTTAGGAAACGCACTAGAACCTCTTTTCCTGTTAGAGCCTGCCTTGTGCCCTGCACGGTAAACTGCGACCATGAGTGCCAAAGAGACAAAGCAAGTCGCCCAGAAATAGCGGATCGGCAGAAAGAACAACAATACGCTTTCTATCTGGGCAGCCAACCTTAATGAGGGAAGGAAAAACATCTGGGGGCTAATTCCCACTATGTTAGGCATGAATCGCCTAACAACCACTGTTTGAACTGTGATTAGTACAAAACTCACCATGGCAAAGCTGTTACCCACCAGAGTTGATTCGGTTATAGATTCTGTCCAGTTGGCAGATAAATATCCTGCACAATACCAGTAACCGTAGAATAGCACGCCAATAAATGTCAAGGTTGTACCGTACCAGTTAAATCTCATCATTGCAGAATCAAGAAGATAACCAAACCCAAAGGGCGATATTGCCAGCGTCCATAACTGCAATTTCCTCATGCAGGACTCCCCCTCTTGCAGGCGCTACACGCTTTCCATCACTACTTATTACTCTGATACCCTGTGCATTCAGGCATGATTTCTTACAAATACATTCCTATGCTACACACAGCACAGCTTAGCCAGCACAATAACCGATTTGTCCATGTCTTTGCATTCTATAGTGAAGAGCGCGATTTCCTCGCTGAGGCGAATTTCACCACAAGAAATGTACCAAAACTCACCAGACAGCAAACAAGATAGAATGTACCGTACATTCCGCCCTTCATGGTTGGCCGTACCTCGCGAAAAAAGAATAGGTAGTACACCGACGCAGATCCCAAAACCAAAGGCAATATCATCCCTGCAATTACATTCCTGGCCCGTAATACAATGAAACGCTCAACAGCAACTACAGCGGTCAATATAGACAAAGGTATTAGTATAAGCAGAGGTGACGTATTAGACATGCTCTTCTACGCTCCCTTCAAGCCATCACCAGCACCCTTTGAGGGCCACGTCTATTGCTTGCCATTTCATGGCTTGGCTCAAAATATGTGTATGTCTGACTCTTCTAATTCAATCACGGCTTTAGTCCCCTGTCAAAAACCGCGGCATTATCTGAGTAAAGTATCAAAAACATACACGCCAGCCGGGCATAAAACACCTGGCTAATCTGTGCCTGCTGTTCTGACGGGGTACCAGAGGGTACCCCGTCGTTGTGACGTTTCTAGATACAAACTTGTATTGCAGTGCAGAGCTTGCCAAACCCGTAATTCGCCTCAGTCAATAACACCTCCACAAAAGTCGCAGACAACCGGGAGCATCTCTGAAGCTTTTATGACATAATCTATGGCTGCGGTGGGAGCATTGCCCGAGTGAACACTGACAAAGGCCCGAATAGTCGCGTCAGCCGGATCCGGGCAAATGACTACCTCAAAATCGCCAGCATTTGCTGTCAGTACAGCATTCTGGGCACAGCATCCGCCCCCGATATCAGACAGAGTCTCTTCATCTACAAGAACCGGAGGACACTGAGCTATGTCAAAGAGCCTGACAACGGCGTCAATCGGATCTTCGCCAACATTCTGGACCTTGACGTTAATCGCATTGTTCTGCCCTGATCGTACGAAAAACGGACCGGTGCTGAGAGAACCGCCAACGGTACCATCAAGTTTTCTTTCGATATCCTTAATCTCACACTTGATCTCTTTCAGTCCAAACTTCTTGTTGGTCAATAGACACAAGATGAGTTTAAGTAACATCCAAGTGCAAACAGGGCCCTGTTGACATACCATATCTCCTACATCATCGACATTGTCAGCATGATTCAAGATCTCCCTAAGAATGGATTGAATATCATCAATATTCACTTTGTTCAACCTCCTCGGGTTACGTTCTAGAATCAACGTATGCTACTTAACATAATCCGGTTCCTTTGTATTGCAATATCAAAAAATATTTGCAGGGGAAGTAGGCCGAATGCCAGAAATCAACGTCGAGCAGACTTGAGAAGTCTATTGCTACCACAACGGTGTCGTTTTTCACAATGTTGGTTAGAGGGGATACCGGATTCCAGAACCCCGAAAACCGCAGGTTAGTTACAATAGACTAGAAGATACATTCTCCCAATTATAGAGAGGAGGAAAGAAACGTGATTGAAATACCTGAAGCCGTTGTTTTGGCAAGACAGATTAACGAGACCATTGTCGGCAAACGAATTATGAAAGTCGTGGCAGCAAAATCCCCTCATAAATTCGCCTGGTATTACGGGGACCCGCAAGAATACGGTAATGTGCTTACCGGCCGGACTATAACCGGTGCGTCGGCCTTTGGAGGCCTTGTGGAAATCCATGCAGAGAATGCTGCTATCTTACTTGGTGACGGAGTAGTTTTGAGGTTCCGCACAGCAGATGAAACAACCCCTGACAAACACCAGCTTCTCGTTGAGTTTGATGATGGTTCTACTTTATCTGCGTCAGTTCAAATGTATGGAGCCATCTGGTGTTTCAAAAACAGGGAGTACGAGAATCCGTATTATCAGGTGGCAAAGGAAAAACCGTCGCCTCTTTCAGATGAGTTCAATAAGGCCTACTTTGAATGCATTCTCAGTAAACCTGGAGTCGACAAGTTAACCGCGAAAATACTTCTTGCCACGGAGCAAAGAATTCCCGGCCTGGGGAACGGAGTCTTACAGGATATCCTATTTAATGCAAGAATCCATCCAAGAAGAAAAGTGAGTTCATTCAGCCAGGAGGATAAGGAATCGCTTTTCTTTTCAATACGGAACACACTTAAGGAAATCACTTCCCAGGGCGGCAGGGATACCGAAAAAGATTTGTTTGGTTCTCCCGGAGGATACAAGACCAAGATGAGCAGAAACACTGTAGGCCAACCCTGCGCCGTATGCGGGTCAGCAATCAAGAAAGAGGCATATATGGGCGGGAGTATCTACTACTGCGATTGTTGCCAGAAGAGGTGAAGCAATACCTACGAGCCAGTCTACAGCAAGCAGTGTAGTGTCAGATGACTGGACATTACTGTTCCATGATATCGCTGTAGACGTCACAAGCGGGACGAAGGACGACGAGCCTGGGCCCCCGGTAAGGCATACCCATTCATATCACATTGCATAGCTAGGATTTACATGACATAATCATCAGAGGAAAAGGTGGGTTTGGTATATGCTCCAGAAAATTAATGCCCTGTTCGGCGCACAAGATATGACAACCGGAAGGCCAATGGCTAACTTGCTGAGATTCTCTATTCCATTGCTGATCGGCAACTTTGCACAGCAGATGTATAGCACAGTTGACTCGATCATCGTAGGCCGTTATGTGGGCGACAGAGCCCTCTCAGCCATTGGCACAACACTTCCTGTTATCAATTTGCTGCTGGTTCTGTTCATGGCAATTTCAACAGGCGCAGGCATCATGGTAGCACAGTATTTTGGGGCTAAAGACAGGGAAACTCTGTCCTATTCAATTGGCAATGCAATGACTATGATCTTCATATCTTCCCTTTTGATAATGGCAGTCGGAATACCTCTGGCCGGCTCCCTGCTGCGGCTAACCAAAACTCCTGTAGAAACCTTTGACCTTGCCCATGCCTACCTGACCATAATCTTGTCAGGCGTTTTGTTCGGCGGCTTCTACAACATAATAGCAGGCATCTTGCGAGGACTGGGCAATTCCACCTTCCCGCTAATTGCACTGCTGCTGGCATCTTTTCTGAATGTAGGTTTAGACATCTGGTTCATTGCAGGCTTGAACATGGGAGTTGCAGGGGCAGCCCTGGCAACGATTATCTCCCAGGCCGTTTCTGCAGTATTATGTCTCACCAAGCTGTGCAGAATGAAAGATATTGTTGACATAAACAAATCTATCTTGATTCCCAATAGAGAACTGACCGGCCAATTGCTCAGGTTGGGACTGCCTGCCGGCATTACCCAAGCCATCTTTTCAATGTCCATGGTCTTTGTTCAGGCACTCACAAACAGCATGGGTTATCAAGTTGTTACTTGTACCACAGCAGTTATGCGCATTGACGGTTTTGCAATGATGCCGAACTTCACCTTTGGAATGGCTATTGCCACCTTCGTCGGCCAAAATGTAGGGGCAAACAAGATGGATCGAGTCACTCAGGGAACCAAAGATGTCCTGAAAATAAGTCTCTCTACATCTTTTGTACTGGTGGCCGCATTGCTTGTTTTCGGTGAAAACCTTATACGCATGTTTACCACTACAGAAGAAATAATCGTCTTGGGCGTGAGGCAGATTCGCATACTTTCTGCAGGCTATGTTGCCATGGCCATTTCCCAGATTTTCGGCGGAATCATGCGCGGTGCAGGCGACACTATGCCGTCTATGTGGATTTCAATGTTCACAACTGTCGGCGTGCGCGTACCCCTGGCATATTTCTTGGCATCGATGACGATAAGTGAAACCTACCCGGCCGGATCACCTAATGCCATATTCTTCTCGCTGCTCACAAGCTGGGTCTTAGGTGCTGTTATCAACTACCTTTGGTACCGGCGCGGAACCTGGCGGGAAAAATCCCTTATCAAGCATGGGCGTGTTGCACAGGAAACCGAGTTCTGAGTCCTTAGCAGTGCCGCTGCATTCAATCGAAACCCATGTATCCTCATCTCACATGTAGGCAAAAGCGGAATGCCGGCCTGAAACCCAGTATCAGGGAACCTCTTTACCGGCACAATCACATTTCCTTGTAGACGAAATGTTCAATGCCAGAGTTGTAGTCTCTCAACAATTGCTTTGCGTTTGCCGGATATATCTCAACTTCTTCAATCCCGGCAATGTTTATCCACGAGAATTCAAGGCCGATTTTCTTGTTTTCCAGCTCATCTGTGGCGAAAAAGCTCTTATCAAGGGGAATTTGCGTTTCGTCATCTAGAGAAACGTCATAGTACAGACATATCTGATGACAAGGCTTGTTGCCCCACGAAAAGAAAATCTCGCCAACCCACCTAAGCCCGTCTACTTTTATGTCAGCAGATATTTCTTCTTTGAATTCTCTGACCAGGGTCTCTTCGTTTGTCTTGCCAAGGCCGACATGCCCGCCAGGAAAAGCATATCCACTATCGCCTACCGGCCTTTGCAGCAGCACCTTACCGTTCCTGATTAGAATACCTGCTACCCTGTAGCTAAAGATATAGTCACTCGTTTTGAACAATATATCCGGCATTATGTCACTTCCATTCGCTATACTGCTCAAGGCGAAAACTCGGCCTTATAAACCTTGTACTCACTATTTAGATAAGGAATCAAATTAATTGGTCAGCAAGTTTACTTTTGGAAATACAACCCCAGTATAATAGAATCAGAAAGCCAATGGGAAGCCAGGGCTTTGTATCTTGAGGAGGTGTTACGAATTGGAGAATAAGGGTGTCCTAACGAAAGTTTTGGCCTGGGCAGGGACAATGCTTGTGTGGATTCCGATCCTTTTTACAGTCATAACATCTGTGGTCGGAACCATATCTTCCCGCATGTTCCGATTCGACTACCTGATGCCGGCCGAACTCTTTCCTTTGGCTTTGGCCGGTGGCCTCTCACTTTTTTGGGCATCGCGACGGGCGCATTCTCAGCAAAGACTCATTGGCTGGGGCTTACTCGCTGCGGTATTGTTTCTTGTTGGCGGCCAGGCCTTTGCCGTAGTAACGGGGCTTGCATCTGGCGCAATTGAACCAACAGGCTGGCCTATGGCTGTAGCCTTATCGTCAATAACTTTGTACTCGCTGGCCGTTATTGAGCTCTGTATATCTGGTGTGTTGTTGCTGAGAAGTCTGTGATTCATGCTTATTAGCCTGGTTGATCAAGGCTTTCCATTGTTCTCATTAGTGAGGGTTACATTATAGACTTTGATCGTAATGTCAGTATAGCGTATAGAATAGATCTACTCACAGTCGCCAAAACTATATTCATGGCTGCCATAATCTTCTGTATTTATGCCTTGAAGGATAAATTGCGAGGTATCTTCCCTTTGAAAACTCGGAACCGAAAGACACCGGTGCAGCGGCAGTCCATGTATACCGCAGGGTTCACTTTGTTGGCCCTTTGATGAGATGAAAAGTGCTGTAGGGCCATCTGCTCCGCCAATGATACCAATGGACGATGCAGAAATAGGGCTGAACTTGTCATCCGGTGGTTCTGTATATTGGATACTACTGTCAAACTGCAAACTGTCACCCTGGGGCAGAGCAGGATCTATTTCATACATCAAGTGCATAATGTGCAAGGCACGATTTTTGCCTGCTCCAATAGGCAGTTCCATTAGTTCCGGCTTTTGAAAATAGAGTCTGTATGTTGCTCCGGTTACGGGATGATTCAAGCAGAGTTCCCTATTCTCGCCAACTGACATTTCAAAATGTACGTCCAAAGGGAAAAACCGTTGCCTGGGATGGGTAGACAGTTTTATGGTGTTCACTCTATCCAAACGCAGAACACGCAGTAGCTTTTGAACTATAGAATCTGTCTCAGGATACGCTACACAAAAGCGGTGACATGCAAAACAATCAACATCCTTCAGGATAGATGAGTATGCATTTCGAACAGGTGGTAGATCATCATTCTCACGTGCCCACGGTATGCTCAGAGTACTGCTGGATGAGTATCCGCTCTCTATTGGTTTTCCGTTTATCCATATCTCCCTTATGGGCATGTCCTGATAGGGATACTCCTGCTTAACACAGCGTCGCTGTAATGGAGTCAGTGTTTCCTCGATGGCCTCATACTTATCAAAGAACTCACGGAGTCTTGTTTCGTCCAAAATAGTTATGACATCAAAAACAACACCTTTTGAGAAACGATAGATGACCGGAATATAACGTTTCGTTCCCGCCCATTCAAACTGCCAGTTTACTCTCTGAGGCAGTCCACAGAGACCCTTGCCCCTGCTCCATATACTGGATGTGTAGTATACTTTCACTTACATAGCCTCTGCTTGTCTGACGTGAGTTTCATCTACCAGAGTCCCCGCCTATCCCGTGTATTTATGTCCTATCTGTCATTGCCAACGCCCATGAGAGACCTACATGCCAAGAATCTTCGCCAGTTCGGAACGACTTAGGTTTTTCGTGATGGCAATTCCGTGATCACGTATTCTCTCCTTTGCCTCCTCAGAGCTAAGGCCTGCATTTTGCGTCATCCATTCTTCCGGAACCCAGTTCTCAACTTTATCATAGACATTCGCCGGCCATCCGTAAGGCTGTCCGAACTTATCTGTCTTTCGCCTACTTCCGACAACAGTAACATAGTAGAGCTGCTGTAATTCCTGTATGGCTTTGTCAACTGTGCTACCGCCCTTTTTCCGTGTCACTCCCATCTCACGCCTGATATCGCTTGTATCCAAAAAGGTCTTTCGCTCGAAAATTTTCCCAGCTCCCATACCGTTTGACTGACCTGGCCAGATGCTCGTCGAACTTCCATATGCTCCTCTGGGCGAAAAGCTGTATGGAACAAAGAATACAATCGAGCCGATACAAAGCCCTTGTGTCCACCAAGAATGCAACCAAACGCCAATCGCTTTTCTGTGGCAGCCCTTTGCTTCCAACACCATGGATCAGTATCAGGGTCGCCTGTATGCCAGTTCTCCTCTAGAGTCTCTTCCGATACAGACGGAAAACCTGCTAAGAAATCCGATAATGCCATGAATCCAAGCTCATCTACCCGGTGCAAAAACTCCTCATATGTAATAAGTAGCATCATCCAGGCCCTCCAGAAAAAACATCTATCCAGTCCAATCCCTTGTACATCACATCAATCCAAAAACCTTACTCACTATCTTTAGCCCATTTCTTAAGTATCTCTATCCTTGCGCCAGGAGGATTATCTCCATGCTCCTTATCAAGATACGAAAACTCATAGAGTACTTGGCAGGGCATGTCAGCACACTGGCCGCAATGATCATACCCTTTGTTCTGGCAGCATGCAGCCACACGACACTCTCCGTAAAATGGATGTCCTTTTGTTTTCACGCAGCCACCACATTTACATGATTCCCTGTAAGTACATTCATTACATAAAAGACCACATCTTGATTCGACCATATGTAATCACCTCTTGTGTTTGTTCTACCACACCAAACAAGACAACTACATGTCATGTTCATAATTCAGAATAATGTTTTTTGCCTTTTTCTTTACTTCATCGGCCAAATCAGCTGGCTCAACAACTCTTGCCTTATCTCCGAACCCCAGCACCCAGGACACCATATAATCTCTGTTTGTGTACCCCACCGAAAATTTCATATTTCCGTCCTCCATAACCTCGTAGCAACCAGGCCCGTATTCCTCAACAAGGCGGTATTCTGCTGACTTGTCAAACACAATGGTAATCCTGTTCTCATCGGTAAAGTAGCCGTCCAGGTCAATCTCGTCTGATTGTATTCCCCTTGGAGCAAATACCTCATCAAGTATTCTATGTCTCCACAGGCGGTTAAGTTTGAACAGGCGAAAGCCTTTTCTATCCCTGCAGTAACCATAAACGTACCAGGATGTCCATCTGAAAGTGATGAAATAGGGTTCAATAACCCTGCTTGAAAGACCCTTTTCGGAATAGTAATCAAAGCACACAAGCTTGTTTTCCGATATTGCGGACCTAAATGAACTGATTTTGTCTGAAAGGCTTGATTTGTAATGTGATGATAGATCAATGAGAATACTGTCTTCGGCTGAGGCAATTGCTGCGGGCCTTGGCGATAGCTTAGCTATCAGTCTTTCAATTTGCGCAGCATCAGATATGCTGCCAAGACCTTTCAAACCAGTTACTATGCTTTGGAGTTCTCCAACTGTCAGCACATTTTTGTCAAGTTTATAGCCATCAACAATAGAAATTCCGCCACCGCCACCCTGATATGTAGAAATGGGGATACCTGCTTTACATATATCCTCAATGTCCCGATAAATCGTCCTTCGAGAAACGCCAAACTCTTCTGCTAGTTCCGGTGCCGTCACCTTGTCACGCTGCAGCAATATGGTGATAATGCCCAATACACGGTCGATCTTCATGACTTACATCACAACTCCTCCCTACTTTTTCGATATCTTCGGTTGGAATCTTAAGTGGCACTCAAGGGTGACAATATCATAGTCCAGCAACACGTGGCTCCCATGACGTATCAATGGACAGTTTGTTTCCCCCGATCTACTCGGCAGGTGACTAAACCGGGACAAGACCAGATTGGCTCGCCTGGAGAGCCATTAGGGCGGGTTTACGAGTCTCAGGGATGTTGATCGGCTCGCCTGCAGAGCCATTCGGGCGGGTTTATCGGCTTCCAGGTGCCTGATCGGCTCGCCTTAGAAACCAGTATTTGACCTTGATGGGGTTTACCGTTTTGGCTGGGAGAGCTTCCGTCCCAAACATTACCAAGCACCAGACGGATCCAGCCTTGCATCTGGCATGATATGGATTATAATTACAGCAGTAGTCGGAAATGCAGACAGGGGTAGGTTTCAATGGGAAAAGAAGCAGCGTTAGCAGAAACAGCTCAGAAGTATGATCTAGACCTGATATATCTTTTCGGGTCTCAAGCTGCCAATGGTTTAGAGATCCTTCAGGGAAAAGAAGTAAAGGTTCTAGATCCGTTGACTGACCTTGATGTGGGCGTCGTTACCCGCGGTTCCCTGCCACCGCCCGCCGCACGTAGCAAACTTTACGCGGAACTCTCTATTGCTTTGAGTGACATATTTGAATCGCTTCCTCTAGACCTGGTCTTTCTTGAAGAAAACCACTCGGTTTTTCAAGCAGAGATATTCAGGGGCCGGTGTATCTACGCGTCTTCAGAACAACGCAAGGATGACTACGAGATGAACGTCCTTAGGCGGGCCGCAGACTTCAAACCGTTCTTAGAGAAATTCCTTGAAGACGCGCTGGAGGGTTAACATATGAATGTCAACAGGATTCTAGTTGAACAGCGATTGCTGATGCCTAGAGAGTATATCCTGCAATTAAGTCAATTAGGTGTAACAACGAACAAAACTTCTCCCAGGACAACACATAATTTCACAGAACCTTGACGACTTCCGCGCGTTTTTTGATTCAATTCAGAAGTTTGTGGTAAAGTAATTACCTTGTTCAATGTCACCATTCAACCTTTATTGTAATGCTTACTATGCTACCTTTCTTATAGTTCAACGCACGGGTCTGTCACCCGCATCCCCTTTTCAAGTGCGAGACGGCTGAGTTTCCTGTCCGAACTTACTAAGATGACATCACCCAGTGATTCGGCTGAGGCCAGTTGGAGAGCGTCAATGGGTGTGACATAGCAGGCTTGCAGGCAATCCACTGCACGATTGATCATTTGGGCCGCTGCGTTCACTGTCTGCAGAGTGCCGTCGGCCAGGTCAAGCGAGAAGGCAGTCCACGCTGCCGTGAATTGTGAGGAGGACATGATCTTGTCGATCAGATGGAGGCGCTGGAGATTGGATAGCAGCTCCAGGATGGAGATGGTGGAAATATGTTTCTCCGCGCTTTCGCTGAAAATGGAATCTACGACTTCTGAGCCCTGCTCCTCAACGTACCTCTTGAAAAGGGCGCTGGTATCAATGAAATAGGAATGCATACACGCGGCCTCCTTGTCATTCCTCTTCCTTTTTCGCTGGGGAGAATACGTCATCTCTGCCGTCTCTTTGAGCGCGAATTCGCTCGGTCATGTCTGGCGAAATCCCCGGAATGCGCTGCCGCGCGTGGGGCGACTTGAGTTCTGCTGAACAATGCGGGTCAATGCCCATTTCTCTTAGCCTCATGGCCATGTCCAGGCGAATCTTGGCACTGTCCGGCAGTTCACTGCTCCGAGTGAGCACGATGGATTCGTCCTTGAGAGTTGCTTGCAGATGGTCACCCTCCCTCACAAACATCAGATCCCTGATCCGTTTGGGTAGCGTAATCTGGCCTTTTGACGTTACTTTGACGTTCCAGACATCTTTCTCCATCCGATGCCCTCCTTACTTCCTTACTTTTTTTCGAGTATACCTTGCCGGTCAATCTAGGTCAACTATCGGGTACTGGGATAAGGTTAGATCCCATCTGATATAAACTCGCCCTGTCCCTTCAAATAGCAGTCAAAAAACTCAAGGCAGGCCTTGTTTATCGTCTTGAGGCAGTATTCGGTGGATGTTGTTGATTTCTGCCCATTGAATATGCGCGTGAGAACCGGGCTTGCAAGGGCCAGATCGGTCAAAGTGAAGTGCCCAACACCGCTGATGTAGACATTGAACGCTGTTGCACCGGTATCAGAGAGCAATGCATGGTTTTCTGCATATTGAGGCCATTCTCCCAGATGGCTCCATGAGCTGTCAGAGTACACATTGAGCACCGGCACTGGATAGACTTCATCAACGAAGACGAACTCACCGTTCTCAACACCTTCAATATCGCACATGAATGGAGATTCAAGTGCAACAACCGCACCCACATCATCCCTCATTCTGCCTATACCCAGCGCTGCTGACCCGCCGGCAGAGTGTCCCATAACACCGATTTTTGCTGTGTCTACAAGTTGGTATACCGTATCCGCTTCATGGCCTTCGGCTTCTGAAAGGATAACATCTATCACGAAATTGATGTCACCTATACGTATCTTCATCCACTTTTGATAGTACTCGTAGCTTTGCTGCCTGTCAGATTTTGCGTCCTCGGAGAAGAGTTCCTGCATATACCCTTTATCTATGAATGTCGTATGTCCTTCCTTGTCAGTAGTGAACAAACAATGGTATGTATGGTCGATTGAGCATACAACATAGCCATTGCTAGCAAGCTCATGGTAGAGAGATTCATTACTGGATTTACTGCTTATTCCGCCATGGGAAAACACGATCAGCGGATACATGGCCTCTGTATCTTCCGGATACCACATCTGCACATTCAGTTTTCTGTATTCCCCGGTATCCGTATATGTTTCAACACGATTTATATCGGTGTATGTATAGGTTGAAGTTGCAACCTCGTATTTTCCTGATACCTCCACCATCTTGTACTGCGGAAATATGATTGCCGGCAGAATTAGCACAAAGACTAGCACAATCATTCCTATCGCTGTCCAAACAACACGCTGTGCTTTGTACGGCCGTTTTTCTTCCTTTCTGCCACTTAAGTGAACTGCTTCGGTTACTGCCAATATAAGCAGTAAGGCAGCAAGGCCGTAGTAACGAAAACTCCAGTCAACTATATGCAGAACACCTAATAGCAGAAAAATCGTGAACGCCGCAATTCTGATAATGCTTCTTGCTCTCGGCTGATTGGATTTTGTGATAACACAGAAAACTGCAAAGGCAACCTCGACAGCAACTGCCGTCAGCAACACGATAGTGCCCACTTTTTCATTACCTCTTCGTACTATCATCAATAGATTCGAGAAATGTAGAATCAGTTAAGAACAGGCGAGAGCCGTTTCTATCCCTACAGTAACCATAAACGTACCAGGATGTCCATCTGAAAAAGTTTTACTCCAAACCGATGATAACGTTATGAAGAAATCCCATCCTATAGATGCTCTATAGAATGGGATTTGAGTGTTGAATACCATCTTATTTAACTTCTCCGTCACATGCCCTCTAATCTCTGCTGTATATCCTATACAGAAACACGGCTGCCTCTGCCCTTGTAGCAGGCGCTCCTACATTGAGCTTGTTATTGCTGCCCTCTACGAGCCCTTCACTCACAAGTGCAGCTATGCTTGCAATTGCATAGTCCCTGACTTCTGCCTTGTCTGTAAATCTATCAAGGTCAGCTAATGCCCCTGTCTCGTTGAGCTTGCTCAGACTTCTTAAGGCTCTCTCGGTCATAACAAGCATATCCTGCCTTGTTATAGCTGCATCTGGTTCAAATTCGTTATTTCCAACCCCGTTGGTTATCCCCAGCTTCTTTGCTATGGATATTTCATTGCAATACTTGCTGCCTTCCTCCACGTCGTCGAAGCGGCCTTCCGGCGTTGCGTTCACTCCCAGTACCCTCACCAGGGCTGACACATATTCTGCCCTGGTAATCGCTGCTTGTGGCTCAAATTCACCTGTTGCCTTGCCGTCCATTATCCCCTTTGCCGCAAGTACTTCTATTTGCTTCTTCGCCCAGGCTACATTATCCAGGTCGTCAAAAACTCTTGTCACATATGCCACCGCATAATGGCTGAAATGGGTTGTGGCAAAGGTCACCGTGCCGGTAGATGCATCGTACCGGCCGCTGGGTACTGAGACTGCATTGCCGTTTCCGTCTATATACCATACGACTATATGCTCAGGGTCTTCTAACTCGTCTTCTGTAGGAGTATATGGTATGGACACCGTCACAGAAGCGTCCGGGTTATTCCAATCAGCCTGCACCTCATCAAGTGTCAGAGTGAGCTGCACTAACGGGCGGTCACCTATGGCAGTTTTCACTTTCTCAGGCAGGCCGGACTTGTCGCCCTGGCCGATGATGATTCCGGCTATTCTTCCGTTGATTCCCGGAACTCCCGAAAGCATGTTAGCCGGTATGATTACGCTGCCCTTTCCGGTAGAGAAAACGAGTTTGCCTTCCCCTTGGGAACCGCTCAGAGAATCAGCGGGGACTCCCAGCTCGTAAGCCTCTACTCCGGGAATGGATGGCATGATGACAGTCGAGGCTCCTCCGGCAAAAATCTCTCCGGCCGAAGTTCCCATGTCCGCCGACGCTTTGCGTGCTTCTTCGTCCACAGTAACAATCAGGGTTGTTCTTGTTATACCTGTTCCTGAAACAACAGCTTTGTGCACCGGGATTTGGATGAGGGTGTTGCCTCCCGGCCCTCCCGACCCCTGATATGTGAAAGTGGCCGTAATTGTTGCAGCATTTGCAGGCATGGTAAAGGTTGTGCTGGCACTGTTGGAATCCGCAAAGGTTCCTCCGCCGGTAGATGTCCATTTATTGAATCTATATCCGGAGGCAGGTGCTGCGGCAATATCAATAACTGCCCCTTCCTCATAAGTTCCGTTGCTGCCTAAAGCTATGTTTCCGCCAGAACCTGCTGTAATGGTCAGGGCATACTCAGGCGAAGCAGCAACTGTCAACGTTATCGTATAGGTTTGCGTTGTTATTCCGTCCTCAGCAGTCACCTTAACCGTAGTAATACCAGGCAATTCATATGCCTGTTCTATTTCTACAGTTGCCTTTGAATCCGCCGAAGTTGCACTGACTGTAGCTGCCGGACTATAGGGCAAAGTACCATAGGGCAACTTTATTTCATAATCGAATTTGCCATATACAAAATCGGCAACAGAAATATTGTTAACCCTCAGGTTGCTAAGGGAAGCGTTACTACCCAGGGTATAGTTCTCCACGGCTTCAACCTTCAATACCGCTCTATCCCCGATATCAAAGAATATCTCAAACTCTACGGTATCTCCTGCTTCCATATCCAAACGGGAAAGGTATCCTCCAGAGATGATTATTCGTGAACGCCAGACTTCTTCCCCTTCCCAATACTCGTCTTCATCCCAATCGGGCCCTTTTTCCAAATGGCTTGAACCATGGACTACATCAGTGACATCGCCAGCGCTTCCCCAGTCAATGAATGTTTCCACATCACCGGGATTATCCAGTTCAAAGACTACCGTTGTCGGGCTTATAGCAGCGTTGACAGCCGGCCACACAGTTATTCCAGCTGTTACTTCCAATGCTATCGGAGGGGTTGATTGAACTACTGTTTCAGGCAATGTGAAGGTTCCGGTAGCCATATATACTCCGGCAATGTTTTCATTGTAGCCGTCAATTGTCCAATCCAGGTCTACCGTATGCTCCCGGCCACTGCTATCTACTATGGTGGTTCTGGATGCTAGACACCAGACATATATAGCTGCTTCACTTGTGCCGAATTCAACTTCAACATCCTCTACCGGGTTAATACTCGCAACAGTTGCGTTTGTCACTATCATTTTGGCCAGGTTGCTTTCGGCTGCAGCGATCTTGTTTACTGTATCCTCTGCTGCCATTGCCTGTACATAATAAGTCCCGGCTTTGGCAGGAGCCCCACCTTCAAAAGCTGCTCCATTGTCTGCCTCTGTAGTTTTCGCCGTCCCGGTGCTGTCGGTATAATATGTACAAGTCAGATCAGTTACGTTCGGAACGCTGCTTGCGTTATCCTTTACAGCTCCCGCATACTCTATGGCAGCTCCGGTGCAAAAAGCAGCATAATCAGAAAGATCTATGGTGCGAATGCCAAAATTGGCGTACAGCATAGTATCCTGATTTACAACAGTTGTTTGGTCAAAAGCCTTAGAATAAGTGCCATTATCGGTATACCAGCCAAAGAAAGGCTATTTTTCCTGTTGAAGCAACTCAGCGCAATCATCCCAATAAAACCACCTCAAGCAGTTCGTTGACAGTAAGGCGCAGACGCCCGCCGCCCCAGATAACATAGTCACCATCGGTTGTGGCAGTTTTGAAGAACGCCTGTTCGACAAGCTCGGCGTATTTTAGCGTGTGCAGTTTGTTGGAAAAGTCTGCTATGACCATGCTGCCGCTCTCCATTTCCACAAACAGCCTATAGTCCTTAATAGGCAGTACAGTTTTCATGTAGTTCATGCCCATGCCCCTTTTCACGACAGACATAGAAAAATCCCATCCTATAGATGCACTATAAAATGGGATTGGTTGTTGCACATCGTCCGAATGGACAATCTTAATGGACTATCTTTTGAAAACTGTTTATTTCAGTTTTTCCGCCAGGCGGGCGCGGCGGTCGATTTGAAGCTTTTGAAATATTGCTCGTAGATGTGCGCGCACTGTGCTTTCCGTTATTACCAGCTTTTCCGCGATTTCGCTGTTACGCAGCCCCGCGGCTGCCAGTTTAGCCACCTCATATTCCCGTTCCGTGAGGTCAGGAGGCAGCTCACCTAAAAAAAAGGCTTCACGCAACGTGGACCAGCCGCCTGAAAAGCGCTTCCTGACAGCCCTGAACTTTTCCAAAAGCGCGGGATAATTCCTGCTCAATGACCTCATCAACCAGGCCTCCCAACAGCCTTGAATAAGCCGCAAAGGGAGATACCAATCCGTCTGGAAGAGCCCTGCTAGCGGCAAGTTCCACAAACTCAGCGGCCTTGGAACGGTTGCCCAACGACATATGGCTAATGGCCATGAGAAAACAAGCAAAGAGACTTCCATAAGGGCTCAGTAGTCCATCCAACGGGCATGCAGCCTGCAACGTGCCTATCACCCGTGCAAACTCACCTTGATGCATGAGAAAACTTAGGTGCACAAACAAAGCACTGTTGGTCATGGCAGGCGATATGCAGCGCTCGGCAAAATCCGAGTTCTTCAGCCAATCAGCGATACTGGCCTGATTCTGGAATTCATTCAGAAGCACACCTCGAATGATGTCCAAAATCGACCGAATAACAAATGTATCCTGGTAGTCGAAAGAGGCCGCGCGCTCCATTGAAGCTATAGCACGCTGCCAGCCGGCTGTGTCTGACTTGTGCAAAGCAACATGAGCCAGCAGTATAGAAGCACCCAATTGAACCACACTTTGCTGCTTGCTTTCAGCAATAAATGCCGCCTTGTAGGCAAGTATCTCGGCATCGCTCAAGTTTCCCCGTTGATAGGCCAGTTCCGCACGAAATAGCGCATCTGCACCACTGCCGTGGCCATTCGTAAGACGTGAATAGATGGTGATGTACTCCTCCAGCGCATCGACCTCACGATCGGCCTCACCAGGTGTAGTGTAGAACTCAGTCAACGGGGAATAATTGCCAAAGCACCAGAGCGCGGTAGGGAAAATTACCTGGGAGCATTGGCCTTTGAAAAGCGGGGCAGCCTGTCTGAGTATGGCAGTCATTTTGGCCAGGCAAGGAAAACTCCTATATGAAGACAAAAGCAGCCATTCCCTTAGTAAATCTGGATTCTCCAGCAGTTCAGGCATGGTATGCAGCTCATCCATCAATATTTCAAACTGCTCGTTCATCCCGGCCATAAGCAGTGCCCACGCAATGCGAAGCATTGAAAGAATATAATTATTCTTTACATCTGCCGGGCAATTGCACGCAATATCCTTGGCCAGCTCTGCAAAAGGTATATTATCTATCACTTCCAGAGCCATGTGGGAGAGATCAAGAGAGAGAATTCTCTCATAATCTCTGAATTGCACATACAAGCCGAGGGCCTCCACAGTCCTGCCTTCATCTCTGCACAAATCTCCGGCCCGCTTCAAACATTCACGCTCAAATACCGGCCCGCGCTCTTTACGTTTTTCAATTAGCAGCTCAGTCAAAATACTGTGCAGCTCATACCGCCGCTCAGCCGGCTCATAACGGATAAACGGACAAGCCAATGCCTTCAAGGCATATTCCGGCAGTGTGCTGCGCCCGATAAGGGCACAGGCCTGTTGTATGGTGATCATCTTAAAGGGGGATAGGTACATAAGAAACGTTTGCTGCGATTTTGTCAACACATCCCATACCAGATGTTCCATCAGCGCCAGGATTCCAGTCGTGTCAGAGAGAGTCCCTGTTTCCCTAAGAGCACAGAGCTGTAAATAAACCGCAATGATCCAGCCTTCAGTACAGCGCTCAACGCCCCGGGCATCTTCAAGGCTAACATTCACACCGGAAAGCGCATAATAACGCCGTATATCCTCAACATTCAACCGTAAGTCTGCGGCAGTAATATGCAGAACACCATGACTTGCAGTTACGGCAAGCATACTTCGCTTCAGCATCTGGGTTACGATAATGACATGCAGACCTTTGCCACCATGCTCCAAGAGAGCGGTAAAGAAAGCAAGTGGCATAACATCATTCAAAAACTGAAAATTGTCGATGACAAGATAGGTTTCGTGCATGCACCGGATAGACCTCAGAGCGTCTGTTGCTTCACCGATGGTGGCAGCGTTGGGCAGTCCGATTTTGCGAATGCGTTCACCTCCGTGGCTGTCTATCTGCTCGATTTGGCGGCATAAGCGCTGAAATCCCGCAGCAGGTTTCTCACCGGTTGCGGTGAACCAATATACGGGGGTACCACGGGGAAGCCCTTTCTTCACAAAGTCTCGCATGGCAGTTGTCTTACCATAGCCCGCCGGCGCCTCAATAATGGATACAGGTGAAAAGCGCAGCGTATCCAATTTGTGTCTGAGCCTGCTGGAATAATAGTGAGGGCCGGTTCGACCGCTTTTTCTCTGTTCCATGTCATGCCTTTCTGTGTGTCTCTCTACTTATGCTTTAAACATCATTGCGTCCTTTAATGTCATTCATACCTTCCTGATTGCTCTTGTAGCAATGTACTGCGGAGCATATTCACGCAGGATTCCAGCGCCTTCTCTGTCACGATCCTCGTACAAGTCGGTCAAGATAAGCCCAGCTTTGAGCTGGCCTCCGATTTGCTCTTCAAGTGTATGCGAAAACTGGATACCCTCAAAATTCTCCACCATACGCTTGTATTCATCGTCGCTTCCCTTCAGCGGATTAAACGGAAGTTTGTTGACTACTGTGAGAGGTAATGTACTATTATCATCGAATAGAAAATTCAACCCATTATCAAACCCGGCCAGCAAAACTCCACCATCTTTCAACACACGATAGCATTCGTTCCATACGTGATAAACATCCTCAATGTAGCAATTTGATACCGGATGAAAAATAATGTCAAAGGTCGCATTCTCAAATGGCAATGTTTTCGTCATATCACCCTTGATAATGTTCATTTTGTAACCTTCACGCTCGGCAACGACTCTTTCCGCTTCAAGCTGGCGATCTGAATAATCAAACACAGTGCAATCAGCACCCAGAGCTGAAAAAACCGGCATCTGCTGACCACCACCGCTTGCAAGTCCTAATAGCTTCTTGCCTCTAAGCTCACCAAACCATTCTTTCGGAACGAATTTGCATGGTGTAAGATAAACACCCCATTCACCGGATTTTGCTTTCACGTATTTCTCATGGCTTATCGGTATCGACCACTCGCATCCATTTTCAGCCCACTTGTCCCAGGTTCTTGAGTTTACCTCCGTGTAATCTCGTTTGTTCATTGAGTAACCTCGCTTTCGAGCACGCAGATTGTGTATGAGTACGTACCGTCAAAACAGACTCAGCTGTTTACGCTGCTGCTTATCTTCAAAAGTGTTCAGGTACCCAAATATCTCATCATTTCCGCAGACTATGCCGTGCTTTTTGCACTCATTGTAGAATATGTCCATCAATTTATCGCTGTTGTCGCTCACTATCTCGTAATCATAACCGTATTTCCTTTGGTATCTTTGCTTTAGGCCTGGAAAATGCCGGTCAAGCTTGGCGTAAAAATACTCCCTGTTACCTTCCCGTAAGGTAAGCCCGATACCGAAGCAAATGATGCCGTATACTTTGGCCTTAATACAGTAATCCAAGATACCTCTCAGGTTATCCTCGGTGTCATTGATAAACGGCAATATAGGGCTGAGCCATACCACGGTTGGTATGTTATTGTCACGCATAATGCTCAGTACTTCAAACCGTCTCTTGGTTGTACATACCCCGGGCTCGATCATTCTGCATAAGTCTTCATCATAGGTAGTGAGTGTCATCTGGACAACGCATTTAGTCTTTCGGTTAATGCTCTTCAGCAGTTCCAGATCCCGAAGAATTCGGTCCGACTTAGTCTGAATGCAAAGGCCAAAACCGTACTCCTCAATGATTTCCAGACACTTGCGTGTATGGTTGAGCTGCATCTCAATGTGTATATAAGGGTCACACATCGAACCTGTGCTTATCATACACTTCTTGCGCTTCTTTCGTAATGCCGCTTCCAACAGTTCGGCAGCGTTGCTCTTTACCTCTATATCCTCAAAGTCGTGTTCCATGCCATAACATTTGCTCCTGCTGTCGCAGTAGATACAACCGTGGGAACAGCCCCGGTACAAGTTCATTCCGTTTTTGGGTGACAAAATGGCCTTTGCCTCTTTGTAGTGCATGTCAACCTTCCCTGTTGGCCTTTATCATTGTCTGTTAATACTTCTTACTCAGATGTTGATAGATAAGGATTCCGGTGATATACATGCCTGCCGCCAATCCCCCTAAGTAAATCAACATAAACCTCGTATTGATGGTAATGAGTAAGGCCTAACATTACAAAGCACCCTATTCCTACCAGCAAATAAGCAAATCCAACGTAAAGATTACTTTTCTTCATTTCTTCGCCCCGTCCCTCCATAAAAAAATATCTCCAATGCTCATATCAAAGCATTTCGCAATGGCAAATGCCAACTGCAAGGAAAGGTTGTATTTTCCTGTTTCAATAGAACTAACCGTTTGCCTTGAAACACACCCAATCCAATTGTCAAGGTTCCTTTACAATTGGCCTTCGGGAGGATCTTGTCCATCCGCCTATTCCTGCAAGGCCTTTGGTGACTTGGCTTATCGTATATTTTTACTTTCCAACGCAACATTCTTCGGCAAATAATGCAAACTGAGCATGATAGATATTTATCATGATGGATTCTTAGGAGGCGAATGAGTCTTGAAAAAACTGCTTTCTCTGGCCACAGTGTTCATGCTCGTATTCTTGACTTCCGCATCTGCCCTGGCAGGTACAAATGATCACAATTCGAAAAGTCTGAAAAAGAACGCTGCAATCGTCGAGCAAATCGCAGCCGGTGATGATTATCTGGTTGGCGGGGGAGTACCCTTCGACGGCTCTACAGAATCTCAGGGCGATTTTTCCATTCAGTGGGCAAGCGGGGGAGTAGATCACACTCATCAGTATCTAACGTCACGCGCCTTGACGATACTGAAAATCGACAAGGGTGATACGACCGCTAATCTGCTCATCAAGTATGCCGGCATCCTATTGGCCAATTCCGACTGGCCCGACAGTTATGAAAACGACCTTGGTCTCTATCTCGGCCACTTCTATAATCCAGATACAGGAAGAACCCTGTTTCGTGTTTCCAAGCCTACCGCCATGACCCGGTTTTTAGAACATACACAGAAGGCAGCAGCATACTACGCAAAGAACAAGAACGCCTCCATGCAGGAACTTGGCCGTGCTCTGCATTACCTGGCAGATATCAATACTCCACACCATGCCGCCCTATTGACAGCATTGAACTCTAATCACGCCACTTTCGAGAAATTCGTTGACTCAACTCGCCTCGACTATTCTGTATACACAACAGACAAGTACAGTGTAGCTAGTACAGATGCAACAAGAGACCTAAAGGGGTATTCTCGGGAAATCTTCAACTTGTCTGCAAGGCATGCCCTGGAGTATAAAACTCAAGCGACCTCTACCTCCGTTGAGAGTATGCAGATTGCCGCCAAAAACACTATGGAGTATTCCCAGGAGATTATGGCTGCATTTCTTTTCAACTTCCTAAGAGCGGTCAAGGCTGTGAGATAAAGGTGCATATCTATTTCCCAGCACCAAGTCTCTTTCTAACAATCTAGTCTCGTATGAAAGACCCAGGAAATTCAGGATCATCTCTAGTTTCCTGGGTTCTTGTTTTCCCTCGCGGAAATCCGACGCACCAACGGCAGATGCTTCTATCCGCCTATTTTGCTCTCCATATAGTAGAGGTAGAAAATGGGCGTAAGCCAATACTGTAATAAAACTGTTGCGAAGAACCTACCAAAGCCTTCTTTGCTCCAAGTTCTCCAACGCGGCGAATACCCTCTAGGACAGCAGCCTTTCCCAATCCCATTCTGCGGTAATCCGGATCAGTTGCTACTGGTTCAATTACTGCGTAACCTGCTTTTGGAGCGTACCACATTCCACAGTAAGAGACGAAGTTCCCATCTGGCCCAACGACAGCTACCTTCAAACCCAAGTCCACATTTGGCCGGATCATCTCTTCTTCAAGCAGCTGCTTCTTCTCTTCAGAAAATCGGAATTCCCCTTCACCGTTTAACTCATGGTTAAATCCCTTCCATAACACCCGCCCATATTGATATAAGTCATAAGTTTCCTTCATAGTGGTAATGTAAAATCCTTCCGGCAAATCATATGAAGTAGAAGTCTCATCCAGATAGAAAATCGCATCATTTTCTTTCTCGGTCGTGGCTACAAAACCAAGTTTTGCTGCGATATTCTGGAATTTGGAATCAGTGTCAGCAATAACGACACCGAGTTTGCCATCCTTATCAAGATTATCTTTCGCATACAGCAACATCTTTCTTTTAAGACAGACGTATTCTGGGAAGGCCAAGCAAAAGGCATTGCCGAGCTCACCATCAAAGGTTGCTATTCCAACAATCTCGCCTCTATCTTCCCATACGCCGATTCTGCCTATTGCAGACTTATCCAGGTAAGTATGAGTTATCATCCAATCCCATCGGGCATATGTAAATTCTGCATACCCTAATCTAACAAAGAATTCCCTGACTCTATGATAATCCTCTGTGATGCCTGCTTGCTTTGTATAGCGTCTGAATTGTGTTGTCATAAGCATATCGCCCTCTTGCAATATATGGACTTACCGGAGAACTGTTGAAATCTCTTCGCGAATCTCTTCTTTAGGCAAAAACCGATCCTTAACAATAATAGTTACTATTAAGGTTTCGAGCAGGTGTATCAATGTTCGCACAACTACGATATCGTTATCTACATCCTTCAAATGTGGCCTTACTATCTGATAATGTCGTTCCACTATTGTTCTTTCCCAATTATCCATAATCTCATTGAGTTCATCGTCACCATCAAAAGATAGAAAGACTTTTATCCCAAGACGGTAAACCTTCTTATCGTAGCTGCTCAGATTATTTAGCTCATAAACGAACTCAGTGTAAAAATCTACGATGTTATCTATCTTTAGCTTCGCTGCCTGCTTTTTCAGCAGATCAAAGAAATCCTTTTTGATTATTTCATCGAACAATTCCTTCTTACTGGTGAAATAGTAGTAAATCATTGGCAAGGAACAGTTAACGTCCCTTGCCACATTCCGGATAGTTGTTCCGTAGTAACCATTATTGTCGAAATGATCTACCGCTACTTCTTTGATCCTTGCCCTTAGATTCTTATCGGACATGTTGGGTACTCTCCCCTGTTTAACGTTCGTTAGAATTATAGTATCCAAGCTTCAATATTGCAATAGACTTCGACAACAAGATATACAGCTGTAAATTAATTAAAGAGAGCATTGGAAGCTTAAGGAAAGGTGTTGGCTTCTCTACGATGTGTATTCTAACCCCTGACCTTCTGCAATATCTTAACGACCTCATCAGTTTTGAGAACCTTTCCATAAGACACCACTCGCCCATCCACTACAAGGGCGGGCGTGGTCATTACACCATAGGCTGCGATTTTTGAAAAATCAGTAACATGGTCGATTGTTGTATCCATACCGAGCTGTTCCAGCGCAACTTTTGTTGCCGCTGCAAGCTGATTGCACTTAGTGCAGCCGCTCCCTAACACTTTGACGCTTGAGCCCTCGGTTTTAGCGTTCTCCGCCTTAGCCATGCTTGCGGCATCGCAGTTGCCTTCGCAGCAGCAGGAGGCCTTTTCTTCTTTTCTATTTTTCTTTCCGAACAATGGCAAAATGAGCATCTCCCTTTCAGTTATATTAGAATCCTATCTAGGTCCCGGCAATGGCCTCAAGCATGGCATATTCTTTAGTTCATCCACAACAGCTACCCCCTCCGCAGCAGGGATACCATCTATCTGCCACGGAAATTCCCTCCTATCCTATGAGCGGTTGCAGAGCGTTAAATAAATAACCGACCAGTATAATGCCCAAGGTGCATAGTCCAATAAACAATGCCAACAGCTTTGGCTTTACAGCCTTGCGGAGCATAATCATTGATGGCAGGGACAGCGTGGTGACCCCCATCATCAAAGACAGTACCGTCCCCAACTGCGCACCTTTAAAGAGCAGCGCTTCTGCAATAGGAATAGTACCAAAGATGTCAGCATACATCGGTACACCTACCAGTGTCGCCAATATCACGCCGAAGGGGTTGTTACTTCCAAGTAGGGATACCACCCATTCTTCGGGAATCCAGTTATGAATGATCGCCCCAATACCAACACCGATAAGGATATATGGGAAAACCTTCTTAAAAGTTGAGAGCGTTTGGTCTTTTGCATAAATCAGCCGGTCTTCTTTCGTCAGATCCGGAGACTCAATATCAACACTGCCGGCTATCAGGATAAAACTTTCAACATACTTTTCCATGTGCATTTTCTCTATGACAATACCGCCGATCACGGCGATTATAAGTCCGAATACCACATACAAAACAGCAACCTTCGTTCCAAATATGCTCATCAACAAGACAAGAGAGCCGAGATCTACCATTGGAGAAGAAATGAGGAATGAAAAAGTTACTCCGAGCGGTAACCCTGCAGATGTAAAGCCTATAAATAAGGGTATGGATGAGCAGGAACAGAACGGAGTTACCGTTCCAAGCAGGGCTGCAACAGAGTTGGCCCCGATACCATGGAATCGTCCTAGTATCTTCTTACTACGCTCAGGCGGGAAATAGCTCTGGATATAGCTTATTATGAAGATCAAGAAGCATAGCAAGACTGTAATTTTTGTAACGTCATAAATGAAGAACTGAATGCTCCCAATCCAACGATTGGCAGTATCCAGCCCAAAGGCCGACAAAACGCTTCCAATCAAATCATTTAGCCATTTCATACCAAGAATTTGGTTTTGGACAAAATCCCAAATCGTTTTTAACAGCTGCATCCCCTGAAACCTCACTAAAAACTTGATGTGTTCTGCTGATAAAAAGCCCTCGCCCGGAAGGCTTTTGTCATTTGCAGTAATTGTTTTCTTCGACCACTCTGTTTGGTATCGTGAGCTCCTTCAGCAAATTTCCGGCATAAGCACTGCCTTTCTCGCTGATTCGGTAGTGCGTCCATTTGCCTTCCTGTCTACTGTCTACGATACCTGATTCACATAGTATCTTCATGTGATATGACAACGAGGACTGTGCCATATCAAGTTGTTCAACTAAAACACACGCACACTTTTCACCGCCACGCAGCAACTCAAGTATCCGAAGACGTTTCTCATCACAGAAGGCTTTGAACACTCTCGTATGTTCCTCATATATCGAGGCCAAGTCATCACCTCATATCAACACTCTTCGATATGTTTTAGTGTATGCTTCAAATCAAATTTCGTCAATGTGAATTTGAGCTGCCGTTTTTGAACCCTGCTTGCGCATCTCGATTGGAAATCGACATTTGCAGGTAAATTCGTGCATGAAAAAGAAATCACCCGCAAGCATCTCAAAATTGGTTGAGGGTGAATTAACAGAAGAAGCAGCTTTTCGGGAATCCGGATAGTTCGGGAAGAGGGAAGGTATGAATGGGCAATTCGCTTATTGGGAAGAAAATGAGTTTCTCGGACTTCATCAAACTTTGTGAAAACGATAATGATGTAAACTTAACACACTTCATGGTGGTCACAAGTAATAGAATTCTATGTGAGTACTGCATGCCTCCATATGAAATGGATAGCTTAAAATTGCTTTTTTCTATAACGAAGTCTTTTACTTCACTTGCTATTGGCATTGCATACGATATGCAGTTGTTGTCATTAACTGACCGTGTCATGGATTTCTTCCCTGATGAATCACCTCCTACTCCTTGCTCAAATTTACAAGGGATTCAGATACAGCATTTGCTGACAATGTCAAGCGGGATTCACGCTAATACCTATGACTTGCTGTTCCCTCAGGATAACTGGATTAAGGCGTTTTTGGCACAGGACTTTCCCCATGAACCTGGAGAATTCTATCGATACAGTACACATGCCTCTCATATGCTGTCTGCAATCATAACCAAAGTTACAGGACTCTCTCTAGAAGAGTTTTTGAATAAATATTTGTTCCATCTCATGGATATTTATGAAGCACAATGGGAATTGTCGCCAGAGGGCTTAACAGCTGGGGGTATGGGATTGAGTCTTTTCCCTTATTCATTAGCTAAGATTGCTCAAATGTTATTGAACAACGGCCTGTACAATGGCATACAGTTGATTTCTTCGGAATATCTAGGCATGGCGACTGTTCCACAGATCATTAAGCAAGATGAGATTAATTGCAGCACCAGACACTTCAGCGGAACGGAATATGGTTACCAAATTCATATTGGTAAACATGGATATTTTAGGTTTGCCGGAGCATTTGGACAACTATGTCTGGTTTGTCCGGATAAAAACATTGCGTTTGTTGCCTTCTCGCAATGTTCAAAGATGGAACGGTTGCTTTCTATGATATACCAGTTCTTCATCGATAATACTGTATCAACGGCGATGAAAAGTTACACACCCCCAACTCCCCAACATTCTACTATGGCTGTATATTTACCAAATGCAATATATGAAATGGAAAGAAATAGCCTGGGCATAAAATTTCTAGAGCTCTCCTCAGATAATCATATGAAAATTATCACGGTAAACAGCAGAGAAGATATAATATATTTTGATTTTGGGGCATTAACAACAGGAAAAGCATATTTCGTCAAGGATTTACAGGAACATTTACAGAAATATGTTTGCTGTATATGCCGTGCGGAGGAAAACCTACTTGAACTTTGCGTTTACTACATTGAAACCCCATATGTAGTAAAGTATTTATTAGAATTTGAGGGTGATACTTTACAATTGGAATTTTCAATCAACGTAAGCCTTAAACTAAAGGACTTCTCAGTTAAAGGAGTTCCTCATACGCAGGGTTCAAAAATCAGCCGAGCAAAGGCGGTGACAATATCCAGGATATAAAAGATTATGGAGCCTTCACAAAAATCGAGCCTATCAATAAAGGGTGGTCAAGAGACAAAAAGCACTACATTGAAACCGTAGATGGCAGGAAGCTGCTTCTGCGCGTTGCAGATATAGCTGAATACAACAGAAAAAAGGCTGAATATGAAATGATGAAACAGGTTGCTGCTTTGGGTGTTCCTATGTCACAGCCTGTGGATTTTGGTATTTGCGATAACGGGAAAAGCGTGTACTCACTGCTTACATGGTGTGATGGTGATGATGCTGAGACTATCCTCCCGGGTTTGACAGAAACAGAGCAATATGTTCTTGGAGTAAAATCCGGTGAAATACTAAAACTGATACATTCTATCCCTGCTCCAATAGAACAGGAAGAATGGAGTATTCGCTTCAACCGGAAAACGAGTAACAAAATCGAAAGATATAAATCCTGTGGGATAAAGTTTGATGGTGACGATAAAATTATTAGCTACATCGAAAATAATCGCTATTTACTCTCACATAGACCACAGTGCTACCAGCATGGAGATTATCATGTGGGCAATATGATAATTTCGCCAGAGCATACGCTTTCCATCATTGATTTCAACCGCCCTGATTTCGGAGATCCGTGGGAAGAATTCAACCGCATTGTATGGAGTGCCGCTGTCAGTCCGCATTTTGCAACAGGCCAGGTCAATGGCTATTTTGGCGGCAGACCGCCAATCGAATTTTTCAGGCTGCTTGCTTTTTACATTTCGAGCAATACTTTATCGTCAATTTACTGGGCCATTCCCTTTGGTGAAAATGAGGTTACTACGATGAAAAACCAAGCAAGGGATGTTCTTTCCTGGTTTGACAATATGTCCAATCCTATGCCGGCCTGGTATCTACGGTGAATGCAAGTTCAAAGTGACTTTGAAATACTAAACAAAAACCTACAGTCAAGTTCTCTATTTGATGAAATGCATTCGCCCAGCCGGTTATTATAGAGACACATGTTGCCTTCAGCATCGAAATCAGCTTTCAATTCTCTCAATACTCTTTCCTTAAGCTTCCAATGTTCTCTGTTCTCTTTACTCAAATTTAGAGATGTATAAGATAGTCCTTTTGTCTCGAGCAACTGCCCAATTAAAGATTCACTTGCCTGTAGATTAGAATCATCGCATCCGTCTATACCTCTTCCCTCGTCAGAGAAAATACATATCTGGCCGTTGGGAACTATCAGCTCTATTAGCCTATCGATTAAAGCCTCAAAATCATCGATAAAGTAGTGCGTATCGATTAGGATAATCGAATCGAAACTCTTCGGACGATATTGAAGATTCATCATATCACCGGTTTGAAACTTAAGTTTTTCTGATTTTGTTTTTGCCCTGGTAATTGCACTTTCTATTGCGGCCGGTGATAAGTCTACTCCTGTTACATATGAGCCAGTACGATCTTGTAGATATTCCGTTATATAGCCATTACCGCATCCCAAATCGAGAAGTCTACTGTTTTCATTCAGATTTAACAGCGCTAACAGTTTCTCTATTTGAGACATATCGGCCATTCCATGCTGACAAAGATTTTTGCCATAAACCCTTTCACAAAGAGTACCATGGGCTTTGCTTCGCTCAGCTCTTGTGTAAAAATCATTGTAAAAATCAATCATGTTTATCTTATCTCCGGTTTTTTGACGGTCATCCGAAAACCAATCCGAGACTTTTCGGCCACCTATTCTTTTGCCTGATAGTAAGGTTGATTTTACCACAGCTTTGGTTCAAACTACATTCGCAGATGATCTTGTTAGCATACTTCTTCGTTTCTGTAGTCTATTAACACAGAAAATGATAAAAATGAGTAAGCCGCATAAATCAAAGGGGAACAAACTAGATGAAAAAGAACTTGATAAACTGGTTGGGACTATTAGGTGTCGTAAGTTTGCTGTCCTACACGGCAGCGGTTGTATTTGCACCATTAGGGTATCCTGGATATGACTGGATGAAACAGGCTGTCAGTGATTTGAGTGCGACAGATGCCCCTTCAAGGGTTCTTTGGAATCAACTGAGCTGCCTTTACGGTGTTTGCGGAATGGTCTCTATCATGATGGTGTGTGTCTTCATTCAGGGTAAGCTGAACAAGACCCTGCGAATTGGAATTTACACCTTCGCCGCAATGAATTGGGTGTCAAATGTTGGATACGCATTGTTTCCCCTTTCAAGCAGCGGGTATGCCGGAACATTTCAAGACGTTATGCACGTGTATGTAATCACCATGCTGGTAGTGGTGCTTTCCATCGCCTCGCTGATTTTGATTATGGTAGGCGGTTATAGAAAAAAGTACTATAGACCTCTGGCAACATGGGCGACTATAGCGCTTGCTACAATGTTCATTGGTGCGATTGGAACAAATGTGGTTCCCCGCGAGTATTTTGGTATCTTCGAACGCTTCAGTGTGTTTGCCGCCACTGGCTTCAACGCGGTTTTGGGTGTGTACTTATTTAGCGGATTTGGCTCCAAACCATATGAGATGGACATGGGATAAAGATTTGAGACTAACGCCTGTTGCACCAAATGGTTATGACATCATGCGCATAATCACACTATCAAACACTTACTTAACTGCTCGGAGCTCGATATATCCTCTCGTACCAACAGGTTCTAGCTGTAAGCGGGGATTGGTATTATCCCAGGCATATCCAATGACTGCCGGATCATAGCGTTTCATAGAGGTCTGCACTGATTCTATTGCCTCACAATAGTCTTCTTCCGCAAAGGGTTCTCCCTGAAACATCAAATATTTGGCCTTTGGCAGCGTAATCACATCAAACCCATCGGGAACAGGCCCGTTGTAATCGGAAGCTACCTCGACGCCCTGGACATATTCCGATGTTCCAGGTTTGCGGTACTGTTCAGGTAGCCAGAGACACACAGGTTCTCCGCATAAGGATATCATGCTAGTGAGTACGCCCCATACGTCACAGCCAACCTCCTGACAATAAGCCCAATATTCCGTTGCCTTCTGACCACGCTTGATAATAACCTTGCGGTCGGGTTTGTCAATTACCTGGACAAAGACATATTTGATATTTTCCATGTTATTTGACTCCTTCCTGAGTTCTCTGAATTTTACGCCATATGTATCTGCTCTCTATTCTCTTTCTGTAGTAACAGCTTTAATTCTGCGCACTCCAGAAGCGACACTCTCTTCTTTAACAATTTTGAAATGTCCCAGGTCTGCGGTACTACTAACGTGAGGGCCACCACATATCTCCTTGCTGAAATTGCCTATCATATAGACCTTGACTATTTCACCATACTTCTCTGTAAAAAGACCTTCAGCACCAATTTTCTCTGCTTCTTCAAGAAGCATTTCATTACATTCAACCTGCAGGCCTTGTTCTATCACTGCATTAACAATATCTTCGACTTTTTGTATTTCTTCCGGAGTCATTTTCTGTCCATGTGAGAAGTCGAACCTCAATCTCTCCTTAGTAATGTTGCTCCCTTTCTGGTGAACATGTTCACCCAGTACAATCTTTAATGCTTTATGCAGTAGATGAGTAGCTGTGTGTAAAGCAATAGTTTCTTCTGCATTATCAACCAGTCCACCCCTGAACTTTTGTTGAGCTCCCTGGCGAGACAACTCCTGGTGCAGTCTATACAGCTCTTCAAAGCCAGCATAATCTATTGCCAAGCCACTTTCTGAAGCCAACTCGGCCGTTATCTCCGGTGGAAACCCAAAAGTATCATAAAGAGTAAATACTGTTTTTGCGTCCAGAGTGGATTTTCCATCTTTCTGACACATTTCCAGAGCCTTATGAAACTGCTTTTCACCTTTTTCAAGCGTTTGTGTAAACTTGTTTTTCTCCTCTACAAGGCTGTTTATAATATAACTCTGTTGCCCGTCCAATTCGCTATATAACTCCCGTAGTGACTCTATTGTTACATAGCCCAATTCAGATATTCGATCAGGGTTTATCTCTAATTTTCTCATATGCCGGATAGCTCTTCTAATTAGCCTTCGCAAAATATACCCCTGATCTACGTTGCCCGGGATTACTCGATCTATCAATATGAAGCAGGAAGCTCTGATATGGTCAGCAACTATTCTGATACTTGTTTCATCTTGTTTCTTTGCAAGAGTCTTTACCTGCTTCACAATACCTGAAAGAAGTTCTGTTTCAAATATACTTTCTTTTTCCTCCATAATCGCTGTCATTCTTTCAAGCCCGAGTCCGGTATCTACATTCCTTTGCTGTAATTCTGTAAAGGTACCATCAGCATTTCTGTAATACTTCATAAAAACGTTATTCCATATCTCCCAGTACTTTCCGCAATCACATCCAGGATTGCAGTCCTCAGAACACTTTGGCTTAAGACTGTCATAAAAGATTTCAGTATCGGGACCACATGGTCCAGTTTGGCCTGCCGGTCCCCACCAATTATGTTTTCTCCCCAGGAAGTAAATATTTTCCTCTCTAATACCAAGTGACCTCCATATTTTTGATGCTTCCTCATCCTTTGGGGAATCCTCATCCCCTTCAAATATAGTTACAGCTAAACGACCCGGATCTAACCGAAGCCAGTTGACAAGAAAATCATAACTCATCTGGATTGAATCTTCTTTGAAGTAGTCACCTAATGACCAGTTACCAAGCATTTCAAAGAAGGTAAGGTGTATATCATCTCCAACCTCATCAATGTCATCTGTCCTGAGGCACTTCTGGTAATTTACCAGACGTTTACCCAATGGATGAGGTTCACCCAAAAGGTAGGGTACTAGTGGGTGCATTCCTGCAGTAGTAAATAATACACTTGGATCATTTTCAGGTACAAGTGATGATCCTGGGATTACACTGTGTTGATGGTTACTAAAGAATTCAATAAACTTCTTCCTGATATCCATAGCATTCACTCTTATTACCTCCTCAACTTCTTGGCAACTTTCTTTGAACTTCGACACAGTAATCGTGCTTTACAGCAGGCGTTAATAATTGAACAAACAAAAACTCTTCAATCCCTGGGAAGGGACGGAAGAGTTTTCCGCGGTACCACCCTAATTAGCTTTATGCTCACTCAACCAGTACTAACATACTGCGCCTTTGTAACGTAAGGAAACGTCGTTCTCTACTCGTATTACCTTTCAAGAAGAAGCTCAGGAGCTGCGTTCAATGTAGTTACCTGTTAGATTCACACCAACCTCTAACTCTCTGAAAGGAGTTCTACACCTAATCTTCTCCGTCATTGCCTTTGGTATTTTTGATATCATATACAAAATATCCAAGGTGTGCAAGATACATGAATCATTATATCTGACTTTCTCAAGACCCATTGCTGAACTACTATTCCAGGTCTGCAAGAAATGAGACGTTCAGCGTAATCATTACTCCTCATAAATTGGATTTTGTCGACCTACAGAGTATCTTCACAGTTTGAAGTCAAGCAAATAGTTCTTTCTTTTTGTTAACAACAACACACAAGCAAGAAAGCATAATGAGTGCAACAGAAGATGCAATATTTCCGTAAATATTTTCATTAATAATATAAATGCCGGATAAGGAGTTGATGATACAGTGGAATAATACACATAGCCATACGCTATTTGAAACTTTTCTGATGACAGCTAGTGCAAAACTGAGGCCGAGAACACTTATTCCAAATGCAAACAGATTGGTTCCACATTGTCCTGTGCCCGGTATCCAGAACAATGGAAAATGCCATATCCACCATATGATACCGACTATGAAAGTGGACAACACAAATGAATGTGATTTCTCCATTTCAGGCTGCAATATGTATCTCCAGCCAGCTTCTTCAAGACCGCCCCCAAATAGCATAATCGGAATCATAACGATAATGGCGTATAATGACGCTCCATATTTGCAACCCGAAATAAAGCATTGTGGCAGAATATATGCAATTCCGAGTAAGATCACCATAAGGTATGAATAAATATTATGCTTTATATCAAAAACGTTCCTCAGCCAATCTTTTAGTCCGCAAACCCTATTATTTCGTTTTAGTGCAATATAAGATGCAATGGTTGGAGATAAACCTCCCAATAAATATGGTATGTACAACACATAACAGTTTAATAATGAAATACTGTAAAAACTGCAGGTAACACAAATACCCCAACAAACTAGCATAATAGAAAATGCTATTAGTAGATAATCTTGGCTCAGTTTGTTCATTGGTATTCTCCCGATTTATTTGTCTGCAACAACAGGGAATCCTACGTGGCAACTTGGGGGTGCGGACAAAATCCTGGACTCTGAAATAGGTAGAGACAGGAGGATATCTGTATGTATTCGAGAGAGAAACGCATGAAAGCAATCGAGTTGTACATTAAGTATGACAAATGTGCCGCGGACGTAATTCACGAACTTGGCTATCCTGACCGTAAATCGCTTAGGAGCTGGTACAAAGCATACCTCGAAGAGCAAGAGACGGGAGTCGTACGAGACCTGGATTCAGCATACACGAAGTATTCGCCGGAGCAAAAGAAGGCTGCTGTAGAATACTATCTTGAGCATGGCCGCAATTTGTCTAGGACGATTAGGGCGCTGGGGTATCCCTCGAGAGGAATGCTCAGTTCCTGGTGTGACGAGTTGGCGCCAGGGACTCGCAAAATGCTCGTAGCCGGTGTAAAGTTCACTCAAGAGCAGAAGAGAGAAGCCGTGATTGCGCTATGCACCCGGATCGGCTCTGTGAAAGATGTTGCTGAGCGTTATGGCGTTACCCGGGAGGCATTGTACAACTGGAAAAGAGAGCTGCTCAGCAAGGAGGTCAGCGCGACGATGCCCAAAGAAAAAGAAAAACCACTGCCCGAGGATAAAGACGCTCTTTTGGCCGAAATTGAAAGGCTGGAGAGCGAGATTAAAAGACTAAAGCTTGAAACAGATATTTGGAGAATGGCAGCGGAAATCGTAAAAAAAGGCCCGGGCGTCGATCCGAAGAACCTGACAAACAAAGAGAAGGCAGTTCTGGTCGACGCCCTGAGAAATGAGCACCTATTAAAAGAGTTGCTAGACTGCCTGGGAATGGCACGCAGCAGTTATTTCTATCACCGCGGACTGGCCTTACTCCCGGACAAGTACGCGAAACTAAGACAGCGCATAAGAGAACTATTTGAAGAAAACAATAAAGCGTACGGCTACCGGAGAATTCATGCCCTGCTTGCACAAGAAAACATACATATTTCCGAAAAGGTAGTAAGACGCATTATGTTTAAGTCCGATTTGATGGTTGTTGGAAAGAAAAGGCGCAGGTACAGCTCGTATAAAGGAGAGGAAATGCCTGCAGCAGATAATCTTATCGAACGTAATTTTCATGCTGACGCACCCAACGTGAAGTGGCTCACCGACATCACAGAATTTGCGATACCTGCCGGGAAGATATATCTTTCTCCTATCATCGATTGTTTTGACGGTTTAGTCGTTAGCTGGACTATTGGGACAAGCCCCAATGCTGAAATGGTTAATAGTATGCTTGACCAGGCAGCAAAGACTCTAAAAGGTGGAGAACATCCACTGGTACATTCAGACCGTGGTACTCATTATCGGTGGCCTGGGTGGATATCGCGTATGCTTGAAGCCGGCCTTACCCAATCAATGTCTAAAAAAGGCTGTCCACCTGACAATGCGGCTTGTGAGGGGTTCTTCGGTAGGGTAAAAAATGAGATGTTTTACAATAGGTCATGGGCAGGGGTCAGCATAGATAGATTCATTGATATTCTTCACAGATACCTGCTTTGGTACAATGGGACAAGGATTAAGATGTCGTTGGGTGCGAAGAGTCCACTGCAGTACAGGAGAAGTCTTGGGTTGGCGGCTTAATGAGTCCAAGAAAACGTCCGCACCCCCCTTCAGGGGAACCTATACTGCAATTCCCCGCAAATTTAGTTTGCACGAAATACTGTGTGGTATTTTTGGTTGTTAATCTCTTCTTTTCGCTTTATCACTTCTTCTAAGTCAATATCATAACAATTTGCTATTGCCAAGGCATAACGTGCCTTGAGGATACAAAAAGGATGTCCTATCCCTCTGGTCCCCCTTGGCGGCGGGGTATAATTCAGACCAGTGATTAGTTTGTCCATAAGCCGTTGATTGTCGCTATATGCCATGAGTATACACTGGTTATCCGGCTCATCATAATCTGCGACCTTTCCAATCGGTATAAATCCTGCTTTGAGCCAGCAGGCAACGGAGCGTCCGTTTTCTTCACCCGGATCAGCGCAAACAACGGTCGCTCCAAGCATATGTATCAGATAATCCGACATTGCTTTCACGACCCTTGTGCCGATTCCCTTGCCCCATAATTCGGAGTAGGCTATAAATAGATCCATTCCGTAACCGCCTTTTAGCGGATGAAAGTAACCTGCTTATTAAAACGATAAGATTCTTCATCCAGCGGGTAGAACTGAATGTGGCCAATCGCTCTGCCGTCTTGCTCTACAATGCACGGTATAAGTTTTTCGTGAGTAAAATCTGCAAAAAACGCCTCCTCGATCTTCTGCGCATCCCAAGGTATTTCTTCTTTCCAAGCGACGGTTATGACGCCATTGGGGTCGGTGAGCCAATTCAGCAACAGAGCTCTGTCATCGCCATTATCACGCATCCGTCTTACAGAAAGCGATCCCGTTATGAACATTGCATCTGAATTTTCATTGCTCTCTTGCATCCCATTGCCTCAAAACTAGAACGCCATACAGACTGAAACAGCGTCTCTAGCATGTCTTAGACTGTGGTTGCCTTGTTCGCTTTATCGGGTGATTCGAATTACTAATCGTTTACGGATTATACCCACAGGCTATCCTCTAAATGCTATGGCATCAAGTTGAAAAAGAAGCCCGTCTTGTCCGCCAGAATGAGCAAACTCTGTTTGCAATGATTTTCGTGCTGGATATTTGCCTCTAAATCTCTCTTTAACAACCTCTTCCATCACAGGTATATTCCAGATATCTCTAAATAAGCAATCAATCTTTACGACTGATTCTAAAGTTAACCCGATCGATTTCAGCCGTTGATTCAAATGGTCAAATGCACCATTAATCTGATTTTCAATAGGCTGACCGATGTTGCCTACACAATAACTTATGAAAACGAAATCTCCAGCCTCAACAATTCCAGAATGTGCCCATTCCTGATACAGGTTGCTATGTCCTTGTTATGTTTTTCGCTGAGCTCGTCGCAGCCATCTTCGTTCAAAAACGATCTTAACCGAACAATAATGGAATATTGCAGTCGGCTTGCCCCTTAACGGCCGACCCGCAACACGGTATAACACGAAAACCTTTCGTAACAAACGGTTTTGGAAATTCATGGTTTTGCTCATAATGGGCAGTCCTGTTTATCAGGCAACTTGGTCCATAAGTAGACTGCATAGGTAATCATGGTCGACGATTGAATGACTATCAAAACAATTTCTATCGTTCCTTGAATTAGTGCAATCCAATTAATAAAGTCATATAGCATATGCCATATAATTACAGGTATAATGCTTTTTGTCAACATCACAATTTCCGAAGCGACAATACCAAATAGCAATGCGTTAATCATGGTAAGTGCAACCATGAAGATTCCTGCTCCTGAAAATGCTTGAGAAGCATGCACAGCTGCAAAGAACACAGAACACAAGATGACTGTTTGTTTGATTGTAAAACAAGTCCTCAGCTTTCTCAGTATAATTCCCCTGAAATAAAGTTCTTCTGATAATCCAATCGCGATCGTGAAAAATGCCAATGCCATAATAGTATGTATGTCATCATTTATTCCGTAAAAGAGAAAACCTATTTTTGCTGCAATTACCGGTACAAAATACAATACTGTTTTTCCACTGCCTTTTTCAATTCCGATAAAACCGATTTGGGCGGGTTTCATATTTGTAATCCACATAAAGATTGCAGGTATTGAGATGGATAACATCATAAAGACACCTTGCAGACAGTAACTGTGTATGGCGTCCATATCATTCATAACTACAATCACGCCGGATGCTACGGGAAAAATCATCAAAACAATCGAGAATATCAGGGAACTTGCCATCGCTCTTAATTCGGCATTTTTCCCTTTTTCATCTACCATTTTTATCTCCCATTATATAAATAGTTGCACTTCAAATTGTCGGGCTTGTCTTGAAACAGTAACGCCATCTCCAGGCGAAAAATAGTGTGCATCCAATTCCGATTGTACTGTCTCGCCCCTTGTTATTGCAATGAAGGAATTCTGAACGCCAGGCGTGGCGCACCACAAAGGCGGCCCCTCTTGATGAACAGTCGCCTACACCGTGTGCCGATGGTGGCATTTGCTCAGAAGGCAGCCCCGATACGATGCGCAAGAACAGGAGGGCAATGCAACCTGACAGAGTCAAGATTAACCGTCAAGGAGGGCTGGGGTAAGCATGTTACCCAGGAACAACAGCCTTTCAGACACTCTTAAGTGCCCACTATGCATTCGAAAAGCGTTTTCTGCAATATTGGTAAGGGTAATGAAAAAGGTTTGTAGAAAACCTGGTGTGTTTCGCCCGTAACAATACTTTATTACCGGTTCCCAAAGTCGATAGTTGGGATGATATCAACCGTGAAATCACCACTTACTGCAAACAGTATCTTGAACATCAGGTTTGGGGAAAAGAGTCTAATGTTGGCCAAATGCTTGCCAAGGAACGGCTAGCACTTACGCCACTACCGGCCACTGCCCTGGAATGTGGTGTAGTCCGTGAAACCAAAGTGAACAGCATGTCGTTGGTCCGGTTTGACAACAATTCCCACTCGGGCAGCTTGCTGACTGTAGCTTTATCGAAAGAAAAGAAGGAGTGGTATGCATCGGCCCCCCAGGAACCGGGAAAACCCACACAGCAATTGGCCTGGGCCTACAAGCGTGTCAGAAAGGATACAACGTCAGATTCTACACTGCTGCCGGCTTAGTTAATGAACTCCTGGAAGCCCAGAACCAGCACCGTCTTTCCAAACTGGAAAAGTATCTGTCAAAGATTCACCTTCTAATCCTTGACGAATTGTCATACCTGACTTTCTCAAGACCCAGTGCTGAACTACTATTCCAGGTGTTATCTGCAAGAAATGAGACGTCCAGCGTAATCATTACCACTAACTTGGAGTTTTCTCGGTGGACGGAGATTTTTGGGGACAACATGCTGACGGCCGCCGTAGTGGACCGGGTAGTTCATCGCTCTCACATTATCGATACTAATGGGCCATCATACAGACTGAAACAGCGTTTCTACACGATAAATCCGGTAACCGACAACGAAGCAATCCCAAGGAAGAAGGCAAGAATTAAGATCTGTAGGAGTTAAGCCATCAACATAAATTCAATGAGGTGGATCACTTTTGACTGTCATAAATGGCTCACTTTCTAAGTGTCATAGTGGCTCAATTTCTAATTGACATTCGCAAACCTATTTCAACTCTGGTGCCAATGCGTGTGGAATATATTACAGGTTCTTTGACAAATAGGAAGTTGTCTGCTTCATATTAATGCTCATTTTGTGAACGCACTATATTATACCTTTCAAACTGAGCAACTCAGGATTAACATCCATTCCACCAACAGTAAAGCCTTCACTTTTATCATATTCACCATGACAATCACATCCAGCGGTTATACATAAGTTGTTTCGATTACAGAACTCAACAGAATGCTTTACCGCATCTAGGGAATGAGAGGGGTAATAGCACTCAATGCCTTGTATTCCGCAATCCAACATGGATTTTAATACATTCTCATATTTATCTGGATTTTTATTGTAGATATACCCTGGATGAGCTAAAATTGGCACGCCGCCGGCAGACTTTACAATCTCGCAAACATCCGATAATTGAAACGTTCTGGGATCCGGTATGAAATATTTTCCAAAGAAATAGGACGCTTCTTCATACGTTTTGGCCACGCGCTTTTCAACAGCGTAATGGATGTATTTCCATCCTCCTTTTATTGGAGAATTATAATTACGATAGTCTTTAAGTGACATCTGTGGATAATCACGGCTCATAGCTGTTACAATGTTCTCACATTCGGCTTCTGATTTGTCGTGCTGCGAACGAATAACTTCCATGATTTGAGAATCTTCTCTATTGAAGTTATATGCTAAAACATGAAAGTTCTCATCTTCCCAATTGGCATCTAATTCTACACCTAACACAGCCTTTATGTTGTTCGACTTACAGGCTGAAAGTAATGCATCGTAAGCATCAATAGTGTAGTGATCACAGATAGACAAGATGGAAACCTCTCTCTTCATTGCTGCCTGAACAATTTCCATTGGATGCTGCGAGCCATCAGAAAAAAGAGAATGAATATGTAAATCCACGCGCATATCCTTACCCCCTAGTCACTCACTCTTTTACCCTTGTTATCAAGACAACGCACTCCACATGCGGCGTCATTGGAAACATATCCAAGGGCTGGCACTTAACTGCCTTCCATCCGTGGTTTTTGAGGAAAATCAAATCCCGGGCAAGAGTAGCCGGGTTACAGGATACATATACAATACTTCGGGGGTTAAGGTTCACAACAGCAGCAAGGGCACCTTCTTCAGCGCCACCCCTGGGAGGGTCAAGTATCACTACATCAGGCTTGGGGTACTTGTTATGCAGCCCGGGCAACACCCTTTCGGCCTTACCAGACACAAATCCCACGTTCTCTATCCCATTGTCTCTGGCGTTCTTCCAGGCATCCTTTATGGCAGCATCAACATCCTCAACGCCGACGGCGAACGATGCCCGAAGCGCAGCGAACAAGGTTATGGTGCCAATACCGCAGTAAATATCATATACCACATCGCCAGGTTCAACCTGAGCCCATGAAAGGGCGGCCTTGTAAAGGTTCACTGCCTGGTCCGAGTTTACCTGGTAAAAAGACCGTGGAGAAATTCTGAACGTAAGCCGCCCAAGATCGCCTTGCCCACGGGCCTCTGAGCCATCACGTCCGGAACACCTGTGCCCGGGTTCTCCTGAACCCAAGACATCCTGAATGTACATCCGCCCTGCCAACAGACGGTCCTTATCACCCATTATCACATTGGTAACTCTGGTATTTACGTTCAAAGCTACACTCTTCAGATTATCTACCGAATCCATGAGTTCCAGAGCCATAGCCTTTTCGCCGGAAAGCCTGTGAACACTGGATACCAACACCGCCATACATTCGCCGGTGCCCGGCGCAACCCTGGCTACAAGATGACGTACCTCGCCCCGACCTGTTTTCTCATCGTACACCTTGTACTTTCGCTTCCTTACCTGCTCCAGCATGCCTATGACAACATTCCTGGCAGCAGGGTGCTCCAAAGGGCAGCCTTCAGATGGAACAACTCTGTGTGTATAAGGTTCATAAAATCCTGCAATGACCTGGCCTTTCCGAACAGCCAGCGGTACTTCTACTTTGTTGCGATATTCAAACACCTTGGGCGAAGGAATACATGGCAGAACCTCACAGTCAGATATCCTGGCCACTCTCCACAAAGTCTCTTTCACAATCCGGGCTTTCCACTCAAGTTGGAGTTCATAATCAATATGCTGCCAGGTACACCCTCCGCACCTAGACGCCACCGGACAGGTTTCCGCTATACGCCCAGGGCCATGTTCCAAAAAGCCCGTAACCCGCCCGCGAACAAAATTCTTCTTTCGTTCAACCAAAGAACACTCAACTAGATCGCCTGGCAATGTTCCAGGAACAAATACAACAAGGCCCTCATCGGGCCCTGATAAAACCTTCCCTGTTCCTTCGCCCCTGTGATTAAGTCCGGTAATCTGAACTCGATACGTGCCCATATTGTCTTGTAAACGCCCTTTATCGACTGGTATTCATTCCAGAACTATTCCGGTGTCAACTCCCACACCAACCCGAAATCTCATTCGACATACATGAAACTAACTACTTGTGCGCATCAGAGCCAAAGGCACCTCATTCGGGTGCTGTTTCGCCGCCTTCTCCACTGTCACTCTGGATGTGGCTCCAAGTCGTCTCCAATTACTATAATCTCAGGCTGCAGTGAAACCTCAAAAGCCGCATACACCTTCTTCTGTACGATCTCCATAAGGGTTAGGACATCCTTTGCTGTAGCACCCCCGGAATTAACAATAAAGCCGGCATGTTTTGGGGACACCATGGCGCCTCCGTAGGAAAAACCTTTTAGCCCCAGGGATTCAATCATAGGGCCCACAAATTTCCCTCTGGGCCTCCTGAAAGCACTCCCGGCTGAGGGAAGATCCAGCGGTTGCTTCTCTTGCCGCTGGCTCAAATGTGCCATCATAACCTGATGAATCTGATTTCCGTCACCAGGCTCAAGAAGCATCTCAACGGTAAGAATCAGCAAATCATCCCTTGACAAAAACAGCGAATGCCGGTAGGAAAACTCAAGTTCATCCTGGGAAAGCCATTGTATCCGGCCATCAGGGGTTGCTACTTCTACCCTATTCACCAAAGAACCCATGTCGCCCCCGTATGCCCCTGCATTCATAGTCACTGCTCCGCCCATACTCCCTGGAATTCCTACTGCAAACTCCAGGCCTGACAACTCAAAGCTTACAGCCGCTTCCACAAGCTTTGGAAGTAGAGTCCCAGAACTGATCATTAAACTCTTAGAGCCGTTTCTTTCAACGCCTGTAAACCCTGAGGCCAGTTTGACTATACAGCCTCTAACTCCTCCATCCCTAACCAGAAGGTTAGTCCCATTTCCGATTATGTGGCAAGGCACCCTAAGTTCTCTGCACATTAACCAAGCCCTGATTGCGTCATCGCGGGTACCCGGGATAACGAGGAGGTCACATGGCCCGCCAATTCTAAAGGATGTATGGTTTGACATGGGTTCGGAGAAAAGCACCCGGGAGTTTGGCAACGAAGACGCAATTTCCTGATACGCCGCATTGGAATCACCGCTTCCGCCACCCATGGCCGCCCCTCCTCTCTTCAACAATAGATTATGCTCTTTCGTCATGATAATAGTTTGTCTTTCAATATTATGTTGACCTTTGCAGGGTTAGCCTTTCCTTTGGTAAGTTTCATAACCTGTCCCACCAGAAAGCCAACGGCTTTTTCCTTACCCGCCTTAATTTCCTCTACTACCGAAGGGTGTCCGGCGATAACCCCGTCAATAACCTGAATAAGGCTTTCTTCGTCGGAAATCTGCTCTAATCCCTGCTCTTTCACTATTTTGCGCGGATCCTTCCCTGTCTCAATCATAATAACCAATATGTCTTTGGCGATCTTACCGCTAATGACTCCATTCTTGATAAGATCAAGCATCGATACAAGGTATTCAGGACTAAGGGGTATGTTTTCGTACGGTATCCCCTTAGCCTTCATATACCCCAGAAGTTCTACCATAATCCAGTTAGACGCGGTCTTAGGTTCCGCGCCAAGAGAAACACATGTATCAAAATAATCTGCAAGGTACGGATCAGATGTAAGCACTCCGGCATCATATTCAGGAAGCCCGAGTTCTCCCACATAATAAGATACGATCTGGTGGGGAAGTTTGGGCATATCCCGTCTTACTTCCTCGACGAATTCCTCGGCCAGTTCCAATCCAGGCAAATCGGGATCAGGAAAATACCTGTAATCATCACTGGACTCCTTAATTCGAAGCACCCTGGTTACTTCCTCGGCCTCATCCCAGTTTCTGGTCTCCCTGACTATCTTTCCTCCACTTGCCAAAACATCTTTTTGCCTATCAAATTCGTAGGCCAGTGCACGGGCCACTGCCCGGAACGAACTCAGATTCTTCATCTCACAAGGGGTCCCTAAAATCTCACTGTCTTTGGGTTTGACAGAGATATTGCAGTCAACCCTCATTGACCCCTCTTCCATTTTTACGTCAGAAACTCTGGCAAATGCAAGAATTCTCTGCAGTTTCTCGAGATACTGCCTGGCTTCATCTGGAGACGATATGTCAGGCTCAGACACAATCTCGATCAAGGGCACACCTGATCTGTTAAAGTCTACAAGGGAATAGGAAGCCGTAGTTATCTGGTCTCCTGCATGCAACGACTTGCCCGCATCTTCTTCAATATGAACCCTGTTGATTCTGATTCTTTTCGGCGGGTTATCTATCTCGATATATCCGCGCTGGGCAAGGGGTTTGTCAAACTGTGACACCTGGTAGCCCTTTGGAAGGTCCGGATAGAAATAGTTCTTCCGGTCAAAACGGCTTGAAAGGTTAATGGTGCAGTTCAAGGCTATAGCCGCTCTCAGGGCCAGCCTGACTGCTTCCATGTTAGCCTGGGGCAAAGAACCTGGTAACCCCAAGCAAGCAGGGCATATATTTGTATTGGGCGGATCCCCGAATCGAGATGAGCACCGGCAGAACATCTTGGTCCTGGTAGCTAACTCTACGTGGACTTCCAACCCAACCATCATTTCATAACGGTCAGTCAACTAACTCACACTCCCTAATAGGGCTAATGGTGCGCCTCATTTCAAGAACCTTCCGGTGTATGTCAACTCCGATTTCCTGTTCAAGAGCATGCCCTAACCTTAGTACCAGTTGGTCATCAAAGGGTTTGCCTATTACCTGCAAACCGCAAGGAAGACTAGTCTTATCTGGCCCGGCAAAACCCATGGGCATAGAAAGGGCACACAATCCTGCAAGGTTGACAGGAACCGTAATAAGATCCCCTGTATACATAGCCAAAGGATCGTCAATCTTCTCGCCTATCTTAAATGCCACATAGGGAGTGGCCGGCGAAACAATCAAATCGAATTTCTCAAAAACCTTGTCAAAGTCACGTCTGATGAGAGTACGGACCTTGGCAGCCCTTACGTAGTATGTTTCCTTCTGCCCTGCACTGAGTGCAAACGTACCGAGCATTATCCGCCTGATCACTTCATTCCCCAGTCCCTCTCCCCGCGAACTGGTATACATGTCGTCCAGGTTTTCTACTTCTGCCCTCTTGCCAAACCGTACTCCGTCAAACTTGGCCAAATTAGAAGAAGCCTCGCAGGTGGCCACTATATAGTAAACGTCTATTGCATAGGGTGCTGATGGAATGCTGATTTCTTCGACAGCTATACCCATATTTTCCAAAGTCTTTAGAGTTCTTTTAAACTCATCTCTCACTTCCGGCGCAATACCTTCAAGAAACTCCCTGGGAAAACCAACCCTCAGCCCCTTAACACTGCCATCGAGGCCCTTTGTATAAGACACAGGCTCTCGATTAGAGGATGTTGGGTCCCCTGGGTCGTGTCCCGCTATGGCTTCCAGAGCCAGGGCACAATCCCACACAGTCTGGCCAAAGGGCCCCACTGAATCAAGAGACGATGCAAATGCTACGGCACCATACCTGGAAACAAGGCCGTATGTGGGCTTGATTCCGCATATTCCGGTGAAACTTGCAGGCTGCCTAATGGAACCGCCTGTGTCAGTTCCTAAAGCAATGGGCGCCATTCCTGCGGCAACTGCTGCCGCAGATCCACCGCTGGAGCCTCCTGGGACTCGCTGCAAATCCCAGGGATTCTTTGTAGGGCCAAAAGCAGAAGTCTCAGTTGAAGACCCCATGGCGAACTCATCTAAGTTGGTTTTTCCAATTATGACAGCTCCCTGATCCCTGAGCATCCTGACGGTTGTTGCATCATATGGCGAGATCCAGTTCTCCATCATTCTTGAACCGCACGTACACCCGGCTCCCCTAACACAGATATTGTCCTTTACGGCAATAGGCAATCCGCTTAACAGGCCAGGATTCTCTCCTCTTGAGATCATAGAATCCACCCTGAATGCACTGGCACGGGCAGCAGGCTCCGTAATCTGTATAAACGCATTTATCTCGGGCTCTGCCTCACGTATTCGTTTCAAGTAACTATCAAGCACTTCTGTGGCAGTAATCTCCCCAGACGAAATGTGCTCTAGAATCTCCCGTGTTGTCATTTCCCATACATTCACGTTAAAGACACCTCTTTTGGCTAAGACCCTTGTGGCTCTCTAGGAACCTTGAAATATTCGTCATGGGTTGAAGGAGCGCTTTCCAATACTATCTCACGGTTGAGGCTTTTGTGGGGAACATCCTCAGCCAGGCGAAGGTTGGTGCCTTCCCCCATGTTAAATGTTGGCGGAACGCCTTCTACATCAACTTCGAGCAACTCCTGCATGCGCCTGAGCATAGATTCAAAGTCCTTGGCAAACAGTTTCTTCTGTTTGTCTCCCAGTTTGATTTTAGCCAGAGACGCAACCTCTTCAACATCAATGTCCATCTGGCGTGCTCCTTTCTTGAATCAGATCCATAAACTCTTTCTCTTCCATTATGCGAATCCCCAGTGATTTAGCTTTTTCAAGTTTTGATCCCGGTGAATCCCCGACCAACAGTGCAAAAGTATTTCGTGATACTGAAGAAGACACTTTCCCGCCCAGAGAAGATATTAGCTCTTCAGCTTCATGACGAGCCATATTGCTCAAAGTTCCTGTTATGACAAAGGCCTTACCAGAAAACATGCCTTCTTTAGTCTCATAGGACTGCCTTGCTAAAGACGCTTTTACCCCTGCCCGTTTGAATTTTTTTACCAGTTGCCTCATAGAGTCTGTCCTGGTAAAAGCCACAATCGACCTGGCAGTTTCCGGGCCTACTACAGGTATCTTCATAAGATCATCTTCAGAAGCCTCCAGGAATGTGTCCAGAGTCGAAAACCTTTCGGCAATAAGCCTTGCCGTTTGCTGCCCAACGTGTCTGATACCTATTGCATAAATTAGCTTGTCAAGAGGCCTTTCTTTAGACGCCTCTATGCTCCTTATCAAATTATCCGAAGATTTTTCGCCTAGCCTCGGAAGGCCGGATATTTCCTCTTTCTTGAGGAAATACAAATCACCTGCATCCTTAATCAAATGTGACTCCAAGAGTAATTCTATAAGAGAGGGGCCAAGCCCTCTTATGTCCATGGCGTCTCTTGAGGAAAAGTGAATCAGGCTCTCCTTGAGCTGAGCAGGGCAGGCCATATCTGTACACCTGTATGCGACCTCTCCAGGGAGCCGCACAACCTGCGAGTTACATGCCGGGCACTTATCTGGCATGGAAAATTCGACTTCACGGCCTGTTCTCTTTTCGGTCACCACAGACACAATCTCAGGTATTACTTCCCCTGCTTTTTGAAGTATGACAGTATCACCTATGCGGATATCTCTTTGCCTTATGAAATCTTCATTATGTAGTGTTGCCCTGGATACAGTAGAGCCCGAAACCCTTACAGGCTCCAAAATCGCAGTAGGAGTAATCACACCTGTGCGCCCTACCTGGACTACTATGTCTCTGACTATGGTTTCAACTTGCTCTGCCGGAAACTTGAATGCTATCTGTGAACGTGGCGAATGGCCTGTTGCTCCAAGGCCACGGCCCAAACTCAAATCATTGATTTTTACTACAATACCGTCTATGTCATAAGTAAAAGAATGCCGTTTATTGCTCCACCTGTGAAGGGACTCTACAACTTCGTCTATGGATCTCAAGTAGTCATAATCAGGTACGGGAAAGCCCATTTCTTTGAGCAAAGCCAGGCAACCGGCCTCACTGTCCGGCAAGGCCCAATCATTGCCTGTAATATCCCTTATTTCGTAAAACAGGGCTCGTAACGGCCTAGAGGCAGTAACTGCTGGATCTAACTGCCTCAAAGACCCAGCGGCAGCATTACGGGGATTGGCAAAAGTCGAAAGCCCATTTTCCTCCCTGTCTTCATTGAGTTTCCTAAAGTCTTCTTTAGGTAGAAAAACTTCACCTCTGACCTCAAGGTATTCAGGCAGTTCTTTCCCTGTATCCCGCAATACCAGAGGCACAGACTTTATGGTCTTAACATTCTGGGTCACGTCCTCGCCTGAGACTCCGTCGCCTCGCGTGAGAGCAAGGGCAAATCTGCCGTTTTCATAGCGCAGAATCACAGAAAGCCCGTCTATCTTGGGCTCCATTACATAGTCAAGCCTGTCTGCCTGAACCAGTTCCCTGGCTTTTCTGTCAAATGCTCTGAGTTCCTGCTCACTAAAGGCATTGGAAAGGCTGAGCACGGCCCTGGTGTGAGGAACAGATCTAAACGCCGAAGATAATTGGCCACCTACGCGCTGGGTAGGTGAATCCGGAGTAATGAATTCGGGATGCTCTTCTTCAATAGTTTGCAGTTCTTTGACCAACTTATCAAACTCAGCATCACTTATGGCCGGATCGTCCAGAACATAGTACCGGTACTGGTATTCATTTATCAGACGCCGTAGTTCAAGAGTCCGTTCCAGGGCCATTTCTAACACTCCTCCTATAAACCGTGCCAGGCCCTAACTTCCAAGAGATCCTCTGGGATCTCACGAAGAAATCTGGACACGCCGTTTAGATTTGTACCAAGATACGTCTCTCTTTGAGTGGCCAGGGTAAGGTACAGAAGCTCTTTTGCCCTGGTCATACCCACATAACACAGGCGCCGCTCTTCTTCTATCTGATTTTCATCTCCAATAGATCTGGCATGTGGCAGAATTCCCTCTTCCATGCCTACTAAAAACACTACATCAAACTCAAGTCCTTTTGCAGCATGTAAGGACATCATCACACACGCGTCCTGGGTTTCATCATACATATCCTGATCACTGATAAGTGCTTGATCTTCCAGGTACTCGTAAAGATTCTGGCCTCTTGCAGCCGACGCTTTCATAGAGATTAGCAATTCATCAAGGTTCTCTAACCTGCTTTGACTTTCATCTGTATCATCAGCCTGAAGCCAACGCCTGTACCCGGTATGATCGAGAATATGAGCCATAATCCCGTGGATTGGCAAGTTTTCTATGTCAGATACTTCCCGTAAAATAGTGCCAAGTTCCCCGGCTGCCTTCTTGCCGGGCCTTGTCAAACCTGAGATCGACGAGGCCTGACAAAATGCCTCTACAATGGTGAGGCTCTTTTCATCAGCGTAAGCAATAATCTTCTTCAAACTTGCAGGGCCTAGCCCTCTGGGAGGTGCGTTAATCACTCTTTCCAGGGCAACATAGTCACGCGGGTAAGCTATGATTCGAAGGTAGCTTATGGCATCCTTGATCTCTTTTCTCTCGTAGAAGCGCAGGCCTCCGACAATTGTGTACGGTATGCCAATACGCATAAACGCATCCTCTATGCTCTTAGATTGTGCGTGGGTACGGTATAGCACAGCCATTGAGCCCAAGGGCCTGCCGGAAGATAGCTTGAGTACCTCCTGCGCGACAAATTGGGCCTCGTCATCCTGGTCCTGTCCCGCAAAGACAGTAATCAGCCCTCCACCCTTCCGTGAGGTCCATAGCCGTTTATCCTTCCGAAAATAATTGCGTGAAACTACATGATACGCACCGTCCAAGATAACCTGGGTAGAACGGTAGTTCTCTTCAAGTTTCACTGTTTTGCATGATGGGTAATCCTTTTCAAATTCAAGGATATTTCGAAGATCCGCACCCCTGAAATTGTAGATGCTCTGGTCGTCATCTCCAACAACTGCAAGATTCTTGTGAGACGCCGCCAAAATCCTTGTGAGCTCATACTGGGCCCTGTTAGTATCCTGGTATTCATCTACCAATATGTACTGAAATTTGCTCTGATACTTCTCACGTACCTGCCGGTTATTCTTTAGTAACATGACTGCTTGCATAATCAGGTCGTCAAAGTCCATTGCGTCAACAGCCGAGAGCCTCTGCTGGTACAACGCATATGCCTGTGAAACTTTTGTTTCGAAGAAAGATACGGCATTTTTGGCCATGTCCTGAGGGCTCCACAGCTTGTCTTTGGCACTTGAAATCAGCCTTAGCATACTCGAAGGAGTAAATTGCCTTTCAGACAAGTTCATCTCCTTAAGAACCTGTCTCATTATCCGTATCTGGTCCTGGGAATCCATTATTGAAAACCGGCCTGATTTACCTATCGAAGGGTACTCTGTCCTGAGTATTCTGGCACACGTTGCATGGAAGGTCATGGCCCAGACACCTTCGGCTTTGGGCCCAAGGACAGACTGTATACGACTCCTTAACTCATTTGCAGCTTTATTTGTAAAGGTAATAGCCAAAATAGACCATGGTTTCACACCCTGGGATATGAGGTAGGCTACACGCCTGGTAAGGACAGTGGTCTTGCCGCTGCCTGCACCGGCGAGTATTAGAAGAGGCCCGTTGATGTGGGTTACCGCTTCCTTTTGCTGTTTGTTTAGCCCGGCAAGAATTTGCTCTTGCCCTGGATAATCTAGGTTTATCTTTGCCAAAATTAACACACCGCCATTGGGTTACTGGGACAACTAGATTATACAGGATCTGTTCTCCACTGGGCAAAGCCTTGGAAAGACCTGCAAGAAGGAACTTCAATTACTGACGTAGAATAAGGTTCTCTTGGGACTATTATCTTCATGGGGCGAAAAACATATTTCAGGGGGAGTACCTTTGCAGACGAATCTTCCAGCTATAGTCCAAAGCGATGGCACCATTTTGCTTGAAGTAGACAATCCGGATTACGAGAACGCGCGTGACATAATAATGCGCTTTTCAGATCTGGTAAAGAGCCCTGAATACGTTCATACTTACCGGTTGTCTGTGCTCTCGCTATGGAACGCCGCTTCTTGCGGCTTCTCCCCTGATGAAGTGATTGAAGGACTCAGCCGCTACTCCAGGTATCCTTTACCTCAGAACATAGCTGTCTATGTCAGGGATACAATGGAAACGTTTGGCATACTAAAACTCACTCGCAAAGGCGACTTGTTCGTCTTGCATTCATCTGATGAGTTTATCATGGAGGAAATTAGGCGTTCAGATAAGATGGCCCCCCACATCCAAGAGATCACCGGAAAAGATTCAATGATAATCAGACCGTACTCACGGGGCCTTGTTAAGCAGATTCTGATTAAAATGGGCTACCCATGTGAAGACCTGGCAGGCTACACAGAAGGTGACCCTCTGGATATTTCCCTTCGTAACAAGGCCATGAGCGGGAAGGAATTTGGCCTAAGGCCATACCAAAGGGCTGCCCGAGACGCCTTTTGGGCAGGTGGAAGCGTCAGAGGTGGCAGCGGAGTGGTTGTCCTTCCGTGTGGGGCAGGCAAAACCATTGTAGGCCTTGGCGTCATGGAGCAAGTTGCTGCCCAAACCCTGATTCTTACAACCAACATCGTAGCCCTCAGGCAGTGGATAGCCGAAATTCTGGATAAGTCCGACTTAAGCCCTGACATGGTAAAGGAATACAGCGGCGAGAAGAAAGATGTTGGGCCTGTAACCGTCACTACCTATCAGATTCTTACTTACAGAAAAAGAGGTACAGAGGAATTCCCTCATTTTTCGCTGTTTGACGAAAGGAACTGGGGCCTGATCATATACGATGAAGTACATCTTTTGCCTGCTCCGGTCTTTAGGATCACTGCAGACCTTCAGGCCAGGAGGAGACTGGGCCTTACCGCTACTCTTGTCCGAGAAGACGGCCGTGAAGATGATGTTTTCAGCCTTATCGGCCCTAAGAAATTCGACAAGCCGTGGAAAGAACTTGAAGCCCAGAACTGGATCGCAACGGCCCACTGCCACGAGATACGTGTTGATTTCGACCAAGCACACCGCCTTGAATACCATACTGCCGGAGAAAGAGACAAATACAGAATTGCAGCAACCAATCCTGCCAAATATGATTTGGTGAAAGAAATCGTGGAGCACCATAAGGATGACCAGATACTTGTGTTGGGCCAGTATATAGACCAGTTAGAAGACATATCAAGAATTCTTGACGCTCCAATGATCTATGGCCAAACCCCAAATAGTGTCCGGGAAGAATTATACGCCAAATTCAGGTCCGGAGAAGTTAAGGCCCTTGTGGTCTCCAAAGTAGCCAATTTTGCAGTAGACCTGCCAGATGCCAGTGTGGCAATCCAGGTGTCAGGGACTTTTGGATCGCGCCAGGAAGAAGCCCAGCGCCTTGGCAGGATTCTCCGTCCAAAACCTCAAGGGGAAAGTGCAGTATTTTACTCTTTGGTTACCCGAAATACAAAGGATCAGGACTTTTCACAGAAAAGGCAGCTTTTTTTGACGGAACAGGGATATAAGTATACCATTTGGGAGAGTCAGAACTTTCTTGAGGCATGGAAGAGGGGACAATGATGGACCTACGGGAAGCACTTTCAAGTATCCCAGTAGAACGCATGACATCAATCGCGAACTTCTATGGTATTACTTTGCCCTGTGAACCGGAGCAGAAGAAGTCAGAATATGAGTCGAATCTAGCCGCATTGATCACTTCTCACCTCTTGGTACCTGCAAATGCACTTGTAGCTATGAATGGCCTGAACGAAGAAGAAATGCTAGCACTTCGCTTGATAACCCTTGCAGGAGGGGGAAATGGCGTTGTAGTTGAACAGTGCCATCAGAAACTCAACCAGTTGTCACGTAAATGGCGGCGCAACGGGTTTAAGGTTATAGAAGGGCTAATAGCCAGGGGCCTGGTATTTACAAGGAGAGAAGGATACCGGCAGGTGTACTTTGTACCTGAAGATCTTCGAAACGTGCTCTCGAAATTCTTTCTCGGCAGCATCTTTCAAAAAGCAAGTCTGGATCCAACCCGATTCACTCCAAGGCATAGAATAGATTTTGCGGCCCCTCTGAGACACATGTGCCTCTTCCTGTCTTATTTGCGCAAACATGAAGTGCGTGTAACTCAAGCAGGGACAATGTTCAAGAAAGCCCAGAACGAACTATCGATCCTTGTGGAAGAGGAGGACTCAAATATAGACGAGTCTTTCTTCCCTGTAAGGTATCCGCCCAGGCTGGCCTTTTTGGTCTACTTTGCAAAGTCCAAAAGCCTGTGCGACGAAAGGAATAATACCCTGAGGCTGGGTTCACAAGCATCAGCATGGCTTGAATCACCTTACCGTGAATGGCGCATGGATCTTTTCCGGTATTGGAAGCAGACATTTATGACACAAGATTCTGACTTGCAGACAATACTTTGGATAATCATGAACTCACCTAAAGATACAGTCCTCTCTATTTCAAACCTTCTTGCAGAAATGGATACGCTGTCTACAAGCCACTCATCCCATGGCCTTAGCTTGCGTGCTGAAAAGAACCTGGTCAACATCCTAGAGTATCTTGGCGCCCTTGAAGTATCCAATGCAAGAAATGAAATAACCGTCAGGGTAACTCCACTAGGACGGGCCCTTTTTGAGATTGATCCGTGGCCTGAAGAGACATTTGATACAGACATATACGTCCAATCGAACTTCGAAGTCCTTGTTCCATGCACAGTTGAACCGAAGATTCTATGGTCCATTGATACCTTTGCCGAAGTCACCAAGGTAGATCAGATGATGGTCTACAAGTTGTCCAGAAACTCAGTATACAGGGCTCTCTTACACGAATATACTCCCGAGATTATAGAACGGTTTCTTGAGGAACATTCTAAGAGCCCTCTTCCGCAAAACGTAACATATTCAATAGCCCACTGGGGAACATCATATGGCCGCATAGAGTTCGAGGACGTAATACTTCTCAAATGTGATTCTGATGATCTTGCCGACGAACTCATGATGTCACCCAAAATAAAGCCATATCTAAAGAAAAAAGTGGGCCCTTGTTACCTTGTAGTAGAAAGAGACTCTTACGAATCTCTCATAGCAGCCCTTTCCGATGAAGGATATATGCCCAAAGTCAGCACAGGAACCCGCCTCATTGCGGAACAAGCCGGCCAGCCCTAGTTTCTTAATCCTCTTGAACCGGCCTTGCAATTGGCATATATCTTCTTGCCTGAGTAGCGGCAGTATCATAGCTTCGGAGCCAAACAAAAGAAAGGGCAAAGCCTCCCAAGGCAAAAATCCAGCCCCATGTTGAAGGGCTGCCGAGAAGCCGGCCCAAGAACCATCCGCCGCCGTATCCGGCACCGGCACAGACCAAGGGAAGGCCATAAACAAGTAAGGAAAGCCTTAAGTAATCAGAATCCGGAATCTCTAACTCAACAAGATCACCAGGCCCTGGATCGCCGGTCTTTATAGCTTCGATGATAATGACGTCTCCACCGAATGATATGTGTCCGCCGCAGCGCCCACAGCTTCTGCAGGCAGCCTTCTTCTGTACCTCAACTACAACTGAGTCTCCCTTGACTGAAATTACAGTGCCGATTTCTTTCACAGTTGCTTCCTCCAAAACCAAGCCAGATGAATCCAGGCTGCATGTCCTGTAGCCGAATTTAGAACAAAATCTTATGCCGCTTCCAGCTTACGTTTAACACAAGGCCCATAGAAAATGTATTCACCACCAGCGCAGTCCCGCCATAACTCAAAAAAGGCAGGGGAATACCTGTGACAGGCATAATACCCATGGTCATGCCGATATTGACCAGAATTTGAAACAGGAGCATGGTAAGGACTCCCCCTGCCACCAGGGTCCCTTCTTTGTCCGGTGATTCAAAGGCTGAAATAAGGCAGCGGTACAAGAGTAGGACATATACACCGAGCACCGCCAGAGTCTTCACAAATCCCAGTTCTTCTCCTACAACCGAAAAAATGAAGTCAGTCTGCTGCTCAGGTATAAAGTCCAGTCTGTTCTGAGTACCCTGTCCCAGCCCTTTGCCCCAGACAGTACCTGATCCTATTGCAATCTTGGACTGTAACACCTGGTAGCCGGTACCCAGAGGATCTTTCTCAGGGTTAAGGGCAGATGTAAGCCTGTTAATCCAGTGCTCCTCAATGGGAAGAGGGACTCCCGCGTACAGGTACAACCATAGAAGAATCAGCACCACAATCAGGCCTGTAGCCATAAGGCGGAAAAGCAGTTTCCCCGGCGCTCCTGAAAAATACAGCATACCTGTGGCAATCACTACAATTACAAGGGTAGTCCCAAGGTCTGGCTGCTTAAGTACCAGAACTGCAGGAATGGCCAGCCATCCATAAACCGGGACAACGTCCCAAAACGAATCAGGCGGGCCGTCTCTTGTACACAGCAGATTGGCTGTGAGCAGAATAGTAACCAGTTTCTGAAGTTCCGAGGGTTGAAGATCAAAGAACCCTAACGGAATCCATCTGGTAGAGCCACCTACAGTCTTGCCAATGAAAGGCAATGCAGCAAGCAGCATCAAATTAGCCGCATATATCCAGGGTGATACCCTGATTAGATCCCGGTAGTCAATAAAAGTCCCTAGCCCAAGCATCATCAGAGATACAACGATCAGGGCTAATTGCTTTTTTACGTAATAATGCCCGCCTGCCGAATGGGTAGCGCTGTCAATGAGGGGAAGAGACAGAATCTCAAGAAACAGCACAGCGCCTAGTAGCCAAAAATCTATGCGCTTTACTGCTCTTCTTTCAATCCTGACGCTTGGCAGTTCAATCGTTTGCCCTTCCACTCCTTCTAATAGATCTTACAGGTATACTAGCCACTAAAGCTTTTTTTCGTTCACTGTCTCTCCAATCAAATTCTAGCCCACTTTCGTCTATTTCAACAAACTTAGAAATTGCCAGAATAACCGCGTCTCTCATCTGTTCCATGGTCTGGGGGGACAGAGCCAACCTGTCCTGCATCAAGACCAGTTTGAGTCTGTCTCGGGCAACCTCCTTAGACTGTTCCTTTCTTTTGAAAAAACCAAACAAGCCTATCCCCCCTACTTAGTCTTAATCAATCTCATTAGTCTCTCCCAAAAGGTCTCATGCTCGGTAAGATCCAAGAAGGGAACTTCTTCACCCAGTATACGCTGTGCTATGTTCCTAAAAGCTTCTCCTGCTTTTGACTGGTTAGATGACATAGCAGCAGGCTCGCCACGGTTTGTTGAAACTACTATGTACTCATCATCAGGAACAACACCCATTAGGTCTATTGCCAAAATGTCGATAATATCGGGTATGTCCATCATGTCGCCTCTGGCCACCATCTTAGGCCTGAGCCTGTTTACAATGAGACCGGGTTTCTCGAATCCAGAGGCCTCCAAGAGCCCGATTATCCTGTCAGCATCCCTTACAGCAGAGATTTCAGGGGTAGTCACAATCAGCGCCCTGTCAGCTCCTGCAACCGCGTTTCTGAAACCCTGTTCAATACCTGCCGGGCAATCAACAAGAATATAGTCATGCTCTTCTTTGAGCTGCTCGATAAGCCCTTTCATCTGCTCAGGAGTGACTGATGTCTTGTCCTTGGTCTGAGCTGCAGGAAGCAGAAATAGCCCGTCCAGCCTCTTGTCCTTAATAAGAGCCTGCCTGAGTCTACAGAACCCTTCAACCACATCAACAAGATCATATACTATGCGGTTTTCAAGCCCCATTACCACGTCTAGGTTCCTGAGTCCGATGTCTGCATCAACAAGGGCAACTTTGTGTCCCAGAGACGCCAGGGCAACACCAAGATTTGCACATGTAGTGGTTTTCCCGACGCCTCCTTTTCCAGATGTAATCACTATTGCTTCACTCAACGGTCTCCCTCCCAACGGCTTCCATCCAATGGTTCTACGAGAATCATTCCATCCTTCAACCTTGCTACTTCAGGTTCTTTTGGAGTCCCAAGGTCGCCTTCAGGCGGACGCCCAATTACATCACCTATTCTTAGCTGGGTAGGCTCCAATTTGAACGCTACTACTACTCCTGAGTCTCCTCCTGCACCTGCGTGGGCGAGCCCTCTCAAGGCCCCCATGACCACAATATCACCGGTTGCCCTTATCTCTGCTCCCGGATTCACATCGCCCACAATAACTACGTTACCTTCGTATGTTATCCGCTGGCCCGACCTAAGGGTCCCCTTGTATAACAGAGTCTGTGGCCAACCGGCAGCCCTGGTCTCATTTCTCACAGTTCTTGGCCTGTAATCCATATTTCTTGATTCTCTCTTAAGAGTCCTTGTGCTTTTTTCGACATCTTCTGCATTTGACCTACGGTTCTTAGGAGGTTCGTGGTCCCCGTGGATTATCTTTTTGAGGCGCAATCCATGGGGAAAAGCCAGTATGTTCTGAATCTCCAATATCTGGTCAATTGACAGGTTAAGCTTTCCTGTATCCAAGACTACATCAGCGCCTTGGAAGAATAACTCTGCCCGCTTCAGATGTTCTTGCAGTTTCTCTTTTAAGATATCGAAATCTTTGCCGTCATTTAAGATCAACTGCAGGCCGCTTTTTGTGCCTCTAAAAATTACATCCTGCCTTTGGGCCATTTTGGTGCTCCTCCCTGAGGTTACTCTAGACCGTTTTCCTGTATAGTCGGATTCCTAAGCATAACAAACGCATCGAATATCTCCCTGGCTACAGGTGCAGCTACCCCTGAACCCGATCCACCTTGATCCACTACTACAGCTAGGGCAATCTCAGGATCCTCATAGGGGCCAAACCCTACAAACCATGCATGATCCTCTCCCAGTGGGTTCTGAGCAGTCCCGGTCTTCCCTCCTACTTTAAGGGGAAGATCGTAAAAGATCCAGTAAGCCGTACCTTTGCTTTCAGAAGTAACCTTTAGCATACCTTCCATAACTGTACTGAGAACCTCAGGTTCTACATCCAAAGTACTCGCTATCTTAGGCTCAATCTCTTCAACGACTTTATGTTCAGAATCAACAACCCTGGCAGCAAGCCTCGGTGTCATTCTTACGCCATTGTTGGCAATAGCCTGAACCACTGAAGCCATCTGAATAGGTGTATACATGTGAAACACCTGGCCCATGGCTGCCATCATATGTTCTGAAAACAAGAATTCAGGTTGGGCCACCCTGCCTTCGCCATAAGCTTTCTTTTTCCACTCTGTGCTGGGAACTGTGCCATAGTTCTCACCAAAAAGATCAATCCCTGTCTTCTGCCCAAGCCCCAAGATACGCGAATATTCTGCAAGGGTGTCTACTCCTAAACGCCTGCCTATTTCGTAAAAATAAGTGTTGCACGAAACTGCAAGTGCATCTTCTATGTTTACATACCCGTGGCCCCCTCTTCTGTGGCATATAAGGGTTGGGGCCATAGGATGATATCCCGGATCAAAAATCATTTCAGCCGGAGTTGTCTTGCCGTCTGCAAGGGCAGCTACTGCTGTGACTATCTTGTAAGCTGAACCCGGTGGGTAAAGCCCAGTTGTGGCCAGATTAGCGAAACGCCATTCTCCTGATGCAAGTTTGTCGTTTAGCTCCTTAGAGGTGATTCCGGAAATCAATGCGTTTGGATCAAACCCCGGAACAGAAGCTATGGCCAAAACGCCTCCGGTCTTTACGTCAAGAACTACAGCAGAAGCCCCCTTGGCTTTCTTATTTGTTGAAAGAGTCTTGAGCAAAGCACTTTCCACAGCTTTTTGAAGGCCTAGGTCAATTTCAAGCTGAATGGATTTGCCAGGCTCAGGATCTATGCCTGAGCCGGCATTGCCTGTAGGCCTTCCCCGGTAATCGACCTCCACCTGGTACCCACCATCTATGCCTCTTAAAATATTCTCATAGTATGCCTCTAGGCCTTCCTGTCCGACAATGTTACCCATTCTGTAATCCTGCCATCTCGGGTCTGCAAGTTGAGCCCCGGTGATCTCGCCTACATATCCCAAACTGGTGCTCATAAGTTCATCCTCTGGGTAATATCGAACAGGCTGAGCATCAATGAACACCCCTGGGAGATTAGGGGCATCTTCTACGATCTTTGTGTAGATCTCAGCCGAAATGTCTTTGGCGATAGGTATGGGTTCGAAGTACCTGCCTGAATACTGCTCTACTTTCTTTTCTATTTTAGATAGTTCGATTCCAAGTATACTTGAAAGCCGGGGCAGCGTTTCTTCAGCCTTTGCCTGATCCAGGTACCAATAGAACACGGTGAAAGCAGGCCTTGAAGTTACCAGAACCTTCCCGTTGCGATCAAAGATTTCGCCCCTTGGGGCAGGAATAGGAGTAATTCTAAGGTAGTTATCTTCAGACAAGGACCTGTAGCGCTCGCCTTTGATTATCTGCAAATTAAACAGTTGAAATCCGATAACAGCAAAAGTGGCAATGATTATCACCAACAATACATTTCTTATTCGCTTAAGCTCACCAGACGGCAGGTTACCGGATCGCTCCCCTCTGGTCCTATAACCGAGATTCATAGCCGATTCGACCTGCCTTTTCCTTCTCGTTGTCTGGCCAAAGTTTTAGAAGCAAGTTTGAGATGTTTCTGATTAGAAAACAAAACGGAATGGCCATGATAAAAGCCCAGGCAACAGCAGAAGGCAAGATTTCCTTTAGGAAAAACGCCAAGTTAATTGGGCTTCTCAATAGCCTAAGCGTGACATATGACACAAAATCGCTCATAAGAACAGAAACCGTTGCTGCTATGCTCGCAGAAAACATCATGCCGGGATTTAGGAATCCTCTCATCCATGACATAGACATAGCTGCCACCGATAGAGACAGCGCTGAGAACCCGAAAATTCTTCCCACAAATAGATCTTGCATAAGCCCAACAGCAAAACCTGTCACCCCACTGGCCGGCCATGGGCTAATCCACCCTGCAGCGCATGCCAAAGCAATTGCCAAATCAGGCCCTCTGGCGCTGCCCAGGTATACATACTGGATAAGCAGGACGAGAGGCGCCAACAACAGACATATAACAAACAGGCCTATATCTCTTCTGGTCATTTAATCATCACTAAGACTTCCTCGAGATGCTCAAAATCAGTGGTGGGCTTGACACGGCATTCCTTGACTAATCCAGGCTGAGGGATATAAACCTCTGTTACTTCGCCAATAAGCAACCCTGACGGGTACAGGCTGCCAACACCCGATGTGAGAATCTGATCTCCTGCGTGAACATCAGCATCTTTGGAGAAGAATCGCATTGTTAAACTGTCTTGGCTATTTCCTCCAAGTACTACTCCGTAGTCCCTTGACCTTGCAACCAGCGCTCCTACGCCACTTTCAGGGTCTGTAAGAAGCAATACCTGAGCTCTTTGCTCATCCAGCTTCACGACCCGCCCTACAAGGCCACTTCTTGAAATTACGGGAGCATCTATTTCCACACCATCTTCCTTACCTAACGCAACAGTTACCGTTGAGAACCACCTGCTCGGGTTCCGTCCTATTACATCGGCAGCTCTGTATTCCCCTATTACTTGCTCCCTGAACCCCAGGAGATCCCTAAGCCTTTGGTTCTCATCTTGAATTTCATGAAATTGGGCCAAAAGGGCTTCCAAAGTTTCAAGCCTTCGTTTGATCTCTCGATTCTCTTCCAGAAGTTCCTCTTTCGATCTTAGGATAGATGTGAAGTCTACAGTCTTTTGCCTAATAGAAGAAAATAGATTAAGCCCCGGCTGAATCCCTTTCCATAGCAAACTCTCCCAAAATGAGGGGCTGTCTTGGGAACTGCCTGTAATGTTCATCAGAAACACTGAGGCGGCTACAAGAAGCGTAGCAGCAATAACTTTCTTATAGGGAAATAGCCGCCTCACCTAATGTCATCCTTCCTTTTCAGCGCTTGGATGAAGCCAGGACTTTCCTTAAGGTCTCAATTTCCTCAAGAGCTTTCCCTGTCCCACGAACCACTGCATACATTGGCTCGTCCACTGTATGAACAGGCATACCTGTTTCCTGACTCACTAACTTATCCAAGCCTTTCAGCATGGAACCTCCGCCTGTCATGACAATACCTCTATCCATAATATCGGCTGCAAGCTCAGGAGGAGTATTTTCCAAAGTCTCTTTGATACCCTCTAGAATGGAGTTCACAGGCTCAGAAAGGGCTTTTCTGATTTCCCGCGAGTCGATTGTAATAGTTCTGGGCAAACCTGTAACCAGGTCCCGCCCGCGTATTTCCATAGTCTCTTCTTGTTCCAGGTCAAAAGCAGAACCTATAGTTGTCTTTACCTCTTCTGCGGTCCTTTCGCCAATAAGCAAGTTATAAGCCCGCTTCACATAGTTAACTACTGCGTCATCCATCTCGTCTCCGCCCACTCTTATAGACCGGGAGGCTACAATGCCATCAAGAGAGATGACGGCTACTTCGCTTGTTCCGCCGCCTACGTCAACGATCATGTTGCCGGTTGGCTCATTAACCGGCAAACCTGCACCAATGGCAGCAGCCATAGGTTCTTCAATCGTATAGGCTTCTCTGGCTCCGGCCCTTAGTACTGCGTCCAGTACGGCCCTTCTTTCAACCTCTGTACAGCCTGAAGGGACGGCCACAATGACTCTTGGCTTTAGAAGGCCCCGCCTGTATGTCTTTCTTATAAAATGGTGCATCATTGTCTGGGTTACGTCAAAATCAGCAATGACCCCGTCTTTCATGGGCCTTATGGCAATTATGTTACCAGGGGTTCGTCCAATCATTTGCTTGGCTTCAGTCCCGACAGCAAGAACTTCTTTAGTCTCGGCATGAATAGCCACAACTGAAGGTTCAACCAGCACAATTCCTTTTCCCCTGAGGTGAACCAGAGTATTTGCGGTTCCCAAATCCATGCCAATATCCCTGGTAATATACTTATAAAGCCATTGCACCTTCTCCCACTCCCCTCTAAGTTGCAAGAAACTCAGTCGCCTACCATGTAAACCAGTCTGTAAAAGACTCCCTCATACTAACGTACTGGCCATGGCCAACTACCACATGGTCCAGCACATGGATTCCAACAATTTTCCCTGCTTCAATAATTCTCTTTGTTATCCTGATATCATCATCGCTTGGCGCAGCTTCACCGCTCGGATGATTGTGAGCCAGGATTACCGCAGCCGCGCTCTTCTTTATACAGTTTTTGAATATCTCCCTAGGGTGAACAATAGACGTATCCAGACTGCCAATGGAAATGGTCTCCGTTGTAATAATCTGATTTCGCACATTGAGCATAATAATGCAGAAATGCTCCCGGTCCAGATCTTCCATGCTACTCCTTAAGAGTTCGTATACGTCTTTTCCATGCCGTATCCGTATAACCTTCTCAGCGAAATCTGCAGTCTTCTGAAGACGCCTGGAAATCTCAAGGCATGCTTTGAGCCTTGCTGCCTTGGCCGGCCCTATTCCCGAAAGGGACATGATCTCCTCGGTTGAACTCTCCTTGAGAAAATCCAGGCCCGGCCCGTAATTGTTCTCTCCCCAGCACAAAAGCCTCTTGGCTACATCAAGGGCAGTCTCCCTTGAGTTCCCGGTGCCTAGCAAAATGGCCAGGAGCTCAGCATCGGAGAGAGCTTGAGGCCCTAGCGACTGCAGCCTTTCTCTGGGCTTTTCATGTTCAGGCCAATCTTTTATTGTCAATCTATCCAGGGCTATGGCTAATACCTCCTAAGATCCCTTCGCAGCCACACCCCACAATCTCATTAATCAATGAGACTCTTTATATCCACACCAGCCTTCTTTAGTATCTCATACAATTTGGGTATGGGAAGACCAATTACACTGGTGTAATCACCCATTATTCCAGTAATAAACAAGGCGGCCCTACCTTGAATAGCGTAACTGCCGGCTTTACCCATAGGCTCATTTGTGCTTACATACCACTGGATTTCACCGGAGTCCATTTCACGCATGGTTACACTGGAGCAGTCAAAATCAGAAATGAATTCTTGTGTTCCCGGACGGTACAGAGCTAGACCTGTATATACTTGGTGAGTCCTTCCCGAGAGCCTTTCGAGCATACTAACGGCATCTTTACGGCCTCTGGGCTTCCCAAGAACCTCACCGTCAAGGACTACAATGGTATCAGCACCTAAAACAAGATCAGATGGGTACTTGCAAGCAACAGCCTCTGCCTTTTTTCGGGCAAGGACAGATACAAATACATCCGGTGTAAAGCCATTGTTGTCGATGCATGTTTCGTCAAAATCAGACGGAATAACCACTGGGTTTATCCCAACTGTCTCCAGCAAGTCCTTCCTTCGAGGCGACCCTGACGCCAATATCAGTCTCAACTCATTCACCGCCCAAGAATCAATACCAAAATAAGTACAAGTAGTGCCCCAGCCAGATTAAGGTGGATGCTAAAACCAAACGTAAACGAGATAACATTAAGATCCACATGGAAAGGTGGCTGCAGCCCCACAGCAAATCCCCTGGCAAGTATAGGTGCTACGCCGGACAGCACCTCGCCAACAACACTACCGACAATGGCGCCTGCAAGCAAAGCGATTATCCACACCCATGTGCGAGACTGTCTCCTCATGGTTATCCGCCTCCCAAATTATACCAACTTCAATGTGTCCTGTTAAACCCAAATCTATGCATGGAGTGCTAGTACAAACGGCATCCTACCTGCAATACTATTTGAACTCGAACTTATCTACAAGCCCTTTTGGTGCAATACCCCACAGTCGACACAAAAACTCATGCTGCCTTTCTGTGCCATCCGGGGTGTGAGTTTCCTCGCCCAGACATCATATCCGCCGGAGCACAAGGCATCCGGCGGAGTCAAATTACAATGATGTAGTTTACAAAAGGCGCTGCGCACTTATTAGGAAACTTCTTTACCTGCCTCTGCCTGTTTTTCATTAACAATGGTCTTCACTGGGCACTTGGTAGCACAAATCCCGCAATTATCACAAATGGAATAGTCGATCTTGGCCAACGTGCCCTTATCCATAGATATCGCTTTTTGTGGGCAAGATCTGACACAGGCCTGACACGCAATACAGCCTATCTTACAGTATTTGCGCACAGCGGGCCCCTTGTCATAGGATCTGCACAAAATGTGAACCTTCTGGCCGGCAGGAGATAGGCCTATTACGTGCCTGGGACAGGCTCTCACACAGGCACCACATCCAGTGCACTTTTCCTTAATTACTACAGGCAAACCTTCAGGAGACATATACATTGCGCCAAAGGGGCAAGCCTTAACGCAGGTGCCAAGGCCCAAGCAACCATAGGGACAGCCTTTAAGCCCACCGAGGTGGTTAAGGGCGTGGCAGTCCATTACCCCGTGATACTCTGCAAGGTTAGCAGCACGGTCATGGTCTCCCTGACAATATACTACGGCTACCTTTGGCTCAACTACGCAACTTGAAACACCCATAATTTCAGAAACCTTCTCTGCAACTGCATTTCCCCCTGGTACACAAGCATTGCAGGGAGCTTTGCCTTCACTTATTGCAGCAGCCAGCCCTGAACACCCAGGAAATCCGCACGCCCCACAGTTCGCACCGGGCAGAACTGAAAGTATTTCAACCACTTTCGGGTCTTCTTCAACTTTAAACTTCTGGGCAGCCAGGGCAAGCACTCCTCCAAATACAAGCCCAGCTGCTCCCAATGCCAGAATAGCGTCCAGCATAAATGCTCCCCCCCTTACTTAACCAGAGTCTTAAACAACCCTGAGAATCCTAGAAACGCCAGGGACATAAGGCCGGTAGAGATCAAGGCCAGGGGAAACCCCTCAAGAACCTCTGGAATGTCCATGAGTTTCCATCGCTCTCGAATCCCGGCAAATATCACTATTGCCAGGCTCCAACCAAGGGCCCCGGCAAATCCGTTAACAGTACTGGTCATGACACCGTACGAGTGCCTTACATTCAGCATGGCTACTCCCAAAACAGCACAGTTGGTGGTGATCAAAGGTAGATAAATCCCCAGAGCCTTGTATAGGCCTGGTAAAGTCTTCTTCATAAAAATCTCTACCAGCTGTACGAACGAAGCTATAACAAGGATGTAGGCAATTGTCCTTAGGTACTCGAGTCCCCGCGGCTCCAGGATAAGCTTCTCAAAAGCAGCCGTAACCGTAGACGCAAGGGTCATGACGAACACTACTGCGCCAGACATGCCCAGTGCAGTGTCAAGACTCTGAGACACTCCTATGAAAGGGCATATGCCCAGGTATTGCATAAAGATGAAGTTGTTAACCAGGACTCCGCCTAGTATTATCCCAATAATCGACATCACAATCCCTCCTTCTTAGCAGTGTCCCTGCCCGGTATCAGATCCTGTCTCTTTGGCCTTACTCCACCGCATAACTGCAATATTGAGAACTGCCATGAGAACGCCCAAAGTTATGAATCCGCCCGGAGGAGTCAACATAACGGCAGCCGGTTCAAAAGCCGGGACAGATGGAAAAGACGTGCTTCCAAAGGTAAACTGCCCGGTTCCAAGGAATTCCCTTATTCCTCCGATAATCATAAGGTTAAGGGTATATGCCGCTCCTATGCCCATGCCGTCCATAAGCGAGTTAATCACCGGCCTCTTGTATGCAAAAGCTTCGGCCCGGGCAATTATTATGCAGTTAACCACTATGAGGGGAACGAAAATTCCCAGAACATCATAGATGGCAGGCAAATATGCCCTCATGAGCAATTCCACAATTACCACAGGGGTAGCAATCAATATTACAAAAATAGGAATTCGTATTTCATCAGGCACGACCTTCCTCAACAGCGACACAAACACATTAGAAAAGGAAAGGACGAATATTACAGCCACTCCCATCCAAAATCCGTTGACTACAGATGTTGTAACTGCAAGAGTAGGACACATGCCTATTGCCAACCTGAAGGTTGGGTTTTCATCTATAAAGCCCTTTATGAAATCATACCCAAGGGATGACTTGTTTGCCTTCATTTGGATTCACCTCCTGCCGCACTTCGCCTGGCCGTAGCATCGTGGCTGTAACCGTAATACCTAGGCACCACATACCTATCAATCAGCGGCGTAACAAGGTTCATGAACAAAATGGCATAGGTAACACCCTCAGGGTAGCCGCCCCACAGCCTTATGAGCAAGGTAATAAGCCCTGCACCGATCCCCATGTACAGCCTGCCCTTAGGTGTAACAGGCGAGGTCACGTAATCAGTAGCCATGAAGAAAGACCCAAGGAATGCCCCGCCAAGAAGAATAGCACTCAGTCCATCTCCCTGGAAAAACGCTCCGGGTTTTCCAAAAATCCATGTCCCTAAGGCCAGGGTCCCAAGGTAGCCTGCAGGGATTCGATAATCGATTACATCTCTTGCTATCAAATAAAGGCCCCCTAGAAGAAGCGCAAGTATGCTTGTTTCACCCAGGGAACCGATTCTCTGGCCCAGAAGCATATCTTTGATTGCCAGCGCAGTCTGCCCTGTGCCCTTAAAAGCAACTAAAGGGGTTGCAGTTGTTACTGCGTCATAAGTCATAGGATTCACCCAATCACGGGTCATGTGCAATGGCCAGGCAGCAAGAAGAAGGGCCCTGGCAGCAAGTGCAGGATTGACGAAATTGGTTCCTAACCCGCCAAATATCTGCTTTGTTACCACAATTGCAAACGCCGACCCAATAATAGGCATCCAAATAGGTACATTAGGCGGCAAAGTCAGAGCCAACAGAAGCCCTGTAATAACCGCCGAAAGATCCTTAACGGTGACCTCTCTCTTAACGGCCTTCTGGTAAATGGCTTCCGATGCCACCGCAGAAACAACAGAAGCCAGAATCACCCACAATGCCCTGAACCCAAACAAGAAAACTCCGGCAATGCTCGCCGGGATGAGAGCTATCACTACGTCAAGCATTATCCCCCGCACTGTCTTAGTGCTTGTTATGTGGGGGGAAGGTGTTATCAGCAATTTGTCCTCCATGTTAATACCCTCCGTCTCTCCAGGCCCGGCCTAACTATTTCTTTGTGCCTTTCGCCTTGAGGCAATTTCAGCCTTGGCCAATTTTATCCACTGAACCAGGGGCCTCTTGGCCGGGCACGCAAAGGTACATGCACCACATTCACAGCAATCCATTACTCTCGAATTCTCGGCATCGTCCATTAGCCCGCGCTCGGCATAGGCTGCCATCCACACAGGCTGCAACCTCATTGGACATGCGTCAACACATTTTCCACAACGTATGCAAGGCAAGACCGGTTCCTGAACAACCTGCTCCTTCTTGAGTACCAAAACCCCGGAGGTGCCTTTTAACACCGGAACATCCAGGCTCTTGACCGCCGGGCCCATCATAGGCCCTCCCATAATTACCTTTCCGGGAGTACTGCTGAACCCTCCGGCCTTCTCAATAAGGAAAGACAAGGGGGTACCTATCAAAGTCCTAAAGTTTGATGGTTTTGCTACACCCTCGCCAGTAACACTCACAACCCTCTCTACCAGCGGCATGCCTGTCAATATTCCTTCTGCCATAGCATATGCAGTGCCCACGTTAGACACAATTACGCCAACGTCAAGAGGAAGCCCTGGAGGAGGGGGTACTTCCCGCCCCAGAACCGCCTGAATGAGCTGCTTTTCGCCGCCCCTTGGATAGCGGGCACTGAGTACTGCCAGTTCAAGTTCGCCGTAGGGTTCAATGGCCTTCTTCATGGCCTCTATAGCGTCAGGCTTATTGTCCTCTATGCAGACCGTCCCCCTGACAACTCCGGAAGCTTTCATGAGTGCCCTGAATCCAAAAACGACCTGCTCAGCCTCTTCAAGCATCACCCTGTGGTCAGCTGTAAGGTACGGCTCACATTCTGCACCGTTTAGAAGGTACATATCAATGAGCTTGTCCTTGGGCGGGCAAAGTTTCACAGCCGTTGGAAATGCTGCCCCTCCAAGGCCAACAAGGCCCAGATCCCTTGCCAAAACCTGAATTACCTCAGCAGATATGGCGTCTAGCCCGGACGCAGCCGGAGACAGATCTTCATACAGTTCATGCTTGCCATCTGGTTCGAGGATAATTGCCTCGGCCATACGGGCTTGTACAGGGTGAAACCTTGGTTCAATAGCCTTTACTGTACCGGATGTAGGAGCATGTAAAGCAGCACTTACCACACCCTGAGGTTCGGCTATTAACTGGCCCCTTTTCACAATATCCTTAGGGCTCACCACAGCCTTTGACGGGGCGCCTATATGCTGAGATAAAAAAAGTACAAGTTCCCCGGGAATTCCGGCGAACTCGATCGGAGATTGTTCCGACAGTTCCTTCTTATGAGGAACATTCACGCCTCCAAACATTCTTTTTATGGTAATCACTCATACCACCTCAATTGCAGCCTTGGTTAAAGCCATAAAAAAATCTACGTTGATGAAATTCTATCACTTCTGCTATAAGTCCTTTAAGTCCCGAACAGGTTCAAGCGTCAGTGACTGCACAAGGTCAATTTTAGTTCCAAACTGGGCAATTAGTCAAATCTCCAGAATAGTTCGATTTTGATCGGACCTGGTTACCTGTACCCTGGTAAAAACGAGGAAGCGCTAAAGATGATAAAACAAATTCATAGCCGCCTTCTGCGGTTCGACGGCAAAATTCCGAGTTGGCAACGGTACTTGGCTACAGTACGCCGGGCTATATCCATACCTTCTTTGGCCAGAAGTTCAACGATTTCATTGTCTGTCCAAGGGTTTTCCGGGTTTTCATTGTTAACAATCTCTTCAATGGCCTTCTTGATATTGTATTGAGAGATCTCTTGCCCTCCGGATTCTACCCCCGGACTGAAAAACATTCTACACGAGAAGACTCCAAAGGGAGTATCTACATACTTTCCCGATATTGCCCTTGATACAGTCGAACTGTGGATCTCAAGTTCCTCTGCTATATCATTAAGAGTCATGGGCTCAACATGTGCCGGCCCCTCTAAAAAGAATCTTCTCTGGCGCCTTAAGATGCTTTCCATAACCCTTGATATTGTCATTCTTCTTTGCTCTATACTCTTTAGAAGAAAATAGGCCTTTCTTGCCTGTTGTGTAAGGTAAGTCTTTGCCTCATGCTCTCCCCTGGAAAGCAGACTTCTGTAGTAGGAATTCCACCTTATAGATGGAAGGACATTATCGTTCAATATGACCACAAAATCGTCGCCAAGCTTCTTGACAATAATGTCAGGCACTACAAAAGTTACGTGCCCCTGGGAAAACATGGCCCCGGGTTTGGGATCCAAACGCAAGATAGAGTCTCTGGCGCGCAATACGTCCTTAAGGGAGACTTGCTCTTCCTGAGCTATCCTGCTATAACGGGCCTGGCCCAAATCATCAAGGTAATGCCTGATGATTCTCAATGGCAGGTCCCCAAGACCCCGGGACTGGGCCTGAAGTTCAAGGCACTCCCTGAGGTTTCTGGCAGCCACTCCTGGAGGGTCAAAACTTTGGATTGTTTTCAGAATGGATTCAACCTGTTCCATGGTGCTTCCAGTAGCAACGGCGATCTCAGGCATTGAGGACCCTAAATAACCGTTATCATCAATACTTCCAATAATGAACCGGGCAAGGGCCAGTTCTTTTTTGTTCAGGTGCATAAGCCCCAATTGGGATGTGAGGTGTTCGCGTATTGTCTCGCCTCTTTCAGGCAGTCCTTGATATACAGGGGTAAATTCCTCTCTGGCCTGGTGGGAAATTCTCTGCCCGAGGCCAAGGTCTGACGAATCGCAGAAATATGCGATCCAGTCCTCTTCGTCCTCTGTAACGTCTGTAGAGACCTCATGATGCCGTTCATCTGTAACCTCAAGAAGCGGGTTCTTCTCGGTTTCTGACAGCATGAATTCTGACAATTCCTGAACATTCATCTGAAGAACCATGATTGCCTGACGCAGTTCAGGTGTTAAGACAAGTTTCTGGGTCTGTACAAGTTCAAGGCTATACCCGGGTTTCATTTTCTCCCTCCCATACATACTATTTAGACACTACCCGTCCATTTTCCTTGAACAAGCCTAATCTACGCCGATTTTTTTTGTGACTACATCAACGCCTAGAAGATAAATTCCGGTAAGGTACTCCAGTTTCTGTTTCAATTTAGACTGAACCTCACTCATAACAGAAAACACGTTAGAGCCGTAGCTAATCACCAATTCCACTTCAAGGGTTGCCCCCTCGCTTGTAGTGAGGACCAGTGCCTTCAAGACCCTCTTTACTTCAGGAACTTCGTAGCATATCCTGGTAGCAATCTGCATCACGACATTGTCTGCAATATAAAAATTGCCGAAATAGCTGTATGTAGGCCTAACCACGCTTCTTTCAAGGATTGCAGCTTTTTGCTCCCTGGATCTTACAAATATCTGCAGCGGATCTACCATGTATCCTGAAAAGGTTTTCTTTACTTCAAATGTCGGGGCAGGGATTACGTGTTTCCCTTCCTGCCGGCGCCGCCAAAGGGCTTCTCTTACCTCTTCTTCGCTGGCGAATTCTCTTATATCCAGGCTTTGGGCAGGCCTGGGGAGGCCTAGCCTGGACACTATGCGTTCTATCATAGAAACTGAAGTGCCCAGTATTAGAATCCTCTTTGGTTTAAGGTCTTCAAGGGCTGTCCGTACCTCGAGGACATGTCCTGGCGAAGTAAAGACAGCCCTTCTAACCGCAGCAGTCTTAGTTTCTTCCCGCTTAGCCGATCTTCCTGCAATAATTCGAGATCCGGAAATCAAAAGCCCATCATCGATAATTGCCTGGCATTTATGCTCCTGGGCAACCAACATAGCGTGGTGGGACTTGCCTGTTCCGCTCGGCCCTATAAGGGCAATCACTTCAATATCCTGAAAAGCAGGGCCTGTTCCTATTTCTTTCCCCTGGAAAACCACGTGAAGCCGCCCTTTCCGCCTTCCTGAGGGCCTGGAACCTTTTGGATACCTTCAGGGGGGCAGGTGTCCTCTTTCACAAAGCTACCTACCAGGCCTACGACTTTCTTCTCGTCTTCGGTTCTGGCACTGTTCCTGGCAGATGCAAGGAGTTCAGGCCATATAGCCCTGGATATGAATGAGCCTGACTCAAGGGCGAAATTCGGATTGTGTTTCATAGCTTCCAACCAGTGTTTCAACCCTTCCCGTGCATTGCCTAGCGCCAAGAGCACGGTACCATACAAGAGTTCCACATCTGACCGTAGTTTCTTTACCCCTGATTCTTTCAGATCTACCTGCTTAAGTGCATCAAGAAGATTTTCCGATGTACGCTTGGCTTCCTGAAGATTGCCTGCCCTGAAATGCAAATCCCCCAATACCATTTGGGGCTCTGGGGAAGTAGGCTGCAATTGGCTTATCTGCTGCCACCGGTAAATGGCTCGGTCAAAATCGCCGGCCATTACTGCAGCAGTAGCCAGGTTCTGATGAGCAGGTATGTATTCTGGATTGATCAAAATGCACTTTTCCCACAATTTTATAGCCTCGGCCTGCTCCTGCTTTTGAAAATGCCCGAGCCCCAGATTATACGTGGCAAACAAATCATCAGGGCTAATTGCAAGAACCTGTTTCCATTGATCTATTGCTGCATCAATATTTCCTGACAATGCATAGGCTTCGCCAAGAGTAGTAATCGTTCTAATATTGTCCGGTTCCAATTCCTTGGCCTTAGACAGAGACTCAAGGGCCTTCCCGTATTCTTTCTTGCCCAAAAAAGAAAGGCCTTTATTGAAGTGGAGCAGTGGGGCTGCAGATCCCAACCTTTCAGCTCTCCCGAGCATGTCAAGAGCCTCATCGAACATTTGAAGGTCAGTATATATTGCCCCTACATTATGTAATGCCTGAAGGTTAGACGGATCAATCTTCAGAGCCTCTAGCCATTCGTTAAGGGCATCTTTGATTCTACCTTTCGCTAAGTACAATTCGCCCAATTGGGAATGGGCCAGTATATTGCCGGCCCTTGCATCTCTGGCTCTTTCTGTGTGAGAAATGGCAGCATCCAGTTTGCCCTCAAGGGCATATATCTTGCCCAGGAAATACAAGGACGGACTGTGGTTCTTGTCAAGAGATACAGCCCTCTCCCATGCACTCTTAGCCTCTTCGATTTCTCCTGAATCGGCCATTGTTACGCCCAGGTAGTAATGGGCCTCAACATTGCGCTTATCGAGGTCAATGACTTTAGACAGTTGTTCTTTTGCTTTGTCCGGTTCTCTTGTCTTCATGTAAGACAAAGCAAGTTGAAGCCTTGTGGCAATATCCTTCGGCCTTTGAGAAACTTCTTTCTCGAGACGCTTGATTATCTCTCTAAGGGACTTCTCATCAATGCCCACATTAATCCCTCACGATACTAGTAAAGTTTGATTAAGATTCGCTCTCTTCCAGTATAATACCTCCTCTTGCTGAAGTTCTCCAATCAACGGCAGTTAATGGGTGCAATTTCTCTTGACTAAGACTAATCCTAGCATAATAATAGGATTAGTCTGATTGCAGCAATCAGGCGCTCTTTGAAACCGAGGTGAACCAAATTGCCGTTTTCGCTTTCTACAAAAGGGCATTACGCTGTACTCCTAATGTATCAGCTGGCCAGGTCAGGTGATAGCCTAACCTCGCTGTCAGAGATATCATCAATCCAAAAAGTATCCCAGGGTTACCTTGAGCAAATTGTGAAACCTCTCAGGGAAGGCGGCCTGGTGCTAGGAAAAAGAGGATTCGGCGGAGGTTATACACTGGCCAAACCGGCCGATCAGATAACAGTCGGCGAAATTATCAGGATTGTAGAAGGGCCTGTAGTCCCTGTTGATTGTGTTGACGAGAATTTTTCCCACTTCAACTGCCCTGATGACTGCCGGGCCAAGTTGGTCTGGCAGAAAGTCGGAGAGGCAATTGACAGTGTTCTTGATTCCATAACTCTTACAGACTTACTTGATGGAGATTAACCCATGATGAAAGGGGAATTGAGTCATGAGTAGTCAGCTGCAAACTCACAAACCGGTTTATCTAGACCATTCTGCAACAACTCCTGTTAGGCCTGAAGTGCTGGCTGCCATGTTGCCGTATTTTGCCGATAAATTCGGCAATGCTTCCAGCGTACACCGGTACGGGTATGAAGCCCGAATGGCTGTCGATCTTGCCAGAGAAAAAATAGCTTCACTGATTGGGGCAACTCCCAGGGAAATCATATTTACGTCGGGAGGAACAGAAGCTGATAATCTCGCCATAAGAGGCATTGCCCGGGCTATGCAGGATAAAGGCAACCACTTTATCACCAGTCAAATCGAACACCATGCGGTACTCCACACCTTTGAACTGCTGGAAAGGGAAGGGTACAAAGTCACTTATGTTCCATGTGACAAATATGGCATGATTGACCCTGAAGACATTAGAAAATCCATTACCGGCAGTACCGTTCTTATATCGGTAATGCACGGCCAGAACGAAGTGGGCACAATAGAGCCTATTTCCGAAATCGGAAAGATAGCACGTGAACACGGTATCTTGTTCCATTCTGATGCAGTGCAAAGTGCAGGCAAAATCCCTATCGACGTAAATGATCTTGGCGTGGATCTTCTTACTCTTTCCAGCCACAAGATTTATGGCCCGAAAGGCGTAGGAGCGCTTTTCGTAAGAAAAGGCACACGGCTCACTCCTCAGGCCACCGGAGGAGCCCATGAACGAGGGCTCCGTGCAGGTACTGAAAATGTGCCCGGAATAGTAGGTTTCGGCGAAGCATGCCATCTGGCACAAACCGGCCTGCCTCAAGAAGCTCAAAGACTATCCAGGCTCCGCGACAAACTTATTCAGGGCCTTCTTGCCAACATACCTGAAGCGGTTCTTAACGGACACCCGTCAGAGAGGCTTCCGCATAACGTAAACATCAGTGTAAAACATGTTGAAGGCGAAGCAATGCTCCTTAACCTTGATCTTCTGGGAGTTGCAGCATCATCAGGGTCAGCCTGTACTTCAGGTTCCCTTGAACCATCTCATGTGCTTTTAGCCATGGGCCTTCCCCACGAAACTGCCCATGGATCACTGAGGATGACTCTGGGAAGATCCACTTCCGAAGAAGATATCGATTACGTGATACAGATATTGCCCCCTATAGTAGAAAGACTTCGTTCCATGTCAGTGTTCGGCCAGGGTAGTAGTTTTTGAGGCAAAGGTAGGGATAAGGATGTACAACGATAAAGTAATGGATCACTTCTTTAACCCCAGAAATGTAGGGGAAATTGAGAATCCAGACGGAACAGGGCAAGTCGGAAACCCTGTTTGCGGAGATGTAATGAGAATTACACTTAGAATCAAAGATGACAGAATCGAGGACATCAAGTTTAAGACATTTGGGTGCGGGGCAGCCATAGCTACCAGTTCAATGGTAACTGAACTGGTCAAAGGGCTTACCCTCGAAGAGGCACTGGAAGTGTCCAATAAGGCTGTCGCAGAAGCCCTGGGCGGATTGCCTCCTCAGAAACTGCACTGCTCAAACCTGGCCGCTGATGCCGTGCACGCAGCCATTCAGAATTACTATGAGCAAACAGGCAAGAAACCGGCCCACAAGAAATAACTGCTGAATCCGGCCAATACCGCAGCTTCTGTCACAAACAGAAGCTGCGGTTTCGTTTTTTTGGCACATGTTGCCTATGCCTGTCTAGACAGGCATAGCGCTCAACTTTTAAGGCGAATGGCGGAATTATGTGCAATAATTGTCGATAACGGAACATTTATCTGACGGATCTCGTCTCAATATGGGATGGCTGGTTTCGATTACTATGGTAGAGCAGGTTTACTAAGTTTTTGGCCCCATTCTTGGTGTGAGGTTGATACATATGAAAGAACATAACTCAATAATGAATTTAGAACACATAGCACAACGCAGAATAGGGACCAGGTTGTCGAAGTTTCTTCTTCTCACTGTGATCACATGCCTTATGTCGAATTCACTCTTCTATCCGGCACCGGTATTTAGCAATAGCACTGGAACGCCGGTCTCGAATTTCTCAGGATTCAAAGGAATTGTAATCGGAGATGCTTGTAACCTGAGAACTGGCCCTGGAACTAATTACAATGTGTCCGGGCTGGTTCTTGAAGGAACCTGGCTTGATGTATTGTCTGTCGAAAAAGACTGGCTCAAGGTTATGTACAAGAACAAAGAAGCATGGATCGCATCATGGCTTGTTGACATAGATCTCAATTCCAGCGGCATTACGGCTGTCATAACAAGAACCGACGTCAATATGCGCCAGGGGCCCGGAACTGGCTTCCCTGTAGTTGGGCTCACCCAAAAAGGTATCTCCTATCCGGCCGAGGCTAAAAGAGGCGACTGGATTAGGGTATCTCTGGGAAATGCCAGGACAGGCTGGGTACATGAACCTCTTCTCCAGCTCATTCTCCCTAAAATTCAAGATACCCAGAAGGTTACAGGAGATATGCTTGTCAGGCCTCGAAACCAGGCCGTAACTGTCTACCAGTCACCAATTAAGGGTTCAGGTGCCATGGCCAAACTGAATACTAACGATTCAGGGAAATATATAACCTCCAGGGGAGCCTGGATCGCAGTGGAGACTTCTGGAGGGGTGAAAGGATGGGTGTACGGGCCTGATACTGTTATCTCCTCTGTCAAGGATCCTGCCCTCTCATTTGGAATATCTGAATCCTCGTGGTCATTGGGAAAATACAGTACAACAACTATAAACGCAACAGACGTGAATTTTAGGTCTGGGCCTGGGACAAGCTACCCGGTCGTATCAATGGTGCAAAGAGGCGATGTACTGAGGGTTCTGGAAACCAGCGGCCAATGGATCAGGGGAATATCGCCAAAAGGGGTAGTAGGGTGGGTAGCATCATGGCTCACAAATGGAGTACCCAGCAAGTCTCCTGGCTTCTCCATAGCCCTGGATGCAAGTTCCACTACTCGCACATTAACTATTCAAGGCCCGTTTCAAACTTGCAGTCTGATTGACAAAAGCGAATCCAATGAGCTCGTAATAAGTACTTCGGCCTTTTTCGAAACAGTAGGCCGGTTGGACATAAACTTCTATGAGTTTGAAAGCGTGAAAGTGGAAAGCAGTGACGTGACTATCAAGTTTCAGGAGAAACCGTCATATATAGTCAGAGAGCAAAGCCCAGGTAAAATAGTTCTTGGCTTTGCGCCCACAGTTACGGCTGTGAACGTACAACCTAAAGATGACGGCGAAACCCTTACTATTCAGACCCTTGGATATGCCTGGCCCAAGGTGACCCGAAACGGCAGCTCAGTAAGCATGTTCTTGCCAGGAGCCTCTTACTCAGGCGAGGCTCCGCAGGTTCAAGGCGATTTAGTCAAATCCGTCGATATAGACTCGAACGATAACGGAGTCAACCTGTCCCTGGATACGTCACAAACTGCTTCTTATCTTTTGAAGAAAAACGCCAATTCCCTTGAGGCTTACTTCCCCAATCCCGGACTTGCAGGAAAAACCATTGTCATTGATCCCGGCCACGGAGGAAGTGATCCAGGGGCATCAGGCCCTACAGGCTTTACAGAGCGAACTGCGAACTGGGAAATTGCCGTAAGGCTCAGGGATATGCTCCAAAACGCAGGTGCCGAGGTTATCCTGACAAGACTGGGGCTCTTTGAAGATGCTACTCCCCCTGAGGGCTGGAACCCGGCCATAGACGAATACGCAGGGGATCTTGCAAAGAGGGCCGCATGGTCCGCCAAAGCCCATGCCTTTATATCGATACACAACGACTGGCACAGCGACCGGTCGGTAGCAGGCACGACTTCTTATATCTGTGAAAGCACATTGAATGCATCTGAATCCGGCAGGTTGGCAGAACTCATTCAGAAAGAGGTAACTCACTGCCTGGGTACGTTTAACCGGGGAGTCAGAAACGCGAATTTCTTTGTGAACAGAGAATCCCATTGCCCCTCAGTGCTTGTTGAAGTGATGTATCTCTCCAATGCAAGAGAAGAAGGCCTGCTCAAGCAAGGCCACATGCAGGATGCAGCAGCACAGGGAATATTCAGGGCCCTTCAGCTTTACTTTTCGCCTGCAGGCACTCCGGCCATGTTCTAGAACGCAATTTGGTTTCATTGCAATCAAAGGCGCCTCCTCTTGATTGAGGAAGCGCCTTTTCAAACTCTATATCCTCTGACAACCACGTCACTGGCACCGAGGAGCCTAGAATGTTGTGGCCCCGGTAAAGGTAAAGTCCTTGATCTTGACTGAGGGCAGCACTGAAGTGAAGGTGCTCCACCAGTCCCTTATAACCCTTGAATCAGCCGAGATGGCTTCAACCCGGGAAAAAGCGTCAAGCATTGACTCGGTAAAGCGCAAATTGCGCACTCTGGCTGATATTTTCCCATCCTCTATGAGGAACGTGCCGTCTCTGGTCGTACCTGTTGCCACAACCTTCATAGGTTCGGGGCAATGGGTATAGTGGAAACGTGTAACCAGAATACCTTTCTTAGTTGACGCAATCATCTCCTGGACAGATGAATCGCCTGTTGCCATAAACATGTTGTGTGGCCTGGGCTGAGCCCTACCCCAGCTGAAATCTCCATGGCCTGTTGAAGTAAGTCCTTCTTTTGCAGCGGTCCTTGTATCATAAACAACGCCTTTGGCTATGCCCTTGTCAACAAACACAACTTTCTTTCTTGGAATCCCTTCAATATCAAATGGAGATGCAAATCCCCTGGGATCCAAACCATCATCCCATATGGTTATGTTATCGCCCATAACCTTCTGTCCCATGCTTGTGGCCATGAAACTAGTGCCACGCTGTTTAGCTGCAGCACCAAACGCAACATAGCCAAGGAACCTTATAAGATCTGAAAGGGCGTACTCAAGGAAAATCGTGTCGTACCTGCCTGGTGGAAGATCAACAGGGTCATTGAACATGGTTGCTCTCTCTACGGCCTCTTTAGCAACCGCTTCATAGTCAATGTTTCTCGCATCCCTTACCAACCTGTCAGCGTACCCTGTATTGGCTCCTGACTCGACCACAGTCCTGAAAAAAGCCTCGGTAGACGCATTATACGCTCTGGTTCCTGAAGTATTGGCAACAACGTTCTCGCGTACAAGGGTTGAATAAGTGCCTGATGCCAAAAGGCCCTTCTCATGGGCAGCAGAAATTACGGCCCCGCACCCTACAGCCCTTTCCTTTGGCTTCATTGCGGCAGTATAAGGCACGTACGTATTTACCTCAGGCGCAGGAGCAGCCTTGGAAAGGGGCGGCAGCTCTGGGTCATCGTGAGCAAGTTCCATGCTTTCATATGCCTGCTGCACTACCCAGCGCAAAGACCCCTCATCCAGCAAATTTACAGAAGCAGTGCCTGCCTTCTTTCCCTTGACTACTTTTACAGTAAGTACGTGATTTTGACGCTTAAGGTTTTGGTGGATCTGGTTCCGGGCATACCTGGTAAGGCTGAGATCTTCTGATACAAGATTGGCTCCGATATCAAATCCTTTGGCAAAAGATATGACCTTATCAAGGATCTTAAGGGCATCGTCTCTTCCTATCAATGTCCCACACCTACCTTTATGTTGCGGAACCGGGCAGGTGATGCTCCGTGTCCTACGTGGATAACCTGCACAGGTTCACCTTTGGCGCATCCCGGCGTTCCCCAAACATTCCATTCGCGCTTGCCTGAAACCGCATCGCAAGAACCCCAAAACTCAGGCGTCATCCCTGTATAGGCTGGGTTTTTCAGCATCTTGCCCAGGGAACCGTCCTTAATCTCATAAGCTATCTCCTGGCCAAAGTGGAAATTGAGGCGCTTATCATCCAGGCTCCAGCTCCTGGGAGAGTCTACAAAGACGCCCGCTTTGGTATCTCGTATGATCTCATCAAGGGTCCAATCACCTGGCTCTAGGTTTATGTTGGTCATTCTGACCATAGGCAAGTTCTGCCAGCCAACTGCCCGCATGCAACCGTTTGACTCCTGATCAAAGATAGGAGCCAATTCCCTTGACGTTAGGTAATCCTGGAAAATTCCTTCTACTATCAAATCAGCCCTCTGAGCCTCGACGCCTTCGTCGTCATATGCAAAAGACCCAAGCCCTTTGGGCACTGTAGCATCGGCAACAAGGTGGACGGCAGGAGAGCCATATCTAAAGCTGCCTTTCTTCTCAGGTGTCAAGAATGAAGTGCCTGCGTAGGTAGTCTCCCAACCCATGACCCTGTCCAACTCAACAGGGTGGCCGCAAGATTCGTGGATCTGCAGAGCCGTCATTGAGCCTCCCATTACCAGATCAGTCACTCCCCTGGGGCAAACCGGTGCCGTAAGAAGTTTACCGGCCTCTCTGGCAAGTTCCTGGCCTTTGCTCTTAAGATCAAGCCCTTCAACAAATTCATAACCTGCCGAAGCATAATCTTCAAAAGAGCGTGTTTGAGTGTCGCCCGATCCGCGTGCAGTAACAGAAATCGATGCTCCGGTGTATAACAACGTTTGCTGAATTTCTCGCCCGTCTGTGGACATGAATTCCTTTTCTTCCTTGTAACTGATCATAGAAGCCCTGGCTTGTGCAATATCAGGCATCTTCTTGGCTGCTTCGATGGAATCATTAAGGTAAGCCAATTTGTCCTCTGACTTTACGCTGAATGGATCCACAGCGGCAGGCGTCTGCCACTTGACTCGTATAGAAGGCAAAGGGGCCAAAGAAACCCCTTCACCTTTCTTGTACATGGCTGAAGCCCCTGCTATTTTGACGGCTTCTTCCGATAGCTTACTAAGGGTTCTTGAATCAATATATGGAGTCGAAGCAAACCCCCAGGCTCCGTCTACAAGCACTCTTAGCCCAATTCCTGCGCTCTTGGAAACAGATACATTTGATGCTCCGTCGCTTTCAAGAGACACCGGTTCTTGTGTTATGGAAACATACCGGGCATCTGCGTATTCTGCCCCCAACTTTTGAGCCATTCCCAGGACTCTGGCGAGCTCTGGCATAAAAAACGCTCCCTCCTGTGTCAGAAATCCAATGAACTCTCACATGCTGCCACGCAAAGCTTAATGCAAGCTTCTACGTCGCCTATATCAACCATTTCGCTTGGGCTGTGAATGTACCTTGACGGAATGGAAATCACCCCGGCAGGTATTCCGGCTCTGGTCATCTGAATGGCGCCTGAATCGGTACCTCCTGCCTCCAGCACTTCCATTTGATATGGAATACCCTTTTCCTCGGCCAACTTGACCAGGTAATCTCTAAGGCCTGGATGGCATATGAGGCTTGAGTCCTTGACCTTAATGGCAGCCCCCTTGCCAAGTGATACATCCATAGTCCTGGCCTTGGGCGTATCACCTGTACCCGTCACATCAAACGCAATACCTACATCGGGTTCAATACCAAAAGCCGCCACCCTCGCGCCTCTTAACCCTACTTCCTCCTGTGTGGCAAACACTGCATAGATGTCGTGATCCGTAGAAGTGAGCCTCTTTAACGCCTCGATGATTACTACGCACCCGATCCTATCATCCATAGCCTTTGCCACCACGCGGTTTCCCATGTCTGCGACGGGCTGGAAAAACCCTGCGCTGTCGCCCACTTTGACTTTTTCTGAAGCTTCTTCCCTGTTCTTTGCCCCAATATCGATATAAAGTTTGTTCAGTTTCAAATCCTTGGGGTCCTCTATCCGCTCACACCCGATGACTCCAAAAGTGCCATTTTCAAAACAAACTCTCTGCCCCAAACTGACTGCGGCGCTTACTCCGCCGATATTTCCAAAGCGCAAGAATCCGTTTTCGTCAATATGTGTTACCATGAGCCCGATTTCGTCCATGTGGGCATCCAACAGGACTTTCTTTCCTCCGCTGCCTTTTTTCAAGCATATAAGGTTGCCTAGGGCATCTACCCTAATCTCGTCGACAAAAGCCTCAACTTCTTTTCTGATAACTTCCCTGATTGGCCCCTCTGAGCCTGACGGGCCAAAAGTCTCAGTCAGTCTCTTAATAAGATCCTTCACGGCCTAAAACCTCCCTCAACGCTTTTCAAGAATAGAATCATCAGTTTCTTCGCAGCTTCAAAATCAGACATTGACATTAGAGAACAAGGTGTATGTATATAACGGCAGGGTACCGAAACTGATGCCACAGGGCAGCCGGACCTGGACTGCTGGATAGCTGCAGCATCATTTCCTCCCGAGGTTGCTTCCCTAAACTGTATGGGAATCTGATTTTCTTGGGCAATTTTCACAAGATGTTCAAACATGGCGCGGTTAGGTATAGACCCTCTGTCCATAACGCTCAACGCAGCACCCTTACCTAATCTTGTTGCCTGAAATTCCTTATCGGTACCTGGTATGTCAGCACAAACAGTACCTTCAAGGGCCAACGCCAAATCAGGCTCAACAGCAAACGCTGCTACCTTTGCCCCCCTCAGGCCTGTTTCCTCTTGAGCCGCGAAAACAGCATATAGTTGAATCTCATCCCATGGCTCTTTAAGGGCTTCAAACAGCAAGGCGCAGCCTACTCTGTCATCGAGGGCCTTTGCCTTAATGATCCCAGGTGAAAGTTCTTCGTACTCTGTATCAAAAATCACATAGTCCCCTGGTTTGACTTTCTTTTCGGCATCTTCTTTTGATTTGGCGCCAATATCAATAAAGAGCTGATCCCTTGGTATTACCCGATCTCGCTCGTTACGTTCCTGCAAGTGAATGGCCTTTGCCCCTATTACGCCTGGCAGTTTCTCCTTGCCTACCAACACGCGCTTGGAAACCAGGACCCTTGGGTCTATGCCGCCTGCAGCTGTAAAGCGCAAAAACCCGTTCTTCTCTATATAAGTTATCAGAAGGCCTACTTCATCCATGTGGGCGTCGAGAAGGACTTTAGGGCCCTTGCTGCCTTTTCTTGCAATTACGTTTCCGAGTACGTCGCACTCGTACTGTATTCCCATGGAATCAAGTTCTTGTATGATCGCACTCCGGATCTCATACTCGTTACCTGCGACCCCTGAAAGGGATGTGAGAGTTTTTAGATCCATATCTTCAACTCCTTCACAAAAGGCGCATCAACAGATGCTATGAACCTGGCAATAATCCTTCCTGCTTTTTCTACGTCACCCATTGAGAGGGCCTCAACAGATGTATGCATATACCTCAAGGGAATTGAAACCAGGCCTGTAGCCACTCCTGAACGGGTAACCTGGATAGCCCATGCATCAGTTCCTGTCGCCGCCGGAGCGACGTCCGGCTGCACCGGAATTCCCAGTTCAGCTGCGGCCTTCTCCAGGCCTGCATAAACTTTGGGGTGAATATTCCCGCCTTGAGTCAGTTCCGGGCCTTTGCCCAGAGAAGAAGTCCTCCATTCCGGCACCCCAGGAGTCTCTGCATGACAAACATCTATGGCTATTCCTATGTCCGGCGCAATGCCATATGCAGATACCAGGGCGCCGCGCAAGCCGACTTCTTCTTGAGTAGTGGCAACAGCATACACATCTGCGTTTACCTTGTATTTCCTAAGCTCATCAAGGCAAACCAGGATGACAGCTACCCCTGCCCGGTCGTCAAAGGATTTTCCTGCAATAACATCCTGCATAAGATCGCTGACCTGTCGTTTGAAGGTAATTACATCGCCTACTCTGACGTTCTTTCGCACCTCTTCTTCCGGCATCCCTACATCAATAAATAGATCTTCCATTTTATGAGCCTTGGACGCCTCTTCGGCAGACGTCAGGTGAGGTGGTTTCACCCCAATTACTCCCGTAAGCGGTTTCTTCCCGTATACTATCACTTCATGGGCAGGCAGCACTCTTGGATCTACGCCGCCCATCTGGCCGAACCTGAGAAACCCACCCTCTTCTATCCGGGTGACAATGAGCCCGATTTCATCCATATGCCCGGCTAGCATGATCTTTGGCCTGGGTTCAGGGCCCTCGCCACGCTTAAGGCCAATAATGTTGCCAAGAGCATCTGTACGTATTTCGTCTACCAGGCCAGACATTGCTTGCCTGGCAATTGATGCTACATTGGCAAACTCAAAGCCTGACACTCCATGGGCCATGGAGGCGCTTTTCAAGAACTCCTTTGCATCCAATATACTTTCAACCTCCTAAAGCAAACATTGCCGAAAACACATGCCAACACAAAGATTTCTGTAATCGTATGTATTCTTTGGATACGCGAAACAATCCTTCTGTCATTCAAGCTAGAATGACCCTTTTTCCGATTTTTTCCTCAAAGGCCCGATAGGTGATTCCCTCCAAATCTCTTCCCCATGGGTCAAAACCTCGCCTGGGAATGGTTACGGTATCGGGCATAAATCCGCTTGAGGTGACCTTGGTGTAAGCAGCAAGAAAATCTCTGACTGTAAGCAAACCCCCTGCCTGAATATTGCCTCCGAAGAAGATTGACTCAACTGCTTCAACCCTTGCGGCCAACCCCCGCCGGTCAAGGGCATCTTCGATAATGGGCTTGGCAAGAATTGACGTGAGGATTAGTACACGCCTGTGCTTTGCCCCTGCTTTGCGTTCCCACTCAAACCATGCCCGGGAATCCAAATCATCGTACATGACCAGCCCAGGTGAAGCGTACTTTTCTTTGTACATCACAGTGTCGTACAGAACCCCGTCACGATCAAAAGTTAACCGGGGGTTCTCGGTATCCCGCAACGCTTCAAACCCTTCTGTGCGAGAGAACACCTGCCTACCTCCTACAGTCTCAAGCACATCGCCTGGCCTGAGCCCTGCCCTCCGTGCAGGGGAACCTGGCAAAATATCCACTACCTCTGCTATAAGCGACTTCAGGCCGGGAGGCTCAAACAGAACCGGAATCTTCAGTTTTCCGCCTAGTTCCTGGCTAAAAGACCGTATTTCGCCCCATGTACCAGGATCCATTTGGGAACCAAGAGGGTGATTCTTAGAAAACCCAGGTGCAAGTATCCTTATAGACCATGCACCGGAATCTCTTAAGAATTTTGCAGTGTTCTCAATATCATCCCATCCGGTTACGAAAGGCAGAGCAACTATACTTCCTTCAAATGGGACTTTGGCTCCAAGGGCCATTACATTGTCAAGAGTTTTCTCAGGCTCCTTGTCTCCCATGACTTTTTCTCTGTACCCAACGGTATTGAGGGAAATCATGAATTCGACATGGCCCAGCCCTGCAATTTCCTTGATCAAGTCGTCAGTAAACAGCGAGGCATTGGTTGTGATCCTAATGGCTCGCTCAGGGTAAGACTTTCTTACAAGCCGCAAAATCTCAACAAAATCAGGGTGAGTAAGAGGCTCTCCTTCGTTAATTCTGGTAACCGACTCACCGATAACCACAGGGCCCCTTGAGCCTCCAAGCCACAGAATAGTATCTTTGATATCCTCGAGGGGCCTTGGAGGTATGCAAAATACCTCGCAACTCTTGGGATTGTAGGCATTAGAGCAAAATATACACCCCATGTTGCAGCGTGACGTAATCGGCAAAATTCCTTCCATCTGGGCATTGTACAATAAGGCTTCTATTGAAGGAGACGGTGTCGGGCCAGGTATTATCACGACATTCACTCTCCCCACGAATGCAATTCAAGGCCTGCCACAGGATTCAAGGCAGTCCAGCGGTCCGGGAATCTTCCGGCCAGCCTGTACTTGTAGAAACCTGCCGCTGCAATCATAGCACCATTGTCTGTGCAGAGTTCCCTTGGCGGGATAAACAACGGGATATTCAGGGTTGCCGCCAGATTTGCAGCTTCTGCCCTTAAAAGCGTATTGGCTGCTACTCCGCCCGAGATAGCAAAGGTCTTTGCCCTTGTCCTTTTCAGCACTTCTTCTACAGGCCGCAGCAGCTGATCTACAACTGCCTTCCTAAAGCTGGCAGCCAGGTCTACCCTAAGGCTTTCTGCCTTGCCGCCTGATTGGAATTCCAGAAGGGCGCGGGTTTTTATCCCCGAGAAACTGTAGTCATATCTAGAACCCTGGATTTTCGGAAAAGGAAAGAAGATTCGCGCAGAGTCGCCGCTTTCTGCAAGTTTGTCCAGATAGGGGCCTCCGGGAAACGGCAATCCAATTTCCCTGGCAACTTTGTCAAACACTTCTCCTGCAGCATCGTCCCTGGTTTCGGCAATGATGTCGAACCGGCCGTGTGACTGCATGAGAATCAAATCAGAATGCCCTCCTGAAACCACAAGATTCAGGAGAGGAAAACACGGTTCACTCTCGCCTAGGAAGTTGGCGTAAATATGGCCTGCAAGATGATGGACATCGATTAGGGGAATCCCGCTGCCGTAAGCCAGGCTTTTGGCATATGACACACCTACCAGCAGCGATCCCAGGAGGCCAGGGCCATTGGTAACTGCAATGCATTGTATGTCTTCGAGAGCAATGCCTGCTCGAAAAAGCGCCTCTTTGGTCACGGGTATAACAGTCTCAAGGTGGCTTCTGGACGCTATCTCAGGAACCACTCCCCCGTACTTCGAATGAAGATCGGTCTGGGAGGAAACTACATTAGACAACACCTTCCGCCCATCTTCCACAACGGCACAAGAAGTATCATCACAGGACGTATCGATTCCAAGTATGAGCATATGTATCACCTCTTAGAGTCTATCCCAATTATACTTATCCCCCTGCAGTTTGCCAGAATTCCTCTGGGGCTCCCCCCAATTTCCTCCCTTGTCAGAATGCCGGGACATTGATAGTCTTCTCTTGATGGCTCAAGCAAGAAGTTTTTCCAAGCAAGGGGTAGTTAAGATGCATTTCGCTGACAGGCTGAATCAACGAATTATCAAGGTAAATTCCCGTATTGTAATTGGCATAGATCCTGATCCATTGCGAATCTTTGCTTCAGATTCGAAACTGTCAAAAGCATTTCCTGATCAAAACCCTGAGGCCCTTCTGGATACTTTTTGCGGCCTTATACTTGAGGCAGCCCATGACTGCGCATGTGCAGTCAAACCCCAGGCAGCCTTCTTTGAAAGCATGGGTATCATGGGGCTGAAAGCCCTTTCAAAATGCCTTAAGAAAGCACACAATATGAATATCCCGGCCATCCTAGATGCCAAGAGGGGCGACATAGGCAATACAGCCCGGGCATATGCAAAGGCTTACCTTGAGCCTTCATCAGAGTTCTTCGCTGATGCTCTGACTGTAAACCCTTACCTGGGCCCGGATACACTGGAGCCTTTTGCTCAAATGGCAAACAAGCATGATTGCGGCCTCTTCGTACTTGTGAAAACATCCAATCCAGGGTCAGGCGCCTTTCAAGGCCTCAGATTATGTAAAGGGCACACCGGCGTGCCTGCAACCCTTTCAGTCAAGGTCGCCGAAGCAGTTACTAACCTCGGAAGTTCCAATATTGGAAAATGCGGATTATCTAATATTGGCGCAGTGGTAGGGGCTACATATCCCGAGGATCTTGAAACGCTCCGAAACGTGATGCCCCAGGCTCTTTTTCTTGTACCCGGTTACGGAGCACAAGGCGGAACAGGCCAAGATGTAAAACCTGCTTTCTTTGCCGGAGGCAAAGGCGCAATTGTTTCTTCATCACGAGGAATCATGTTTGCTTATGAGAAACTGGCCACAGATAATCCAAGCCAAGCCGATATCTACCGAGCAATTGCAGAAGCCGCTCAAAGGGCAAGAGACGATATTAACTCACTGGCATTGGCCAGGTGAGGGGCAAATATCACAGACTGATAGCCGTACCTACATAATCCACTTCACTTTTTGCGCCTGCGGCTTTCCAGGGCCCAGGTCGTTCTTCCACATGATAATAGCGTCTTCATTTGTATCAGAGTAATATCCTTTCCTTATTCCTTTGTCCACAAAGCCAAGCTTTCTATAAAGGTTCTGAGCCTCATAGTTAGAGACTCTCACCTCAAGGGTCATTCGAGAGGTACCCAGCTCCTTGGCTTTCTCAAAGGAAAACCTGAGCATCTGCTCTCCTATCCCCTGGCGCCTCATCTTTGGGCTCACGGCTATGTTTGTAATGTGGGCTTCGTCTAGAATAATCCACATTCCAAAATAGCCGGCAAGTTCTTCTCCGCTCCGGGCTACAAAATAATGTGCATAAACATTTTCTATAATCTCAGAATGGAAAGCCCGCCTGGACCATGGGGTTGGATACGATTGATGCTCGATTGCAAGTACTTCATCAAGATCATTCAGAGTCATTTCACTGATTGTTACCTGTTGAAGACTCTTCATGCGTGTCACCCTCGTTTCTCTTTTTGGCAAACACCACTTCGGCCTGTGATCTTCTATAGTACTCAGGTAATGCTGAAGAGGGTTCGACTGTATCGCCCTCTCGAAACATTCGACGGCCAATCAAACCTACTATGCCCGGCCTTGGCAACAATAGATACTCATCAACCGGCCTAACATCATATGCTCCAAGGCTGGGAGCATTCTGGCAAAATAAGGCGGCCGCGTCACCGGTAATCCAAACAGGCTCTCTGACTGCAGCCAAATCTCTGCAAAACTCCTTGTAACTCTTAGCGCCAATAGGTAAAACCTGCTCAAAACCATAAAGGTTCCAGAACCCTTGGCCTTTTGAAGGTTGGACTGATTGCCGGCCGGAAACTCCGGGCCCTTTCTTGTAAAGAGCACACACAGTCTGGCCCTTGGCTCTTCCTTGAACCACTGCAATGTTCTGATATGCAGAACATTGACGAAGATACACTTCAAAAGTAGGCACCCTAACCACTGGCTTTTTCAAAGCTAGTGCAAGCCCTTGCACTGTTGCAGAACCTATTCTCAAGCCTGTAAAAGAACCTGGGCCGCTTGAAACTGCAAAACAACCCACAGACTCTGGCGCCAAACCTGCAGCTTCCAAGGCTTGAACACACAATGGAAGAAGCATCTCAGAATGAATTCTCGCCTGCACCACTGTTAACTCGCTTAGAATACCTGTGTCATCTGCTACTGATACTCCTAAGAGCTCAGTGCTGGTCTCTATAGCCAGGATCTTGTTCATTGACTTCTTTGCACCTTTGAATAGCATATTCAAGAATCTCTCCCCAACGGGCAGTGGCGCTTTCAAAGGTAATCTTCCGTTTATCAATTGAGCCCTGTGAACTGAGATCCAGGGATGACACATCAAATTCAATTGTCACTCTCAATGTCCAATCCGGCACTGCGTCACCGCCGCGTTCTGCCCATTCTATTACTGCCGCTGACCGAGGGCCTAGATCAAGCAAGAGGCCCGACTCAACTACTTCATCCTGGGTCAGTCTGTAAAAATCGAAATGATGAAGCTCAAGCCTACCATGGTAGATCTTCTCAAGCACGAAACTTGGGCTGCTTACAGACTTACTGATTCCAAGGCCTAACGCTATGCCTTGAACCATGGTAGTCTTGCCTGCACCCAATGAACCTGCCAGGATTACGACTTCGCCGCCTTCAAGGTGCTCACCTATGGATCTGCCTAACATCCTGGTTTCACTGGCTGACTGAGTTGTTATAGTGAATATCCTCTTCTCCAAAACCCTCACCGTCTGCTAAACTTATCAATTAAGAATCTATTCTCTATTAAGCTGTTGGAACTTACTCTTGAGACTCCCGAAGTCTTCCAGCATCAAAGGCTTCTTGCCGGCTTCATCACGAAGCACTGCAGCCGGATGAAAAGTAACAAGATAGTTTATCCCTTCTTTTTCGAACCATCTGCCCCTATCCTTTGTCACCCTGATCCCAGGGTTTACCAAAGTCTGAGATGACAACGCCCCCAACAATACGATTATCTGTGGCCTGATTATCTTTATCTGTGCTTTAAGATTAGGAAGGCAAGCTTGAACTTCCTCATTGGAAGGAAGCCTGTTACCGGGCGGCCGGCACTTCACTATGTTTCCGATGAATACTTCATCCCTGAAGAAACCGTAAGAGTTGAGCATTAAATCCAAGAGCCGGCCGGCTCTGCCAACAAAAGGCTTGCCGGTATCATCCTCAGTCTTGCCAGGGCCTTCCCCTACAAACATTATTCGCGCCTTGGGATTGCCATCGCCAAAGACTACTCCTTTTGCACCTTGCCTCAAGGTGCACTGCTCGCACCGAAGCACAGTTTGCCTTAGGGCTTCAAGATCCCTAATGCCTTCAAACCCGTTTTCATAGCATGGCACCGGTGTCACCGTTATATCGAATAGTTTGCCCTGCCCCGGTATGCGGTCTACGTCGAAAAGGGGGGCCTGCACTATGTCACTCGTCCTTTTCAACTTGATCGCCCTCTCCGACACCGGCTTGCTGCTCCAAGCTAGCTATTCTTTGCTGTATGATTTCAGGGTACTGTCTTACCATCCTGGCATTTTCAGCTACGTGTTCAAGATACCTATCTGCCAACTCGGGATCAAGTTCTCTTAACTTCTCATAGATAGTCCTGCCAATCTCTGCAGCTTCTTCGCAGTCAGGCTGGCACGGGAAAAAGTCCTTTGTGAAATACGCCAGATTGTTAACTTCTTCTGGGCTCTCTGAGTGCAAAATTTGGTTGGAAGCTCTGACCTCTGGGCTTAGGACTCCCGAACTCCTATCGAAGACGTACCTATCGGCACAGCAAATGGGAAATCCCAATATACTTGCGAGTTTCTTCATATACGACGTACTTCTCTCCTCAGGGAATGCCCGCAAAGATACAGGTATTGAAGGATCAGGAGCTTTCATTGAAGCGTACCTTACATCTTTTCTAATGTCTTGCAGCTCTCCAAGTTCTACTGAAACAGATGGATCCTTGAAAATGTATATTTCCCTTATGGTCGGCCTGGACTCTAATTCTTTTTTGTAGAGGCCAAGCTTGTCTATCCAGCCCATATAAACTTTGTACGACTGAGACCCCTCTACTATATCAGTGTACAGATCCCGCAGCACTTCCAGTCTGAAGCGCAGATCCTGCATCTGGTTTCTACGCCAGAACTTCCCTGTTTTACCTTTCAGGAAGTTTCCGAAAGACTCGCCTGGAATCCGCCTGCCTTCCATCTTACTGCGAAACCTGTCATCTATTGTAGCACCAAGAATGCCAGCATCAGGCAACTCAGCAGGCATTACAATTTGTGCTGCTTTCCGCACGCCCAAAACAACAGGCAAAACATCATCCATTTTTGCCTTAAATGGAATCACAGGTTCATCCAGGAATTCCCGTAAGATATTTTCATCCATATTCACAGCAGGCGTTGCTGAAACTGCCTGCCTCTTAGTCCCCCTTCCTCCAAAATCCGCTCTGTTTTTCACTGTCTGCATTCATTTATCATGTACTTACCATTGTTCTTCACCAAGACATTTTATCCCTTTATACCCGAAAACAAAAATAGGGCCGAAAGGCCCATCGACCTCGTCAACCTCGAACGTCACCGGAAAAACAAAGGGAGAGGCCGTACCTCTCCCTGTTAGACCATTGGTGATTTAGGTTCTTAGCCTTCAATCATCTCGACGTTTGCTCTTGGAACAGTCACTACGGTCCCATCTTCAAGTTTGGCCCGTAGAATTCTAACTTTCGCCTCGGACTCGATAACCTGAAGCTCAGGAGGCAGATCCACGATTTCAGCAAGCATGCCAAAGTAAGGCTCTCTAATGATTCTAATCGGTGTTCCTGCAACAAGGCCCTGTGTCAGGTCTTGCTCTTGCATGCGTGCCTTTGCCTCATAACCGGGAACTATAATCTCTGGGCGCATAACCCCTGCACGAATCTGAGTGGCTCCATTGATTGAAGCCTTAAATCCGCTCAGGTCCTTAAGCAGTTGGAAGGTTCTATCGGCCATTCTCATCTTGCCGAAACCCTCGGTAATAATCACAGTAACGGGAATGTCTTCGTGGCCTGTAATAGCTACTCCGATGTCAAATCCCAGATAGTCGATGAGATCGCTGTCGATTATTCCACCTGCCACAATACCCTTGGCCCCTACTTCTGCAGCCCTCTTAATTGCATCAGACGTAATAAGGGAACCGCCTACGAGTATCTTGCCGCCATCGTCACTCTTGATCCTTGACGCATCAAGTACATCGTCAGGCGAATCGGTAACCATTCTGATAACTCCCTGGGTTTCACCGCCGACACCGAAAATACCCTGAATAAAGGCACCTTCAGTTTTGACAACTACACCTTCCTTGGGGAGAACCTCCTCAACCATCCCGTCAACGTAAGCGTCAATCTCAATAGGCACAGGGGGCTCACGAAGGGTAACCTGGCCTGTAACTGTAGAAATCATTTCTATGGTACCGTCTGTAGGTGATTGCACCTGGTGCTTGAAAAGGCCAAAGAAGGATTTATACTCTGCCATAAGCTCGCCTTTCTTGACAGAGTCTCCTTCTTTTTTCTTCATGAAATCAGCAATATCCTCAGGCTCTACACCCAAAAGGTTGGCAACGTTCACAGTCTGCGGATTACCTGGAATATCTGTCCTGGCTACAACTGTGTGTGGCAAAACCGCCTGCCCTTTTTCAACCATTACTTCGCCGAGGATAGGAAGGCGGCGGGTCTTTCTAATCACCGCTCTTTCAGTAACTTTCAGCCCTGGAGTATATGCGTGTGCCATTTTTCCTTCCTCCCCTCTATATCTCTGCGTATTTCTTGAGTGATTCTGCCGGATACATATTCATGGCAAGGAACCACTCTACCAGTTTCGAATTCCTGAGAGCCACATCATCGGGTAGGGCAATGGGGCGTCCTCTGCAGTCAATGATTACGCCGACCACTCCACCGTTAACAGTAGCCTCTACATTGTGCCCATATCCCTTTCCTGCATCGAACTGCCTTGCAGGCTGAATAACTGCTTCAGCTGTCTTGTTTTCAGGAATGGGAACGACCTTGATTGAGCCAAAAGGCACTGATTCTTCTATTGTCTGCCCTTCGTAATCAAGAGTTACCTTCACGCACGGATCCCCAAACTTGACATTTCCGTTAGGGCCTGAAGGGGCAATTGCACTGCCAAGTTTAACCAAGCAGTCTCTGTCAAAAACCTGCATAGATGCCTTGGGGTGAACTGAAGCCAAAATACCAAGCTGTGGCATCATAAAGATAGAGTCAACTGCTAGCATAGTCTCAGCCTCAGGCTGGAATGCATCCAGCAGCATCAATGCAGACTGGGACCGCCTAGGTGCGTGGGAAAGGACTCCGCCCGAACCTATGAGCATGCCTAGGTCTGCCATGTCGATGTACGTATCGCCCGATCCACTCTGCTCGAAAGTATCCCCAATTGTCCTTTGCCTGTGGACACCTCTAAGTCCCACTGCAAGGCTCTTGTGGTGCACAAAAGCAAGGCGCAGTGCCTCTCTTGCAATGCCTTGTTCAATTATCAGGTCATCAAGAGTATGAGGGATAGTTGTAGGACGAATCATCTTGTTTCTAATCCTGTTTCTTAAAGCCCCTTCATCAATTGAGAAAGGAATCCATCTGACTATGTTGCCGACTCCTGCTTCAAGCAAAACGTTGCAAATGGAATAGCTCATTCCAAGGTTGGCCGACACTGTTCTGTTAAAGAACTCGCCAAAGACTGAGAACACGTCAGTAGTGGCTCCACCGATGTCAACACCAATAACGCTCATGTCGTATTCCTTAGAAGCAGTCTGCATGCAGTTACCCACAGCTCCGGGAGTGGGCATAATGGGTATTGGAGTCCAGGCCATGAGTTTGTTGTATCCAGGTGCCTGTGCCATAACGTGTTCCATAAAGAGATTGTGGATTTCTTCCCTGGCAGGCCCTAGAACTTCTCTTTCAAGAACAGGCCTTAGGTTTTCAACAACCCTCAAGTCTGTCTTCTCAGCAAGAATATTGTTAATGTGCTTGCGCGCGTCCTTATTGCCGGCATAAATAATTGGAAGTCTGTAGCCTATCCCAAGCCTAGGCTTAGGTTCTGCTGCCGAAATAAGCTCGCCGATTTCAACAACGTGGGTGATTGTGCCTCCATCGATTCCTCCAGAAAGAAGAATCATGTCCGGCCTCAGGTTCCTAATCCTCTGAATCTTCTCATGAGGCTTTCTGCCGTCATCAACAGAGATAACGTCCATTACGATTGCCCCGGCTCCAAGAGCGGCTCTGGCTGCTGATTCAGCAGTCATTGTCTTGACAACGCCGGCAACCATCATCTGAAGGCCGCCACCGGCAGAAGAGGTAGACATGTAAATATCTACACCTGTTCCGTCAGGTTGGGTGGGAGTTATGACTCCCTTTTCGCTCAGAAAACGTCTTCCGGTTAATTCTTCAATTTCCCGTATTGCGTTTCTTGCACCCATTGTCACGTCTTCAAAAGGCGCTTCGACAGTTGTTGGAGCCTCACCTCGTACTATGAGGCGGTATTCATCGCCAACCTTCTCAATAAGGATGGCTTTTGTTGTAGTAGAACCGCAGTCAGTGGCCAGTACAGAATTTATCTCTCTGTCTAGCTTAAATGCAGTCTGTTGTTCCTGCACGAATTCTTCCCCTCCCTCGCTACCAACATAAAAATAAGGCATATAATAAATTGATTACGACATATCTTCGTAAAATCCTCTAATTCCCGGGTTAATTCTCTTTGCTTTGGCTCTTTTCGCCGGGATCCATTTTCAAAGCGTCGTCCAGCATAGAGGAACCAGCCCTGGTTTCGTTAACTTCGATGTCTTTCTTAGCCTTCCTGGCTTCCTTCTTCAATGCTTTTTGCTTCTTCCGTTCGTCCTCTTCGTCAGCTGCAATCGCCTCAAGCCTTTGGATCAGAAGCTCCAAATTCTCTCTCTGATCAAAGAAATAAGCATAGTCCTCAAAAGTATTGAAAAATACCCCGACTATTGGCGCGAAAAAGTGCATTGCTTGCCCGCCGATATAACTCAAGGGCTTGTTCATCTCAAGAAAGAAGATAGCAGGGACTGTCATTCCGAATTGCTTGACCCTGTTTGCAATGGCCTCAATGATCTCATCGCGTCTCTTTTCATCAATGGGCTCATTAAACTTGATCATCCTATGGCACCTCCTCCTGGACCCGCCCGGATAACATTCATACTATTTTACAATATTTCAGTCAACTTTCACTAATCCATTTACTCCCACCGGCGAAAATCTTGTGGCGGAAGCCCATGAAGTTGTGGATTTCAGGGCTCCGCCACTCTTCGTCTAGAATATCTCTACATTTGCCCTTGGCACAAGGACTTTCCTGGCATCGTTAAGTTCTACCTTTACCACAGGTACCCGGGCCTCGGAATCGATTACAACAGGTTCCCTTACGATTTCAACGATTTTCCCGGTAGCGCCGAAATATGGCTCATTGACAATGCGTACATCCATACCCAACCGCAAATCAGTGTCGTAAATATCCTGAGGGGCAAGATCACCAGCATAATCAAAGAAAGGTACAATTATCTCAGGCCTTATGGCGCCTGCCCTGATCTGAGTTGCACCGTTTATAGACGCAGTCTTTCCTTCGAGGGCTGCAAGGGTTTCCCAGATCTCTCTTCTCATGTTCAGATGGCCGAAGCCTTCCATAAGGATAACAGTTATGTCGATGTCTTCCTGTCCTGTAATACCTACTCCCAATTTGACCCCAAGAGATTGAGTCAGGTTAAAATAGTTTACCGTGCCTGTAACAACACCTCTGACTCCAACCTCAAGTGCTTTCGATAGTGCCTCGTTTGTAGCAAAGGAGCCTCCGATGATGATCTTGTCTTTACAGTCATCTGTTATCATATCAGGCTCCAGTACCTGATCGGGCCCTTTGGTTACCACCTTGATTTCGCCATGGGTTTCCCGGCCCAATCCAAAGATACCATTCAACTTGATTCCGGGAGTATCCACTACACAACCCCGGTGCTCAATAACTTCAGATACGGTCCCTTGTATATAGGCATTCACAATGACCTGCTTAAATGGCCTTGCAATCGTCACTTTACCTGTCTTTGTGTCAACATCAGATATTATCCCTGATACAGGAGCAATAGCTGTCTTGGTAAAGAACGCCTGGGCTTCACCTTTCTTGGCTATCATCTGGCCCTTTTTGATCTCCTGGCCTACGGTTCTCAGCATGTGCATAGGAAGTTCTTCAGGCTTGCACTTGATCTCAAAGGCAACGTCGAAGGTAACCGGCGGTTCTTCTTTGCCAAACTCCTCACGTATGGTAACTCTTCCTGAACGGTCAGATACATCTTCAATTACGCCGTCAGTGGGAGATTCCAGCTCTTTTCTGCCATAGAGCCCCTGTTCCGCCCGGGCAAACACTTCCTTGGTCTTAACTGATTCGCCGATTTCTTTTAACATAGACTTGGATAACTGGTGGGTCTCGATTCCCAGCAGCCTGGAAGCAGGAATAACCCAGGGGATCCCAGGCCTAAGGGCTATCCTGGCAACAGGAGTATCGGGGTATACAACATCACCCTTCTTAACCAGGACTTCTCCTGGAAGAGGCAGTCGCCGGGTTTTCCTAACAAGGCCAATTTGCTTCTTTATGCTATTTGGCAAATAAGCTGAAGAGTCCGCCACGCTTCTTCCCTCCCTTTCGGCCTTCGTCCTTAACCGGATATTGCTTCTGCAAATCGTGAATGGTTTCTATTGGATAGGCGTTCATAGCCTCAATCCATGACGTAAGCGCCTTGATTCGCTCGGCCTCGTCGTCAGGGAACTCTATTGGGCGGCCTCTTCCATCTAAAATGACGCCAACAAGGCCGCCATGGAGCTTGGCCTCAACTGCATGGCCTTTGCCGCCCCCCACATCGATATTGCCACCATGGGGCTGGACTCTGCAGTCCAGGGTTTCGCCTACACCAAGAGGAATGACTTCCATTTCTCCGGCTTTGATTTTGTACTCAGACGTCTGGCCATCGGGCATGGTGATTTTTACTGTAGCCAGAACTGCACCGCGCTTAGCCGGGGCCGCAGGAGCGATAACAGTACCCAGCCTTACCAAACAGTCTTTCTCGAATACTTCAGCAGCTATATCAGGATACACAGATGAAAGAACGCCAAGGTGCGGCATCATGAAGATTGAGTCTACAGCCAGCTGGGTGACACCTTCCGGCTGGAAAGCATCAATAAGCATTAAGGCTGCTTGTTGCCGCCTTGGAGCGTGGGATAAGACGCCGCCTGAGCCTACCAGCATGTCCAGAGTGAGCATGTTGATTATATCCCGGCCTGAGGCCTTTGCCACTTGGCTCCGGCTGCCGAACTGAAGGCCCACTTCCTCTTTCTCAACCTTCTTGGCAAGGCTCTTATGATGCTCAAAGCTAAGCCTAAGGGCCTCTCTTGCAAGAGACTGCTCAATTACCAGGTGATATAGGGTTTGAGGTATTGTTGTAGGCCTAACCATCTTGTTGGCTATCCAGTCAGAAATCTGGGACTGGTCCATTCCAAACGGTACCCACCGCAGAATATTGTCAAAACCTGCTTCTTCAAGTACATTGCAGATTGAATAACTCATTCCGAGGTTTGCAGACACAGTTCTAGTAAAAGTATCTTCGAAGTTGGAGAACACGTCAGTAGTTGCTCCACCGATATCAACACCTATGATGTTGTCATTATTCTGCTCACCAAGAACCATTATCAATTTCCCGACTGCACCGGGAGTAGGCATGATCGTGGTATCAACCAACTCCATAAGATCACCGTACCCTGGCGCCTGAGCCATGACGTGGTTCATGAACAAGTCGTGAATTGCTTCCCTGGCCGGGCCAAGGTTTTCCATGTCGTGCCTGGGCCTCAGGTTATCTACCAGGTGTACATCCATGTCGCGTCCGCAAATTTCGGTGACCAAATCTTGAGCATCTTTATTGCCTGCGTAAATCAAAGGCAGCTTGTAAGTAGCCCCAAAACGGGGTTGCGGGTTAGCTTGCTTGATAATCTCTGCAATCGATGCTATGTACGCAACTGACCCTCCGTCAACCCCACCTGACATCAGGATAATATCAGGGCGCAGTTCCGTAATTCTGGTAATGTGCTCTGACTGTGATCTGCCGTCATCTACTGAGATGACGTCCAGGACTACTGAGCCGGCTCCCAGAGCGGCGCGGTGAGCTGAACTGGCACTGATAGTCTTCACAAGGCCCGCAACCATCATCTGCAGGCCACCGCCGGCAGACGATGTAGAAACGTACATGTCAACGCCCTTCTGGCCGTCCTTGGGCCTTATGAGGTTTCCTGACTCATCCAGAATGGGCCTGTCGACCAATTCCTCTACGCGCTTGACTGCTTTTTGAACGCCAATCATGACGTTCTCCCACGGTGCTTCTACTGTGGTAGGCATTTCTCCGCGGGTTACAAGCCGGTACTCGTCTCCACGTTTCTCAATGAGGATAGCTTTTGTGGTAGTAGACCCTACGTCAGTAGCCAGAATTGACTCGACTTTCCTCTCTTCCATCCGGTTCCCTCCTTAGCTCCTTATCTTTGTCCAAGAGCAAGAAATACGAAAAGGCGTTAAGAGGGTTACAGGCGAGGTATCCTGCAACCACGCTCTTCCTCTTGGATCAATCTCTCGATTTCAACCTGCGGATTCGGTCAAATGCAGCCCGCAGCCCCCCTCTTTTCTTCTTCTCTTCATCTGCGTCAGCAAATGCTTCTGACGGGGGCTTGAGTTTTGACGAAACTATACGGAAAATCTCATCTTTGTTAGAACCGTCTTCGTAATAATATAGAAAAATTCCCTCCCTCACCCTACCCCTCACTGTTCGCGTATCATGGGTAAGCAATATCCCATCAGGAAACTCCCGGTAGGTTAAGAATCTATCCCAGGTTCGGATGTCCCTTGCAAGAAACGTCTTGTAGCCTACTGTTTGCTCGGTAATTATGTACCTGACCGGGAACAAATAAGGAGCCAAACGGTTTAGGAGTATCACGGTTATGACACCTACAAAGAAAATCTGGGGTAACGTCCAATACGCAAGAGCCACAGAACCTATAACTGAAGCCACCACAAAAGCTGAAACAAGAGGGCGCCGGGGAAGCAGCCATATCTTCCAATTGTACAGTTCAACATCTTCTGCAGCTTCGCTCTTGGCTTGAGCGGGGCTGTCTTGAGAACCACGTGGCTTAGCCTTGGCCTCCCGGATATCAGTCACCTGGGAACCGGCGTCAGCCTTCTTTTGTGGCAGTGGGCCTCTAAGATACGAGGGCCTTCCGGAAGCTGAACCCGGCCTATTTCTTACTTCGCTGTCATTGTCTTTTTGTGGCATTTGTAACCTCCCCAACACAACACTTCTGAGATTCCACATAAATTCATTCGACAATATTCTGTACGTCATTCGACGACAGTTCGGATTATCCTGCATTGCCTGATATTTCACAGAAATATCAGGCCTGCTGCCACTTAGTTCAAGACTTTGTGCCTGGCCAAAATATCCCGTACCCTATCTATAGGAATGCCCAATCTGGTATTCCCATCCCGCCCTTTCATGGTCTCTGCAGCAAACAAGGCGTTGAGTATAGCTTCTTCAACTGCCTCGGTACAAGCTCTAAAAAGAAGGCCCATGGCCTGAGAATCATCTCTTACATAGTATTCGGCAATAGGGACGGAAGGACAGGCCTGGGTTACACGGTTGGCTGTGGAAAATGCCAAAGCAAAATCACCGCTGCCGTTTGAAAATATTGAACCGACACGTGCGAGGCCTCCCTGGCACCGCTTGGCAAGCCTCAAAAGCTGCCTGTCCGAAACAGGGGCATCAGTCGCCAATACCATGACTATCGAGCCAGGAGGGGCAGGATGCTGAACTCCAATGTCATGTTCGAGCTCTAGGCCTACAGGAATCCCTGATATTAACAAATCTTCTAATTTGCCAAAATTGGCCATGACCAGGACGCCCAGAGTCCAATTGTCACTTCCTGACTCTACCCGCCTGGATGATGTGCCTATCCCTCCTTTGAAGCCCAGGCACGACATGCCGGTCCCTCCGCCTACATTACCTTCAGGAACAGGCCCGGCTCCGGCATGTTCAAGGGCGGAAAATACGTGCTTCTTCTTGACATGCCGCCCTCTTATATCGTTAAGGTACCCATCATTGCACTCAAGGACAACCGGGTTTACTGTCCCTGCAGACACTCCGATGTCAGGGTTCTGATCCAGCATATACTCACAAAGGGCATCCCAGGCCACTCCGACGCTCAAAGTATTCGTAAGAATAAGGGGCGTTTCGATAACACCGAGTTCCTGAACTTGTGCAATGCCCGTAGCTTTTCCAAAGCCATTGATTACATGTATGGCTCCGCGGACCTTTTCTTTGAATAGATTGCCAGGGTGAGGGCGAACAGCAGTTACTCCTGTCCTTATAGGGCCCTTACCTGGAACAAGAGCCCCATCTCCCTCTACAATCGTTGAATGTCCCACAAGGACACCGGGAACATCGGTAATCGCGTTCAATGGGCCTACCGGCAAAAGCCCTATTGTCAATCCCAAATCTCTGCATCTAGGGCGCAAACCATATTGAGAACCGTTGACAGTACTATGTCCCATTACAAGGCCTCCAACTCAGTGGCTAAACTGCCTAGCTGCTTCTATTAAGGCCTTAAAGGGCCTGAGAAATACAGGTGTCTTCCTAAACATACCTTCAGGGTGCCACTGCAGCAGTAAAATAAAGCCCTTCCCGCCTTCGGTTACCTCTGCAACACCATCAAGGGCCCGGCCTGAAACAGTCAACCCATTGCCTGGGTTTTTCACCGATTGGTGGTGGTAAGAATTCACTGTTAAACGCCTGGTTCCAAAGATTTCTGCGGCCATAGACCCGTCTTCGAGAACAACCTCATGAGTGCCATACCACCTGGGTGCTTCCTGCTGATGCTTCATTGCCCCTCCAACCTGAGCGGGTATGTCCTGAACCAGAGTGCCGCCTGTTGCAATGTTAACAAGCTGGCATCCCCTGCATATTCCCAAAATCGGCAGGCCTTTTTCCAGGGCTCTTTTGGCTACATTTAGCTCCATGGAATCAAGGCGAGGGTTAATGCTGCCTAGTTTCTGGTGTGGGCGTTCTCCAAACTTCTGAGGGTCCACGTCGGCACCACCGGGAAACAGGATACCGTCAACTTTCGACAAAGCCTCTTCTGCCACGTCGTCGGGTAAGATCGGAATCAGAAGAGGAATCCCACCTGCTTCAGTAACTGCATCAACATAGGTATATGGTAGCACCACAGACTCTCTTTCTTCATTCCAACTGGCTGTTATACCGATAACCGGTTTCATTTGGCTCCCTCTCCTTTAACAAATGTGTCTGAATAGGCAAAATCGGCAGGTGCTCCACCTGTATGCAGGAACACCACTACATCATCTTTACTGTATAGCCCTTGACGGATATGAGCCATCAGGCCTGCAAGGGCTTTCCCCGAATATACAGGGTCTGTGATAACTCCCTCAGTCCTGGCAAGAGTAAAAATTGCCTCAAGGCCCTCAGGAGTGGGCACAGCGTATCCGGGGCCTACAAAATCTTCTGTAATGCTAATGCTCTTCTTTATGTCTTCTCTGCAAACTGCGCAAACCCTTTCCCGGAGTACTCGAATGTCAGATTCTGAGCCGTCCAACCGGTCCTTTAGCAAATCAAGGGCACCCAATACTAAATCCTGGGCCCTTGCCTCTTTCTTTGGAGCACCTGGGCTCACAGCGACTCCCTGAACTGCGAAATCAGCATTATTCAGAAATTTCCCCAGTATAAGGCCGGCCAGAGTGCCTGACGACCCGGTTGCAAGATACACGGCCTTGGGGTGGATGTTCAAGTCAGCACTTTCTTTGACTATCTCAGAAGCACATCCTATATAGCCCAATGCTCCAATTGGGTTAGAGCCACCCAGAGGCACAATGTAAGGGCGTTTTCCTTCTTTCTTGAGATTCAGGGCTACTTGTTCCATAACATCATCTGGATCGTTTGAGCCGGTAAAGACCAGTTCTGCACCAAGAATATGATCCAAAAGGAGGTTCCCCTGGCGGACTCCCGGGTCATCCCCCTCAAGTACAAGAACCGGGTGAAATCCCAGCTTTCGGGCTGCAGCAGCCGTCATCCTGGTGTGATTAGATTGAGGCCCTCCTGTAGTAATTACTGTATCGCATTTTTTCTGCAGTGCATCACCAAGAAGAAACTCGAGTTTTCTGGCTTTGTTTCCTCCAAGGGCAAGAGCAGTAGCGTCATCTCTCTTCAAAAAGACTCTTGGCCCTCCTAAAGCCCTGGCAAACCGAGGAGCTTCTTCAAAGGGGGTAGGTAAGTTGGAAAGGTGTACTCTGGGAAATCCGAGATTGTCTGAAATCATCTTATGGCCTCCTTCAGGTACCGCTATACAGGACTTAAGCCCAGTGATATGGCTAGCCCTTCGTCTACTTTATTCATGATCTCGCTGTCCAGCCTAGTTACTCGCTTCTTCAACCTTCGCTTGTCTATAGTCCTGACCTGTTCAAGCAAAATAACAGAGTCCTTTTCAAGGCCTGAGAGGCGGGAGGGGAGTTCTACGTGAGTAGGAAGTCTGGCCTTCTGAATCTGGGAGGTAATCGCGGAAATGATTACTGTCGGGCTGTACTTGTTTCCGATGTCGTTTTGAACAATCAACACAGGCCTGAATCCGCCTTGTTCCGAACCAAGAACAGGGTTCAGGTCAGCAAAGTAAATGTCGCCCCGAGAAGGCTCCAATCAGGATTTCCCCCATTTGTCAAATCGCTGGGAGGTAACCGGTTGAAAAATGCTTTCCATGGCGTGGGCACAATACTCATCTGCATATCCAAGTTTTGGAGAGCAATCGAAATCGCATGCTATCTCTTCAGCCAGAAGGCGGTTTATTTCGGCCATTTCAATATAGCCTGCTTTCATTCGCTCTCGCATATTCTCTCTTTTCACTTTTTCCATGTAAAAACAACATGCCTCCCGTATGAATAAGGAACGCGTTTTGTTTGTCTCTACTACTATATCATCCATACCTTCCAATATATCCTCAGGAAACCCCACAACTACGCGTTTCATCCTGGTCAATTTGCGTCTGGCCACCTTTCGTAGCCATTTCACCTCTTTTCGCAGAACCTCTCGGAACCAAGTGCCTGCTCTATCCAGCGGCGGGCCTGGGGCAAACATTCAACAATGTCCCCAGCCAACACTCCTACAGAGCCTTTACCGGCGCAGGCTGCTTCACCTGCAAGCCCATGCCAGAAGGCTCCCACCCGTGCACTTTCCAATGGCGAAAGGCCCTGGGCTGCAAGAGCAGCAATTGTCCCTGTAAGAACATCACCTGATCCGGCTGTAGCCATGCAGGAGGCCCCTGACGTATTGATGAACAACTGCCCTAGGGGGCTTGCAATACATGTACCTGCTCCCTTAAGGCACACAATGCTATTTGATTCGATAGATGCCCTTCGTACATTGCCTGGTCTGTCCTTTTCCAAATCATCTACACTAAGGTCAATAAGCCTGGCCATTTCCCCTGAATGAGGAGTCAAGATAAATTTTCCCTGACTGCGGGCCAGATATGACAGCCCCCCCAAATGCTTAAGGGCAAAAAGGGCATCTGCATCTGCTATACACGTTTTTTTCGACGCCAAAGGCAGGATCTCCTTCAAAAATTCTGTTTGAAAACATCCCCTGCCCCACCCTGGGCCTATCACCAAAGCCCCTGCTTTTTGAACATAAAGTTCAACAATATTGAGGGATTCAGGCCCGGGAGTAAACACATCTGAATCGCCGCAAGGTACCACCATGACTTCAGGTGCCATTGAGGCACATACATTGTAGACACTGCCCGGGCAAAGAAGAGTTACAGTTCCTGCTCCGGATCGCAAAGCACTCTTTGCAGATAATACAGCCGCACCGGCCATTCCCAGTGAACCTGCAATGACTGTAACATGGCCCGACAGTCCTTTGTGATGATCGGCGCGCCTCTTGGGCAAGAGCCTCCGGGCTTCTTCAAGACACATTGCCCTGGCCAAAACCGGTACCGGTTCGCCTGATCCGGCTCCCCCAATCTTCTCACCCCTTGTCCCACAGGAGTTGGTGCCATCATCTTCAATGTCAGGGCCCTTGACTAAATCCGGAGGAAACCCAAGGTTCTCTACTACGATCTCTCCGGCAAGCAACGGGCCTGGATAGCTAAACAGCCCGATTTTGGCAAACCCCAGGGTTACAGTCAGGTGAGCCCGAATACATGGGCTATGGGCGTATCCTGTATCTGCAGAAAGCCCTGTGGGAATATCACAGGCAACTACAGGGGCGCCCTGAGAATTAGCCCAGCGAATAGCCGTATCTATAGGAGGCCGTGGGTTTCCCTGGGCACCGGTACCCAACAGGGCATCTATTATGAGATCCGGACAGCCCAAGTCTGCCACGACTTCTTGAAAATCAGATGTGCCCGTATGATATACCTGCACCGGGTAAGAACTGAGCATTTTGTAGTTGAGGCCTGCTTCATGAGGCAGGCGCTGAACATCTCCGAAAAAAACTACCTTTACGGTATACCCCATTGACGAAAGGTGCCTGGCTGCGCAAAATCCATCGCCTCCATTTTGCCCGGGGCCGGCAAGGATGACAACTGTCTGGCCTTGAGTCTCGGTACCTGGCCATGGTTCTTGCCTCTCTCCCTGATGGGGCCGGCCCTTTTGAACCGGTTCAGCGACTCCCCTTGGGCCCTTTATTGCCGGCTTCCCCAGAATACGGCTGGCATGATCGGCCAGAGCTCTTCCTGCGTTTTCCATCAGGATAAGGGCAGGCACTCCACGATCTTGAACCCTACGGTCAAGTTCTCGCATTTCAGCGGCTGATACAAGAAACATACCTGTCAACCTCCATTAGCCTTGTCTGAGGCGCTATCACCGGAAGGCACCGGGCAAACCGGCAACAGCCCCTTGGAAATTCCCATGGCTACTGCAGCTGCTACCGGCCAGTCATGGGTAATGGAAACCTGTATTGACCCTATATCTTGATTTTCCATGGTCGACAGTGCTTTTCCTTTGAGGTGTACAACAGGCCGCCCCAGGCCGTCGTGAACTACTTCAATGTCGGTCCACGGTATGTAGGGCCAGCCCTTTCCAAGAACTTTCATGACAGCTTCTTTGGCTGCAATGCGGCCTCCAAAGCGCTCCAATTTGCGGCCAAATCCCACAGCATTAAGGCAGTATGCTGCTTCTTCCTGGGTAAAAAACCTCTTCATGAATAAACAGGGCCTCTTCTCGTACATTCTCTTAACCCGGTATAATGAGACCACGTCCAGGCCTAGCCTAAAAGGTTCCGGTTGCTTTAGCACTGGAATCAGCCCTCCTGTACATAACCGTCTAACGCCACCTTTATCCAATGCCCAAGTCCTTTATTATGCTTTCCATGTTTGCGAGTCAAGCTTGTTTACCAATACTTCTGATAGAATCAATGTAGAAGTATGACTGGCAATTGAGGTTTTGCGCCAGCCGGAGTAGGGGGAAGCGTAGCAGTCAAAATATAATTCCGCCCCTGAGGAGGTATGTAAGTTGATTAATGGATTCAAGGCCACTGAATTCGAGAATTATGTTGAAGCCTTAATCGAGAAGACCGGGGTCCCCGGAATCGGTGTTGGCATCTCCGTTGGAGGGCATCTGGAGTATTTCAAAGGATTTGGCCTATCTGACATCGAAAAGAACCAGCCTGTTAGAGAAGATACTGTTTTCGGCCTCGCTTCTGTAACAAAATCCTTTACGGCCCTGGCAGTAAACTTGCTGGGAGAGGAGAGTAAATTGTCCCTTTCCCATCCTGTAAAGCGTTATCTTCCTGAGTTTAACCTTCCTGAACCAGGCATGGCTGAGAAAATACTGATCCACTCCTTTCTTAGCCATACATCAGGAATGCCACCGCTCCCGTCTTTGGATTACGTAAATGCACTGAGTATTTTGGTTGAAGAGTACCGAAAAGACCCAATGGCTCTCAGAAACAAGCCTGATGGCAGCCTTCCCGGCAAGCCTACTATTAGGACCAACAAGGATCTGCTGCGGTTTATTGCAAGCCATGATTTCAAACTTCTCGGAAAACCAGGCCACCATGTAAGCTACTCAAACGATTGCTTTTCCTTGCTCGGGGAAATCGTCGAAAGAGTATCGGGCACTTCTTTTGAAGAATACCTGAAAAATCATGTCTGGGAGCCCCTGGGCATGGACCACACATTCATAGATGTCCGCAAGCTGTCCGACTTTGAAGTACAAGGACTTTACTACCACGACGATGACGGCAACCTGATCAAGGCGCCCTGGAAACATAGAGAAACATTTGTGTCGTCTGGCTCCATGAAATCGTCAGTCAAGGATCTTCTGAAATATATGGAAGTCTATATGAATAAGGGCACAGTAAATGGAAAGAGGATTTGCCAAAACGTGACTGCAGACAGGATGACTACCCCCTACTATCCTCTTGAAACCGGAACCTACTATGCCTACGGACTGGAGGTTAAGCCCGAATACGCTGACGGAGTCACTCTTGTCCACCACGGCGGAAACATTGTTGGCGTAGCATCATATATCGGGTTTGTGCCTGAGAAGAAAATGTCAGTGGCAGTGTTGACAAATCTGAGCGGTTTCCCTGCTTACAAGGTTTTCTTCGCAGCAGTTAACCTTGCTTTGGGCCTGCCCCATGATTATCAGGAACCCAAGATGCCTGCTATTGATATCCCCATGGAACACCTGAAAAAATTCACAGGGCGCTATGCTTCCGGAGAGGGAGCCGAGACAAGGTTTGCCCTTGACGGCAGAAACCTAATAGCTATCATGAAAACAGAAGATGATGAGAAAGGAACATACTCTGTGCGCCCTACAGGCTATGACTCGCTGTGCATAAATAAAGACGTCGAAAATGCAAATCTGTTTTTCCTGTTCACCCCTAAAGGCGATATCTGGGCCATGAGGCAAGGCCTCAGGCTCGTCCGCAAGGTAGAGTAAAAACTAAAGGCTTCCCTGGCCGGCACAATTGCCTGCCCGGGAAGCCTTTATATCCATACTCTATTAAACGTACCATTTATCCTTCAAACTTATGCTTTAATGGTCTGGTCTTCCAGGTTTTTTGGCCAGTGAGTAACCAATTCCGGTTTGACCGGGCCCACTATGACCGTATCATCGTGCCTGAAACCGCCTACACCGTAGACATAAATTCCGGGCTCTGCAGACCAAACTTCATTGGCCATCAAAGCACGGTGGTTGAAAGCTACATCATCAGGGAATTCGTGGCCTGCTATACCAAGCCCGTGCCCAGTCCTGTGGCGAATGTAATCCCCAAAACCTGCAGCTTCAATAACAGCCTGGGCCGCTGCGTCAATTGATGATACCAGATTGCCTGCGGCCATTTGCCTTGCGGCTGCAATACAGGCCCCCTCAGCCGCATTATGGGCCCTTGCCTGGATATCACTTGCTCCGCCGAGAATCCAGGTCCGTTCATTCTCTGTCACATAGCCATTCAGACGAACAATAATGATATTGACTATAACATGGCCTGCCTCAAATGTAGAATCAGAACCTGCTCCTGTCCCATGGGGCGAAGCTGACGCAGGGCCGCTTAAACTTGAGCAGTAGACTGAAAGGGCTGAATCGGGAAACATCTCGGCACCTTTGACCCGCATCTGCCTTACTGTCTCGCTGTCAACATCTGCCACGAGCATTCCGGGCCTAACAAGGCTCTTGAATACCTCCTGGCCAAAATCGGAAAGTTTACCGCCCTCACGGAAATACACAAGTTCTTCCTCGCACTTCACAGTACGCATCATCTCCAGCAACTTGCCCTCAACTACGAAACTTATCTTGGGCAGAGCATTCGTCACCGGCTTAATAGATGCAAAATTTGCGTCACAGGCCAAAACACCCCGGTCAATGCCCCGCTTGCTCAACTCGGCTGCAAGAAGTTCAGTCCACTGCAGCCTAGTGTAAAACCTATTGGTGGAAGAGGGGTGCTCCCGCCAAATGTATATATCCTCAACTGCAAGTGTACCTCGCTCTTTTGCCATCCTGATGTGATGAGTAGACAGTTCATTCATAACCAGGAACGGTTCGGCGTTTCGCGGGATTACAGCCGCAACAGGACGCTCCCACGGAGCCACATCCAGCATAAAACCTGTTGTGTAGAAGAAATTGTCCGGCGTTAGAACTACGAACCCTTCGTACCCTTCCTTTTCAAGGAACTTTCGGATTGACTCGTGCCTCTTCTTATAGATCTCCCCTGGCAAGAAACTTACGCTCATTAGGTCTTGCACCTCCTGTACTGGGATACCTCTGTGAGAAACCTTCTGGAAACAAACTAAAAACCATGTGTTTGTCAGACAATCTGCTTACAGGACACCATGTATATCTATTTCACTGCCGAATCATGAAATCCTGTTATTTGAGCAACTATTTCTGATATTTTGGGCCAATCTCTGCCCTTCGAAGAAGGTTAGCGTTTGTCACAACGCTGATTGAGCTGGCCGCCATGGCGATTTCGGCAATTACAGGGTGTAAGAGGCCCAAAACAGCAAGGGGGATTGCGATTGTATTATAAATAAATGCCCAGAACAGGTTTTGCTTGATCTTGCCGAACGTAGCTCTTGAAAGTTTTACAGCCATTACAACTCCTGATAAATCTCCTCTGACCAGGGTTATATCAGACGACTCAATGGCGATATCTGTGCCTGTCCCAATAGCTATGCCGACATTGGCCTGGGCAAGGGCAGGCGCATCGTTAATTCCGTCTCCTACCATTGCGACAACACCGAAATTTTTCTGAAGCCTAACAATCTCGTCTACCTTGCCTCCGGGCAAGACCTCTGCCAGGACATGGGTGATTCCTACCTTTTCCGCTATTGCAGCTGCAGTCCTCTGGTTGTCCCCTGTAATCATAGCCGTCTCTAGGCCCAGTTCTTGAAGCTCTCGAATTGCTTCTGCAGAATCTTCCTTGAGAGGATCAGAAACTGCTATCACACCTGCGGCTCTGCCCTGAACAGCCACATACATGGCTGTCTTGGCTTCTTTTTCAAACCTTGACACATGGGTCTCCAATGATGACGTATCTATGCCTGAACCATCCATTAACCGCTTGCTACCCACAAGAACTTCCTTGCCTTCCACTTTCCCTTTGACACCCTTACCGGTAATTGCAGAAAACTCTGCAGGTTCCACGATTGTAATTCCCCTGTCTCTGGCACCGGCAACGATAGCAGCTCCAAGAGGATGCTCTGAACCCCTTTCAAGGCTTGCCGCATACTTGAGCAATTGATCCTTGTCGAATCCTTGTGCAGTGACTGTATCAGTAACTTCCGGCTTACCTTTTGTAACTGTGCCTGTCTTGTCGAACACAACCATGCTGACATCTTTCATAGCCTGTATAGCTCCGCCTTTGCGGATTAACACGCCATTTTCGGCACCTATGCCGCTGCCAACCATTAGTGCAGTAGGAGTCGCAAGGCCCAGGGCACAAGGGCATGCAATGACCAGCACAGCAATGGCCGCCGAAAATGCCAGGGTTACTCGCCCCAGCGAAGGGTTAATCCACGGTATATAGCCTGCTGCCCATGTAGCCACTGACTGCATTGTGCTTGGGAACACAAGCCATACCGCCAAAGTAATGGCGGCAATCGCCAGGACAACAGGAACAAAAACCCCTGTAACCCTGTCAGCCAGTTCCTGAATAGGCACTTTGGTTCCTTGAGCCTCTTCCACCAGCTTAATAACTTGAGCCAGGAATGTATCTTTCCCAACCCTAGTTGCCCTCACTTTGACCAGGCCATTTTGGTTCACTGTTGCACCGATCATTTCATCACCTATGGTTTTATTTACAGGCATAGACTCACCTGTGGCCATAGACTCATCTACACTGGTGTTTCCCTCAACAACCACACCGTCTGTGGGAATTTTCTCTCCTGGCCTTACAACCATGATATGGCCAGGCTTAACCTGGTCTATTGCAATCTGCCTCTCAACCCCGTTTTCAATAACTGAGGCTGTCCTGGCACCCAGTTCCAGTAGCCTCTTGATAGCCTGGGAAGCCTTTCCCTTGGCCGTCTCTTCAATGTACCTTCCTGTAAGGTGAAAAGACATTATCATGGCAGCCACCCCGGCATAATTGGCTACAGGAACAAAAAACGAAGCAGGGCCGGTCAGGATTGCGGCACCTGTTCCAATGGCTATCAGTACGTCCATATTTGCGCTGCCATGAGAAACTGCCCTGTACCCAGTCTTAAATGTATTCCTTCCAAAAACCAAAAGGGGCGGGACAGCCAGTACTATTTGGCCAAGGTTGAAAACTACCTGGTTTGGCCACATAATTCCCATAATCATCTCAGGGAGCATCCAGAGCATTATTGGAACAGTAAAAATCCATGACCCCAGCATCTTCCTTCTGGCCGCCTCAATCTTCCTTGTATCTTGATCTTCAACGTCTGTAATTCTGTCGTCTTCGCCGGCCTTATGGTAGCAGCCTACTTCTAACACTTCATAACCTACCGATTCCACGACCCTGGCCAGGTTACCCGGGCCGGTTACAGTGGAATCATATTCGACAACGGCTGTATCGGTGGCAAAATTTACTGCAGCACTCAAAACTCCATCTGCTTTGCCAAGAGCTCTCTCTATGGCAGCAGCACATGATGCACAGCTCATTCCCTCAAGCCGCAAAGTAGCTTTCTCCATGGTCTTGTGGCCCATGTTTGAACCCCCTTCAAACCCCGATACCATACCGGGGTATACTACCTCAAATTACCCCTGCCTTGGTTTTTTGTCAATACAGAATCTACCCGGATCTCCCGAACTGAAATCTCGACGCTTAGATTTCCAAAACATATGCCCACCCATTTTTCCCAAGATCAAATAGAAGGAAACCATTTGGTGCATAGCGAAAATCAACGTGACAATCGAGAAGGGAGCGCGGTTATGTTCAATTGCAAGAGTTTTATCCCAATTGAAGTACCTGATGACAATACTGTACTTGAAGACTGCAGCGCAATCATAGTAGGAAAGAAAGCATCTGCCACAGGCGAAGTCCTCTTTGGCCACAATGAGGACGACAGGGGAAATAATGTGATGGTACAGTACAGAGTACCTAGGGGAACCCATGAACCTGGACAATTCCTCACTTTTGAACCGGAATGCGCCAGGATTCCACAGGTTGAGCAAACCTGGGCATATTTCTGGTCGGAAACAAGGGCAAACTGGAAGGCATCGTTCAGCGACACTTTCATCAATGAATGGGGCGTGGCTATAGCAAGCGACAGCTGCTCCAACTCAAGAGAGGACCGGCCCGAACTCACAAATGGGGGTATTGGGTACGGCCTGGGCCACATTGTTGCCCAAAGAGCCAAAACAGCAAGGGAAGGCGTTGAGATTGCCGCAAGCCTGGTAGATCATTATGGATACACTGCATCGGGACGGGCATACCAGATTGTAGACAATAACGAGGGCTGGGTGTTTCAGGTAGTCAAAGGAAAACACTACGTAGCCAGAAGAGTACCTGACGACGAAGTAATGTTCATCCCAAACTGGTACACTATTCATGGTGTTGATCTTTCTGACAAAGAGAATTACATTGCATCTGGGGACCTTATTACCTACGCCGAAGGCCGGGGCTGGTACACGCCGAAAACCCCAGGGGACTACAGCGACTTCGATTTCGCTGTCTCTTACCAGGACCCAAATCAAAAACAAGACGGCAATATTGTGCGCCACAAGAACGCACTAAGGCTCATTCTGGGTAAGGACCCTGAAGACGTGCGTGCATTTTCTGTAAAACCGCCGCGAAAACTAGATATCGATGATGTCAAGAAAATCCTGAGAACTCACTATGAGGGTACTGAGGATGACATCTCAAACGGCTACTCTCTCAATCCCCACAGGACAGGAAAGCGTACTATTTGCACAGGAACTACTTTGGAAAGTTTCATCATTCAATTCAGGGAACAGCCCCAATTTACATGTGTCTGGCGAGCAATACTGAATCCTTGCACCAGCCCCTATGTGCCTTGGTATCTCGGGAGTACAAAAGTCCCTGCCGGCTACAGCTGGATCTTGCCCCAGACAGCTATGGCCAACCATTTTGACGTTCCCACAGCGGATCTGTCATACCGTCCGGGGCGTGCATGGTGGGCATTCCAGGATGTTCAGGATCTGGCTGACGCTGAATACGCTTCCTATATTGAAGAAATTACATCCAGGCGGGATGCCCTGGAAAACCAGTGGTCAGAGTATCAACCCGAAATTGAGTCTGCAGCCCTGGAAGCATTCAGGGAAGATCCTGATAAGGCTGCAGCTATGCTGACAGACTACACTAATCGCCAGGCAGGCCTGGCGTGGCGCAGCTGGAGGGCGCTGTTCAATGAGTTGCTCAAACTCTAAATAGGGGCTGTAGGGCTGAAAGGGGGCCTCACCCAAGGGGGGGCCCCTTTTATTATCCAATCCGTTCAAAACGCCTAAGGCTGTAAACTACCTGTGCTTTCCCTCTTGATAACTGCCTCAAGATAGTCTATACAGTCCTTAACCAGCGATCCATCCTCAGATTCAACCATTATCCGAACCACAGGCTCTGTGCCAGAAGGCCTGACGAGCACCCGTCCAACCCCTGACAGGGTCTCAGCAGCCTTCTCAATGGCTTCCTGAACCCTGGGAAGTTTTACTACTTGTCTTGGCGCCGGAACCCTAACATTAACCAACACCTGGGGAATTTCTTCTACAACCGACGCAAGGGTAGATAGCCTGGAATCGGACATAGCAAGCACTTCTGCCAGAAGAAGGGATGTAAGCATTCCATCTCCCCCCTTCAGAATATCGCTGAAAATAATGTGGCCCGATTGCTCACCGCCCAGAGAATATCCGTCCCTGTCCATCTCCTCAAGAACAAACCGGTCTCCTACCGGCGTCCTGAGCAATGTAATCCCGTGGGAAGAAAGACACCTTTCAAGTCCGAAGTTTGCCATTACCGTACCTACAACAGTATTCTTGGACAAGCGGCCTTTTTTCACCATATCAAGAGCCATAATGGCCATTATGTGATCGCCGGTTAGGACGTTGCCATGCTCATCTACGGCAATACACCTGTCGCCGTCTCCGTCATAGGCAAACCCGGCATCGTATTTCCCGCGGGCCACTTCCCGTGCCAAATGTGATGGGTGGGTAGAACCACACCCAGCATTTATATTCAGGCCATCAGGACTGGAGTTCAAAAAGTCTACAGCAGGGCAGACGGCCTTCCACACCCTGGGTGCCAGGCAAGACGCTGATCCGTTGGCAGTATCAACCAGAATTCTCAACCGGGATAAGTCGGCTTTGGGCAACCCGCTTAAGAATTCTACATAATGGCTGACAAGCCGGCTACCGTCAATGGCCCTTCCTATTCCGTTTGCAGTAGGTGAAACCCCACCGGCAGTCTGGCCCAGGATCATCTCTGAAAATTGTAACTCCAGTTGATCAGGGATCTTCTTGCCATCAGGCCCAAATACTTTAAGGCCGTTGTACTCAAAAGAGTTGTGGGAAGCAGAGATCATCACACCTCCACCCAGGTTGAAGTGGCTTACAATAAAGGACAGCCCAGGTGTGGTTACAATGCCCAGGTGTACTACATCCCTGCCTGTTGAGGTAATACCTGCAACCAGAGATGCCTCAAGCATATCCCCGGAAATCCTGGTATCTTTACCAACGGCTATTTTCTCGCCTGGAGAAAGACAAGAACCTGCAGCCCTGCCAAGTTCAAAAGCAATCTTACATGTTAAGTCGCTGTTTGCAATGCCTCGAATACCATCGGTTCCAAATAGATTCATGCCTAAAGCCCCTTTAGATGCTGGAAATGTGCCCCGTTTCTCGGCGGCTGTTGAAACCGCGTATTACCGTCTTGTAAGGGTCAGTTTGACACGAGGCGGCCTTATGTCAATTTGAACATTGTCAGTCTCAATGCCATCAGGAGCCTGGATCTTGTATGCAACTACCAAATCTGTTGTACCTTCTGTTCTGCCCTGGGCATCAATATAGACTGTTATGTCACTTCGCCTGATTTGGCTAAGGATATCGCTTCTCCCTGTAAGGACAACGCCAACCGTAGTCGGGTCAATACCCCAGGTATATCCTACAGGAGGAGATTCCAATTGAACGATCATACCATCATAGGTTTGTGTCTTGATATCTTCAACAATATCAACTTGCACTAAAACCTGTCCATTCTGGACAGTGACCCCCTTTGGCAGGTTAAGGGAAGCCTGGTGCAGGAAAGTGCCGTCCTTCCCACTTACGTCAATGGCCTGGGTTGCCAACCAACTTAATGAGTCAAGAATCCTCTGCTCAGCTCTTATCTTGACCGTGTTAGGGTTTATGGTAATTGGCCCAACTTTGTATCCGGGCCTTGGAGTTCCGGTAACCACGGCTTGTACAGGTATGGTTTTAGACGGGGGCAGAGAGTTCAAAGGAACAGTCACCTCGATCTCCCCGGGATTAACCTTTACCCCTTCAACTTCAGCCCCCACCGAGTCCTTCGCAGACAACTTGATTGATGTAGTCACTGCATTGCTGGCTCCTGATATGTCTACCGTCCCTTGAACGTACTTGACTCTGTCAACCAGTCTTCTGGGCCCGGTTATGTTTACAATACCCACTGACGGGACTGGAGTGCCTTGCTCAAAGTCTTCGCCCGGAACCCCATGTACATCAACAGAAACTCCTACATCGGCAGAGGCCATAACATCAAGTTCAAACGATACTCGCTTGGGGTTAATCTCAACTACTTTGACGCCGTATGGAGGGTCAACAGTAATATCTGCAGTAAAAACCCCTGTTCCCGCTTGAGACAGATCAGCTTCTGCCGCAAGAGTATCTTTGTTGATCTCATCAAGGGTCCTGGACCTGCCTTCGAATGTAACGTTTATTTTTGAAGGGTTGGTTGAAACAATTATTGCTTCGCCTTGAACGTTCTTGGGAACAACTTCGACAGCGAAAACCCGCCTCTCCAACGGATTCTTGTCATTGAATACCTGAACCCATACAATCAAAGCCAGGATTAAGGCAATAATTTTAGGTGTAACATCTTTTGAAAGCGCCTTCTGTATCATTTCTGCGACCCCCGGTTGAAGATCTGAGATGCAGGTTGTGGGTCAAGCGTCTCAGTTAGCTTATCCTTCAGTGTCTTGGCATCAAGCCCTCGTATCAATCTTCCGCCGGCTGCTAAAGACACTGTTCCGGTCTCTTCTGATACTACTACGGCCAGTGCGTCTGATACCTGGGTTATCCCTATGGCGGCCCTGTGCCTTGAGCCCAATTCCACAGTAACAGGGTCCTGGGTAGACGGAAGGAAACTTGCAGCAACAACCACTCTGTCCCCTCTTATTATGACGGCACCATCATGAAGGGGGCTCCCGGAAACGAAAATATTCTCAAGAAGTTCGCTGCTAACAAGGCCATCTATGCGGACAGCATCTTCCATGTATTCTTCAAGGCCTGTTTCCCGTTCTATAACAATCAAGGCACCGGTTCTTTCTGAAGACATGTCAAAACAGGCAGTAACCAGCTCCTCTACTATTTTCTCAGTAGCCTCGCCCTGAGGCCTGAACATAGAACGGGCAAATAGGCTTCCACGCCCAATTTGCTCAAGCCCTCGCCTTAATTCGGGCTGAAATACAACAGGCAGAGCCACCAGAAGCATGGTCCTTAACTGAACCAGAAGCCAGTTCACAGTATAAAGCCTGGCCCATTCGGTCAAGGATACAAGAACTAATAAGAACGCGACCCCTTTTAGAAGCTGAATGGCTCTGGTGCCACGAATAAGGGTGAATACCTTATAGAAGAAATAGGCAACCACCGCAATATCTACTATAGCCAAGAGAATATCCTGCCATGTAAAGAACCACCGCAGTTGCTCTAGCAAATGACTGTCCACACCCTTTCTGTTACATATAGAATAACATTCGCCCAAAAAACCGAGAACCCTTTTCCGAAAAGTTTTCCACCCTCATCATTGCCATGATTTGGCAACCGGTATCCCCAGATGTTGTTTTCTTTTGACTTCGATTGTGTATTATTGGTAGTAGGATAATAATCGCAAAGGGGATGATCAAAGGTGACTGTGTATTTTGACAGGCCCGGCCGTGAGAATACAGGCCAAGTAGCGGTGTTGGCCCTGAATCGAGCCAAAGAACTGGGGATACAGTACATAGTCGTAGCTTCAAATACAGGGTATACTGCTGATTTTTTTGCCGGCAAGGGAATCAAGGCTGTATGTGTAACCCACCACATTGGTTTTCGTGAACCCGGTTCTGACGAAATGAGTGCCGAAACAAGGGAAAACCTGAAATCTCAGGGAGTAGAATTGTTGACCACTACCCACCTTTTTGGCAACGTCGAAAGGGCAGTAACCAATAAATTCGGAGGCCTTTACCCCGGTGGGCTGATTTCCCATACTTTGCGTATGTTTTCCCAGGGAACGAAAGTTGCTGTAGAGATTGCAGTCATGGCTCTTGACGCAGGGCTGATTCCCTTTGGCGAGCCGGTTATTGCCGTAGGCGGCTCTGGAAGAGGGGCTGATACGGCTGTGGTACTTACCCCTGCGCACGCAAAGGCAATATTCGATACTGAAATTCTTGAGATAATCTGTAAACCCCGTAGGCCCAAGGAGTAAAGCATCAAATGGAGGACAGCAAAATGGTTAACCTTTCTGAACTTGCAGGATTTCCAGTTACACTTAGAACAGACGGGTTCCTTGAATTCGGCCCGGGCGTAATGGCTCCGGACCCTGAGCCCAGAACACGGGTGGATATTGCTGAAGTACTTCTCTACCCGGAGCAAGGCGGCCCTGATGTTCTGTACTACATGTACAGGGGCACAGGCCTCGACAGTGACAGAATGGCCATGGTTAACTCAGGGCTCCGGTATGACATAACCGTTATCCATCCAGGCAAAATCGGTTCAGAATACATTAAGACACTCGGGCACTACCACCCAATGGCGCCAGGGCAGCTTTATACCTACCCAGAAATATACCAGGTGCTTCACGGCAAGGCCCATTTTCTTATGCAAAAAGGCGGAGACGTAACAGGTGAGATTCAGGACTTTGCCGTAGCAGATTTCGAAAAAGGCGACATCCTGTTAATCCCGCCGTTCTATGGGCATGTAACAGTCAATCCCGGAAACGAACCCCTAGTTATGGCTAACTGGATAGCCAGGGATTTTTCATCAGTTTATGAGCCTATTCGAGCAAGAAAAGGAATAGCGTACTATAATGTTGAATATAAGAACCAGAGCATTTTCATGCCCAATGACAGTTACGGCAGCCATCCCAAGCCGCGACTGCAAGAACCGGGTGACTTACCTCAGTTTGGCTTGCATCGTGGGAAGAGTATGTATAAGTCGTGGCAAGAAGATGCAGACTTGCATTTCCTTGTTAAGCCAAACCTGTACGCCGGCATATGGAGATCTATGGGCATTAAAGCCGAACACGGTTAGTTTCGATTTTTGTCCGGATCGAGGTTGAATGATTCTTGGACCCAAGTGCCAATGTAATCATAATCACAGGCCTTTCAGGCGCCGGAAAATCCCACGCCCTCAAGACTCTTGAGGACCTGGGGTATTTCTGCGTGGACAACCTTCCGCCTTCGCTTATACCTAAGTTCATGGAACTTTGCTCAGGAGCCGTAGAGCCACGCCATAAGATAGCTCTTGTAGTTGACATAAGGGGCGGCGAGTTCTTTCAAGACCTGTCAAACGCCATGTCTGACATGAAAGCATCTGGAATAAGGCCTGTGATACTATTCCTTGAAGCAGATGACGATACCCTAATCAGGCGGTACAAGCTTACTCGCCGGAGGCATCCATTGTCGCCCCACGGCGGAATACTGGAAGGTATCAAGGATGAACGGGTCAGGCTGCAGGGAATACGTAACCAGGCCAGCACTATTGTTGACACTTCTCACTTGAGCCCAGGAGAGTTCCGGAAACAGTTGCTAGACATAGTATCTAAGCACGTGAAAGTGAAAAAGCTTATCATAACCCTTGTTAGTTTTGGCTATAAGCATGGCCTGCCCCTAGATGCTGATCTGGTATTTGATATTCGATTCTTGCCAAACCCCCATTATATTCCGGAGCTGCAACCTCTTTCCGGGTTGGATTCTGAGGTCTCTAAATTCGTTCTCGACTCACCTCTTACTCAAAAATACCTGAAACATTTCAAGAAATTCATCGATTTTCTAATTCCGAATTTCATTGAAGAAGGCAAGACTCACCTAACAGTAGCCATCGGGTGTACCGGTGGCCGCCACAGATCTGTGGCAGTTGCAGAAACCATAAAATCTTATTTTGAGTCAAAAGAACATATGGTTGTTGTAGAACACAGAGATATCGAACGAGGCGAATCCGGAGGTCCTGACCAATGAAGCAGAACCTGTTTCCAAGAATCGTTGCTATAGGCGGGGGAACGGGACTGGCAACTGTGCTTAGAGGTTTGAAATCATTCCCATGTGAGATCGCGGCCATCGTTACAGTAGCCGATGACGGCGGCAGCTCAGGGCGTCTTCGCAAAGATATGGGGATCCTGCCCCCTGGCGACATTCGAAACTGCCTTCTGGCACTGGCCGAAGCCGAACCTGACATGGCAGCCCTGTTCAACCACAGATTTTCAAAAGGTGAGCTAGTAGGCCACAATTTCGGCAACCTGTTTCTTGCAGCCATGACTGAGATGACAGGAGATTTTCAAGAAGCTGTAAGGGCCATGTCTCGAATTCTGGCCGTAAAAGGAAAAGTCCTGCCGGCAACCTTGAGTGATGTGACTCTGGCAGCAGAAATGGAAGACGGCACTACAGTCCTGGGAGAAGCAGCCATACCCCTTTCAGGCGGAAAAATAAAGCGGCTGCGTTTGCGGCCTGAAGGCCCTCCTGCACTTGATGAAGCAGTAGAGGAAATCCAACACGCAGATGGCATAGTAATCGGCCCGGGCAGCCTCTATACATCTATCCTTCCAAACCTGCTGGTAGAGGGCATACGGCAAGCAATTCAGAGATCCCGTGTACCGAAAGTTTACGTTTGCAATGTAATGACCCAGCCCGGAGAAACTGATGGTTATACTGCCTTTGATCACGTACAGGCTATACAAGGCCATTGCGGAGCAATGTTCACCCATGTACTGGTTAACACTTCCTGCGCCCCTGGTGACGTCGCTGAAAAGTACTCGGTAGAAAACAAATATCAGGTTAGCCCTGACCTGGATGCCCTGGAATCCTCAGGCTACAAGCCAATTGTAGGTGATTATCTGGCAAGAGGCGACCTGGCTCGCCATGACTCTCTGAGACTGGGCGCAGCCATAGTGAGTTTCGTACTATCGCAAACTGATAAGGACGGGATTAAGGAGCTAGAGGCAGGTACAGCGTAAACTATATGAAGTTAGAAAAAGATACGTTTTCTAGGATACTTAAAGAAGAATTATCCAGGGTCGAAATACCAGGGCCCGAACAGGCCTTCTGGGAATATTACGCCCTTCAGTACCTTATTGCCACCAGAAATCAGGTAGGAGCCGGCAAACACAATAACAACAGTGGGTTTGAATTGGAGGCATGCAAAGGCTATGTAAAACCATACCTGCTGAGAAGGTTGTTCTATTTGAGCAAGAAACTATCAGCTTCAGGCCAATCAACCTGCTCTACCAGAGCTCCGAATTTCGAACAACTCAAACTCAATCCAGATAACCGCAGGAGTTTCTTAAGAGGCGTGTTCCTTGCAAGAGGTTCGCTTTCATCGCCTGTAAGAGGGCATCACCTGGAAATGGCCATGCCGTGCAAACAAACTGCCCTGGGAGTAAAGAGCCTTGTAGGCAAAGAAGGCCTCAAAAGTGGGCTTGTTAAGCGCCGGTCATCGTGGGTTGTATACATAAAAGACGCAGACCATATTTCCCAATTCCTGACTCTTCTTGGAGCGTCACGGTCAGTGCTCCAGTATGAAGGCGTAAGGGTCCAGAAGACTTTGAAAAGCTCGGTTCTAAGGCAGGTAAATATGGACCGGGCAAATGTGTCCCGGGCAGTAGAATCATCGCTCAAGCAGATCGAAGACATCCGGTTGATAGATGAGGAACAGGGTTTGCACCGCTTGCCTCCGGCTCTGCGTGAGGTTGCCCAGGCAAGGTTGGCACATCAAGCCCTGACAATGGAGGAACTAGGACAGGTTCTGGATCCGCCTATTTCGAAATCTGCTGTAAACCACAGGCTTCGCAGAATCGCCAAGAGAGCCGAGAACCTACGCGAAAAATCAAAGCAGGGAGGTTCTTGAAATACTCCCTGCCATCGGCCTGTAAACTGCTGCATACTCAGAAGCTTGTTTATTCTATGGTTATCTCTACGTGCTGCCTTTCTTCTTCGTCTATTACATCTACAATCTTGCCTCTAATGCCATGCAAGAGGTGTACTCGTAACTCATTCAAATCAACACCCATTCCATCTATGTCTACTCCGCCTAGTGCTGCAAACTTGTTTCCTGTCTTAAGCGCCCAGTCTACCAATCCTGCCGGAAGGTTCACCATGACTTTTGGTTTGTCCTTGCCCAGCTCGGTTACCCGTATTCTCAGCCACTTAGCCCTTCCCTTGGAGGCATCTGCCGGCAGTTCTTCAGGTAGCTCCATAGCCTCAAGAATTTTCAGCGCTTCGTCTACAGTGATCTTCTCTTCTTTCAGCATCTGCAAAACGCGAACCCGCTCTTCATCCATGGCTCACTCTAACTCTCCTTTCGAAACAAACCGGACACCTATCTTTCCTACGCTGGCAGAAGCTTTCACGTACCCTTTTGACTCGGCTGATTCAAATCCACGGCTGCGTGCCTTGTAACGTCTTCCGCCTGTGTACCGGCTGGCCTCATCAACAATGACTTCTGCGTCATCTATGCCCTCGACGGTAACTTTCCCTACGTTAGAGGATAGGTCCACCTCATAGGCAGAACCTTGTTCCTTGCGGATTTCCACCTCAATGCGCCCGTTGGCTGTATTGAACTGCCAGTCTCCTGTACCGCTTAAGCCCGTATTGATCCTCCCGTTTGCACTGCCTGCAACTAGGCGGCCTGCTGTACCCTGGTACTCTATCCTGCCGTTTGCAGTATTCAGTTTGGAGTCGTTGAAGTTACACTCGGTCATAATGATTCGTCCGTTAGCTGAATCAGCAATACAGGTGTTTCCTGATACTCTATCAACGACGATCCGCCCGTTGGCTGTATCCAGATTAACCGAAGTTTTCCTGGATTCAGGTACTTTCAAATAGAAGGCCACTGAGGTATTTCTCAAGCCGGATCCTATGCCATCTTTTGCCCGTCCGTCCAATGTTAATCCGTCTTGCTTGAAATCATAGGAATCTTCAAGGATCTTCCTGGCTTCGTCCTCGCTCCCTGCGTTTCCCCGCTTCTTGACTGTAAGGGAATATCCCGGCCGTTCCCAGGATTCAACGACGATTCTGCCGTTTGAGGTTCGAAGAATAACCTCAATTTCGCCGTCTTCAGGAAGATCTCCATGGATTTCGTCGGTAAACTCAAATTGGTGGCCGCCCCCCAAGGAACTGCCTCCGAACATCTGTGATATGATTTTTCCAATGTTTCCTGCTGTTTGCCCGATTGTATCTACATCTTTCCCTATTTCATCAAAGCGTTTCTTGACCGAACCAGCGATTTCCTCAGCCCGCTTCTCTGCACGGGCAGCTGCCTCTTCCGGAGTAACTATTACCTTCTCGGCCTTCTTGCCAAGAGTTCTGTCGCCGCTTTCAAAAGCAACAGGGCCCTTACTGTAACCAACCGCCTTAAGAAGTTCCACACCTTGTTCAGGTGTGATCTTCCCCTGGGACACCATTTCCAAAATCAGCATTTTCTCTTCTTTTGACATTGAATTTCCTCCTTGCCGGCTGTACCTCTTGGCCTTAATCCCCCGGCCGGACACAGCCTGGTTGTATGAACTAACCCCAAAATCGCCTGGTATGATTTGCCAGACAGGGGCAAATTCCCAGAGAATTCAAACCGGATACCGCTAACTGTGCCTATCTAGACCCCAGAGACTTCAGCAACCTGGCAGCCTCTGCAGCATTAATCTCTCCCCGTGAAAGCCGGTCCAGGACTTCTTTCCGTTGCCTGGTATACCTGCCATCTTCAAAGTCATCTCCATCTGAATCTACAGAATATCCAAGGGCTCTAATCAGAGACTCAAGACGGCTCCTTACAGTAGGGTAAGAAATACCAAGTTCCCTTTCGACTTCCCGTATATTACCCCTGTTCTTTATGAATACCTCAGCGAAAGCCTTGTGCTCTGCAGAAAGCCCACAGAACTTGCATAGCTGGAACGTTCCGGATATTTTTGTGTGACACGAAGGGCATTCAAGTTCTGTGACTTCAAGGGCCTGAGAGCAAACAGGGCATATACCTATTACTTCATATGGCACTTTGCATCCCACCTTCTGATGATAATATACCGGCGGACTTTATAAATGTCAATACCGTTATTAACTATTTTAACCCGGATATTAACGTTTTATAAGTGTCATTTATTATGGCTGAAATAGTCGCGGATGGTACGGGCAAGAACAGGGCCTATGCCCCTGGCTTTCTGGAGGTCTTCAAAAGAGGCTGATTTGATTGAGTCTACGCTGCCAAAGGCTCTTAGAAGTTCTGCAATCTTAGCCTGGCCCAAGCCCGGAATTTCGGACAACACTGTGGCAGTCGATTTCTTCTCTCTAAGCCTGCGGTGATATGATACGGCGAATCGGTGGGCTTCATCTCGAATCCGGACAACAAGGAAGAGGGCTCCTGAATCTCTAGGAAGGAGAATAGATTCGCTCTCTCCCGGAAGAAACAACTCTTCATTTCGTTTGGCGAGGCCTGCTAGGGGAATTGCCAGATTCAATTCATCAAGGACCTGCTTTGCAGCGCTTACCTGCCCCTTGCCCCCATCAACGATAATGAGATCCGGAAACACAGAGAACTTGTTCTGCCTGCGCACCATCTTACCCTCAGCCTCAACAGCGGCTCTTTCCCTGAAGCCGCTTCTGAACCGCCGCCATAATGCTTCTTGCATCATCGCGTAGTCATTGGGTTTATCAAGCACCTTCATACGGAATCGGCGATAAGACGATTTGTCCGGTTTTCCGTCCTGCAAAACAACCATTGAGGCAACAGCTTCTCGCCCAGATGTATTTGATATGTCATAGCATTCAATTCTCCTGGGCAACACAGGAAGATTCAGAGCCTCTGCCAAATCCTTCATGGCTTTTAGGTGCTCTTGGGCTTCCCTCTCGTATTTGGGTACATGGGTTTGCATCATTGCCCTGGCGTTATCTGTTGCCATAAGGGCCAGATCCTTAAACGTACCCCTCTGAGGAGTTCTTATCCTGGCGCCTATATAATCCTCAATCTCTTCCTTTTCAGACATGAAAACAGGTATGATCACTTCGCCCGGAACAGAAGAAGCGTTAGGATAGTACTGGGTAATGAAAGCCCTGAGAGTTTCTTCGTCTTCATCGAGCTCAGTACCTGAAAGGACAAATCCTTCCCTTCCCATGAGTTTCCCTTTACGAACCTGCAGCAGGGCAACAAAAGAGAACTTGCCTGAACGGGCCAGGCCAAGAATATCCCTGTCTTTCATGTCAGAAAAGATAACCTTCTGCCGCTGGGTAATATCGTCAAGAGCCATAAGGCGGTCTCTGACCCTTGCTGCGTTTTCAAAATCCAAATTGGCGGCCATAGAATCCATACGTTTGGCCAGCCTGTCCCTTACATCACTATGGCGGCCTTCAAGAAACCTAACTACCTCCTCAATTGTCTCCATATAGGTTTCCCGGCCGACTCTCCCTGTACAAGGGCCAAGGCACCGCCCTATCTGGTAATCCAGGCAGGGCCGTGAAGCCTGTGCAAAGCCTCTGTCTGAACAAGTCCTGTACGGGAAAATCCTCCGCAAGAAAGACAGTGTCTCCCGGACAGACCCAGGCCTGGTAAACGGGCCAAAATAGCGGGCTCCGTCTTTACTCATCTTCCGGACAACAGTCACTCTGGGCCATTCATCTTTTATGCCTACCCTCAGATAAGGGTAACTCTTATCGTCTCGGAGAAGTATGTTGTATCGAGGCTTGTGTTTCTTAATCAAATTTGACTCGAGAATCAAAGCCTCTGCCTCAGAATCCACAACAATAGTCTCAAGGCCTTCTAGCCTTGCCATAAGGGCTTCGGTTTTCGGAGGTAGGTTTGAACCAAAATACGAGCGCACCCTGTTCCTAAGATTTCTGGCTTTCCCGACATAAAGGATTTCTCCGCCAGTGCCACGGTAGGCATATACTCCAGGGGAATCAGGCAGGTCCTTTACTTTCTCAGCCAGTTCATGGCGATTTCCTGTGATCCCGGCCCATACTTGCTCTCCACCGTCGTTCACATTACTTTACCTCCGTTGCTCTCATTACCGGCAGCAGCTTGGAGGCCTGAGATAACGTGAACCTGGGCCATCTTCTGGCCTTGTTGAGGGCTAGCCTTTGATCTACTCTTGGGCGCCTTCAACATAGGCCCAAGGAATTGCCCTGTATACGATAGAGGATTATTTGCAACTTCCTCAGGGGTACCCTCTGCCACAATGTATCCCCCTTCTTCACCGCCCTCAGGCCCCAGGTCAATAATATGGTCAGCAGACTTAACCACATCAAGGTTATGTTCGATTACAACGACTGTGCTGCCGCCATCAGTTAACCGCTGCAATATATTGAGAAGCTTACGTGTATCCTCAAAATGAAGCCCTGTAGTAGGTTCATCAAGAATGTACAAGGTCCTCTCGTTGCCCCTTCTCGAAAGCTCAGTAGACAATTTCACCCGCTGCGCTTCCCCGCCTGACAGAGTGGTAGCAGGCTGGCCCAGTTTGACATATCCAAGGCCTACATCTTGCAGCAACTGAAGCTTACGATTTATTGAAGGTACGTTCTTAAATAGTTGAAGGGCCTCCTCAACAGTCATGTCAAGAACATCGGCTATTGTTTTTCCACGGTATTTCACTTCAAGGGTCTGACTGTTGTACCTTTTGCCGTTACAGACTTCGCACGGAACATACACGTCAGGCAAAAACTGCATTGCAATTCTGATTATGCCATCGCCTTTGCAAGCTTCACACCTTCCGCCCCTTACGTTGAAACTGAACCTGCCAGGCTTGTACCCTCGCATTTTCGCTTCAGGGGTCATAGAAAACAACTGCCTTATATCTGTGAACACTCCCGTATAAGTGGCCGGGTTAGACCTGGGAGTCCTGCCAATAGGCGACTGGTCAATGTTTATGACCTTATCCAGATGCTCCAAGCCGCAGATTCCGTCGTGGTCACCTGGGCGGACTCTGGCTCCATGCAGGGTCGATGCTAATTTCCTGTACAAAATGTCATCTACAAGCGTACTCTTGCCGGAACCTGATACACCTGTGATACATGTAAACACTCCAAGAGGTATCTTTACGTCTATATCCTTTAGATTGTGTTCCCTTGCGCCCTTAACAGTTATGAATCTATTCGATTCCCGGCGCTCTCGGGGAATCGAAATCTGCCTTTTGCCTAGCAAGTACTGGCCTGTAAGAGAATCTGAACAATTGAGTACATCATCCATAGAACCTGCAACCACAATGTGGCCGCCCTTTTCGCCTGCACCAGGGCCGATATCCACAATGAAATCCGCCGCTCTTATAGTCTCTTCGTCATGTTCAACAACGATTACCGTGTTCCCAATGTCACGTAAGCTCTTCAAAGTGTCCAACAACTTCTTGTTATCCCTTGAGTGAAGCCCTATGCTTGGTTCATCCAAAACATACAACACCCCAACCAACCCTGACCCAATTTGAGTCGCAAGGCGTATCCTCTGTGATTCTCCCCCTGACAGGCTGCCTGCTTGCCGGTTCAACGTAAGGTACCCCAGGCCCACATCTATCAGAAATGCCAGCCTTGACCTGACCTGTTTTAGTACCTGGTTGGCTATTATGTTCTCACGCTCAGTTAGGTCAAGCCCGTCAATAAAGTGAAGGGCTCTCTCACACGACATAGCGGTAAGTTCAGCTATGTTTCGATCACCTACAGTGACGGCCAGCGCTTCAGGTTTGAGCCTCTTGCCCTGGCACACAGGGCAAGGTACTGCCGCCATGAATTCTTCTATCCAGCGGCGTACATCATCACTGGATGCTTGCCTGTAGCGCCTTTCAAGATTAGGTATAACTCCTGAGTAGGTAACCTTCCGGTCAGAGGCCCTGCCATATGTGTTTTCGTAGTGGAACTGGATCTTCTCATTAGGAAGGCCGTATAAGATGGCTTGTACATGCTCAGGAGGTAAGTCCTCAATGGGCGTCTCTACAGAAAACCCAAGATGGGCTGCTACCGCGTCAAGCAATTGCGCATAAAACCCATCAGGAGTGCCGTTCCAGGGAGCAACAGCCCCATCAGAGATTGACTTTCTCCTATCCGGAATAATCATCTCAGGGTCGATTTCCATGTTAACACCCAGTCCATTACAAGACGGGCAGGCGCCAAACGGACTGTTGAAAGAAAACAGCCTGGGCTCAAGTTCAGGAATTGATATGCCACAATCAGGGCAAGCCAGGGATTGGCTGAATATCAGGTCTTCAGTCTTATCTCCGTCTACAATTTCAACTATCACCACATCACCTGATAGTGAAAGGGCTGCCTCAAGCGAATCTATAAGCCGGGATCTGATTCCTTCACGAATCGCAAGCCTGTCAACTACAGCCTCTATGGTATGCTTCTTCTGCTTGGCCAACCTCTTGCCAAGGAATTCAGAGAGTTCTGCAGTAACCCCGTCAACCCTTACCCTTACAAAACCTGCCCTCTGTATGTCATCAAATACTTTTTCGTGCTCGCCTTTTCGGCCTCTGACCAATGGAGCCAAAACCGAGAACCTGGTTCCTTCTGAAAGGCCCATGACCTGATCTGCTATTTGGTCCACTGTCTGCTTTGAAATTGGCTTTCCGCACTTAGGGCAATGAGGATGGCCAATCCGGGCATATAAGAGCCGCAAATAGTCATAGATCTCGGTTACAGTAGCCACAGTTGAACGCGGATTCCTTGCCCCTGCTTTTTGATCAATTGAGATTGCAGGTGACAGGCCTTCGATATAGTCAACGTCAGGCTTATCCATTAGGCCAAGGAATTGTCTTGCATAGGCAGAAAGCGACTCTACATAGCGCCTCTGCCCCTCGGCATAGATAGTGTCAAAAGCCAAAGAGCTTTTTCCCGAACCCGACAGCCCTGTTATAACCGTCAAGGTATTCCTGGGAATCTCCAGACTTATGTTCTTCAAGTTGTGCTGCCTTGCACCTTTGATAACCAGCTTATCGTGGAACATACCTTTTCCCTCTCAACCCTGAAGTTTTTCCGCTTTTCTGCTCCAGCTCGAATATCATATCCCTCAGTAGTGCCGCTCTTTCGAATTCAAGGTTACTTGAAGCCTCTTTCATCTCCTTCATAAGCCTGTCAATAATTTCTGGAATGTCTTTTTTAGGAATATCTTTCAAGTCCTTGTCTTTCAGTACAGGCTCCTCTTCCTCCAAAGGCTTCTGATGTTGGATGACATCGCGAACTTTCTTTTCTATTGTCTGCGGAGTAATCCCGTGCTTTTCATTGTACAGTTTCTGCTTGGCCCTACGCCTGTCAGTCTCCCTAATAGCCCTCTCCATGGACCCTGTTACACTATCTGCGTACATTATGACCTTGCCATTGACGTTTCGTGCGGCACGGCCTGTAGTCTGTATCAGCGAAGTCTCAGACCTTAGAAAGCCTTCCCTATCGGCATCGAGTATGCCCACCATAGACACTTCAGGCAAATCAAGGCCTTCCCTAAGCAGGTTTATTCCTACCAGGACATCAAACACTCCCAGACGCAAATCCCTGATGATCTCCATTCGCTGCAAGGTCTCAACGTCAGAGTGCATGTACCTTACCTTGATACCAATTTCCCGCAGGTAATCGGTAAGATCCTCTGCCATTCTTTTCGTAAGGGTAGTGACCAGAACACGTTCCTTTCTGGAAACCACTTTTCTAATTTCGGAAACCAAATCGTCTATCTGGTTTCTGGTCGGCCTAACTTCAATTTCAGGATCCAAAAGCCCGGTAGGCCTTACTACTTGCTCTGCTATTTGCGATGCCTTCTCCAGTTCAAAAGGCCCAGGTGTGGCTGAAACATAAATCACCTGGCCCACCCTGTCCATAAACTCGTCGAAAGTAAGGGGCCTATTGTCAAAAGCCGAAGGCAGTCTGAACCCGAAATTCACCAGTGACTCTTTCCGGGAACGGTCTCCGGCATACATTGCCCGTATTTGCGGAATAGTTACATGTGATTCATCTATTACCACAATGAAATCCTCTGGAAAATAGTCCAAAAGCGTGTAAGGAGGCTGGCCAGGTGCCCTTTGGGTCAGGTGCCGTGAATAGTTCTCAATACCCTGGCAGAAACCTACTTCCTGAAGCATTTCAAGGTCAAACCTAGTTCGTTGCTCAAGCCGGTAGGCTTCAAGGATCTTGTCCTGGCGCCTCAGTTCTTCCAGCCTTACCTTAAGTTCTTCCTCTACAGACGCAATAGCCATTGACATCTTCTCGTCTTTTACTACGTAGTGCTTTGCAGGGTAGATCGCTACATGGTTCATCTCAGAAATGGCCTGTCCGGTCAAAACATTAAATTCAACGATTCTATCTACCTCATCACCGAAAAGTTCAACCCTTATACCCTTGTCAGTAGACCCTACAGGGTAGATTTCTATAGTATCTCCTCGAACGCGAAAAGTGCCCCGCTGAAAATCAATGTCATTGCGTGAGTACTGAATATCTACCAAACGGCGCAGTATCTCGTCTCTGTCCCTGAACATTCCCTTTCGTATGGACACAACCATGTCTCTGTAATCCTCAGGCAGGCCCAGGCCATATATGCACGAAACGCTTGCAACAGTAACCACATCCCGCCGTTCGAAAAGGGCGCAAGTTGCAGAGTGCCTTAGTTTGTCAATTTCATCATTTACAAGGGCGTCTTTTTCTATATAGGTATCTGTCTGAGGAACATATGCCTCAGGCTGATAATAGTCATAGTAGCTAACAAAATACTCTACTGAGTTATTGGGAAAGAAGCTCCGAAACTCAGAAGCCAGCTGGGCGGCCAAAATCTTGTTATGTGAAATAACAAGGGTAGGCCTGTTTAGCCTGGCAACTGCATTTGCTATAGTAAAAGTCTTGCCTGAACCGGTTACTCCCAGCAAAACCTGATGCTTATAGCCCTTCTCAATGCCCAAAACCAGGGCATCGATTGCTTCAGGCTGATCGCCTGTAGGCGCAAAATCTGATACTAGATGAAATTCCGGCATTTCCATTCCCCCGCCCGATTATTATAACTTCACCGGGCCAATGCAATCAAATGTTCTATGCCGGATCTGGCAGAGAAAATACCAAACGCAAGGTAAGCGGCTGTTTAGTGGCTATTGTGCTTTTTTTGCCATAGATTCTTTAAGAACCTTAGGAGAATTCCCTCGGTGTATGGCCTAACCACAGCCTGATCATCAGGGTGGGGAACAGGAATAAGTCCCAGGGGTTCCGCCGAATGCCTGTCAAGAATTACTTTGTGCAGGCCCGGGCTGTGCCGGGTTGTCGATACAAGGAGTGTCACAGGCCCTGTTTCAAGCGAAGCTGCTTTATTCTCAAGATCGTCTCTGGAGTTAACTTCATTATCGTTGACAAAACAGATCACGTCACCGGTCATAAGGCCTGCATTCTTCGCCGGGCTTCCTTCCACAACATCCAGAAGCTTGACTCCCTTTTCAGCCGGTACGTATATAGGCGGTTCCCCGAACTCCTCCTTGAGTCCTACCTTTATCACTATTTCATGTCCAATAGGAGAAAACAATACGGCTATCCAGGCAAAAAGCGGCCATCTTGACGCTGCAATGGAAAGGGCCAGTAACACGCCGCTGAACACCACTAGATTCTTGGAAGTACTCCTTGCTTTTTCAAGTGGGTTCTTGGCTACAGCAATATCTCCATAACCGAGTGCAGCGATAACCGGCATCATTGCGAAAACAGGCTGGCCGGGGCCTGCTATATCAGGGGCTTTAATTAGCGGCCACCAATCAGGCAGATGAATTAAGCCCTGCAAATATGACAAGTTGGGTACTTTGATCAAGAAAAGGACAATCAAAGGTATAGGCCAAAACCGCTGAAGTGCGAAGCCCCCAACTACATCACCGTTCTCGTGGGAAACATAGAGGGGAGTGGAACATGAATGTCCAGAAATTCTAATTAGAAAGGCCTCTGCAGCATGAAGGCATGCCACCAGGGCCATGACAGCAGGAACATTTATCTTTGGCCACCCAAATACCAGGTAGCTCAAACCTGCCAGGCCTCCTGCATAGGAATAACAAAGAAACCGTGGGCTAAACAAGTATAGCAATACGGCCAAGGGCAGCAAGTATACAATACCGCTGTCTGTTACAGATACACCTACCAATACCAGCAGCAAGCTTGCCAGAAGCCCTCCGATAAGCCCCAATCCAATGGCCGAAGCTGTTTGGTAGAAAGCCTTGTTCTTAGCAGTTCCGTATAGTTTCTCTTCAGTAGATTGAACTCTGGCATACTGGCTTGCCACAAGGCCCAAGACTACTAGATAGAGTATATCTACAGCCATATTAGAGAATATCCCCGGATACGAACGCAAAACCGAAACAATGAGTTCAAACAGAGGGCCCACCTGCATTGCCCCTTTCGTATAGCAAGAGCATGAGACTACAAAGTCTTATTGATTTCAACCCGGGCAAGTTCCAATGCTTTGGCAAGCTGTTCGTCGTCGCCCTCTATAATTATGTCCGGCTCGAGGCCTGTGCCATGAATTGAGCGCCCTTTTGGAGTAACATATTCGGCTATAGTTACTTTGACTACAGAACCATCTTTGAGTCTGAAGGAGTTTTGGACCAAACCCTTACCAAATGTGGTTGTACCAACCAACGTTCCAGCGCCGTAATCTTGTATAGCTCCGGCCAATATCTCAGACGCACTGGCAGTCCCCTGGTTTACCAGCACAACAAGGGGCAACCCCAACCCTGATCCCTCTGACCGGTAACTGGTCTCCTCTATGGACTTCCCTCTGACAGTAACTACAGTGCCCTTGGGCACAAACAGGTTAGCAATATCTATGCACCTGTCAAGCAGGCCTCCGCCATTATAGCGCAAATCAAGAATAATCGCTTTAGCCCCTTGGGATTTCAGCATCTTCAAGGCCAGTGCAGTATCTGTACTTGAATGTTCGCTGAAGGTTATAAGATCTATATAGCCTATGCCGTCTTCTTTCATTGAGTACTCCACTGCCGGAATAGTAATATCTTCCCTCACAATTGACACATCAAGACTCTCGCCATCCCTGTATATTGTGAGGGTGACCTCAGTTCCGGCCGGGCCCCTAATTAAAGACGCAGCCTCGTCACTGGTAGTCACAGGTTTTCCGTCAACTTTGGCGATTATGTCATTGACCTTGAGGCCAGCCTTTTCGGCAGGGGTGCCTCTCATGGGGGAAATGACAGTGACCATGCCATCTTTGACTCCTATGGTCACTCCAATTCCTGAATATTCGCCGCTGGTCCTGATGTAAAACTCATTCCATTCCTTTTCGGTCATGTACACAGAATATGGGTCTTCCAGTGCTGCCACAACACCCCGGGCCGCACCTTCCAAAACCTGTGACTTATCAAAATCCTTGTAGAAGGCCTTATCCAGGAGGTTCAATATCCCATAGACTTTCCCAACAGGAGTGAACTTGATCATTAGATAAGAACCTGCACCTGCAGTCACAAGAACCGCCAAAACAGCGGTGACAATACACAGCCTTACAACCTTATGTTTAGGTATCATCTCCACAAGTCACCGTCTTTCTTGACCTCCACGGTAGGCACCATGAAAGGAGAATTGCATGCCGGAAATTGCACAATTCATCTACGTTATATTCAGTCTAGCACAATTGGATGATACACTCTAGAACCCACCGGGGTGTGAATTAAGCGGGGTGCTAGGGCTCCGCCGCGCCAACGCCAAAAGCAAACCAGGTTGCTTACTGGCAAGGAGCCTGCACAGGCTCACGCCATCCTGGCAAAGTAAGCAACCTGGTACCCTAGCTCTCTGGCAGCGCCTAGAATTTCACCCAATTCCTCGGGTTATCGGTGGCGCCATTAATTCTGACTTCGAAGTGAAGATGCGGGCCATTGGATATCCCTGTACTCCCTACAAGGGCTATGGTTTGCCCTCTGGTTACTACGTCGCCCTTGGCCACAAGAAGTTTTGAAGCGTGGCCATATAAGGTTGAAATCCCGCCTCCATGGTCCAATATCACACAGAGTCCATACCCTCCGTTACTGCAGGACAAAAGGACTGTCCCGTCCTCTGCCGCCTTAATCGGCTTGCCGCTGCCTACTGCTAAATCAATTCCTGCATGCCCTCTGTAACCACCTAAGACAGGGTGCCATCTGTATCCGTACTCTGAACTTACCCACCCACCATCTACCGGGCGTATCATGGAGAGGCCTTCTTTTTTCTCTCTCTGATGGCCCTGGGCTTGAAGGTCCCTGATTACCTTCTCAAGAGCCTTTGATTCCCGTTCCATCTGGTCGAGGGCTTCTTCAAGTTTCTTCCGGTCCTGCTGCAGCTCTGCAAGATACCTCTCCCTGTCTGTACTGCGAGAAGCAACTACGGCTCTTTTCTCCTCTTCCTGAGCCTTGGCCCAGGTAAGGTCATTAACATCCTTCTCCAGCCCCTCTTTTTTCTCAGCAAGTTCCTGCCTGAGGGCTTTGTACTCCTCAATAAGGCGGGCATCATCCTGAGCAATCTCTCGAAGGTAGTAGAGCCTGGCCATGAAATCAGATATGCTGTTAGAGTTCAGAAGTATTTCCAGGTAAGAGGTTGTCCCGGCTTTGTACATACAAACTAACCTATCACTAAAAAGTTCCTTTTTCTCCTCTGTTTTCTGTTCTATGTCGGCAATCTCTTTTTGAGTTTCAGCTATTCTATCGCCTAGATACTGTATCCTGGCTATCATATAGTCAAGTTCCTTCTGGGAAAGGGTAAGCTGCATTTCCAGCCTTTCAAGTTCCTTTACCACTGAGTTCTCTGTCCGCCGCCTTGAATCGATTTGTTTTTGAAATTCGTTAATTTCTTTCTGCATCTGCTCCAGCTCTGCGAACTTCTCGTCCAAAACCCCTGCCTGCGCAATGGAAGAACGAGAGCCCGGCGTTATGTGGAATGCCAGAGACACGGCCAGGGCAAACAAGACAAAATATGTAACTCTACCTCTCCTCATAGTAATCTGTACCTCCGGAAATACTAGACTCTCAAATGCTTCCTAACGGAAAAGGCTGATCCTGATATACCCACCATAATCCCTGTCACGGCCATAATTGCAAACATTTCCAACGCCGACTTAAGATCCAATTCGAACATGGGCATAAAAGGGACAAAATTCCCCAACCTGTCAAAGATCCACCTGTAAACCCCTACACAAAACCCGGCGCCCAGAATGCTGCCTGATATCCCCAGAATTACTCCTTCAAGGACAAACGGCCCTACAATGAATCCATCTGTAGCGCCTACCAATTTCATTACTCCAATCTCATGGCGCCTTGCATCAATAGTCAATCTGATTGAGTTGCCTATGACCATAACAGATACAGATCCTACAGCAACCATCCCTCCAAGGGACAAGTATTGAACAGCTCTGCCTATGGAAACAAGGCGTCTGGAAACTTCTTCTTGATAGATCACATCGTCAATAATTGCCAGCTGCTTGAGTTCATTTACAACACCGGGGATTCCTTCAGCGCTTTCAGTCTTGACTCTAATACTCGCAGGAAGGGGATTCTCATCTTCCAGAGAATCAAGGACAGAGGCTTTATCTCGAAACATCTCTTTGAGTTCTTTCAGGGCATCCTGCTTACTTACATACCTTACTGTGCTAACGCCGGTTAACCCCTGTATATCAGTGACCGCTTGCGAGATTTGCATGTCTGTTGCGTCTTTTACGAGATAAGCCTGAATCTCCATCTGCTGTTCGGCCATTGTGTACATGTAGCCAAGATTCACGCTAATCAAGAAACTTATGCCAAGCAGAAAAAGGGCAAAACCTGTAGTTAGAGATGAGAGGAATGAAGATATCTTGTTACGCCAAAGGCTCTTGAAAGTTTCAGAAAACATATATCCTGCAGATCTCACGAACTATACGCCCCTCTTCTTTCGTCTCTCACAACTGCCCCGTATCTTAATTCCACAACCCTCTTTCTCAGCGAGTTCACAATATCCTGGGCGTGAGTGGCTATAACCACTGTTGTGCCGTACATATTGGCCCTCTCCAATATAGAGAATATTTCCACAGAGGTTTTTGGATCTAAATTGCCCGAGGGCTCGTCCGCAAGGAGAATATCAGGATTTCTTACCAGGGCCCGGGCAATAGCAACCCTTTGCTGCTCTCCGCCTGAAAGTTCTGATGGGTAAGCATCTCGCCTGTCTCTTAATCCAACCATGGTGATTACAGAATTAACCCGTTTCTGAATCTCTCGCCGCGGTGTGCCTGTAACTTCAAGGGCGAAAGATACGTTCTCGCCCACAGTCTTGTCTTCCAGCAACCTAAAATCCTGGAACACTACGCCAATGCGCCTCCGCAGAATAGGAACGTCCCGGCGGCGAAGCCTCACCAGATCCTTGCCTAAAACCATAACCTGCCCTTGTGACGGCACTTCTTCCCTGTACAAGAGTTTAATGAGAGTGGATTTCCCGGCTCCGCTTTGACCTACTATAAATACAAATTCACCCTTATCTATAGTTAGGTTTACTGAGTTAAGGGCTTTAACCTTGCCGTTAAAATTCTTAGATACATTTGTAAGAGTAATCAGTGACCTCACCTGCCAAACCTGTACCAAGGGTAGATGCCCATGCATTATGATATTCGACACAATTTGACCCAATCCTGTTCCCGGAAAAATTGGATATTGGACTTTATCTGCGAAAACGCCGCTACCTACCTAGAATTTTCCTTGCCTCACGGCAAAAAGCGTCTGCAGTCAGGCCATATGCTTCCAGCAATTCCCTGGCAGACCCGGACTGGCCAAATTCATCGTTTACTCCCAACCTAATGATGCGGACAGGTTGCGACGCTGAGACAACCTCACATACTGCGCTACCCAGTCCGCCAATAACATTGTGCTCCTCGCATGTTACCAAAACGTTGCTGTTCCGAGCCGCTTTGACAAGCAGATCTTCGTCAATCGGCTTTACCGACGCCATGGCAATAACAAGGCAGGAAATGCCCTCCTTCTCAAGGGCGCGTGCTGCTTCCAAGGCAGGCTGGACCGTCACGCCGCAGGTAATGAATGAAACATCAAAAGCAGGCTTGCCGGGCCTTTTCTGCAGCAGTTCATTGCAGGCCGAATCGATGTTTTTCCCAGGCACCTCAGGCCATACTACCAGGCCTTTGCCAATTTCGAACTTATCCTCTTGAGACAAAATCGGTGCTACCTTTTCCCTGCCCAGTCTTATGTATACAGGGCCATCATAGGCGGCAGCGGCCTTAACGGCCAGTTCAGTCTCGCGGGCGTCGCAAGGAACAATAACTGTCATTCCTGGAATGGCCCGCATTAGGGCAATGTCTTCCAAAGCCTGGTGAGACGCTCCGTCAGGCCCAACTGTAAGCCCTCCGTGAGACGCAACAACCTTGACGTTAGACCGGGGATACGCTATTGACTGCCGTATCTGATCGTAAGCCCTGCCTGTGGCGAAAATGGCAAAGGTTGAAGCAAAAGGGATCTTCCCTGACCTGGCTAGGCCTGCCGCCATACCCATCATATTGGCTTCAGCAATTCCTGCGTTGAAAAACCTTTCAGGGAACGCCTTGGCAAAAACCCCTGTTTTAGTTGAAGAAGATAAGTCAGAGTCTAGCACGACAATATCAGGATTTGACTCGCCTAACTGAACCAGTGCCTCTCCGTAGGCATCTCTCGTCGCCTTCATTTCAGACATTCTCCATCACCTTTTCAATCTTTATGTCGAACCATTCAGGAACAAATTCACTCTAAACCTGCAATGGGTTCAATTCCTTAAGGGCAATTTCCACCTGTTCAGGTTTTGGCGCTTTTCCGTGCCACCCGGCTTGGCCTTCCATGAAACTGACACCCTTACCTTTTACTGTTTCGGCAATTATGACAGTAGGTTTTCCCTGTACCGAACTTGCCTGCTCAAAAACGTCCAGGAGTTCCCCTGTATTGTGGCCGTCGACAGAAAAGGCCTTCCAGCCAAAGGCCTCAAACTTGCATGCCAGAGGCTCGGGGGACATAACATCTTCAATTCTTCCGTCTATCTGAAGATGGTTGTGGTCAACAATGGCAGTCAAATTATCCAATTTATAGTGGGCAGCGGCCATTGCAGCCTCCCAAACCTGCCCTTCCTGGCATTCTCCATCTCCAAGCAAAGCCCATACCCTGTAATCTTTCTTATCAAGTTTTCCTGCAATAGCCATGCCAACTGCTATGGAAATACCCTGCCCCAAAGACCCTGTTGAAGCCTCGACACCTGGAACCTTGCGGCAATCAGGATGCCCTTGAAGGGGAGATCCAAATTGCCTCAAAGTCGGGAGAAGGCTCGTAGGGAAAAACCCCCGTTGGGCCAGGGCAGCATATAAAACCGGGGCTGCATGCCCTTTAGAGAGTACAAATCTGTCGCGCTCAGGCCAATTGGGCTCTTCGGGCCTAAGTCTGAGCACATTTCCGAAATATAGGGTTGCCATTATGTCAGCAGAAGACAACGAACCGCCAGGGTGGCCTGAACCTGCCTTGCCCGTCATTTCCACAATATTAATTCTGATTGCTCGGGCCTTGTCTTCTATCTTCTGAATAAGGTTTTCCTTGTCCGTATTCACCGGTTGCTGCATCTTCAGACTCTCCTTCTTGTAACGTTCTTCGCTCTAAAAAACTCTGAAGCTGAATCTTGGCTGCAAACTCCAGAAGAACAATATCTTGTTTAATCCTGCCCGGTTCTAGGGCTAATCTGTACAACCATTCCAACCCTAACCTTTGGATGGATTCAGGAGCTCGTTTCTTCTCGCCTGCAAGTATGTCCAGAACTCCTCCCAGCCCAATCCCTACTTTAGCTCCAAGTTCGTTTCGATGCCTCCAGATAAATTTCTCTTGCCTTGGTGAACCCATTCCGCAAAAGATAATGTGGGGCCTGGAATCCCTTATGGCCTTTACTACCTTTTCCTCTTCATCAGGCTTGAAGTATCCATGATATGTACCGCATACCCTTACTCCAGGAAACATTTTCACGGCCCGTTCTGCAGCCTTTTCTGCCACGCCTTCCTTGCCGCCAAGAAAATAGAACCTGGGTGAAGGCCTCCTGTCTAGCAGTACATGTGCAAGATCCACACCTGTAACCCTTTCAGGCAGCTCGAGGCCTTTCTTCCGGGCAGCCCAAAGGATTCCTACACCATCAGGCACAATCAAGTGGGCGTTTCTTAGTATTGTCATGAATTCAGGGTCTTTCTGCGCAGCCATAACCATAACAGGATTTGCAGTAACGACAAGCCTGGTACAGCCATCTTCCCGGGCTAACATCCAATCCAGGGCACTAACTGCACCTTGTAAGGTTATCGGGTAGAATTCTACACCCATAATCTGAAGCACCAAGCCATCATCCACCCTTTTCATAAACCATGAGTATCTTACGCCAGATTTCTACAAGAAGTCCAATACATCCTTTGCTTTTGACGTCCAAGGATCCTGCTTACAGCAACACTGTTTTTCTGTTATGATCCTAAAAAGACCGGATCTTGCTTCATGTACAAAGGGAAATTCAGACATTGCTAGAAAACGAGGTGCGGAAATGTGAGGAATATCCTCCTTTCCGGGTATTATGGTTTCGGCAATACAGGAGATGAAGCCATTCTGGCTTCAACTGTTAAGGCCCTCAAGAAAGCCCGGCCCGATCTGAATATAATGGTTCTGTCACAACACCCTGACGAAACAAGTCGAAGCTATGGTGTTGAGTCCTTTCCCAGAATGGCCGTTAGAGAAGTTGCAAAAGCAATCAATAAAGCGGGCCTGGTGGTTTTTGGCGGCGGCAGCCTGCTCCAGGATGCCACTTCATTTAGGTCACTAATCTATTACCTTTCGATTATTCACTTGTCCCACATATTCAAAAAGCCTGTAGTCATATACGCAAATGGTATAGGGCCCATCAACTCCCGCCTAGGCAGGATCCTGACAAAACATGCCCTTACAAAGGTAACAGACATAACGGTTAGGGATGGAGAGTCCGAAAATGAATTGAGGGCCATGGGGGTCTCGAGAGACATAACAGTGACCGCAGATCCGGCTTTTCTGCTTGAGCCATCCCCTAACACAGTGGTTAACCGTATTCTTGAATCTCATGGAATAACGCCGTCACCTGGTATCATATGGGTGGCTCTGAGAGAAATCGAAACGCCCCCATGGTTCCGCCATCAGCTAATAGACCTTGTCTCACAAGCCAGGCACCAAGGATTCTCTCCCTGTTTCCTGGCAATGCAGGAACGGGACATTGAGGTTGCATATTCTTTGAACAAGGAATTCGAAGCAATGAACATGAGCTCGTTGCCGGTTGTTTCAGGCGTCTCTCCTGAAGACGCCCTTGGGATTCTTGGAAAAGGAGAATTATGCATAGGCATGCGGCTTCACACGTTAATACTCTCAGCAAGAGCCATTGTGCCATTTATGGGCATCGAGATAGACCCTAAAATCGGCGCATTTTGCAGAACTACAGGATGTCCTGTATTGCCTCATCCGGCAAGCCAACCGAATTTCGATATTCTGAAAGAATTCACAAACCTTGCGAAAAACAGGGACCTGTATGCAAAAGGCCTTGCCAGTGGCCTGCCTGGTTTCTCCTCACTGGCAGAAGAGAACATAAGGATCGTGTTATCTCACCTTAAGTAGCCGGTGCCTTCCGGATCTGTAGTTCTGCCGCTCGTTACAATCTACCTAACAGTGAAGTTCCCACGGACCATTACTGTGGCCCTAGAAACAGCCTTGATCCCTCTGCCATCGTCCCTGGGTACCAGCAATAGATGGTTTTTGGGAACTTCTGCGCCTTTCCTGAGATCTATCCCTTGAGTCGAATCACACAAGCCGCCCGATTCAGAATCTACTACAGTGGCTTTCCCAGCCCTCAAGATAATCTCAGTCCCAGATGATCCAACCAAGGTTTCTCCAGACGCAAGTTCAACTACTGTCAACTTGAACTTTGCATCTACGTACGCCCGAGTAACCAATGGGTCCTCCTGACTTCCCGGCAAAGGGGCCCCGGGAGAAGCAAGCCCCTTTCCAAACCAGCCCAACAAGGCTCCTGCTGTCACAAAAACCACTGTAAATATCAGCTGCTTTCTTGCCATTCCAGGCTCCCCCTCAGTAAGTTACTGCATATTATCTTCTATGATTCCTCAGCATCTACCCGCAGCTTTGCGTATATGAAGTCATCTATGTCCCCATCCATGACCCTTTCTACACTGCCCACTTCTACACCGGTCCGGTGATCCTTGACCAAAGTATAGGGCTGGAACACATATGACCTGATCTGGCTGCCCCACGCAATCTCCTTGTGTGGGCCTCTCAAGTTTTCGAGCCGTTTTAGCCTTTCTTCCTCCTGCAATGCCAGAAGTTTGGCCTTTAAGACTCTCATTGCCACGATTCTGTTTGAATGTTGAGACCGTTCATTTTGGCAGCTTACTACAATGCCGCTTGGGATATGGGTAATCCTCACTGCCGAGTCAGTCTTGTTTACATGCTGCCCGCCTGCTCCTGATGCCCTAAATGTGTCTATTTTCAGATCATCCGGGTTGATATCGATCTCTGTGTCCTCTTGAATCTCTGGAAGAACATCAACAGATGCAAAAGAAGTGTGCCTTCTTTGGTTTGAGTCAAAAGGAGAAATTCTCACGAGCCTGTGGACTCCTTTTTCTGAGCGGAGAAAACCATAAGCGTGATCACCTCTGACAGAAAAGCTTACGCTCTTAAGCCCGGCTTCTTCCCCAGGGAGCATATCCAAGGTCTCAAGTTCGAACCGCCGGCGCTCAGCCCACCGTGTATACATCCTGTAAAGCATCTCAACCCAGTCCATGGCCTCTGTACCGCCGGCCCCGGCATGCAGGGTTACAATAGCATCCCGGGAGTCATATGCACCGGAGAGAAGGGTTTCCAACTCAAGGTTGCGGACCTTACCGGAGATTTCCTGGACTGCCAGGCCGAGATCATCTAAAAGCGACATATCTCCTTCTTCTTCTGCAAGTGATGCTATCTCAATGCTGTCCCCGATTGACGCCTCAAGTTCATTGTAGCGGCGCAGCTTATCCTCAATATGGCTGATACGCCTTCCTATAGCCTGGGCTTTCTTAGGTTCCTCCCAGATTGCAGGATTCTCTGTTTGTTTTCTTAGTTCTGACAGTTCTTGATCAAGTTTAGCCGGGTCAAAGAGACCTCCCAATATTGCTCAGTCTTTCCTGTAACGACTCAAACTCGGATATGACTTCTTCATACATTGCAATTACCTCCAACACACTGACATCTACTAACATACGAAACTATTATAATGCAATCGTTATCTCGGTTTCCCACAACAGTTTTTGTACTTCTTCTTGCTCCCGCAAGGACAAGGATCATTGCGGCCTACTTTGCGCCTGGATTTATATGGCACGGGCTTACCTTTGTCGTCGCTGCCGCCTTGCTCATGCCCGGCATCTTCCACCCTGAGAATTGCCACAGGGCCAGGTTGCCTTTGGCCTGCTCCGGCATGCCTGGAATCCCCGGGCCTGCTCACAGTTACCCTGAAAAGGTAACTTACAGTATCCTTTTCGATGTTCCGGATCATGCTCTCAAATAACACGTAACCCTCTTTTTGATACTCAAGAAGAGGATCCCTTTGGCCATATGCCCTTAGGCCTATTCCTTCCCTCAAACCCTCCATCGATCTGAGCTGGCCTATCCACTTCTGGTCGACTACCCTTAGTAGTATAAGGCGTTCAATCTCCTGCAGGTTCTCGCCTAAGAGTGAAGCCTTATCCTCATAAGCACCTTCCAGAACTTCTTTTACAGCAGCCAAAACCTGGCTCCTGTCTGATTCCTGCTCCAGAATCTCCTCAAAATTGATACTTGGCAACACCTCTGCGAGGTAAGCTGCCAACCCCTTAACGTCAGCCTCATGCTTATGTGCTCCAGGAATCCAATACGCTTCAAATCCGGCGTCTATGGTTCTATCGAGCATACCTGTAACAATACCCGAGAGGTCTTCGGCCTCAAGGACCTGCCGCCTTTGGGCATATATAACTTCCCGCTGTTTGTTCAGAACATTGTCGTATTCAAGGACATTCTTTCTGATAGAGAAATTGTGGGCTTCAATTCTTTTCTGTGCTGTCTCTACTGATTTTGTGACCAGGGAATGTTCTATGGGTTCATCATCGGGAAACCCTATTTTCTCCATCATGGTTCCAATCATGTCCCCGCCGAACAATCTCATAAGTTCATCCTCCAGGGATAGGTAGAACCTGGATGATCCTGGATCGCCTTGCCTCCCTGCCCGGCCCCTTAACTGGTTGTCTATTCGCCTGGCCTCGTGTCTTTCAGTTCCCAGTACATGGAGGCCCCCATGGGCCACAACTTCATCATGTTCATTATCTGTTAACTCCCTGGCCTTTTCATAAAGCTCCTTATACCGCTTTCGAGCCGCAATTATCGTCTCAAGGTATTCATTAACCTGGCCTGCCTCTATCTGTGCAAGCATTTCTTGAGGAAGCACCTTTTCAGAAGCTATTGTAGCTACATCTGGCTCAAAACCTTCTTTTCTAAGGCCGGAACGTGCCATGAAATCAGGGTTGCCGCCCAGGAGGATATCAGTGCCGCGGCCGGCCATGTTAGTGGCTATTGTCACAGAGCCCTTTCTCCCGGCCTGGGCTACTATCTCCGCTTCCCTTTCATGGTGTTTGGCATTTAGCACTTCATGGGGAATACCTCTGCGCTTCAGCATGCCTGACACAAGCTCTGATTTTTCAACCGATCTTGTTCCTACAAGGACAGGGCGGCCCAACCGGTGAAGATCGCATATTTCTTCTACTACAGCCTGGAATTTCGCCTTTTCAGTCTTCCATATTGAGTCAGGCAGGCCTGTTCTTATAAGAGGCTTGTTTGGCGGAATAGATACAACGTCAAGCCCATATATTTCGATAAACTCAGGTTCTTCTGTAGCCGCAGTGCCTGTCATACCCGACAGTTTCTTATACATCCTGAAATAGTTTTGCACAGTAACCGTAGCAAGGGTGTCTGTCTCTTCCCGGACATCAACACCTTCTTTGGCCTCGATGGCCTGGTGCAGCCCGTCTGAAAACCTCCTGCCTGCCAGAATTCGGCCTGTGAATTCATCTACTATAAGCACTTCGCCGTCTTTTACTACATAATCAACATCGCGGTGCATGAGTTCTTTGGCTCTCAATGCCTGTTTGACGTAATGTTCTATACCAATGTTTTCTTCTGACGAAATATCATCAATTCCAAGCCATTCTTCTGTCCTATCAATACCTTCTTCGGTCAATGCAATGGCCTGTGCCTTTTCTTCCACAGTGTAGTCCCTGTCTTTCTTCAGGGCACCTGCCAGGTCTCTAAATTTGTAATACTTTTCAGTAGTGCCCTCGCTCTGGCCTGAGATAATCAGGGGGGTCCTTGCCTCGTCAATCAAAATCGAGTCGACTTCATCAATTATGGCATAGTGCAGAGCGCTCTGAACTAGGTCTTCCTTACGCCATGCCATATTATCCCGTAGATAGTCAAAACCGAACTCTGTATTAGTGCCGTATATAATCGGGCATGAGTATGAACGTCTCTTTGACGCTCCATCCATTCCCGGTACTACCAAACCGACATCCAACCCCAAAAACCTGTAGACCTGGCCCATCCACTCTCTATCTCTGGAAGCCAGGTAGTCGTTGACTGTAACTACGTGGACTGTAGAACCGCCAACAGCATTTAGGTAAGCAGGAAGGGTAGCTACCAGGGTCTTACCTTCGCCGGTCTGCATTTCAGCAATCCGTCCCTGGTGAAGCACGATTCCGCCTATTATCTGAACATCAAAATGCCTCATATCGAGCACGCGCCGGGCAACTTCTCTGACAACTGCGAATGCCTCTGGAAGCAAACTATCCAGGGACTCGCCTCTTGAACTCCGCTCCTGGAATTCCCGGGTTTTCCCTTGAAGATCCGGATCAGAAAGTTTCGCAATTCCAGATTCAAGTCTTGATACAGCCGTGACAATCGGAGCAATTCTACGCAATTCCCGCTCGTTGGGGTTAAACAGGTTTTTAAGAATAGACATTACAATCCCCTTCTCCCGGTATCAATTGAGTTCAGCCGGCCAGAGCCCTTGCTCAGTTAATTCTAGCATCCTTTTGGGGATCGGGAAAACCGCAGTGCATTACATGTAGAATGAACCACAAAATACCTGCTGCCATCAACACGTCGCCTATGCTGAAAGTCGTGGGGTTACCAGAGAGGAACCTCCATCCGAAAATATCTGCCAGAAACCCCAGCCTTACGCCGTCATGTACCGGCTGGTGAGTAATGCTGGCAGCCAGCGCCTCGACCTGGCTTTTTAGCAGATTCGGCCCTATTCCCGCTGGGTCAACAGGCATCCTGCCCTGATTTGCTACTATGACCAGAAAATTCAAGAATATCCCTGAGGCCAGAAAAGCAAATCCGGGGAGCCTCAAATTAGGGTAAAGGCCATAGAAGAGCATGAAATAAGTTGCCAGGCTCAGGGCAGTGCACGTAACAGGCGAAGGGCTCAGTATCCTTGCCAAGAAGAAAACCGGCAAGAACTTGATTAGGAAAGAGGCTGCAATCCACCATGTACGGGCCAATTTGATTTCACCCAGGCGCGAGAGTTTTCCGCCTGACAGCACACCAATAGCCAGGGAAACAGCCACTACAAACCTGAACAACCGATCACTTCCTTGAGATCTGCTGATCTATGACTTTAATCATTGCCTTAACCACTTTAGGATCAAACTGGGTTCCTGCACATCGAATAAGCTCTTGTTTCGCTTCAGCATAGGACATTTTTTCTTTATACGGCCTGTCAGTAGTCATTGCATCAAATGCATCGGCACACGCGATGATTCGCGCCCCAAGAGGTATTTCTTCGCCTTTCAGTCCTGAAGGAAACCCTGAGCCGTCCCATCGTTCATGATGGTACCTCACCCATTCTTCGCACCTGCCCAAAAACCTCATTACCTTGATGATATCTGCACCGATTGCAGCGTGCTTTTTCATTTCTTCATACTCTTCATAGGTAAACGGCCCTTGCTTCTTGAGTATGCCGTCTGACAAACCGACCTTTCCCACATCGTGAAGAAGGCCCACATATTTCAAAAACTCGGTCTGCTCATCATTAAGTTCAAGTTCTTTAGACAATAGGGCCGAGTATTCAGATACCCTGACCGAGTGGCCATGGGTATACGGGTCCCTTGCATCTATGGCTGTACTTAAGGCTTGGGCTATCTCGCTGTACGTATCCCACAGGTCGATATATTTCTGAAGTGAGACCTTGGTTACCATAAGGGGCAGGTAGAACAGAACAAGAACCAGCGGGCCCACTTGCTGGGTTACAAGAACCATTAGGGCACCTAATGGAAATAAGGCAAACATATTTGGAAGCATCCAAACAATATTCCGGCGCCAGATAGTAATAAACGATACCTTCATCTGGATGGCCAGAGCTTGTCCTATAATAATTGCATTTAGGAGCGTGTAACACGAAGCCGCGATTATGAACGAAATTAACCCTCTTGGAAATTCAAGTGCTCCGAACTCACCATATATAAGGGCATACACTTTAGCAAACATATAGGCGCAAATTGCCAGCATTCCCCGGTTGAAAAACACTATCGAAACAGGTACCTCACGGGATAAGTCCCTCTTGCGTAAAGTTGCCAGGGCTGCCACCCACATCCCTATGGCGGGCCCATATAACACAGATACGGTAAATATAATCGGGGTAGCAACAGATGCTGTGCCTTTTCCCTTTGGAAAGGGGACTGCAACAGATTCTCCAAGATACACAAGAATAGCAAGAAAAAAAACCTCAGCTGCCTGGCGACTACTGTCAAATACAGGGATATTGGCAGCGAGAAGGAAAATGCCCAGGCAAGCTATGCCCCACACATACACATCAAATACCTTAATTCTTTTCTCCAATACAGGACACCTCATAGAAGGGCCGACAGCCCTAAGGAAAAACTAACCCAATTGGAAGTTAGCAGCTCCAGCCAAGAGCAGCGTGAGGATGGCGAGAATCGCCTTCAAAACCTTGTTCACTCAAGAAGACCCCCTGTCACCGGCTGTATCCGAACCGCTACGTCAGATCCATGGCAACTCCGCTTTCAGATGTATAGTGAGCTGTCGGCTTTATGTAGTCATTCTACGTAAAATGTCTGATCCCTTTTCAAATCCCATCAAATTCTACTTAATTTGAACCACTGTCTACCAACATGGGGAATTTGCGGTTTATTGCGTCTAGCGTTGCTTTGACCGCTGCTTCCCTGTCATCATAGGTTATCGGGCAAGAACCGCTTAGTATAGTCTCCTGCCCATCCTCTAAGAGGGTGAGTGTAACAAGGGCAACGCGGACTGACTTTGACATTGCAACACAAATGTCGCTCAAAGTGATCTTTACTTGAGCAGGGAGAAACCGGCATAAGGCATTGAGGGTGGCTTCTGAGGACAACCATAGCCATCTATTTGGAGTAGGCACACCCTTAGCCGTGCCCGATGCAATAACCTCACCCAGGGCGATCTGAACACTTACTTCGGCCTCGCCGGCACCTGTTGCCAGTGCAACCTTTACCAACCTGGGCCTTCCCTTGTCTCTTTCAGCGTGTTCTTCGTTAACCTGTGCAATCGAGATCTTCCGCCTGTCGACCTGCACTCCAAAAGCTGCCAGAATAGCAGAACCAACGTCACGCACTATGTATTTAGGTAAACGGCCTGAGCCAGCCAGCACGTGGACTTCTGCAATGCTGCCGTCTGGGCCCAATACTACTCTGGAAGCAATAACATCCTTTATCTTCTGTATGGTGCTCTCACATTCTCTTGCGTTGACCTGCTGTTCAGGCATAATAACCACTCCACATCGTTGGCAGTTTTTGACCGCTACCACCTCGGCATAATGAACGTATTGTGCCGGTAACCAGATTCATCTTTTTCTTTAGCGACCATTTCAGCCAGAATCCACAGTCCGGCAGCCACAAGGCTGTGCCCTCCAAGAATGACCGGAATAGGAGATTCCCAGGCACTTCGTGTAAACTCCTTGACCCATTGGTTTTCTATCAGCTGGAACCTGCCAAGATCTGACTGAAACCTGTCCCAATCCGATACCTGCTTTTGAAGATGGGCAAAAATCACCCTGGTATCAATGAATGCAAGATCACATACGCTTGAGAGGTATTCGAAGAACTTACAGGGGCCAAATTCTTCTATCATAAAACCAAGAAGCGAAACCACTTCCCCCCGTTCTTCCCGTCCCAAGGCCTTCATACCTCTTTCTTCGGAAAAAACCCGCATCCTATGAACCATGTTAGCGTTTATATATTGAATGACTGAAGGCCCAACCCGGCCTATTACTGCAATTTCTCTAGAATCATCCCTCAGGATCTCGATAGCTTGGTTGAGCTTGTCCCTTGGCCAATCCAAAGATGCTATTGCCCGCGACAGACGGGCCCCGCAATCAGGGTGAAGCTCGAGAATCAGAATATCTGTCGGCGTGTCAATGTCAAAGTTCACCCTACCCGAGTTTGGAACAAGCATCCGGCTCATCCCAATACCCCTTAGCAAATTGCCAAGAGAATTATCATTGTCGGGAAGCTCAATTTCGTCAATTGCCCTTGCAGGCGTAAATGCAACAAGGTCAGCCGATTGCACATTATTCATTATCACAGTATTTCTGCTTCGCTTAAGCGCAAGGGCGATCTGGTTGAACTCGCAGGGAGAAATGAGGGGAGCCGCAGCTCCCCCCATGTAAATGACGTTCTCCAACCCATACTTCACTATTACCTGGCGCAGTCTTGCACCAAAATGAAACCTGCGCCCATTGGGCTCAAAATCCACTGTGGCAAACTCTGCAGCCTCACTTGCCAGGCCATCATAGTTAGTCACCAGTAAGACTTGATCTACCTCGGGTGCCTGACAAAGCTTAGATAGGGTATCTAGGACAACCTGCTTCCGTATGTCCCTTAACACCAGATCCAGGGAGGTTCTTGCTTGTCCTCCCTCAAAGATAACTGCTGTGACCTTCGGTTGCTCCAAGACATATCCCTCTCCTTAGGTAAACCAAGTCAGTGCGTGGTGCGATTATTCGGGTTCAATCAGCCCGAAGTTGCCGTCTTTGCGTTTGTATATCACATTTACCACGCCGGTCTCGCCATTTGGGAATACGAAGAAATCGTGGCCCAGGAGTTCCATTTGAAGTGCTGCCTCTTCAGGCATCATGGGTTTCATTGCAAACCTTTTTACCTTAACGATCTTCCCTGTTTCAGGTTCTCTCTGCTCTCCGGGAACTTTTACCTCTTGCTTGTCGCGTTTCAGCAGTCTCGTCTTGTACTTTTCCAGCTGCCGCTCAAGCTTTTCCGACACTAGATCCACTGAGGCAAATGCGTCCTGAGCTGACTCTTCCGCTCTCAGAATCATGCCATTGAGAGGTATCGTAACTTCCACAACGTACTTGCCCCGCTGAGTAGATAGAGTCACCTGGCATACACACGGGTCCTGCCGTATATATTTATCCAGTTTGACCAGTCTCTTTTCCGCATATTGCCGGAGTGCGGGGTTTACATCGATGTTCTTCCCTCTTACATTAATCTCCATGCGGCATACCTCCCATAAGAACTCTTTACTCTATAGTTATTCCCTCTATGAGCCAAGGATCCCTCCAGAAAGTGCCCAAACGTTATATGCTGTTCCTCGACACAATATTACCATATTGAATCCGCACTCTGACATTAACCGACAATCCACAGAAATATCCCCAACCTGAAACCTTGATTTAACTGGTTATCAACAGAATTACTCACACTATCCACAAGTTTCTTGATCAAAATGTCTGTTGACTCTTGGGACCGGGCATGCTATATTCCGAACACGAGCTCTAAAGCTCCAAAAGACGACGTGGCCGGGACCCGTCGTCGGGAATTAGGAGGAATGTCCCGAAATGCAAGGTACAGTAAAATGGTTTAACGCGCAAAAAGGCTATGGTTTTATTCAACGTGATGACGGTCCTGATGTGTTCGTCCATTACTCGGCAATCAAAACGGAAGGGTTCCGTACGCTTAATGAAGGGGATCTTGTAGAGTTTGACATCGTCGAAGGCCCCAAAGGCCTGCAAGCTGCCAACGTAAGCAAGGTTTCTGAGTAAGCATAGCCAACCCGCCCCGGTATAAATACCGGGGCTTTTATTTTTCTATAGAACCCTGTCGAAACGTCTGTTACCTGACAGGCCCTTTGAGTAAGCTGACAGGACTCTCAGTTTAGTGGTAATTTCAAGCATATCTCGACTGTGTTGTTTCATCTGGTCTCTGACGAAATAGACGATCTCCTTATCCAGCTGCTCAATGCAAAGAACAATCTCTTTTATTAACTTTGCTTGAACATCATTTGATGGCCTGCACCCCCGGGAACCAAGTTGTGCAAGTACTTCCTCTCTTTGGCGTATTAGCCTTTCAAGAGATTTATAATCACCGGCCCTGGCTAAGCGCCTGGCGTGAGCAGTCAAAGCAAGAAGATGCTGCATACCTTCAACCATAGTTTCTGATCGCTTCTTCCCATGCATCCCTAATCCCGGCCATGACTTTCATAGCTCCTTCTATAGATTCAGGGTCTTTTTTTAGGTTGGCAGTTACAAGAGATGAATAGATAAAATCGTAAACAGCATCAAGCCCTTTGGCAATCTCACCTGTATCCAGGTTTAGAGACCCCCTGAGTTCATCCATAATATCCTGGGCGCGCAAGAGGTTATTGTTTGCTCCTGCATAATCCTTTTCACCAATACAGCTTAGTGCATCACGCATGTTTCTAATACAAGCGTTGTAAAGCATTAGGACAAGCTCGCCGGGAGAAGCCGTCTCTACCCTGGATTGCCTGTAGGCCTGCAGCGCCTTTTCTCTTCCGCCCACATAAGCCACGTTCAGCAAGCTTAGTTCACCTATCTTTCACTTGTTCAATTTCCATACAATCCCTGTACCTGCTGTGCAAGCCACAATCCTTGGGAATCCATTTGTGCCAAGAGGCCTTCAAGGGCAGTAAACTGCCTTTTTAGGTTAGCAAGACGAAGTTCCAGCCGCCGCTCAAGATTCTCAATTTGCCTGGATATATCCTTATCCTGAGATTCAAGCTGAGCATCTTTTACAGGCAGAAACCCATCGTAGGAAACGTACATTTGGAGGGCTTTCTGCAAATTGACCAGTATACCCTCAGACCCTGCCTGATCTTCGCTCAGAAGGGACGCTACAGCGTTTCTATCGGTATTGAGGGCCTCGTTGAGCTTAGCCTCATCAAGGGAGATCTTGCCCTCACGGGAATACGAGCCCAAACTGCCGGTGCTTATGCCAATCTGCCCAATAAACTGGAAACCGGGAAACTCTTGCGAAATCTCACTGAATATTGTCTGGCGAATCTGAGAAAGCAATCTCTGAAGCAGCGGATCGCCAAAGAGCAAACCTGCCTTCCTTGTAGTGCTGTCCCAGGAATTATATTTCGCTGCCATGTCCAGGAGGCTGTTGTATTCAGCAATGAATTCTTTTACTGCCGTAACCACAGCGTCATTGTCATAATCGACGGAAAGGTTTGTTTTACCGGCCTTTAGAAGGTCAAACGACACCCCTGGAATAGCATCAGATATGGTGTTTGTATCCCGTGTAAATGATATCCCGTTAATATTGAAGGCCGCCTTTGCCCGGTCCCGAGCAGTGGCCAGGCCAAGGGTTGCAGGCTGGCCCATGGAATCAGTAAGATCTTCTGCGTAATCAATAACCTTACCTGTGGATTCGGCAGTAAGGATAAGACAGTACTCAGAAGGGCTTACCTCAAACACCGAGGCTTTCACGCCGGTACCCTCAGCAGCGTTGATTTTTGACATAATCGAGTTCAAACTGTCGGACTCTGCTATTTCGATTGCGGCAGGGCCCGTTTCCAATCCTTCCAGGCCAAGAGATAATGTGCCCATGAGGCCAAGGGCCTCATCAGGCCCCTGAGCAAAAACGGCAGACTGAACCACGTGGGACTGGGCCAATCTAATAATCTCAATATCGAAATCACCCAAAGATGCAGTCCCTGATATTCTAGCCGACAATATGCCTGTGTCACTTGCTTTTGCCGCTTTGGTTTCGAAAATGGACCTGTCAAGAAGGGGCTTCATCTTTAATGCTATTGAATCAAGCTTTGCTCTGATGGCATTCCATGCAGTCTTTCTATCGTTCAGCAATTGCTGCTTGGATTCCAGAGTTACCAGGGGACGCCTTTCGATTTTCATCAATTCCTGGATTATAGTCTCTGTATCCAGCCCGGTGACATTCATGCTAATGCGCGAACTCAAGCAAGCCACCTCACTTTCAAACCTTTCCGCTCAGCTAAAATGGAACCCTATTGCAGGAATAGTCAGTTACCAATCAGATAGGTAATCGAAACAATCAACGCGGAGGTTTAGTGTGATCGTCTTTGGAAAACTCATTCTTGAGAGAATCTATATCAAAGGCCGGATCTTTGGCCAGCATCATCTCCTGGGCAACCTCTCTTTCAACTTCCTCCCGCAAGATCCTGGTGCCCAAAGGAGCCTCGATACCTAACTTGACAAGGGCTTTGGAGCCCTTGCCTCTTATCTCTGTTACACGAACAACTATTCCGTCACCAATGACTATGGCCTGGCCCACTTTTCTCGACAGAACAAGCATACCTAGCCCGTCCTCTTCATCAAATTCTGCAGCGGTAAGAATACCTGGTGCTTAGTTGTATACTCTGGCATGACGGTAATTACCTGCTTCCCTATTCGTTTTGAAGGGTTAATCACCAAAGGGGCTTGAAGATTAACAGTCATCTTCCTAACATCCCTTGGCACTGTGGCCACGCAAAGCAAAATCAGTTGGCCAGGGTCCGGCGCTCCAAGAGAGTCAAGATCCTTTTCGGCAAATACCGGGTCGTAGTCTCTAAAAACCATCTTGGGATCAAGGATGGCAAAACCCAAAGACTCGTCGTCCAGAGATTGGAGCCACTTAAAGATGCCGGCATTATCAAGATCCATGACTACGAACCTTCGAAATGACTGAAATCCTATAAGGCCTTCTGGGAAAGTCAAGACCTGGTTCTCTTTTACCTCTATTGTCCCAAACCTTTTTGTGGAGAACTCCAAATAAATCCCTCCTGCCAGAAACACCGAGAACTACCAACGACTTGATTTTGCCCTCTTACCTTTACCGCAGGTAGTCAAGAAGGCTCGGTTGAATCAGCCTTGCCCCTGCAGCAAGTGCAGCCTGGTACGCCGCCTCTTGGGATTTCAACCTTACTATGACTTCTGTAAGATCAATATCTTCGACATTGGAAAGGAGTCTTTGGTACTCTATATCGATGGCTTTGGCCTTATCGTTCAGGATATCTAACCGCCTTAGCTTTGCGCCATTTTCGGCCCGTTCTGCCAGTACTTCATTTATGGCCTGGCCTATGCCTTCAGCCCCGGCCAGAATGTCACTGTCATTAGAATTCTCGAGGCCCTCTGCCAATTTAGTCATAGAGCCGCTTACATCATCAAGCGTACCCTGAACACTCTTGCCGGTTATGGTCACGTCAGCTCCCAACCGCCATTCAGGCATGGTCCCTGAAAGGAGCTTGCGCCCGTCAACAGTTGTATTGGCAATACTGTCGGCTTCATCCAAAAGCTGCTGGATTTCTGCAGCTATAGCCTGTCGAGCATCGGCTGGCGTGGTCCCAGTGGCACCGTAAAGGGCAAGTTCATGGGCCCTTGAGAGCACCGAAGTAAGGTGTGAAAGAGCCTGCTCAGTCTGTTCCATCCAATTCCTGGCCTTATCAAGATTACGCATATACTGTTTGCTTACAGAAAGATGGTGTCTAAGAGATATGGACCTTTCTGACCCGATAGGATCGTCCTGAGGCCTTGTAATGGCTCGCCCTGACGAGGCCATATCCTGCAATTTGCCAAGCCTTGTTTCGCTCTTGAAAACGTTATAAAGAAAGTTCCGTTCCATGGTCAAATCAGTGACACGCACAGACATTACCTCCGTCTCAAAGGCAGCAGCGGCTTAATCTACCTGCCGCCCAAGCCCATCCGGTTTATGATAGTATCGAGCATCTCATCAGCTGTACTTATAACCCGGCTGGCTGCATTAAAAGCATGCTGCTCACGTATGAGATTGGCGATTTCCTCATCAAGGGATACTCCGCTTATCGAGTCTTTTCTATTGGCAAGTTCTTTGACCAGCAATTCCTGAGTATCATAGCCACTTTCAACTCTCTGTCCTTCTACTCCTAAACCGCCCACAATTCCCATCCACTTGTCAGTGAAATCCCCGTCTGAAAGGTCAAGTAGTCCGCTGTCTTTCAGCTGCTTGAGATAACTATTCTCATTGCCCTCTATGAAATCTGCTATGGCCAGGGCTATGCTTCCATCAAGCGGATCAGAACCGGTCGCAGTCCGGATCTTATCTGGATGGTCAATAATATTATCGTCAACCTTAATCGTTGAAAGAAAGTCTGCACCCAATGGATCCAGGTAAAAGAAGGGGGAATAAGGGCCTGTTCCTTCAAAATCTGCCTGGTGAATGGCATTGACTCCCTGAGCAAGGTTTTTCACCACTTCATTAAGTTCCTTCCGGAACCTTAAGACTATCCCATCACGAGCAGTTTTGTGGCCGCCAAGGCTTCCGGCAACCGAGTCCAGTTCAATCTTATCGCTGTCTTTTGGGCCTGTAAGGAGGTTAAACTTGATCCCGTCACCGGTCACAGTGCTCTCTAACCTGTAAACCTTATGCCTGTCTACTAACGGGATACCCCCTATGTTAACCTTAACTGTGCCTTCATCCAAATAACTTACTGTAGCTCCTGTAAGCTCAGTCACCTCGTCCAGAAGAAGGTCCCTTCTGTCCATCAAGTCCCCAACCGGCTCCTTCCTTGCAAGTGCCCTTGAAATCTCCGTGTTCAAAGAACCAACTCTTTCGGCCAGAAGATTGACTTTAGCAACTGTAGCATCGATACCTGCTTCAATATCAGCCGTAAGTGAGTCTATTTGACTCCCTAAGTGCCTGAACATATCTGTAAGGGATCGGCCTGCTTCAAGGAGCTGAGTTCTCGCTGCACTGGATTGGGGATCTGAAGAAAGGTCGTGCCAGGACGCCCAGAATAAATCTACAGACTCTCTTATGCTAGAATCAGAAGGTTCGGCAAACACAACCTGTAAGTGGTCAAGGGTGTCCTTCTGAATGGCAAAGGCTGCCTTTTTCTCCTGTTCATTTCTTAAGACCGCATCCACGAATTTGTCCCTTACCCTGGCAACATCGGCAACCCTGACCCCTAACCCGGAAGTGCCTGCGCTAAGGTTGATCCTCTGGATTATGGGCTCAAGGACAACTCTCTGCCGCGAATACCCGGGAGTAGACGCGTTGGCAATGTTATGGCCGGTGACGTCCATAGCACGCCTGGACGTAAGCAAAGCCGACTTCCCAATCTCAAGAGTGGAGAATGTTGATGGCAACAGCGTAACCCCCTATACTAAGCCTTTTGGTCAAATGCAATAGGTGCTGTTTTTGAGGCCTGGAAATAATCTTCCCTTGGCAAAAACAGTCCGAGTTCGTATCTAACAAGTTCAAGGCTCTTGGATAATAGCTTCTGGTTTTGGTCGTTTAACCTTCGAAGCAAGAAAGTTTTATGTACAAGCCCAGGCCTTAGATTGGCAAAATCTTCACTTTCTGCCAGGCCGGTTAACCTAGAGCCATTGCCCTCAAACTGGGTTTGAATGGCACTAAGGCTCTCAAGAACCTCTTCTTCCTCTTTGACTATTGCGTCAAGCCCAACACAATCGCCTGAAATAACCAATCGTTGCTTTTCACCTGCTAAATCCAGCAGTTTATCCAAAATCACCTCAATGTTGTTTAGCAAGAGGAGAATGATTGAAGACTGAGATTCCACTTTCGCCGCCCCCTTCTGGGACGGTAGCGACCCTAAGATGCTGGCTTATGAGGCAAGTCGTTACCGGATCCTATCAACCAGAAGCCTTCCCACCAGTTTGTCTGCAATTAACTCAGTATCAACAGAATAGTCGCCACTCTCTACTGCTTTGACAAGGGGCTCAACTCTGTCCTGGCGAATGTCAGGCAGGTTCTTGACCAATTCCCTTATCCTTTCGACGTCCCGGCCTGTAAATGACAGCCTGGTACCATCTTGACGGGTATCCCGGGGAAGGCCCTTATCAATCGACACAGTCTTAAACGTCTTTTCAGCCTTGTATACCTTAAGCACTTGGTCTATTTGTGTTCTTGATATCATCAACTTGACATCGCCTCTTTCAAGTTTCGCCACCGTCCACCATACTCATCGTTTAACAGCATGGCCGGGTTTAGCTTTGGCCTCTAAAACCTATTTTCGTCTTCGGCGAATTGTGTCAATCGTATACATTTGCTCCCGGGTTCTGGGTGATTCTTTTTGCAAACTTATTTCGGGCAGTTCGTGATCAGACCTGTCACCTTTGCCTGACTCACTAATGGATAGTCCGGAAAGGGCCTTTTGGCACTCAGGGCATATTTTGCCTGCTGCAACCGGCCTCTTGCATATAGCACATCTGCTGCCGGCTTCGTCGTTAAACTCAGTGCCTACTATTCGCCCCTGGCGCACAAATTCCGTTACTATTTCAACTGGAACTCCTGTGTCTTCACTAACAACTCTGACTGAAGCGCCTGAATGGCTAGACAGATATTCTTTTACAACTTCAAACAGATCCTCTTCTTTCCCGATGCAATCCTGGCATATTGTCAATCCTGAGCTCAAAAAGAGCCTGCCGCATCTCCTGCAATTTTGAATTCCCATTGGTATCCACCTTTCCCGTCCTTGGCAAACTCTCAATCCTTCAAAGTCCGCGCAAGTGTCACACAAACCACTTTGGTAGCCCCTGCTAATTTGAGGGCCCTTGCCGCTTCATCAAGGGTAGCGCCTGTAGTAATTACGTCATCAACCACGAGCACCCTAGCACCCCTAATAATTCGGCTATCCCGGGTTTCCATTGTTCCTCTCAGGTTTTGCCACCTGCCGGACCGGTCCAGCCGGGCCTGATGTTCCCGTGGTGCCTTTCTTACAAGAATATCGGTTAGAGGCAAACAAATTTTACACGCTACACCTACAGCAAGGTCTCTCGCCTGGTTATAGCCTCTGACTTTCTTGCTTCGGGATTCAAGTGGTACAGGCACTACTATGTCGGCATCGAAGAAAGATTGTGCTATCTCACCAAGCAAAAGTCCAAGGGGCCTGGATAGCCAGCGCTGGCCGTAATATTTCATCCGGTTGATAGCATACTTCAGATGTCCACCGTAAACTCCCAGGGACCTCCCTGCGTCAAAGTAGTACATGTTACGGCGGCAATCCTGGCATATCTCCAGGGGTGTACGCAAGGGCAATCCGCATATCTTGCACACATGTAGCATTTGAAGCCTGAGGGCATCCCTGCATTTTCCGCATATTCCCATCTCCGGAACCTCAGCCCCGCAGAAACAGCAGTATGAGGGCATCCCATAAACAAGGCCAGATAATCCGCCTAGGAATCTACATACCCCGATTCTCTTTTGCTTACTTCAAAACCGGATACAGGCTGCACCCTGGCGGTCAAGGCACAACACCAGGGCTTGGGCCCCGGGAGAAGGCTCAGTAACCACGAGCCCTTCCCTGGTTAGCAGATCCACCGTCCGGCTCCACTCCTTGTTGTATATACCGGTGTATACAGTGAATTCAGGTGCCAGCCCCGCCAGCTGGAATCGCACGTTCAAACACCGAACAACCGGTTCGATTAGGTCATGGCATTGGTTTACACAGATTAAAACGGTCAGGGCTTTGGGATTTGAATTGAATAAACCGCCTCTGATTATTTCCAGAATACACCATCCGGAAATTAGCATCAAGAGTATTTTCTGTGGGCTAAGCAAAGCAACTCCCCCTGGAGCAATATATGCCCAAGGGGGAGTATCCGTCAGTTACATGTGTTTTAGGATTTCATCTTTCAGGTCCAGCCTCTCCCATGGAAGGTCCAGATCCTCTCTTCCAAAATGGCCGTACACTGATACCTGAGAATATATCGGCCTTCTCAAGTCAAATCTCTCGATAATTGCACCTGGCCTGAAGTCGAAAGACTTACTCAAGGCATTCAAAATAGCGTCATCAGATGCAACTGCAGTATCTTTGGTGTCAATGGTAATCGAAACAGGGCGGGCCACTCCGATGACGTAAGCCACCTGTACCTCGCATTCTCTGGCAAGCCCCGCGGCAACTATGTTCTTGGCAGCGTAGCGGGCAGCATAACATGCGGAGCGATCAACCTTTGTAGGATCTTTCCCCGAAAAACTGCCTCCACCATGCCTGGCAAATCCACCATAGGTATCAGCAATAATCTTTCTGCCGGAAAGCCCGCTGTCTCCCTGTGGGCCTCCTACAACAAACCGTCCTGTGGCATTGACCAGGACCCTTGTTTGTTCATCTATTAGCTCAGGCGGAATAGACTTCTGTATCACCTGGGAAATCACATCTTCACGTATAGTAGAAAGAGACACGTCACTGGCATGTTGAGCGGAAACCACAACAGTATGGACTCTTACAGGTACTCCGTCCCGGTACTCCATGGTAACCTGCGTCTTTCCGTCAGGCCTCAGATAAGGCAAAATCCTTTCGTGCCTTACATCAGACAAACGCTTGGAAAGACGGTGTGACAGGTAAATCGGAGTAGGCATGAAAACCTCGGTCTCATCACATGCATACCCGAACATCAGGCCCTGGTCACCGGCACCAAGGGTATCGGGCATTTCCCCTTCTTTGGACTCGAGAGAACGATCAACACCCAGGGCAATATCTGGCGATTGATCTTCTATTGCCGTGAGGACGGCACATGTGTCTGCATCAAAACCAAACTTGGCGCGAGTATATCCTATCCGGCGCAGAGTCTCCCTAACTATATGGGGCATGTCTACGTAACACTCAGTGGAAATCTCACCTGCTACCAGGACAAACCCTGTCTTGACAAGGCACTCACAGGCAACCCTTGCCATCTTATCGTTCTCAAGAATAGCATCAAGGATTGAGTCAACAATTTGATCGGCAACTTTGTCAGGATGGCCTTCTGTTACCGACTCAGAAGTAAATAGTTTTCTTCCCCCGGCCATAGTTGGCATGACTAACCCTCCTTCTGGAGGAAATAAAATACAGGCTAACTAAGCCTCAGACTGAAATCTATGACATATTAGCACCCATCAAAGGTATAGTCAAACAGGAAGGCCAAAAACAACCTTCGCCACCGCTGCCTCTTTTCCATCAGCAAAAGCCTTACCATTGGCTCTTCCGATGTTCATCCTGATGCCTTCTATAGTTACCTCTGCCCTGAGGGTTTGGCCTGGCCTTACCGGCCTTCTGAAACGTGCAGATTCAACTCCCGCAAGGTAAGCAACTTTTCCTTTGAGGCCTGTGTCGCAGAGGATTGCCAGGGCCCCTGTTTGCGCCATCATCTCCAGTATAATGACTCCGGGGAAAATGGGCTCTTGCGGAAAATGCCCCTTAAAGAAGAGATGATCTTGAGGAATGTCAAATTCAGCTACAGCAGACTTGCCCTGTTCAATAGATATGATCCGCGTCAAAAACAAAAACGGGTCCCTGTGAGGAAGAATCTCTTTTATCCGCTTAAGGTTGCCGTTATCATGGCCTGAGCCGTCATTCGCCGACAAGCAATTTTCATTGTCCGACAGGCGGGTTTGCTTCACTGGCATCATCTCCCGAAAATTCTTCAGAAGATGATTTCGACAGCTGCTTGTAAAGTACCTTCGCAAGGCCGATTCCCCCGGCTTGAGCCCATGCTTTTCCCATGGCCTGGGAAAGCATTACATCCCACCCGCCAAGCTCTACGCCTGAGTTCTTGGCCATGTTGCGCCACAACGTCGTGAGAAAAACAGACTCAAAATCCTGGCAGGATTCTGCAAGCCTCAAGTCCTTTCGGGAATCTGTGGTATAAGCCGGAAGCGCCTGGCTATTGTAAAAAAGATTGCCTGCCTTAATATCCATATCTCTCATACCCCTATTTACTCTTACCGTCTTATGTTGTTGGCAATAGACCACATCTGGTCGGCAGTCTCTACAGACTTTGAGTTGAGTTCAAAAGCCCTTTGAGCCACTATCAGATTTACCATTTCAGAGACTATCTCAACATTTGAAGTCTCCAGGTAACCTGCCAGGATTGAACCTGCCCCCTCATGGCCTGGCTCTACCTGGATCCCTTCTCCCGATTGGGGGGTATCTCTGAATAGATTAGATCCTACAGCCTCCAGCCCAGAAGAATTGGCAAATACAGTTAGGGCTATCTGCCCAAATTCCTGAAAAGAATCATCTAACTTTCCGGTGATTGTACCGTCTCTGTCTATGGTCAGTTCCTGAAGTCCCCTTGGGATAGTGCTTCCGCCTTCAATCCTTACGGGATACCCGTCGGAAGTAACTAATCGGCCGTCGCTATCCAACCTGAACGCGCCGTTCCGGGTATACCGGTATTCGCCATTTGGATATTCTATTGTAAAGAAACCTTCACCTTCTATTGCAAGTGAGAGGGAATCACCGGCCCTTTCCAGAGGGCCCTGGCTGAAATTCCTTTGGGTACCGGCCACACGAACCCCACTGCCTACCGATGCTAGTGTATCCCTGCCTGTCCTGAGATTCTGATAGAAAAGATCTTGGAACTGAACCCGCTGTCTCTTAAATCCGGCCGTATTGACATTGGCAAGATTATTGGAAATGTTGTCTATATTAAACTGCTGGGCCGCCATTCCGGTAGCCCCTGACCACAATGCTCTTAGCATTGGCTTTCATCCTTCCGCACGTTCTGATTTTCCCAAACGGTTTTCAAAACTCCGAAACTAAACTCTGCCCACACGGTTCACTGCTTGATCCAGAGTCTCATCATGGGCGTGAAGAGCCCTTTGAGCTGCCTCATAGGCCCTTAGCGAAGAAATCAAGTTGACCATTTCAGAAACAGGATCGACAGTAGATTTCTCAAGAACCCCAACTACGAGCCTTGGAAATTCAATGAGAGAGGGTACAGCTCCATCGGCCCTAAATAGGGTATTGCCTTCTTTTCTCAATACGCCGCTATCACGGGAAAATGAATAGACAGCGAGATTGCCGATTTTCTCGCCGTCAGCCATAACAGACCCATCTTCCGAAATACCGAAGGTGCTATGGCCGTCTGCCTGAATAGGCCCGTTCCTACCCAGGACCCGGTATCCGGCCACAGTCACGTATCCATCTGAGATGGCCAGGTTTCCCATTCTGGTATACCTTGTACCTGACGGCGTTTCCACACTTAAGTAAGTGCCCTGGGGCAACACAATATCCAGCGGATTCTCAGTGGTTTCAAGGGGGCCGGTAACCCCTAGTGTGGCAATATCATGTATTACTGTACCTCCGGTGTATCCTCCTATAGCCGTTTGGGTAAACGGTTCAAACCTGTACATGAGGACATCATGGAAACTCCGGGAGATAGTTTTGTCTTTTTGATATGCTACAGTATCAGCATTTGCCAGGTTATTTGCGATAACTTCTTGATTAAGTACCTGGGCCCTCATTGCTGTGGTAGCAGATAAAATACCTCTAATCAATTTCAGAAATCCCCCCTCACTTTGTATCGACGTGAGGCGGGAAGTGATTAGTGGGAAACGCTAGGTTGTGAGCCCTGTCATGTGTTCTTTGTAAAGATCGAAGTTCTCAAGGGCTACATAAGTTCCCCTGGCAACACACGAAACTGGATCCTCAGCTACATGAACTGATAACCCTGTTGCATCTGTAATAAACGAGCCGATTCCTTTGAGAAGAGCGCCACCGCCGGTTAGAATAATCCCTCTGTCAATAATGTCACCTAGAAGTTCCGGTGGCGTTCTGTCCAAAACCTGCCTAACGGCGCTCAAAATAGCATCAAGAGGTTCAGACATGGCTAATCTCAAATCAGAAGAATTAATCAGCATGCTTCTGGGCAGGCCTGTAAGTGCGTCTCGCCCTTTTATCTCATACCTCAGGCCTTCAGTCCATTCGGCATGGGCCGAACCTATATTAATCTTGGCCTGCTCTGCAGTAGACTCACCTATGTGGAGATTGTACTCTTTCCGGACAAACTTGATAATAGCATCGTCAAACGCGTTACCGCCTATACGGGTTGATATCCCCCTGACAATGCCATTCAGGGATAAGACTGCGATATCTGTAGTTCCCCCTCCAATATCCACTACCATATGGCCCATTGGGGCTGTAATATCCAGGCCGGCGCCAAGAGCCGCCGCCAGGGGTTCCTCGATCAAGTACACACGGCCGCCTCCTGCCGCAATCCCAGCCTGAAGAACTGCCCTTCTCTCTACAGAGGTAATTGCTGCAGGAACACATAAGAGAAGCCTGGGTTTGGTTATGGACATTGAACCCAGGCATTTCCGCAAGAAGTACCTGAGCATTAGCTCAGTAACCTCAATATCAGTTATGACTCCCTGCCTGAGAGGGCGTAATGTTACTATGTTGCCAGGTGTTCTGCCCACCATGCGCCTGGCCGCTTCACCAACAGCCAGGACCTCTCTGCTTTCGACATGCCGGGCGATCACAGAAGGCTCCCTCATGACAATGCCCTTGCCTGACATAAATACCAGTACAGAGCAAGTCCCCAGGTCTATTCCTATGTCTTTGCCACCTATCACATTAAGACACCTCGTAGATCTATTGCTGGAATAGTTCTACACAAAGTGCCGGTATCCTTCTAAATAGTGGCATTTTCGGCGAGATTCGCCGTTTGGCTATTGCGCTTGGGCTAGATCAGTTAGTTCTTTCGTACTTCTTCTTGGTAGCCTCTCCTCCCCTGATGTGTCTTTCGGCTTTATTCACGTCCAGTATCTCACGGACAAGTTTAGCCAGTTGCGGGCGGATTTTGGGCAACCTTTCTGTAACATCCTTGTGAACCGTGCTCTTCGAAACGCCAAAGATCCGGGCAGCTTCACGAACCGTTGATTGGGTATCCCTTATATATTCGCCGATGTCGACGGCACGTTTCCATATCACGTCATTCATACGAGTGTCCCCCTTAGTGGGATGTTACGGTAATATATATGCGGACGTGGGGAAATCATGCGACCAAGTCTCAACATCCTGTTAATTGTCCTCTTGAAAGCGAGGAACAGGATCGACTGCTTCACTTCCGTCAAGCAGTTGAAAATGAACTAACTCTCCGGCGGCACGCGCAATAGTCTCTCCCTCAGAGACTTTCTGCCCTGGAATCAGGCCAGACCATGATACCCGGGCATAACATGTTTCGTACCGGCTTCCGTGGCCTATGACAATGATTTCGCCAAGGGTTTCATGTTTGTAAATCCCCTTGATTACCCCTGAAACAACCGCTTTTACTTCAGCCCCGGCGGTTGTGGCAATATCTACACCAGGATAGAACTGCCACTCCTCTAATTCTTCTGAGTAAAACCATCCGGGACGCCTTATAATTTCCCCTGAAACAGGCTTTACGATTCGGCTGAAAGCCAGGATCCAGGCAGCTTCTTCGTCACTTGAATCCTCTGTCTCCTGAGTTTCATTGGGTTCTGCGTCAATGGGTATAACTGCTGTAGGATCACAGGCCTCTTCAGGCGGCTGGTTACCGTAAGAGGTTTCCTCGCCAGGCTGGCTTTCAAGCTCGATTTTTGCACCGGCCCCGGAAACGGCCTCATTACCCTGGCTTATTTGGTTTTGGCCGGAATGTTCAATTGGTTGAATATTCCCGGTGAGTTTATTTTCAAGGCCTGCCCGCAGCCCGAGGTAAATTCCAACACTGAACAGCAAAATGCAAGAGCAAAGGATCAGCAATGCCTTGCCTGCTGGGGCCAAGGTTCTTGATCGTGACCGGAAGTAATTCTTGAATCGCCCAAGAGCCTCATGGACTCGTTTCTTGCTCCATGCCTGTCCTTCACGTTCTGCCTCCATAAAAAACACCTCCGGCAAATATTATTGACAATATTTGCCGGAGGCATGCACCAAGAAGCCTGCGTTGGTGTTACTCTTCGAAGATTCCAGTAACCGTAGTCCCCGGATAGTAATAAGACAGAATGTCTGCAAAGCACTTGCCCTGTTTGGCTGCACCATCAGCCCCATATTGACACAAACCCACACCATGGCCATAACCTGAAACTTGAAAAAGCACCTGTTCACCTTTTGCAGACCACGTAAACTTTGTAGATTTGAGGCCCAAGGCTGCCCTAAATTCAACACCCCTTAAGCTCTGCCCGCTGACTGTGATTTGCTTCACCCTTCCTGTAGGTGATAGAGCAGTGACAGCCAACATACCACTCTGAGAAACCTTTGACGCCGGAACAGATAATCCCAACTTACCCAAGGCTTTAGATATGTCACCGGCAGTCAATGCCACCTGGCTTATGCCGTAATGAGGCGACGATTGGCAATATGGGCAAGATACGCTTTTTAGATAAGGAACGTCGTTGCTCCATACATCCCTAGCTGCCTCGGTTTTCCCTCCGCAGGTTGAATGATAAAGAGCTTCTGCCGGAAGGCCTTTGTACGTCAATATTAAGCCCCTTGTATCCTCGACTGCTTTCTCGATTTTCGGCCAGTTGAGCCAAGTACCAATGAGTCCCCATCGTTCTTTAATAATGTTTTCAGGAGTCCACGCCTGGTCTTTGGCAGGATTTGATGTAACATCTGCTTTTCCAGGCAAGGTGGGAGACCCACCGAATATCTGCATTTTCCTGACAGCATATGTCCTTGCCAGGATAGCCTGGGCTTTCAAAGCCTCAGCATGGAACGATGCAGGCATCTCAGATGCAACAACGCATTTTACATAATCCTCCAAGTCCAGGCTGATGACCTTGTCCTCAACCTCATAGAATACGTCGATTTTCAGAACCGGGTATCCCGTTCCAGGCGTATACGGCGCAGACGATATCCCTCCAGGCTTTGTACCGGAAAACGAAAGTCCTGCTAACATGCCGAATACAAAAAGCAATAAGAAGAAAGCTCTTTTCAATGTTGCTTCCTCCATAACTCTAGCCGAATTGAATCGAAATCCTTCTTGGATTAATATTGGTAAGAAATGAGATTTATGACTACAAAGAAACCGTTTGCATGAGCTGAACCAACGCACAGGGGCTTAGTTGGATTTCAAAGCAAAAACCGGCTCGACGCCGGAGTAGAAAGAAACGAGTGTATGAAAGGTAAGTACTAACGTATTTTGGTCACCCTCTGAATCCTGAAGCATGATCCATGTTGTCGTCAAAAGAAGAAATCCTGGCGCCTAGGGATCGTAATTTCTCTGTAAGCCTTGAGTAACCTCTTTCCAGATGCTCAATACCTGTAATATAACTAATACCCTGTGCCGCAAGGGCAGCAAGGCATAATGCTGCACCTGCCCTTAGGTCCCCTGCTTGTATTTTCGCGCCTGTAAGGCTGTTGACTCCTTCAATGACTGCATTGGCGCCTTCAATCCTAATAGAAGCGCCCATACGCCTTAGTTCCTCAGAGTACCCAAAGCGGTTCTCAAATATTGTCTCAGATATTATGGTAGTTCCCTGGCCCAGGCTGCAAAGTGCGGCAAAGGGAGCTTGAACGTCTGTAGGAAACCCCGGATAGGGCAAAGTCTTGATGCTAACAGGTTTTGGCCGTGAGCCAGCATGTATCTCAACACTCTTGTATCCCTCTATAACAGTAAAACCACATTCACTGAGTTTTGCAAGCACAGACTTGAGGTGAAGAGGAATCACGTTTTCAACAAGCACTTTGCCTGAAGTAATAGCACCGGCTACTAAGTAAGTCGCTGCCTCAATCCTATCAGGAATTATTGTATAGGCCGTTCCGGAAAGTTCTGAAACTCCGCTGATTCGTATTCTTGAAGTCCCTGCTCCCTTTACTTTTGCGCCTGCAGAATTCAAAAAATTGGCTAAATCTACCACTTCCGGTTCTTGAGCGGCATTATCAATCACTGTATCACCATGTGCAAGACAAGCTGCCATTATGATGTTTTCAGTAGCGCCGACTGATGGCACATCAAGATAGATCTCGGCTCCGTGAAGCCTTGGTGCACTGGCATTAATGAAACCATTGCCCATAGAAATGCTTGCACCCATTGCTTCAAAACCTTTGAGATGAAGATCAACAGGCCTTTGCCCAATAGCGCATCCTCCAGGCAAAGGTATTGAGGCTTTTCCACAACGAACCAATAGAGGCCCCATGACCAGGAATGAGGCCCTCATTTTTCTAACCAAATCATAAGGAGCTGTAGGGACAAGCCTATTTGCGCTTATCTGCACTTGCCCGCCTGAATCCTGTACTTCTGCCCCAATTGAAGCTAGTAGGGCAAGCATGGTCTGAACATCTGCCAGATCAGGCACTGCCGATACAGTGGTGACGCCATTTGTTAGCAGTGAGCCTGCCAAAATCGGCAAGGCCGCATTCTTGGCACCGTCACATTGAACTTTACCCTCTAGCGGCCTTCCGCCCCATACGACAAGGTTTTTCATGCCCACGCTCCTCGGTTTTTACTCAGTTTAGTGTCCGTCTAAAGAGGAGCAATATCCCCGGAAACTCCGGCGTCCTAAAGGAAACAGCACCTTTATCAGCCTTGGAAGACTGTTACAGGCTTCAGCAAATTATGTCAGTGAGCCCGCACGATTTCTTTAATCTTCATTAGCCGGGATACATTAGCTCGTTCCATCTCTTCAAGTCGCATCTCTACGTTCTTAACTGCTTGCTCCAACTCAGGAATTAAGACGTATTCAAGTGCATTTACTCTTCGCCTGGTTTTTTCTATTTCGTCAGCCAATAAATGGATCGTGCGTTCTATATGCGACAACCTGACCAACAACGGAAGAATACCTTGAAATTGCTCTATGGCATCATCAAGGTCAGAAGAAGTTGCAGCCAGGCCGTAACTAGGAAGAGGGCTGTCTGACTGAGCCGTCTTCTCTTCGCCTTCTGCCCTTTCAATCTCCATTTCCGGGACCACTACATTCATGATATGGCGGTAGGATATTGATACATCTTCAGCCCCGCCGCCTACCATTAGGGCATCCTCAAGTACAGAGGGGGACAGAACGGCACGAGCCAGGGAAAAACTTCTGTAGGCAATAGCTAGCTTGTCCTCTAATTCTTGCCTTAACCGCTGGCTCTCATGGACAATCGCCAAAAACTCTTTCATGAGCTGGTCCCGCTTATCTTTCAGGAGCCTGTGGCCACGTTTTGCCATCTGCACCCTGCCCTTTAACCGGGTCAGTTCTTGGCGTGTTGCATTAGCCCTGATCTCCACCGTCTACCACCTCCTTAGTCACTGACTTCTTCCTGGCTTACCCGGGGCAAGTACTTATCGATATTTTTCTGGGACACACGCTTTAGCTCAGTCCTGGGCAACAGCGCCATAAGTTCCCAGCCAATGTCAAGAGTTTCCTCAATAGACCTGTTTTCATTAGATCCCTGCTTAACAAACCTGTTTTCAAACTCGTCAGCAAACTTCAAAAACACTTTGTCAGCATCGGTAAGAGCCGCCTCGCCCAAAACTACGGCAAGTTCCCGTGCTTCTTTACCACGGTCATAAGCATCAGACAGCTGGTTAAGCACGTCTGCATGGTCTTCCCTGGTCTTGCCTTGGCCAATACCTTTGTCTTTAAGCCTCGACAATGACACTGAAATATTCACCGGTGGGTAAATCCCTGATCTATGAAGCTCTCTGGAAAGGATTATCTGGCCCTCTGTAATGTAGCCTGTCAAGTCAGGAATGGGGTGAGTCTTGTCGTCCTCAGGCATGGTCAAAATCGGTATCTGGGTAATTGACCCTGCCTTACCCTGGATCCTGCCTGCACGTTCGTAAATAGCCGCCAGGTCAGTATACATATACCCTGGATATCCCCGTCGCCCGGGAACCTCTTTCCTTGCAGCAGACACTTCTCGCAAAGCTTCTGCATAGTTAGTCATATCAGTAAGAATAATCAGAACGTGCATGTCACGCTCAAATGCCAGGTACTCGGCTACAGTCAGAGCCATTCTAGGTGTTGCAATTCTTTCAATAACAGGGTCATTTGCCAGGTTAATAAAAAGAACTGCCCTATCCAAAGCACCTGTTTCCCTGAAGTTCGAGATAAAATAGTCAGCCTCTTCGAAAGTAATTCCCATGGCACCGAAAACAACGGCAAAGGGCTCTTTTGTCCCAAGAACTGTGGCCTGCCTTGCTATCTGTGCAGCGATCTGGGCGTGAGGAAGGCCTGCCCCTGAAAACACGGGTAGTTTCTGGCCTCGAACCAGAGGGTTCATGCAGTCTATAGACGAAATACCTGTCTGTATAAACTCAGATGGGTATGCACGGGCATAGGGATTAATTGGACTGCCGCTGATATCCAAACGTTTATCAGGTATGATCCTTGGGCCGCCGTCAATTGGATTTCCGGCTCCGTCAAAAATACGCCCCAGGATGTCCGGGGAAACAGGTATTTCAAGAACCCTTCCCAGAAACCTGACTTTTGAGGATGTAACGTCAAGTCCCGAAGTTCCCTCGAAAAGCTGTACAAGGGCCGTTCCCTCAGCAGCCTCAAGCACACGCCCTCTGCGGTTTTGGCCGTCTCCGGTCTCAACTTCAACGAGCTCGTCATAGTGCACGTCTGTAACTTGTTCGACCACTATAAGTGGCCCTGATACCTGCGTAATCGTGGTATATTCCAACGGCATTTAGATTCCCCCAAGCTAAAACTTTCCGCTCAACCACCCACTAATGGGCCTCGTCCCGCAATTCGTCGCGGATTGCGGCCATGATTCCTTCAAATTCCTGGGGCCATTCCTTTTCAGGAACTACCCTGGCCCTTGCAATTCGCTCTCTGACTTTCATATCAACGATTTTTTCAAGTTTTGTACCCTTTTCAAGCAAACCAAGGCCATTATGGTGAAATTCAAGGACAATCTTAAGCAAGCCGTATTGTTTGCTTTGAGAACAATACGTATCTATCTCATGGAATGCGCTCTGATACAGGAAGTCTTCCCGCAAGGATTTGGCTGTCTCAAGAACCATTCTCTGCCTTGCTGAAAGTGCATCAAGCCCTACAAGCCTGACTATTTCAAGCAACCCGTCTTCTTCCTGAAGAATCGACATTGCTTCATTACGCATTTCCGGGAAATCCTTTCCAACTGCTTCCCTGAAGTATGGATCCAATCTGTCGGTATACAGGGAGTAGCTGTTCAGCCAGTTAATAGCCGGAAAGTGCTTCCTTGCAGCCAACCTGTCGTCAAGGCCCCAGAACACCTTGACTATGCGCAAAGTTGACTGGGTTACAGGTTCTGAAAGGTCACCGCCAGGAGGCGAAACTGCGCCAATAGCACTCAATGCCCCATAGCGATCATCTGACCCTAGTAAATGAGCTCTGCCTGCCCGTTCATAGAATTCTGCAAGCCTTGAACCAAGATACGCCGGATAACCTTCTTCACCGGGCATTTCCTCAAGACGGCCTGAGATTTCCCGCAAAGCTTCCGCCCAACGGGAGGTAGAGTCAGCCATCAAGGCTACGTCGTAACCCATGTCCCTGTAGTACTCTGCAAGTGTTATGCCTGTGTAAATAGATGCTTCTCTGGCTGCAACAGGCATATTAGACGTATTGGCCACCATTATTGTACGTTCCATAAGGGGCCTGCCTGTGCGAGGGTCCAAAAGCTCAGGGAATTCAAGAAGAACGTCGGTCATCTCGTTTCCGCGTTCTCCGCAACCAATATATACGATAATGTCAGCATTTGCCCATTTAGCCAGCTGGTGCTGAATTACAGTCTTTCCGCTTCCAAATGGCCCTGGTACACATGCTGATCCGCCCTTGGCTATGGGGAAGAAAGCATCAATGACGCGCTGCCCTGTAACCAGCTGCTCAGAAGGCGGAAGTTTTTCCTTGACAGGCCTTGGAGCACGCACAGGCCATCTCTGAAGCATGGTAATTTGCTTTTGACCTTGATCAGTGTCCAGGGAACACACAACTTCTGAAACCGTATATTCGCCCTCTTCAATTGACTTGACCTGGCCCTTGCCAGCGCCTGGAGGCACCATGACCTTGTGCACCACAAGAGGCGATTCTTGTACAGTTCCGATGATATCCCCAGTTGATACTGCCTGGCCTACACTGACTGAGGGGACAAAATGCCACTTTTTATCTCTGTCAAGTCCCGGAGCCTCAAGGCCACGGGAAATAAAATCTCCGGCCATATCAGCCAGAACATTAAGGGGTCTCTGAATTCCATCAAACATTGCTCCGATAAGCCCCGGCCCTAGTTCGACGCTTAGAGGAACACCGGTTGACACCACCGGCTCGCCAGGGCCTACCCCTGATGTTTCCTCATATACCTGGATTGAAGCGGTATCACCTTTAAGTTCGATAACCTCGCCTATAACCCTATTATCGCCAACCCTTACAACGTCGAACATGCGGCAGCCGGCCATCCCAGAGGCTACCACCAAAGGCCCGGATACTTTAACAATCCGTCCCGTAATCTGGCTTCCTGCCATGCCGCATCATTCCTCTCCCTTGAACAATATGTTCGCTCCGATTGCCCGCTCAACACGCTTGCGCAAAAGTGCCATGCCTATACCCTGAGGTTTGCGGGCATCAGGCAAAATGGTGATTACCGGTTTCGGCATACTGTATAAAGGCTCAAGATCCTTTTCAAGAACTTGTGCAATTTCCTCGGTGACCAGCAAAATCGCATAGTCCCCTTCTAATATGGAACCAAGCCGCTCCCGGGCTTCGGCCGGGTTGTCAGCGGGAAATGCCACAGCACCGCTAGCCTTGAATCCCAAAACAGCATCTCTTTGACCTAAAACAGCCACCTTAGGCATAACTTTCACGCAACCTCTCTGATATCTCATTTTCCGGAACAAAAGCCTGCTTTCCGGAAAGGATGATTCTCAGGTTTTTTACTTCAATTTCCCGGCCAAACACATATCCAAATACCGGTTCCGGGCCCAAGGAGATGGTCCCAGCTTCCCGCATTATCCTCACAATGGCATTGTCACATTCCTTTTCCCACAGGGTAAGGGGCTCCTTCTTCTCCAAGAGTGAAATGCCACGTTTGGCCAGCCTATCTAGTTCGCTACCCTTGTAAACCCTGTAAAGGCTGTCGGGCCCTTGAATATACGCCTCTGCCACAGCCACCGGGCTTATGGATCCCCCTGAAAGCATAATTTTGCCAAAATCGTAACCTGGAATGCCGAGGCGCTTTGCCCGAAATGCCATTTTCAGATTGAGAATATCAATTTCGGATTTAAGAAACTTTACCAGTGCCTCGTAACCATGCTTGCGATAGATCGTTTCCGCCCATGCGTAATATGACTTATCAACATAACTGTCGACCTCAAAAGGCGACAATTCTGAAACAGCTGCAGATTCGATAATTGTCCGGTAAACCCTGGCTATCTCCAAACTCACCTTATGGATACTCACGGCCAAGGGATCCGGTTCTTGCTCCTGAGGTGCAGGTACAGCATCTCCCTGTTGAGTCGCGTCAAGCACCGCTCTAAAAGCGCCCTCATCAAGGTTGCCCAATCCTGAAAAAGCTCCTTCTTCAGCCTCGACTGCCAAAAGTTTTGCCTTGAGAAGCACTTTGAGATTATGAAAATCGTAACGTGCTCTGTAAGCGGCAAGAATCAATGGCTCAGGCGCAAGGCGCATCATGTCGTTGTGAGCATCCTTTATGGCCTCTTGAAGAGCAGTCTCAAAAAGCTCCGGATTATCAAGTTTGGATACATAAGGGCCATAATAAGAGTCTCTAAGGGCCGCAAGGGCCGTTTCCAGAGAACTCGCCTCCAAAACCTGGCCTAATTCGGCCCTAGTCAAAAGGCCTTTTTCAATTATCCTGATTCTGCCTACAGGGCTTGCCCAAAGATAGTCTCTCAAGACATACTCTCCTTCTCAGGTGATTTCTCAAAAAGAACCCGGGCCAGCTCGATTTCAAGGTCCTCCCGAGTCAGGTTCAAAATAGCCGGGAATGTCACATTATCTGACACCCCGCCTTTTCTCAATATGAAGCCGCCACCTAATTGCTCAGGAGAAAATGATATCGTTAAGTCCCCTTTCTTGCCGCCCTTCGTGAGCCTGTCATTGGCAGCAGTCACGAAATCAGGGCCCAGCCGGTTCTTGTCGTGTTCACTCAAGATAACCTCTTCAGTACCCTGGGACTTTCGAGAAATCAGATCAAGCAATAGCAATCTATATTCTTCTTTTGGCAGATTCGAAAGCCGTCTGACGGCTTCTTCAAGGACCCCGGAAAGAATCTCCTGCTTTGCCCCAAGAATCATCTGCTTCTTCTGCATGTCTGTGCGAGAAGCGGCAATGCTTCCTATTTGCGCTGCCCTGGTACGGGCTTCTTCCAGAATCCTGGCTTCGAGCAAAGCAGCCTTGTCCTGAGCAGCCTTAATCTTTGACTCAGCTTCTGACTGGGCAGAAGCAAGAATCTCGTCTGTAAGCAGCGACGCTTTCTCATCTATTCTCTTCAAAATGTCTTCTAAGGGCATATACTCTCCCCCTAGATCCTGACTGCAAACATAAGCAACAGGACTGAAGCCAGAAGTCCCAAAACTGCATAGGTCTCAACCATTGCCGGCAGAATCAAAGACTTTCCTGACTCTTCAGGTTTCTTAGCCACAATATCCATACCTGCGACAGAAACCTTTGCCTGGTAAAGTGCAGAAATCAAGCACGAGATAGCTGCAGGGACACAAGCAAAAAAGATCTGCCATCCCTGAGCAAGGCTAAGTTCAATGACCCCTGAGAAGGCTTCCATTTTGACCATGGCCAAGAAGCCTACCAAGAAGCCGTAAATGCCCTGAGTTCCAGGAAGAGCCTGCAACAGAAGCAAACGGCCAAACTTGTCAGGATCCTCTGCAGTCATTCCGGCAGCCTTTTCGCCTGCTACACCTACACCGACAATCGAGCCAATTCCGCCAAGGAAAATGGCCAGTCCGGCTCCCATAAGAGCCAAAACGTTTCCTCCGAGCGCCTCGCCGAAAAACAGGCCAACAGCCAACATTACTACAAGAAACAGACTTCCGATAACTGTCCAGCTCCCTACCATTCCATTAAACACAAACGTTCCCTCCCAATCTGCCTTGCTGTTTCTAATCACTTGTATTTTGTTGAAATTAGTCAGTCAATGAAACGTTTTCACGTACTCTTCTCAGCGGCTTAAACGGCCTTCCACCCCCCTCGAAGAACTTGGTGAAGAACTCTACGAACTGCAAACGGCCAGAGTGGATGAAACTGCCCAGCGCGTTAATTACGAGGTTAAAGACATGCCCAATAGCAAGGATCACGGGCACAAACACCCAGCCTACTTTGGGCATCATTGAAAGCACCAATGCCGAAACCATATTTACGACCACACCTATGATTGCACTGGCAAGGCCCAAGGCCAGAATACGAGCGTAGGACAAGGTATCAGAGAAGTACCCGATTATTGAGTACAACCCGCCTACACCGGAGATGGGCTTGAGCAAGATGTTCTTTTGCCCCCTGGAACCTGAGTACATGACCATCAAGGCACCTGTAACCATAATGTAGAACGGAATATTGCTTTGGATAACGCCGACCTTACTGAGCCCCCACGAGACTAATCCCGGCAAGAACACTACCCAGGAACCGCTGTCTATAATACCGTCAGCTACCTGCCCTGCCTTGATAGTCTCTACCATTTTGACAATAATGCCCGCCCAGATGTGAACCAACCCAAAGGCCAGGGATACCAGTAGAAGGGTCAGCGGATCGTTGATTGGGTCAAGAACTGCCAGCGAACTGGTGAACCTTTCAATAGCCGTACCTTTGAGGAACGCTTTGGGAAAGTCCCCAAGCCAGCTGCCCATGAGTGCACCTACAATAATTGTAGACACTCCGCAATACATTAAGAGCCTAATCATCTTGTCGTCTTCAAGTTTTTGTGTCTTTAGGAATCTCCATGACAGCAGCGTAAGTATTATGCCGTATACTGCATCGCCGAGGCACATGGCAAAAAATATCCAGAAGAAAGGAGCCAGAGCCGCCGTAGGATCCACTTCATTGTACCGTGGGTATCCGAAAATATTCGTTACAACCTCAAAGGGCCGTATAATCGGATGATTCTCAAGGTAAACCGGAACATCGTCATCGTCTCCAGGCTCTTCATCAACAATCTCAATATCTCTGAAGTCCTTGAGCCCTTCTCTGAACCTGCCAACCTCTTTGGCCTTTACGTAGCCCTCAATAACCAGTGTAAACTGGGTCCTGGATGCCTCTTTTTGAACTTCATCCAGGTTCTTCTTATCCAGGTAGTAGTCTGTCAGAGCAAGAATGTCCATTAGATCCTGGGCCATTTCCACATCTTTGCTCAAAATAGCTTCTCGCTCATTCTCGAGATTACTGATCCTGTTTTCCACAAACTCCAGAACGTCTGCAGCAAAGTCTGTGCCTGAGAACCCTGCCCCCTCCCGGGAAAGGTTTACCGGCACACCTCCAAGGGCAGATACCAAAATGCCAAGGGCAGGCCCCTGTCCTGAAAGTGATACAAACCAAACACCGGCTTGGCCCCTGGCTTCCCAAATTACTCTGTAGTGAGCGCCTTCCAGTGAAATCTCAGGCTCAGCCGCAGACAAAGCAGCAGCCGGGACTATTGCAAGAAGCATCTCGCAAGTCCTGGTGTTCCCGATTTCTGAAATAGGTATGTCCAAGTCCTTCCAAGGGGCAAGAACCTGCGCCCTTTGCTGCAGCTCAGTTGATTCTTTGACTATGTCACGAAGGCGCTGCTCATGCTCTTTTACCTTGCTGAAAACTTCACCTATATCGTACTCATTAACTGCCTTCTGAAAGTCTGAATATGACATTTCCGGCTTCTTGCCTGTAAACATATCGATGAAGCCTTTTTCGATAGCATTGTACTGCTCAAAGTAGGATTTGATTACAGCCAACTGGGAAAGTTTCTCAACATACTCAGGGGCCTCTGCGGCAAAATCGTTTCTTCCGGCCTTCTCACCGGCGTTAACTGCCGTAGACCTTGTAACATGCATTAGTTCAAGGTCCCTTATAGCCTCAAAGAGGGCACCCTCGAGTTCCTGAAACGCGAGTATTGTGATTTTCCGCATTCTGGCAACAGCCATGATCTCGCCGCCAGGCTACACAGAAACGCCTGCGGCTTCCCCCTTTCAAACCGCTTTCTTAATACGCTCTATAACCAGTTGAACTGCATTTTCGAATTCCTGTGACGCTGATGCTTTCACCTTGTCGATTTCTTCCTGAGCCTCTTGCACTGCGGCCTTCTGTGCAGAATCTGCACCCCTGGTTGCACTTTCAACTATTTCCGCAGCCTTTGCCTCGGCTTTTTGGGTTGAGTCAATAGAAATCTGTTCGGCTTTCTTTTCAGCATCATCAAGAATCTTCCGGGCTTTCAATCTCGCCTGTTCTATTTCAGTCTCGGCTTTCTTTTCGGTTTCAAGTATCAGATCGAGTTCTTTTTTGGCCACGAAATTCCGCGCTTTTCACATTCAGGCGCGGCTCCCTCCTTTATCGAAATCTTCTAATTCCTCTGGCCTTTCTTGCGAAACACCAAACCAATATAGCAAGGCTCCGGCTATTCTCCGTGCAGCCTGTCCGTCACCAAAGGGACTCTTGGCCGTGGCCATCTGCTTGTACCTTTCTACATTGTCTAACAAATCATTGACCGTGTCCATAATAAGGCGCCTGTCAGTTCCAACCAAAGTGACAGTGCCTGCCTCTATGGCTTCAGGCCGTTCTGTTTTTTCTCGGCATAAGACTACAGGAACCCCAAGAGCCGGGGCCTCTTCCTGAATACCGCCTGAATCTGATATGACAAAATATGCACGGTTAATAAGATTTACATAATCCGGGTAATCCAGGGGGTCGCATAAAGTAACGTTGTCTACTCCACCAAGGTGCCTTAAAATAGGCTCCCTGGCATTTGGGTTTTTGTGAACTGACACAATAAGCCGTATACTGTTTTTTCGCTGGTTTGCTATGGACTTTATGGCCTGGCAAACGTCTTCCATCCCCTGGCCGAAGTTTTCTCTCCTGTGTACTTCTACTACAATTGTACGTGCTCTTGGGCTGACACCGGAGGAGCCGTTAGAACATCCCTGTTTGAGGTTGTCCACACTTGGAACCCAATTGCCGGTTAGGTCTATTGAGTTGAGAGTTTGGTTGCTGAAAACATGTCCGTCCTTTACTGTCATGAAAAGTGCATCTATGGCTGTATTGCCTGTGACGAATATTGATTCCTCGGGTACCCCTTCTCGTAGAAGGTTGCCTTTGGCTCTGGCTGTAGGCGCAAAGTGGATGTCAGATATGATCCCTGCAATCTTTCTGTTGATTTCTTCAGGGAAGGGTGCATACTTGTCGCCGGTTCTGAGGCCTGCTTCCACATGTCCGCAGGGGATCTTCTCGTAGTACGCCGCCAGGGCACCGGCTGCAGTGGTAGCCGTATCACCATGGACAAGAATAATGTCTGGACGCTCTTTCCTGAGTACCGGAGTTAGCCTTTCGAGTACCCTGATTGTGGTTTGGGCAAGAGTCTGCCTATCTGTCATAATGTCCAGGTCATAGTCTTGTTTCAGGCCAAAATGCATCATTACTTGATCAAGCATTTCACGATGCTGGGCAGTTACAGCCACTCGCGACACAAATCGAGGGAAATCCTGTGACAGTCTTACAACCACAGGCGCCATTTTGATAGCCTCAGGACGTGTACCGAAAACAGACAAGACCTTGATGCTTGTTCCGGGCAACAACTTCCACACCTTTCAAATGTGCCGGAAACCCCTAATCTGTGCTCCTGGATCTTCGAGTATGGGGCCTCGGCTCTTGCTTCTTTGCAGGAATGGTCAGTATCCCCATCCGATGGGCTATTATTAACAGTCCCAGTACAGCCAATCCCGCAATCGGGCCGCTCCCTGAGACCGGAAGGAACGTTGAAAACATACCCAGGATTCCGAAAACCCCGGTTACAACATAAATTGCTATCACAGCCTGCTTGTGGCCTAATCCCAGCTCCAGCAATCGATGGTGGATATGGTCGTGGTCGGCACGGGAAACAGGTATACCTGAAATCCGCCGCCTTACAATGGCAAAAGCAGCATCTGATATCGGCACCAACAGCGCAAGAATAGGCGCAAACACTGCCATGGCAACTGTCGACTTAACCAACCCTTGCACTGAAATCACTGAAATAGCCAATCCCAGGTACATAGCACCTGCATCGCCCATAAAAACCGATGCAGGGTGAAAATTGTAAGGCAGAAACCCTAATACACTTCCGGCTATGGCTGCGGCAGCCAGGCTTACAGAGGGTACTCCAGCCTTAGCAGACACAAATACTGTCACCAGTGCTGTAATACCAGATATGCCTGCCGCAAGGCCATCAAGGCCGTCAGAGACATTGATCAGATTTTCGAATGACATGACCCAGAGTAAGGTAAGTGGAATAGCCAGGGAACCTATGAAACGAATGGCACCTGTAAAAGGGTCTGTCATAAACGATATGTCAACCCCAAATAAAATCACACATATTGCAGACGCAAACTGCCCTAAGATTTTCTGCCATGGCTTCAGGTTGTAAAGGTCGTCGATAATACCTACGATAAGGATGATCAATCCCCCATAAATAATCCCTTGCTTTGTAGCTTTATCCTGAGGGCCTGTGAGTAGAATCGAGGCGACTGACGCTACATATATAGCAACGCCACCTAGGTATGGAATTGGGCGGCTGTGGACGCTCCGTTCGTTGGGATAGGCCATGGCGCCAAGCCGGCTGGCTATGGCCCTAACCAATGGGGTAGTGGCAAGTGCCAGTACAAATGCAATTAAAAAAGCAACGAGTACCTGCAAAGTGCCAACCCCTTCCAGCATTATTCGATGTAAAATTGTGCACAATAGTCAATTGACCGAACCTATTCTAACCAACCCTGAGCGGACAAGTCAATTGCCAGGGTTTGTGAAATGTTCGACTATCATGTTTGATTCTTTGAACAACCTACGGGACAACTCGTCAGGGTACGGTTCTTTGAAAACCACCCGGGTAATACCTGCATTTATCAGCATTTTTGCGCACAGGCTGCACGGTTCAGTAGTGGAATATATGGTAGAGCCTTCAACAGAGATCCCGTATTTGGCAGCCTGGATAATGGCGTTTTGCTCAGCGTGCAGTCCCCGGCAAATCTCAGTTCTTTCTCCTGACGGCACGCCCAATTCTTGCCTGAGGCATCCAACTTCAGTGCAATGGGGCAAGCCGCTGGGAGCCCCATTGTACCCAGTCGCCAGTATCCTCTTGTCCTTGACTATCACTGCCCCTATATTTCGACGCATACAGGTAGATCTCCTTGATACAACTTCAGCTACTTGCATAAAGTATTCGTCCCACCCGGGCCGTTTAAGGGCCTCTGCCTTATGACTCATTATGATGCCTCCAGGTTTCACTTTGGCCATGGGGGCTTATGGCCGGATCATGCTAGTTCCCCTTAATCCGCTCTTCAAACTCTTTCCAGTCATATACAGCCCTTCTGCCGCCTACAAGCTTGGGCCTTGTCCTAGCCGCAGTAACATGGGCACACCCAACTGATTTGATTGGCATTCTTACAGGGACAGCTACAGGCCTCAAGTGCATACCAATTAGCGTATCTCCAATGTCGATTCCGGCATGGGCCTGGATTGACTCAACCACCACTGCGTCTTTGAAGAGCCTCATGGCAGTGGAAGCAGTTGCTCCCCCTGCATGAGGAACAGGCAGCACCGTAACTTCTGTCAGGTTGTACTTGTCCAATACGTCCCTTTCCACAACCAAGGATCTGTTGAGATGCTCACAACACTGTACTGCCAGGAATACGCCAGACTCTGAAAGGGCCTCTTCAATACCGTTCAAAATCGCTTTGGCCACATCAGTACTCCCATATGAACCAATCTTCTTTCCCTGAACCTCACTTGTAGAACAACCAAGAACCAATATTTGTCCCGGCTTCAAATTAGCTGTTTCAAGAAGCCCTGCCGTTAATTCTCGCGACTGTTTTTTAATATTCTCAAGGCTGATATCTCCATGAAGCAGTGCCTCAGTATATACACACCGCTCCTGGGCGTCTTTAGCATAGACCTTTCCGTTAGCCCATTCATCAGGCCTTTTCTTGATATCTTCTGCCACAGGCTTTTCCCTCCTACGTAGTTAGGCGCCTGATTCCAGATCCATAATCTTGGATACACGCCTCTCGTGCCGTCCACCTTGAAATTCGGCTTCGAGCCAAGTTCTTACAATGTCAAGGGCAAGGCCGCCGCCTGTAACCCTTGCCCCTAAACAGAGCACGTTTGCATTGTTATGCTCACGGGAAGCCCGGGCAGAGAACGTATCTCCGCAAGTAACAGCCCTTACGCCCCGAACCTTATTGGCTGCAATTGCCATTCCCAACCCGGTTCCGCAAACCAAAATACCCAAATCAGCATTTCTCTGGCTTACTGCCCTTGCAACTTTAGCTGCAAAATCAGGGTAGTCCACAGAGACTTCACTGTCAGTCCCGAAATCGACTGCCTGGTGGCCTAGATTCTCAACAAGGCCCAAAACTTCACCTTTCAAGCGGTAGCCTGCATGATCGCATCCAATTGCTATCTTCATACAGCAAATCTCCTCTTTGCTTACGGCCAAGGGCTCACTTCGGATCGAGGGCCCGCACGTTCGCCCTAATGGCCAGATAGATCAATATTTCAGAACCAGACTGCTGTCTTGTCTTAATTTTACCTCTTCACAGGAGGTTCGAAAACCCTGCCCACAGCCTCTTCCAGAGGGAGGTAAAGCTCCTTGTCGTACATGCCGGCCCCTAGTATGAGATTATCCATAGAAGTCCCCACAACAAGAATCTCCATACCCTCGCGTATGTCAGCCGAGGCCACAGGCCAGCCTGTTTTGGCATCAAACACTGAGATCAAATCCGGGAAGCTGAATAAGGTGTGGCCGCTTACATCGCAAGTAAGGTATTCATTCATGAATGTAAGCCGAGCAAGTTCCTTCTGGGCGTTATCTGAATCCGTCGAAATAACTTGGACTTCTCCTACATCGAAACCACCCTTGATTCCGATTTCAACACTGCCAACCACACCCACCGAGAGAATGAGCCCGTTGAGGAATGCAGACGCAGCATTGGCAGCAAAATACCCTACCGAATGTTCGCTGACTTCACCGTTCCGAACACCCCCTACAAACTCGGCCCTTAGGGGATCGAAACCAAGCTCATGCTCGATGTGCTTGGCCATTGCAGTACCAAGCTCAATACACATGGTTATTGCCCCGTATGCCCCGTTTTCACTCAGGTAGGACACAGTGACAGGATTCCTGGCAACAGCCACAAGGCCTTCCTTGGCAGACAGTGCCCTGACCATGGCCGATGCATAGTCCATTGGGCCTTCCACGTACAATCGAGACTTCTTACCGACAGCTGCCTGTCTTGATATATAAGAAACATCTTTGTGCAAGCCTATGGCTCCCATTAGGGCAGTAGGGTGTGCCCGCCCGTTACACGGAGCGTCTACCACCGGGACTCCCAGGCCTGCTGCCTGAAGCCATCCATTTACAGTGGCTAGGCCTCCACACTCATTTGAGTTAACCGCACTAATTTTGGTACCTGTTACATCCTCAAGGAATGAAAACGCATCAATGTACGCATCTGGGTCAGGGCCCATTCCTCCGGCTTTGGGGGATCCAACCAGGCCGGCAGTTACAACTATGCCTTCAGGGTCTAGTTCGTCAGGAGAGGCCAAATACACCGGGCCCCTATCCAATGCCACTTTACCAAGGATATAGCCTGCCTTAGGAGAAGCACCGCCGCCACCTCCCAAGACGGCGCCGCCCCACAATGCGGCCAGCAGTTCCCTTTCATTCACTTGTTTCATTCCAGGCACCTCTTTGTCTAAGTAAATGTGTTTTTCGAAAATCCGCCATACTATATACTTTACATGACTTCACCGGAGAACGGGTAAACAGCCTGCCAATGCCACTGCCAAAATCCTAAGGCTTTTTTCCAAAATATCAGATGTATCATCATACACTGCCTGGCTTTGGCCAAAAGGATCAGTTACATCACCGCTCAGAACACCTGGCAGTAACTCTGAGAGAATACGAATCTTGTGCCGAAACTCAGAATACCTGGACAACAGCATTTGCTTGTGAGCCGAAGTCATGGCTATTACGAGATCGGCTTCAGCCATGTCCCTGGATGAAATAGGCTCTGAAAGGTGAGTGGAAATATCCACACCCTTGTTTGTCATAGCTTGGATAGCCTCTTTGGACGCAGGCAAACCCGGCACAGTGGCAACTCCTCTCGACTTGACTTCCACAGGAAATGGCTCACCTGCATCTTTCCACAACCGCCTGAAAAGTCCTTCTGCCATAGGGCTCCTACATGTGTTTCCGGTGCATACCATTACTATTTTCAAGGGCTCCACGGGAAGATCGACAGATATCTCCCTGCCAGGCTGTTCAGATTCGAGGCCAAACCCCAATCCAGGAAGTTTCCGGCCTCCGCTTGCCTTTTCCAGCCTGTTAGATATGGCCAGGCCAAGCCCTTTCAAATTGAAGGTCTCTGTCAGAATCACCCTTGCGCCAAGTTCCTCAGCGCGGCGCAAACTGGAATACAACCTGGCTGCCACCGGCGACAGGTCGTCGCGTGATCCAAGCATAATGGCCTGAAATGCCCCTTCCGGGAACACTTGCCGAATCTGATTATAGAAAGGAAGATTCTCCTTAGAAGCCAGCACAACTACTTTCGTGCCCGAAAGAGCCAACTTCATTGCGAAGAACATGATTTTCTGCCGCTGCTCCAAAAGGCATCCTGCGGCAAGGTACATATCGGCCTTAGGCGCATAGTGCCTGTATTTCATACCAGGCGAGGGGGCTGCTTCATCAGATCTAAAACCGGCCTTGCAGCAGTCATGGACAACAGCAGCGTTGTTGACATACCTGGTACCAAGAGCTGCTTCAATGTCTTCCCGGGCGATTCCTCCAGGCCTGAGGATTGTAGGAATATCCCCTGATACATCCAAAACTGTGGATTCGACACCGATATCTGTAGGGCCTGCATCAAGTATGATATCAACTTTACCATCAAGATCGGCCAGGACGTCCATGGCAGAAGTAGGGCTTGGCCTGCCTGATTTATTGGCTGACGGTGCCGCCAAAGGCACACCGCATGCATCGATAAGCTGTTGGGCAACAGGATGATCAGGCATCCTAATGGCCGCGTTGGGCAGATTTGCCGTAACAATATCTGGCACTGCGTCTGACCTGGGAAACAGCAGAGTGAGGGGCCCGGGCCAGAAAGTCTGCATCAGTGTTGCGGCCCTGGGCGAAATCTCCTTTACCAGAGGTTCTACACTTTCGAGCCTTGAAACGTGAACTATCAATGGGTTATCCTGAGGCCTTCCTTTGGCCTCAAATATTCTGGCTACTGCTTCAGGGTCCAGGGCATTTGCCCCCAAACCGTAAACAGTCTCTGTAGGAAACGCTACAAGTCCGCCTTTCCTGATTACTTCAGCGCACCTGGCGATTATGTCCTCATCTGGATGCAGAGGATCAACTTTGTACGTTACAGTGTCCAATCTCGGAGCCACCCCCAGGTACTGTTTGATTCTATTTTAGCATGTCTGACTTAGGCTGAAAGCATATAAGTAATCTTGGGGTAACTACTGCTCCCTGAATGGGAACCGGGGCCTGACGAGGCGAAAGTTTTATGTGGAAGCCCTGGGATTTTCACGCCTTCTGAGAGGCAAAAACCCGCTCTATACCGGAATAATCCTGCACAGAGAACCATTTGCACCATAGTGTCGAAAATGCCGAAAATGCCTCCCGGCACTGATCTGCCTGATCATGGCCGATTTCCATGACAAGATAGCCTCCCGGTTTGAGGAAGCAAGCAGCTTGGGCGATCAACTTGTGTATAAACTCCATTCCGCGGTAACCACCGTCCAGAGCAAGGTGCGGTTCAAAACTCTTAACCTCATCATCCAGGCGCACAATTTCGTCTCGGGGTATGTATGGAGGGTTGGATACTATTATGTCAACTCTGCCTTCCATTCGCCGGTTTCTAAGAGGCTCAAGGCCATCACCAAGCAAGAACTCGGCCAGGACCGAGGCATTAAAATCACCGTCAGCACCATCATCAATGCTTAACTGCCTGGCATTTTCTTTGGCCACTTCCAAAGCACCAGGCGAAATATCTGTGAGAATGAATTTGCAGATGTAGGGCTTGCAAAGATCCGTCCTGGAACCGGCAAATTGGCCAGGACTGAACTGTCCCTGTGAGACTGTCAATTTAGAACCCACTGCTTCTGAAAGTAGTTTGAGCATCGAGAGGCCGATGGCCCCTGAACCGCAGCACACGTCACACACAGTGAGAGAACCCGGCGATACTTCTTGTCTGCCTTCAATCATCTCCACAGCAAGTTTGAGGGCAGTCTCAACCAGGATTTCAGTTTCGGGGCGGGGAATCAGAACCCGGCCATCAACCTTGAACCGGAACCCCATGAATTCCTTGTAACCAACAATGTACGCAATAGGTTCCCGTTGAGCCCGCCTGTCGAGCAACGCCGTATATGCGCCGAACTCACCAGGCGTAACCGGCTTTTCGGGGTGGAGGTACAGATCCTCGGTGGGACAATCCAGTATATGGGCCAGCAACAATGCAGCATCCCGAGCCGAATAATCGGATTTCCCGGCAAGTTTCGCCCGCCCCATCAACAAGGCATTTCTTATATCCACATCCCGGGCCCTCCCATCGTCAGCGTTCCAGTACCGCCCTTGCCAACCCCGGGCGTCACCAGGCCTCGGATATCATTGGCCGGCGATTTCAGCAAGCCGCTCCTTCTCTTCATTGCCGATCAGGGCATTGATAACTTCGTCAATATCGCCGTCAAGGATCTGCTGGAGCCTGTGGGTTGTATACCCAATGCGATGATCAGTTACCCTGCTCTGCGGGAAATTATAGGTGCGTATCTTCTCTGACCGCTCGCCTGTGCCCACCTGAGACCTGCGTGCTTTGGTAAGCTCCTGGGCTTGCTCCTCTTCCATTATGGCCTTTAGCCTGGAGCGAAGAACGCGCATAGCCCGCTCCCTATTCTGTATCTGAGAACGCTCGTCCTGGCAGCTTACCTGGATGCCTGTGGGCAAGTGAGTAACCCTGACAGCAGAGTAAGTGGTATTTACGCCCTGGCCACCGTGGCCTGAAGCACAGAAGGTATCGACCCTGATATCCTTTGGATCAATAATCACATCAACCTCTTCAGCTTCAGGAAGAACAGCCACTGTTGCAGTAGAGGTATGAAGCCGGCCGCTTGACTCAGTTGACGGTATCCGCTGAACTCTGTGGACTCCCCCTTCGTACTTGAGCCTGCTGTAGGCGCCTTCACCTTCAATGGCAAAGATCACTTCTTTGAAACCGCCCAAATCAGTGGGGTTGCTGGACAGAATTTCGGATTTCCAGCCTCTTTCTTCAGCATAGCGCCCATACATCCGGAACAGGTCCCCTGCGAACAAAGCTGCTTCATCTCCGCCTGTTCCAGCTCTAATCTCGCAAATAACGCTCTTGTCATCATTAGGATCCCTGGGAATAAGATCGCGCCTTAGCAGATTCTCAAGTTCTTCCTGCTCCTCCCTGAGTGCCTTAAGTTCTTCTTCAAAAAGAGCTCTCATATCTTCATCTGTCTCGGTATTAAGAACCTCAATACTGTTTTCAATATCGGCAATTACTGTGACGTAGCGCCTGTACTTATTCACAGTTGACTCAATGCGAGCCCTTTCCCTGGCAAGATCCCGGTATCTACGCGGATCAGAGAATACCTCTGGATCCTCTAATGAGGCGTTTATACTCTCATACTTATTCGCCAGGAGTTCAAGTTTTCCGATGAAATCATTGCCTTCGATTTCAGCAGCAGACATTAAACTTTCACTCCTTTTCTTTGAAATCAGAGCCGGTAACCGGCTCTTCTGTGATTCTTCTAAACTTAGAGTTTTGCCCTGCAGTGGCCAGAAACTCCAACCCATGTTCTTCAGCAATCAACAGTACAAGGCTGGTGGCAGCCACTCTAAGCTGGCCCTTATCAGGCTCTCTGGTGGTTAGTTTCTGCATGGCAATACCAGGGGCCTTGACCAATCCCCATATGGCCCCTTCCCGCCGGGCTGAATGCTTGAGAACCTCGTAGGCTATGCCTGCAACCACAGGTAACATGGCGATTCTTGATATAATTCTGATCAAAATTGATTTCGGGCTGATGAACAGAAATAATATCCAGGTCACAAGCACTGCTATAAACAAAAGACTAGTTCCGCACCTTGGGTGAAGAGTAGATTCAGGTTTAGCTTTTTCGGCCAAGAACTCGACAGCTGCCTCTAGGCCATTTTCGTCAAACCGGTTATCGTGGCCGTTCTGAACATCTTCGCTGCATTTACTGCCGCCATCTGCTTGGACACACCGGCAATCAAGCAACCGTTCCAGCCTGAAAGGGTGCTTTTCAAACGCCCAGATAACCTTATGCTCTGCCCCGTGGTATTCAAGGACCCTTTGGATGTCCTTCATGCGTGATATGGCTACTACGTAACCTACCAGCAGCAACATACGCAGGGAAGACTCAATGAAAGTCACCCAGTATCTCCCTGAGAGCGAAGCAAACTTCATTAGGGCTGCAGTTCCAAAAGAAGGCAAGATAACAAACAGGCCTAATCCTATAACCATGGCAAAGGCTACAGCAACTGTAAGCGCGTTATCTGAAGGTTTTTCGTCTTCTGGCGATGCAATCTCAGCTGATTTCATGAGGATATTGATTCCCAGGGATAGTGATTCCCAGAAAGAAACTGCTCCCCTGACTATGGGCAACCGGGCAAATCTACTCTTGTCAGTCAGGCTTTCTACCTTCCTGGCCAACGATACAATGTTGCCGTCAGGATCCCTGACCGACAACACCATATTCCCAGGGCCTCGCATCAGTACACCCTCGATTACGGCCTGGCCGCCGTAGGACGGACGGTTATCCTTACTCACTTTTTACCCAACCCCTCCTACATTATTAGGCCTCCAAACCACGCGTCACCCAAGCGTAACACAGGCAAATAAAAAGGCAGAAATCCTCAAGTAGAATTCTGCCAGATGTTTTACAGTAGCTAGCGAGCGTCGGTCTTGTTTTCCTTGGCTCTTTCAATTTCTGCAGGCTTTTGCTCACCTTCAAGGTAACCATACTTTCTTCTGAACTTCTCAACCCGGCCGCCTGTATCCACGATCTTCTGGACACCTGTGAAGAACGGATGGCACTTTGAACAAATTTCTACACGTATGTCTTTCCTGACAGATCCTACATGGTAAACTGCGCCACAGGCACACGTCACAGTAGTCTTATGATATTCAGGATGAATCTTAGGTTTCACCTTAATCACCTCAGTTGAGTTATATGGCAAGCCTGCACTGTACAGGCTCGGGACTAGTCTAATATCCGCCAAAACATTGACAAAACGGTTTTACCCTGAACAGAAAGAGTATAGCACGCCTAAAGAAGGCTATCAAGAACCTTACAGTATTAAGGCAAAATGCACGAAGGCCCACCCTTGCGTACAACATCATCCCACGTTGCAAATGCCTCAAAGCCTGCCTCCTGCAACACTGTTTCAGCAAGGCCCAGATTGTTTGCAACAGCCGGCGGAAAGTGAGAGTCTGAGCCAAAAGTAGGCGCCCTCCCACCCATTTCTTTGTAAAGTTTCAAAACCTCCACCCTTGGAGACGGCCAATGCCCGGGTTTGTGAAGCACTGCAGCATTTAGCTCAAGCCTGCTGTTGCGAACTATGGCATCAAGCGAAGAGGCCAGCATATCTTCAATCTCTGGATCACCGAACACCTTGGGCCAGGCATCGGGAATATGACGCTCGTAGACTCCAAAGTGGCCCACAATATCAAACAGCCCTGAAAGTGCAAGTTTCTCTACTTCAGAGAAATACCCCTTTAACGCTGCTTTTGCCTGTTCTGGGTTATTTCTTATCATTTCGGCGTTTCTGGGGTTCCAAAAGTCGATAGGAGGAGCATCATGAACCGAACCCATGACAATATCAAAGGAATACCGGTCCAAGTACCGCGCGATTTCACCCTCAAGGTGCGACCAGTAAGTCACTTCCGCGCCGAACAAAACTTCAAGCTTGCCCTCGTACTTCTCCCTGGCCTTCTGCCAAATGCTCCTGGCCCGGCGGTAGTCAAACTTTCTATAACAATAGTCGTTAGGGCTAAATTCAACATGCTCGGTAAAAGCAACTGCTTCCAGGCCAAATTCAACTGCACGTTCACACATATCCCATATACTTGCATTGCAGTCACATGAGGCTGAAGAATGCACGTGCAGGTCGGAAACACCCATCCTCAATTATCTCCTCTGCCGTATTTACGGGGCTTGCAGTCCATGCAGCACAACATGGAAACATAATGTCCAGCATAACGCGTAACACAGAATATGCCCAAAGTTAGCCCCGAGAACTTATACATCTCAGTATAGCCATGAGAGATGGCCTTGATCAATACTCCACGTTTTTTGCTGCTATTGATTACCGCATAAGAGCAAGGCGTTTCCTGATAACAGTCCAGGTTTCTCTGTTAACCCTGGTCTTGCCAAGAACGTCAATCAGGGCTTCCAGCACCTTATCAGGCTCAATATCATTTGTCATCTTGCGGAACAGCCACATGGCCTCAAGTTCTTCTCTCGATTGCAGGAGTTCTTCTTTACGTGTACCTGACCGCTTTACATCAATAGCAGGGAATACCCTACGTTCTGAAAGTTTCCTGTCAAGGTGGACTTCCATGTTGCCTGTACCCTTGAACTCTTCGTAAATTACATCATCCATCCTGCTGCCTGTCTCAACCAGGCATGTTGCCAGAATCGTAAGGCTTCCGCCCTCTTCAATGTTTCTTGCGGCCCCAAAGAATCTCTTGGGCTTGTAGAATGCTGCAGGATCCATACCACCTGTAAGAGTCCTGCCTGACGGTGGCTCAATAAGGTTGTATGCCCTTGTCATCCTTGTGATACTGTCAAGTAGAACCACTACGTCCCGTCCGTTTTCCACCAGCCTCTTGGCACGCTCAAGAGCCATTTCAGTGACTCTGGCATGGTTTACAGGCGGCTCGTCAAAAGTAGACGCAATCACTTCACCCTTAACTGATCGCTGCATATCGGTAACTTCTTCAGGTCGTTCATCTATGAGAAGTACCATGAGGTAAGTGTCAGGATGGTTTTTGGTTATGGCATTTGCAATGTTCTTCAGAAGAACAGTCTTACCGGCCTTAGGAGGTGATACAATAAGCCCCCTCTGCCCCTTCCCCACAGGCGCCACAAGATCCAGGAGCCTTCCTGAATGCTCATCCTTGTGGGTCTCAAGTTTGAACCGCTCATCGGGGAAAATAGGGGTCAGTCCCTCGAAGTTCGGACGTTCCCTGGCTATTTCAGGGTCTTCACCGTTAATGGCTTCTATCCTAAGGAGTCCGTAGTACCTTTCAGTGTCTTTGGGAGGGCGGACCTGTCCAGACACAAGGTCACCTGTTCTTAAGTCAAACTTCCTTATCTGAGACGGTGAAATGTATATGTCGTCCTTAGACGGAAAATAGAATGCCGGCCTCAAGAAACCGTATCCTTCGTTAAGGATCTCAAGGAGCCCTTCTGCGAAAATCAAGCCCCCTGCCTGAGTTCTTGCTTTTAGAATCTCGAAAACCAGTTCTTTTTTCCTTAGGCTTGAATAACCTGCAATGCCCAGCTGCCTTGCCACTCTTTGAAGTTCTACCAAAGTCATGTTTTCAAGTTCACCCATTGACGGCCCCGGGCCTGCCTTAGGCCTTGGAACAGGCCTTACCTGCTGCCTTGGTTGGTACTGGGCTTCTGGTTCTGCTGGCCTTGCTAACTGCTCACGGTCCTGGCGATCCCAGCGATCCTGCTGGTTACGTTCGTAACGGTCAGAAGCAGTATCGGAAACCTTCTCTGCTTCCCGGGCATAAGCCCTGCGGCCGTTTTCAACCGGCTTTTGCTGCCCTTCTTCCTTGACAAGCTCATGACGGGGCACTACAAGCACACTGTCGCTCTCTTTTGCCTCAGGTACTTCGGGCAACAGTTCTTGTTTGGTGCCTGGAGAATCTTCTTGAACTTCTACACCCACCCTTTCCTGTGACTCATCACTCTCAGGGGCAGGCTGATCAAGGGGTATCGAGGGCTGGGCCAACTCCTTGTTTTCAATACCTGCTTGCGTTGGTTCCTCAGGGGATTCTTCCGCTTTTTTGGTACGCCGCGCCCTTCGCTTGGGAGCAGGTTTTTCTGAAGTTTCTGAGGGCTGCTCTGTTGCCGAGACACCCTCTTGTTTGCCGGTATCTTCAGTCTCGCCTGCTTCATCCGTTTTCTTGCGTGTGGTTCGGCGAGTCTTCTTTGGCTTTGCTTCGGTGGCCTCTTGCAGACTGTCTGCTTCGTCTTGTTTGCTTTTCTTTGAGGCTTTCCTTGTTGCCCTTTTTGCTGTTTCTGTACTTGCTTCCTCTACTGCGTGGTCTTGATTCTCATCTGCTTTCGTGGAGGTTTCGTCTGGAGAAACGCTTTTCCTTGTTCTGGTCTTTCTTGCCCTAGAGGGTTTCTCGGCAGTAGTACCCGTTTCTTCGGGATTTACACCGTCAGAGTTGCCTCCAGGAGTTGATACAACTCCTTGGTCTCTGATGGGAGTGCCATCTTCATTCATATTAACACCTTCCTCTGTAAAATTATCAGGTCTCGAAGCCGTCTATAATCTTTGCTCTCACATAAATTAGGAATTCTCACATGAGAGTGCAGACCGGTTTCTTGGAAAACACAGATTCAACTCATTTGCTGGAGGGTTACGCCAGTGAAGACTATAGCTTTCTACTCCTATCTGAAACTATCATACGTAGAGATTTTTTTCAAGATGCTTAACTAGCCCAAAATAGGGCCGGTTCTGCAAGTATCATAGCTTGGGGGGCACATGCGCAAGCCGTGCCCCTCGGTTTACATACCCGTCCATGCCGCAATACAGCCGGCAGCCTACTTGATTCCTTCAAGAGCTTCCTTGACCTTGGCCCAGTCATCGAGAAAACGCTTTATGCCTATATCGGTAAGCGGGTGCCGCAGCATTGCCTCGAGCACCTTATAAGGAACCGTGGCAATATGAGACGACACCCTTGCAGCCTCAAGTACATGCATAGGATGTCGGACAGACGCTGCAATCACTTTGGTAGGGAGGTTGTAGTTTCCCATTAGGATAACCAGGTCCTCTACAATATCCATTCCTTCATTGCCGATATCGTCAAGCCGCCCGATAAACGGGCTCACGTATGTTGCCCCTGCCAGTGCTGCCAAAAGCCCCTGGGCTGCCGAAAATACCAGTGTAACGTTGGTCTTTACCCCTTCTTGGGAAAGAACCTTTACAGCCTTAAGGCCGTCTTTAGTCATGGGAATCTTAACAACAACGTTAGGAGCAATTTTCGAAAGCTCCCTTGCCTCAGGGATCATTTCGCGGAAATCCAGACTTAGGGCCTCGGCCGAAACCGGCCCTGGCACTATCTCGCAAATTTCCTTAACCAAGACCTTGAAATCCCGCTTTTCTTTGGCCACAAGGCTAGGGTTGGTGGTTACACCTGAAATGACTCCCCAGCTGAGAGCTTCCCTGATCTCCTCAATATTGGCTGTATCCAAAAACAGCTGCACGTTGTGTACCCCTCTTTCTACATATGTTTGCAGTGCGGCCGGCCCACATGAGGGCCTAGAGTGCATTTATTCGCCCATGCAAGAACCTCTGATTGCAGCCGCCCTTGGCCCTGTAAGGGCCTAAAGTGCATCTATGTACCGGAAGTCAACACTCAAGTCCGAGTATCTTACGGGCCTCTGACGGCTTTGCCACAGGCCGCCCCAATTCTTGGGCCAGCCGTGCCATCCTCGCTGCCAACTCCCCGTTTGACTTTGCCGGCACTCCCCTAGAGTAGTATATATTATCTTCGAATCCAACACGTACATGGCCGCCAAGAATTATGGCCATTGCACCCAGAGGAAGTTCATGCCTTCCGATTCCTGCTACTGTCCAGGTAGAGCCCGATGGAAGCATAGATATCAGGTGAGCCAGACTCTTAGGATCTCCCGTAATCGCTCCAGGGACCCCCATTACAAAGTCGAAATGGCCTGGAAGGTCTACAAGTTTCTTTTTAGCGAGTCTCTTGGCAGTCTCGATCATGCCTACCTCAAAAATCTCGAATTCAGGTTTGACTCCGTTTTCTTTCATGGCTTTGGCGAAAAACTCAATGTCAGCCTGGGAGTTGGTGAAAATGCCATCGCCGAAGTTACATGTCCCACATGTAAGTGTTGCCATATCTGGTTTAAGTGATACAGGGCCTACCCTTTCGGTAACTGTCATTCCTACAGCTCCGCCAACAGATACCTGAACAATCATGTCGGTTTTCGCTTTGACCAGCTCGATTATTCTGGCATACACATCAGGATCTTGAGTTGAACTGCCGTCATCGTTTCTGGCATGGATGTGGGCAAGGCTTGCGCCTTCGTTCCAGGCTCTGTAACATTCTTCTGCGATTTCCTCAGGGGTATACGGTACGCTGGGGTTGTTTTCTTTGGTGACTTCAGCTCCTACCGGAGCAACAGTGATTATCAAAGGATCCATACAAACTGACCTCCTTTTGATACGTCTGCAAAAACATCACTCTTTTGGGATGACTACTGCGCCTTTCGCCCTTGCAACCAAAATGGGGTCCTCAAGCACTCTGGCTTTCGAAGGGCCCTTGTCGTACTGGGGCTCAATTACCTTGTATGCTTCCATTTCAATTTTCCTTGACCGCCTGCCTACATGTACAATCCGGCCGCGCACTTCCAGAAAATCTCCGGCATAAACGGGCGCCCTAAACTCTACACTCTCGTATGCTGCAAAGAGGCCTTCGTCACCGTCATGGCGGATACACAGTTCAGTTGCTACATCGCCGAAATACTCCATTACTTTGGCACCGGCCACAAGACCACCGCCGTAGTGAGCATCGGCCTGGCTGACTCTTATACGCAAAAGAGCTTCGACCTGTTGGTTTACTGCTGGCTTTTGTTCCATGGAAATCACTCCTAGTTCCTTTAGTTCGAAGGGCATACACGATTGCTGGGCCTGCGATAACCGGTCTGTTCTGTCTGGCCTGTTCTATATTGAGACCTTGAGGTAGGCCTCACCCAATATGTTACAGGTAAATGGATACCTGTGGCAATATGTTGCGAGGATTGGCAGCTGTCCGGTACCCCGACATTCCCCGTACCAGGCGTCATATTTGCGGATGCGGGGTTTCATACATAACACGCCACATGTTTGGGTAAATATAGCAATAAAATCGCATTTTACTGAACTTTCTTAAAGGAGTTTCGAAAAATATGGTAGAATACTTAAGCTTGCGGTGGATAGAGGATTTCTTAAGGGAGGATAGACTGGTGAGATTAGAAGCATGGAATCGAGAGGAATGCTCCCTTAATACGGAGAAATTGATTGCCCTGCCGCGGTGTATTCAGGAGTTCATGACCGTAAAGGGAGAAATTCTAGCTGAGGCAAGGGCCTCCGGGGAGGTTTTTGCCAAGTTTGGCCTAACCCGCACTCTTGACAGGTGCTACGATGTATACAGAGAAGAGTCCAACATACTGGTAGAGCAATTGCCTCATCTGATCTTCGATCCTCAATCCACATTTGATGAAGAGCTCTTTAGTTCAGCAGTACGCGGAAATACTAATTTTGGTATGGATATTCTCAATTGGTTCAAAACAGAACTAACCCAGATGAGAGCCGAGCAACTCATTACATGGCTAATGAATAGCGGCGCAAGTATTTTGGCCTACGCTAGGGTTTCAGTAACACCGAACATTGCGCAAAACATGCTTGTTGAACAACAAGTATCTCTAGAACCACGTAAGGTATGGAAAACCTCAACTGCGAAACGCAAAGGCGTGCCTAAATTCAGTGTTCCCATGGTTGCCGGTTAGTCTTACCAAAGGAGTAGTGGCTGTCCATGAATACCATTCAAGTTGATCCCCAAGCATACAGAGATTTTCTTACTGGCGTAAAGATACATGAAATATACATTAAATCCCTAACCGCCATACGAACTCGAGATATTGGAAGCGAAGGTGCTATTACAATCACATGTGGCCCCAAATCCCATGAGATTAAGAAAAATCGCTTGATCGTGGAGTTCCACACCGTTGTTGATGGCAAACAGTCCAAAAGCCATGAAAGTATGTTCAACTTGGAGGTCATGTACGAAGCGGTATACACTATGGAGCGAGAACCTTCCGATTCACAGTTCGTTCAGCTTTTTGTGAATAACAACGTCATTGTCCATGTCTGGCCTTATGTTCGTGAATTGGTCAGCAATCTAGCCTATAGAATGAACCTGCCACCAATTACTCTCAGTCTCAAAGTAAACTAGCGCTGGAGTGTATCATGCTCGTAATAGGCAAGTCACCTGATTGGGCCCCCGGCAAGGTCAGGAGAATACAAGACGATATACGTCTGCTCATATCCAGAACGCTATCTTTTGATTCTACATTCCTTTGGCTATGTGAAATCCTGCTTTTTTGCACCAAAGCATCCGACGTAGCAGTAGCTCAGAAACGATTCAGAGGCCTGCTAAAACCCGCCAAGGAAACCGCAAGTCAGATCGAGTCTCTGGCTCAGATTTGCCTGGGCGATTCAGAATCTTTCGATAACGTCAAAGGGTATACAGCAGAAGAGCTTGCCTACCAAATCATGGCCAAACTATTGCCCGGTTGGACTTCAGTCAGGAATGCCAGGTTTGAGAACCAGGAGGGTCCGGTATGCGGAGCTTCAAATTTGGACGTGTTTTTTGGAAGAGGCGAATATAACCGTCATCAAGTGCAACTAATGATAGACGGCGATCAGGAATCCAATGGGTTTGAAATCAAATGTAGCCTCCGCTCTTGGCTGACGTGTGATGGCCATATGAGGAGCGAGAGCCGGAAGAAACTTGCCTTCATGAAATGTCTAAAAGCGATTTGCCCCTCGATGAATGTTTGCCTGGTGACCCTGGAAACAGGGGAAGATGTTAAAGCATCTGAAAAGACTATCACTGAACACGGGTACGGGTGTATAGGGGTTGTGTCTGTGCGTGATCTTCATAATCGTCTAAAGAAGACTGTGGGCAGAAGTGGTATTAGTTTTCCCCCACTGTAGGGACGAGGTGATGGCCCTTGAAAAAGCAAGGCTTTCCGAATGCCGAGAAATAGTTCAAAAACTCGAACCCTTTTTCGCAGAAAGGCCCGACAATTCGCTGTTTCAAGGGCACCTGGATGATTTCAGAGAATTCGCCGGTTACATTGCCCGGTTCCTCGGAACATAGGCCGGCACCCTACGTTCTATTACGCCGCCCCGGGGCTTTCACAACATTCTGTAATTTGCGTGCACTATTCAGTTTGTAATCCAGAAAGGTCGTCGGACTTCTGAAACTAGCCATGAACACCGGGAAGTTTACTCCGGATCAGGCTCTATGACCCGAATCTTGTCTGTATGGCGCTTTGACATCTGCTTGATAGCCTTCCTGTCTTCCTTGGATAGAAGTACGATGTTGAGATCGTAGTTTTCAGGATCAGGATAGAGATCTTCCCTTTTGGCAAGAAGCTTTACCCTCTTCCGGTGAACCTTGATTCGCTTTTTTCTCACCAGAACAATCAGATTTCCCCGCTCGTCCGGTTCACGCGCAACAACGCCTCTGTAATTGGCAGTGTTAACCCATACCGAATCCCCTACAAGGAGCTGCTTTTCTCTGGGCACTTGAGTATCTTCAGGGCCTTCAGAGCCTCGGGAACCTTCGGTGCCCCCAGAGCATTCGGTGATTCCGGAGTCTTTGGTGGTCTCGGAGCCTTCAGGGTTCTCGGAGTCTTCAGCGCCCCCCGAATCGGTAAAGGCCCTGCTTTCTTGAGAGATGGCAGTATCGGCAGCATCCTGCTCGCCATGCTTTCCATGCCGCACATCCAGCACACCCAGTACGGCCGGTAGGTCAGTTTCAGCATCGGGCCCTGACATCCACTGAATATAATCCTCCGCCTGCTGAATAACGTCTTCCGGTATGCCAAGCCGCCTGGCTACGATGAGCCCCTGGCTCTGGCCTGACTCACCAATCACCAGCCTATAGAGTGGTTTCAACGTTTCGTGGTCAAACTCCATACAGCCGTTTTCGAACCCGGGATGTGCTTCTGAGTAAGCCTTAATGTCACCATAGTGTGTTGTTGCCATTGTCAGACATCCTTTGCTATACAGAAATTCCAGGATGCCTGCGGCCAGCGCAGCCCCTTCCCGCGGATCAGTGCCAGTGCCAATCTCGTCAAGAAGCACTAACGACCGGGCGTCTACAGCGCCCAATATGCGACTGATGTTGGACATGTGTGAAGAGAAAGTGCTCAGGGACTGCTGAATACTCTGCCTGTCCCCGATGTCTGCCAGGATCTTGGCAAACACAGGTACTCCCGAGCCCTGTCGTGCAGGGATGTGCAATCCCGCCTGGGCCATAAAGCACAAAAGCCCCGCAGTTTTCAAAAGAACAGTCTTTCCCCCGGTATTCGGCCCTGTAATCACTAGGGTCCGGTAACCTTTGCCTAACCGGATATCAACTGGGACTGCATCTTTTCCTAGCAAAGGATGCCGGGCACTTGTGAGATTCAGGAACGGCTCAGTGAAAATCGTGGGTTCGACTCCGCCAATCTCCAGGCTGTAGCGGCCTTTCGCCAGGGCGAAATCGCAGCAAGCCATGGCTTCAACAGTTATCCGGATCTCCCTTTCCCGTTCAAGTACCATAGATGTAAGTCCAGCCAGTACCTTGTAGACTAGATCCTCTTCCAGGGCACGAAGGGTGACCAGTTCGTCGACTAACGGTTGAACCTGTGCAGGTTCAATGAACACTGTCATTCCGCTTGATGACGCCTGGACCAGGGTACCCTGAACCTTCTGCCTTTGCGATGCCTTTACCGGTATCACATAACGCCCGCTCTTTACGGTTACAAACCCTTCCTGGATAGCATCGCGTAACCCAGGCGAGCCAATAATGCTGTTCATCTTGGACTGAATCCTGGCTTCTGTGTTTGCTATTGACCGCCTGGTTTTTCTAAGTTCAGGATCTGCGTAATCGCTTACTCGGTCACCGTCGATTGAGCCGGTTATCGTTTCCACCAAACCGGAAAAATCAGATATAGAGGCAGCGTAAGCACATAGAAGGGGCATCTCGGTTTCTCTGCCCTTCATGTACTTCTTAAATTTAGATGCTCCCCTGAGCATATCCGCAACTATAACCAGGTTTCTGGGCTGTATAACGCCGCCTATTTGGGCCAGGCTCAGGATTTCAGATATGTCATGCAGCCCCGGCAATGGCTGACCGCCTTTACTTACCAGCGCTGCTGCTTCAGTTGTCTCCTTTTGCGCCGTCAGGATTCTGTTCCTATCTGTTTCAGGCAACATCTTGTCGCAAAGACGCTTCCCAAGATTACTCACACAATACTGCTTGAGTTCCTCTTTGATTAGGCTGAATTCAAGGGTTTCCAGGGCAAACGGCTCTATTCCGACCATTGTGCTTGTGGCCCCCAATTCAAGCGTATGTGCACCTTGCGGTGCCACCGTATCCATGGCCTTGTCCTCCAAATTCGAGTCTGTATTTGATGTCACATTCAATTGCATGTTGCCTTTCATACCTGTATTTCCACTTGCGTTCCCTTGGGCCTTCTTGCCCCTGTCCACATTTGTGCTCACCGCAGTGTTCCTCCGTTCTTTCCGGTTCTTCCCGATTATTCTAGATGCTTCTCGATGCTCTTCAGTGCTCCCGACGCTCTCGGTGCTCCCGACGCTCTCGGTGCTCCCGACGCTCTCGGTGCTCCCGACACTCTCGGTGCTCTCGATTCTAAGTCGCCTGATATCTTGCTGTGGAACCCGGGATATCGAACGGGGTGGGGAAGATAAGGCCTGGTACGCCCAACTGCAGACAGCAGCCGTCCATATGCTTTGATAAGTGCCTTGGCCTGCTACATTCAAGTATACTTGCCAAAGGGCTTAAGGACGAGGTGTTCAAACCAGGCTTGACATTAACCCGTTTCTTGTTCTTGTGATGTATATAATGGCTGAACACCATGTGCGGCCTTACTCTAGTGCAGTTAAATGCAGTCTTACAATAAAAATGCCTGCACTATCCCAACAACCGCTAACCCGGGCCTCCAGGTTACGCAGTCACCTTATTGGAATAGTTAACAGACATAAAAGTCGCTCCTTTGATAGGTATTTTACACCAGGTGAAGTAGGGCAGTCAAAAGGTTTTCAGCGGCCCCAAAACCGACCATGTTTCAGCCTAACCCGATACCAGAATCGACCACCTTCCGCCCAAACCTGGTATCAAAACCCGCCAGGTTTCAGCCAAACCTGGTACTAAAATCGACCGCCTCAGCCCAAATTCAGCAGAAAAGCCCCGGTTTATTTCCTTACGGAGGCATTATTGGCCCCAAAACCGACCATGTTTCGGTCCAACCCGGTACCAGAATCGACCACCTTCCGCCCAAACCTGGTATCAAAACCCGCCAGATCTTAGCCAAACCCGGTACTAGAATCGGCCACCTAATGTCAGTACCCAGTATCATGAGACCATTCCCACCAAAGAAGGAGACATTTTCGCAGTCCAAGTTAGTGTGCCTTAGAATGACAAAGTCATGTCCATTGACAAAGGTTTTCAGAGCCTGTCATCGAAACAGAGTGTAGATGGAATTTGCGCCGGATGATAATGCAAATTAAGCTTCTTGGCTGCTCTCCGATTGGTCATGGACAAGAGGAGGCCAATCCTCCTGGATCCCCAAATTGCCAAGTAATTCATCTGGCGTGAGGACTTGCACAGGAAAACGAGAGAAGTCCTGTTCGTTGTATGTGCTGATGACCTCAATGCCGGCATCACACATTTGAGAGACAATAAATGCGTCAAAGACATCTGATTGGGTTGTGCCGGACTCGGCCACAAGTTCAAGGAGTCTATCCAAGGAGCTCTCTTGAGGATTGACTAGGTGAAATATATTTCGAAGATTCGAGACTTCCCGAAGGGCATCAGTAACACTAAGAGGACTGAAAACCCTTCTCGGGTTTGTAACAACCGAGTAGAACTCGAGAAGGATCTGGGGAAACACGCAGGCTGAAACTAACCCCTTTGCCACCGTTTCGACAAGCCTTCTGGAAACCATGTGATGGGGATCATCTTGCATCACTGCATATACCAGGATATTTGTGTCTACAGCTATCATGATTAACCCCTATCCCCCCGCGGTCTGTCACCGTAGATGCTCTTTCTAGAAAGAGAACCTGTGACCCTGGAGTCATATCTTCCTAACTCGACAGTGCCCGCGTTTAGGCGGATGTAGTGCTCAAGGGCTTCTATGACAATCTGGTTTTTCGCCTTGCCGAGCCGGCCTGCAATAGAATCTAGCCTGGCCAGCAAGCCTTCCTTACCCTTAGGAATATATACGTTCAACTGCATTGCATCACACCCCAAACATATTATCTATATTGACTACTCTGTAGTCAATATAGGTGCGTAGCAATTATGGCGACAATCTACCTCCATAGTAGCCAACACCATACCCCTGACCCGGATAGCCGGCCCAATAATAGCCTAAGCGCCAGGTTAGGCGGCATGCTTTAAGGCGCCGGATAAAACGGCGTTCTGGCAGGCGTGCCCGATGGATGCAGGATATCCCGGCACTCGGCCAACCTCCTTCGTTTCGGCAAAATAGCTGTATCTACAAGGACTTTCTTCCAACGTGGCGAATTATGTTAGCCTGGGGAGGGTCCGCTATGGCGAAAAATTCAAAATTGTCAGTTGTGCTATCTTGCCTGGTTGTTCTGGGTTTAGCTGCTATTCTAATAATCACCCCCGTCAAAAGAGGGATGTTCTTCAGACAGGATTATCTTCCGTTTTTTTCGAAGGCCGCGTGGTTCTTCGTTGGCGTGGCCGTAATCCTTATACTAGAAAGGCACAGCATTTGGCAACATATGCCGGACTTAGCCCTTCTGGCAGTTGTGGCTCTTTACGGCCTCACTGTATTTTGGGCAAAGAGTAAAGGCGCTGCCATTGACGGCGCTCTCAAATACTGTGTATACCTTGGTATTTTTCTTTCAGCAAAGTACGCTTCCAGGAACCGGACTGGAAACAGGTTGCTAAGGTGGTCCATTGTAGCAAGCGGAGTAGTAGCGGCCATGGTCGGACTTCTGGCCGCCGCCGGGCTCATATCCTATAAAGATGCAGTAGTAGGAGGAAGAATCTTTGGCAGTTTCCAGTACCCAAATGCCCTGGCAGCTTATGAGATGTTCGTATCCTTCATATTGCTGCACGCCTGGTTGGAGACAGAAGACCTAGAGCAATCATGGTCGCGCTGGCTTGGCAGAATGCTCTTCTCTCTATCCGGCTTCATAATTCTACTGGTAATTGTGCTTTCATATTCCAGGGCAACATGGATAATTTTCGCAGCATCTATAGTGGGTTACTTTGCCATGCTGCCGGCCAAAACCAGGGGCGGCATTTTCCTCCGCTTTATGACAGCCATAGTGCCCGTTCTTATAGTAAACGTTCCACTGGCACAGGCCATCCCTGCAGCCGAATACAGCCTGGTGAAAAAATACATCCTTGTAGGCGCTGCAATATGCCTTGCAGCTGAGGCCGCCAGGACCGTGCTGACTTCGCTGGCCCTATCCAAAACTCGACCTGCGGGCGCATCCAAAGAGCCTAGGGCAGGGAGAAAGGCTGGCACAAGCAGCACTTCCGGAGGCGCCTCAGATTCAAACTCCCGGAAAAACCGTGCCCTGGCCCGCATCCCGGTTGCACTCGCCATAGTTATCGCGGCTGCCCTGATATTCGGATTCACAACTGAGGCAGGCCAAAAGGTGCTGGCTAAGGTAGTCCCTGAAGCGGTCATCAGGCGGTTTAAGTCGATTACTCTTACTGACAGAAGCCTGGTTACACGGTTCTTTGCGACGAAAGATGCATTCTTGATTGCCAAAGACCACCCGTTGGGAACAGGCGCAGGTGGCTGGAATGCCCTTTATCATAGGTATCAGACTGTCCTTTACTGGTTTACCGAGACCCATAACCACTTCGCTCAGGTCATGGTGGAAACAGGTTTTCCTGGCCTGGCAGCTTACGCTGCATTCTGGGTTTTTGTGTTCTACACTGCTTTCAAGGCATGGAGGTTAGCAATGGCAGCCCTTAAAGCCGTGGCACAAGCCCAGAGTCCCGGAGACAATGCGACTAATGCCGGTACATCCGGCGCCAATTCTCTGCTCATAGCCGAGATGGTTGCTACCGCCTTTTCGGTTTTGGCCCTGGTAGTCCATAGTTCAGCCGATTTTGACTTATCCATACCAGCAATAGCAATGGCGCTGTTTGCAGCCACAGGGAGCCTCCTGGCCTCGTCTGAGGCTGTTTTGGCCATTGACGGCATAGAGAATCTGTACGCCGCAGCCGGCAAGAGTGCCCCGGCACCGGAATCCGATAGTACGGGCAAGAAGAGAGGAGCTCAAGGTTCGTCATCGAAACCCGGGCGAGGAAAGAGGACGGGAAAAGCCTCGAAGAAGCTGCCAACCCCCTCGTGGCAGATCCAGTCCAGATACCTTCTTGATGCAGTAAGTTTGGTCATTTTAGCAATTGTCATTATGGTGCCCGCCAATAGGTATTTCAAAGGAATGGTTTACGGTAGTGCAGCAATACAGGAAATAGTGAAGGAAAATATGGACCAGGCAAGGGATCTTATGCACGAAGCCATGAAGTACGACCCAAACACGCCAAGCTACGCCCTGGACTTAGCAGGGAGCTACGTCCACGAATACACTGAAACCAAAGACCCTGACGCAGCCAACATGGCAAAACAATACCTTGCCCTTGCCAGCGAAAAGAACCCATATGACCTGGACCATAGGTCGATAGAGTCTCAGATGCTTGCGGCTATGGGGCTGTATGACGAAAGCGCAGAAGTGGCATACGAAGTAACCGAGATGATCCCTCTGGATATCAGGTTCTATGAACGCCTAGCATCAAGTGCAAAAGACGCCATGCTGACTCATGGAGTATCGGTATTATCCCAGGGTCTGGAGGCTGAAGAAGAACAGCAGCACATAGAAACCATGAAGAAATACGCTGGCTTGATAAAAGAGATTCCGGCCCGTCTTCAGGAGCAAAAAAGCGGCATTACCGGTCTTTATGAAAAAATATGGAACCCGAATCAGCTTAATATAACCCAGCCTATTGCCCTGGCCCTTGGCCAGGAGTATTTCCTGGAAGGAAACAGAGAGGCGGCAGTAGAACACCTGACTATGGCAGGAAAAAAGGCAGACCTGAAGGAAGAAGCAGGCCTTTGGCTTCGTGCGGTTGCCATTGCTACCAAAACCAATGTAGCACTGCCCGAGGGGATCGAGACAAACGAAGAGGCTGCCACGCTTATTGCCGGTATGTATGGCTTGCTGAGTCACTAAGGCCACAGATAGCGAAGGTATTGTTTATGATATGGCAGACAGCGCAATCTGGTCTGCCATAGGGTTTCAGGAGTAGGAGGATGAGGGTAGTTGAACGGTAAACAAGGATACCAGGACAATAATCACACACAAAACCCGGGTTCAGAGCAAAGGCCATATGGCCCTGGATATTATCAATATCCATACGAGGATGAAATTGACCTGAGAGAGTACATAGGTATTCTATGGAAGTGGCGGACAGTTATTGTGTCCATAACCTTGCTTTCAGCGCTTACAGCAGGCCTTGTCAGTTTCTTTGTGCTAAAGCCAGTATACGAAGCATCGACTCAAATTCTGGCCTCGAAAGACTCTCTGTCGAATGAAGTTATCAAGAGCCCTTACTTCCTGACGAAGGTCATAGAGGAACTAGACCTTCCCGACGAAGAGGCCTATACCCCTTTTGGCCTGGCAAAATCCGTATCTGTTCAATCGGGCAAATCAGCGGATCTAACCATTATCAAGATAGAAGATAAGGACCCAAAGAGGGCAACAGACATAGTAAATACTGTTGCCAGGCTGTATACAGACTTTGTCAGGGAAAAGAACTCTGAATCTATGACAACTACTTTGGCCTTTTTGAAAGAGCAACGTGAGAGCACCCAGGCATCCCTGGATGAAGCACAAAGGGAGTTGGACCAAATTCGCCAAGCAAGCAGAATTGAAATTATGCGAAATGAAGTAAACCGTTTGGCGGAAGAACTCCACGAGTGGAGAGCAATTCTTAGCACAGGAGATGTGCGGCGGGAAGAACTTATAACAGGCATTAAGGAACTTGAGAATCTCCTTGCATCCACCCCTGAAACTATCCCAGGGCCGCCGGATTACGCCGGTAGGGTTACCCAGATACCCAACCAAACATACCAGCAGTTTGAGGCTGGCCTTGCAGAAAAGCGAATTGAGCTAAAAGAACTGGATGTCCGCCTGAACCGGGCCCGGTCCAAGGTGCCTGAACTGGAAGTTCAGTACAATTCCACTTATGAGGCGTATCTCAAAGCAGACCGGAGCATCAGGGAACTGGAAAGCCGGGTGGATAGGCTGAGTTCAAGTATCATGACCCTTGATGCAAAGATTGTGGCCACAACCACGTCTATTCCCGAAGCAGTAGTCGCTACTCCTGCCCTTGCCCCAACCCAGCCTATAAAGCCGCGGAAGATGCTGAACGTGGCAGTATCAGCAGTCCTTGGAGGGTTTGTGTCAATCCTTGTTGTGTTCTTCATTGAGTACTGGCGCTCACCGAAGGAATCGTCTCAGGCAGCCATTGGAGGGTGAAAAACAGGGAGGAAAGCCAGGACAGATTGAGACCGTCCACGTTTTCCATTTCCACTCCCTTTTACACATCGATAGCAAAGAAACCCGGAATGTCTCCGGGTTTCTTTTTGTACGGGCAAGGTGTGCACCGGGTGGGTCTTTTGTCATACTGCTGGCCAAAAGCCGAGTTCAGTTACCAATTTCCTGTATTCAGTTTGTTTCTTAAAACCTGTATACCTTTTTCCAAAACTGGATCGTGCATATTCTTGACGAATTCGATGGTGGCCAGGTGCAACACATCTGTTTCCCTTTCGGTCAGAGAACCAGAGTAGATCAAACCACGATCTTTGAAGAATGCAGCCACAGCAGCGTCTGTCCTAGGGCCAAAGATACCGTCTGGTTCTCCTACGTCATGTCCCAAAAATGCCAAGCACTCCTGCAAAGAGAAGACATCTAGGCCTACAAGCCCCTTCTTAAGCGGACGTTTGTAGTCTACTTTCCCCGGCAATACGATCAACTCCGGCCTTACGTGGACATCAGGTTCTAGTCCTTTTCCGGAGATTGATTGGCCTGAAGGAGTGTAGTAGTCGGCAATGGTAAGCCGGATACCACCCATATCATTTCCTAATGGGGTTACAGTCTGAACACAAGCTTTTCCAAAGGTCGGCTCACCTACTAGTATTCCGACACCCCTATCCTTAATGGCTCCTGCAAGAATCTCTGCCGCGCTTGCAGTGCCCCCGTTTACAAGTACCACTGTGGGAACAGGAACAGTATCTTCGTCAGTTTCTATGACTTCTTTTAGTTCCTTGCGCCGCAGCTCTACAACCGGCCCCTTTGGAATCAGCTTCTCAGCGACATCAACAGCATCCCATAAAAGCCCTCCTGGATTGTTCCTGAGATCCAGTACTAGTCCCCTTAGGTCTTTGCTCTTCAGGTAATCTATGATCACCGGAAACTCTCTGCCTGTAGCAGTGGTAAACTGGCTAATCTCAATATAATAAATGCCATGGCCAAGGTCTTTGAGGTCAATAGTGGGAGGCTTGATTCTGGCCCTGACCAATTTGAGATTTAGAACTTCGCCTGTAGAAGGCCTCTTAATCTGCACGAGCACCTCAGTATCCTGTGGCCCTCTTAGAAGGTTAGCAGCGTCCAAATGGGTTTTCCCCCTGAGATCCTGCCCGTCTGCTCCGATTATATGATCTCCAGGAAGAATTCCTGCTCTTTCCGCAGGAGAGTCTCTAAATGTGCTTACGACCGTAATATTCCCATCTATAAGTTCTATGGTAATACCAACCCCAGTAAACTCTCCCTCCAAAGAGAAAGAGAGACTGTCGAATTCCTCCTGTGTCAAGTATCCAGAATAAGGATCACCTATGACATCAAGCATTCCCTTTATGGCACCCTGATAGAGTTCTTCTTGACTTACCTCTTTAGTATGATAATTCTGAACGAACTCCTTAACGTCGCGAAGGAGTTCGATAAGCAAACGCTCGTCAGCGGGAACTGTTAAGGTCTCAGTCTGAACAGCCTGCGAGGGTACCTCCGCTGCTTCAGCGATAATGGCCCCTGTGCCTGACATGATGAATATAGCTGCAAGGATAGTGGCCAAAAGACGGTTCAGAGTGGTTTTCTTCGTGATTCTAAAGCCGAAATATCGCCGGCTTCGATACTGTTCTGCCACTTCTAAACTACAACTGTTCTTCATCAATTGATCACACTCTTTCTAATCGCTAATCACTTTTCGCTTAGGGCTCATGCCCGGATATTCAGCATACACCTCAAGGCCGTCTACATCTTGCCTGTTAAGTATGACTGTGGCCTGCCCCTTATCCAGTTGATACCAGATACCGTCAAGGCTAACGAGGGCATCAATAGCCTTGAAACTTGAACTCTCCCAAGCCCTCATGGTAACAGCGGTCTTGCCTCCAGCGGAATACCCTTTTCCGATGTACACAAAAGGTGAAGGTTCTTCTTTGTAAACATAAACAGGCATGAGGGTCCTTAGTCTTCCGCCATCAACATCCCATATGGTCAAGTACAGCGGTTTGGGATCGGTACTTGCTAGAGCAGCAGGCATCCTGAACGTGAGTACATTCAAAGCCTTTTCGTCCCACTGCTTCTGCCCGAGAGATCCTTCGACTGTAAACCGGGCATCGTCGCGTCCTACTACCGCAGTCCACCGAAAGTAGGTCTCAGTACCAGTAAGATTCGAAACCTCTATGTAAGCAATATACTGGCCTGACTTAGGATTGGATAAGAACAGTTCTTCGTCAGAATGAGATCTATCTGCCGCGGAGGCCACTTCAACCCATTTGCGTAGTTCCATGTCATAATGATACAGATAAATGCTAAGATCAGCACCTGTACCCAGAGGATTGGCTGCGGACAGATACAGGTATTTGGTTCCTTCCCTCACCACAGGCAACATCTTAGTCACTGCCGATGACCTGCTTACAACAATATATTCATTAATTACCTCTCCGTTCTCTCCGGGAGATACCAGGAAAGCATCATATTGAAAGCCTGAACCCATATTTGTGAAGGCTGCCTTGCCTGATACTTGGCCCTCTGAATCAACCGGCTGCGGTGATATCCATAGTCTGGTTGATTGCCCCTTCGGGATCAGCCCTCCAGAGTACAAATCCAGTTTGAACACTGCATCCCTAGAACCATAGGTAGAAGATGCAGGATCGGTCAGAATGACTATTTCCCATGTGCCTGCTCCTGGCAGCCTGATTTCCACTTCTGCCAAAGTATTATCTGTGCCCTCACCTATCCAGTCACTTTCGAAGACAGGCCTTCCCTTTTCGTCATTAACATAAAGACGAATCCTTCCCCTTGGGCTTCCGTTAGAACGCTGGCCGACTCCAAGGGTGATACCCATAAACTCAACCCCGTCAGATACCTTGACGTATTCACGCCGGAGTTCTCCGGATGACATTAGGCCCTGCAAACCAAAATACTCCTGTTCAGAGAGATTTCTTGGAGCTATCGTTGTGACAAGGAAAGCAAACTCTAATCCAGGTACATCAGGATCGTCACCTTTCACCCAACCGCTGTGCAGTCCTGGCTGCAACTCAGGAGAGACCCTCAGATCCATCTGGCGTTGTTCTATTGCTGGTATGCCTATGTCCCTGTTGGCCGAGCTAAGCCATTCAGGCATATTAAGGTTAAGCCTCAGTGAAAACGGCGATAGGTTGTCTACGCCTATCGGAAAATATCCTGGCTGCTTACCTCTATCGAAAAACCCATTAACGAAGTAGGATGCGCCCCATTTCGCCACGGCTCTTACATTGGTGCTAGCCCTAATCTCCCGAACTGCCTCAACTGCTCTTGCTGCGTTGACTAGCCCGCTGCCTTGTTCAACTGCCGGTGTATCCTTAAGAGGAACCGATCCTCCCTCAATTGCACGCTTGAGGAGGCTGTATGAAAACTTGTTTGACTGCACTGCTTCTTGAACCAGGGCTGCTACGCCGCCTACATAAGCGGCAGAACAAGACGTGCCCTCAAACAAGTGGGGTTTGCTGGGCTGGGATGCCCACAAAGGCAAGAGCGCAGGTGAAAGTGCGGGTGCCACTACTGTTACGGTCCCGCCGTTTTTTGTAGGCCCTACGCACGACCAAGGCCATACAGAACTGCTTGTGTCCCACCCAAGGGCCCTGTTCACCGCACCTGGCATGTAACCCCCAACCGTAATCACATTCGGCAAATCTGCGTACTCAGGAAGGGTGCCTAGAGAAGGTCCTCTGTTACCCGCAGGCATAATCACCAATGCCCCATATTCTTTCCCAATGCTATTCAGACTCGAAGCAATTAAGGATAGATTTTCCTGGGGCCCAGCCGGAGCAACGGTCATAACGATTATTCTTGCACCCTCCTCGCATGCCAGGCGGACAGCATCTGCCAGCTTGCGCCAGCTGGTTCTCCCTGAGGAATCTACAGCCTTAATAACAGTCAGTTCGGCGGCTGGCGCAACGCCTGGAAACTCGGGCTCCCTGCCTACAATTATGGATGCAACTGACGTTCCATGCCCATTGCCGTCAAACCCCAGGATAATCTCTTTACCGTTATCCAATATGTCCGCGACAACTACGGAAAACGGGGCAGACCCTGAAATCAGCCGGCTGCTTCGGCTGTTTCGAAATACTTCAAGCCCAAGTTCATCCGAAAAAGACTCGTCGCGGTCAGTATCTATGTAAACAGTGTCGTATTGCTTAGACAGGTAGTTATCGGCAATCAGGATTCCGATATCCCCTAGACCTACAGCACCAGATGGGCTTTCAGCCAGGGCTTTGCTGGCTTGCCATATTCCAATACGATAAGAAGTGCTCCTGGACTTAACTCCGGACACATCAAACACCCGCCCGCCATAAGCCAATTTACCTTGAGGAGACGCTTTCATGGGTTCAGACATTATTACGGATCCTTCAGTCGTGAGGTCTATCCAATTCCTGATATTGGACGCAGAAATAATACGTGGGTCAGTTCCGGTATCTATAAGGCTAATATTAACCTTCTTTCCAATACCAATAACTCTTGAAACGCCGAGTTCTTCCAATATGCTGTTAGCCATGGATACATCCAGCTGGCTGCGTTCATGAGACGCAGCTGCAACTGCTTCGCCCATTTCGGCAGTACCTTCCCCTGTAGGAACGTACCATCCGAAAAAGGAACATATCACAACAACCAATGCTACAAGGCAAAGTGCCTTTCTAGGATTTCTCTTCCCCATATTCTAGCCTCACAAATTCATTTCATTCGTATGATTTTGACGTTAAGGGGATAAAAAGGTTCCGTCATTCTCAAGAAGAATAAACCCAGCCTTTCTGCCTCCTTCCTTCAAGACTACACTCACCTTATCTCCTTGCCGCAGAGAACCTATGCCGACTGCCTCCTTGCCCCTGTATACAAATATATCGTTTAGGTCGTAAAATATCGTCACAAGTTCGTTTTGACACTCTATTTCAGCTTCTCTTTCGGTTACATCAACTTGACTAACCGTGCCCTGCAAATGCCACCGTCTGCCTACCAGTTCAAGGCTTCTTAGAACAATAGCAACTGCCTCAGCTCGAGTAATATTGCGAGTAGGTGCAAAGCGGCCAGCTTCATCACCTATGAAGACCTTCTTTGCAGCAAGTCTTTCGACTGAGTCCCTTGCCCAAGTGGGAATGGCAGCACTGTCAACAAACGTAGGAGCCTCTGACCCAAGAGGCACGTTTAGGCTACTTAATACCCTGTCAAGGATACATGCAGCCTCGGCTCTAGTAATTGGCCTATCGGGACTCACCGTGGTGTTCGATGTACCGAGAATATAACCTTTCTCAGTAAGTAACTCAATGTATCCGATTGCCCAATGAGACGAAGGAAGGTCTGAAAATCTCGGAAACAACCGCTTTGCATAAGAGACAGACTCTTCGGCATGACCCCCCCTTGCAATCAAAGTGGAGAATTCAGCGCGGGTAATACTCTGGTCGGGCCTAATCGAGCCATCTGCGTACCCCGTTAGCAGCCCGGATGCCAAGGCTTCATCTACTTGGGCAACCGCCCAGTGGGTGGTCGGAGATGCATGAATCGGAACATCAAAGCAACCTTGAGCTTCAATAACCCACACTATAGCCCAGGCCCACAGAATCAGGCAAATTCGCACTGGCTTTCGCCTTTGCCTTGTCTCAGGTGCAAGATACATCAGGAGTCCTCCTTTGGCGAAGAGTATCGGATACTACTTGATCTCAATCGCGTCGTTTCATATACCTCTCGGTTCGCCATACGTCGGGCTGTAGCGATCGCTCCCGTTCAGGCTTCTCCACGGCACTCCGAAACTTCAAGCGAAGAGATAGACAAGGGGAAGCCCGCGGCTTCCCCTTGAATATACCAGCTAACTTCTAACAACCAAACCCACCAGACTAACCAGGTTTAGGGAGTTACGGAAATGTCAGCCGTATCTGATACTAACCCAGCGTAGTTCACTGCGACTACAGTAACCTTGGCAGGCTTAGCAGCAAGCCCTTCAATAGTCGCTTTCCAAGTACCGCTCACGCCATCGCGAGATGCAGTATACCTGGTGCCACCAACGTAGACATAGGCGCTCTTGCAGCCCTCGTTTACCTTGACTGTGACTACCAATTTGCTATCCGTAGGAGGCGTTGTGCTTGGGTCTGCCGCAGTCCAAACTGCAGATGATGCGTTTGCATCGATCTCAGGAGCATCCTCTGGAGTGGTCGCCTTGATGTAAGCCTGGGCTGTGGTGTCGGAGAAGTCCGCGCCAGCCTGGAGCAGGTCGCCAATTTCGATATCAGCAGCAGTTACCTTCTCTCCATCCTTCACAACGATGGTATCCTCATCAGCAACGAGGTAGACATATCCAGCATTATTGTCCAGCTTAAATGTATACTCGTCACCCTCAGTGGTAACTCCAGCTACTGTGTAAGCAACATTAGCGAGTTTCTCAAGAGCAACTGCCTTGGCTATCGGCACATCACTTGAATCTGTGCCGGTAAACGTAACGGTAATGGTATACAGTGCATTCCCCGGAGCGGTTTGAAGGGCTGGGGATGTGTTAAGGACACGCTTACCGTTAAGCGTTACCTCGGTATCCCAGGAAGTAACTGCAACTGCCTTTTTGTACGTATCCTTGTAAACCGAATACTCTGCTGGAGCTGACCCTTCCCTAACAGTCAGGCCGCTGATCTTGGCATTGTAGGCGTAGATCTCATACTTTCCGTTCTTATCCACGTCCTCAACCCTTATAAGATCGTTGGCAGAGAGAGCATTCCATACATCAACATACCCAAGGGTCTCAACCAATCCGTTCTTGCTAAATGCCTCAATAGTAATGGCATTTAGCACTAGAACCGACTCATCATCCAAGTGAATTCTGTAGTCCACTCCAGGTGTGGTCGCGTTCCATACCTGATCTTTGCCAGTAATGGTCTTGACCTTGCTAACCACCGGACCTTCTACCTTGGTAAGAGTGGCTGAAATAATCTTGCCATCTCTGTTCAATCCAAAGTTGTATACATCATTCACGTTGATTACTGCTTTGTAGTCCTTATGGACGACAAAAGTAGTCTCAACGCCATCCTTAACGGCGGTAACCGTGCGGCCTGCTGAGGTTGCGGCCACGGAAGTTACCTTGTATCCTTCTACTAGATTCTGCCAAGCATCAAGATACAATAGTGTATTGTCGCTCTTTGCTGAGAACTTGACATCGTCATCTTTCTTAATGTCTGCAAAAGTAGCGGTGACTCCATTGCGTACCAGCACAGTGCTTGAAGTCAGCGTGTAGGCTGTGACCACACTCTTGCTATCCTTCACATCTAGCTGATATTTGACCTTGCCGTCAGAGCCTACAACACTTCTCTTAGCCGCAATGCTTCCGGCCAAGTCAAGCTTGCTCGCATCAATTCTGTAAACCTTGCCGCTACTGTTAAGCAACAGTTTTGCATTAGAGCCATTGATAGATACCAACGCACCGGCAATGGTCGTCGAATCTGTCAGTTTCTCGTTGTTCTTGTATACTTCAGCATCGGAAAGGACGCTGTAGGCGGTTCCATTAATAGTAACCTTGTTGTTGACGGTATCGATTGCTGTAATCTCACCTGCAACCTCACCGGCTGTGGTAACTTCGACAAATATGATTTTGCCGGCTTTGTTGAACGTTGCAGCAACGAACTGACCCACAAGATCAGCTACACCATCTTTGCCGAACACGGCAACGCCATCGGCATAATCGTACGAAACATCACCAATCTTGATCTTCTTGTCGCTAGTGTTTACTGACGCTACTTTGCCTGATACATACTGCTCTTTACCTGCAGTCTTGAGACCAAACACATCTTCGTAGAGAGTTACACCGCCAGCGGCGAACTTATCCACAAAAGTCCCAAGAGCATCCTTATCTTCTTTGACAGGAGCCTGATCCAGAGCGTTTGACACTAGTTGCGCTACAAGGGCTCGGTTGGCACCAAGGCCACCAACAAACCCCGCCTCTATCATGTCAAGCTCTGCACCCTTCATAATGTAGTCAATGGGCCAATCTCCAGGGAGATTGTCATTGTAGCCAAGGGCACGCAGAAGCATGGTGAGTGCCTGAGCCTGGGTTACGGGCTCAGCAGGACGGAAGGTTCCATCTTCAAATCCCTTTACAAGGCCACGGCCTGTAGCTACGTTAATGTAACCGTATGCCCATGCATGCTGTGCAAGGACGTCAGGGAATACTGTTGGGCTGTTAAGATAGCCAGCAGCAGTTTCCAGATTGAGCATTCTTACGAGCATAGCCGTAAATTCAGCTCTAGTTATAGTCTGATAAGGGTTGTAATTGCCAAGGTCGTCTCCTTTTACGAGACCTAGGGCTTTGAGCTTAGCAATGGCATTCGCGTATTCCGTGGTCTCATCCACATCAGGGAATACGGCAGCAGCCAAACCAACGCTGACTAGCCCGAAGATCATTGCCGCTGCTAGAGCAGTTGCAATAAGTTTCTTCATCATGCTTACGAGTTTCCTCCTTTACTCGGTTTTTGGTACTTAGAGTACTCAACCGACTTAACATTTTCACATTGCTTGAGGTTTAAAACTTGGGTCCTTCGCCGTTTTGACTAAGCCCGGGATCCCCCCTCTCAGGAATTGTTTCACAGCCTTCCACCTTGCCCGGAATATTCCCTCCTAATCTCAGGAGGGGACTCCCTTTGTGTATGAAAGTAGGAGTCCTTTATAAACTAGTTCGTCTTGGGAGCTTCTTTTCCGGGTAGGAACTGTTTTCTAGCAAAATCTCTATGTGTTCTGCCGGTTCGTCCTTTGTTTTTCGGCCTTGTGCTGGACATGTTCCCAGGCTATGGCTGATTATAGCACCTGCACCAATTCAGGTCAATCGTTCACATGCAGGGAACTCAAGGGTATTCAGCACTTTTCTGTTGTCAAAAACACATTTGCCTAAATGACGTAGCGACCTAACTATTCGTCGCAGTTTCCAAAAATCCTTCTTTATGCCCCTCGATTTGTCAAGAATTTAACCGAAACACCAATAGCTTCCATCACTCCATGTTTTATCATATCCAGGTCCATAGATGCCATACTCTTTCCAGTGCCTGCAACCATATCCGGAGTAGCAGGTATATGGATGAAACCTACCGGTACTTTGTCTCTCTTGCCCTTCTGGGCAATGTAATCAGACGCTGAGTAGAACGTATAGTTGCACAAGTATGCACCGGCCGAGAGAGAAAGCCTTGCCGGGATGCCCTTTGCCTTTATGGCCTCCACAATAGCCTCAGCTGGAATGGTGGCAAAATAAGCGTCAGGCCCGTCATTAGTTATGTTAAGTTCATCTGAGATGTTTCCTTTGTTATCCTTGGATCTGGATGTGTAGTTCAGAGCCACTTTCTCAACATTTAGCTCTGGCCTGCCTGATGCAAGTCCCAAAGACATGATTATGGCAGGCTCTACCTCATCGATGACACTTGCCACAACTTTTCCGGCTACAACCCACTCAACAGGCAAAATCTTGCTAACAACCTTGTACTCCCCGGCCACACCAATCCTTGCGCCGCCCAGGGCTTTTGCAGCTTCACCTGAAGGGTTAACCGTATCTCCCCCGAATGGTTCAAACCCGGTGAGGAGAATGTTTCCTCTCAATGATACGTTCACCTCTTGTGGATAATTAGACGATAAAACGCAAAACTTGTTCCCCGTTCCACACAGATTCTACATAAGAACGATTTTCCCTGCTTCGGCCAACAAGATCCTGCTCAATATGAACGAATGGTGAGTGCCGGCGAATACGCCTTACAAAGCCCTCATGACGCCCTTCATCACAGTTACAGCACTTCCTCCCACCCTTACAGACACAATATCGCCGCTCTTGACCCCTATTTCCACATAGATGGTAGATGGGCGCTTCATAATATGACCCTGTTCACAGATAATCCTGGTTACAGGTTTTTTTATGTCCACAAGCCTGTTGAGCACAAGGTATGCTCCTGTTGCCCCAGACGCAGTTCCTGTAGCAGCTTCTTCCGGTATTCCCACAGCAGGGGCAAAGTCTCTGCAATGCACGGTAGAGGCAGAGTCCATTGTATGCATTGAAAAGCAGTGGACGCTTATAATGCGTTTCTCCTGGCAAAACCGGGAAAGGGAAGCCATATTTGGCCTCATGGAAAGGAGAGCCTCGCGTGAAGTAACAGGAACAATGAGGTCGAGAAGCCCTGTGGAGACAGCCTGGGGCCTGGCATTTCCAAAGTCCGCAATAGCCCCACCTGGAGCACCTAGTATCCGCTCAAGTTCAGCAATTTCAGGCCCATCCAGTTGAAATGCAACTTCAGGCAGGTTCTGGGTCATCATAACCCTCGACGGAGTGCCCTCACAGCCTAATAGCAAATCGACAGGCAGCACTCCGGCTCCGGTTTGCTGGTAGACTCTAATCTCTTCATCTAATAGAGGGATTGACTCGCAGCATTCTTCAGCCGAGGTGATTCTTCCAGGTGCTATCAGTCCCAGCTCAGCCAATAACCAAAACGTTCCAATGGTGGCATGGCCGCAGAGGTCTACTTCTGACTGGGGAGTAAAGAACCTTACTTCAAAATCGGGACAGATGGAGCCCTCAGGGCCACCGGATTTTGCGACTCCGGATTCCTGATCACCCAGGCCTCTCTTTTCCTCGAAATCCGTTTTTCTAAGATCCACGACAAAAGCAGTCTCAGACAGATTCATCTCCCTGGCAATCTTCTGCATTAAGTCTGCCGGCAACCCCTCGGCCCGTGGCACAACCCCTGCAGGATTCCCCCCGAAAAGCACATCTGTGAAAGCGTCTACTTGGTATATCTCTACCTGCCCAAATGCACGTTCCTCGGTTTCAACTACCTTAACGGAACAGCCTTTGGAACCACAGCGGGTGTCAACTATACTCATACAGCAACCCCTGCCTGTCTTGTCCAGTTAACCATATGTATCATCACCTCATAAGATTTATGACGGTTGCCCCGGCCTGTACATTTACCGGGGCTTATGTAAAATCAGCCTGTACTCTACCCTGCCCCCGCGTACCACCGGCCGCACATTTTCCGGCCCCAGAATTCCGTAAGTACTACTACGTAGTGTGCCCATAACTTCCCTGCAATTCATGGTGTTTCCTCTATACTGATACCCGGCTATGCCTGCCTCTCTCCATGACCCACACGTGCCAGCCGCATGTCATCTGGTTTTCTCATTCACCTGTAACAACACTAACTACACCGATTCTGCACCGGTTGTCCCTCAGACTGCTCCGGTTCCGCACCACTTTTCCCCCGAACCGCTCCGAATCTGCACCTGTGTCCCAAATCATTCCCTCATCTATCCCAGAGCCCTCCGATTCCGCTCCACTTCTCACCCCAACCGCACCGATTCCGCTCCACTTCTCACCCCAACCGCTCCGATTTCGCACCAGCTGCCCAATCTGCTGCCCTAAAGCCCTTCGATTCCCACCGACTCCATCGACAACCCCACCGCTTCCGCACCGCTTTCTCTCAAACTGCTCCACTTCCGCACCACTTTTCCGCCGAACTGCTCCGAATCTGCACCTGTTCGCCAAACCTTTGCCTCTGCCACCCCAAAGCCCTCCGGTTCCGCACCGGTTTCACCCCAAACCGCTCCGATTCTGCACCACTTTTTCTCAAACCACTCCCAAGGCCAAAACCCCAACTAATTCGCTGAGCCTCCGAACGAATCCCACCGGCATATGCAAAAGGCCCGGCGATTCCCCGGGCCCCTAATAAGTGCCTCAAGCACATGTTTCTCTTTTCCTAATTTCTACCCTTGCATACTCTCATGCTACCAGTAATAACTGCCTGATTCCTATTTTCCAATCTTGTCGCCCAATCCTACTACTCAATCCTATACCAGTCCTGCTATCGCCCTGGCACTGAACTTAGCAGGTCTTGTAAGCCAGCCCTGCATCCACTATGCACCAGCCACTAGCAGCTTGTCACAGACCTCTACTCGACCTTCCCAGGCCCTACTCTCTCCCTCACACCGGAACATACCCTGCCGGGTGATCCTTTTCGGCCTTGTCTAGTAAATCATAATCCACTTTGGTCTGTTTTGCCAATTTCTCCTCCAGGTACTTCTTAGCCTGCTGCGGAAACACAGCGTAAGAAATCACGTCTTCCGGCTGTGTATAAAGGTGGCCAAGTTCCTCTTTGGCCTTTGCCATACCAGGTTCAATATGGTTCGCAGGCCTGTCAGTAATCGGCTCCTCGTCGCCAATTACCTTCTTCCTGATTTCCTCGTTAACCCCGCCCGGAGGACGCCCGTAAAGGCCTCTGAAGTAGTCCTTTACCTCGTTAGTTACCATCTTGTACCTTTCGCCGGTAAGGACGTTCAAAACAGACTGGGTTCCAACAATCTGGCTCGAAGGGGTAACAAGAGGCGGATGGCCCAGATCTGCCTTAACCCTGGGCACTTCCTCCAAAACCTGAGGAAGCTTGTCAATTTGCCCCTGCTCACGGAGCTGGTTGATAAAGTTCGAAATCATTCCTCCTGGAATCTGGTACCTCAAAACGTTGGCATCAGGTACAGGCGACGCCTTATCCACACTGGCGTATTTCTTCCTGACTTCCTTGAAGTGGGCGGCTATCTCTGAAAGAAGCTGTAAGTCAAGCCCAGTGTCATACTGGGTGCCTCTTAGGGCAGCAACCATGCTCTCAACAGGGGGCTGGGAAGTGGACATTGAAAGCGCCGAAATGGCGCAGTCCACAACGTCGGCTCCTGCTTCAATAGCCTTCAGGTAAACCATAGAGGCCATTCCCGAAGTGTAGTGGCAGTGAATCTGCACAGGTAAGCCAATATCGTCCTTCCAGCGTTTCACTATCTCATAAACATCCTTGGGGCTCAAAATCCCTGCCATATCCTTAAGGCAAAGTGAGTCTGCCCCCATCTTCTGGAGATCCTTTGCAACTGCAGCATAATGGTCTACGTTGTGAACCGGGCTGATTGTGTAGCATACAGTAGCCTGAACATGGGCACCTGCATCCTTTGTGATTTCAATGGCTTTTTCCATGTTCCTGACGTCGTTGAGTGCGTCGAAAATCCGCATCACATCTATACCGTTCTTTATTGCTGCCCGTACAAAAGCTTCAACCACGTCGTCAGGATAGTGCCTGTACCCAAGCAAGTTCTGGCCACGCAAGAGCATAAGAAGCCGTGTGTTCTTGAACATCTTCTTGAAGGTGCGGAGCCTCTCCCATGGATCTTCATTGAGGAACCTGAGACAGCTGTCAAATGTGGCGCCTCCCCAGCACTCCATGGAATGAAACCCTACTTGGTCCATCTTGTCTAAAATCGGGACCATATCCTCGGTTTTCATCCGGGTAGCCAGAAGTGACTGGTGGGCATCTCTCAAAGAGGTATCTGTAATGCCAACCTTCCTTTGCACACTTGTTCCGGTCATTGCCAAGACACTCACTCCTTAGCTTGAACCGGGCTTCTTGAGCCTGCACACCTTATGCAAGGCCATACACTTACTGCAAGGCCAAACAGTCTCTTGCGGGACCGGACAGTTTCTTGCAAAACCGGGCAGTCCCTTGCAGGGCCGCATGCTCTCATGAAATGACGTACGTTTTCTGCAAGATGCATACTACCTGCAATACTGTACACCGCCTGCAATGCCGCAATCTCTCGGTAATCCCGCTTCAGTTGCAAAAGCCCCAAGAAGCCCAGCATACTGTAGTTCCCAGGTGGGGAACTTCGACAACTGGTTCTCTTCTCCTCTTAATCATAACTGAAATGTCAAGACTTGGGCACCACTTCGCAATATACTGAATCTACAGACTTTAGTCACAAGTCTCATCTGAGAGCTGCAGCCCTGCTCCGACAAAATCCCGGAAAATCGGATGAGGCCGGTTAGGCCTGGACAGAAGTTCAGGATGGAACTGGGTTCCCATAAACCATGGGTGTCCCTTGAATTCCATAATCTCAACAAGCCCCCGGGCAGGCCATATTCCTACAGGAACCAGCCCTGCTTCAGAGAGCCGCTGAACATAGAGGGGGTTAACCTCAAACCTGTGCCTATGCCGCTCCTGGATACTGTCTTTTTGATAGGCTTTCCACGCCAGAGAGCCTTTCTTAAGGTTGCATTGGAAAAGGCCCTTCCGCATCATGCCGCCAGTATTCCCGGCAACCTCTTTTTGCTCAGGCATCAAGTCCACAACCGGATCAAGGGTGTCAGGGTCGAACTCAGTTGAATTGGCAGTATCAATGCCTAGAACGTTTCTGGCTGTTTCAATTACAGCACACTGGAGCCCCAGGCAAATTCCGAGGAAAGGCACCTTATTCTCTCTCGCCCATTTGATAGCATTGAGTTTGCCGTCAATGGCTCGGCCACCGAACCCACCAGGAATTAGGATCCCATGGACTCCTTTGAAAGTCTCAGCAACTTCCGTATCGGAAGCCCCGGACAGTTTCTCAGAATCTATCCAGACAATATCCACACATGCTTCGTGAGCCAGTGCCCCGTGCTGCAAAGCTTCGGTCACGCTCTTATAAGCATCATGGAGAGTAACATACTTGCCCACAATGGCTATTTTGCATTTCTTCTTTGGATGGGCAATCTTGTGTGCAATAGCTTGCCATTCTCGAAGGTCAGGCTCCTTGGGCGCAAGTTTCAACCGCCTCTCGACTATCTTCCCAAGGCCCTCATTCTCCAGCATAACAGGAACCTCATAAATACTCTCAGAATCAAGGTTTTGGATTACTGCACCTGAGTCCACGTTACAGAAGAGGGCAATCTTGTCCTTCATATCATCGGAGATAGGCAGGCTGGACCTGCAAACAATTACATCAGGCTGGATTCCAATGGACCTGAGTTCTGCCACGCTGTGTTGGGTAGGCTTGGTCTTGAGTTCCCCGCTCATTGGAAGGTGGGGAATCAAAGTGACGTGAATGTAAACTGTGTTCTGGCTGCCTACATCGGTCTTGAACTGCCTTATAGCCTCAAGAAATGGAAGGCTTTCTATGTCCCCTACAGTGCCCCCAACCTCAACTATTACAATGTCTGCACCTGATTCATCTGCAACTTTGTTAATTCGTTCCTTTATTTCATTTGTTACATGGGGAATAACCTGAACAGTGCTTCCTAGGAACTCGCCTTTTCTTTCTTTGGCAATTACAGCACCGTAAACCTGTCCTGTAGTAATGTTGTTAGCCGCAGTAAGGGGCCTGTCTATGAAACGCTCATAATGGCCTAAGTCCAGGTCGGTCTCGGCTCCATCATCGGTTATGAACACCTCTCCGTGTTGTAGTGGGCTCATAGTACCCGCATCTACGTTAACGTAGGGATCCATCTTCATTATGGTAACCGATAGGCCCCTGGCCTGTAGCAAAGTCCCAAGAGAGGCTGCTGTGATCCCTTTTCCAAGGCCGGAAACAACACCTCCGGTAACAAAAACATATTTAGGCATAGAGAAACCCTCCAGCATATCAAAATCGAAGATTCATGATTTAGTATCCGGCCTCAAATCTCCCGGATATTAGGTTCAATCACAAAATTGAGCCGGAATCAAGCCAGATAAAATCAGGCTCCAATTCCATCCTTCAGAATAACTCAAGGAATTCGTGGAGTCTAGCTGAGTGGCTGCTACTTTTGCGTACCGGTTTGTCCCATATCAGTCCTTGTGCATCTCAAAGCCTGTATACCCGGTGCGCAAGCCAATTGAAACATCGGCGTTAGCATAGCCTACCGCTAAAGAAGAAGGAGCCCTTAGCTCTCTTCGGGCTCCTCTGGTTCTTCTATGGAATCGTCGTCTTCTATTAAGTCCTCTGCATCATCTGGTTCTTCTTCGTAAGTGTCTTCCGATTCTATGGTAACAAGTTCTTTTCGCAATCTCTCCCCTGGCTTGGGCCTGTCACCCGAAGATACCTCCAGGACCTTGTAAGCAGGAGGCTTGACAGTCCACTCCCTGAGGCCGCACAGGCCTGCGCCACGGCTCATAAACCTGCTGTCCAGGCTTATCTCCGTATGAATCTTGGCCTTTGTTTTGGCGGCGTCCTGGCCAGGCCGTATACCTTTCAACTCAAGGACTTGTTCTACCAATTCTTTATACTTGATGGGCTCACGGCGATCCTTCAGGATATGGTACGCAATCTCTGTCACCGAAAGATCAGGCCGGAGGTTTTGATGTTGGACTGCTCCCTGCACCCACCGCACCCCCAACCGCTTAGTTTGTTGGCTTAATGTTCTCAGTAATTCTACTCATGTAAGAAGCCAAGTTCAACGTTAACACAAAGATTTTCTCCTGAGTACCTCTTGTGTCAGGTACGACGCTACATCCTGCGGCTTAGTGCCAGACCCGAAACCAGCGTCGTAACCCAGCTCAAGTGCAAGGCCATGGGTAATTCTCGGCCCACCCGCCACCAAGACTACCTTATCCCTTAATCCTTCTGCTTCAAGGAGTTCGACAAGGTTCGTCAGATTGGCAAGGTGCACGTTCCTTTGGGTTACCACCTGTGAAACCAGGATAGCGTCTGCCCGGAGTTCTCTGGCTCTTGCCACAAGAACCTCATTTGGCACCTGACTACCCATATTAACCACTCTGAAGGCAGAATATGCTTCCAGGCCGTGGTTTCCTGAAAATCCTTTGTAATTGAGTATTGCATCAAGGCCTACAGTATGAGCATCCTGGCCTGTCGCCGCTCCCGCAACGATTATTGGGCGCCCTAACCTCTCTTTAACCATTTTGTTTATGGAAGTAGGATCAAGCTGATCCCACATGGGCCTTGCTACTTTTAGTTTCGATAATTCTACAGGGCGCATTAGTTTCCCGTAGCCCACAAAAAAAGTGCAATTTTCACCCAGGGGAGCCGATTCCACTACCTGGGGCTCCTGAAGGGCCATAAGCCTCATGGCCTGCCTAGCAGCCTCGTCCCCCAAAGGCCCTGCAGCCACAGGCAGCGTAAAACTCACCTGCACAATTCCGTCGCTTTTGTGATCTCCATATGGAAGAACTAAGTCATACCTGGAATCTGCCAATTATATACCTCCCTCACCGCCGCCTCACCCGGCGCCCAAATCCACCGGTGCACCAGGCACCTCAAACCGCTAGAACAACTCAGCCTTCAGCACTTCTTCCACCGGATTGAAATACCAGGGGCTCCTCTTGAAAACTCCTTCTCTGCCCTTCCCACCGCTCCTATAGCGCTTAACCCCTGCAAAAGTACCCTCTCCAATTGCTGCAAACAGCCCTTTTTCATCCACATGCTCAAGAAGCCGGCAAGTATCATCCAGAATAGCCCCGGCACGCCGTTCCACAAGGCCGTCCTTTGCAATCTCTAGGTTGGCCCCTAAATTCTTTGCAGCGCTCCTCATATACCGGGCCGACGAAATTGAAAGGTACCTGTCGTGAAGAAGGGGCGTGTGTATTGCCTCTGTAAGCATGCCAACAAGGTGAATGGTCTGGCCTGTCAGTACTGAGACCAGGTTAAAGTTGCTGTCCAAGACATGGGCGAAAAAAACATCGCCCTTCTTATGCACTGTAGGAGGCATGTACTTGACCGGGCAATCAGGGAAAATCTGGCGTACCATGAGTGCCATAGCCAGTTCATAGGAAAGGCTGTCCTCAATAAAAGGATCAATCTCAAAGGCATGGCCAAGCCCGATAAGTTCATCTTTAAGCCCGGCCTTACGGGCAAAATGGTAGTTCATGAATTCAGAAGCAAGCACCGATGGCCCTGCATCAAAAGCGTCAACAGTGGTAAGGTAATTGTCCTCGCCTGTATTTATGATAATTCCGGCGTATGCATTTATCATCCTAGAGAAGTTCTGGTCAACAAGAGTGCGTTCCATGTTTATGTCGCGAAACAGTATGCCGTACATTGCATCGTTGAGCATCATGTCCAGCCTTTCAGTGGCTCCCATATACGCAATCTCAGGCATGCAAAGGCCGGAACAGTAATTGACCAGCCGCACGTACCGGCCAAGTTTCTGGGATTCTTCATCAAGAGCCTTCCGCATAACCTGGAAGTTTGCCTGGGTCGCATATGTACCCCCAAACCCCTCAGTTGTAATCCCGTACGGTACATAGTCCAGAAGGCTTTGGCCGGTGGAGCGTATCACTGCTATCACATCTGCCCCCTGTGATGCTGCCATCCGGGCCTGAACAACATCTTCTTGAATATTCCCTGTAGCGCATATTACATAAAGCCAGGGTCTTTCTTTTACGGGCAGAGCCTCCAAGAAATCCTCTCGTTCATTGCGCCTTTTTCTCACATTAGCCAGGGATTCAGCACAAATCTCCTCTGCCCTTTTTACTGCAGCTTCCCTGCCCTGCCACGGAAGGGACGTAATATCAAGTTTCCCGCCGGATACCAGTTCGCATATTTCCTGGGGGGATTGGCCTAACTCAAGGCATGCATTTGCAAGATGAATTGCTATGCCGTCACTAATCTTGCCTTTTTCAACCAGGTGCTTTACCAAAACGTTTGGAAGGGGCACTCCTTCCGAGTCCACCCCGTCTATACCAAAAAACCTTGCCACAGTTCTTTCAATTGCCACTGTGCTATACGACGAAAGCTCCTTGGTAACCCTTGAAGTAATATTCTCTGAAAGCTCGTGGCACCTGTCTATTGCTTTCATATCTAAGTTGAGTTTTAACATTTGGCTTTCACCTCAAGATCACATTCATCTGAATCATAGAAAGCCTGCGCCTTCTCTACGATCTCTTTATTGAGCCCCAGGACTTTGGCTACCAAAATGGCATCCTGGGGAGTAGGGGTATCGGGCCCTACTTTTTGAAGCGTGTAGTCCATATGCCGGTAGAGCCAATCAATTCCGTCGGTTCCGTTTGCCCATGTAGGCCCAACATGGCCCAGATCGCTCAGCTCAGATACAAGGCCCCTTACCTGCCAATGGGGGACACCTAGCATATCTGCAAGCCCGTGATAATGTGTGGTAGCAATCACAGTCGAACCTGATTCACGGCTTTCCAGGTAATGGGCCAAAAGGGCTGAGTAAAGGGCAAGCCCCTGAGACGGATTTGTACCTCTGCCCACTTCGTCCAGGAGCACCAGGCCTCTTTCGTCTATCCTGGAAAGAGGTTCTTTGAGGCTCACAATCTCGGTGGCGAAACTCGATAAGCCAGGCACCTCTTCTTCCTGGGACTGAAAATGTATGAAGTCATACAGTGAAAATTTCATGGACTTGCACGGAACCATTAGTCCCCATTGGGCCATTGCCACACACAAGCCCACAGTAGCCAGGGCCACTGTTTTGCCGCCCATGTTAGGCCCGGTTATAACCGAAACAGATGAGTCGATATCTATGCTTACAGGCTGGTAACATCCACCGCGGGATTCTACTTCGCCTCTGATAACTGGATGTACAGCACCATCCAATACCAACGGCGCTTGCAGCGCGGCGCTTGAATCTAGGTTCGGAACTCTATTTCCGCTATTTCCGCTTCCTGTCTTGATAATCTCAGGCCTTATGGCTCCCATAGATCTTGCAAGTTCAGCCTTGCAGATCAGGAAATCCAGTTCCCCAATGGCACCTGCGGCGTTTTCAATATCCGAAAGGTGCTTTCTCACTTTCAGGGAAAGATCCAGAAGCACATCCTCTTCAAGGGCACGCTCTTTCTGCCTGAGCCTGTTTATTTCCCGCTCAATCCTTACAGCATCCCGAGTAGCTTTTAGCCGGAAATGGACATGGGTGAGTGTTTCACGTGTCTCTCCAAGTTCAGGCATGAGCCTGGCTTTTTCTACAAGGTCATAGCTTGTCTTACGTATAGCGATTTCTTCTTTTAAGCCCGGTTTTCGCCCCAAGAGCCGTTCAACTTCTGTGGCTTCCTTGGCCATTTCCTGACGCCACATTCTCTCTTTCTGCTTGCGTTCTCCCCTGGTTTTTGCAAGATGCACTGAGTAAGCATCGCTCACGTAAAAGGTGGGCTGTCCCTGGGAGCCCGGAAGAAGGTGCTTTTCCAGTTCTCGCAACACAGGAGGGACTGCCTCCTCAGGCCATCTTAAAATCCCTGTAGATTCCATAGCTTGCCGCAACCTGTTAACAGAAAAGCAGAGGTGGGCAACGATAAACATTTCCGCCGGCGGAAGTGGCCTTTGGTCCCTAAGAAGGCCTATGGCATAGAAAGGATCTTTGGATGAATCAAGGACACCTGTGATTTCAACCAGTGAGTCCGGATGATCATCCCAAAGCTTCAAAACCGCTTCAAGGCAATCCAGCCCGTACTCAAGATCATGCTCCATACCGGGTACGAATGGCCCTGTTCTGGCTTTTGCCCTGCGGCCCGGTGCTGAACGGGGAGATACGCCTGCCCATATTTCTGTAAATCCAATGTTATCTCTGGTACTCCCCTGTGTGAAAAAACCCCTCGATTGCCTTGTCTTTGCTTCTTCTCTTACTACCCCATAGCCATCTCAGCCACCCCCTTGACACTTTTCTCTCCTGATACCACGTCAAAAACAGGCAATGGATATCCTAGACTGCTGAGTGCGGAACTGATTGACGAAACCATGTGCGCCGGATCGTGGGAAATCCCCATATAAGACATTGGGTTTGCAGTTACAGCAAGAAGGTTCATACCCTCGGTTACGTACAAATTGATCCCAGGATCCCTATCTGCAAAGATGCTTACTGCATCCCTGGCAACTACCGAAAACTCAGCATCTTCAACCCATGACCTAACCTTCCTTAAAAATACCTGGTTGACTGCGCCTGGAATAGTTACAGCGATTGCTTGTTCAGCCTCTTCAAGAATGGCATCTTCATTTCCGAGGGCAGTATGGTAACGTGTTGGCCGCAAAACCAGCCGGTTCGAACTAGCCGGGTGGTTTGAACTACCTGAGTAATGAACCGTATTGTGGCAAGCAGAATCTACAAAGCACACTACACCCTTATCCATCGCTTTTCTGGTAAGGTCCCTTAGCAGCCGGTTTTCAGGCTCTTGCCTTGAAAGAAGCCAAACCAGGAAACCAATCTCTTCTGCCAGAGAATTAAGGTTGCCCTGTGCAGCAGCCCCTGTTGCCAAAATGGCAGCGTCGGTTACCTGTGGGCTGGCTGCGGCCCTTCTGTCTAAAGCTCCGTCAACCAGGACAATATCTGCCCCGAAGGCAAGTAATTTCTTTACCAGCGATGAAAGTTCCCTTGCGCTCCTGGGCCCTACAAGTTCAATGGGGATGGAATCAACTACCCTGCCTAGAACCAGGCGGCCAAATATACCTGTCCGCTCCAAAACATCTGTTATCTCAAGGCACGTTCCAGACTCTCTGAGCACCCCTTCGGCAGTGGCAATCCAGGTTCCCGGCGGCGGAATTACACTGGGTTTAGGTTCTCCTGTAAAGGAATCAACTGTTTCGCCATCCCGGCCTGACGATACCAGGCCTACGGTCAGCCCTCTTGAAGATAATTCTGATACAAGATAGTTCATGGTAACTGTTTTGCCAACATTCTTGGCAGTCCCTACAACTGCCAAAGACCTGGCACCGCTTTCAATTACCACATCTGCAAGTTCCTTTGCTATCAGAATCACCTCCAATAGATTGGCCGAGGGAGATTTCCCGGAAATGTCCGGTATCTAAACCGGGGCAATCTTATTTCTGAAATCACTTACTCCTTATTCAAAACGCACCCACCGGAATTTCCGCAATTGGAATTCTCCGGATTCTCATGTCCATACTCTTTCCGCCTCTCAAGCCTCTGGGTATCCTGGGGCACCAAACTGACCTTCCTTCCGCCGAGAAGCCCCGCAACGCCTGTGGCGCCGGCATGGTGTCCGCCGCAAAGGTTACACTTTCCGTCTGGACCGCGGTTCTCACTATGATCGTATTCAGGCTCATGGTAAGCGGAGATGACGCCTTCGTAGTTTCGCACTACTACTGTGTGTTCGCCCATAGACAGAATGTAATTGGGGTTGAGAGGGATTTTCCCACCACCGCCCGGAGCGTCTACAACATACGTGGGAACAGCAAGGCCTGTGGTATGCCCTCTGAGGTATTCCATGATTTCCAGTCCTTCTGCCACAGTGGTCCTGAAATGCTCAAGCCCCCAGGTAAGGTCACACTGGTAGATGTAATAAGGTTTCACCCTTATTCTCAGGAGCCCTTGGACCAAATCTTTCATGACATGGGGACAGTTGTTGACCCCTCTTAACAGCACACTCTGATTGCCAAGGGGAATTCCTGCATTGGCCAGGATTGCGCAAGCCCGTTCAGTTTCCGGAGTTATCTCTTTGGGATGGTTAAAATGGGTATTGAGATATACCGGATGGTATTTGGCCAGCATATCAGCAAGTTCCTGGGTTATCCTCTGTGGCATGACCACAGGTGCCCGTGAACCAATCCTAATTATCTCAACATGGGGAATCTGGCGGACCCTGCTCACCACGTACTCTATTTTACCATCTGATAGGGTTAGGGGGTCACCGCCTGAAATGAGCACGTCACGGATTTCCTTGTGCTCCTTGATATACTTAAGCCCCATCTCAATCCGCTCAGTAGGTGCCACCCGGTCTGTTACCCCGACAACTCTCCGCCTTGTACAGTGCCGGCAGTACATAGAACATTGCTCAGTAACAAGAAACAGCACCCTGTCCGGATACCGGTGGGTTAGGCCCGGAACCGGAGAGTCTTCATCTTCGGCCAGGGGGTCAAAGGCTTCCCAGGGAAGCTGCCTAGCCTCAGGCCCTCTTGGGACCGCCTGAAGGCGGATTGGGCATTTTTCATCGTGAGGGTCTATCAGGCTGGCATAGTAAGGGGTAATGGCCATTCTGACCCTTGAAAGAGCCACGTTCACGCCTTCGATGGCTTCAGGGCTCAAGTCCATTACCTTTGAAAGAGTCTCAACATCTTCAATGCGATTCTTCCACTGCCAATGCCAATCGTTCCACTGCTCTTCTGTAACATCTTTGAAAAAGGGTATCTCTTTCCAATGGCGCAATTTGCCATAACCTCCTTGAGAATTGTGGATCCGGCTACCCCTCAAACATCTCTTCCAAAATTCTCCTTACTGTCTCATCGTTTCTGACCAGGTCCAGAGAGTACTTTGCATGATCCCTGGCATATCCGTTCCCTATTATCAATTCTACATCTGCGCCTACACCTTCGGCACCCAAAGCAGCCGCTGTAAAACTTGTGGCCATTGAGAAGAAGTATACTTTTCCGCCTTCTCTGGTGCTGAGGATGGACGCCATTTCAGTACCTGGTATGTTGACACAGTTTATTGCAAGGTCGGCTTTCTTTCCACCGTTTGAGCCCATAACCTTCTTCATTGTGGAAATTGCATCTCTTGCATCTCCCTGAAGCACAATGTCGCAAACTCCCAGTCGCTCAAGGCGTTCCCTGGACCTGTTGCTGTGGGCAAGCCCAATAACTTTGCCGGTAGGCCCTGCTTTTTTCTTTGCAACGCTTGCGCACAGAAGCCCTGACTTGCCGCCGGCGCCAAGGATAAACACTGTATCTCCCGGTTTAACAAGCCTGTCAGTTTGAATGGGGGCCCCTGCCACATCAAGCACTGCAAGGGAAAGCTTGTCCCCAAGGTCAGACGGAATAACTGAAAATACTCCAGTCTCAAAAATTACTGCAGTTGCTTCAACATCTACCTGATCTTTGTCAAGGTGCACTTTCTTTACCTTGTGGATCTTAAGCGGTGTCAGGGACAAGGAAACCAGAGTGCATATGCGGTCTCCGACTTTAAGCCCGTCTTTGCCCTCAACTTTGGGCCCAAATTCCTTAATGCGCCCTAAAAGCATTCCGCCTGAACCAGTAACAGGATTGTGCATTTTCCCCCGCTTGCCAACAATATCCATGACTACTGAAGCCACGTAGTCTTCCTTTTCCTGTTCGCTCATGTCAGGTTTGCACCCTGAGACGATTTGCTTAAAACTTGCCGCATCTATGTTTAGGGTCCCTACGTCTATTAAAATTTCGTTATCGTAAATTTCAGGAAGATTATCTACCTTCCATGCGGCCTGAGGCAGTACCCCCTCAGGCTCAATCACTCTGTGGGTTCCGTATGGGCATCCAGGTCTGTATTCTTTGGCCACTATGAACACCTCCATGTTATTTCGGCTTATGTAATTCAAGTTCGCATCCTTGCCGGTTTCCAGGCAGCACTATTCTTGGAACCACCTGATCATATAAGCAAATATCATGCCACTGTAGGATGATGGCCAGCTGTGCTCACCAAATTGAAGGTGCTCCAGCAAAAAGCATACTCGAATGAATAACGGTATTATCCTGCCTTTCCGGCAGATGCGACAGGATTTCGGCACATATGTGCCGAATATTTGTCACAAGGCAATCATATTGCCCAGTTTTCGGCATGTCCACATGGAGGGGACTGCGTGGGGCGGGGCTATCCCGGAGAGGATTGCGCGGGTCCCATCTATTTCGGATGGTTAGTTTGGAACGTAATTACCCTGAAGCGTCATGAGCCACAAATAGATTAGGAGGGCGCACTTTGGACTTGCTAACGGCTCTTCTTCAAGTGCTTGAAATTGCAAACGAAGGCATTCACCTGGTAAATGAAGACGGCGTAACTGTGATCTACAACAAAGCTGCCTCAGAATTTGATGGGCTTTCGCCTAACGAAGTTATGGGCAGGCACCTCCTAGATGTCTTTCCTTCTTTGACCCACGATTCAAGCACCCTCTTAAGGGTCCTAAGGAGCGGAGTACCGGAAATAGCCAGACAGCAAACATTTTCCAACTACAAGGGCAAGAAAATCACTACTATTAACTCAACTCATCCAATACAGGACGGCGGCCAAATCATGGGGGCTTGCGAGATTTCCACTGACATAACCAGAATCAAGGAAATGGCCGAACGAATCACAGATCTAAGAAAGGAACTCAGAAACAAGGGCCAGGATAGCAGGGAGCAGGAATCAGTCTTGTCCCGAAAATTATATACAGTAGACGATATCATTGGCGAATCGACAGTAATGAGAGATGTCAAGCGACGGGTTTTTCAGGTCGCCCGGAGCCGGTCCAACGTAGTTGTCTGGGGAGAAACAGGCACAGGAAAGGAACTCATTGTTCAATCTATACATTCGGCTTCAGACAGGGCCGGTTTCCCTTTCGTTCCCCAAAACTGTGCAGCTCTTCCTGAAACTCTTCTTGAAAGCCTTGTTTTTGGAACTTCCAAAGGCGGGTTTACAGGGGCCCAGGACCGGCCGGGCCTTTTAGAACTGGCATCTGGAGGAACCCTCTACCTTGATGAAATCGACTCTATGCCACTTGGCCTACAGGCCAAACTCTTGCGGGTAATTCAGGAAAAAAGAGTCCGCAGGCTTGGCGATGTGAGGGAACGGCCGGTAGACGTTAGAATTATCGGATCTGCAAGCGTTCCACCGCGGCATGCTGTGGAACACGGAATTCTCAGGGCTGACTTGTACTTCCGGCTTGCAGTTGTGGAAATAGGATTACCCCCTCTGCGAGAGAGGCGGGAAGATATCCCTCTGCTGTGCTCCCATTTCCTGCAAAAACACAGCAGAAGGCCTGTGCAGGTGTCAATATCTCCTCAGGTCATGTCTGCATTCCTAGCCTACGATTGGCCCGGGAACGTAAGGGAACTGGAACACGCCATAGAAGGGAGCCTGGCTTTTGCGAAAGACAATTCTATTGAACTTGATCATATTCCCTGGTCAGTACGGGGCGTTACAGCAGCCACCTGGATGTTCAAGACTAGGGCCAGTACCGGCAGCAAGGCAAGTTCCGAGATTGAATCGCTCGGTTACGGGGCGCACAATGAAAACACTGATATCTCAAAGCAAGAATCAATCAGAGACCAACTGAGGCTCAGAGAAAGAAGAGCCGTCGAAGAAGCGCTGAAACAGGCCGGGTCTGTATCTGAGGCTGCCAGAATCCTTGGGATGCCAAGGCAGACACTTCAATACAGGATGAAAATTCTTGGCATTACCAGGCAAAATCGTCGAAGAAGAACCAAATAGGAGAGAAAACAAGTGGGTGTGCCCTGAACTGATACCATACTGCCTTACTCTTCAGGCCACACCCATTATATTTTTTCCGGGCCGGTCCGATTTATTCATTGTTCACAAATTAAATTTTAGCCCCGGCATCAATTCAGCACGGAATTACATAGAATCTGGAGCCGAGATTCCTGCCAACCGCAGAGCATTGGCTAAAACAATCTGGCACAGTCTGGCCAGGTAAAGCCTTGCTGAACTCAGTTCCTTGTCCTCTCCTAAAACCCTGCACCTGGTATAGAAAGAGTGAAACGCCGCCGAGACATTCATCATGTATGTGATCAAGCGGTTAGGCTCTCTTGCTGCAGCAATCTCCCGAATCTCCTCAGGAAAAGCAGCAAGAAGTTTCATTAACTGAATCTCAGATGGATCCCTAAGCAATGGAACCTTTACTTCCTTAGGGCCTGATGCAGGTACATACCCTTCCTGTCTTGCCTGACGGAATATACTGGCTATTCTTGCGTGGGCATACTGTACATAGTAAACCGGGTTTTCATTTGACTGCAGCCTAGCAAGATCCAGGTCAAAATCAAGGTGGCTGGAAGGTGCCCTCATCAAGAAGAAGAAACGGCAAGCATCCTTGCCTGCATCTTCCAGAAGTTCATCCATTGAAATGAACTCGCCGCCCCTCTTGGACATCTTAACAACATCTTTGCCTCTTACAAGCCGCACTGTTTGAGCAATAATCACCTCTAGGACATCGCCTGGATACCCAAGAGCCATGAGTCCGGCCCTTAGCCGGTTAACGTAGCCATGATGATCGGGCCCTAGAATATCGATAAGGTGGCTAAAGCCTCTCTTTAACTTGTCTTTATGGTAAGCAATATCAGGTGCCAGGTAGGTCATCTCACCGTCAGACTTGACCACAACACGGTCTTTGTCATCGCCAAATTCAGTTGACCTGAACCACAAAGCCCCGTCCTTTTCATATATGAATTCCCTTTCCCTGAGCTCTTCCACCAGGGCTTCGTGGGCCTTTGTCTCCCGCAAGCTCTTCTCTGAATACCAGGTGTCATACTTCAACCCATATTCAAGTAGAGTCTGTTTCTGCTTCTCAATCATGTGAGACACAGCATACCCCTTTAGCCACTCATGCCGCTCGCCGGAAGGAAGGCCAAGAAGCCGGTCGCCTTCTTCAGAAGCCAGTTGTTTGGCAATGTCCAGGAGATACTCGCCCCGGTAGCCGTTCTCAGGCAGCTGGGCATCTTGGCCAAGAGCCTGCCTGTACCGTGCCTCAAGGGAATCTGCAAGCAAGTCAACCTGATGTCCTGCGTCATTTACGTAGAACTCTCTGGATACCTGATAACCGCTGGCTTCAAGCAGCGAAGCAAGGCAGTCGCCTATTGCAGCAGCCCTGGCATTAACTACATTCAATGGGCCTGTAGGGTTTGCGCTGACAAACTCAAGCAAGATACGTTTGCCTTCGCCATAATCAGTCCTTCCATATAGTGGGCCTTTCTTCCATATCTCTGCCATGGCCTTATCAAGCCATCCGGACCCAAGGAAGAAATTGAGAAATCCCGGCCCTGCAATATCAACCCTCTGTATCCATGAATCGTCCAGCGAAAGGTACCTTACTATGATCCCTGCAACCGATCGTCCGTCAGATTGCACCTCTCTGGCCAAAGACATGGCCACGCCTGTAGCGAAATCTCCTTGTTCAGGCCTGGCAGGAGTTTCGATCTTGATTTCAGTTTCTAAATACCCGGGTAAGTCGCCCTTTTCCTTGGCTTTATATATTGCATCAGAAATTCTGTTAGCAATGTCGTTCTTAACCTGACTCATAATACTGGCACTTTCATCCATCCGGGCACATCTCCTTTCGCAGCAAGAATTCAGCCGCCGTCATTTCCCTTCAGGAGTCAGTAGCAAAAGACTCTCTCGTACAACTGCTGCTGCAAGCAGCCCTGTCTGGCCTGTACCGTCATAAGCGGGGGATACCTCAACAAGGTCAACCCCTACAATATTGTTTCCTGCAAGATACGAAAGGGCATCCAGGAGTTCCTGGGATGTAATACCTCCCGGCTCAGGAACACCTGTTCCGGGCGCAAAAGCCGGGTCAACCACATCAATGTCTATCGAAAGGTATACAGGGCTTTTGCCTAGCCTGGGTATAATTGACCGCAGCGGCTCGATTACATTATAGAAATGAACTTCTGAGAGCCCCCGGGTCTCCTGGAGTTCGGCCTCATCAGCCGAACGAATTCCAAGCTGGTATACTCTGCCCGGGCCCAGCAGTTCTATGACCCGGCGCATAACTGTGCCATGGGAAAACTGTGTTCCGGTAAACCTTGATCTCAAATCAGCATGGGCATCGAACTGAATCAGCACAAGATCCGGATACTTCTCAAGCATTGCCTGGACCAGTGGATATGTAATAAGGTGCTCTCCGCCTACTGCCATAAACTTCTGCCCATTATCAAGCACCTGGTCGGCAGCGGTCTTGATTACAGAAAGCGCCTTTTCCACATTACCCATGGGTAAAACAAGATCCCCTGCATCATAGTAGTTGTCTGCAATCAGCGTACGCTTTTGCCTCAGAGAAAACTCTTCAAGAGCCATAGACGCTTCCCTTGTTGCAGACGGCCCAAACCTGGTTCCCGGGCGAAACGATGTGGTTTCATCCAGGGGAATTCCAAGTATGACGCACGGCGACAAAGGATCTCTGGAAGACCAGAGAAACTTGTCAGGACGTACCCATTCGGTACGTTGGTTGTCTGTCAATATGTACCCCTCCAGAATGTTTGGCGGTGTTTGGCAACCAGCCGGCCTAATCGGTAATACCCACATCCCGCTTTAACTTGGGATTTAGCACAAATACCCGTTCATGGATTTCAGGTGAATAAAACTTGAGGTTCCACGATTCATCCGGTCTGCGCAAGGGCTTCTTCGGATCAGTCCCTAGGGACCCACACGTAAAGCTCCACCATCCCCCAGGATAGCTCGGGATAGGAACTGTATAGAGCCCTGTCACAGGAAACACTCCGGCTATCCTTTGATAAATATCTCTGACCAGTTCAGGAGTGCCAATGGGGCTTTCGGTCTGCGCACATAACATTCCGCCAGGCTTCAATATCTTGGCTATTGCAGCATAAAATTCAGGCACAAAAAGTGCTTCACCGGGCCCCTCAGGGTCTGTTGAATCAACAATGACCAGGTCGAACCTGTCCCCGGTTGTTGCAACGAACTTAAGTCCGTCTTCAATCAGAACCCGTGCTCTCGGATCACTAAATCCTGTATTCCAGCCCGGAAGGTACTGCTTGGAAGCCTCAACCACGTCACCGTCTATATCTACCATAGTGACTTGCTTTATCCCAGGGTGGCGAAGGGCCTCACGCAAACTCCCTCCATCCCCACCACCTATTATCAAAACATTCTCGGGGTTGGGATGGCTGAACAGCGGTACATGCACAATGCTTTCGTGGTATATGTATTCGTCTTTCTCAGTGGTCTGAATTGCGTTATCCAGAACCAACATCCTTCCAAATTCGACAGTGTCGAAAATGCACAACTCCTGGAACTTTGTACGTTTTGTATAGACAACAGACTCAATCTGAACAGATATACGGAGGCCGTCAAGCCAATCTTCAGTAAACCATACCTGCAATAAAGTCCCCTCCGAGCATAATAGTTCAAAAACCAACGTCAAGCGTCGAAAGGAATTATATCAGAAAAGGATATGGGATAAAACATTAGCAAAGCAGGGGTAGAGGATATGTTGCCTTGTAGATGAAATGCTGGTAAGCTGAGTTGTTCAGAAAGGAGAAGTGAGATATGGCAGAGACCCAGGATTCAGTCAAAGAATTCGCCGGTGCGAAGAACTCTTCCCGTTCCAGGCCCCTGAAGTTGAAAACTCTTCTCCTGGCACTGGTAAAGGCCGGCGTGGCACTGGCTCTTATCTCCGTAACCATTTTTGCCCTGCTTTTTGTTTTCTTGCCTCTGCCCGAGCCTGCAATTCCCGAGGCAACAAGGATTTATGACATTAACGGGAAGACTGTGTCTTCTCTTTTTGTTGAAAATAGAGTAGTAGTCCCATTTGATGAGATTCCTGAGAGCCTCAGACAAGCAGTTGTCGCAGTAGAAGACAAGAGGTTTTACAGCCATAAAGGCGTCGATTTCCGTTCTCTGGCAAGGGCTCTTGCGGCAAACATCAAGGCAGGCGAAGTTGTAGAAGGCGGGAGTACAATAACCCAACAGCTGTCATGGAACCTGTTTTTGACCCACGAAAGAACTCTGAAGCGAAAACTACTTGAAGCAATCTACGCACTAAAGCTTGAAATGCGCTATTCAAAGCAAGAAATCCTGGAAATGTACTTGAACGTCATATACCTGGGACATGGAACCTACGGGTGTGAGACGGCATCAAAACTTTACTTCGGCAAGCCAGTTAAAGACCTGACCCTGTCTGAGTCTGCCATGATTGCAGGAATCATTAAAGGGCCTGAGATTTACTCTCCGTATCACAACATGGAACTGGCAGAGAAGAGAAAAACCCTTGCCCTTGATCTTATGGTGGAACAAGGCAGCATCGATGAGGCCTTGGCAGAAAAGGCCAAGGCAGAGCCTATCAAACTTGCCGGAATGCCCAAGAGCAGTGCCGCCTACTTTGTGGATTTCATCATAGCCCAGATAAGGCAGGCCAAACCTGAAATCGCAGCCGAGATTTACCGGGGAGGATATGAGATTTTTACTACCCTGGACCTAGACATGCAGTTAGCAGCCGAAAAAGCATTTTCACGCTACCTCCCTGAAGGGGTTGTAGACTCCAAGGGCATCACTCAGCCTCAGGGTGCCCTGGTAGCAATAGAACCTCTAACCGGGTATGTCAAGGCTTTGGTTGGCGGGCGGGATTGGAATGAAACACAGTTGAACAGGGCTTATCAGGTTAGGCGGCAACCTGGATCTGCCTTTAAGGTCTTTTTGTATGCTGCCGCTATTGATCTTGGACATCCGATCAATGAAACAAGAATCTGCGAACCTGTTGAGTTTCCGGGAAAGTCTCAGGGCGATGTATACAAGCCAAGGGATTTCGGGTGGCAACCTTACCACTATGAAGCACTGGATATCCGCCAGGCTGTGGCAATATCTGATAACGTAGTTGCAGCCAGGTGGGCATCGGAACTCGGGCCCTCTAAGATCATTGAATACGCCAGAAAATTGGGCATAAAGAGCCCTTTGCAAGCGAACATACCCCTGGCTTTAGGAGCTTCAGAGGTTACGCCCCTTGAAATGGCAGCTGCAGGTGCCGCTATTTCTGCTCAAGGGGTGTATGCAGAACCTATTGCCATCCTCAAACTAGTTGACTCAAGAGGCAACGTTCTTATAGAGAACAAAGTTCAATCAAAACAAGTGCTCGACCCGGGTACGGCGTACATGCTTACAAGCGTCCTCCGTTCTGTAATAGGCCCTGGAGGTACCGGATCAGGGCTTCAAGGTTTTCTTGGAAACAGGCCTGCAGCCGGCAAAACGGGAACAAGCGATGACCAGCTGGAAGCATGGTTTGTGGGATATACCAGGGAACTTTCGTGTGCGGTATATGTAGGGTGGGACGATCGTGATAAGTCCTTGTCAGGCACAGGCGGTGGCGTGGCCGGGCCGGTCTGGGCAGGTTTCATGGGCAGCGCCCTTTCAGGCAAACCGGTCCAAAATTGGCCAATCCCCGGTGATTTGTCATGGGAGAGGGTCTGCGACAAGACAGGCCGAAGGGCTAATGTAACGTGTTTCGATTGGCACTATGAACTCTTCAGGGCGGGAACCGGCGCACCTGTCTGCTCTACAAATCATATATTTGAGTTTCTCATGCCCGGATGGCCAGCTTCAGGTGCTGAAGAGCCTCAGATCAAAAACGTTCCTTACTTCATCCCCCCAGATGCACCTGCAGTAAAACCTGAGGACAAGGAACGTCCTATGTCACCTGATGACGTTGACATACCCCTGACTGAAGACGAAAACGGCCTTTCGGCCCCCTGGGGCCATGAGGGCCTGCTCGAACCAGATGGCCAAGAGGGCCTTCCAGAACCAGAGGGTCAAGAGGGCACAACAAATCGATAAGGCCCCCTGAATCCAGAGGGCCAATATGAAACCGACAAATGATGCCAAGATTGCTCCGAAGCACGGTTACCTGGTTTCAGATGCAGCTTCGGCCAGAACAACATCAAACTCCAGTGTTTGATCATTTCTGAGTACTTTGATCTTAACCCTGTCGCCTGGCGATTTTTCCGACAAAAGGGCAACAAACGTGCCTATATCGTTAACGGAGCGTCCGCCAAATTCAGTAATAATATCGCCCTTCCGAATTCCAGCCTTGGCAGCCGGCCCGCTGGAAAGGACTTCAACAACATAAACTCCATGGTCTATCTTAACCTCAGGCATGTATAACTTTGCCTCGGCCTTGTCTATAAAACTGACACCTACAAGAGCCCTGCGTACCTTTCCTGTTTCCATTATCTCTGTAACAATGCGCTTAACCTGGTTAGACGGTATGGCAAAACCCATTCCCTCAACGGCCTGCACATCCAACTTAGCTGAATTGAGCCCGATAACCTGAGCTTCACTGTTGATTAGTGGGCCGCCGCTGTTTCCAGGGTTGATAACTGCATCAGTCTGAATAAGCCTTACGTAGCCGTCACCTATACTGAGCACCCGGTCAAGGCCTGAGATAACCCCGGCAGTAACCGATCTGTTAAACTCCATCCCAAGAGGGTTGCCTATGGCGATTGCCAGCTGTCCCGGCTTTACTTTGTCCGAATCGCCAAATACGGCCGTAGGCAGTTCAGATCCTTCTATCTTGATGACCGCCAAATCAGTGGCCGGATCGGTACCGACTATCTTTGCAGCCATAGTACTTCCATCAGCTAGAAATACAGTTAGTTTGCGTGAGTCACCGGATACTACGTGGTTATTTGTGACAATATACCCATCACTGGTGATAATGACGCCGGAACCTGATGTATCCCGGATATATTCCCTGCCGAAGAAGTCGTAGGTTGACTTGGTGTTCACAATACCTACAACAGCCGGGCTGACCTTCTCGGCTGCATCTACAACAATCTGCCATGGGTCTTGACTAACCTGGTTGTTGACAGGTTTTAACAGAGAGAGGGAGTCACTACCTTCAAGAATGCTTCCCAAAGAGGGGACTGAAAGCTGCAAACCTGCCATTCTGTTAACTATTAGTTGCGGCACTAGGCCTGCAACAAGCAGCCCGCCAATAACAGCCCCCACAAGCCCCACTAGCAGGTATGACCACACCTGTGATGCTTTCCGTTTCTTCGGCTCCTTGTAGTTTTGAATTTCATAATGCTCAAAATCCAAAACCCCCACCTCCATACAACTGATTAGTTCATTGATTTAACGGTATTTAGTTCCCACAATAATATATCTATCATACCGTTAATATGAATTTACGAAAGATTGGACAAGAAGTAACGATAGTATCTTTCCCACGGGGGCCTTCGAGCTGTGTCTTAGAGGCTGAGCTTACCTTGGCAAAACTGAGGTTCTATTCCTGGCCGTCTACCCTCTGTACATGGGCACCTATAGCCTGTAGTTTATCTACAATAGATTCATAGCCTCTCTCGATTATCTCAAGGCCATAGATTTCTGTTGTGCCTTCTGCAGACAGGCCTGCAACTACCAGGCTGGCTCCTGCCCTCAAGTCACTGGCGGTAACCGGAGATCCTGTAAGTTTCGGAGCGCCTTCAACAATAGCAGTCTTACCCTGGACTTTGACCTTTGCCCCCATCTTAACGAGCTCATTTAGGTGCCCAAGCCTGTTGTCGTACTGTGATTCCTGAATTACACTGACTCCCGTAGCCCGGGTGAGCACAGCTGTAAGTGGCTGTTGTGCATCTGTAGGAAAACCCGGATAGGGTAAAGTCTTTACATTAACGGGCCTGGGCCGCTCTGGCCCAACAACCCTGACAAAATCACCGTTTTGCTCTATGGACGCCCCTGCCTCCTTGAGTTTTGCCACTACCGGCTCGAGGTGCTTCGTAATGACCCCCTGAATTTCTACATCACCGCCTGTGGCCACAGCCATCATCATATAGGTGGCGCCTTCCATATCGTCAGGAATAATCGAATGAGACGTTCCTTTGAGGCTTTTTACTCCCTTAATTCTGATAATATCAGTACCGGCTCCGTGGATCCTTGCACCCATGGAATTAAGGCAGTTTGCCAGGTCCACTACATGTGGTTCCTTGGCTGCGTTCTCTATGATAGTAGTCCCCTTGGCCAGGCAGGCCGCAAGCATGATGTTTATTGTAGCCCCTACACTTGGCATATCCAGGTATAATGGGGCTCCTACCAGTTCATTGGCATACAGCCTTACAACTCCGCCTTCCACTGAGGCTTCTGCCCCCAGAGCACGAAAACCCTTAAGGTGCTGATCAATAGGCCTTGGGCCGATATCGCACCCGCCAGGGAGCCCAACTTCAGCCTTACCAAACTTGGCAAGCAAGACACCCATAAGGTAATAAGAAGCCCTTAGTTTTCGGACCAAATCGTAAGGGGCCACATGAGAAGCAAATCCATTGGGTGAAATAGTCATAGTGTTCCGGTTCAAAGAAACAAGTGCGCCCAGATCCTGAAGGATCTGGGCAAACACTTTGACGTCACGTATGGCAGGAACATTCTCAAGGGTAGACTGGCCTTCGCCTAGAAGGACAGCAGGTATTATGGCCACTGACGAATTCTTGGAACCTCCGATTTTGACTTCGCCTGTAAGCCTTCTTCTTCCCTCGATTACGAGTTTGGCCATACGTTATATTCTCCGTTCTCCGGTTCTATTTGTAAAAACCCAACGGGTCTTTGGCTACGCCCTCTACGTGTACTTCAAAGTGAAGGTGGGGGCCTGTTGAGATGCCTGTGCTGCCTACATAACCGATTACCGCACCTTTCTCCACCTTATCTCCGGTCTTTACTGCCATTTTGGACATATGGGCATACCAGGTTTGGGTGCTGCCGTGATCTACCTTGACGAGGTTTCCATATCCGCCGTTCCATCCGGCAAAGGTTACCACCCCTGAGTCAGCAGCCTTGATTTCCGTACCCGAAGACGCTCCAATGTCAATCCCTCTGTGAAACGAACCCCAGCGCCATCCAAATTTCGAAGTAATTGTACCCTGCACAGGCCAAACCAGTTCGCCCGATCCCATTGCAGGTACTTGCTTGTTTCCCCTGGTGAGTTTCTTGGGAACCGGATGGGAAATGACTGTTTCAGAAATTCTCGTACGGGAAACCTCTTTTCCGTTTTCCCTTACTACTTGCTCAATGATTTCCTTTTGGCCGCTTTTGCCCTGCTGGGTGACTGTCTCTTGCCAGGGCCACATCGACGAATCATGTGTTACCTGTACCGAGTACGGAATCGATTGAATGTAGGTGACTGTCTCACGGCTCGACAGAGTTACGTAGGGGTCCGGCACAACCAAATTGAGGTTCTCTCCCTCTTTAATCAGATCACCCTTTACTTCAGGGTTTGCTTTCCTGAGGTCATCAACGCTCATTTGGTTGGCACGGGCAATTGTCCAAAGGCTGTCTCCTCGCTGGACTGTGTAGCTTAACATCTTATCAGTGCCGCGAGTAAGGATCGTGCCTGCCTCGTCCCTATTTCTAAAGAGCGAAGTAGAAATCTCTTTTTCTGTTATGTCGATCTTCTCTTTGATCAGGACTTCGTCGCAAGTGGCATGGCCTGGTTCCACAATAGTCTTAACGTAGTTGTCGCGAAGATCTGAAAGGGTTCCCCTTGCCTCTTCCTCAGAACCCAGGGCTACCACGTCTTCTCCATCAATGCAGATAACGTAGCCTAATGCCACCAAAGAAATTTTCTCTTTGAGGATCTGCCCCAAATCATCAGGCTCGCTCACTACTGAGTCTTTTTCCCATTTGACTTTCTCGTAAGCTATTTCGCTGGCAACCTTGACCTCGGCGCCAATGCGAAAAGATTCTTCTTCTGATAGCCTGGCAACCATCTTACCTACAAGGTCTTTATCGTCGGTGTGCCCGATTACCTCGCCATCAACCATAACAGCAAAGAGTTTTGCCCTGTTGGCATTTGCCGCAATCGCAACAACGCTGACCAGGAGTGCCATTATCACTCCTGTTGATATGTAGATAGCTTTTTTGTCAAACTTTGGCCGCCGAGAGTTCTGCCCTGGTGTTCTAGGGGCCTCTGGCGTCCTGCCCCGGGCCCGTGTCCTTTTTGGCCGCCGTCCCGGGTGCAATTTCTCAGGGTGTAAGCTAGTTTCGTCCATCATTGTGCCGCACTCAAAAGCTTTGCTGATTTCCGACGGGTTTGTCTGTATCTCACCCTCTACAGTAGAAAGTGCAGCCTTCCCCTCCTTTCATAGCCTGATTCATATTTGTCCCCGGCTTGTACTACATGGGCCGGGTGAAAATTTGTACATGTTTTGCCTATCTTGGTTTTGCTCCACCAGAATGGGATATTCTATCCCGTTTACGAAATTCCTGCTAAACGCTTTTTATATATTGAACATAAAGGGCAAATTCTAGTCTAATTTTCATAATGCGGCACGCCAGAGGGTCCGGATTCAACATGTCGCCAGTAGATGCAAGGGCCCCGGCATGGCAGCCCCCCCCACACAAGTACCTAGCCCAACATTTTATGCAGCTCTCTTTATTGGGGACACGAGAGTGATAAAACTTTCTGGCTATGTTCTGTCTCTTCAATATGTCAACATGTTTCTGGCCATGTTGTGAAACGCCAGGCGTGGTATCTGACGGAGAATCCAGTATGGTGCCTAGATTGAAATCCCCTTGTCCCACAAGCTGGTGGCATGGATAAATAGTACCCTCAGGAGTAACCGCCAGGTACTCGTAACCGGCTCCGCAGCCTGTTACTCGCCGCTCCCGGCATACACCGCGGTCAAGTCCAAGCTCGAAATGGTAATAATCCATAGGGGCATTATTCTTGTAGCAATCTTCCCAGAAAGCCGTAAGCTCAGAGTATGACTCTCTGACAATCGGAAGATCATCTTCGGTAATAGACCAGTCTGCATCTGCCCCTATTGCCGGTTCCAGAGACATTCTCCTGAAACCAAGTTCATACAGATACCTGGCATCCCTGTGGAAATCGAGATTGCAGCGTGTATAGGTGCCTCTCACATAGTAATCCCGTCCGCCTCTAGATTCTACAAGCCTCTGGGCGTTGGCAACAGCAGGCCCATGGCTGAAAGAACCATCTCTGCAGCGCCGCATTTTGTCGTGAACTTCAGGCCTGCCATCAAGGCTGAGAATTACACTGATATTCCAGTCATTGAGGAAATCAATGATCTCCTTATTTAGCAGAGTGCAGTTAGTCGTTAGGGTAAATCGAAATTCCTTGCCGTGCCTCGGGCCCTCTTCGGCGGAATACAGAACTGCTTGCTTTACTGTATCAAATGCCAGAAGAGGTTCGCCCCCGAAAAAGTCCACATCAAGGTATCGCCTGCTGCCTGATGCGCCAATGAGGAAATCTATGGCCTTTTTGGCAGTTTCAGCACTCATGAGCATGGGTTTTCCCCCGAAACGCCCCTGGGCAGCAAAGCAATACCTGCAAACAAGGTTGCAGTCGTGGGCAATGTTGAGGCACATGGCCTTAACAGACGGTAGAGGTTCATCTATAGCAGGTTGGGGCATAGTTCCCCCTGGCTGGGTACCGGGGAATAAAAGGCTATTATCCTGGATTTCATCTTTGCCCCATAGTGATTTGCCGGCTTGCAGCTTTATTTCTTCCCATGCTGCCGCTATGTCCTCCCTAGAGAACGGCGGTGATAACACTGACATTGCTTGGTTCAGCTGGGCTTGTTCGTAGGCATTGTCACTGAAATGCTGAAAATCTATGCCTTGTTCCGAGCAATAATCAATGACGCCACGTCCTACAGAATCAAGCTTATGCAGTGAGCCGGTTGCTGCATCGTGGGCCAGGTCTATCCCTTTGATTCTGAAAGTATGAACTTGTTTCCCGTCTGCTACTTTTCCGGGCATGGCTGATTGGAAACTGTGCACGAAGTTTTGCATGCAGACTGGCAAGAAGCCTGGCATGATTCACACCTGGGATTCTTCTTGCTCCAATCAGGGACAATCACCGGAACAACATGAATAGTTTGGCTTCTGGGGTCTCTACTTGTGGTCTTCATTACCGGTTCCTCCCTAAACAACTATGTAAAAGTCTCAATACCATACACATACACTAACATACAGGTCGTATATAAAGATTATAAAGGACAATCAGCAGATATCAAGGTCAACAAGGCCGCCGGTTAAGTTTAAGTGATGGCAACTGTCCAAGATAATTAGCCTCAAAACCTGCAATTTCAGTTCTTATAATTTCCCCCCACAGGTAAATATTATATTGTAAGGAGAGTGCTTCCAGACAATGGACGGCGGACGATGCAAAATAGTGTATGTCTCCAAAGAAAAGCCGGCCTCCAGACAGAGGTATGGCCTGGTTGTCTTGGCGTTGTGTGCTGTGCTCGTTGGCGTGATGATCGGATTGTGGAGGACTCCCCCTCACGATTGGACTCAAAGGAACCTACCAGGCTTTACAGGTGGAATTCAAGACAGCTCCAAGAGTGGTTCCTCAAACCGTAACGGGGTTAACTCGATTGGTGGAGCAGGTAACAGTCAAGGGCCGGGCTATGCTAACGGCAGTTTGGGCCTGCCGGGATGTGATGGCCGGACAGTTGCTGAATCAGACTCCTCAGGCTCAGAAGTGCCTGCATTTGCTGATTCGCCTGAAGAACCGTCTTTGAGCCTCCCTGAGGTATTGATAATGATCCCTGCTGTTCAAAACCCTGGGGCCGGAGAAGCTGAAACCTCACCTTCGGTGACTGGTACCGTGAAACATCCGATCAGGCTTGTGTCGTACAAAGTACAGAAAGGGGACACCCTTACCCGAATAGCTGCCAAGTTCAACACCACTGTAAACTCAATTGTAGCCATCAACGGGCTTGCTGTTCCTGATAGCATCGCCCAGGGCATAGAGCTGGCAATAATGGAGAACGGGTCGGGTACAGTTTGCAGAGTGGAGAGAGGGGATACCCTTTCAGAAATATCCAGGGTTTACGGTGTTCCTGTCGACATAATTATGGAGGCAAATGACCTATCAGACCCGCAGAATCTTTCGCCAGGGCAGTTGCTGCTGCTTCCAGGAACAAAAATAACTGCAACCAGTCTTCAAGTGGCAGCGGCGTCAAGATCGTCAACTTTCTCATGGCCTGTGTCAGGAAAAGTTACAGACGGGTATGGGTGGAGAACGCACCCCATAACAGGTAAGCGTCAGTTTCACGAAGGGATAGACATAGCAGCCCAATCAGGAACTGCCGTAAGGGCAGCGGCAAGCGGGACAGTGACTTTTGTCGGCTGGTCAAACGGCTACGGCAGGCTTGTTGTAGTAAGCCACGGAGAGGGCTACGAGAGCAAGTACGGGCATCTCTCCCGTTATGCAGTGTCAAATGGAGCCAAAGTGTCTAAGGGCGATACACTGGGGTATGTAGGCCAGTCAGGCGATGCTACAGGCCCGCATTTACATTTTGAAATCACGGTTTCGAAACAGTCAAAGAATCCCCGAAATTACTTGCCCTAGATCATCTGTGAGGCAGCAAACATGAGAGTGTGCCGGAGCATGAAACGCGCGAACCGTCCCCGCGTTCCTTTGTTCAGATGAGGTATTTGACGGCAAGGAGCAAAATAGCGCCTGGGATCCCCAGGATGCCTAGGGTGATTGCAGAGATAAGGTTAAGCCCCAGGTGAAACCCGAAAAATCCGCCGGCAATGTTCACAGCCCAAATGCCGAAGAAGGCAACGAAAGATCTGAGAAGTACTCTACCGAGGCCTTTAAGCCTGGCGCCTATTGGACGGAGAAGTAGAAACATGACTAAAGAGGCCATGGCAATTCCGACAACCTCGTATATGCTCAACACAAATCCCTCCTGAAAATACTCTTATGAACAGGAGGGTGATTATATTCGCAAAAGTGAGTTTACTGCCAAATGCTTTGGCCCTCTTGAGTGTAGTCTCTGAGCCTCTTGAGGTAATATGAGTATTTCCTTCGAGCTGCCTCCATAAGGAAAATAGCTTCGTCGATTCTGTCACTTTCGACAGCCTCATCAAAACATGAAGCTGCCACACAATAGTCTTTCTGAGCTTGCTCTAACGCTTTCATCAAATCAGACAGTTCTCTTTCGCAAGTATCCTCTTTCTTTGAAAACATTGGTAATGATAACATCCACCCAGTCGCCCCCACATTAATATGTACGCACAATCTTGGCAGTTTGACACTAATATGAGTATGGGTTTCAGGTGGAAAATTTATACATTGGTTACATCTCTCTGCGCCCTTCTAAAGACTTGGCCAAAGTGACCTCATCAGCGTAGTCAAGATCTGCCCCGAAAGGCAGGCCTCTTGCAAGCCTTGTAACCCTTATGTTCAAGGGTTTAATGGCTCTGGCAATGTAAAGGGCAGTAGTCTCTCCGTCAATATTGGGATTTGTGGCGAGGATAACTTCTTTTGTCTTTACCCGGTTGTCTCTGATTCGCGAAAGCAATTCCTTAACTCTTATATCGTCGGGGCCAATACCCTTGAGAGGCTCGATATATCCGTGGAGGACATGGTATACGCCCTGGTGGCCGCCAACCCGTTCAATGGACAGTACATCCTTTGGATAACCGACTACGCAAATTATACCCTGGTCTCTCTTAGGGTCACGGCAGATTCCACAAGGGTCAGTGTCTGTAAGGTTTCCACACACAGTACAGTACCCTATCTTGTCCCTTGCCTCTTCAAGGCTGCCTATAAGCCGGTTTATCGATGATTTCCCGGAAACAACCAGGTGAAAAGCCAACCGCTGGGCTGTTTTCGGGCCAACGCCGGGCAATTTCCTTAGTTCGTCAATTAGCCTTGAAATGGCCTTTGGATAATCTTGCATCAGGTTACCACTTCATGGGCATGTTCAAGCCGCCGGTTACTTTGGCCATTTCTTCCTGGCTTGTTTCCCTGGCTTTGGTTATGCCTGCGTTAACTGCAGCAATAATCAGGTCTTGAAGCATTTCTATGTCATCAGGATCAACCACGTCAGGTGCGATCTCTATGGCTTTCAGTTCGAGAGAGCAAGTTACAACAGCTTTGACCATTCCTCCGCCTGAGGTTCCCTCTACGGTCTTGCTTGCCAGTTCTTCTTCTACCCTGGTCATTTCCATCTGGAGTTTTTGAGCCTCTTTCATGAGGCGTTGCATATCGAGGCCGCCTGGCCCTGGAAATTTCGGCATAAGTACTCTCCTCCTATGTAACCACTTTTCCGTCCAATATAGTTATTGCAGCTTTCACTAAAGGATGCAAATCATCACCGTTACCGCCTGCTCCTTGGTTATCATGATCTTGCCCCGGCTGATCCACTTCAACAGCCAGGTCCAATCTGCAATTAATCAATTTCTCAAGATAATCTTGTACTACCCTTTTATGATTGTCAGTAAGGATTTGCTCCATGTGGGTAGCATAGCCCTGTGGATACGCCAGGACCAGTGTCTTGTTGTCGATTACCTTAGATGGCCTTGAAGGTAAAAGATAGGCCCGTGCCTGGATTTTGCGCTTCTTCTGAAGATCGCCAAGAAGAGAGTCCCACACCTGCTGAACAATCTCTAGCAAATTCCCATCCGGGCGTGGCCCGCCTACCTGTACGCGCTCCGGGTCTTCTGCAGAATCCCTGCTAATACCGTGGCCGGTTTCATTATCAGGTTCACCGGGCATCTCTCCGGTTTGGCCTTTGGCACCCCATTGGCCAAACTGGGCTTGCTCAATAGGGCCGCCGGCAGATGCTTCAGAACGCGGCCTGGGCCGTGTAGTTCTTTCTGTAACTTGGTGCCCAGCCGAAAGAGGCCTAACAGATTGGGCTTGAACCATGTCTGATGCAAGATAGGCCGGCACCGGCTCACTCTCGGTGAAAAGCCCCAGTAAGGCAACATCAACAACAAGCCTGGGGTTATCACTGTTTCGCATTTGGCTTATGGCATTTGATGTAGCTTCAAGAAGTCTGATAAGTATCCCCTTTGGGAAGGCTCCTGACAGTGGCTTCATCTCTTTGAGCTCATCAGGCGTCCTTCCAAGCCCTGACGCTTCCCCTCCTGAAGCCAGGAAAAGAAGATCCCTGGCGAACACTCCAATCTCCTGACATAGCTCGCCCATGTCTTTGCCGCGCTCTGAAATCTCTCTAACCACGTCTATGACACCTTTGAGGTCTTCCCTGGAGATGGCCTTGAAAAGCCTGGCCATAACCTCACCTGAGGTCTCTCCCAGAATTTCACGGGCGTCCTTTTCCAGCACCTTTCCGTCACCATAGGTAATGCACAGATCCAAAATTGAAAGGCCGTCGCGCATGGAGCCCCCTGCAGCCCGTGCTATGAGCCTCAGGGCACCTTTTTCCCATTGAATATCCTGAGACACAAGTATTTTTTCAAGCTGGCCCTCGATGTCTTCTATTGAGAGCCGCCGAAACTCTAACCTCTGGCACCTTGAGGCAATAGTGACCGGAATTTTATGAGCCGCTGTAGTGGCAAGTATAAACATGACATGTTCAGGTGGTTCTTCAAGGGTCTTTAGAAGGGCATTAAAAGCTTCTGGCGTGAGCATATGAACTTCGTCGATTATGTAGACTTTGTAACTACCCATAACAGGCAAATACCTAACGCTCTCCCTGAGGCTGCGTATCTCGTCAATACCCCTGTTGGAAGCAGCATCGATCTCGATTACGTCAACTGAGCTGCCCTTGGCAATGGCCTGGCACGGGCCACATTGGTTGCATGGTTCTGCATCTTCTCTCCTGCTGCAGTTTACTGCTTTTGCCAGGAGCCGCGCTACAGTTGTTTTTCCTGTTCCACGGGGCCCGGAAAAAAGATACGCATGAGATACTTTGTTTTCGACAAGGGCATTTTGCAGAATTCGAATTACCGGTTTTTGGTTAACTACATCTTCCCATTGCTTAGGGCGCCAGATACGATACAGGGCCGTGTAGGACAAGTTTCACGCCTCCGAAATTGAACTCCCTGCAGGCTCCAATTGTAGCAGAAACAATTCATAGAGATATCTAAATTGGCCGTGCACCTATCTTCGAACGGCCTCCCCAGGCGATACCAACATGGCTGGCTCCAGCTAGGAACCCCTGCGGCACATGAGAAGGCTCGCTTACCGCTGCTTCCTCCCGGATCTGACGGGGTTTGCGAATTCTCATTGCGCAGGCCCCGGCTTTCAACGCTGCCCGCGCCGGCCAGACCCTAAAAAGGCTCGCCCTCGGATAGGCTTCAACCCCGCTATAGCGGATTGCGGGTTACAGGGCACCGCTAACTCCCCGTTTAGCACGGCCAAACCTTCAAACAAATTGATTTCGCGCCTACTCTAAATATCATTTGGTGGCGGAGGGAGTGGGATTTGAACCCACGAGACGCATAACACGTCTACACGCTCTCCAGGCGTGCTCCTTCAGCCGCTCGGACATCCCTCCGCGTATGGCAGTATATCGATTGGCGGAGGGGGTGGGATTTGAACCCACGAGGCGCTTGCACGCCTACCCGCTTTCGAGGCGGGCTCGTTCAGCCGCTCCGACACCCCTCCGGGCATCAAAAGTCCCCACCTGCCAGGACCTGCCGTACTTAGATTACTTATATCATTTTCAGTTTTCAAGTGCACGTGTTTTAATTTCGACAACACCAGTATTCAAAGTTTACCCTTTGAAAGGCTGTCAGGCACGGAGTTCCTGAAAGAACACTTCGAGAATGTTCCGGCATTCTTCTTCCCTGATTCCTACAGAAACGTCAACTCTGTGATTCAGCCTTGGATCCCCGGTAATATCCCACAAAGAGCCGCAAGCTCCTGTCTTAGGGTCTCTTGTTCCAACAACCAGCCTGGGGATCCGTGCCATTACTATTGCTCCGGCACACATGGGGCAAGGTTCAAGGGTTACATACATTGTGGCATCTAAAATGCGCCATCCTGTCTTGTACCGAGCCGCCTGGCGTATGGCAATTATCTCTGCGTGGGCTGTAGGATCGTTCAGAGTTTCTTTGAGATTGTGCCCCTTACCGATGACTTGGCCATCTCTTAGAATCACTGCCCCAACAGGTACTTCCCCTAAGGCATAAGCTTTTTTGGCCTCCTCAAGGGCAAGCTCCATACCGTATGAATCAATCCACTCTTTGCTTTTCAAACCATTCAATTACTCAATCCACCAGCCTCGCTGGGCCTACAAAACTTGGTGCGCCCGGGAGGACTCGAACCTCCGGCAGACGGGGATTAGGAATCCCCCGCTCTATCCACCTGAGCTACGGGCGCAACGCTACTACTACGATTCATGGTGCGCCCGGCGGGATTTGAACCCACAACCTACAGATCCGTAGTCTGTCGCTCTATCCAATTGAGCTACAGGCGCGCCTTAGATTTAAGTGGCGGAGAGGGAGGGATTCGAACCCTCGAAGGAGTTGCCCCCTTAACGGTTTAGCAAACCGTCGCCCTCGGCCTCTAGGCGACCTCTCCGCATCCAAAACCCTACTGCACTGAGTATATTACCACGTCTTGATTGTTGATGCCAGTGGCGGAGGGGGTGGGATTCGAACCCACGGAGGGCCAGTAACCCTCAACGGTTTTCAAGACCGCCGCATTCAACCGCTCTGCCACCCCTCCGGCAGACAGAACAACCTGCTCCAGGCTGTTATGCTGCCCGGAGTCAGACAGGTTCCTCGAATGCAAATGTTATCACATCTGACAGGCGAAATCAACGAAATACATGTATTGTGCCGAGCATTATCCCTGTGAAACGCCAGAACCGTCCCCGTGTTCCAGTCCCCGTGAAACGCCAGAACCGTCCCCGCGTTTCACCCGCGTTTCAATGGCCCTGGCAGCAATGACTCCTGATACAGATGCCTGGGCTAGGCTCCTGGTAATGCCTGCCCCGTCGCCTATGGCAAAAAGGCCTTCTACCTCGGAACTCATATCTTCTCTTACCTTCACTCTGGCAGAATAATACTTGACTTCGACGCCGTACAGAAGTGTGTGTTTTGACCATATGCCTGGCATGAGATTGTTCAATACTTCCAGCATTTCCATGATGTTTTGTATGTGCCTGTATGGCAAGACCAGAGTAAGATCGCCGGGGGTTGCGTCTTTTAATGTAGGCTCTACCATGCTCTTTGCCAGGCGTTTTTCAGTAGACCGCCGCCCTTCCCAGAGATCCCCAAGCCTCTGGACTATTACTCCGCCGCCTAGCATGTTTGCAAGGCTGGCAATGTACTTGCCATAGGAAATGGGCTTCCTGAAAGGCTGTGTAAATGTCTTGGATACTAATAAGGCGAAGTTGGTATTGTCAGTGGTACGGTTGCTCCAGGAATGGCCGTTAACCGTGATGACGCCCCCGGTATTCTCAATAACTACCTCTCCCCTTGGGCAGACGCAGAACGTTCTGATGAGATCATCAAAAGACCTGGAGTAGTAATGTATTTTGGGCTCCCAGACCTTGTTTGTTATGTCGTCTGCCACCACAGCCGGAATCTCAACCCTTACACCAATGTCAACAGGGTTTATCTCCTGGGTTAAGCCCAGCCTTTGGGCCTCATCTGAAAACCATGAAGAACCTTCACGGCCTGGCGCAGCAATAAGGTAGCGGCACCTCTCTTCGGTGCCGTCTGTCAGAGCGACTCCCTGTACCCGGTTTTTGTGAACCAGAATTCTGGCTACTTCAGCTTTGGTCCTTATAGACACCTTGGGTTCCAGGTGCAAATACATGTTTTTCAGTATTTTGGGGCTGTTGTCGCTTCCTAGGTGTCTGATAGGGGCAGGTATGAGTTCTAATCCGGCAGTAGCTGCCCTCCGCACAAGGTCACCTGTGGCATCCTTGTCAGTGCCAAATACCCGGCCTGTTGCGCCAAAATCAAGCCATATGTTGTCGATATAGCTTATGAGGTCCGTTAGTTGGGCCCTGGAAACATACTCGTGGAGAAAACCGCCAAACTTGTTGGTGAGCGTGAGTTTCCCATCACTGAACGCTCCTGCGCCGCCCCATCCTGATGTTATTGAGCATGGAGAGCAGTTTAAGCACCCGCCGATTATCCCCTGCCGCGGGCATAATCTCTTCTCAAGATCGAGCCCTTTGTCCAGGATAAGCACAGACAGCCCGGGCGCTCTCTTGGTAAGTTCCAGGGCTGCAAAAATACCTGCAGGCCCTGCGCCTACTATGATGACATCCCAGGTTTTCAACAGATAACCTCCTAAACACCGCTATCTCCAGGAGCGTGTATTGTATCCAAATCTCCAAATCTGCAAACTTCTCTTGAGAAGAACAACCTTACAGAACCTGTAGGGCCGTTTCTCTGTTTGGCTACAATCAAATCGATAGCGTTGTTCTGCTCAAGTTCAGGCTCAGAGTACAAGAACATGACAATATCTGCATCTTGTTCTATAGCACCGGACTCTCTCAGGTCTGACAGCATAGGCCTTCTATCCTGACGCTGTTCCACTGCTCTTGACAGCTGAGACATGGCTATTACAGGCACCTCCAGTTCCCTGGCAAGCCCTTTTAGAGACCGTGAAATTTCTGAAATCTCCTGCTGCCTGTTTTCTTGCTTTCTGGTTCTCATAAGCTGCAAGTAGTCTATGACTACAAGGCCCAGGCCATGTTCTGCCTTGATTCTCCTGGCCTTTGCCCTGAGTTCCATTACTGATATTCCCGGTGTATCGTCAATGAAAATCTTGGCCTCTCCAAGCCTTCCCAAAGCGATAGACAATCTTCTCCATTCATCATCATTAAGAAAACCGTTTCGCAGATTCTGGCTGTTTATTGCCGACTCTGAACACAGTAACCTTTGAGCCACCTGCTCCTTTGACATTTCGAGGCTGAATATAACAACTGCGCAATCTCCCTTGACAGCTGTACTCCTTGCAATATTAAGCCCAAGGGAGGTCTTTCCCACAGACGGGCGCGCTGCAAGAATTATTAAGTCAGATGGCTGAAACCCTGACGTTAAATTGTCTAAATCAGTAAGTCCGCTGGGAAGCCCTACCACATCTCCTCTGTGAGATGCAAGGTACTCAAGTTTCTCCATTGTTTCTACCAGCACATCTTTTAGGTGAACATATCCCTGGGTACTGCGGCCCTGTGATATTTGGAATATAGTTTCTTCGGCCTTGTCAAGGAGTTCATCAACTTCAGACTGGGATACGTAGGCACTGGCTGCTATCTCTGTGGCAGCGGCAATTAGCCGCCTTAATACCGCTTTCTCTGCAACTATCTTTGCATAGTACTCTACGTTTGCTGCTGTAGGCACAAAGTTGGCAAGCCTGGCAAGTTCGGCAGCTCCGCCTATCCTCTCAAGATGGCCTGACCCTTTAAGAGACTCGGACAAAGTCACAAGGTCTACCGCTTCAAGCTTATCTGCCATTGCCTCCATATGCCTGAAGATAATTCTGTGGCTTTCTTTGTAAAAGTCGTCAGGTTTCAGGATCTCAAGTGCCGAAATCACAGCGCTTTGCTCAATGAGCATAGATCCGATAACGGCTTCTTCAGCCTCAATGTTTTGAGGCGGCACCCTTTGTGGCACCTGAGACAACTTAACTCCCCCTCATTTTAGGCGCAGAAAGAAGACTCTCTCCATTGTGGGCAAATATGGTCAAGGGCATCTTCCAGGGTTTTTACGTAGGCCACTTCTATTCCCCTGATTTCCTTTATCCCCTGGGCATTCTCAAAAGGGATCAGAATCTTCTTCATGCCCGCTTGTTTTGCACCATATATTTTCTCGTATACTCCTCCAATAGCTTTAACCTGGCCGGTTAAGGATACCTCACCGGTGACTGCAACATCCTGCCTCATAGGAAGCCCGGTAATGGCGGAAAACACAGCCAGAGTAATGGCCAGTCCTGCCGACGGCCCGTCTATTCTGGCGCCTCCGATTATGTTTACGTGTACATCCCAGTTGTAAAGGTCGATACTGAAGGCCTTTCTCAAAGCAGATCCTGCGTTGAACAGCGAGTCTTTCACCATTGAACCGGCAGTATCGTTCATACGCATGGTTCCTTTGCCAGATTCCCTGGCCGGAAAACAGACTGTCTCAATCTCGATCACAGATCCAAGGTAGCCCAAGACCCCAAGGCCAAATGTCTTGCCCGTCTCTTCGGCGTCTCTAGCCCTTACAATGACGCTAGGCTGGATTCTGCCTGTTTCTATGGCAACTCTTACATCTTCAGCCGATATGGGCAAGTACCCGCGCTCTGGAAAACCTCCTGCATTGTGAAGGGCAACTGCGTACGCATCAGCCAGAAGCCCTACTGCCTTTCTGCCTTCGATAGTATGGTCGGCTATAATATGGCACGCTTCGGGTGTTATTTTTGCCCTAAGCCTTCTTACGGCCCCTTTTACAATCTTTACAATTTGCTCGGGAGTAAGGGCATCGAAAAACACTTCTGCACACCTGGAGCGAAGTGCAGGACTAATCTCGTCAGGGTCTCTTGTGGTAGCCCCAACCAGAACAAAATCAGCCGGCGCCCCCTGGCTGAACAGGCGCTTAACGTACTCAGGTACCCTTGGGTCGTCAGGATCGTAGTAAGACGAGTCGAAATAGACCCTCTTGTCTTCAAGTACCTTTAGCAGCTTGTTTTGAAGAAGAGGATCCATTTCTCCGATTTCATCTATAAACAGAATTCCTCCGGTGGCCGAAGTAACCAGCCCCAGTTTGGGCTCAGGAACTCCACCGTCTGCAAGGTCACGCCTTGCACCCTGATAAATCGGATCGTGTACCGAGCCCAGGAGAGGATTTGTAATCTCCCTGGGATCCCATCGCAAAGTTGCGCCATCTGTTTCGATAAACGGAGCTTCCTTGGCGAACGGAGAAAACGGCAATCCTTTTGACTCTTCGAGCACAAGCCTGGCTGCTGAGGTCTTTCCAACACCTGGAGGCCCGTACAATATGACGTGCTGCGGGTACGGGCTTGCAATCTTAGCCAGAAGAGCCTGTATGGCTCTTTCTTGCCCTACAATATCTTTTAACCCTCTGGGTTTTAGAACCGACAGAGCTGAACGGGAAAGGGATCGCTTTTCCAGCTGCAATATAGACTCAAGTCGTTTCTGGGTTTCCTGTGTTTCAGGGCCGCTGTTTTCAAGAAGTATTTCTTTCTTGATATCTTGTAAGTACTCGTCATGTTTTTCCTGCATTTTCCGGGAAACCCTGTCTTCGATTTCCTGCTCTATGGACTGCCGGGCTATCCTTTCTGCAATCTCTTCCTGACAATGATCCAAAATTGCCGGAATATCGTGAATCGCAGGCGACGAATGGATAGTAGGGTCCTCGTAAACCACCTTCTGCAGCGCCACTATCTGCTGAAGAAGATCCTGGGACTTCATTCCTTTGAGAGCCCCTAACTTGCCGGCCTTCAGAACCAATTTCTCCGGCCCGTAAATAGCTGCAAGAAACCCAAACATGGCGCCAATTCGCCTTTTGAGCATTTCCTCGCCTTCGGCTCCCTGGAACTCAGCGGTTTTCCGAGTCACCCTATTGGCCCCCTTCCGGTTGTATTTCCACAATAACTTCTGCTTTCACTTTAGGGTGAAGCTGGACCTGAACCCTGTGAGAACCAAGTTCCTTCAAGTTTTCAGACAGCAAGACCTTTCTCTTGTCTACCGGTACTCTGAAAGAAGACTTGATTTTCGAGGCAATATCGCTTGAAGTCACTGAGCCGAAAATACGGCTACCGCCTGATTTCGCACGGAAAACCAGGGTTTTGCCTTCTATTTTTGCAGCGTAGTTTTTTGCTTCGGCCAAAAGCCTATCTTCTTTCTGCTCCTGGGCCTGATCGAGATTCTTTTGCTCTCTCAAAGTACTTTGTGTTGCCGGCACAGCCAGCCCTCTCGGAATAAGGAAATTACGTGCATACCCGTCTTTTACCTTTACTATATCTCCTGCTTTCCCCAAGCCGGCAACATCTTGCTTTAGGACAACATTCATTTCCCTTCCTCCCTTCCCAAACTGACTGGATTATATAAAAATCCAATATGTAATCTTTTTGTTTTTGACTCTTCCCCAACGGATGCTTTGGCACTCTTCCAAGGTAGAATCCCTAGATCTCATTAACCCAACCATATCTCAAGTGGCGGAAATCAAAAAGTATATCTACTATACCAAAAAGCGTAGCCAGGGTGTTAAGGCCAGGGGTTAGAAACAAGTAAAAAATCGCAAACCCTATGAAAATCTTTGGCACCCTTGCCCGCAGCAGAAAGTAAGATATGGCCGATGCTGCCTGAGCAAACAGAATGAGGGAAAGTACAATCAATGCATTTTCGCCTACCTGGGTGAGGACCGCCAACTTGTGGTACGGTTCAAGGACTATGAGCAGATAACTTGCTATTGCGCCGTGGGCAACATACTCAGGGAAGATCCACCGGGAAAACGGCTCGAGCGGTTCAAGTTGATAACCCAGTTTGCCCAAAACACGCCTTGCTACCTCGAAGTTCATGTACGACTGGAACAAAGCAGATAGCAGGATTGCCCCGGGCATAATCCGGAGAAGCTGCTCTTTGACCTGGTCTAGGTTTCGGAATTGCTCCAAAATGGGGTTTTGGCCAAAGAGTTTTTCGTTCACTTTGGTAGCCGACTCCATAGCCTTAATGTAGTCGTCAAGCAATTTAGCCGGAGTAAAGCCTGCCACCAAATAAAGGGATAGGAAAGACATCAGCAGGCCTATAAGGAATGCCACACTTGTAATCAGAATGACAACAACCGGCGAATAGTCCTTACTGACCGCATAACCAAAGGTTACTCCTGTAAGCGCAAAAAGGACCCACAAGCTCAAAGCTGTGAGCCAATCCATGAAAAGGAGCAACGACAGCCCTGTGACTATTGAAGAGAGAAAACCCCACCGCGTGCCGTGGCGAAGAACCGCCAGAGCTGACGGAAGAGGCCATAGGAAAACGGCAATAGGGCCAAGCAGGGGTACATAATACCCGAAAAGCACCAATACAGACCCCAAAGCCGCAAGAAGTGCACTCTCAACCAGGGACCTAGTCATTCGTCCGGCCACCTGACGCCCCCCATTGTCAATTTCACATGCCGGAGCAGGACAGATTGCTCTGCCGCCCCGGCCTCTGTTCCTACTCGATAGTGTATGGCATCAATGCCATTACTCTGGCCTTCTTAATCGCTCTTGTAAGAAGGCGCTGGTGTCTTGCACAATTGCCTGTTATTCTTCTGGGCAGTATCTTTCCGCGCTCTGTGATATACCTGCGCATCCTGCCTGTATCTTTGTAATCGATATATGAGACACCGTCTACGCAGAAATTGCAAACACGTTTCTTTGATCTGCGCCCATGCTCTCTCCGCAAAAAGAAGCCCTCCTTTAACGATAGTCAACCACAACCGTGATCACTCAGTAAAAGTGTTTTGCTCCCCTGACTGAGTGTATTCTTCGTCTGCCCCATCATTGGAAGATTCGCCCTGGTTCCTGGGCCTACCGCCAAGGAACTCAATTGAATCTGCAACAACCTCCCACGACTTCCGCTTCTGGCCGTCTTTGGTTTCCCAACTCCGGCTCTGAAGCCTGCCTTCCACAGCTACCAGACGCCCCTTGTCCATATATTTGCATGTGACCTCAGCCAGCCGTCCGAACAAAACCACATCAATAAAGTCTGTGTCTCGTTGGCCGCCCTGAGTGGGCTTCCGGTCGACTGCAACTGTAATGGTGGTAACAGAAACCCCGCTAGGAGTAATCCTTAGCTCGGGTTGTCTGGTCAATCTTCCTATCAGTACTATCCGGTTGAGCAATTTCTCCCCTCCAAAACAACTTTTTCTTTGCCTTGCTACTCTTTGACTTGGGCTTCTTCTTCGGAAACCTTGGTGTCTACAACGGCAACTTCAGGCCTTGCCTGGCCCCTTGGGCCCTTCTCGAATCTGGGCTCTTCGGTTCTTGCCCTTTCTTTCCTGGGCTCAGCGACTCTATTAGGAATATCATCAATACGGGAAATCATATGCCTCAGTACTTCCTGATCGATCTTCATCAGACGATCTAATTCTGCGGCAATGTCGGGAGTCCCCTCGAAGGTCATGATGATGTAGAGTCCCTCTCGAAAACCGGCAATCTCGTATGCGAGCCTGCGTTTGGCCCACTTTTCTGCTGCAGTGACTACTCCCTGGTCATTTGCGATGACGCCCTTATACCTGGCAATTACAGAGGCGATTTGCTCCTCTTCATAATCAGGACGGACAATGAACAATACTTCGTAAATACGCAATTATTCTATACCTCCTCCCATGGACTTTAGTGGCCCCTCTAAGGGGCGGGAGTAACCGGAGGCATGCCTCCGCGTCGCTCAACCGGCGCAGAACAATTATAGACTGCCCCACAAGGAAACTCAAGGCTACAAAAGGCTAGTTGCCATCTTTTGCTATATTGATCCTTTGTTTGAACCTTGAAGAGAACTTATTCCTGTCGAGCAGGACCACCCTGCCGCAGCCTATGCACTTCAGCCTAACATCTGTACCGGCTAGCAGCACTTGCCAGGAATCGTTTCCACAAGCGTGGTTCTTCTTAAGCCTTACAATATCGCCCGGGCGTAGCGGTGGGTCCAAAAGCATAGTATCAAGCTCCCTCCCCTATCAAAGCTTTGGCTTAATCCGGGACAAGGCAGCAGGAAGCAGTACTTTGTATACACCAAGGAGAACAGCTACCATCTGAGATGAAGAAACAATATCTCGTACCTGCCCAAGGGACTCTAAGCCTATCAAAGGGTACAGGCTACCTACCACCAGTGATAACCAAACTACAGACAGCCCCAATTGGAGAAGGCCTCCAAGGAACCTCTGGGCAAAGGACAGAGAGGTTGCAAAAGACAGAGTCCGTGCAAAGAAGGACCAGGCGATTCTAATTAGTGACAAAAGCACAAAGAACACTACACTTGCCACTACAATCTGGGCAAGGAGAAGGGCAAGCATCCTGCCCCATGTAGCGCCAGGCCCTGCCAGTACTTCGATTTCCAGGAAATAATCTTTCAGAAGGGCCGAAATAGGCCTTAGCCACGGGGTAGAATCGATCCCCTGGAAAAACTCTGCCACAGAGTTAGGGTCGTAAGGTTTTGCATAACTGGGGAGCAAGATAAAGACATCTTTCCACCATTCTGATATATGGCTTACCCAACCCGCTGAATGCTCTAGATAGTTGACCACAGGCCCTGTGAAGAAGTAGGCCCCTAGGAAGCCCACTACTGTCCCTGCCAGCCCCAGGACTGAGGCCCAGAAACCGGTCAGGAACCCTTTGATAAAACCCAGGGCAAGAAAGCATCCGATGATTATGTCTGCGTAGTTCACAGTAGTCACCTCCGGATAATTACGTCAAGAATGGCAAATACCAAGGCCGGCACTGCCGGGCCGCCACCTTTTCCCGTATAGATAGAGATTTGGGCGTCAAGGTACCAGGCCAGTGCTCCAAGGCCTGCGCACAGCAGCAACCCAAGAAGCATATCTTCCAAATAAGAAGGGAGCAACGCGTCTTTGCCTGCCAAAAGAAACTTGCCTGCAATATCTACAGTCAGAAACACAGAAACAAACCAGGCATGCCCTGGAAGTGTCGAAAAAACCTTCTGGGCAATAAACGCAATAGCAATAAGTATCAACACATGGCTCCTGTTTCTTGAACCCACAGTTAAGTCACCTGGCCGGTCCTGAAATTCCGATATCCACAAGAGTAATGTCGCAATCCTTTTCTACTAGAATAACACCTTTGGCATATGCTTTGGGGTATCCGCCTGCAATCGTAGAGAAAAACCTGTAACCGTCGGCCAATTCATAGGCTGTTACCCGGCGTGATTCCAGTACAACGAGAGTCTCTTCTGATGTGTAGATCCTAGGGCACAAATCCCGGGACACCCTGGTCCAACTGGCCTTTCCATCTCGTGCAATCACAGAAATCGCGCTGCTCCCCAGCACTTTGCTGACGGGTTCTGCCAAGTCTCTTAGGAATGCAATGGCCGTAACATCAGAAGATACGCTGGCAGACACTACATTGCCTTCAGGGCGGTATACCCACAAAGGGCTTCCATCAGGCGCCATCAGATACACACCACCATCTAGTATTGCGCTTATCTCGCCTGCCGGGTAGAAAGCCAAATTGCGCCAGAAGCCTTGCTCCAGTTTCCTCTGCCAGAGTACTGTGCCTGTGTCCCTTGACAGGCAGATTACCCAGGGAATTCCGCCTGCTGATATATCCACGGCCCCAACGGCTAGTATATTGGCATTGCATGCTGCAATGTATGGGGCATAAGATACTTTGCTTTCCCATAGGACATTTCCTTGTGCTGAAAACCCCCGCAGCCACCAGACTTCACCGAACTTCAATCCTGAGCCAGGCCTGAAAGTCACAGCAATGTCGCCGCCTGTAACAGGAATGTGCCTTTCTGCAGGATGGAGGTTAGTCGATACAGGTATTGCATGTCTTCCATCAGCAGGAAACAGAGTCATACGTGATGGCCGGGACCCTACGATCCAGGGGCCTGCCACTACATATCGTTCAAATTCCTCATTGAACTTCAAGATACTGCCATCTGAGAAGACCAATGCGTCGGTTTCTTTAGACCTGATTATGAACCCCGATTCATTGGCCAACATAACCTTTGCATTGGAGAAATGGGCTACAATTCTACCGGCGGGAGTCCTTACAATGGCCATTCTATATACACCAAATGCTGCTGCCAATGCAAGCAATAACAGCAGGTACACTCCTGGCCTCCCATGCCCCTGCTTTCTTGGCCTGTGGCCGGGCCCAGGTGCGGCAGGGCCCCTCACCGGCTGCTTACCTTTCCTGACTGTCGGAACTGTTACACTCATAATGTGGGTACTACTCCTGAATGCAGTTAGTGAGCTAGCCTGGCACAGATTAGCACGATTGCCAATGCAGATAGGGTGCCCCAGAAGAACACCTTGCCCCAAAGCGTAATCCTGGCCACCAAAGTATATTCTTGCAGCGCCCAAAGGGCCTTTTCGGCCTGTCCCAACTGAAGGTAGGCCATGCAGCTATTATACCTTGGCTCAACAGCCCACAGGTTTCTGGCAGATGCCTTCCTGTACAATTCCAGGGCTTCTATAGGTTTGCTTTCTAGAAGGGCTACGTTGCCTAAATTGTTCAGCGTCCTTAGGTCTTGGGGCGCTTGGGAGAGCGTCTCATTGAGTATATCTCTGGCCCCTATGAAATCTCCCATTTCCGCTCTGCAAATTGCCAAGAGGTTTTTCTGCCTGGCACTGGCCTTAGAACTGGCTGTCATCCTTTGGCCAAGTTCACTGGCGGCCTCTTGTACATTACCCTGGCGCACCATTCGTGCAATACCGGCTTCAAAGCACACCTGTACCACCTCTCACTTACGTGATATTTCTAGAAACTTCCTTCAGATCCTGCTTGGGTTTGCAGAGGCTTTGCCCTTTGTAGTGTATACACATAGCCGCTAAAGCTAAGGTTAATCCTAGTACAGGAGGTGGATTACGTTGACGAAAATAGCGGTGGAACAGGGCCTGAGGCCCTTTCATCAAGCGCTTGAGACTGCCGGGTTCCTTGTAGTGGAAGTCAGGCAAGCCGGTGAACTTGATCGCCTCGGCGCCCACGCGGTTGTAGTATCAGGAATGGACGATAATTTTATGGGAATAGAGGACGCCCGTGAGGCACCGGTGATTACTGCCGCCGGCCGGACACCGGAGCAAGTTGTGGATGAGGTTCGGCGGACTTTGGGCCCAAGAGAATGACATCTTTCAAGATCGGCCCGGGCCCGGAGGGAAACCGGCCATGCTCCAGGTAATGGCTGGCATAGAAAATCCCTGCTGAAATGGTCTGGGCCATCTTAACAACAAGGTTTAACCTTGTATTTTGAAGTACCATGTGCTCCATGAAACCGCCTACGTTGACGACGCCCGCTATGTGTAAGTCGCCAACAGGGGGAAGATTCTTGTTAACGCCAAGGCCAGGCTTGAGTGAGCCCTGGCGGACTATGATTGAGCCTACCTCTGCCTTTGTCCCCAGACATGCGTCGACCCCAAGCACAATTCCTTCCTCGGTGTCAAGATTGGCCAGGATACCTTCGAGGTTTGCTGCATGCACCGGTTGGTCTAAAGTGCCGAGGACCTTGCCTCCAAAACCACCCCATGACAGAATGCTCCCCACCAGAGGGCCTAAACTGTCTCCCGTGGCCCGGTCGCTTCCTACGCACAAAACAAGAAACTGCAACGGATGCCCCAGTTCGCGAAGAATGGACACCAGTGCCGAACCCACCTTTTCGCTTGCGTGTGGCGTGGCGGCGCAAATTGAGAATGGATTCACTGCCATATATACCCCTGTTAGGAGAATATGCGCAGAAAGCAATCAAATGATACTAGGCCAAGATTATTGCGCCTTGAAGGAGGAAAGAATCTCTTTCACTTCCTGATCCGAGGTCTGGCCAAACTCGTGATACCACTGGCCTACAGCATAAAACGAGTCGGGGACAAGAGGGCATACCGTGTGGTCTACGTGGCCTGAAAGGAGATCCAAAGTATCCTGTGGGGCAACAGGTACAGCCAGGATTAACCGGCTTGGTTTTAACGTACGTACGTAATCGATGGCGGCAAGTGCTGTAAGCCCTGTGGCGAGGCCGTCATCGACCAAAAAGACATTTCTGCCACTTACCGGTTTTGCAGGCTTTCCCTGTCTAAGGGCTTTAAGCCTAACTGCTATTTCTCTTCGTAGTTGGGCCGCCTGGCGGTGAATGTATTGCTCAGAAACATATCTGGCCTCTCCAGGCGGAAACGTTACTCGTCCGTCTACGTCTACGGCGCCCACAGCAAACTCGGGGTTGAACGGGGCTCCTATCTTCTTGGCCATAACTACGTCCAGGTCTCCGCCGGTTTGAAGGGCCACTTCCCGCCCTACCACCACGCCCCCGCGCGGAATAGCGAGGATAATCGGTTTTTCAAGATTTAGGCCTATCAGGTGTCGAGAAAGGCTCCTGGCCGCATCCTGCCTGTCTTTGTACACCGTAAGACCCGCCTCTCTCTACTTGATCTATTCCTTTGGCCTTCCGCTAGGTGCCTTTCTGGGCTGCTCAGGTGGATCAGCCATTTGTGATGAGCCAAAGAACCTTGCTCCCTCAGAAATTACGAGACTGCCTGAACATACATCGCCTTTTAGTGTGCCGGAAGAAAGAATTTCAAGTCGCCCTGTAGACTTCACATTGCCTGTAACACTACCTGCAATTGTAACGTTGGTGCCGTCAATATCTGCGTTTACAACTGAACTCTGGCCAATCATTACGTCGGCATCGCATTGAACCTTGCCTTTTATCCTTCCATCCACTCTTATGCTTCCCTTAGAATGAACAGTTCCTTCAATTTCAATGCCCTTACCCAGAACACTTTCGAAGGTAGTTTTTTGGGCGGTGTCTCTAGACATGAACATATGTCATTACCTCCCGTTATTTTTTGGGCAGAATAAAGTCCAGAGGATTTTGGGAGTTCCCGTTCTTGTGTATTTCGTAGTGAAGGTGCGGCCCAGTTGAAGCGCCTGAAGATCCAACGTAACCGATAATATCTCCTCTGCGAACCTTCTGCCAGTTTGATACCTTGAGCGAGCTGCAGTGGCTATAAAGGGACTCGAGGCCGTAACCGTGGCTGATTACTACTGTCCGGCCGTATCCGACCTTATACCCTGCAAACACTACTGTGCCATCGGCTGTAGCCTTAATAGGGGTGCCATAGTGTCCTGCAATGTCTATTCCCTCGTGGAAATCGCTCCTGCGTGTGATTGGGTGCTTTCTCCACCCGTACTTGGAGGTAATACTCCCATTGACAGGAAATATATTTGGTTGTGCCCTGGAATAGTCGACAGCTTCAAGGGCATCTTTGTGAAGGGCGTCAACCCGTTCTTCAAGATCACTGAGTTGAACATTCAATCCTGTCGCGTATTCGTCCAGGGAAGTCAGGATTGAGGACATAGACCGGACAGGGATAGAGGTTCGCCTGTTAACCCCGCTTCTCGAGGTAACCCCCAGCGCGATCTGCCTTGACGCAACAATGGCGCTCTGTTCATCGAGAGATTGATCTATCAGCCCTTCTTGCAATAGCATGTTACGGGTTTGGCTTTCAGCAAGTTCTGTTTGGCGAAGCCTATCTGCTAAGTTTGCCAGGTAATCTTGCATCTCCCGTATTTTTTGCTCCTGAAGGTCAGCCACCTCATAGAGATAGGCAAGTTCCCGGTTTTCGTTTTTTGTGTCCAGGTAGGAGCTGACGAAGAAACCAAGGGTAGTCAGGGACATGCAAACAACAGCAAGCAAAGCGAGAATGGTTTTTAGGCTGTAACTATAAGTAAGAGTCTTTCCATGGGAATACACCAATAGAAAAGTAAACCGGCGTTCCCGGTTGCTGTGTGGCTTCTTAAGGCCGCCTGGCTTCTTACTGTTGATACCTCTGAGAATGGACAACCCTGTAATTCCCCCGAACTTGCGTTTCGATGCTTATGCTACGGCAAGACTGCCACGTACATAGCAGTTCGACGCCTACGCTATTATTCCTGCCGCCTCGAATGGAAATCATCCGATTTCTCTTAGTCCGGTAATCTACATATAGATCCTTGGTACCCTTGGAGCTATCCCTGTAAGGATTTCGTGGGCAATAGTCTGGGCCAGTTCTGCCACTTCATCAACGGTAATACACTCAGTTCCGTCCTGTCCTATCAGTGTAACAAGCTCTCCCGGTTCGACATCTGTAGTGCCGCCAAGATCGATCATTAGCTGGTCCATGCAAATCCGGCCTGCAATAGGGTACCTTCGGCCTTTGATCAAGACAGACCCTCGGTTGGATAGGAGCCTGGGGTAGCCGTCTGCGTATCCAATGGGCACTGTGGCTATAGTAGTGCCTGACCCTGTTCTATAGGTCATACCATAGCCTATATAAGACCCTGGGCCTACGTGCTTTACGTAAGAAACCCGGGCTTTCAACGAGAATACAGGATATAGAGGAGCTTTTCCTGCCAGTGATTGATCCGGGTAGGAGCCATAGATCATTATGCCTGGGCGGACCAGGTCAAGATGTGACTCGGGAAAATCAAGTATAGCTGCTGAGTTTGCTGCATGTAGATACCTGGGCCGGATGTGGGCCTGAGACGCCTGTTCCACAGCCGTGTTAAAGTTCGACCATTGGTTCATGGTGTACTTTTTATTCACATCTGCAGCTGAAAAGTGAGTGAAGATCCCTTCCACTTCTACATAATTGCACTGCTGCAGTAGATCCAGGGCTTTCTGTAATTCAGGGCCTGGCATGAAGCCTGTGCGGCCCATGCCTGTTTCCACCTTTATGTGAATCTTTGTCTTTCGCCCTATGGACTTGCCTGCCTCTTCAGCTGACTGTATCCCCATAGTAGATGTAACTGCCATGGAAACACTCAAGTCAGCAAGGGCTCTGGCCCCTCCTGGTGTTACAGGCCCAAGAACCAAGATCCCACAGTCAATTGACTCGCTCCTAAGTTCGATCGCTTCTTCTGGCGTAGCAACAGCAAGCCCCATAACCCCAGGCACTTCCAGTGCCGCCCTTGATGCAGGTACTGCTCCTATGCCATAGGCATTTGCCTTGACCACGGCAATTATCTGAGTTGACGCTGGAATTAGGCCCTGAACGACCTGCAGGTTCTTTTTGAAGTTGCCCAGATCAATTTCTGCCCATACGGGCCTTAACGGTTCCGGCTTAGTCATAGTTTCAAATGCCTCCTGTGCTGCAGATATGCAGGAAATGTTTCACGTGAAACATATGGATACACTTGCCGCCTGAATGCTTTGTGCATTACACACTGTCGCCGCTTGCACTTTTATGTATTGCCTCGACCAAACGTTCAAGATCCTCTGAACCAAAAAACGAAATACTTATCGTACCCCTGTTCCCCTGTTTCTTTACCACAACAGGACTTCCAAGGGCAGCCGTCAATACCTCTTCAGCTTCTTTCACACGAATTGCCGTAACTGTATCCTTCTTTGCTTTCCTGGCAGCCTTACCTGACACGGCCTCCTCAGTGCCCCTAACGGACAGTCCCTTAGATACAATGGCCCTGGCAAGCCGGATCTGCTGATCCCTTGCCAGTCCGACAATAGCTCGTCCATGGCCGCCTGTCATTTTCCCCTGGTTAATCAGTTCCTTAACTTCAGGCTCCAAACGCAACAACCTGAGAGTGTTTGCCACTTCTGACCGGCTCTTGCCAACTCTCTTGGAAATATCCTCTTGGGTGAGGCCAAACTCCTCTGAAAGCCTCTGGTAGGCCTCTGCTTCCTCAAGAGGCCCAAGGTCCTCCCGCTGCAGGTTCTCTACAAGAGATATCTCCATGGCCTCACGGTTGCTCATGGTTCTAACTACTACCGGAATTTTATCAAGGCCCGCCTCCAGAGCAGCTCTTAGGCGTCTCTCACCTGCAACTAATTGATAGCCGGCACCTTCTCTCCTGACTATCAAGGGCTGAATAACCCCGTGTTCTTTCATAGATGCAGCGAGTTCTTGGATTTTCCCATCGTCGAATATCTGCCGGGGCTGATATGGATTAGGCCGTATCTCTGCTGGATTCAGTTCTAGGATATCTTCACTCTCATCACCGGCTGCAACCGGAATCAGTGCGTCAATACCTCTACCAAGACCCCTCTTGGCCACGCCGTAACACCTCCTCTGCAAGTTCCCTGTATACTTCGGCGCCGCGGGACCTGCTATCATAAACAGTGATTGGCTTGCCGTGAGAGGGCGCCTCTGACAGCCTTACGTTCCTGGGAATTATCGTCATAAACACTTTTCCCCTGAAATATCTCTTAACCTCATCAGCCACCTGTAGGGAAAGGTTTGTTCGCCCATCAAACATGGTAAGCAGAACTCCTTCCAGTTCTAAACTGGAGTTAAGCCTGCCTCTTATCAATTTGATGGTGCTAAGCAGCTGGGTTAACCCTTCGAGGGCGTAGTACTCGCATTGAATGGGTATGAGAACGGAATCTGCGGCCGCCAAGGCATTAACTGTGAGAAGGCCCAAAGACGGAGGGCAGTCAATGAAAGTATAGTCGTAGTTATCCCTGAGTTGGGCCACTACCTTCTTGAGTCTGTGTTCCCGTTCAGGGACAGAGACAAGTTCGATCTCTGCTCCTGCTAGATCAATTGACGACGGCAACAGCCAGACACCTGTATACTCTGTGGCACGGAGGGCCTTGACAGGCTCAATATCCCTTACAAGACAGTCATAAATCGAAAAGTCCAGTTTGCTCCGGTCCACTCCCAGTCCACTTGTTGCATTTCCCTGAGGATCTGTATCCACAATCAAAATAGAACGGCCGAGCTCTCCCAGGCAAGCTCCAAGGTTAACAGCGGTAGTGGTCTTGCCCACCCCGCCTTTCTGATTGGCAACGGCAATAACTCTAGACATGGCTATGTTCTTACCAACACCTTAAACTCCCATGATTTTTCATAAGACTCTTCTCTGCATACTACATCAAGTCCTGCCTTTTTCATCTCAACGACAATTTTCCGCAAAGTATTCTGGAAGATCCTCGGATCTTTGTATATAACTTTACCTCTTGCAGACGGCATTGCGGTACGCTTTTTGACTCCAGACGGCGAAAACCCGCAGAGGCTTTCCATATCCCCGGCGGTTAGATTCATCTTAACACACCTGCGGAAGAGCTCCAGTTGCCGTGCATCATCTTTAACCCTCAATAGAGCCCTTGCCTGCCGTTCACCTATTTCGCCAGACTTGAGAGCCTCAAGAACCTCCCCTGGCAGGCGCAGCAATCGAAGCTTGTTAGACACAGTGCACTGCATTCTGCCGCAGCGAATGGCTATCTCCTGATGGGTCATTCCATATTCATTAACCAATTGATCAAGTAATAGAGCCTCTTCTACCGGATTTACGTCCTTGCGCTTAGCGCCTTCAGAAATCCTTGTAACAATTGCAGTCACATGGTCCATTTCCCTTACCACACATGTGACTGCTTCCTCACCTCTTTTTCGGGCCACCCAATACTCAAGATCTCCCGCCACAAGTTCATACTTGCTGCCAACGGGCCTCACCAGAAGAGGCTCTCTGCTCCCCTTTACAAGTTCGGCAAGGATCGCCCGGGAAACAGCAGTATCGCCACCAGGCAGGCAAGCTCCTGGCATTAAGGTTATGTGATCTACCGGCACATTCTTAGTCTCAAACCCCTCAGCTGCTATAAACATAAAAAAGCCACCTCCACGGTGACATTTCTTGGTACAGGAAATTATTTCCTGCCTTAATCTACTAGTCCAGGGGGTTTTTTCTAATGGCTCCGTACCGTCGCGGGTACTTCCGACTCATAGGTGTTACCTTGGAATACACTGCCAGTATCCTTGCACCCATGCCGTCAGGTAATGTGTACGTGTGCTTAGCCGTTAAAGACAGGCCGGCCTTTTTCAAGCCCTGGCCTGATTCAGGAACTTCCTGTTCAGAAGATATCCAAAGCACGGCTTTTCCTCCCACCGCCAAAAAGCCTGAACACAGTTCAAGGGCAATCCGCGGCCCTGCCATAGCCCTGGTAGTAACCAGGGTATACGTCTCTCTGTGAATAGGATCGTGGCCCAGCTCTTCTGCCCTGTCTTGAATTACGCGTACCCCCGAAATCCCTGAAGCACCTATGTACCCCTGTAGAAAATCACAGGCTCCCTGCCGTGAATCAAGCAGGCATACCTGAGCGCAGGGGCTAAGAATCCTTACTGCCAGCCCGGGCCAGCCGTTGCCGCTTCCCAAATCTATAGCCTTTTCAGGAGATACAATGCCGTCCAGGTAAGCAATGGCAAAAGAATCAACCAGAAGTTTAACTGCCAATTCTGCAGGATCGTCGAATCCTACCACACGCCTTCCTTCCCAACCGGTGTAAAACCTGAGCCATTCTTCTACAAGAGCCTGGTTCCCAGGTGGCAGGGAAATGTTCATACGGCCCATGCTTCCGGCAAACGCTTTAATAGCCTCATCTACATATATATGGTTCGGTAAGACTTGCTTATCTGTCAACGTAAACTCCCTCGCCTGGTTATTTCGTGGATCAGGCATCAGATTGGCTTACTGTATTCTCTGAAGATAACTTCCCGCCTCTGAGCAGAGCAAGAATCACCAGTGCATCAGACGGGGAAACTCCGGCATCAAGTGCACGGCCCAAAGATGAAGGCCTGTACTTGTTCAGTTTGTCTACGGTTTCCCGCGAAAGCCCGTTAACACCGGCCCAATCTATGCTAACCGGAAGCCTCCTCCCAAGGTATCTCTCAAGCCGCCTTGCCTCTCGTTCCTGTCTCTGAATAAATCCTGCATACTTAGCCTCAATTTCGATTTCAGCCAGGACTTCCTCTGGAAGGGTTTGTAGGCCGTCTACGATCCCAAAAAAGTCTTCAATGCACTGTCCTGGCAATCGCAGAAGATCCTTGACGCTACTTCCTGAGACCTTCTCCTCAAGAAGTGCCCTGCCCCTGGCAATAAGGCTTTTTTTAGTGCAAAACCCATGCCATCTGGTATCGGAAACAAGGCCTACTCTTCTACCTGCAGCAGTAAGCCTCATATCAGCATTTGAGTGCCTGAGCAGAAGCCTGTATTCTGCCCTTGAAGTGAGCATTCTGTACGGCTCTTCAATCAGAGTGCTCACAAGGTCATCAAGCAATACACCAATGTATGCTTCCCTTCGTCCAAGTACCAAAGGTTCTTCCCCTTTGATCTTCATAACAGCGTTAATCCCAGCCAAAAGCCCCTGGGCTGCGGCTTCTTCATACCCCGAGGTTGCGTTGATCTGCCCGGCAGTAAATAGCCCAGACATACCCTGTACTTCGAAAGTCGGCAGAATCTGCGACGGTACCAGGTAATCATATTCAATTGCATACCCAGGCCTTGTTATCTGGGCCCTTTTCAGTCCAGGAAGAGTTCTGACCATCTGGTACTGAACATCTTCAGGCAGGCTGGTAGACAGGCCAAGAATATATACATCTGAACTCTCTTCTGATTCAATTTCAAAGTATATCTGGTGACGGCTCCGGTTAGGAAACCTCATAATCTTATCTTCTATGGACGGACAATACCTGGGCCCGGTCCCCTGTATGGTACCGTCGAAAAGGGGCGCCCTCTCTATGTTGTTCCTTATAACCTCGTGGGTCTTCTCATTGGTATAGGTGGAATAGCAAACTTTCTTGTCCCATATTCGTGGAACCGACATAAACGAGAACGCAATTGGCTTATCCAGGCCGCCTTCAGGCGTAAGCTCATCCCAGGCGATACTGGCCTTGTGTATCCTAGGCGACGTCCCGGTCTTGAACCTGCCAAGGTTAAACCCAAGTCCTCTAAGTGAAGCAGAAAGCCCTCTGGCTCCCGGCTCGCCCAAAGGCCCGGACTCAATAATTTCTTCCCCTATTACAATCCGGCTCTCAAGATATACACCTGTACAGAGAATCACTGCCCTGGAACGAATCTTGCTCATATCTTCAAGAATGACTCCACATGCCTTGCCATCCTCAATCATGACTTCAGTTACCATCCCCTGGACCAGTTCAATCCCAACTGTCTCGATCTGCCGCTTCATGTAACGGGAATATGCCTTTTTGTCTATTTGGGCCCTTAGAGATTGGACAGCAGGCCCTTTCGATGCATTTAGCAGGCGCATTTCTATGGCGCAATTATCTGCGGCAAGAGCCATTTCACCGCCAAGGGCATCTATCTCAGCCACGATCTGGGCTTTTCCAGGGCCGCCAATGGCAGGGTTACACGGCATGCCGGCGATATTGGCTTTATCCAGAGTCACCATGGCAACTTTCATGCCAAGGCGCGCCGAAGCCAGGCCTGCCTCACATGCAGCATGGCCGCTGCCCACGACAACTACATCAAAATCCATTGCTCTCACCCTGCCACCCCCCTTCAACTGTTAAACGAACCTGCTTAGAGCAAACACAGAACCGGCGTTTTCAAAGCACCCCGGCCCTGCCGGCAAGTAAATATCTACTTACCTACACAAAACCGCGAGAATATCCTGTCAAGGGTCTCATTGCTCACTACTTTGCCAGTTAGCTCCATAAGCGCCCTAGCAGCCTCTTCTAAGGATAGCACTACTACATCGTCAGTCCAACCCAGGCTCAAATCGTCAAGGGCTCTCCTTATGCCATTCAATGCACGCTCAAGGCAATCCACCTGCCTGGCAGATCCAGGTGCAAGAACTTCAGGATCGCCAAGAGAAGTGAACATGTACTGGACTCTCTTTTTTAACTCCTCCAAACCTTCACCTGTAACAGATGATACTCTGACCCAGTCGCCACGGGAAACGTGATCCAGTTCGCCGGCGCCAATCTTGCCTTTCCCCAGGTCACCCTTGGTGACTACAGCCACACAGTACCTGTCCTGCCACCGTGTGAGCCACTCACGGTCCTCTTCAAGAATGCCCTCAGTGTCGTCGAGAACATACAGAATCACATTAGATTCCTGGGCTGCGCTTTTGGCCCTTTCAACGCCCATTGCTTCGACTACTTCCCGTGTCTGCCTCAGGCCCGCTGTATCAAGCAGAACCACAGGAAGTCCGTACCATTGCGTCCTCTCGCTTAGGACATCTCTTGTAGTTCCGGGTATATCAGTGACAATGGCCCGCTCCCTGGAAAGCAGCGCGTTGAATAGAGATGATTTTCCAACGTTCGGGCGGCCAACCAAGCAGACCTCTACTCCGCCTGACAGGGCAAGCCCCAGAGGGGCCTTCGCCAATACAGCTCCTATGTCTCGCGACAGTTCTGTGAGCAGGGCCTCAATGCGGCTGTGCTCAGATTCTATGTTTTCCGGAAAATCCATGGAACCCTGAAGCAGCGCCAATATGTCAATAATCAGGCTCTCCCATCTCTCAACCATTGCGCCCAGTTCACCTTTGAGCCGCCGGCCTGCCTGGCTGAGTGATGCCTCTGACGCAGAATTGATCACGTCAAGGACTGCCTCTGCTTCGTCGAGGGTTATTCGGCCATTGAGAAAGGCCCGTCTCGTAAACTCCCCAGGCATAGCAGCTCTCACACCAAGCCGAAATGCAATATTCAGGACTTTCTCGGCTACAAGCATTCCGCCGTGGCATTGAATCTCTACTACGTCTTCGCCTGTGTATGATCTAGGCCCTTTCATCAAAAGCACCACAGCTTCGTCTATAGTGGTGCCTGCATCAGTATCAACAATGTCAGCCAGGGCCATGGACCAACTGGCCATAGAATGCAAGGTACCCCCCCGTCTTCTTAACCGGATCATCTTGTCAGCAATAGACACAGAGTTACCGCCGCTCAGCCTTACTATGGCTATGCCCCCGGTACCCATCGGGCTGGCTATGGCGCCTATGGTTTCTGTATCTGCATCCAAATAGGAATCTACCATGTCGTGCATGAATGTAATCCTCCATACAACGGCTCAAAAAGCACACCTTCGCCCTTGAATTATACAGTGTGGGACGAGAAAACGGAAAAGGCCCCCTTTCGGAGGCCTGCTATTATTTTTAAACGTTAGATTTATATTACACGGGGTTACGTTTTGTATCCTGGCCGGCACCCTTGCGCGGGGAAACTACTACCCTTCTAAAGGGCTCATCTCCTTCGCTATGGGTTACAACCCTCCCATTCTTCTGAAGGGTCATATGAACAATCCTGCGGTCCCTTGCATCCATAGGCCGTAAAAACGCACTTCTTCCTGTCCTCTCTACCCTTCTGGCCATATTTCTGGCCATTTCCTCTAGATCTTTTTCCCTGCGCTTTCTGTACCCGCCTACGTCTACTGTAATTCTTCTTGCCAACCCGGTCCCTTTTGAAGACACTACATTTGCGAGAAACTCAAGGTGCCTCAAAGTCTCGCCGTGGCGTCCAATAAGAAGGCCAAGGTCGGTCCCGGTTACGTCTATAGCCCGCATGTCTCCTTGGTTGCGAACTTCGACTTTTCCGGCTATGCCCATAGCGGCAAGCAGTCCCTCAATAAACTCACAAGCTATCTCTGCCCTTTCTTTCTTTGCAGTCACCCTTACCCTTGCATCCCTACCTCCGAGGATTCCCAAGAAACCTCTGGTAGGCTCTTCAATTACCTCAACAATAACATCATCTTCTGAAACCCCAAGATCGCTGAGGGCGCTTTCCACAGCTTCTTCTACAGTACGTCCGGATTTTTCAATACTTCTCACTTAGACTGAGCTCCCTCCCCGGTAGTATCGCCTCGTGGTATTGCCAACCGTTCCAGCAAGCCTGCAAAGTTGGCTGTTATTATATATATGGAAACTGCAGTAGCAAATTTCACTGTAAAATAGCCCATAAAAGCGAGCATTCCAATCATCATGATATTCTGGCTCTGGCCTTGCTGGGTGCCTGCCCCCATTGACGGGGACAACCTCATAGCCAGGTACGTTGTACCTATGGTAATGGCGATTACAATTATCCCGTACAGAGTACCTTGTTGCATGGCCGGCTCCCCTAATTTGAGCCCCAGAAACATCCCTTCTTTCATGGCCGGATGTGCCTCAAGGGCCCTGATCATCGCCCACAAAACAGGAAACTGGATAAAAAGCAACAGGCAGCTCGAAGCGGGATTTACCTTGTTGCGCCTGTAAATATCCATAATTTCAAGATTCAGCCTTTCCGGATCATCTTTGTATTTCTTCTGTATTTTATCTAGTTCCGGCTGAATCATGGCCATACGCTGCGTGGACCGTCCCTGCATTATAGTAAAGGGCAAAATTATGAGGCGGACAAGAAGAGTCAGGCCTATAATTGACAGGCCCCAGTTGCCTGTCAGGCCGTGCAAAACGTCCATAACTTTAAGCATGGTGTCGACTATGTATGACATCGTTTGAACCTCCTTGGCTCCAACAAGCCATCTTGGGGCACAGGGTCATAACCCCCACGAGAAAAAGGGTTGCATCGCAGTAACCGCCATATGGCCAAAATAACCCCTTTTAGGGGTCCGTGGATAATAACAGCTTGCCGGGCATATTCGGAACAAGTAGGATAATACCTGCATGTAGGTCCTTTAAAAGGGGATATATACTTTTGGTAACACCGTATTAGAAATAATACCAGTCGAGTAAGCATCTAAAGCAAACCCATCCTCTTCAGAAGGTCTTTGACCGCGTCTGAAATTTCTCGGTAAGTACACAAGGCCGCCCGTTGCCGCGCAATGAAAACAAATTCGCCCCTTGGCTCAATAGAAGGCAAAATGAGCCGGAAACTTTCTTTGATCCGGCGCCTAACCTTGTTACGAACACAAGCTTTCCCAAGCCGCTTGGAAACTACAACCCCCAGCCTCGCCGGGAACGTATCGTTTCGATAATACAAGACCAAGTACCTATTCGCTATCGAACGGCCTTCCTCATATACTTTACGATAGGATGGCGCAGGTATCCTTCCTGATACCACATAAACTGCCTCACTTTTTGCCTTACGTCAAGAAAAGATGCCGAAAGTAAAATGCCCCACGCTAAACAGCTAACTCTTTCCTGCCCCTAGACCGCCTTCTTCTTACTATTCTCCGGCCGCTCTTGCTTCTCATGCGAACCAAAAAACCATGGGTCTTCTGTCTTTTTCTACGCTTTGGTTGATATGTCCGTTTCATCTAAACCGTTCCTCCCACAAGTCCTCTTGGAACTAAGCCCCACCGAATCGAACGAATTATATCTTAGCATTGGCAAAAGTGTCAATAAACCTTGTTTTTGCAGGTATTTTAAGCATGGATGCCCCTTAACGTGAGCAATCTTACCTTTCAAACCCAAGCCAGTTTTTCATTGCCACCACAGACATGCCTTGATATAGTCTTAGTGGACCACCTTTGTGGCCTTCGCCGGTTTTACCCGGCGCTTTTTCAAGACATATCCACATCTGTGGATAACTATGTGCATAACCTGTGAGCTTCTTATACGAGTAAGATGAGCATGGGTTTTATCAAGAAACGGATTCTAGGGGAAACACAACCGCCGTCTTGCTAGGGTGAAGCATATTCGCTACTGTATACAGCCAGATAGAAGGCGTTTTCTTCTCTTCATCGGGCAAGAGGCCAGTGCATAGAGTAGTCTGATTTGTCTCAAATATTTAACAATTACAGAAATGGTGGTCTTCATAATGAGCAGAAACCTTGAAGAACTCTGGAATGACACACTTTCTAGGGCTTCCTTGAGGTTCTCCAACCCGGGATTCATACAAAACTGGCTGAAAGATACCAGGCCAACAGATCTAAAAGGCGATATATTAACCGTAGCGGTGCCCAGCGAGTTCGCCAAGAACTGGATTGAGTCTAGGTATAAGGACGAGCTTGCCAGGGCTTGGAAAGAAACATACGGTAACCGTTCAGAACTAAGGTTCACTGTCAAGCAACCTGAGAAACTTGTGCCTGAGGCACTGTTTCCCCAAGAACAGGCTCCGGTGCAAAAGAGGAAACGCACATCTGATGACCGGCTATCTCAGGTAAAAAGCCTTAATCCCAGGTATGTGTTTGAGAACTTCATTGTCGGGGCATCTAACAGGTTTGCCCATGCTGCAGCCCTGGCCGTTGCAGAGAGTCCCTCGAAAGCATATAACCCTCTTTTTTTGTATGGCGGAGTTGGCTTAGGGAAAACACATCTGATGCAAGCCATTGCCCACCATGTGTTTGTCCATCACCAAAACCTTAAGATCTCCTATGTATCGTCGGAAACGTTCACAAACGAACTCATTCTTGCGATCCAGGAAGGCAGCACCCAGGAGTTTAGAAACCGTTACCGGAGCGCAGATATTCTCCTAATTGATGACATTCAATTTGTGGCAGGCAAAGATGCAACCCAGGAAGAATTCTTCCATACGTTCGATGCCCTGCATCAAGCCTCAAAACAAATAATCATCTCCTCGGACAGGCCCCCAAAGGAAATCTCGACTCTTGAAGAGCGGCTCAGAACACGATTTGAATGGGGCCTAATATGCGACATTCAACCACCTGACATCGAAACTCGCATAGCGATTTTGCGAAAGAAAGCAGAACTGGAAGGAAGGCAAGTACCCCTTGAGGTTTGCCAATATATAGCAGAAAGAATACCGTCAAATATCCGGGAACTGGAAGGTGCCTTAATCAGAGTTCTAGCATTTACAGCATTGCAAAAGAAAGAAGTCAATTTGCACATAGCCCAAGAAGTGCTAAGAGACTTGCTCCCTGAAAAAAGGGCGGTTCCAATATCTATCGATGCAATACAGGAGGTTGTCGCAGGCTACTACAATATTTCCATAAGCGATTTCTCGGCGAAAAGGCGGACACGCAACATTGCTTTTCCCAGGCAAGTGGCTATGTACCTTTGCCGGACTTTGACAGATTCCTCGTTGCCTCAGATAGGGCATAATTTCGGCGGCCGGGATCATACTACAGTCCTTCATGCCTGTTCAAAGATTGAATCCGAGAGGGAAACTAACCCTGACCTTGATCGCAGTCTAGATGAATTGATTAAGCTGATTAGGGAGGGGTAAAATCTTCCTGTGCAGAATTCTGTGGATGAAGTCTGGATTACCTGTTGAGGAGATGTGGATAAAATGGCAATTTGGGAGCGGATCATCACTTATGCACAATCGTCCACATTTCATCCACACCTGTCTCCACAGGAGAAAAAGGCGTTCTACGTGGGTCAGAAGAGCCTTTTCAACAAACTCACAGCGCCTATTACTACTACTGACTTAAAGATATACACAATCGATATAGATAAGGATTGCTTTTTTCAGCAAGAATCTAGATAACAAACAGGGAGGGTTACATATGCATCTGACAATAACAAGAGAACATCTGGCCTGGTTAGTGCAAACAGCTTCTCGTCCGATACCTCCCCGAAGCACTCTGCCTTCAATCAAGGGCTGCCTTATTGAAGCTCTTTCTGACAGGGTGGTTTTTTCAGGAACTAACCTGGATTGGGGAGTTAGGGTATCTGCACCTGCAAAAGTATCTTCTTCAGGCTCCCTTGTCGTATCGTCAAAGCTGCTTGAAGATATTGTAAGAACACTGTCGCTGCCGGAAGTTACTCTTTCCCTTGATGAATCAGCCTGGGCGTTAGTGGTCAAATCAGGAACGTCGGAAATGGTTCTGAATGCAGTTCCGGCCGACGATTTTCCTAAATGGCCTGAGCCTTCAGGAGGACAGCAAATTACACTAAAAGACGAAACATTCAGAGATCTTGTGAAAGTAGGAGCCACGTCAGCGGTAAACAATCCTGCAAGGCCATTGTGGGGTGCTTGCCTGCTTGATCTGTTAGGTGACAGAATCGTTCTTGTAAGTACAGATCAATTTGCCCTTTCCAGGGCACAAGCTTCTGCAAGCGTTGGTGAGTCGCGTGCCATTGTGCCTGCCAATGTATTTCAGGAAATGGCACGCCTTAAGGATACAGAAGAAAGTGATGAGATTACTCTGGCCCTTTCAGACAGCCACTTGTATTTCTCATCAAAAAACCTATCTTGCTTTACCCGTCTCATTGAAGGGCAATATTATGCTTACCAGCAGGTAATCCCTAAGTCATGCTCATCGACTGCTAAGGTGGCCACTGCCGATCTTGCAAGCGCTGCTTCAAGAGCGTCTATAGTGGCAAGTGAAGAAGATAGGGCAATGAGGATAATCCTTGACAAGAATGCCGGAACCCTTACTGTTAGGGCCGGTTCACCTGAGAAAGGGAAGATGGAGGAGGTACTGCCGGCTGAGGTCACCGGCGAGAATATTGAAATATGGGTTCAACACCGGTATGTACTGCAGGCATTAGGAAAGATTAGTGCCGGTGAGACAATGCTGGGAATGACAGGCCAGGTAAGCCCTATGCTCATTGAACCGGTTCAGGCGCAAGAAACACCAGGTGATTCAGTGATGTCCACCTTTGTAGTAATGCCAATGAGCCCTAAGGGAGCATTCTAGCCGTTGCAGTTTTCTTATGTTTACCTAAGACACTTCCGTAACTACCGGTACCTGGAGCTTGAGCTGCCTCAAGGTGCATCTTTATTCATCGGCGATAATGCCCAGGGGAAAACCAATTTGCTTGAGGCCTGCTATTATGTGTCTTCTCTAAATTCGCCGAGATCCGAAAAAGAATCAGACCTGGCCTATTGGGGGGAGCAGTCATTTTCACTGGCTGCCCGGCTCGAAGGTGACGAAGAGTCTACTACAGTCAAAATCGAGACTGCTGTAACTCCGTCTGTTCGGCGTAGAATCGAGATTAACGACAGATACGCCAGGAGGCAGGACCTTTTGGCGTTGTTTCCTTGCGTCTACTTCTCTCCTGATGATCTATATATGATAAAGGGAAGTTCTGCATTAAGGCGAAAGTTCATTGATTCAATACTCTCACGCCAGGACCCGGTGTATGCCAAGGAACTGTCTCGATACAACGAAACAGTATCCAGGCGTAATATGGCCTTAAAGAAGGCCGGAATGGATGCGTCTTGGTTGAAAGCTCTTGAGAGTCTTGATGAGCTCCTGGTGAATTTTGGCTCCAGGGTACTCGAGAAACGGCTTCAACTCATTGAGAGACTGTCTGCCTTTGTCAAGACTACCTACGATTTCATCTCTACAGGGGATTGCGATGTAACATATGCTTCAACCATTGGAGAAATCGAGCCTGACTTAGGAGTTATCAAAGCCCAATTTGCAAAGAAACTTGGCGAGATAAAGAGGGATGAGAGACTGCGGGGCATAACCCTTGCCGGCCCTCACAGAGATGAGATGGTAGTATCTTTTCAGGGAAAGACATTTAGGTACTTTGGGTCCCAGGGCCAGCAGCGTAGCATGGTTTTGGCTTTGAAAATGGCTGAAGCCAGAGCCCTTGAAGCAACGTTCAATACGAAGCCGGTTCTTCTTTTAGACGACGTTCTGTCAGAACTGGATTCAGAGAAGCGTCTGCAAGTTCTTTCGTTGTGCGACTTTGGGTACCAGGTCTTGATGACCTCAACAGAGATGCCTGAAGATACCAGGCCAAGGTTTTCAGTATTTGTGGTAGAGAGAGGCCAAGTACGGCCGGCAAATAACTAGCGGATAAATGGGAGAGTGAGGGCAAACTATGGCACGTCCAGAGATTGTAGGCAATGTCTTGCAGAGATCCTTAGACGGCATGGGCCTTCTCCCAAAGGCCAGGCGATTCCAGGTTTTTGCCCTGTGGCCGAGAATCGTTGGAGATATTGCTCTAAATGCACGGCCTCGCAGGGTCGATGGCGATGTGTTGTATGTTGCCACGTCTTCGTCGATGTGGGCCCAGGAACTGAGCATGATGCGACGTAGGATTATATCCGAGATAAACAGGGCTTTAGGCGGCGATTACTTAAAAGATATTCGCTTTTCTGAGCACTTGTGGGGTATAACCGGTAATTATTCCGGCAGCGAAACTGATAATTTCCCTGACAAAGAATACAGAGAATTTATCTCTCAACCTGACTCAATAAGCAGGCCCGATTTGTCGAGAATCAAATTGCTCATTGGAGGCGAACACGATTCCACGCTTTCCTTCACTTTCCAGAAGTTTGCTGTTACTATGGAAAAGCGGAAAAAATATCTTGTGAGAAAAGGTTATCAGAAGTGCCCTACGTGTGGATATATTTATCAACCGGGACGTAAATGCCCAAGTTGCAGAGCAAAAGAGGAATTTTACAATCACCGCAAGATAATCTCCATTCTTGAGAAACACCCTGAAACGTCAGACACTACCTTGTCTGTAAGTACAGGCATAACTCAGAGACACGTGTTTGAACGGGCAAGGGAAGAGCTGGATTCAAGATGGTACCGCACTGTAATAAGTGGCGTCTTCAAGGCCGGCTCCGGGCAGTTGTCCGGTAACGAGAAAGCCCAATTACAGGGTTTGATAAAGAAGCTGGCGAGTTTACGCAGCGGGAAACCTGAGCATGAACTAACACAACAGGATCTTAACAAAGTTCTGGGAAAACGTTTTTCGGGTTTGCTGAAACATCAGCGTTGGAGAAAAAAGTAGTCTGTTTTCTCTGTGAGGGTGTGTTACTCCAATGGCATCTTCATCGAACATAGATTCGCCACACGAACTATGCTAACATCTAGATGTGAGGTGGTTTTATTTGAAAGAGATTGAAGAAAGCAAGCAATTATATACCGCCCAGCAGATTCAAGTGTTGGAAGGGCTTGAACCTGTTCGCAAGCGCCCGGGTATGTATATAGGTTCAACATCTGAAAGAGGGCTTCACCATATATTATTTGAAGTAGTCGATAACAGCGTAGATGAATCCCTTAATGGATATTGTGACCGCATAGATGTTGTTCTAAAGGCTGACGGGTCAGCGTCTTGCGAAGACAACGGAAGGGGAATACCTGTAGGAATCCACCCCAAACTTGGAATCTCCGCTGTTGAAGTCGCTCTTACCAAACTGCACGCCGGGTCTAAGTTCGGAACAGGCGGTTACAAAGTATCTGGCGGACTTCACGGTGTGGGCGTATCTGTAGTTAACGCACTGTCCGAGTGGCTTGAAGTTACGGTCAAACAAGACGGTGGCGAGTTCTACGCGAAGTTTGAGCGTGGCAAGACAGTAATACCCTTGAAGCGAGTTGGCAATACCCGTAAAACAGGAACGTACGTGAGATTTATGCCAGACGCTGAAATCTTCGACACTGTTGAGTTCAGTTTTGACACAGTGGCCCAGCGCCTAAGAGAGCTGGCCTACCTTAACAGCGGGCTGGAAATGAACCTTCACGAAGAACGCACAGACAAGCGGGTTCAGTACAAGTTTGACGGAGGCCTCATTGAATTTGTAAAGGCCTTAAACAAGAATAAGGACGTATTGCATCCTGAGCCCGTTTATGGAAAAGCTTCCAGGGAAGACATTGAGCTAGAGTTTGCCTTTCAATATAACGACAGTTATATAGAGAACGTTCAGTCTTTTGCCAATACCATAAGGACCCACGAAGGCGGAACCCATGAGTCAGGCTTCAAGACCGCATTGACCCGGATTATGAACGACCTTGGCCGAAAGTCCGGAGCGCTTAAAGAAAACGATGCAAACCTTACCGGTGAAGACATTCGCGAAGGAATAGCCGCCGTTTTGCATGTGAAAATCCGAGATCCCCAGTTTGAAGGCCAGACAAAGACGAAACTGGGAAACTCTGAGGTTGCAGGGGCAGTTCAAACCCTTGTTACAGAGTTTCTGACTGACTACTTTGACCATCATCCGAATTTGGTTAAAATCATCGTCCAGAAGGCAGTAGTAGCTGCCAGAGCCAGAGAAGCTGCCAGGCAGGCAAGGGAGCTTACAAAACGTAAAGGGGCCCTTGATATTACGTCTTTGCCCGGCAAACTTACTGACTGCACATCAAGGGATCCGTCTGAATGTGAGCTGTTCCTGGTTGAGGGTGATTCAGCAGGAGGCTCGGCCAAACAAGCCAGAGACCGGCGTTTTCAAGCGATCCTGCCCCTTCGCGGAAAGATACTTAACGTAGAAAAAGCAAGGCCTGACAGGGCTCTTAGCCAGGAAGAAATCCGTTCCCTTATTACTGCCATTGGGACTGGGTTCAGCGAGGATTTTGATATCACAAAAGCAAGGTATCACCGTATTATTATCATGACTGACGCCGACGTAGACGGAAGCCATATCAGGACTTTGCTTCTAACGTTCTTTTTCAGATATATGCCCGGCATTATAGAAGAAGGTTATCTCTACATTGCTGAACCGCCCCTTTACCTGGTTAAGAGGGGAAGGTCAGAAGTTTACCTGTATTCAGATGAGGAACTTGAGGAACACCTTTCGGGGCTTCGAGGAGCCAATTACAGCATTCAGAGATACAAAGGCCTAGGTGAAATGGATGCTCACCAGCTTTGGGATACGACAATGGATCCCGAGACTCGGACACTTCGAAAGGTTAAGGTCGTAGACGCCATGATAGCCGATGAGATATTTACGGTTCTTATGGGGAGCAAGGTAGAGCCCAGGCGGCAGTTTATCGAAGAAAACGCTCACCTGGTTAAAAACCTTGACACCATAGGATAGGGAAAGGGGCTTTACGCATGACAGATATCGCTCGGAGGTTGGTTTCAACACCTATAGAAGAAGAAATGAAACGGTCTTACATCGACTACTCCATGAGTGTAATTGTTTCCCGCGCCCTGCCCGATGTGCGTGACGGCCTGAAACCCGTTCAGAGAAGAATTATCTACTCAATGGATGAGTTAGGGGTAAGGCATGATAAGCCGCATAAGAAATCTGCAAGGCTTGTTGGCGAGGCCATGGGAAAGTACCATCCCCACGGAGACTCGGCCATATATGATGCCCTGGTTAGGATGGCACAGCCATTCAATATGAGATATCCCCTTGTTGACGGCCACGGAAACTTTGGGTCGGTTGACGGAGACTCACCGGCGGCCATGCGGTACACAGAGGCGAGATTAACAGCTATTGCAGAAGAACTTCTTGTAGATCTGGATAAAGAAACCGTAGATTTTGTGCCAAACTTTGATGACAGCCTGAAGGAACCTGCTGTTCTCCCTTCAAGAATCCCTAATCTTATGGTTAACGGGTCTGCCGGAATTGCCGTTGGCATGGCTACAAATATCCCGCCCCATAACCTTGGAGAAACAGTAGATGCACTAATTGCGCTTATAGATAATCCGGAACTAGGGCCTTTGGACCTTATGGAGTACATTAAAGCCCCTGACTTTCCTACAGGCGGCCTAATAGTGGGGTTGGGCCCTGTGAGATCTTTGTACACTACCGGTAGGGGAGTAATGAAACTCAGGGCTAAGACCAGGATTGAACGAGACAAGAAAAACGGCAAGCAGTGGATTGTTGTTGATGAGCTTCCTTACCAGGTCAACAAAGCCCGGCTTATTGAGAACATAGCAGATTTGGTAAGAGACAAGAAGATTCAGGGTGTAACAGACTTAAGAGATGAGAGTGACAAGAGCGGCCTCAGAGTCGTTATAGAGGTGCGGAAGGATGTAGAAGCCAAGGTTGTTCTTAACCAGCTTTTCAAGCATACAACCTTGGAAACAAGCTTTGGAGGCATAATGCTAGCCCTGGTTAACGGGCGGCCTGAGGTGCTTGATTTAAGGGCCATGCTTTCACACTACATCTCCCACAGGGAAGAGGTAGTTACCAGAAGGACCAGATACGAGCTGAGGAAGGCCGAAGAAAGGGCTCACATTCTTGCGGGCCTTGAGATTGCCCTTGCCAACCTTGATGAAGTAATCGCCATAATCAGAAGTTCCCAAAACGGCGAAGAAGCCCGTAACAGGCTCATGGAGAGGTTTGTTCTTGACGAGATACAGGCAAAAGCCATTCTGGATATGAGGCTTGAGCGGCTTACCGGCCTTGAGAGAGACAAGATCATCGAAGAACGCAGGGCTTTGCTGAAGGAAATTGAGTACCTAAGGGCGGTCCTCGGTTCAGAAAAGATGATTCTTGGCATAGTTAAGAAGGAACTGGAGGATGTGAAAAAGAAATATGCAGACCCACGGCGTACTCGCATCCTGGCCAAGGCCGAAGAGATTTCGGAAGAGGAACTTATTATAGAGCAGGAAGTTTCGGTGATTTTGACAGGCATGGGGTATATCAAGAGAATGCCCCTAAACATATACCGGAGCCAGAGAAGAGGCGGGCTGGGCGCTACAGCCATGCAGACCAGGGACGAGGACTGGGTGGAAAAGGTTGTATCCACTACGACCCGTGAATCCTTGCTGCTGTTTACTTCCCATGGAAAAGCCTACTGGCTAAAGGTTTTTGAGATACCTGAAGCTGGAAAACAGGCAAAGGGGCACCTGATGTCCAGGCTAATTGCCCTTGATAAGGGCGAAAGGGTCACTGCACTTATACCTGTCCCTGCAAAGCCGGAGACGGCAGGAGACTTGTTCTTCGTAACCAAGCAGGGAATGTGCAAGAGGACTCCGTTCTCTGAATACTTAACACAGAGAAAAACGGGACTCAGGGCCATAAATCTTAGGACAGGAGATTCGCTGATTCTCGCCCGCCTGGCGCAAGACGGTGATGAGGTACTTATCGGTACTTCATTCGGTAAGGCCTTAAGAATGAAAGTAGATGATGTTAGGACTATGGGCCGGACTGCCACCGGTGTGATTGGAATAAGGCTTGCCAAGGGCGACTACGTTGTCGGGGCCGATCCGGTTACGCCTGACGCAAAAGTGCTATTGGTGAGTGAATACGGATACGGCAAGATAACAAAAGTCGGCGGTTTTCCTCTTCAGGGAAGGGGAGGAAAAGGAGTCATTGCCCTCAAGGTTTCAGAAAAGAGCGGGCCTCTGGCTATTATGCGATTGGTTTCGCCCCAAGATGAAGAGGCTTTGCTCATTACTGCAGAGGGAGTGGCAATAAGGATAGACTTGTCTGAGATCAAAGTAGCCCGCAGGGCCACTTTGGGCGTTAGGCTTATGAAAATCGAGCCTAACGACAGGCTATCGGCTTGCAGCATTCTTGAAGGAGAATAAGAATGCCTGCAGGGTTTCAGATTGTTGATCATGTTGCAGATGTACGAGTACGGGCGTGGGGGACCTGCTTCCAGGAGGCCTTTTCTGAAATTACAAAAGGCATGTGGTTTCTCATGTTTGGCGGAAGCAGTATCCCCGCCCTGGATAAATGGAGTGTTGAGGTAAGAGGCATTGATATGGAAGACCTCTTAATCGGCTTTCTCAATGAGCAGCTGGCACTTTTCGACATTGAGGGCCTGGCTGTTTCCGGCACAGAAGAGATAATTTTCGAAGAAAGCCCAGACGGTGAAGAAATCTGCCTGAAATCAGTTATGTGTGGGGCTCATATCTCCCAGGTAAACGTAAGACCTGATCTGCAAATCAAAGCCGCTACTTTTCACAGACTAAAGCTAACTCCCACCGAGGCCTGGGTCACGTTCGACGTTTGAAACAACAGTGTTTGAAAAGCCGAGGATACCAGACTAAACGGCAAAACTATTAAAGGGAGTGTTCCTCTAATGGCAATGGATCTAAGACGGGTTTCAGGGCAACAGTGCCATTGGATTATGCCCAAAAAGGACGGCATGAAAGTAGACGGAATTGTGTATGGAACAAAGGAGATTATCCAAGACCTGGAGGGGACTAAGGCTCTAGAGCAAGTAAGAAACGTTGCATACTTGCCCGGCATACTCCAGGCGTCTCTGGCCATGCCTGATATCCATGAAGGATATGGGTTTCCAATAGGCGGAGTTGCTGCGACAGATTTGGATAGCGGTGTCATAAGCCCAGGCGGAATCGGATACGACATAAATTGCGGTGTTAGGCTAATGGTTTCTAGCCTTACCCGGCCTGAAGCAGAGAAGCATATTGAGAGACTGGTAGAAGCTTTCTTTGCAAGAATTCCGTCAGGCGTAGGGAGGGAAGGGGCAATCCGCCTTTCAAAAAAGGAACTTGAAGGCGTCCTGACACAGGGTGCGAAATGGGCGGTTAAGAAAGGGTATGGCTGGAACGGGGACTTAGAGCATTCTGAAGAGCAAGGCGCAATGGATGGGGCAGACCCCGGCAATGTATCTGAGCGCGCCCTCAAGCGTGGAAGCAGCGGATTGGGGACCTTAGGTTCAGGCAATCACTTTGTTGAAGTAAGTTTCGTTGAACAGATCTTTAATAAGCAGGCAGCAGAGGCCTTCGGACTCTTTCCGGATCAGGTTGTTTTCTGGGTCCATTCAGGATCTCGGGGCCTTGGCCACCAGGTATGCACTGACTACCTCACCGTAATGAGGAGGGCTGTCCCCAAATACGGCATATCTTTACCTGACAGGCAGCTAGACTGCGCTCCGGCCATGTCTGATGAAGGCAGACGGTATTTCTCGGCAATGGCCGCAGCTGCCAACTACGCTTGGGCAAACAGGCAGATCTTGGCCCATTACGTGAGGGAATCTACCGGAAAGGTATTTGGAAAAAGCCCTGAGAGCCTGGGAATGCACTTGCTTTATGATGTAGCACATAACATTGGGAAGATAGAAGAGCACAGGGTAGGCGGAAGCAACCGGAAGGTGCTTGTACACAGGAAAGGCGCAACCAGGGCGTTCGGCCCCGGGCACATAGATGTGCCTGAAAGGTACAGGAATCTTGGCCAGCCGGTCTTAATACCCGGTGACATGGGAACAGGCTCATATATTCTCATAGGCACTGAAGAAGCCATGGAATTCTCATTTGGATCTGCGTGTCATGGAGCAGGAAGGGCCCTTTCCAGGACTCAGGCCAAGAATACTATTTCGGCCAAGGAACTAAGGGATCAGCTGGCGAGCCACGGTGTTTATGTGAGGTCTGCCACTGTGAAAGGGCTTGTAGAAGAGGCGCCTGATGCCTATAAAGATGTAGATTCAGTGGTAGAGGCCACTAGCTGTGCCGGACTTGCCGAGAGGGTAGCTAGAGTGCGCCCTATGGGGGTAATAAAAGGGTAGACGTTGTGAGCATGAGGCAACCTGGGGGCAGGCCACGGCAGGTTAGCAGTTAACATGTGTAGAATCATGAAGGGGATACATTGATAATTCCAGGCAGCCGTATGCAAGGCAATACCAGAAAGGGGACGCAGGTATGACCGTCACTGACAGGAAGGCAGATATTGCGGTTATAGGGGGAACCGGCTTTTATAAGTTTCTGGATGATGTTACTGAGATCCAAGTAAATACTCCCTACGGTTTCACATCTGATCGAATATCCCTCGGGTCGCTTTCAGGCAAGAAGATTGCTTTCCTACCAAGACATGGAAAGCAGCACCAGTACCCGCCTCATATGGTAAACTACAGGGCCAATTTGTGGGCACTTAAGCAGCTTGGGGTATCACAGGTTCTTGGGCCTTGTGCAGTGGGCAGCCTGCAGCCTGATGTGCACCCGGGAGACTTTGTTTTTTGCGATCAATTTGTGGATAGAACTACAGGCAGAAAAGATACGTTTTATGATGGGCCAAAGACGGTTCACCTGAGCTCTGCTGATCCGTACTGCCAGGAATTACGTGAGATCGGCATAGAAGCCGCCAGGGAACTTGGCTTGCGCTATCACCCTACCGGCACAATGGTAGTAATTCAAGGCCCGAGATTTTCCACCAGGGCAGAATCTAAATGGTTCTCGTCTATGGGATGGAAGGTCGTCAACATGACCGGCTACCCCGAGGTCATGCTGGCACGGGAATTGGGCATGTGTTATTTGAACGTATCGCTGATAACAGATTACGATGCCGGCCTTGAAGGAAGAGATGACATAAAACCTGTAACCGCAGAAGAAGTAACCAAGGTGTTCATGGAACATAATGAGCTGTTGAAGAAACTTATGGCAAAGATCATTGATGCAGTTCCAGCTGACCGCCATTGCTCATGCCACCACGAGCTCGAAAGAATCATGTCTTGAGAGGTGGCCCAATATGATACCTGCTATCAAGTGGGATAATGGGGTCCTGTCGTTATTGGACCAAAGGCTTCTGCCTGAGCGAATTGAGTATGTTGAATGCAATGATTACAAGCAGGCGGCTAAAGCCATTAAGGATATGGTAGTACGTGGAGCGCCTGCTATAGGTATAGCCGGAGGCTATGGTGTTGCCCTGGCAGTAGAAGAGGCTGTAGGTGAGTTTGGCTCTGGCCCAGGCGACACAAGCACCATGGCCAAAACAGAAGAGTTCTTACGACAGGCCGGTACATACCTGGCTTCTGCAAGGCCCACGGCTGTAAACTTACCCTGGGCTGTTGGCCGTGTGCTCAGTAAGGCAATATTCTCCCTTAATGCTGACGGAATAATCAAAGCATTGGAAGTTGCCCGGTCTGAGGCCAGGGCAGTGGAACTTGAAGACATTGAGATTAACCACAAGATAGGTTCTAATGGTTCAGCCCTCATTAAGCCGGGTTCCAGAGTCCTCACACACTGTAATGCAGGGGCTCTAGCCACAGGTGGCTGGGGTACCGCCCTGGGCATAGTGCGCCAGGCGTGGTCCGAGGGCAAAATCTCAATGGTATATGCAGATGAGACCCGGCCTTTTCTTCAAGGTGCCAGGCTTACTGCATGGGAGCTTATGCAAGACGGGATTGATGTAACGGTGCTGGTTGACAGTGCCGCCGGGTACTTGATATCCCAGGGAAATGTTGATGCAGTCATTGTTGGCGCAGATCGAATCGCAGCAAACGGGGATACAGCCAACAAAATTGGAACATATACGCTGGCTTGTTTATGCCGGCAACACTGTATACCATTCTACGTTGCAGCCCCTGTCTCTACATTTGACCTGAATTTGAACAGCGGCAGCGAGATACCTGTTGAACAACGGGCCGAAGCCGAAGTTCTCGAGTTTATGGGCCGCCCGGTGGCTCCCAAGGGAGTAAGGGCGTTTAATCCATCCTTTGATGTGACTCCGGGGGACATGATTTCCGCTATAATTACAGAGAGGGGTGTCATATCTCCTATATCGGAAGAAAACATCAAGAGGGCCATGCCCGGTTTGAACCCATAGGGGCATATGTAGACAGCAGACAGCGAACTGCATATGCGTGCATTGATTTTTTTGGCATAGAGATGGATACCGGAGGAGGAGAACATGGAACCTGCAAGAAGATTCGTTGATTCAGGTTGGCGGTTGACAATCCCCAAAGCAATGCGCCAGAGCCTGGGGTGGGCTGAAAACACCCTGGTATGCCTTCATTGGGATGGCTTTGAGATTACCATCAAGGCTCCCTTTGCCGGTTGCAGTAAGTGTCCGGATATAAGCCGTATAGGCGCGCTTGGCAAGCTGGTGATTCCTCAGCGGGTAAGAGAGGAAGCAGGACTTTATCCTGGGCAGATCCTGACGCTGGCCATTGAAGACAGACAGGTTATTGTATCTACAGGTGACAAGCAGGTACGCTGTAGCGCATGTGGTTCCGAACTTGACGTCAGAAAAGTCCTTCCAAATGTACATTTGTGTACAACATGCCGGGATAAGCTCCAATCGGCAGCAGGCAAGTCCAGAAAAGCGTAACTATTCCAAGGGTGGTATGGTTCGTGGAGAATGAAAAACTAGATAAGCAACACGTACGTACTCTTACTACCGGATGGAGGCTTACCCTTCCTGCCCAACTAAGGAGGGCTCTCGGTTGGGAACAGGGCACTATGCTCAGGGTCACGGTTACAGGTGATCAGCTGGCATTATCCAAAGGAGCAGATGTGCCTCAAGGAAGTCCCGCAAGTAACAGTAATTCGGGTTCAACCTGTTATATTGGGTCCGGTGGGAAGATAGTAATACCTTCTGAGGTTAGGGAGTTAACAGGCTGGCAAGTTGGTGAAAGGCTTTCTGTTAGAAATCAGGGCCAAGAAATAGTCATATCTCCATGCTGTCAAAAGCACAGATGCCGTTCATGTGGGAGTCTGCATGGTGTAACTGAAGTAATCGACAACCTGTTTTTGTGTTCAGATTGCTGGAGCCGGTACCTGCTGAAAAACTGATTTACACCTGGGAATTACTACTGTAGACTGTAAAGGCAAGTTGTATGCTCTGCGTTATTGCCTGCTACAGGAGTTGTCTAGCATCTGGTTTTAGGAGTGGCTCGATTACGGAAGTATATGTGGCTAGGTGGCATAGAATTAAGCTGAACGGGGGAGCGGAGGCGAGGCCTGTGTGGAAAGAATTCAAGGAGTTTGCCCTAAAGGGTAATGTCATCGATCTTGCCATTGGCGTAGTCATCGGTGGAGCCTTTGGCAAAATAGTCAGTTCTATGGTCAATGATTTGATAATGCCGTTAGTTTCCCTATTCACCGGTAGAATGGATTTTACTAACTGGTTCGTGGCCCTTGACGGAGTGGCCTACAAGACACTGGAAGAGGCTAAAGAAGCAGGTGCAGCCACACTCAACTATGGCAATTTCCTCACCGTAGTCGTAGATTTCCTGATTATTGCTTTTGCCCTTTTCTTGATTGTAAAGCAGATCAACAGAGCAAGAGCCAAGAAGGCAGCTCCGGCCGAGGTACCTGCTGAGCCTACGACCAAGGCCTGTCCTTTCTGCCAGAGTGAGATATCTGTAAAGGCGGTTAAGTGCCCACATTGCACTTCAGATTTGAAGTAGCAAGTCTGCGGCAACAGAAAAGTATATTGCACGCGGAGGCAGCACTTGGCTACCGGCAATGCAGTTAGCCAATTCATGGTAAATTACAAGCATTGGTTTGTGGGTTCTTGCGCGAGCACTTATTGCAAGATATAATTAGTCTGCAAAGAGCGAGAGTAGTTTAGTGGTAGAACATCGGCTTCCCAAGCCGAGGGCCGCGGGTTCGAATCCCGTCTCTCGCTCCAAATTTTTAAGAGCCGGCGTAGCTCAACGGCAGAGCAACGGTTTCGTAAACCGTAGGTTAAGGGTTCGATTCCCTTCGCCGGCTCCATGTCATTCACCCTAAGTACTGATCAAACCGCTAATAATCCTTCATGCGTGCCGTAATACCATTCCGGGGCGACTTCCGGTATGGCGGCCGTCTTCAACCACGGGGATACCGTTTACCACAACCCAGTAAACCCCGACAGCGTACTGGTGGGGTTCAATGAATGTAGCCTTATCCAGTATCTCTTTGTCATCAAACAGTACCAGGTCAGCTCGCATGCCTTCCCGCAAGATACCACGATCCTGCAGTCCCAAACGCATGGCAGGAAGTGAGGTCATCTTTCTAATGCCTTCTTCTAATTTGAAAAGGTTTGCCTCGCGGACATATCTTGCCAAAATTCTGGCGAAAGTTCCATAGTTTCTTGGATGAGGCTGCCCCTTGGCTGTATCGATGTTGATGGAACTGCCATCAGAACCTGCCATAACCCAGGGCTGACTCATTACTGTTTTCACGTCTTCTTCGCACATGGCAAAATTGACGATTTGGACAATTCCGCCGTTCCTTTCAAGCAAGCCCAGGCATGCTTCTTCAGGCGAGATTTCGAGTGCTTCGCCAACTTCCTGTACGCTCTTGCCAATGAATCTGAGGTCATCTTCATTCTTCAAAGAAGCTATGACAAGATTTCCCCAGGTCTCGCGCCCTGATATCGCCTCAAGGATTTTCTTGCGTTCAGCCGGATCTTTGAATCTCTTCAAGCCTTCTTCACGGCTTCCTGCCCACACCCAAGATGGAAGCGATGAGCCAAGCCCAGTTGAAGACGCAATATATGGGTACTGGTCGGCTGTAATGTCCAGGCCGTTTTTTCTGGCCTCTTCAATCATGGCTATGGCCTTGGCGGGCTTTCCCCAGTTTTGCTTGCCCATACCCTTAAAGTGAGAGATCTGAACTGGGATATTTGCTTCAAATCCGATCTTTATGGCTTCTTCAAGAGACTCAAGGAGACGGTCTCCTTCATTTCTCATATGTGTAAAGTAGATACCTCTGTAATCAGCAGCTACTTTTGCCAGTTCGATTACTTCACTGGTATCCGAGTATGTTCCTGGAACATAAATTAGCCCGGTCGAGATACCAAACGCTCCTTGCTCCATGGCATCTGATACTAGTTTCTTCATGAGGGCTAGTTCCTCAGGAGTAGCGAGGCGCTTATCTGCACCCATAACTTGCCTTCTAACGGTTCCGTGGCCTACCAGAGCCGCAACGTTGATGCTGACCCCCTGTTCTTCAAGTACTTTGATGTACGACTCCATGTCTGTCCAGGCCGGAGACTCTTCATCTTCACCTGTATCCTCATCAGGCCTGAATCCCAGGCCTCTTGGGGCTGCCGATGAGCCGCATTGCCCGATAACTTCTAGGGTTACTCCCTGCATTATCTTGCTGTTGGCAGTGGGGTTGGCTACCAAAACCGAGTCTGAGTGTGAATGGGCATCTATGAAACCTGGAGATAAACACTTCCCGTCTGCGTCTACAACCTTCTTGGATTCTTCAGTGACTTTTCCTACTTTCACAATGTACCCGTCTTTGACGGCCACATCAGCCCGGAACCATGGGGCCCCTGTTCCATCAAAGACCCTGGCGTTTTTGAAAACCAAATCAAACAAGTGATCTCCTCCCTTAAAGTAAATGCACAAAGCCCACCCTGCCTCAACTGGTTGTTGATATACTCCACATATTTCGCTATACCAACTAACCTTTCCTGCCTGAGGAAAGGCTTTTTGGAACGTGGAAACGGGAGAAGTTCTCGAGTCCGAATGGGTGGAAAACCTAGCGTATTCTTGGGCCTGATGCCCGGGAAGTCGCATTCGGTCCTTTTTTGCGCCGGATGGCCAGGCGTTTTGCAATGGACAAGGACAAGAGGTGCCTATGTCCGGTTTTTCGAACTCTTTCGGACTCCTTGCCAGCCAATTTCCTTGACTCAGCATGCCTTGTTTGTTAACGTAGTGACGATAAGGTAGTCGCGAACTTTTTCATTTAAGTTCACAATGAATTCACCTTTCGGAGGAGGAAGGGCTCGTGACAAAGCTTTTAGAAATTCGCTGGCATGCAAGAGGCGGACAAGGTGCCAAGACCGCTTCCACTTTACTTGCCGAGTCAGCCATGGGTGCCGGCAAATTTGTCCAGGGGTTTCCAGAGTACGGTCCCGAACGCATGGGTGCACCAATCCGAGCTTATAACCGGATAGGGGACGAGCCCATAACGATTCATTCGAACGTTGAAAGGCCAGACGTAGTAATGGTTTTGGATCCGTCACTGATTGGGCCGGTCAACGTCACCGAAGGATTGGGGCCGGATGGGATTATTATTATCAACACAAAACTGTCGCCTGAAGAGGCCAAAGAGAAGCTTGGAACCAACAACATCAAGGTAGCTACAATAGACGCAAGCGGAATATCTGTTGCGTGTATTGGAAGGGATATTCCTAATACTCCTATGATGGGAGCGCTTCTCAAACTGGTCAACGTTCTTCCCTTTGACTACTTCCTAGAGAGAATGAAAGAAGATCTTTCAAGGAAGTTTGCTGGACGGGAAAAGATAGTCGAGGGCAATATCGACGCCATGCGCCGAGCCTTCGAGGAGGTGAAGTTGGCATGACCAATCCAAAAGGGTACAAGGAAATCCCCATTGGCGGCATCATCACTGAAGCCGGCAACTCTGTGAAGTACAAGACTGGGGACTGGAGAAGCTCCAGGCCTGTTTGGACCGAAGAAGGATGTGTTCACTGCCTCACGTGCTGGGTTTTCTGTCCGGATAATGCCATTTTCGTAAAGGATGGCAAGATGGCCGGTATCGATTACGACCACTGCAAGGGCTGCGGAATCTGTGCCCGGGAGTGCCCGAGGAAAGAAAAAGCCCTGCATATGGTGAAAGAATCATAACAGGGCAAATGCTTTTAAGAAGGGGGCATAAAAGTGGCTAGTGAACAAAAAAGAGTGGCTATGACCGGTAACGAGGCAGTGGCCAACGGCATGCGCCAGATCGATCCTGACGTTGTTGCCGCTTATCCTATCACGCCTCAAACCGATATTGTACAGTTTTTCTCAACATTCGCTGCAAATGGTGCAGTTAAAACCGAGTTAGTTACTGTAGAGAGCGAGCATTCAGCCATGTCTGCTACCATCGGAGCTTCAGCAGCAGGCGCAAGGGCTATGACAGCTACATCTTCCCAGGGCCTTGCTTTGATGCATGAAATGCTTCATATTGCATCAGGGTACAGGCTCCCAATAGTGATGCCTATGGTCAACAGGGCTCTGTCAGGCCCTATCAATATTCACTGTGACCATTCCGATAGCATGGCCGCTTTGACTACAGGATGGCTCCAGATTTACTCTGAGAGCGCACAAGAGGCGTACGACAATCTCATTCAAGCCATGAGAATTGCTGAACATCCAGACGTTCTGTTGCCAACCATGGTCTGCCAGGACGGTTTTATTACCAGTCACGGCATTGAGAATTTGCATCTGCTTCCTGACGATGTAGTTAAGAAATTCGTCGGCGAGTACAAGCCTCAGAACTATCTCCTTAACCTCAGCAATCCAATAGCCGTTGGGCCGTTGGCACTGCAGGATTACTACACGGAGACCAAGGCTCAGCAGGCTGAGGCAATGGCTGCTTCCAAGAAAGTAATTCTCGAAGTTGCCGAAGAATACGCCAAGATTTCAGGCCGCAAGTACGGTCTTTTCGAGGCTTACAAGATGGACGATGCTGAAAGAGTAATCGTAGTTCTCAACTCTACTGCGGGTACTACCAAGGCTGTTGTAGATGCTCTGAGAGCAAAGGGAGAAAAAGTTGGAGTCCTGAAGCCCAGAGTACTCAGGCCGTTCCCTGGAGATGAACTGGTAGACGCATTGTCTTCGGCGAAGGCAGTTGCAGTTATGGATAGAGCAGAGACATTCTCAACAAGGGGCGGACAGCTCTTTACAGAACTTCGTTCCGCATTCTATGAGGCTTCCAAGCGTCCGCTTATGAGGAACTACATCTTTGGCCTGGGTGGAAGAGACACCACAACCCGGGAGATTAACAAGGTGTTTGCAGACCTTAGAACGGATCTTGAAAGAGGCCGGGTTGAAAAACTCGTTACGCATCTGGACGTCAGAGAATAGGAGGGGTTATTGTGGCTACTTTAAAAGAACTCTCTAGCGTTCCGGAAGTGCTTGCCCCGGGCCACCGGATGTGTGCCGGATGTGGTGCTCCAGTCGTGGTCAGGCAGGTTTTGCGCGGAGCTAAATCGCCTGTAGTGGTAGGCAGCGCAACAGGATGCCTTGAAGTTTCCACTACTATTTACCCGTATACTTCCTGGAACAGTCCGTTTATTCATACAGCATTTGAAAATGCTGCAGCAAGCCTTTCAGGTGTTGAAGCAGCATACCGGTCTCTGAAACGCCAGGGGAAAATAACAGACGATATGAAGTTCGTATGTTTTGGCGGAGACGGAGGCACTTACGACATTGGTTTGCAGAGCCTTTCCGGTGCTATGGAAAGAGGCCACAACATGGTCTACGTTTGCTATGACAACGGTGCTTACATGAACACTGGAATACAGCGTTCGTCGGCAACACCGAGAGGCGCAGATACTACAACCACTCCGGTTGGAAAAGTACAGCCTGGCAAGCAGGATAACAGAAAAGATCTTACAAAGATCATGATGGCTCATGAAATTCCGTACGTAGCTCAGGTTTCACCGTCACACTGGAATGACATGTACCAGAAGAGCGAGAAAGCTTTCGCCGTTGATGGCCCGGCTTTCATTAATGCCCTGGCTCCATGTCCCAGAGGTTGGCGTTACGATTCCAAGGATACTATCGAAATGTGCAAACTGGCTGTAGACACCTGCTTCTGGCCTCTTTATGAGGTAGTTGAAGGTAAGGTTCGCGTAACCCACAAGCCTAGAAACAAGAAGCCTGTAGTCGAGTTCCTTAAGGCTCAGGGCAGGTTCCGCCATTTGTTCCGGCCTGAGAACGAGGAAATTCTCGAGCAGATTCAGGCAGAAGTTGATAGAAAGTGGGAAGAACTCCTGGCACTAGAGGGAATTGCCAGCGAATAAGCCTGGGCAGACAGCCTGGAATAGGCAGCAGTTGCTTATCGGGCCTTGGATTTGAACTGGGTTTTCAAAGCACAGTTTTAGGGCTCGTTGCTAAATGAAGGCTCATGTTATAATATCGAGGGCGAATGGTAAGGGCGGGTATGTTCTCCCGCCCTTTTTGAACAGTCTAGTTAGAGAGAAGTTTGGTGAATACGAGGTGTTGTCGGGTGGGCGAATTACGGGTAAGATTTGCTCCGTCTCCTACCGGGTATCTTCATATTGGAGGGGCACGGACGGCTCTTTTTAATTACCTTTATGCCAGGCATAACGGGGGCAAATTTGTTTTACGCATAGAAGATACTGATACCGAGCGGACCATTGAAGATTCTGCAGAAAAAATGATGCAAAGTTTCAGGTGGCTTGGGTTGGATTGGGATGAAGGGCCTATTACAGGGGGTCCGGCCGGGCCTTATCAGCAATCACTGCGTCAGGAACTTTATCGGAAATACGCAATGAGCTTGCTGGACAAAGGCCTGGCATACAGGTGCTATTGTACCCCTGAAGAACTTGCTGCAGAAAGGGAACAGGCAAGGGCCGAGAGGAAAGCGCCAAGGTACAGCGGCAGGTGCAGGAATCTTACCCCTGAGGAGCGGGAGAGGCTGGAAAGGGAAGGCCGGAACAGCACTATTAGATTCAGGACTCCCGACCAGGGCAATACTGTAGTGAACGACCTTATTCACGGAGAGGTTTCCTTTAAGAATGAGGAAATTGCCGATTTCATAATAATGAAATCTGACGGGTTTCCTACATACAATTTTGCGTGCGTTATTGATGACTGGCTAATGGGGATAACCCATGTTCTTAGGGCCGACGAGCATCTTTCGAATACGCCAAAACAGATGATGATCTACCGTGCTTTGTCAGCTCCTATGCCGAAATTCGGCCATGTTCCCATGATACTTGCGCCGGACAGGTCCAAACTGTCCAAGAGGCACGGAGCACAAACAGTAGAAGAGTTCCGTGATAAGGGGTATCTGCCAGAGGCCATTGTAAATTATATAGCACTTCTAGGGTGGACTCCTCCTGACGCTACCAAAGAGATCATGACCCTTGAGGAAATGGCAGAAGAATTCGACTTGTCGAGGGTATCATCTACTGCTGCGGTTTACGATGTTCAAAAACTCACCTGGATGAATGGGCAGTATATTAGGCAGCTTGAACCGGAAGCATTGGTACAGAAGTACATGCCTTTCGCAGTTGCCGCAGGGCTTGGCACAGAAGAAGAATTGGCCGGGAAGAGGGATTGGCTTAAGAAGGTTGTAGTTTCACTGCAGGAGAGAGCAAGGACCTTGGAAGAATTGGCTGAGGCGTCTGCGTTTTACTTCAGGCTTCCCAGTGCTTACGATGAGAAAGGTGTAAGGAAATTCTTCACCAAGCCAAATGTTGCGGGATTGCTTGAAAAAGGCGCAGAGGTACTCTCAGGCCTATCTGACTGGAGTATTGAGTCATGCGAGAAAGCTTACAGGAATCTTATCGATGACGAAGGCATAAAAGGCGGAGAGTTGATTCACCCAACCAGGCTTGCACTTAGCGGGAAAACAGTAGGCCCCGGATTGTTTGAGTTAATGTATGTACTTGGGAAGGATGAGTCAGTTTCCAGGCTTACAGCTGCTGTCAAGTACATCGAAAACATGCAGCATTAGGCCTCTGGGAGGGACTCCCATTAGCCGGCCCAGGTAAGGAGGCGATCACAGTGGATGTTATCGAGGCAATAAAGGCCAGGCGCAGTATACGAAAGTTTCAGGATAAGCCGATTCCGGAGGAATTCTTGAAAACCATTATGGAATGTGCAGTTCTGGCTCCGAGTGCAGGAAACAGGCAACCATGGATCTTTGTATTGGTCAAAAGCCAGGATGTAAAAGAAAAATTAGTGGAAGCTTCGGGAAATCAAGTTTTCTTGGCTCAGGCTCCGGTAGTGATTGTTGTATGCGGAGACGCTGAAGTGGCAGGTAAGCGGTATGAGGACAGGGGAAGGACCTTGTACTTTATCCAGGATACAGCTGCAGCAGTTACAAACATCCTTCTTACTGCAACTTCCTTCGGACTGGGTACCTGCTGGGTTGGGGCTTTCCGGGAAACTTCGGTGCGAGAGGCTTTGGAATTACCTCCAAACTTACGTCCTGTGGCAATGATACCAGTTGGATACCCGGACCAAGACAGGGGCTTAAGGAATTTGCGGCCACTTGAAGACATAGTGTGGGAGAGGTAGATTCAGAACAGGAGTAACGGCTGACTACAGTTCTTAAGTTCCAGCCATGGGGCTCATATTTGAGCTATGATCTTGGGCAATACTTGCAAATTGCAGATTTTATCCGGTAAGATGGGCGGAAATAGGCAGCTGAATACACGCCGTAAGCCTGCTTGGTGGCATAGCTTTGCAATTTTGCTCTTGGTATATTGTCTGGTTTTATGGTTAATGGTATAATCGTACCTGCTGTACGAGTTTGGGGGATCGGCTAGTGGTAGGCCAACAGACTCTGGATCTGTCTGCGGAGGTTCGAATCCTCCTCCCCCAGCCAGAAGGAGACATAGTGGCCCTATCGTCTAGAGGCCTAGGACACCGCCCTCTCACGGCGGAGACACGGGTTCGAATCCCGTTGGGGCTGCCAAAAAAATGAGACGTGAGAACAAGACCTGCTGAACGCAGGTTTTTTGTTTTTGGGATCGGCTGTGCTCCGAAAGCCAACATGAATGCAGTTGACTTACTTTAGGCTACATCTTACAATTAGCATGTAAGACATGTCTCGATTTATGTGATTCTCCTCAAAAGGAAGGGATTCCTGTGAAGATTATCACCCTATCTAATAAAGGCCAGATTGTTATACCTGCAGAGTTACGTCAAAGGTATAATCTTAAACAAGGGGACAGATTTCTGGTCAAGGACGAGGACGGAAAGATCACACTCCAATTGCTGGAGCGCCATCCGCTTCTTGGGCTGAAAGGATCTTACAGAGGGAAAGGTGATTTGCTCTCTGATCTTCTTCAAGAAAGAAAAGCCGAACGCGACCGGGAGGAGAACTAGCATGACAGGAAGGTACGTCCTGGATAGCTACGGCCTTCTGGCATTGCTTCAAGGTGAAGATGGCGCTGATGCCGTTGAGAAAATTATCTCGTCTGATGAGTCTGAAGTCTATATGAGCATTATGAATCTCGGGGAAGTGTTCTACATTCTTTGCAGAAGATTCGGAGAAGCGGCCGCTTGTGACCTGGAGACCCGGATCTTGCAGACGCCCAAAATACGCATTGCACAAGCCTCGTGGGAAAGGGTAAGAGCTGCAGCTATCATAAAAGCCACGGGCGGCCTTTCGTTCGCAGATTGTTTCTCCGCTTCATTGGCTCTCGAACTGGAGGCCGTTTTAGTGACAGGTGATCCTGAGTTTGCCAGACTGCAGGATTCTTTGGGGTTGAGAATCCTGTGGTTGTCAGTGAAGGGCAACTCTTAAACATGCTAACCCTTATATGGTATAGCCGCACCTGCTGTACGAGTTCGGGGGATCGGCCACACCTCCCAAACAGGTTGCTGCTGACTCCAGCACACTGATCTAGAAGGAAAACTGAAGAACGCAAGTGAAAATCTGAGGAAGAAGGGTGGATTGCGGTGTTTGCTCCGCTCAACCTAACAATCTTGGATATTTTGGGGCTCATCTGGAATAACAGGGGATAATTACGGTCATATTTGGTAATAGGTGGCGATTTCTCTGTAAAAGAGGTATACTACTAGTAGGCTGTGTTCGTCGAAGGTCAATCTCTTGGTATGTCGTATGTTAATTGCAACCCTGGGAATTGTACCTGGGATAGAAGACCGGCCAGACATTAGAAGGAGTGGGATCATGACCAAGAGATTGTATTTCGGGAATCTGAGCTGGGACGTTACTGACGATGAGTTGACCAATGCTGTTGCACCATACGGCAATGTTGTATCAGCCCGTGTTGTAACTGACCGCGAAACAGGCCGTTCCAGAGGGTTCGGCTTTGTAGAGGTAGAAGAAGCAGATGCCCAGAGCGTTATTGAAGCCATGAACGGCCTTACGCTTAACGGCAGGGTTCTAACAGTCAATGAGGCTCGTGAGAGGACAGAAAGGCCTTCCTTTGGAGGCCAAAGAGGCGGCGGAAGGCGCAGGTTCTAATAGGGCCTGAACAAGGCCTAAGGGCTTAATAGACGGCCAAGGCAACTACGGCCTCCGGAGTCATTCCCGGAGGCCTTTTCCATAAACTAGCGGGTGACACATTCTGCCCTTTCGTCAGTCTGTGTCACGCACAGTAGGCCTTTTCCCACAAAGTAACTTTGTTAACGGACTATGATTCTGTCCGCCCCCCACCCCCACCTCCTTGGAACGCCCTAACTTGGACTGTGGAAATGTCACCCTCTTTGGTGGGAATGGCCGATCTCGATACTGGGTACTGGCATTAGGTGGTCGATTCTGGTACCAGGTTTGGCTGAACCCCGGCGGGTTTTGATACCAGGTTTGGGCCGAGGCGGTCGATTCTGGTACCGGGTTTGGCTGAAACCTGGCAGGTTTTGATACCAGGTTTGGGCTGAGGCGGTCGATTTTAGTACCAGGTTTGGCTGAAACCTGGCGGGTTTTGATACCAGGTTTGGGCCGGGGCGGTCGATTTTAGTACCAGGTTTGGCTGAACCCCGGCGGGTTTTGATACCAGGTTTGGGCCGAGGCGGTCGATTTTAGTACCAGGTTTGGGCTGAAGGTGGCCGATTCTGGTACCGGTTTGGGCTGAAACCTGGTCGGTTTTGGGGCCAGTAATGCTTTTAGGGGGGTCCTAGGAGCAATTTCTGCTTTTCTCAAAAACACTGGAACTTACTTTTGCAATTAAGCACCGATAACATTCCCACAAAGTAACGTTTGACACCCCTGGCAATGTGTGCTATCCTCGATTCAAATTTAATGAAGACGCCTCATCTCTCTTTCCAGAGAGTGGGGTAGAGGCGCGGTAGTCCAATAGTAGACGCTGGAGACGGGCAACGATGAAGGCGGGCGAAAGGGGACATCGCCGAAGTAGGTTTTAGGCCGAATGAAACCTGCTGGGGTTGCGTCGAATAGGCGCAGCACTGTCACCAAGTACATCTCCCTTGGGTATTTGGTGAAGAGCTATCTCGCAACGAAGGGAAAGAGGGCTGGGCGGCTCCTGGTGCTTAAAAGCATATTCCAGGAAATATAGTCTTAGAGCAATACAGCCGCGCAGGTCGCAGGCTGTATTTTATTTGGGAGGGGAGTTGGGTGTTTGTGAGTGAATATCCGCACCTTGTGGTTAACTCAAAGGGCCATCTCGAATTTGGAGGTTGTGATCTTACCACGCTGGCAAGGAAGTATGGCACACCGTTATACGTAATGAATGAAGATATCATTCGTGAGAATTCCCGGCGGTATGTAAAGGGGCTCAAATCCCGCTATCCCAACTCAGACGTGGCTTATGCTGGCAAGGCCTTCATGAGCGCTTGGATATGCAATGTCATGATGGAGGAAGGCTTGCTGCTAGACGTTGTCTCAGGAGGAGAACTCTATACCGCCCTCAGGGCAGGTTTTCCGCCTGAAAGGATAATCTTCCACGGGAACAACAAATCACGAGATGAAATCGCCATGGGCGTTAACGTTAATTTCGGCCGGTTTGTGGTTGATAGTTACTACGAGATCGAGGCCCTTGATGAATTGTGCAAGAAGACAGGGAAGAAAGCAGACATATTGCTTCGGGTTGCTCCTGGCATTGAAGCCCATACCCATGAATACGTAGAGACAGGCATGCTTGACTCCAAGTTTGGTTTCGGCCTTTCTAATGGAGAAGCGCTGGGGGCCTTACACAAAATAGCTGACAGCAGCCATCTCTATCTGCGCGGGCTTCACAGCCACATAGGATCCCAGATTCTAAGTCTCGATGGCCCCATTCGGGCAGCAAAGCTCATGGTAGAGTTTATTGCTCAGGTAAGCAGGGAATTTGGCATCGAGATTGAAGAACTGGACCTGGGAGGAGGCCTTGGAGTTGTGTATACAGCCGGCGATACTCCGCCTTCAATAGAGTCGTACCTTGATGCAATCACAGGTGCCGTTGTAGAAGGATGTGACAGGCTGGGCATTACCCGTCCGAGGTTGCTCATGGAACCAGGAAGGTCAATTGTCGGTGAAGCGGGATTGACCCTCTATACAATTGGTTCAATAAAGCACGTTCCGGGTATTCGAACTTACGTTTGCGTTGACGGAGGTATGGCTGACAACCCAAGGCCTGCATTGTACGGCTCTGTGTATCAGGCCGTTCCAGCTGTACCTGGCAGTGCTACAGAGGAACCTTGTGGCCACGTAAGTATAGCCGGAAAATGTTGCGAGTCAGGAGATATCCTCATAAGGGAATGCTTCTTGCCTAACCTAAAGAGCAGTGATGTTCTTGCAGTCCTGAGTACAGGAGCCTACAATTACTCAATGGCGTCAAACTACAACCGGTTGCCCAGGCCTGCAGTGGTAGCTGTCTCAAAGGGTTCTTCACAGGTTGTTGTACGCAGGGAAACATATGCGGACTTAGTCTCAAAGGATGTATTTCGCCCCAAGATTTCCAGGCATTCAGGAAGGGCTATTGTTCCGGCAGCCAACTGGAACAACTGAAGTGCATTTTCCAGGGCAAAATTTACCGGTTACTTTGCCCTCGAGGCTTGAACTTAGGTATAGCCGGTGAAGTATACTCATAGCTGAGAACATGCTGAGAACATGCAATGAGATTCTGGAGGGGAGAAAGATGTCCGACAGCAAGAATTCTAAGGATTCTAATGAACTCGGCCTAATACTAGATCAAGACCAGGTTTGGGAGAACCGTTTTCGTAAACTGCCCCCTGCATACAAGAGCCTCCCGTTTTCAAGCAAGACCAGGGATGCTGCCGAGTTTCTCATGGCAGCCGGGGCATCAGATGTTCTTGATATTGGATGCGGCCCGGGTAGGTGGAGTATACTTTTCGCCAGGTTGGGGATGAGGCCTGTAGGCTTGGATATATCTGCAACTGCTATTAAGCTTGCTGAGGAATGGGCTTTGGAAGAGGATCTTGACGCCAGGTTTGCCGTAGGTACTGCACAAGTCTTGCCTTTTCCAGTCAATTCATTTGATGCAGTAGTCGCAAGCGCTGTGATTGATCATTTAGACATGGATGAGGCCAACGAGGCAGTGAAAGAGATTTCAAGAGTCTTGCGTCCTGGAGGAGTCCTCTTTGTTAGTTTCGACGGGCCCCATCTTGATCCGCCTGAGCACCATACACTGCCTGATGGCACGTGGATTTACCAGGATGAGGACAATATGGGCCTCAAATGGCGGTACTACAATGATGAAGAAATAAAAGAACTACTAGCCGGTTTTGAAGTATTGAGCTGGCAGGCAACACCCTCAGGTGACAGGCTCATTTACGCCAGGCAATTTGCATGATTTGCGTCAGGCTATGTGTTTGGCCAGAGTCTGCCTGTTGACTGAGTGCAAGAGTGCGTTTTCTCTGGTAATCTGCCCATCTTCATACAGCCTGATCAGACTGGCATCCATGGTGACCATGCCGTCGGACCTGCTTGTTTGTATAATCGAATCTATGAGCGGGGTCTTGTTCTCCCTTATGAGATTCCTTATTGCATCGTTTACATGCATAATCTCAAATGCAGGAATGCACCCGTTTTCAGGTGTGGGTATGAGTTGCTGGGACACTACTGCCTGCAATACCGTCGATAGCTGGACCCTGATCTGGTGCTGCTGGTTCGGAGGGAAAACATCTATGATCCTGTCTATGGTTTTAGCAGCGCCAATGGTGTGCAGGGTTGAGAATACTAACTGCCCTGTCTCGGCTGCGGTCAATGCAATTGATGTGGTTTCCAGATCCCGCATTTCGCCCAGAAGGATTACGTCTGGAGATTCTCTCATTGCAGCCCTTAATCCTCTGGCATAGCTCTGGGCGTCGATTCCGATTTCCCTTTGATTTACAATGCTTTTCTTATGGCCGTGGAGATACTCAATTGGATCCTCCAGGGTCAGTACATGGCACTCACGGTTCTCATTGATTAACTTTATGATTGCTGCAAGAGTAGTCGATTTGCCGCTGCCTGCAGGCCCTGTCACAAGCACCAGGCCCTTTGTGAGTTTGCTCAGATTCTGTACAGATTTGGGAATGCCCAGTTGGTCAGGATTGGGGAGGTGGAAGGGTACAATTCTCACGACTGCAGCAAGGGATCCCCGCTGCATGAATGCATTTACCCTGAACCTGCTAAGCCCGGGTATCGAAAATGAAAAATCTTTGTCACCTTCTGATTGAAATTCCTGGTAAAGCGCATCCCTTGGGAATAACTCCCTTACAAGCTTTCCAGCGGCATCAGGGGTCAACGGTTTATCGGCAAGCCGCTTGAAACCTGCCCCAACCTTAATTACCGGCGGAATTCCAACGGTAATGTGCAGATCAGATGCGTCTTGGTCTACTGCTGCCTTTAGCAGTTCATAAACGGCAGTCATGTGATTTCCCATCCTTTATCGGTGTTATAAGCTGCTTTCAATTTTTGCTGTCTACTGTAGCTGTTTATTGCAATATATTAAACTCAGGTTCATATTCAAAAGGCTCCTGGTATTGCTTCCACTGCAATACTTGGAAACTGCCTGTGGTGGATCTGTCTGACACACCACTTACCTGGATCTGTACCAAAAGGCATTGGTTGCCTGATTGGTGTTTTCGGGCTAGCCAGGCTGTCAAGAGAACAAGCCCGTTATCATCTGGCTCCACTTTCCATTCGGTGATTTCAGTTCCATATGGCAAAGCCGCGCCGGTATCCTCAAGACAACAAGATAAATACCGTGCAAAGTACGAGTCCCTGGATTCTTCGCCGGGACCGCCGTTTGCAGACAATATCTCATTGGTCTGGTGAAGGCTTTTTGAAACAAGTGCAACTATGCTTTCGCCACTTGCCTCGAGCAAGTAATAGTCCTTCATCCATGCGGCTCCCTTCTTGGCCAGCCGGAGGTTGGCGTTAGAAGATACCAATGCCAGAGCACCTAATGTTATCAGGAGCAGCATTAGAAATATAACGAGCACTGACGAACCGCCGCCTGCAAGTCTGCCATAAGCCTTGGTTTTCATGGCTGCTGTCTCCTACCTGGCAAATGCCGTGTAGCACTTGGTCGTTTCAATTGAAAAAACCTCGCTGTTTCCGTCCTTCTCCAGAACATAGGGGGCCAACCGCACCACTTGTACCTTGATTTCATAAACCTGGTATTCACTGTTTGCGTGTTCAACTGCATCGTCTGATGGAACTATCTCAGCCTTTATAGAGTAAAAGGGCTTTACGTCAATATGGCCGGAAGGTACTGGAGACCAGTCACCATCAAAGAACATGTCTAGCACAATTTCTCGGCCATTGTTCGAGACGGCAGCCTCTGGCTCGAAATCTTTTTCGGTAAGGACTTGAGGACATGGTGCGCCTTTTACAGTTTCAATTATGCTAATGGCAAGGGACATACCTTTATAGAGATCATAAGACCTGGCGTTAGCATTCTTGGCAGCAATGAACATGTGCACACTGAATCCTGAAAGAATAACAAGGACTGCCACAGACAAGATCATCTCGGCAAGGGCAAAGCTGCTTTTTCTATGCGATTTTGTGCAAGACAACATACCCATACTGTGCCCTCCGACAACTCAATAACAATCACTCTTTGACTGCCAACTGAACAAAAACTCATTACCGACCATCTAGCTGAGACGCCCTTAGGCTCAGGTTTAGAGTGAGATCCCTGGCCTTTCCCTGGCAATTGCGCCAGACATGGATCTTGACCTTCCCCGGTGTGCCATTTGATTGGTCTATAGAAGGGTGAAAGCCGTCGATTTCTGCAATTAATGAAGATGCTTCTTCTACGGCCGGATCTCCCTTCAAAATCAAGGATTCTCTAAGTTGGCCATCGCGCCAGTATATCCAGGTTTCGTAGGCCACTGAGTCCAACGTCTCGGTTATTACAATAGCTTGTCCTTCTCCCGAAGGGCATGGCTCTGTCCGGATTGCGTTTACTGAGTCGTTTTGCCTTATCTTCATGTTGAGATATGACAGAGCGACCATCAGCTCAGATATATTCTCCTTGTCTGCCTCTATGTCTCTAAACGCGCCGGTTGCCGAAAACGCTAGGGCCAATGAAGCCATACTGAAGATAAACAGCAGCATCATGCTGAAAAGTAGGTTAACTGATGTACCTTTGCGGTTCTGCATGAATCTCACCTGAAACCTGCTTTCTCAACTACAACTATCACTGGCCTTATATTCGAAGCGAATGCGAAGTAATCGTAATGGTATTTGTCTTCGTGTATCTGAATTCCGTAGTTTTCCTCAAGGTACTTCAGATCAGGGGGGTAATTTCCCTCCAGTGCATAGCATTGCACGGCGGCTTTTTCAATTGACCGCCTGATTGCGTCTGCCCTTGAGTCTCTCAGCTTGCCCCTGTACGTATTGATGGTTACAAAGGAGGCTGCTAAGTAAATAACCGTCAAAACCATCAGGACTACATGTATCTTATTGAAGTCATTGAGTTTGGGCTTCAAATTGGGCCACCGCCTTATCCCATAGACGACATGATCTGCATTAGGGGTAACATTACCGTGATTAGCACAATTCCGATTACAATAGACAAGATAGCAACCAGAGAAGGTTCAATTGCAGAAACTATGCCCTGCAATGCCTTGTCAACTTCCTTTTCGTAGGTGTCTGCGGCTTTCTTTGCCATAGAAGGAATTTCCCCTGTCTTGTGCCCTACCCTGATCATGTTTACAAATTCAGGCGGAAACACTTCGGCAAGATTAAAGCATTGTACGAGGTCAGTCTCTTGGCGGATTTCTTGCCTGCAAAACTCGATTTGCTCTGCCATGTATTTGTTTCCAATAACTTCAGCGGCCATTTCCAGGGCACTGTCCATACTCAGTCCGCTTCCAAGCACATGAGACATAACAGAACTGATTCTTGCCGTGTATATCTTCGTAAATATCCTGCCTAACAGCCGCGATTCAACTTTGAACTTATCAAGTGCCTTCTGGCCGGTAGGCGTAGAGTTATACGCCCAGGCTGCAAGAACAAGGGCAAGGGCAGCTCCTGCGAGCCATAGGAGGTTTTCCCCAACGAAAAAGCCGGCATGCATAAGGGCCCTTGTGACTCCAGGCATTTCGGCGCCAATCGAAGTCAAAATGTCATCAAAGATTGGCAGAATTTTCGATGTAAGAACCAGGACTACAGCACCCACCATGCAGATGAGAATGAGAGGGTAAGTTAAAGCTTCCTTTATTTCATTGCGTAGATTGTGTTCGTGTTCGTAGTAAGCAGCAAGGGATTCCATCACCTTATCCAGAGCGCCTGTAGTCTCACCAATTTTCACCATGTTAACGAGATGTGATGGGAATATGGCTTGCCGAGATAATGCCTGGTGCAAGTGCATTCCTGCCTCAATATCCTTGACTGTGTTACTTAGCGGTTCCCCAAAGTACCGGTCATCGCCTGCAATCAGGGATATGGCTTCCACTGCAGGGAGCCCGGCCTTCAAGGCCAGGGCAAACTGATAGCAAAACCATGCCAATTGGCTTGATGTCGCCTGTTTGGCAGGTGCAGGCTCATGACTTTTCACAGCCTTCTCGCCGATCTCGGCAATCTTGACTGCTTCTGCCCGGCGTGTATGGGGTATCTCCATATATCTTAGTACTCCAGTTTCTTTCTGTAATTGTCTTCGTTCTCCATGAAATCTGCGGCCTTTGATGACCCTTTCATACTCGCGGCAAAGGTGGGATCCATGCGCATCCAGCCTTCGCCTTCTTTATAGGTAGAGTAGAACCTGTTAACTCGTATCCAGCCTGTGCCTTCAATGTATACTTCGTTCCACGCGTGATACAGGTAATCAGGGGCTACATAGCCTGTGACCAATTTGGTTGGAACGTCCAGGGATCTCAACATTGATGCAAGCAGAGACGAGTAATCGAAACATATGCCTTTTCCTGATTCAAGGATCTTGTCGCAGTCAGGAAGGTAGCCGGGTTTCACGGTCCTTGCCTTGTCCCAATCGTACGAGATGTTGTTTACTATATATCTGTATATGGCTTCAAGTTTTTCCTTATCTGTTTTGGCATCTTTGGCAAGTTCTTTAGCTAATTCAACTGTCTTGGGAGATTCATCGAACCTGACCAGTTGGCTTGCTGCCAGAAACGGTGCTTTTTCATCTGCCAATTCAACCTCAAGAGAGGTTCCAAATATCGTAGCGTACCTGTTATCTACAATGTTTACCAGTACTCGAAGAGAGTACTTTCCATTGCCCATCTGCAGGGGATAGGGTTCGAAGTCGCCGTCGGAATTAAGGTCATATATGTATCTTTCTTGATCTTTCTCAATAATGACCTTGAGTTTCTTTGGGGATTGAGTTTGGTTGTACTTGACCTTAACTATCCCGTTGTCAAGATTGGATATGTCTGCAGATGCCCTTTCATTTTCTATTATCTGCACATTCTCGGCGGTATCGTTAGTTTCTTGTGAGGGGGGCCCATGGTGGGCTATAGACACGCCTCCAAAGAAGGCCAGAATTATGGCAATGATTATCGATGTAAATCTCAGGAGAGTTAGTTTTCTACTCAAACAAAAAACCTCCTTCGGTAACTGGCTGCCATCCCTTTCGGTTACAGGCCCTATAGTTTTGCGTCCCGGCTTTTCAACCGGTTTGCCATTATCGTGTAGAGGTTGTCCATGCCTCTAACGCTTTGATTTGCTTACTCATGGTTCAATCAGTCTTGCCTGGACAATAAGCCTCTTCTTTACTCCGATAGATACGTACTCACACGTAATAACTGTTGCAATGCTTTCCTCTTTGTTCTGCTTGAGCACCCAGACATCTGTAGGTTCAACCACAAACTTGTCGAAAACCTCGTATTTGTAGTCATTGCTGCCAGCCAGAAATCTTATGATATCTCCGTTTTCCAGTTTGTCTAGATTCTCAAACGGTTTGGCAGCACTGCCACTTCTATGGCCGGCAACAGAGCAGTTGCCCAATTGGCCCGGAAAGGCCGTTCCTGTGACGTGGCCTATTCCCACAGCCAACTGAGCAGGCTCAGTACCTTCCATTATTATCATCTTAACATGTATCTTCGGAATTTCCATGGTTCCTATTGATACTAACGTGGATTTTCCGGCTGTTTCCGGCTTGCCTGGCTCGTTACTGCCCGTTCCCTGGCTGGGTGACTGGTTAGGGTTTTGCGGTTCGGGCGGCGATTCACCGGTCCTGTGATCAGGCGGTGGACTGCTTGACGATCCGCCTGGCTCAGAGGTTGGCGTATTGGTTGAGGGTTTGGGAATAGGTTCGAGAGGAATGGCTGACGTATCCATTACGAGCGTTTCCATGTCTTTGAACATGGCATGCTGGATATATGCATAGTAGGCTTGGCTGCCGGCAGTGTAGCAGACAAACCCTATGCCCAGTATGATTAGAAAATTACCCAGCCATTTCGACTTCAATTTCCTTTTCGAACCTCACATGCGTAATTGCGTTTTGTACCGGCTCCATTATGAAATTTGGTGAGAGACAGGCCCCTGTTCTTTTCTTACAACAGGGGCCTGGATTCGAGTTGGCCTAAAACTTGCGTCTTCTCTTGATGACAACACCTGTAGCGGTAAGCAGCATACCTATTCCGTAAAGGATTTCGGGCGCCACACCACCGGTCGTGGGCAGTGCGGTGAGCGGAACTTCTTCATCATCGATGATTTCAATTTCTGGTTCCTCTACCGGAGGTTCCTCCACCGGGGGTTCCTCCACTGGAGGCTCCTCTACCGGGGGCTCCTCCGCCGGGGGATCTTCTCCCGGAGGATCTTCTCCTGGGGGATCTTCACCCGGAGGATCCGACGGCGTTTTCTCTACATACACGAATACATGCTCCTTATCGCTGTCCAATACATAGGTAACAGAGTCTGACTGGCCGTCTTTGAGTAAATATTCGGAAAATGACTTGGCAGTGGCTGTGGCAGACTCACCTTCGTTTTTGGTGTAGTAGGTGGGGTCAGCCAGCGTCTCGTCTGTTCCGTCAATGACGTATTTAACGGTAAGGGTATAGGTGACTGGCTCAGGCGTAGCCTCTTTCCGCACGTTTCCAAAAAGGACACCGGAAAACACCGAACTGGTTTCGGTCAAATCTACTGTGAACCAGTTTTCTTCCGGTGTAGTCTGCTGATACTCTTCAGCTTGCTCAGGTGTCATGGCTTCTCTCAGATAATAGCGGCCAAGAGGTAGGCCGATGAACTCAAACGTACCTTCTTCCCCTGTGATTTCGTACTCAACGAGTCTCTTGTCAGACACTTGCATAAGCGTGGGCTCTACTGCATCAGAGTCAGCGTACAGCTCAATCTTCCAGCCAGGCAGCCCATCTTCTCCCTCGTCGAGTTGACCGTTTGAGTTCTTGTCATGGAACTTCATCCCTGAGATACTGCCAAGGATTGCTTCAGGTTCGCGCTCATTGATGAATGTGAATACTTCATGTTCTTCTGGTTCCAGAGTGAACTCATAGAAACCGCCTTGAGGAGAGAATACTACCCAGCCATCTTTCATGGCCTCTTCGACTCTGTAATCGCCCGCTTCAAGGTTATCCCAGGAGGCCTTGCCGTTTTCACCGGTTGTCCTTGGTTCACCCACCTGTTTCCATGTGTTTTCGCCATTGGCCACTTTAGTGAAAAGGGTGAAAACCCATCCTGCCAGCGGGGCCTGGTCAGCGTTGTTCAACTTCAGTACGGAGACAGAACTGTAAACCGGGTCCGGTTGGTCTGCTTCGAGTTTGTTTCTGAATACCAGAGTTTCATTCTTTGATTCTGCCAGAGCAAACTCAACCTTGCCACCTTCAGGAGAGACTGCTACCCAGCCATCTTTAGATGTCTCTTCGACTTTGTAATTACCAGGTTCAAGGCCCTCCCAGAGGACTTGGCCGTTTTCACCGGTTGTCTTTGTTTCATCCACCTGTTCCCATGTGTCTTCGCCATTGGCCGCTTTAGTAAAAAGGGTGAAAACCCATCCTGCCAGGGGGGTTTCGTCATCATCGTTCAACTTCGTTACAGTGACAGAGCTGTAAGTCGGTTTAGGTTCCTCGTGGTAATAGAAGGTTATTTGGTTAAAAGGATGAGGTTTATCTGGTTCGGTAAGGTGCGGATACAGAGCTGTATCCATTGTTGCGGGATCTTCTTCATAGCAAAACATAGTCCCGACGCCACTTCCTCCGAGAAAAACGTAGGAGATTGGAATTGTCGAAACCCAGTTAACAGCTAAGCTATTCTTATAGACACCTTCGAAAACTGATACTATGATTTTTCCGCCCAGCAATGAATGATCGCCAATCTTACTGGATTCATGTCGCTCACTACTGTATCCTTGTATTTCTGGTGCTTGCGGGTCGTTGTAAACCGTTGGTACAATGCCAGATCCAGATGGTATAACCTCTACTTCGGATTTTCCTCCAAATGCTGCTATTCCAGACCCCAACAGCATGGTAAAAGCCAATATCAACGCCAGTCTTACCTTTAGACGCCTTTTCATACTATTCTCCCTTTCGAAAAAGGGCCGGTTGCACCACTAACTCGGCGTGCCTTAAGGTGCCCAGTTTTAGGCACGCGTCATCGTCTCCCTAAGAATGTCAGCCTACAACGTCCATCAGGAACAAGGAAAGGAGACTGAGACATCGCATTCCCCCTTTCGCGAAATCAGGAGATGTAAATCAGAAACACTTGGTACTTGGCGCTGCAAAATATCAAAAACCGATAAGATTCTCAGTTCACCGGCAAATCCGGCGACGGCGGCACTGTGAAGACAAGGTTCCTATGTATTAAAATTGAGCCTCTCCAGACAAACTCACTCCCGAGGGAGTCACCTTTACACCCTACTGGTAAGAATATCGCGGCAGGGAGAACCAGATTAACGGTCCTTAGGAGTAGAAACTGATACTACCTTAGTGTAGTTTTAGATACTACCTTGGTATATATTTGCTTTCCGGCATCTGGAACTGACACGAATCGACTTTTTGCAGCTGATGCAAGTGGTAACCGGCCATCGTTCTGGAAAGAGTGCAAGACCTGTTCGCGACATGGGCCTAAGATAAACGTGATAGGGGGACAGGAGGATGAACTGCAAGCAGGGAAAAAATATTCCGCTCTCGAAATACTTGAGGTGACTATACTGGAAACACATTGGGAGGTAAATTATGCAGCGTAGAAAATTTGGTGCTCACGATTTTGATGTTTCAGCATTAGGCTTTGGATGCATGCGGCTTCCGGTAATCGACAATCAGCCCGACAAGATAGATGAAGACAAAACCGGGGAAATGATACGTTATGCTGTAGATAACGGTGTGGATTATGTTGATACAGCATTCAACTACCACCGTGAACAAAGTGAAGTAGTTGTAGGCAGAATACTAAAGGATGGTTATAGAGACCGGGTAAATCTTGCTACCAAGTGTCCTACATGGCTTATTGAAAAGCATGGAGACTTCGATAGGTACCTTGACACTCAGCTATCAAAACTTCAGACCGATCATATCGACATGTATTTGCTTCACAGTCTGGGCAAAGAAAGATGGGGAGTTCTTGTAGAAGCCGATGTATTCAGATTTCTTGACCGGGCCAAACAAGATGGACGCATTCTAAACGCCGGTTTTTCGTTCCATGATGATGTAGATACTTTCAAAGCCATTGTGGATTCATATGACTGGGATTTTTGCCAGATTCAATACAATTATATGGATGAGAATTTTCAGGCTGGTACGGAAGGGCTTAAGTATGCCGCAGGAAGGAATCTAGCCGTGGTCATAATGGAACCCCTTAGAGGCGGCAGGCTGGTTCAGAATGTACCAGATGAGGTCAGAGGTATTATGGCCAGGTCCGGAGTAAGCCGCACACCTGCTGACTGGGCCCTTCGTTGGGTTTGGAATCACCCTGAAGTGAGTGTGGTCCTAAGCGGCATGGGGGAGCTCAAACAGGTTAAGGAGAATATAGAGACTGCCTGTACTGCATTGCCTAACTCTCTAACAGACGAGGAACTTGCGTTATTCGATGAAGTCAAAGCATTCTACCGTGGGCGCGTGCAGGTTGACTGTACCGGGTGTGAGTATTGCATGCCGTGCCCCCAAGGGATTTCCATTCCCAATCTCTTTGAAACATACAACGAAGCCCATATTTACAGTACTCTCGACAGGCTGGCCAACAACTACGAAAGGCTTACCAAGAACTACGGCGACCCGGCTAATTGTGCTGAGTGTGGCCAGTGTGAGGAAGCGTGCCCCCAGCACCTCTTAATCAGGGAGCACCTAAAGCAAATTCGAGAGAAACTTGGGAATCGATAGAACTATACGATGGAGGCTGACATCCGGCATAGGCACTTGGCACTGAAGTGGAAATGATTATCTTTCGGCAGGTACAGCAAAGGAAACCTTAGTACCGTTTCCTGGTGAACTGGTAATGTCAATGCTGCCGTCAAAGGTATCCATCAGGCTTTTCATACTCATGAGGCCTATGCCCGGGAAACCTTGTTTCTCTTGGGTGTCCAGGTCGAACCCCTGGCCGTTATCGCAGATATCAAGATTTACTTTGTGAGGGGCCATGTTCAGGGAAATGTTTATGTCGTCTGCTTTGCCGTGCCTTATGGCGTTAGACGTAGTCTCTCGGATCAACCTAAATAGGGCTTTCCGTAAGGCCGGGCTCACGGCATCTTCTGAGCCGGCCGGAGTGAAGGTTATCTTTATCTCATTCAGGTTGGCTTGATCCTTTAGGAATGAATCGACTTCAGAGACAAAGAGATGTTCACCGCGCTTAGCGGGACTTATGCGATAAATCGAGGCTCTCAGTTCTCTGGACGCGTGACTTGCTGTCCTTTTCAGAAGGTCGAATTCCTTTTGAACTGCTTCTTCTTGCAGGTAGCCATCTTGGGCTGACAGTGAGTGTAAACCGCAGCTAAGCCCGAACAAGTACTGAGAGACGCCATCGTGGATTTCGTTGGCAATACGATTCTGTTCTTCGGCCACTCGTAAACGGGCTGAAAGGTCCTCAAGCTGACGCCTTTCTATTACAATAGTCCCTAATTCGGCCAAGAACTGAAGAGACTTTATACCGCCATTGCTGCCGTGGGAATTGCCAGGCTGGAAGCATCCCAATACACCCCAGTTAATGCAAGATGCTTCTAAAGGGATTATCAGAAAATCTTCTGACCTGATTTCCGGGAAATTGAACACGGCCTTAAGTACACTTGAAGGAGTGCCAGAATTGCGTTCGTGCTTGAAGTCTTGAGTGGCTAAGTCCGTGAACACCGGAGGAAGCATCACTTCGGGATCGTGTATTGATGCTGTCAGACCGGCTGAATCTTCCCACAAGATGCAGAATCCTGCCTTAGACCCTGTGAGTATGGCAGAGTACGATGCGAACAAATCAGCTAGGTGTTGGGTATTATCTTGACTCGAGCATGCCTCAAGAGCCTGATAAAGCGCTCTTGTATGATGGGCCATTCCCTCTGCGACCTTTTGAGCTTGTTCAAGATCATGGCATACATCGGACAATCTGTTAACCAACTTGGCTGTTTGCTGAGCCGCAATAGTGAGGGCCACAAATGAGAACAGCATAAACGCATTGCTTCTCAGGATATTCTTCAGCGAGAAGTTTGGATCAATCAGAAAATTGCCAAAGAGTGCACTTAGCACAACACTGGCAGATATTCCGTAGCACCAAGTGGGTGTGAGTAAAGAGGATGCTGCAAAGACAAGGTTTAGAGCATACCATATGAAGGGGCTTGCCAGGCCGCCTGTAGGGAGGAGCAGTACACATATGCCTATTGTTTCTGCACCGATAAGTGCCGCCAGGCCTATTGAATCTTCGGCCCAAAGTATGTAGAAGTATTCTGCCACAAGGCCTTCAATGAGAAGCCCGAAGACTAGAATGAGTTTGAATGGAATTGATGGGATAACGCCAGATGCAAGATAAATAAGAGATGCGGAAAACCAGGATATTAATCTGAGAACGGTCAGAATGCTCCGTGCATTGGGAGATTCAGTACCTGGATGGAAACGGGAAACGAGACCTAAACCAAGGCGCTTCAAATCCTCTCCCCGTAAAGGACGGGTTTGGCTTTCTGCATCTTCTGCATATGATTTCATAGCATGGCGGTAATCCCTGGCTTTTGGGCTAAGGGAGGGGCGCCCGGCCTCCTTTCAATAACATAAACGTTCCGCCATCGATTGCCTTTACTTACCGACACGCTCCGGACAACATTGCTTGATACAGCGGAACCAGATTAAATGGCTGGCTAGGCCGGCGATTGGTGCCGCTGCTTGCCGTTGCCTACTTCGTTAGCAACTGCATATAATGCTGCTTGGGTCCTGTCTTCGAGGCCCAGTTTTGCAAGGATCGAGCTGACATGCTTCTTTACAGTGTATTCGCTTATGTACAAGTCTTTGCCAATTTGACGATTGCTCAGTCCTCGTGAGAGGGATCCAAGGACTTCGCGCTCTCTGGGTGTAAGTGAAGTCAGAGGGTCGGCAGTTCTCTTCTGCCACTGGACAACAATTTGCATTATCGAGGGATCGATGTATGGCCGTCCCTGCCCCACAAGCCTAAGTGCAGAAATCAACTCTTCTGGCAAAGTCTCTTTTAGTATGTAACCGTCAACGCCCACCTCTATAGCCCTTTGAACATCATCGACAGTGGAAAAAGCGCTAAACACTACGAATTTGGTATTTGGAATAAGCGGCTTGAGCTTTTCCACAATATCAAAACCGGATTCTCCGGGTAATCTAAGATCCACCAGGATCAAATCCGGAGCGAGACCCACCAGTTTCTGTTCGGCATCTTTCCCATTTGAAACACACGCAACAAGATCAAAATCAGCCTCATGTTTTAGAATGGAACTAATACCCTGGCACACAATAGGGTGATCGTCAATAATGGCGATTCTCATACAGCTACCTCCTAAATTGCCTTCAGGTGATGCGCCAAACCAGTCTCCTAGTGGCCAACACGTCCTAGTCCATGCCATCACGTTGGCTGTTTTGTACAAAGGGACCTTTCATGTATATGCCCAGATCTCAAAAAGGTATTCTGAAATAGGGCTCCATAACTATACTTCACATATAATGGAAACACAACCATTATGGACAATATAAGCTTGTTTGTAGCCCTTTATGCAAAAAACCAGCCATCTTGCATGGCCGGTTACGCCGCTGGCTGTTGCGGAGCCAGGCGTCCATGTGCAGCTCCGCAGTCATAGCTTCCATGTAGGTAATACTTATTCGCTGCGTTTTGTAATTCTCCTTCAATAATTACAGCATGAAAGGATGAAACTCTTGTGGGATTTGAGCTCAAAGACTAGGTTATGCTGTGTCAATGCCAGGTGATATCTCCAGTCTGTGCCCAACCAGTGTTCCAGTACCGGCTAGAGTTGCCGGAGGCATTTCAAGTACATGCCTGGTTCCACCTACCGAGGGGAGGACCCGCCAGGGCTTAACATTGAAAAAGACTCTTACAACCACAAAATCAGAATTCAGGTATGCCACATCTATGGGGTACTTCATTAGAAAAGTATGTATGCTTGTACACGGCGTAAGCAAGAGGCCGTGTCCTTTAGGCAGATTGCCCGTGGGAATCAGGCCGGCTAACCGCAGCCAAAAGGTGTCAGCGTATCTCAGATGGGAGACCAGGAGATTGCCTGTATCAGCATTGGTAACCACGCTGTTAGGTATGAGGCGTGGCCCGGTATCCCGGTTGGGTGAATCAAGAAGCTGTATATGTGGCAACAGGAATCAAGCCTCCAATAAACTATTTAACTCTCACGGGCCGTTTCTTGATTCTTCTTGAGAGTCTATCGATCTCCTGTAGGCCCCGTGTTACTTTCCGCCCAGGGCCTTCATAATGTTCAAGAATGCAGGGCCTAGGATTACAATAAATATTGATGGAAAAATGAAGAAGACCAGGGGTATAAGCATTTTGATCGGCGCCTTCATTGCCTGTTCTTCAATGGCCTGCTGCCTCTTGTCCCTGATCATATCTGCGTGCAAACGAAGCACGTTAGCAATTCCTACGCCAAGCTGATCTGTTTGCAAAATGGCGTTTACCAGAGATGTCATCTCCATCAAGTTGACTCGCTCAGACATGTCCCTAAGTGCATCTTTTCTCGGCTTACCCAATTGCATTTCTCTGAGCACCTTCTGAAACTCTTGACTCACAGGGCCTTTGAATTTGTCTACCACTCTGAGCAATGCCATATCGAATGACAGGCCGGCTTCCACGCTGACAACAAGGAGGTCCATTACGTCAGGGAGTTTGCGCAGAATATTTGTCTTGCGCTGGGTAGCCATGGACACTAGCCTGAACCATGGGAGGTAGACGGCCAGAGCTGCAAACGCGAATGACATTAGGGTAGCCCTTGCCATTGGGTATCCAGAGGCGCCCAGCAAGAAACCTGATATGCCCAGGACCAGAAGCCCAATAATACCCTGGAAGGCAAGGAAATCGCCGGCTTTGATATTCCTGGGATTCCCTGCTTTGATGAGCATCTGCTCGGTCTGTTCAAATAACCGGTTAGGCGCGATCTGGCTTATTGCAGTTACCATCCCTTTGGTCAGGGGTTGCAGGGTTCTTTCCAGGAAAGGCCTCTCCAGAATGTCTTCCTCTTCATCAGGCCGGGCTATACGTATTGATTGCAGCCGCCTGACTATTTCCAGCCGCTTTCTGTTCAATATCTGATAAACAGAAGCCACAAGCCCAACGGACCAGAGAAATGCCATTGCAGAAGCCAGGTATATGATAAAAGTATCTCTAGACGTCGATATTCACCACCTTACGGATTATGAGAACCCCGATTGCCAAAAGAACTACCCCACCGGCCAGCATAGCGACGCCTATAGGCTCTTCAAGCATTATGCGTCCGAAGTCAGGGTACATTCCGAAAACCATGAATCCAAGGCCAAAGGGGAGAAGTGACACAATCCAGGCCGATATTCTTCCCTGGGCTGTAGCCACCCGAATTCTGGCACGGGTTTTGATGCGTTTCTCAATGGTACTTGCAGTGTTTTCAAGAACCTGGGCAAGGTTTCCCCCTACTTGCCGCTGGATCATTACCCCTGTGACCACCAGTTCAAGATCGGGGCTGTCCACTCTATCCACCAGGTTCATCAGGCTCTCGTCAATCCCTACGCCCATGCGGTTTTCCCTTAGGAGTTTTCCGAATTCAGCTGCAAGGGGAGGATCCATTTCTCTGCTTACAAGCTCAATGCCTTGAAGGAAACTGTGGCCTGCCCGGAGCGAGTTGGTCATCATGACCAGTGAGTCCAGGAGCTGAGATTCCAAGGTGGTGATCCGTTTTCGTTTCACCTGTGAAACCCAAAGCCCGGGAACTGCAAGGCCTGCAATTCCTGTCAGGAGACTTAGTATTGTGTTGCGGATCAGAAGAGTACCAAGGAAGAAGCCTGCAAGCCCTGACACGAGTGAAAGCACAACCATTTCCTCTGCTTTCAGAGGCACTCCTGCCCTCAGCAGATATGTTTGAAGCCGGTCAAGGTACTTCCTGGCCATCATGGAACCTGGGATCCTTAGGGTGGGAAGGCGGAATCTCCTTCTCTCTGAACCTGCCCTTGGTTCAACAGCCTGAGTCTCTGTACCTCCGGCTGCAGGAGTGGGAAAAGTAGCCGAAAGCCGTTCCCTTACTCGTCGTTTGTTTGCTGTCAGCCAGTCAGTAATCTGCCAGACTGAAAGCGTTGTGAACAGAAATGCGCAAATTGCTGCAGCCGAAATCAACTTTTCCGCCTCGTTTCATACAGAATATGAACGCTAGACCAAGATTACGAAAAAATGCTGATTGGAACATGGACTCCCCTTGCCTCAAGTGTAGGCAAGAACTTGGGCAACACTCCTGTTGCCTTAAAGGCCCCAATGACCTTGCCGTCGTCACCCACTCCTTGCTGGTCAAAAAAGAAGAGGTCCTGCAAGGTGATTATGTCGCCCTCCATCCCGACAACCTCGGTTATTCTTGTTATCTTGCGGCTGCCGTCTCTGAATCTGTTTTGATGAATGATAAGGTTAATGGCTGATTGTACCTGATCCCTTATGGCCCTGACCGGGAGCTCCATGCCTGCCATAAGTACCATGGTTTCCAGACGTGAAAGGAGGTCCCTGGGAGAGTTTGCGTGGCCTGTTGTAAGGCACCCGTCATGGCCTGTGTTCATTGCCTGAAGCATGTCAAGGGCCTCGCCGCCTCGAACCTCGCCGACTACGATCCTGTCAGGCCGCATTCTAAGGGAGTTGATGACAAGGTCTCTAATGGCTATTCTGCCCTTGCCTTCAATATTGGGAGGCCGGGATTCCATTCTGACAACGTGTTCTTGCTGCATATGAAGCTCAGCAGCATCTTCAATAGTGATAATTCTTTCATTGTTAGGAATAAACGATGAAATAACGTTTAATGTTGTGGTTTTACCAGAGGCAGTTCCGCCGCCTACAAGAATATTCATTCTTCCTTCAATGCACGCCTTTATGAAGATTGCCATGTTGGTGCTTAATGTGCCAAACTGGATGAGATCGGACATGGTAAAAGGTGTTTTCGAAAACTTTCTAATTGTAAGCACCGGGCCGGTTAGAGAAACCGGAGGGATGGTTGCGTTCACCCTTGAGCCATCGGGTAAACGCGCGTCTACCATAGGTGAGCTTTCGTCGATTCTCTTTCCCAGGGGGGCTACTATTCTTTCAATAACATGCATTAAGTGGCTATCGTCTCTAAAGCAAACATCGGTAAGCTCCACTTTGCCAAGGCGCTCAACGTAGACTTGGGCGGGCCCGTTTACCATGACTTCGTTAATTGTCTCGTCGGCAAGAAGGGGAGTAATAGGTCCGTATCCGTTGATTTCACTCACTATTTCGCTTACCATGCGGTGGTAGTCAGCCCTGGTGAAGTTTATCTCCATGTTGCCCATTATTGGCTCTGCAAGCACAGAAATTTGTTTTGTCAGGTACTTATTGCGATCAGTCTCCGATACCTGCTCCATGGCTTCCACATCGATAGTCGCAACTGCCTCATCCATTATTCTGTCTTTTGCCCGGTTCCAGGCTGCTTTACGAGAAGGCACGGCAGGGGCCGGCAGTATACTCTCGGAACTATCCTGGGACTGCTGCTGTTGCCTTAACTGCTCAAGCCGCTTCTGTAAAAGAGACATGTTCGTTTCTACCTCCTAGCCAACCTGAGCCCAGGTACTGATGTGGGCTGGTCATCTGATGTAAGCATCTTAGTGGCCAATTCCTCAATGCGCCGGGCGGTCAGTGTACCTTTTGCCGATGTGATCAGTGGAATTCCCAGGTTTACTGCATCCATGGCTGCCTTTTCGTTGTTAGGGATAACCGTGAGCACTTTCATACCCAACTCATCTTCTAAATCCTTTATTTTGAGCCCACCGGTGTATCCGAGTTTGTTTACTACAACCCGTACCTTGGGTTTCATTGCCAGGGTTGTAAGAAGATCAATGCATTGTTTCATATTTTGGATTGCAGCCAGGTCCAATGTAGTTACCACGATTATCTCCCTAGCCTCTGCCAGGGCCGGTACTGCAGTATCGTGTAAATAAGTGGGTGTATCTACAATCACATAGTTGAATGCTTCAGACATAACGCTGAGGATTTTCTCTACGTGTTCGGCGTGGATGAAACCGGCAAACTCAGGCTGCATAGGTGAAGGCAGAATTTTCAGGCCTGAAGGGTGTTCAGCAAGGTAGGAATCCAGGGTCTCTCTGTCGAGGCTGTTGATGTCGTCTACTATGTCCTTTATTGAGTATTTCCATGGTGCACCTGCCATAAGGGCAAGGTTTCCCGAAAACAGGTCAAGGTCCATTGCAGCGACTCTCTTTCCGCTTATCTGCCTGATTGCCACCCCAAGGCTCAAGCTTAATGTGGTCTTGCCTACGCCGCCTTTGGTGCTGAATACGACAATTGTTTTGAACTGCGGTTTTACTTTCCTTTGAACCGAAAAAAGTTCTCTGCGCCTTTTGTCTTGCTGTACAGCTTTTTGGACCGTACGAATCAACCTGTCGTCATCCATTGGGAGGTTCAGAACACCCTTGGCTCCGACCTGAAGTGCAAGATGAAGCACTTTCTTACTGTCTGACGTAGTTACCAAGAGCAGGCTCGACATGGGAAACTCCATAGATAGGATTTCCGCCCAGGAGGTACCTTCGTTTCCCGGCAGGTCGATATTTAGGAGTATTACTTCTGGTTGTTGCCGTTCTGCAATTGTAAAACCAAGATCAGGGTTTTCTGTGGCCCCTGCAATGAAAAACCCCTGATTTTTCCCGAGCCTCTCTTTGAGGTCGTTGGCATTCACATGGTCGATAATGAGTACGCTGGCTTTATCCAAGCAAAATCATCCTCTCGAGAGCTCTTAGGGATATTGGCTCCGAACATTACGCAAGTTGACAGACGGCAGCGCCGGCTTGCTTTCTTCACCGGAGGGCCTGAGTACGAGTTTCATTCTTCCAATGTTTTCTGAGAGCATAACCAATTGTGCGGCAGACGGGGTTACAGCCAAGGTGATATTTTCTGATTCCTGAATGCCTTCTTTTTTCTGAAGATCCGGACCCACAGCAAGAACCAGAATGTTTTGCAGAAGGGTGACAACTTTGTTATCCTCTATGGCTTCGCCGTCTTTGTAGGACATGAGGACGTCTACGTAGTGGCCAGGCTTTATGTGCCCGGCTACGCCGCTTAACTGGTTAATAGCAATTGTGATTGCCCTGGTTCCCTCAGGGATCTTGTACGGCAGTTCATTGGCAGTCTTTTCACTGGCAATGTGCGTAGTCAAGATCGTATCGTCCTGGAAAAGGTCGACTGTGGCAAAGTTGCCAATGGCTGCTTTGGTGTCTGTGATTGCAGATGGGTGAGCGTATTTTACAGGCATTTGAACAGTCTTAACCATTTCAGGCGATATTTTCGTTCCTTGAGGGATCTTACGTGTGGCAGTGACTACATTGGTCATGACCTGGTCTACTGCAGCAGTCTGAGCTTGAGTCAGGTACATGTAGACCAGTCCGGCTGTAATGAGTCCTAACGCCACTGTTCCGATAATCAGAAACTTTGATTTTGAGCTACGCATTTGGACGCCTCCTGGGAAAGACTATTTAATCAGATTAACCGCTTGGGTAGTGAATTGGTCGTCGCCTTCGGCTACTTGCGTGGGCACTAGTTGTTCGAGGAAATAGCCGTACAAGATATTATCAGGAACAGGAGGGTTTGCATTCTTGTCTCCCTTGGCTTCATAACCGTCAAAGAAAAACTTGGCAAAACCAACGATCCTAACTTCGTGCTTACCTGTGGGGTCAACTTGTACGGTCTCAACAATAGGGAGTGCTATAATTTTCGGACATGGCTCCTGAAAGTTCTGATAAGTGCACTCAGGACTGTGGACTTTCTTGCAACGCTTAGTCCTCTCATTGATTTTTTCTGCCTGGCCTTCCGCTATCCCGGGCTCCGTCTCTATAATGTCCCCTACGGCAAGAGTCCCTGGATACCCGTACTCCATGTAGTCGGCAAATTTTAGCTGCTTTCCGTTATCATCTACATAATCCGGAAAGTCCAAAAACCCATAGTGGCCTGGTATGATGTGTTCACTGGGAGAATAGGTCAATTCATACCTCTTTCCCCGCTCATACTCGCTATCGTAGATCCCAACAGGAACCAGGTTCCCTTGCTGCTGCTTTGCCCGGCCTATTTGAACGACCGAAGTGACTCTCACAGGCGTACTGGTAGTCCCTAAAGCGCGGGCGTAGAAAGTATTGGCATCGAGGGTGATTTGAACCATAATCTTGCTCAGATTTTCTCCGGGGAAACTGACGGTTATGTCCCCTATTTCAGTTCCCCATTTGATAGTTGCAGTGTATGAACTGCTGTTCTCATTAGTGGTCTCCAGTCCGTGGCGCTCTACATAGTCAATTGCTGCACTAAAAGCGTCAGCCTTTGTTTTACTACTGGTTTCAACAATCTCAATTCCTGCGGCAATAGCCGCTGAGTCAGAAATGTCCTGAAGCCGGGTATGCCTGAAGTATAAATAACCGCCGTCTACCGCCAGAGCCGTGAATCCAATCAGGGCTACAATGGAAAGGGCAACGAGAACCAGTGCAGCCCCTTTCTGGTCATTCTTGAATCTAAAGACCTGTTTTGTCAATTCTCTCACCGGTATGCACCCCCTAATGCTCTCTGCGCATAGCCATTTGAACTGAAAGATTTAAAGGGTTCCCTGTAAGGGAACTTATTATTGGCGTAGTAACCGACAATGGGTACTTGAGTACAATCTCAACACTGGAACTTGCTTTGGTGCACTCAATAATGAGGTTACTGGAACTCAGCATTGAAAGGCGGCTGTGTATCCACGGCGTCAAATCACCGCTCACCCAAGTACTCCACTCGCTGTCTTCTGGACAGTGAATAGCTGCATATCTTGCCCCGTCACGGGCAGCATTTTGAAGTTCCAAGTATGCAGCAAAGATTCTTCCGCCCTCCATTATTGCCAACAGAAGAAATATGAGTACAGGAAGTACCAGAGCGAACTCGACAACTGTTTGGCCTTTATTTTGTTTAATCAATTTTTTCAAAGAAACCACCTCATATGGCTATATAAGGTACGCGGCTATGGTTCCGGCCAGGATTGCTATTCCATAAGGAAATGAAATACCTGACGTGATGATATTGGTCTTGCCGGTTACTGAAGAGATTCCGATTCTTGTCCGCCCGGTCTTGGTTGCGCTTAGGACACTGGACCCTATATTGCCTAGGCTGGTAAATGTGTTCATCAGGCTCAATCCGAGTTTGCCTTTGAAGCACGCCACTGCCAGAGCCATTATTCCCCCGGCAATAGCTCCGTACAAAAAGGCCCGGAAGGTGAAAAGGTGTCCATTTAGCGCACCTACGGCAGCTAATAGCTTTACGTCGCCTGCACCCATTCCGCCTATGGCGAAAGGGATGAAGAGAAGCAATATGCCCAGGCCCAGGCCGGCCAGGGATGTCCCCAGGCCATGCCAGCCAGAGTAGTATGTGTTGAGCATAAGGCCTAGGAGCATGGCCGGAAACGTTATCATATTTGGTATTCGCCCGGTCTTAAGGTCCCAGCCTGTTGCCAGGGCCGCTATTGCTATTGTTACAGGTGCTATGAGCACTCTTTTCACCTCCCGGTAAGAGATGGGTGACAGGGTTGACCATAGGTTAGGGAACTACCTGGAATCTAGACCTGCCTTGATGTCGGTGAACACTTTTGCTATCGATGCCCTTACCGGTCCAAGAGAAGCAATCAGGGCTATTGCTATCAGCGCAATAATCAGCGCATACTCAACCAAACCCTGGCCCTTCTCCTCTCTGATAAGAGACTTGAACAGCTTCATCACTTCAATCCACCTCCTTCATGTGTTGTGTTTCAACCCTTATTCCGGCTTTGGGGCCGGAACCGAGTTAACTAGAGTGTTTAAAGAACCCTGGCCTACTGCTGACTGTGCTGCCTGCAAGGAGTACTGCCGGGTGCCTAACCCTGAAATGAGCCATACTCCAAAGGCAACGCTAGGTAGATGGAACAGGCTGTTTGTGTTGCTTTGCATCAAAAATGCAAGCAAGCCACAGACTGCTCCAACGATTAGGGCATATTGGGGTTCAGGTTGTCCTGCAGTCTGGCCTTGGAAGCCTGCAACAAGCAATGAGATGACCTTATAACCGAGAATTCCAAGGAGGGCAACGAACAACCCAAGGCCTACAGCCCCGTTTTCCGCAAGGAACTTCACAAATGAGCTATGGGGCTCAAGGGGCCCAAAACCACGGTCCAGGTAAGGGTATCTTGTACGGTAATCATCGTGTAGGTATATGTAGTTGCCTGTTCCTACGCCTGTAATGGGATTTTCGTGCCACATCTTGAAACCAATCAGCCAAAGCTGAAGCCTTGCTATCCCGTTTCTTTCTTGCAGTGGGGTAAAGCCTGAAACGGCCTGGGTAGTAATAGGCGGGAAGATCCAGCTGTAAATGAGTATGTATACTACCATCCATACAAGCAGGCGTTTATCTTTCAGAAAAGCCATGATTGTAAGTGCTATGATTGTGGCATACCAGCCGCCGCGGCAGTAGGTGAGTACAAGGGCAGTGCTTACAATGGTAGCCAGAATGCCCCAGTAATACCTCTGATCCTTCCTCTTTCCGTACTTCATTGAGATCAATATAGGAAGGTAGATTATGAGATAGCCTGAAAGGTGATTGGAATTCAGGATTGTAGAGGCGATTCTGACCGGGCCATTGCCTGAAAGTACTGATACAAGGTAATGCAGAAGCCCCAGGAAGGCAACTGCAATAGCACCGTAGCACCATGATCTCATCAGCCTGCCCAGGCTTTCCTTATTGAGGTTGCTGTGGCTCACCATGTAGTACACCAGTGCAGACTCTGCAAGCCAGAGAACCTCGCGCAGCGACTTGCCAAAGTCTATGGCCCGCGGCAGGGATATTGCCGACCAAAGGACCAGAGCAGCAAAGAGCAGGTCAGCGGTTGTAGGGCGAAGGTCGAGCTTTTCCCGCCGGGCACGCAAGGCAAACCCAATGATTAATAAAACCATAACCGGCTCGATTATTGTAATGGTTAGGGTCCCTAGTGTCCTTTCAGCATAAACAAGCGGTACAAGAAAACCGGCTGCAACGAGCATGGCTTCAAAGAAGTCTTGCTTAGCCACATGTATCCACTGGTTTATCAGTGCGCTCAATTTGTGATGCAAAAAGGTCCTCTCCTTGCGAATTTAACCGGTTTGGGCTCTGCCTGTATTGAAATGCCAATTACAGGCGGTCTGATACCGGTACTTTGGTAGTACGCAAGGGCACCTGCTATAGCAGCGGCGATAAGGAGAAACAGTACAATTGCTACTACGTATAGTCGCTTCAAATGGGTTTTCACTCCCTAAAAGGGTACCCGGACGTATTCCCAGACTCGGGATATAACGGTGGGCATAACTGGAAGAACATTCTTAGGGCTAAAAAGTTATACCGCCAAGGAGTACTTTAGGCTACTACTTTAGGATAGTATTGCGGGAGAAATAGCAGGTTTGACCGAGATCTACAGCCCATGCCCTAGGCGGCGGGAATGCAACCGGCCCATGGCGCACCAGTAGACAATTCCCTTGCATATGTTATTCCGGTATGGTAATATAGCACTTGCCCCCGCGCGAGCGGCAAAGATGCAAACCACAAAGTTTGTTCATCGAAATTCACGCAAGACCACGTGAAAAGATGCTTCGCGGTGGTGTTGACAAAAGGAACGTGAGCAGGTAAGATAAAGCCTGTTCGCTTTGGTCCTTGAAAACTGAACAGCGTAGAAGAACTTTGAGTTAAGGATAAAGGTGTAACGGAGAGTTTGATCCTGGCTCAGGACGAACGCTGGCGGCGTGCCTCAAACATGCAAGTCGAGCGAGGTGAGACCGAACCGCAAGGTGAGGTTGAACCTAGCGGCGAACGGGTGAGTAACACGTGGGTAACCTGCCTGGAAGATTGGGATAACGGCTCGAAAGAGTCGCTAATACCGGATAATGTCCTGGTGCTGCATGGCACCGGGAAGAAAGGGGAAACCCGCTTTCAGATGGGCCCGCGCCCCATCAGCTAGTTGGTAAGGTAACGGCTTACCAAGGCGACGACGGGTAGCCGGTCTGAGAGGACGATCGGCCACACTGGGACTGAGATACGGCCCAGACTCCTACGGGAGGCAGCAGTTGGGAATCTTAGGCAATGGGCGAAAGCCTGACCTAGCGACGCCGCGTGAGGGAAGAAGGCCTTCGGGTCGTAAACCTCTGTCATGGGGGACGAAGAAAGTGACGGTACCCCAGGAGGAAGCCCCTGCTAACTACGTGCCAGCAGCCGCGGTAATACGTAGGGGGCGAGCGTTGTCCGGATTTACTGGGCGTAAAGGGCGAGTAGGCGGTTTGTTAAGTCAGGTGTGAAATTCCAGGGCTCAACTCTGGAACTGCGCTTGAAACTGGCAGGCTAGAGGACAGGAGAGGGAAGCGGAATTCCCGGTGTAGCGGTGAAATGCGTAGATATCGGGAGGAATACCAGTGGCGAAGGCGGCTTCCTGGACTGAACCTGACGCTGAGGAGCGAAAGCTGGGGGAGCAAACAGGATTAGATACCCTGGTAGTCCCAGCCGTAAACTATGAGTGCTAGGTGTGGGGGGCAACAACCCTCCGTGCCGGAGTTAACACAATAAGCACTCCGCCTGGGGAGTACGGCCGCAAGGCTAAAACTCAAAGGAATTGACGGGGGCCCGCACAAGCAGTGGAGCGTGTGGTTTAATTCGACGCAACGCGCAGAACCTTACCAGGGCTTGACATCATACTGCCGTCTGTGGAAACACAGATTTCCGTAGCAATACGGACGGTATGACAGGTGTTGCATGGTTGTCGTCAGCTCGTGTCGTGAGATGTTGGGTTAAGTCCCGCAACGAGCGCAACCCCTATCCAGTGTTGCCAACAGTTCGGCTGGGGACTCACTGGAGACTGCCGGAGACGATCCGGAGGAAGGTGGGGATGAGGTCAAATCATCATGGCCCTTATGCCCTGGGCTACACACGCGCTACAATGGCCGGTACAACGGGCAGCTAAGGAGCGATCCGGAGCGAATCCCAAAAAGCTGGCCTCAGTTGGAATCGCAGGCTGCAACTCGCCTGCGTGAACACGGAATTGCTAGTAATCGCGAATCAGCTACGTCGCGGTGAATACGTTCCCGGGCCTTGTACACACCGCCCGTCAAGCCATGGAAGCTGGCAACACCCGAAGTCGGTGACCCAACCTGCAAAGGAGGGAACTGCCGAAGGTGGGGCTGGTGACTGGGGCTAAGTCGTAACAAGGTAGCCGTATCGGAAGGTGCGGCTGGATCACCTCCTTTCTAAGGAGACCTTACCAAAGTCTCTACGCTGTCCAGTTTTGAGGGACTAAGGCCTGTGGGCGCATAGCTCAGGCGGTTAGAGCGCACGCCTGATAAGCGTGAGGTCGGTGGTTCGAGTCCACCTGTGCCCACCATTAGGAAGCTTGGTCCTTTTATATCAGAAGCAAAACAAGGTGGGGGCGTGGCTCAGTTGGGAGAGCGCCTGCTTTGCAAGCAGGAAGTCGGCGGTTCGATTCCGCCCGTCTCCACCAAACTTGGTCTTTGACAACTTAAGAGAGGTAACGAAGCGTTTTTACAGAAAAGCGCGAATTAGGATTATGGAAAGCATAAGACGAATCTCGCGGAATTAACTTAAGCAGCGAGAGTCGAGGTAGTAAGGGCACATGGCGGATGCCTTGGCGCCAGGAGACGAAGAAGGACGTGGTTAGCTGCGAAAAGCCACGGGGAGCCGCTAGCAGGCATTGATCCGTGGATATCCGAATGGGGAAACCTGGCATGGGAAGACCATGCCACGCCTGTCTGAATACATAGGGCAGGCAGGGTAACGAGGGGAACTGAAACATCTAAGTACCTTCAGGAAAAGAAAGCAAAAGCGTATTCCCTAAGTAGCGGCGAGCGAACGGGGAAGAGCCTAAACTTTGACGGCGTGATAGCCTGCCGGCGTTGCCGTCAAGGGGTAGTGGGACCTTCTGTTGCAGTGCGGCAGCATTGCAGAGGAGTCAGAAACTCATAATCTAGTTGAAGCTGCCTGGAAAGGCACACCATAGAAGGTAATAGTCCTGTAAGCGAAAGGTTATGAGCTCCTCAAGAAGGCACCCAAGTACCGCGGGGCACGCTAACCCTGCGGGAATCCGGGAGGCCCACCTCCTAAGGCTAAATACTCCCTGGCGACCGATAGTGAACCAGTACCGTGAGGGAAAGGTGAAAAGCACCCCTGTTAGGGGAGTGAAATAGAACCTGAAACCGTGTGCCTACAAGCAGTTCTAGGCCCATGGACGCAAGTCCGGGCTGAGAGCGTGCCTATTGAAGAATGAACCGGCGAGTTATGGTTTGTAGCAAGGTTAAGGAATTAAGTTCCGGAGCCGCAGGGAAACCGAGTGCGAATAGCGCGTCAAGTTACAGGCCATAGACCCGAAACCGGGTGAGCTATCCATGGCCAGGGTGAAGCGTGGGTAAAGCCACGTGGAGGCCCGAACCCATTGTTGTTGAAAAAACATGGGATGAGCTGTGGATAGGGGTGAAATGCCAATCGAACCCGGAGATAGCTGGTTCTCCCCGAAATAGCTTTAGGGCTAGCCTCGAAGTAAGGGCGGTGGAGGTAGAGCACTGATTGGGCTAGGGGTCCTACAAGATTACTGAACCCATTCAAACTCCGAATGCCACCTGTCCCATCTTCGGGAGTCAGACTGCGGGTGCTAAGATTCGTAGTCGAGAGGAAAAGAGTCCAGACCGCCGGCTAAGGTCCCAAAGTGCAGGCTAAGTGGGAAAGGAAGTGGGACTCCTAAAACAGCCAGGATGTTGGCTTAGAAGCAGCCACCATTGAAAGAGTGCGTAATAGCTCACTGGCCGAGGGGTTCTGCACCGATAATACACGGGGCTAAAGCCTGTCACCGAAGCCGCGGAATTGGCCTTGCGCCAATTGGTAGGGGAGCGTTCCCCATGCAGAGAAGGCGGACCGTAAGGACTGCTGGAGCGTGGGGAAGTGAGAATGCCGGTATGAGTAGCGAAAAGACAGGTGAGAATCCTGTCCGCCGAAAGCCTAAGGTTTCCTGGGCAAGGCTCGTCCGCTCAGGGTTAGTCGGGACCTAAGCCGAGGCTGAGAAGCGTAGGCGATGGACAACCGGTGGATATTCCGGTACCGCCGCATAGAGCGAAGGGGGGACACAGGTCGGAGGGCCTGGCCGGGCGTTGGTAGCCCCGGTCCAAGTCTTTAGGAAGCCCTTGCAGGTAAATCCGCGAGGGAGTTCCGAGGGGCGAATGCGAGGGAAATTAGAGTACCGAAGCAGGCCTGTCCCATACTGTCGAGAAAAGCCTCTAGCGCATTTAAGTATGCAATCTATGTGGCGCCCGTACCGCAAACCGACACAGGTAGGCGGGGAGAGAATCCTAAGGCGCGCGGGATAACCCTCGTTAAGGAACTCGGCAAAATGACCCCGTAACTTAGGGATAAGGGGTGCCCCCGTGAGGGGGCCGCAGAGAATCGGCCCAGGCGACTGTTTAACAAAAACACAGGTCTCTGCAAAGCCGCAAGGCGAAGTATAGGGGCTGACGCCTGCCCAGTGCCGGAAGGTTAAGGGAAGGGGTTAGCGCAAGCGAAGCTCTGAACCGAAGCCCCGGTGAACGGCGGCCGTAACTATAACGGTCCTAAGGTAGCGAAATTCCTAGTCGGGTAAGTTCCGACCCGCACGAATGGCGTAACGATCTGGGCGCTGTCTCAACGAGGGACCCGGTGAAATTGTAATACCTGTGAAGATGCAGGTTACCTGCGACTGGACAGAAAGACCCCGTGGAGCTTTACTGTAACCTGACATAGAATTTTGTTGTTTCATGTAGAGGATAGGTGGGAGGCAGAGAACTACTCTCGTCAGGGGGTAGGGAGCCAACGTTGGAATACCACCCTTGAAGTAACGGAATTCTAACCTTGAGCCCGAGACGGGTTCGGGGACGGTGTCAGGTGGGCAGTTTGACTGGGGCGGTCGCCTCCAAAAGAGTAACGGAGGCGCGCTAAGGTTGGCTCAGGTTGGTTGGAAATCAACCATAGAGTGTAAGGGCAAAAGCCAGCTTGACTGTGAGACTGACAGGTCGAACAGGAGGGAAACCTGGCCCTAGTGACCCTGCGGCCCTGAGTGGAAAGGCCGTTGATCAACGGATAAAAGCTACCCTGGGGATAACAGGCTTATACTGCCCGAGAGTTCATATCGACGGCAGTGTTTGGCACCTCGATGTCGGCTCATCGCATCCTGGGGCTGGAGCAGGTCCCAAGGGTTAGGCTGTTCGCCTATTAAAGCGGTACGTGAGCTGGGTTCAGAACGTCGTGAGACAGTTCGGTCCCTATCTGTTGCGAGCGTAGGAGACTTGAGAAGGGTAGCCCCTAGTACGAGAGGACCGGGGTTAGTGAACCTCTAGTGAATCAGTTGTCGTGCAAGCGGCAGTAGCTGAGTAGCTACGTTCATGAGTGATAACCGCTGACAGCATCTAAGCGCCAAGCCCACCCCAAGATGAGGTTTCCCACGGAGATAGTCCGGTAAGACCCCAGGGAGACTACCTGGTAGATAGGCCGGGTGTGTAAGCATGGCAACATGTTTAGCTGACCGGTACTAATAGGTCGAGGCCTCGACTCTCGCGCTTAAGTTAGTTTCGCGAACCTCTCTTAAGTCAAAGATTGAAAGACACGGAAGCGAAAAGAAAGTTTCCGGTGGTAATGGCGGAGGAGTCACACCCGTTCCCATTCCGAACACGGAAGTTAAGCCCTCCAGCGCCGATGGTACTTGGCTGGTAACGGCCTGGGAGAGTAGGTCACTGCCGGATCTAATTTGAGAGCCCCACCGCATTGGGTGGGGCTTTTGCATTTGAAACGGGGGGACGGTTCGGAAATCTTGGGACGGTCCTAATATTTCATTTGTGTGTCAATTACTTTACTGGCTGACTATTGAGAAATCAGGGCTGTCCCTGCGTATCGTACATGTTTTCAATCAATTACTCTGTTTATGATCCCTGAAACGTTAGGACCGTCCCAGCGTTTCACAAGGGTCCAATAATGGGTTGATCGCCTTTACGCTGCCGTACATTTGTCCTGAGTTGAGGTCTTCAGTTAAGATACAGGAGCAACCAAGCTGAGATGCACTTTGTATGATCATCGCATCCCAGAAGGAGAGGTTTTGCTGATGTTGAATCTCAATTGCCCTGAGAACATCTGTAGCACTGGGCATGTGTATTTGCCACACTGATAAGTCTGATATGATCCGCTGTGCTTCTGTCCAATGGATTGGATTTGGAACTTTCTGTGTTACTACTACGTAAAATTCCTGGAGAACTTGAATACTCAGGCAACCTGTTCCGGTTTTCCACAGGTCCAGGATTGCACTCTTCGCCCGTTCGTGCTTAGTACCAGAAGAGGCATCATGTGCATAGACCAGGATATTTGTGTCCACGAAATGACGATTAGGCCTGCCTGTCATGAAGATCCTCCCTCTTGAATGCAATTTGGCCTTGCGTTCCCATATTGAAGGGAGCTTGTAAGCCGGCCAAATATCGTTCTTTAGCCTGCAAATAGGCATCTTCTCGGCTGACAAGGTCATCGAGCATTTCGGTGAGCAACCCCGAAACGGACTTGTCTTTCTGAACCGCGATTACCTTGATTTTCCTAAGCAGTCCTTTTGAAAGGGACAGGGTTATATTCTGCTTTTCCATTTCCTCACCTCACGGATCCAAGTGTAGCACGCAAACACGTGCACATCAACATATTCAGACTGGCGCGGATCGTGAACGTGGAAACGGTTTCCATGTTTCAGGCAAATCATGGGCTTAGAGGGCAAAGTGTTTCCTAGCAGGTTTAATAATGGTATAGTGGATAGGATTGGGTAGGTAGGGGATAACGGTTCGAAATGCAGCTTGGAGGTTTGGATCATGACAGGCGTCGCACTAGGGTTGATTCTAATTGCAGCATTTGCACATGCAACATGGAACCTTCTGGCCAAGAAAGCTTGTGGGGGAACTGAATTTATCTGGCTGTTCACTGGTATGTCAGTAGCTATATGGGCCCCTGTTGCTGCTTGGATTGTATTTGTTCAGAAGCCCACTATTGGTTGGCCACAAGTAGGATTTGTCCTTTTGTCTGCTTTTCTGCAATCGTTCTATTTTGCTTTCCTGGATAAAGGTTACGAGAAAGGTGACATGTCGATAGTCTATCCAGTTTCTCGGGGTACAGGGCCATTACTTGCTGCTTTTGCAGGCATAGCCTTTTTGGGTGAACGCCCGACATGGATGGGCTTTCTTGGTATAGGGCTTATGGCTGCAGGCATTATGGCATTGACTGGCAATCCGCTGGATATCATGAAATCAGGTGCAGACTCGGGCATCGTTTACGCGTTACTTTGCGGGGTTTCAATAGCTGCATACACAATATGTGACAAGATTGCGGTAAGCCGGATTATGGTGCCGCCTGTACTTTTGGAATGGGGAACTAACCTGGCGCGGTTCATAATGCTTACGCCGTACATAATGAAGCACAGGGGAGAGGTAGCAGAGCAATGGAAGGTTAACTGGGCCAATGCCGTTGGCATTGGGGCACTGTGCCCTCTTGCATACACCCTGGTCCTTACTGCAATGGTAGTCAGTCCTGTCAGCTACATTGCTCCTGCAAGGGAGATCAGCATTTTGATTGGCACCATAATGGGAACACGTCTTCTGTCTGAGAAGCCAAGCATATTGAAATTTATAGGAAGCGGAGCAATGTTGATCGGCCTCATAGTTATGTCCCTTGGATAAGGCGATTGGCGTCAAAATACTGCATCTACTTCTATGATAATTGCGATGCTTCCGGCCGGCATTAATGTGAGGGTGGGGCTCACAAGTGTGAAAGTAGTTCGAATCATGGCTAAGGTCTTGCCCTTTTTTGCCACAGGCATGACAATTCCATATAAGAAGCAAAATGTACCGGAGAGTGTTGTTGATGGCCAGAAAATCAAGTAAGAACATTGGGAAGGCAACATCTGAAAAGCAAGTCAACAAGCAGATACGAAGCGAGCCGCAATCTAGCAAGATGCAGTCGGGCAAAGGGCAATCTAGCAAGCGGCAATCCAAAGGCTCACGCCAGTCAGCCGGGAAACCTTTCAAAGGCAGGCTGGGCCCTGTTCTCCTTGTTGCCTTGGTCCTTTTGGCGTCTGTAATAACAGGGTTATTTGTGGTCAAAGCAAGGAGAGAAAGGGCTGACGCTCAAGTGACAGAAACGGTCAAGATCGAAATGGAAAAGGGCACAATAGTAATTGAGGTCTATCCGAAGTTGATGCCGGTAACATCCCAGAACTTCCTGGACCTTGCCAAATCCGGATTCTATGACGGAATAATATGGCACAGGGTCGAGGATTGGGTGGTACAGACAGGTGATCCTCAGGGAACAGGGTATGGTGGTTCCGGGAAGACCATCAAACTTGAGACAAATAAGAATCTCAAGAATGTACGAGGAGCTGTGGCAATGGCCCGATCTATGGACCCGGATTCAGCAAGTTCCCAGTTCTATGTGCTCAAGACAGATGCGCCGTGGCTGGACGGAGACTATGCAGTGTTTGGCAAAGTGGTCTCTGGCATGGAGGTCATTGACAGCATTGAGATTGGTGACAAGATGCTTAAGGTGACTGTAGAACCAAAATAGACATTTCGGAATGCCAATATGCCTTTTTGAGGCCCTTCGCAAAATCCGCGAATTGCTGCATAGGAATTTCCTAGACGATTTGCCGCAGGGAACAGCATTGTTTTCCCTTTCAACCCAGCAGAGTTCGTCACCGGAAGTTCGTCATCTGTTGTTGCATAGGGGCGATGGTCTACTGACGGAGAATCCTGTTGACAAGTCTGGGGATAAGTGGCAAAAGTTGTGGATAAAATTGCCTTAACAAACAGCAATAGTATCCCGGATGTCGAAAGCCTTTGGTTTAGCGGTAGTTTATGATGTTTGCCGCTTGTTATATGATAGATTCAGGTTCGGGAATTCCCGGCAAATCATGTAATTGACCGGCTGAATCTAGACCGGCTGAATCATGTAACCAACATGTAACTAAGAGGAAGCATACTATGGACAAGTTGCCACATGGTATTCTTGAGAGCATTACTTCATACATAAACGAAAAACCGGTCAGAATGCACATGCCCGGGCATAAGGGCTTGGCATTCCCCAGTTCAAGTTTTGAAACACCTGAGCACGTACTCGACGCTGCAAAGGCCTTGGATGTTACTGAAGTTCCCGGGCTGGATAATCTCCATTACCCAAGGGGAGCTATAAAGGCAGCCGAAAAGGCTTTAAGCCGGGCATTTGGCACAGCAACCTCGTATTGCCTTGTAAACGGGGCAACTTCAGGGATACTTGCATCCCTTCTGGCAATTCGGATGACTTTAGGGCAAGGGCGGATAATAGTTCCAAGAAACGTCCATCGTTCAATTATCTCTGGCCTTATACTGTCTGGACTGGAACCGCTATTTGTTTATCCCGAATACGACAGCTATTTCGGCGGCTACTTGCCTGTTACAGTTTCAGACATAAAGGCCCAAGTTGGGGGTTTTGACAGTCCAGGAGAGTCCGGGCCAATTGGCGGAATAAGCGATATAAAAGGCATGGTAGTAGTCAACCCCACTTACTTCGGGGTAGCCAGGGATATTTCAGACTTTTGCTTCCTAGCCGGCGAAATGGATATTCCGGTTATGGCCGATGAAGCTCACGGTACCCTATTTTCATTTTCAGAGAATATGCCACCTTCAGCTATTGAATGCGGTGCTGCCCTTGTAGTCCACGGAGCCCATAAGACGTCACAGGCATTTACCCAAACAGGCTTGCTCCACGTAACCCAGGGTTGTATTGAAGCGTTTCCCGATTTGGCTGTAAACGTACAGGAGGCGTTAAGACTGGTTCAGTCGACCTCTCCTTCATATTTGCTCCTTGCGTCTCTGGAAAAGGCCATAGGAGACTTTCAACAGGATTCGCAGTGGGTACGCACAGTGATTGAATCAGGCCATGAACTTACGTCCAGACTGTCGAAGGTTCAAGGCATTGAAGTTCGTATGCCCCGGCAAAGGGACAGAGGGCTTTTGTGGGACCCGGGAAAGGCTCTTGTAGGCGTATCGGGATTAGGGATCTCAGGCCCGCAGGCACAGGCCTTCCTTTGGGAGAGAAGCCGGATTGTCCCGGAGATGGCCGGTCCTGATTATGTTCTTCTCATGGTTACAGGATCTGATGATTCAAGCATAATCGACAGGGTGGTTAGGGGTTTCCAGGATATCTCAGATGTGTGCTTGGGCTCTGGTGCCCATGATGTTCCACGGCAAGTTGCACGGCCTGCCGGCTTCCCACACAGAGAAACGGCAGATTCGAAGTTACAAACAAGAATCCTTGAACAAGAGCCTCCAAGGCCAAAGACAGCCATGCCGGTTGCACAGGCGTTCTATTCGAAGAGCAAACCTTTTGCCCTAAAAGATTCAATTGGCCGGATTAGCGCTGATACTGTGTTTATCTATCCGCCAGGCTCCCCAATTATTGTCCCGGGAGAAAGGATAGGCGAATCTGTTGTAGAATACCTGAACGCTGCCATTGATTGCGGTCTTGAGGTCCTGGGCCGAGGTTATTCGGATCACCAAAGGGAGTTGAAAGTATTTTGTGTGGAGCCATAACAAATGCAAACAGCGGTGTATTCATAAGCCTTGAGGGGTGCGACGGTTCGGGGAAATCTACCCAGATTGCCCGGCTTACAGACAGGCTTGAATCTATGGGGCTAAACCCTTTGGTAACCAGGGAACCGGGTGGGACTCCTTTTGGGGAAAGAGTCAGGGATCTACTTCTTGATGTAAATAGCCCTGACAGAACAATTCTTTCAGAACTGTTTTTGTATGCAGCTGCCAGATCTGAGTTCGTATCGAAAATTGTAAGGCCTGCACTTGCTCAAGGACGCATAGTTATTACTGAGCGGTACATAGATTCCACTTGGGTTTATCAAGGCTATGCGGGAGGAATTTCACCTTCTTACATAGAAAGCATTAACACCATAGCAACCGGCGGCTTAGAACCGGATCTGACTTTGATTCTGGACATCGACAACCCACTTGTTCTTAAGGAGAGGTTTGCCTGCAAAGTAAAAGACAAAATCGAGTCCAGAAGCGAGGAGTATCATCGAAAAGTCAGAGAGGGGTACAGGGAACTAGCCAGAAGATTTCCACATCGTGCAATAGTCATAGATGCCAGTTCAGACGCATCCCAGGTTGAATCTAGAGTTTGGAAAGAGATTGTGAGCATTTTGTTTAGGAAAGGTTATGATCTTTAATGGAAGAGCATGGGAGGGAAGGCCTGTGAAACTAATTATCGCTGTTGTCCAGGATAAAGATGTTCCGAAGCTTATGGATGGGTTGGTCCGAGCAGGCTACAGCGCGACGAAACTTGCTTCCACAGGAGGGTTTCTGCGGGAAGGCAACTCCACTGTACTAATAGGAGTAGATAATGACGAGACAGATAAGGTCCTTGACGTGATTAAGAAAACTTGCCGCGCCCGGGAGCAGCTGGTTACACCGATTACCCCGGTAGGCCCCGGTGAGTCATATGTCCCGTATCCTGTCGGAGTTGTAGTAGGAGGCGCAACGATTTTCATTTTGCCCGTAGAGAAATTCGTAAAAGTATGACGGTAAGATCGCAATATTATAGGTAGGTTAGTTAACTCGTGAATGATGTCTTAGGCGGACAAGCGGTCCCGGTAAAGATTCTTAGAGCTATACTGAGATCAGGAAGAATAGCCCATGCATATCTATTCAAGGGCCCAACAGGCTCCGGTAAGGAGGATTTGGCCCGGGAGTTTTCCAAGGCACTCCTGTGCATGGATGAAAGTAGATTTGCCGGTTCGGGTTCGGAATCAGGCTTAGGTTCTATTGTTAAAGATAATGCAGGGCTTTCGTGTGGGTTGTGCAGGTCCTGCCAGGCTTTTGACAAGGACAGCCATCCTGATCTTTACCCAATTGAAAAAGACGGGACAACCATTAAGATAAAAGCTTCCCATGGTATGCTGAAAGAGGCTCTCACAAAGCCATACTTATCTCGGAGGAAAGTTTTCGTCATATATGATGCTGAAAACCTTACTGCCGAGGCAGCTAATGCTTTGCTCAAATTGCTTGAGGAACCGCCACCTTATGTGATTTTCATTTTGACCACGGCAAACGAAACAGCGATTCCCAGCACGGTGGTTTCAAGGTGTCAGGTAATTACATTCAGGCCGCTGCCGTCCAGGGCCATAGCCGAGTTCCTCGAAAAAGAACATGGAGTATCAAGAGACAAAAGTCATGAGATTGCGGCCTTTTCCAACGGCAGTGTTGAAAGGGCGTTATGGCTTTTATCTCAGGATGAAGAAATTAAATTCTTCCAACAAGCTCTTTTTGAAGAAATACATACGACTTCTCCTGTAGAATTAGCTCTTAAGTATTCAAAAACTGATTCCGAGGAAAAAGGCAGGATGCTTTCTGCCATTGAAGTAGAATTTGCGCGAAGCTTGCTCCGTGCTGTTCAGCATAACCAAGGAATTTGTGATGAAGGCCTGGAATCAACCGGGGAAGACGGAAGCGACGGAAGCCACAAAGGCGGCAGTTCTAATGTGCTCTTGAACCAGAGCCTGGCCGGACTAAGGGCCGTCATGGGTTTGCGGCAAAGCTTGAATGCCAACACAAACGCGTTTTTGGCGTTTTGTGTATTGTTCATGGACCTCAAGCGAGTTTTTAGGTTGTAGAATTGAAATGATAAGATGTGTTTATATCTCCAAGAGGGGAAAAGACTTATGCCATTGGTTGCAGGAGTAAGATTCAAAGAAAAAGGTAAGGTATATTATTTTGATCCAGGTGATATTCCGCTGAAAGCCGGCCAGAAAGTGCTTGTCGAAACGGTCAGGGGAATTGAAATTGGCATTGTAGCTACGGACCTTAAGGAGGTACCGGAAGATAAGCTTGTTCTGCCGCTGAAACAAGTTTTGCGTTTAGCCCAGAAAGAAGATTTCATCACTGAAAGCCAGAACAAGCAAAGAGCCTGCGAGGCAATGGATATTGCCAGACAGAAGATTGAGGAACACGGCTTGGAAATGCGGCTCGTCGATGCCGAGTATACCTTTGACGGGTCTAGGATAACCCTCTACTTTACTGCAGACGGCCGGGTAGATTTCAGGGAGCTGGTAAAAGACCTGGCATCTGTGCTTAAGGCCAGGGTTGAACTAAGACAGATAGGCGTCAGAGATGAAGCCAGGCTAATTGGCGGATTGGGCCCTTGCGGGAGAGAGTTATGCTGCGGCAGCTTCCTATGTGAATTCCAGCCTGTTTCCATAAGGATGGCAAAGGAGCAGAATCTTTCGCTTAACCCTTCGAAAATATCAGGTACGTGTGGACGTCTCTTGTGTTGTCTTAGATTTGAGTCTGAAAGCACAGACATAGGGAGGCCACCTGCTTGGCCAATACAGATAGGGACCTGCGTCATTACCCCGGCAGGCGAAGGGAAAGTAACCGGGTACAACCAATCAAAGGGAATCCTCACTGTGGAACTGGAAGATGGCACTGTATCAGAGTTTCCCGAAGAGGAAGTCGACGAGAAGAAATGCTGAGAGAGGCCAAGGCGAAAGCCATTGACAAGGCCGGTTCCGGCATCGAGGGCGTAGACCCACATGAAGGTGTATTGTACATTTGTGGAACCCCTATCGGAAATCTTGAAGATGCTTCTTTCAGGCTCATTGACGTTCTGAGCCAGGTTGACCTCATCCTTTGTGAAGATACAAGGCGGACTTTGAAATTGCTTACCCATTACGGGATTAGGAAACCTCTTTGGCCCTTTCACGAACACATAGAAGAACAACGCACAACCATGGTTCTCGATCAACTGTCTCAGGGAAAGGCAGTGGCATTGGTATCAGACGCAGGCATGCCACTAATATCCGACCCCGGAGCGTATTTGATACGTGCAGTGAGAGAACATGGAATCAAAATTGCTTCGGTTCCAGGGCCGTCAGCTGTAACCACAGCACTGGCTCTTTCGGGGTTCTATGCATCCCAGTTTATTTTTGCAGGTTTTCCTCCTCGCAAGCCCAGGAAAAGGCAGGACTTCTTTGCCCAGTGGATAAAGCCTGATGTACCCGTGGTATTCTTCGAGTCACCGTACAGGCTCTTGAAATGCCTTGCCGATCTCATGGAGGTATTTCCTGTGATTCAGGTCAGTTTGTGCCACGAGATGACCAAGGTATACGAAGGTGCAATAATAGGCCCGGTGCATGAGATTTATGCCCAGATGAAAGACAGCCGGATCCAAGGCGAATGGGTTATTGTTGCCTACCTGGATTCTCGTCAAAATCAAGAGGAGGCAGATGGCTCCGCCTCCTTATAAGATTTCCTGTTGATCACGGTCTACGCTATGTTCTGTGTTATGGCCATAAGCTTGTACTACATTTGATTATGCTCAGCCCGGTAAACCCACGTCTATCTATGTATAGATGAGCTTGTACCTGGCGTTTACTTAATGTCTGACAGCTCAGCCAAGCAGTCCTTGCAAACGCGCTTGCCTTTATATATCTCTACGCCAGCAGCGTTTCCACAGAAGACACAGGCAGGTTCATATTTCCTGAGAATAATGCTTTCCCCGTCGACGTAAATTTCCAAAGAATCTTTTTCGCCGATGTCCAAGGTGCGCCTGAGCTCTATGGGAATAACCACTCTTCCCAGTTCATCAACCTTTCGGACTACTCCGGTAGATTTCATCATTTCTATTCACCTCTCTTCCCAGCCGGTCCCTCCATATTTCGACAATGGCATCAATAAATAGATACCAGATGTGCCAGAAATCGTCAAGACATTTTACGAAAAAAAATGGCTTTTAACACAAAACTTTGATCCCTAGGTTTTAAGTGTTAAACTTAGGACAATCATAGATTAGGAGGTTACAAGCGGTATGAGCAATACCTATTATATAACTACACCAATTTACTATGCATCCGGTGACCTGCATATAGGCCATTCTTATACTACACTGGCTGCTGATTCTATATCAAGATATAAACGGATGAAAGGGTATGACGTCTTTTTCTTGACCGGCACCGACGAACATGGCCTAAAAATTCAGAGAAAAGCCGAATCTTTTGGCTGCAGCCCTAAAGAATATGTCGATAAAATTGTTGGGAATATAAAGGATTTATGGAACACACTTAACATTTCCTACGACGGTTTTATCAGAACAACAGACGACAACCATGTGAAAACCGTTCAGTGGGTATTTGAGAAATTGCATGAAAATGGTGATGTATACAAAAAGAATTACGAAAGCTGGTACTGTGTCGGTTGTGAGTCCTTCTACACTGAGACTCAGGCAAGGGCTATGCCAGGCATGATATGCCCTGACCACGGAAAGCCCCTTGAGAGAGTAGAAGAAGAAAGCTGGTTTTTCAGGCTCTCAAAGTACCAGGATAGGCTGCTTGACTATGTCGAGTCACACCCAGACTTTATTCAGCCGGTTTCAAGGAAGAATGAAGTCGTACAGTTTATCAAGGCAGGGCTTGAAGATTTGTGTATATCGAGAACATCTTTCGACTGGGGTATTAAGGTTCCCTTTGACGAAAAGAGTGTTGTGTATGTTTGGGTGGACGCACTTGCCAGCTACATCTCAGCCCAGGGTTACCCGTTTGACATGGAGAAGTTCAACAAGTGGTGGCCGGCAGATGTCCATCTGATCGGAAAGGAAATTCTCCGGTTCCATGCAGTTATCTGGCCTATTCTCCTTATGGCCCTTGATCTTCCTTTGCCCGGCCGGATTTTTGCCCATGGGTGGCTGAATCTCGGTGGCAAGAAAATGTCAAAGACAATGGGAAATGTAGTAGATCCTGCCGAGCTTGTAGCCAAATATGGCCTGGACGCAATTCGTTACTTTGTCCTAAGGGAAGTGCCCTTTGGGGCAGACGGCGACTATACTGAAGAATCCCTGGTTGCCAGGATAAACTCGGATCTCGCAAACGACCTGGGTAACCTAATCTACCGTACCCTGACTATGGTCAAGAAGTTCTGTAAAGGGAAGATTCCTGAGCCGGGGCGAGAGGAAAGCCTGGATTCTGAGTTCAAGAACCAATGCCTTGGCCTGAAAACCAAAGTTGAGCACGAGATGGATACTTTGCACATCAACCTTGCCATAGAGAGAATAATGGATCTGGTGAAAACGGCAAACAAGTATATTGACGAAGCAAGCCCCTGGAATCTGAATAAGCAGAACGATACCCGGTTAGGGACAGTTATGTACAACCTGTGCGAGTGCTTGAGAATAACTGCCCAGACTTTGCGGCCCTTCTTGATTGAGACTCCCGGAATCATCTGGGCATCTCTTGGAATGCCCGAACCCATAAACCATTACTCTTGGGAATCATCGGCTGAGTGGGGCCTGTGTCCAGCAGGTAATCAGATCCACAGAGGAAAACCTCTGTTCCCGAGGATCGAGACTGAAGATCTAGATGATGAAGATGGCCAGGCTCAGGCGGGTATACCCCAGAAGGCAATGCAGAAGAAAACCGATGCAAAGAATAGCATTCCAGAACCAGACAAAGGCCTTAGCACCCAGAACAAAGAATCTTACGTTACCATTGACGAGTTTCGACGCTTTGACCTCAGGGTGGCAGAAGTAACCGGGTGCGAGAAGGTTGAAGGTGCAGATAAGTTACTAAAACTTCAAGTTAACCTGGGTTCTGAAGACAGGCAGATCGTGGCAGGTATTGCAAAGCATTATGATCCTGAAGACCTTATAGGTAAGCAGATCATAATAGTTTATAATCTCAAACCTGCAGTGATACGAGGAGTTCAATCAAATGGTATGCTCCTAGCGGCTAAGGACAGTGAAGTTTTGGGAGTGCTAAGTCCAGACAGAAAGGTTAAGAATGGAAGCAAAATATCCTAACGAGAACTCGGCCGGGGCCCGTATCTTTGATACCCATGCCCATGTCTCATCTCCTGCCTTTGACGAAGACAGAGATGAGGTTATTGAACGCGCCAAGTTTTCGGGTGTTACTTTCATGGAAGTAGGTTTTGATGAGGATTCTTCTCAGGCAAGTCTTTTGCTTGCTGAGAAGATAGGTATCTATTGTGCCGCCGGGATTCACCCCCATGAGGCTTTACGAGGCCAGGCCCTCGGAGAAAGGTGGAAGTTTATCGAGGGCCTGGCTTCTCAATCTACTAGGGTTAGAGCTATTGGCGAGATTGGGCTCGACTATTTTCGAAACATATCGCCCAAAAAAGCTCAAGCTGAGGCTTTTGCCATGGGATTGGATTTGGCCAGGCGCCTAGAGCTGCCAGTCATCATTCACCAACGAGATGCCCATGAAGATCTGCTTTCTATGGCCAGGGCAAATGCTCCGGGGACCCCTTTGATATTTCATTGCTTCTCTCAGGGATTGGACTATGCCCGTGAATGCCTTGATCTCGGAGGCTACATCGGGTTTGGTGGCCCCCTTACCTATCCCCGAAATGGTTACCTTCGCGACATGCTTGCTTTTCTTCCTTTGGACCGGGTGCTCGTGGAAACCGATTGCCCCTATCTTCCTCCTCAAGCCAGAAGAGGAAAGCGAAACGAACCGTCATTCATACTTGAGGTTATTTCTGCTATTGCTGAAGTACTGGGACGTACTGCTGACGAAATCGCCCAGCTCACGTTGGACAACGGGAGACGTGCGTTTGGCATTATGGAGTAAAAGTGGTAGAGTCTATGTTTGCAGAGACAACACAAGCACCAAAACGGAAAAAGAAGGATATTCCAGAGAAATATTGACATAATTATATACTGCAGATCTCGCAATCTGGAGCAAATAGAGATTGCAAAAATTGCCAGGTATGCCTAAAAGGGAGTCACTTAGATTCTGTGGAATATCCATTATAGGGGGGTGTCGTCTTGCATAGCAGATGGGAGATAGTTAGCAGCAAGCGACCAATAGTGAAATTTGTCACTCTGATGGCTGCTCTGGTTGCAATATGCATAGGATTAGTGGTTCAAGCAAGAACAAATAGCGTAAGTATACACGCGTGGGATAGAGAAATTACCCTGGCTACCCGGGCGGCTACAGTAGGCGATGTATTACAGAGTGTTAACTTGTCCCTGGGCCCGGGAGACCTGGTGGACCCGCCTGTGGAAACTGAGATTGCAGATGATATGCAGATTACGGTTGAACGGGCAAAGCCAGTGTTTGTCCAGTGGAGAGGCACGAGGTTCCCAGTCCTCACAGCAGAAAAGAGCGTATCTTCAATCCTATCGATTGCAGGCATTCAACGAGAAGAAAACGATGTAGTTCATCCTGGCTTAGAAGAAGAGATATCTGACGGAGATATCATAAAAGTTGTTGAAGTAACCTACGCAGAAGTAAGTGAGCATCAGAATATCCCTTATGATACCCAGAAGCGGGAGGATGGCTCGCTGGATGCAGGCCTTACAAAGGTGTATCGACAAGGAACTTCCGGCGTTGTCAGTATTACATATGAGGTCAAGTATGAAGACGGCAGTGAAGTGTCTCGCAAGGAAAAGTCTAGGGCCCAGATAAAGGACCCAACTCCTCTGGTACTGCTTGTCGGTTCCAGGCAGGTAGTCTCCCGTGATGGGCAGAACATTCGGTTTGCCAGGGCAATAGAAGTATCTGCCACTGCATATTGCCCTTGTGCAAAATGCTGTGGCCCTACAGCAAAGGGAACCACTTCGACAGGCATTCCTGCTACCAAGGGAGTTATCGCAGTAGATCCCAGGGTAATTCCGTTGGGCACCAGAGTTTATGTAGATGGCTACGGATATGCAGTGGCTGCTGACGTTGGCTCGGCCATAAAGCAAAACAAGATAGATGTATGTTTTGATACACACCAAGAGGCTCTTGCCTGGGGCCTAAAGAAGACAAAGGTATATATCCTGCGCTGATGAAAAACACATCTTACGGGCAAGTCATGAGAGAGTACGGTGTCAGGCTCAAAAAGCGCTTGGGCCAGCATTTCATGACTGATCCCGGGCTCCTAAATACGATTGCGTCACTGGCTGTCCCTGATAAGTCATGGGTGGCTCTGGAAATAGGTGCCGGACTCGGGACTCTTACAAGAGAGCTGTGCAAGAGATCGAAGTGGGTCTATGCTCTTGAAATCGACAGAGAACTCGAAGGCCCTGTGTCCGGAACCACCCATTCCCTCAGCAATCTGACATGGATTTGGGGCGATGCACTGAAATTCGACCTATCCGGGCAGAGCACCAGGAAAGAACACCCTGAATCACCGCTTCTCATGTGTGGCAACCTACCTTACTACATCACCTCAGAAGTATTGTACTCAGCCCTGGTTAGCAGGTCTGTGTGGAGCCGCTTGGTATTTGTGGTCCAAGAGGAAGTGGGCAGGCGAATGGCTGAACTACCCGGGTCCAGGGACTTTGGAAGGTTGTCTCTATGGTGCCAGTACCGGGCAAAAGTGAAGGTAGAAAAGAAGATTCCAGGTGGAGCCTTTATGCCGCCGCCTGACGTAGGTTCATGTCTAGTCAGCCTTGAGGTTTTTCCTGAGTTTCCTCTTACAGAGGAAGAAGAGGCAGTTTTGGATGAAATCTCACGAAAGGCTTTTTCCCAGAGACGGAAAACTATGCTCAACACCATGTCGTTATTGGTTGAGGATAAGGACAAATTGCTCAGGATTGGAGACGCCTGCTCTGTAGACCTCTCAAAGCGTCCTGAAGACATAACCATTGCTGAATACGTTACCCTTGCCAAAGCTCTATTCCCCATGGTCTCACCTGCACAGCCACTTTTATAGCCAATGTGCCTAAGTCTTGGCCCCTTCTCATATTTGGCAATTGTCGGAATTGGTTATACAATTGCGTAAATGCTAGAAAAGTGCTAATATTAATCAGGTAGGAGGCTGGGAAGGAGGGAATCGCATTGTACTTCGTCAGTCCCACCAAAGGGCCGATGAGTTTTTTTGCGATGTTTGAGGACATACTCGACTTCGTGGCCGAAAATCCCGAGTCCCAGTACAAACTCATAGTCGGCAGCGATTCCCAGGCCAGAGAACAAATTTGCTTCGTCACTGCAGTTGTCATTCACCGCATCGGCAAAGGCGGAAGATATTACTACAGCCGCACCTATGTAAGCAAAATGCCCAGCATAAAGCAACGCATTTTCTATGAAGCTCATTTGAGCTTGGATATTGCCAGCAAAATTGCAGGCGAATTGTCCCGTACGGGGCATAATGATCTGAACGTAGAGATTCACCTGGATGTAGGCAGAAATGGAGAAACCAGATCCATGATAAAAGAACTTGTTTCTCAGATTGTAGGCAGCGGGTTTGCTGCCAAGATAAAGCCAGATGCCTACGGTGCGTCCCAGGTAGCGGATAAGCATTCCAAGTAAACTTAAGGGGGGATAGCCGTTGATGCAGAAAAGGTCTGTTGAGTCTATTCGCATAAAGCTTAATCGACATCTTGGAGAGCGGATTAAAGTGAGAGCCAACGAAGGCCGGAAGCGCATTTCCATTAAGGAAGGCGTACTGGAGAAGACCTATCCCAGCATATTTGTGATAAGACTGGATGACGAATCTGGCCGTGCTGTGACTTGGAGTTACATCGACGTTTTAACTGATTCAGTAGAAATCCAATTTCCAAATGAAACGCAGGATGTACCTGCAGATAGCTAAGATATTATGGGCCGTTCTGTAGCAGCGACCTGAAAGCGCTGGGCTGCCGCACCGGCGAGACTCTGCCCCTAGGGCAAAAGCTCCCTGCGCTTGTTACTAAGAATCTGCCTGCGAGGCTCGGCCCAGCCAGTCTCTAAGCAAGAAACGTGAGGCTGTGTCGTTTGCTTTGAGAACCTCTGTTTGAACCCTACTTCCCACTGGTATGCCAAAGTAATCCCATGTAAAAAGGCTTAAATTACCGTTCCGCACCGGATTCTCACATGCTTAGTTAAGGCTAATTAGCCGCGAAAAACCAGAACCTCCTTAACCTGTTTTACATAAGGTGTTGGTGCAGGACTCCTTATGGAGAAGGGAGGGAGGGACGATGGATTCTGTGATCAAAGCACTCAAAGTTTGTGGCCCAAAACTCATGGGATTGCCTAATGTGGTAGGAGTTGGGCGCGGACACAAGCATGTCCGAGGGCAAAACACAGGAAGGACCTCTTTGGTGGTTTTGGTCGACAAAAAAGTCCCCAGGGAAGAACTGAAGAACAGCCACATGATTCCCAAGAGTTTGAATGAGTGCCTCACAGATGTCATAGAGATCGGAGAGGTAGTAGCTCTTAATCGGACCGACCGTCAAAGGCCCGCCAGACCTGGATTAAGCATAGGCCATTTCAGAGTTACTGCCGGGACCTTTGGCGCTGTGGTTTATGATATTAAGACCGGTGAGCCCCTAATCCTTTCTAACAACCATGTCCTTGCCAATTCCAGCAACGGAAGGGATGGCCGGGCAAAAGCAGGCGATGTTGTACTGCAGCCGGGAAAGTATGATGGCGGTACAGATGAAGATGTCATAGCAAAGCTTCTCAGATTTGCCCCAGTTGAACTCGAAGTATCCCAACCTGACTGTAAGATCGCCGGAACTGCTCAGAAATTCTTGAACAGGGCTATCAGGCGGATCAGACGAAACTACGAAGTGAGAATTCAAAGGTTTGGTACTGAAATGAATCTTGTAGACGCAGCTGTGGCAAGGCCCTTATCAAGAGATCTTATAACAGCGGATATTATTGACCTGGGAATTCCAAAGGGTACAACAGAGGTTGATGTAGGGCATAAAGTTCTGAAGAGCGGACGAACCAGCGGGACTAATTCAGGTGAAGTCAAGGTGGTCAACGCTACTCTCAAAATAAGTATGGGTGAGATCGGGACTGCAGTGTTTACTGATCAGGTTCTGACTACCAGGATGGCACAGCCTGGAGATAGCGGCTCGGTAGTGCTAGATGATAATGGGAATGTTTGCGGCTTGTTATCGGCAGGCTCAGACACTATATCTGTTTTTGCCCGGATCCAAAATGTATGTGATGCCCTTGGGGTGAGATTCTAGAAAAGGATTTGGGCAGTATTATGAAGAAACTGATTGTGTGTTGTATCGAACAGACGGTGTTCAAGTGGTCGAGTACCATGCATACGCCAAGATTAACTTGGCCCTGAGTGTCCTTGGGAAAAGAGAAGACGGCTACCATGAGATAGTTACTTTAATGGCGCCGGTAAATATATCTGATCTTGTTTCCGTTGAGGCCAAACCTCAGGGCCTTGAGGTTTTTTGCCCTGATTTGCCTGGCCTTGCCCAGCATGACAACCTGGCTTATAGAGCAGCCCAATCCTTTCTTGCCAGGCAAAGCATATCATGCGGGTTTCGAATTTCAATCCAAAAGAACATTCCTGCCGGCAAAGGCCTAGGTGGAGGCAGTTCAGACGCAGCAGCAGCTCTCCTGGCAATAAGAGATATTGCCTGCAGTCCGTGTAAGGTAAGCACAGGGCCTTTGATGGATATAGCCTCAGAAATCGGTTCAGATGTTCCGTTTTTTATTGGAGCAAATTCAAAGCCCCCTTTATGGCAGGGAGCCTTATGCACAGGCAGAGGTGAGAGCATCCATGTTGTTGAGGGCGGATCCTATTGGATAGTCCTCGTATTTCCTGAATTGAAAGTTAAGACAAAGATGGCGTACAGCCAGTGGGATTTCCTGCATCCGGGAGGGCCTGTAATAGTCTCGGAGAGCCCCGGTTTAGAGTCAATTTTTTCACTTGATCCACGAATAGACAGGGTTGTAAGGGCCCTGGTTTCAAACGACCCTGAAAGCCTGGGAAAGAACCTTTATAACGATCTTGAAAGGCCTGTGTATTCATCTTTCCCTGAATTATCTATAATTAAAGAAAACCTTTTGAGATCAGGTGCTGATGGGGCGATTATGACCGGAAGCGGTTCAGCTGTATATGGGATTTGCAGCTCACGGGAACACGGACTGGAAGTTAGGGACAGGTTCCTTGACATGTCACGGGAATTGCCTGTAAGGCAGGCTATAGTTACCAGGACAGGAGTGTGACTTCAATGGAAATCGACGCCGTTGTTTTGGCCGCCAGGGCTAACACAGGCAAATTGGCTTCAGAAAGCCCTGAAGCTTATGAAGCCAATATTGAAATAGCAGGAAAGCCTATGTTGAGCTATGTGCTTTCGGCTCTTGAAGACGTGGCCGGAATCTCCAGAATACTCGTTGTAGGGCCAGGTGACGGGCTGTCAGGCTATGCTGACGAAAAAGTGGCCATAGTAGAGCCTGGGAACGATCTTATGGATAATGTGAAAATAGGTATTGCCAATGCTCAAACAGAGTTCGTGCTCGTGTCGTCGTCAGACATTCCCCTGGTAACAGCCACAATACTCAGAGATTTCATTGCCGGTGCCGTGGCAAAGGATGCTGATTTCGTGTACCCGGTATCGACTAAGGAAGATTGTGTGAGTAAGTACCCCGGTGTACAGCGCACCTATGCCAAAGTTAAGGGGGCTAGCCTTACCGGAGGCAACGTATTCTTTGTTAGAAAGAGCATAGTTGGAAAAGCGTGGCCGGTAGTAGAGAAGATGATCGAGCATCGAAAGTCTCCCTTAAAGATGGCTTCGTTCTTCGGGTTTGGGTTCTTGCTCAGGGTATTCCTTGGGTTTGCCGGTGTTCCCCAGATTGAAGAGCATGTAAGCAAGTTGATTGGCATAAAGTGCAGGGCCCTCAAGGCTGTGCCTGAAATTGGCGTAGATGTGGACAAACCACAAGATCTGGAACTTGTGAGAACTGTATTGGGAAAGTGATATAATACTGTGGGAGAGATTAGGATGTCTGATAAGTCTAAACTATCAGTGGTAATATTGGCTGCCGGAGAAGGCACGCGGATGAAATCTGACACCGCCAAAGTCCTATTTCCTGTTTGCGGGCGGCCGATGATTGAACACATTCTTAATGCTGCCTCAGCGGTTAGGCCAGACATGCTTGTGGTTGTTGTGGGCCACAAAGGCGAGGAGGTCCGCAGGGAGATTACCGGCAGTTGGGCCGAATCCCGCCACATGGAAGGCCGCCTTGAATTCGCATGGCAATTGAGCCAAAAAGGTACAGGGCATGCTGCTGCATGCGCCAGGAGCCATCTTCCCGGCGATTGCGGCCATGTAATGATCCTTTGCGGCGACACCCCTCTTATTACCGGAGAAATGCTGCAAACATTCGTCCAATTTCATCTATCAGAAGAAACCGGCTTATCGTTTATTACCACTGTTGTTGATGATCCGGGAGCTTATGGGCGTGTACGCAGGGACTGCCATGGCAGGGTTGCCAGGATTGTAGAGGCAAATGATCTTTTGCCTGGCGACGAGCAAATAAGAGAGGTTAATGCCGGTATCTATCTGGTTAGGAAGGATCTATTTGATAGCCTTCTGTCCAGGTTGGACGACAACAATGCCAAACACGAGTTTTACCTGACTGACGTTGTTGAAATGGCAGTACAAGATGGATTCAAAGTTTCTTCATTTGTGTGGCAGGATAGTTCAGTGGTTCAAGGGGTAAATGACAGGCACGCTCTTGCACTTGCTGAGGCCCGCCTTAGAGAAGCTATTATCAAAGATTTGTGTTTGTCTGGAGTTACGGTTCGGGATCCCCAAAATACCTACGTAGATTACGGGGTTAAGGTTGGAAGAAATACTGTTTTGGAACCTGGGACTTTCCTTAGAGGTAGGACAAGGATCGGAGAGGGATGTATTATTGGGCCGTGTAGCGAGATCAACGATTCATTGGTCGGAGATAACAGCAAAGTGTGGTTTTCCGTTGTTGAAGATTCCGAAATCAAGAAAAGGGTAGAGGTAGGGCCATACTCGCATATACGGCCGGGAACTTGTATTGAACCTGAAGTTTTGGTAGGAAACTTCGCCGAGGTAAAGAACTGTGTAATTGGATCGGGTTCAAAGGTTCACCACCATTCATATTTGGGTGACAGCGTTATAGGCCAAAGAGTCAATATAGGCGCCGGAACTGTTACTGTGAACTATGATGGGATTAGCAAACACAAAACAGTCATAGAAGATGGCGCTTTCATCGGCTGCAACGCGAATCTGATTGCCCCGGTAAAGATCGGAAAAGGTGCTTATGTTGCAGCAGGATCCACAATAACCAGTGATGTTCCTGGAGGGTCTCTGGGCATTGCCCGAGAGAGGCAGGCAAACAAAGAAGGTTGGGTAGCAAAGCGGACGGAAAAGATGGATTAGGAGGTAAGTTCAGTGTCGCCCTATAGTGATGAAAAACTTAAAGTATTTTCAGGAAACTCAAACAAGAGACTGGCGGCTGAGATATGCGAGCATGTTGGAGTAGATCAAGGCGCAATAGAGGTCGGCAGATTCTCAAACGGCGAAATAAAGGTAATCATCAACGAGAATGTCCGGGGTAATGACGTATTTGTGGTTCAACCCACCTGCAATCCTGTCAATGACAGCCTTATGGAGTTGCTGATTATTATAGACGCCTTGAGAAGGGCTTCTGCAAGCAGAATAACAGCTGTAATTCCGTGCTACGGTTATGCTCGCCAGGACCGGAAGACTCGGGGCAGGGAGCCGATAACTGCCAAACTGGTAGCCAATCTCCTCGTAACAGCCGGGGTGAACAGGATTCTCACAATGGACCTTCATGCCGGGCAGATCCAGGGCTTCTTCGACATCCCTGTGGACCACCTTACTGCAGTGCCGCTATTGTCTGATTACTTTAAGGGGCAAGGGCTTACCGATGTGGTTGTAGTGTCTCCTGATGCCGGCGGAATTGCCAGGGTAAGGGATATGGCTGAGAGATTGGGCGCACCTGTTGCTTTCATCGACAAGAGGCGTCCTGAACCCAACGTGGCTGAAGTCATGAATATTGTTGGAAAAGTATCAGGCAAGAATGCCATTCTTTTGGACGACATAATTGACACCGGGGGAAGTATTGTTCAGGCAGCAAAAGCTTTGAGGGCAAAGGGTGCAGCGTCTGTAATGGCATGCGCTACACATGCGGTATTTTCCGGTAAGGCGCCGGAAAGATTGCCCGAAGCCCAATTGAGCCAGTTGGTCGTAACCAATACTATACCTATTGCAGATCCTATGAAATCTATGGTAGAAGTTATTTCTGTGGCACAGATCTTAGGTGATGCGATTGTTAGGATTCATGAAGGTAGGTCTATTTCGACCATGTTCAGGTAAAAATACTAGATTGGATGTTGTTGGAACTTTGAAAGGACGTGACGTTTGTTGGAACAGGAAGTAATCTTGGCAAAAACAAGAGGTACAGGTACAGGCGCATCTAAGGCCTGTAGGAGAGAAGGGCTTGTTCCTGCCATAGTCTATGGCAAGGGCATGGATTCTGTGCCAATAGTTCTTGGGTCCGGGGAAATCAGAAAGATCATGGGAAGAAGCTTAGGCCACATTCACCGCATAAAGATAGAGGAAGTAGGCTTGGACGACAACGTAATGGTGCAAGCTATAGATCGCAACCCTGTTACCGGAGACATAATCCACATGGATCTTCACAGGATTTCACTGACAGAGAAAGTCAAGGTAGAGATTCCCCTGGTTTTTGTGGGAGAAGAAGAACTTACCAAGCAGGGCCTGATATTACAGAGGCAGCTCAGGGATGTATCTATTGAATGCCTGCCAGGAGATATTCCTGCAGAGTATACAGTAAATGTGGCTAACATGAACCACGGTGATACGGTGCTCGCAGGCGACCTCGAGATAGGCGAAGAAATCCGGTTGATTACTCCTCAGGAAGAGGTTGTGGCTGTAATAGTAGCACCTAGGGCAGCTACAGAGGAAGAAGATGAGGAAGAGGCAGAGGGCGATCAGGAAGCTGCTGACGAGGATAAGCCTGAGTTATAGTCCCAGACAGATTTAGGACAGGTGACGTTTTGAATGAAATGCGTGGTGGGATTGGGGAATCCAGGGAAGAAATACGCCTTGACCAAGCACAATGTAGGTTTCATGGTGCTTGACCGGCTATCCGAAAAACTTGGGTTGAGGTTTTCGGATAGAGGGTTTAGTCATGTAGCCAGAGGATTCGTTCGAGGCGGTACCGGTTATAGCTCAATGGGCGTTTCTGAAATGCCTCTTGAAGTGTTGCTGGCCAAACCTGGAACGTTCATGAACAGGAGCGGAGCTGCTGTAGCCGAGGTCTTGGCCGATTTCCCAATCCCGGCCACTAACATATTGGTCATCCACGATGACATGGACATTCCATTTGGCAAGATCAGGTTTAAGCGTAAAGGTAGTTCGGGTGGACACAAAGGGGTTCAGTCGATTATAGACTTTATAGGGGACAGTGATTTTGCTAGGCTGAAAATTGGCATAGGAAGGCCTGAGCCGGATATTGACCCGTGTGACTATGTATTGGCCCCTTTTGAGGACCGGGATGTCCTTTCCACTATTGTAGAAACGGCCGCCATGGCTGCTCTCGATTCGCTGGTTTTAGGCCTTAGTCAGGCAATGAACCGCTACAATCATTATTCGGGCCTTGAGGAGACTGAAAGCAAGTAATGGCTCATCCCGGATTTTTGGACTTTTTCTCAAACTGTCATAGTGCTTCCAAACTTATTGATGCTATTTCCCGGAAACGAACTCCGGCTATCCTAACCGGTGCCGGGGGGTATGCACGTACTGTTTACTCTGCATCTATCTATCAGAAACTCAGGCGCCCCATGGTGCTGATCTACTCTAATCCCGAAGAAGCTGTTACATCTCGCCGGGATCTGGGCGATCTCCTTGGCCATGAAAGAGTCCTTTTGTTTCCTGCCCGTGAGGTTATGCCTTTTGAGGCTACAGATAACCAGGAATCTTTGTGGATGAGAGTATCATGCCTTTCCAAACTGCTTTCAGATGAAAATCAGCCTTTGGCCCTGGTGATGCCTGCAACGGGATTGGCGCGGAAACTAATGCCAAAGGAGCAATTTAGGAAAGGCTGTTTGTGCCTGCGGGTAGGTTCCCGGCTGCTTCCTGATGGCCTTATCAGGAATCTTGTCCAGTTTGGTTACGAACGGGTTTCATCTGTTGAGCACAAAGGTGAGGCCGCGTTGCGTGGCGGCATACTGGATGTATTTCCTCCGGTTGCAGAGTACCCGTATAGAATCGAATTCTTCGATGATGAGGTAGATTCAATAAGGGCCTTTGATCCGGAAACCCAGGTATCAAGCAAGATTATTGATGAAGCATTCCTGGCTCCTGCAATGGACGGCCTTTTCGACGACAGTGAAAACCCTGGCCACACAGGGGCAACGGTCTTTGACTATTTTTCCGAGCCGCCAATTGTGCTGGTAGACGAATATGATAAGTGCCTTGAGGCTGTGCAGGAGTTTGAAAGGGTAGGGCTTGAAATTGCGTCTGCCCGTATGATAGCCGGAACTATGCAATCTCAAGAGGCATCTGTGTACTTTCCCGCTTCATTGGCCGAATCATATTTATGCGGTAGCTCATTGGTGTTCACTTCGTTTCCCCGTGAATTTCCAGGCCTGAATCCCAAAGAAATCGTTGAATCAGATACTGCTATGCAGGTTGGATTCTCAGGCCGCTGGCAAGAGATGATTCCTGAGTTAAAGCAGCTGGTATCAGAGAAAAAGAGAGTAGTCATTCTGGCAGGAAACTCAGAGCGGCGGGATGTGCTCAGTAGATGGCTTCAAAAAGAAGAGGTTTGGATTTCCAATGAGGAAAGCATCACTCAAGCACCTGAACAGGGAATTGTTACGTTGTCTCTTGGAAGTGGCGAGAGCGGTTTTACATGTGCTTCTTTGGATTTGTCTGTGTTTACCGAAACCGAGTTGTACGGGAGGACCAAGGTTCGCAGGCCAAGGCGGAGGACTTCAAGAATCGCCCTGGATTGGCGGGAACTCTCTATAGGCGATTATGTTGTTCATGCAAACCACGGAGTAGGGCAATTCATGGGCATCAAGAATATGACTGTTAACGGGGCCACAAGAGACTACCTTTACATCAGGTACGCTGCCAATGATGCATTGTATGTCCCTACTGACCAGGTAGATATGGTAGAGAAGTACGTAGGCCCAGAAGGCATTCGCCCTTCGCTTCAAAGGCTTGGCACCGGCGAGTGGCAGCGGATAAAGGCACGGGTCAAGAAATCAGTGGAAGACATGGCCCGGAAACTTCTTATGCTTGAGGCAAAGAGAAAGTCCAGGCAGGGCCATGCGTTTTCTCAGGACACACACTGGCAGCGCCAGTTTGAAGAAGGTTTTGAATACGAAGATACAGAGGATCAGGCAATTGCCACAACTGAAATAAAGGCTGACATGGAGAAAAGCTATCCTATGGACCGGCTTCTTTGCGGCGATGTCGGATTCGGCAAGACTGAAGTAGCCATGAGGATTGCGTTCAAGTCAATTATGGATTCAAGGCAAGTTGCAGTACTGGTACCTACTACGATCCTTGCTGAGCAGCATTATTCTACTTTCATCAGGAGATTTGCAGATTTCCCGGTTTCAATTCAAGTATTGAGCCGGTTTCGTCCGGCATCGGAGCAAAGAAGAATACTCAACGATGTTGCTCTGGGTGGAGTAGACATAATCATTGGGACTCACAGGCTATTAAGTAAGGACGTTAAGTTCAAGGATTTGGGCCTGTTGATAGTTGATGAAGAACACAGGTTTGGAGTCGCCCAGAAAGAGCGCTTGAAGCAAATGGCTGAAACCTGTGATGTGCTGACACTAACTGCTACGCCGATTCCCAGGACTCTCAATATGGCTCTTACCGGCATTAGGGACGTGAGCCTTATTGAAACCCCGCCTGAGGGGCGGTTTCCTGTTGAGACCTATGTTGTGCCTTACAATCCTTCTCTGGTATCCCAGGCCATTCGACGGGAGATGCGCCGGGGTGGCCAGGTGTTTTACGTGCATAACAGAGTCCATTCCATATCCAGGGCGGTTAGTAGAGTGCAATCGTGTGTGCCTGAGGCAAGGATTGCAGTTGGCCATGGAAAAATGAAGGAGCATGAACTTGCACTGACAATGCAAGATTTTTTACAGGGAAGATATGACGTCCTGATTTCCACTACCATTATTGAATCAGGCCTGGACCTTCCTAACGTAAATACTTTGATAGTTGAAAACGCAGACAAGCTCGGCCTGGCCCAGCTTTATCAACTTAGGGGCAGGGTTGGAAGGTCAAGCCGGATTGCCTATGCGTATTTTACCTACCGGCCCGATAGAAACCTAACAATAGAGGCAGAACAAAGGCTTACCGCCTTGCGCGACTTTGCAGCCATGGGTTCAGGCTTCAAACTTGCCATGCGTGACATGGAGATTCGGGGGGCCGGCAATCTTCTTGGCTCTGAACAGCATGGATTCATGACTCTGGTTGGCTACGATATGTATATCAGGCTTCTTGAGAAAGCCGTCCGGAGTCTGAAAGGCCAGGAGGTTGAAAAGCCGGAAAGAATCTCTACATCAGTAGAAATTCCGTGTGATGCCTACTTTCCTGAGTCATATATTACCGGCCCCAAGGAACGGTTTGCGTTTTACAAGCGAGTGGCAGGCGCCGAAGGGCTGGATTCCCTTTTTGATATTGAGATTGAACTTGAAGATAGGTATGGAGACCTGCCGGATAAAGCCAGGAATCTCCTGAATGTGGCCAGGTTGAAGATATTGTGTGCTTCAATAGGTATCACCCAGGTAGCCTATTCTACAGAAGACATTGTTCTCGGAAAACAGCGCCTGAGTTTCAAAATTGAAGTTCCCCACGTTTTCCCCCTCGACAAAATCCCGGCTCTCGAGACAAAATTCCCTGAGATCAGCCTGGATGCAAGGTCTTCGGTTCTGAGCATAGTGTTATCCAGGGAAACTCCTAATTCTGTACTTCACAAGGGCCTAAGCCTTGTCAAAGAACTAGCCTCTATGTGAATAACGATTCCAAAACACCTATATACTAGCAAAAGACAGGTCCGAACCGGGCCAAAGGGGGGTGTATGGAATTGAAAGCAACAGGAATAGTTAGAAGAATCGATGATCTAGGAAGAGTGGTAATACCAAAGGAAATTAGGCGCACCCTCAGAATCCGTGAGGGAGATCCCTTAGAGATATTTGTGGACAGAGACGGCGAAGTTATTTTGAAGAAGTATTCTCCAATTGGAGAGTTGGGTGATTTTGCCCGCGAATATGCAGATTCTCTTGCTGAGGCTACCGGAAAGATCGCAATGATTGCTGACAGAGATTCGATTATAGCTGTGTCAGGCGCTCCCAAGAAGGAGTTTCTAAACAAGAGAATATCTCCGGCAGTAGAAAGGATTATGGAAGACCGGAAGCCTGTCTTGATCAACAGGCCAGGTGAGGACCGTTACTGTAAGGAGTGCCTAACTGAAGACGATTCAGGCTGCAAGTTTACATCAGAAGTCATAGCTCCCATAATAGCCGAGGGGGATCCTATCGGCGCTGTAATCATCTGTACAAGAGAAAACGGCGAGACCGTAGGCGACATAGAACTCAAACTCGCCGAGACAGCTGCAGGATTTTTGGCCAAACAAATGGAAGAATAATCGATTTTCGCTATACTGTCCCAACACCAAGGTGGCATTCTTTGCCACCTTTCATTTATAATCTGATGGAAACGCAGGTGAGGAAGAGCTCTTGAGAGGTGCGCCAGCCAATGGAAAACAAAGATAACCGGTTCCTAAAAGGCGCTTTCACTCTTGTTATTGCCGGCCTTATAGTTAAGATTATTGGGGCTGTTTATAGAATTCCCCTCTATTCCATTCTTGGCAGTGAAGGAATGGGCCTTTTTCAATACGCCTACCCCATTTATGCAATAATGCTGACTGTTTCTTCGGCAGGCCTGAATGTAGCCATTTCAAAAGCAGTTGCTGAGAGGTGGGTGCTGAAGAAGTACGGTGCTGCCCGGGAAGTATTCCGCGTATCTATCATACTTATGGCCGTCTTGGGCCTTGCAGGAACTCTCATCTTGTACTCTATGTCTGGTTGGATTGCCGGGAATATGGCAAAAGACCCCCGGGCCAGGCTGTCTATAGCCGCCATATCGCCGGCTTTACTCCTGGCAGCGGTTCTATCGGCGTTACGAGGTTGGTTTCAAGGCATAGAGGAAATGGAGGCTCCTGCAGTATCCCAGGTTTTAGAACAAATCGGCAGGCTTCTTACAATGTACGTGCTGGCCAGGATGCTGCTTCCCAAGGGTATTGAATATGCGGCATCAGGAGCAACTTTCGGCGCAGCGGTAGGCGCTTTTGTTGGAATTATGTACATAGGGATTGCATATTTCACCCGGGCAAGCCATTGGGCGGCTGCAAACGGAGAAGAAACCGACTCATGGCCAAGCATTGCCAAAGAAGTAATCAGGATTGCAGTCCCAATATCGTTGGCATCGGCCGTTTTTGGAATCACTGAGTTAATAGACCTTGGATTGGTACCAGGTAGGTTGCAGGCGGCAGGAATTCCGCCTGATGAAGCCACCAGGCTTTTTGGCCAGTTAGCAGGAGGGGCATTTCCGTTTCTGAACATTCCAACAATCTTCACAGGGGCTCTTCAGGCGGCTCTGGTACCTTCCATATCAGGAGCTGCAGTCCTGCGAGACAGGATCAGCATTACCAGACGAGTCCAGAAGGCTCTTACCATGACGATTGTGCTGGCACTTCCTGCTGCAATGGGGCTGTATGTCCTGGCTGAACCGGTGCCTGCCCTATTGCTGAAAGACCTGGGCATTGGCAGGGTCCTGAGGCCCCTTACACCGGCAGTTCTATTTCTTGCACTTCAGCAGGTCACGTCAGGGATTTTGCATGGGCTGGGGAGGCTCAGGGCCCCGCTTATAAACCTGGCTTGGGCAGCGTTGGTAAAAGCAATACTGACATACTTTCTTGTGGGAATGCCTGCAATGGGTATAGTGGGCGCAAGCATTGCTACTACCTTCCATTTCGGTGTAGCTGCTGTTTTGAACCTTGTGGCTATTCAAAGAGAACTGGGTAATCCTGTTGATCCTGTGAGTATTCTCAAGATTTCTTTGTCCTCTGCGATAATGTCAGTAGTAGTTTCCCTGGCTCATGTTAGGCTTCAGGTTATGGTTTCCTGGAAAGTGGGAACCGTTATCGCTATTGCACTCGGCGTAATCATCTACGGAATTCTTATTGTGATTCTTGGAGTTATCACTGCCGGGGATCTACAGAACTTGCCGTTTGTGGGCAGATTCTTTAAGCGGTTCAAAAGCAAAAACAAGAGATGATAACAGAACATAAGGAGAAAAACATTTTATGAAGTCAGAAGAAGAGAAAAGGCACGATTCGAATACCGGCAATGCCTCATGGCGCAGGTTTCTCTCGATTCTCAAGAGCCTTCGCGGCCCTGACGGTTGCCCCTGGGATAAGCAGCAAACCTATCAGACCCTAACTTCTTTTGTGTTAGAGGAGTCGTACGAAGTTGTTCAGGCTGCATTGGAAAAAGATGTGAATAAACTTAAGGAAGAATTGGGAGACTTGCTATTAGAGATCGGCCTTTACGCTACTATTGCGGGAGAGCAAGGCGATTTTACGTTCGATGATGTAATAGATGGGATATCGGACAAACTTGTAAGAAGGCACCCACATGTTTTTGGCGGCCAGGATGTAGACAGTCCGGAGCAAGTTGAGAAATTGTGGGCTGAAATCAAGCGAAGAGAGCCAGGAAGGTACGAGAAGGGGCATTCGTTGATGGATGAGGTAGACAAGGGGCTTCCGGCTCTTATGCGAGCTCAGAAGCAGCAGGGTGTCGCTGCCGGGGCCGGGTTTGATTGGCCTGATGCAAGCGGCGTTTTTGATAAGATTCAAGAAGAGATGTTTGAGATTAAGGAAGCTCACGATAAGGGTAGTAAGGCGCAAATCCTAGATGAGGTAGGTGATCTTCTGTTTGCCTGTGTCAATTTGGCCAGGCACCTTGGAGTTGACTCTGAAACAGCGCTTTCTCATACGGTTGAGAAGTTTTCAAGGAGATTCAGGCAAGTTGAATCGTACTGTAAGAGCCATGATCTAAGGATGGAAGAGGTGGGATTGGATTTCCTGGACAGGTTATGGGAAAATGCGAAACGTGAAGAGGCCAAGGAGGGAGATGACCGGTAGACACACAGGTGCGAGTTTATCGCCTAATTAAACCAAAGAATGACAAACTCGCCAGATAGGTGTATCATCGTTGAACACAGATTTCTTCTTACATATGTGTACCTTTAGCAGATGGAGGGATTCAAGTGAATAAGACAGAACTTATAGGTGAGGTAGCAAAGAAGGCTGGATTGACAAAGAAAGATACTGAGAAAGTCATCAGCAGTTTCATCGACGTTGTACAGGAGAGTCTTTCTGGCGGTGACACAGTAGCTATTCTTGGGTTTGGTACGTTCCTGGCAAGAGAGAGGCCTGCTCGGGAAGGCCGCAATCCACGGACAGGCGAGCCAATTCAAATACCTGCTGCAAAGGTTCCGGTTTTCCGGCCAGGCAGAGGTTTGAGGGATGCTGTGAGCGGCCAGGGCAAGTAGCAGCGGTTGGCCGCGACTGATCTGGTATGACGGGATCTGTTCTGACATGAGCTAAAAAAGATGCAGGATATTACCTGGCAGCTGATTTGGAGATTTTTGGGGGAAGAGGGATAGGCAGTGCGATTGGATAAGTACCTGAAAGTTACCCGTATTATCAAGCGCAGGACTCTGGCGCAAGAGCTGTGCAATGGCGGACACGTAACCAAAAACGGCCGCACTGCCAAGCCCTCGACCAATGTAGAAGTAGGAGATGTGCTAGAGATTACTTTCGGGCCTCGCAAACTATCAGTAGAGGTCCTTGCCCTGGCAGAAAGTGCCGACAAAAAAACTGCCGGTTTGCTGTACCGGCAGCTTTCACCAGATGATACAGATACTGCTTTAACTTAAGAATTGGCCGGTCAAATACTGGCTAGCACTTACACTTCACTTTCCTTCTGGGTTTTTCACCGGGATGTATTGTACTTCACCTGGCATGACCAAGCCAAGTTTCTCCCTGGCCATTTTCTCGACGTGCTCCTGGCTTTTAAGAGTCTCAGCCTGTTTTTCAAGTGCGCTGTTTGACATGAGAAAGTAGTTGATCTCGGCTTCGATGTCCCTGACATGCTTGCGAATACGCATTACTTCGATTTGCCTAACGGCAAAAGTCACAGCCATTAGCGCGACAAGAAACCATAAAGCGCTTAGTCTCATGCCTCGTATTTTTCTATTTCGCATAGACTACTCCTCCTCCGGTTCCTCTCCGCCGAACAGGTTCAGCGGGTCTCCGGAAATTACTATAACCACCTGGTAGCCCTTGTTTTTTGCCCTGTTATACAAGGTTGCTACAGTGGACTGGCTAAGATTTAGCCTCTCCGCTATTGCCTGAGCCGAATAGCCTGTTTCTTTCAAGACTACTACTTGCCTTTCCCGAAAGCTCAGCCTTTCTGCTCCCCGTATTTCAATTTGCACAGCTTATCCCCTGGGTTATCCACAAAATATCCACAGCTTGTGGACAGATTTAGTACAATCCTATTCTACACGAAAATCAAAACTCCTGCTTTACGTAAATAGAATATTGCTATCGGACTATGATATGGTCTCCCTGTAAAGGGACTGAGAAAACGTCCGCACCCCCATGCTGAGAGGAGAAAACATTTTCTTGAGCACCAAGAAGCATGGAGAGTTTACGTTACGGAGCAAATATTGTAGGAGAAATCGACTATCAAGCCAGCAGCCGAACAGGTTAGCCCAATAGGCTCAATTACAAAGCAATTTGCACCCCCTCTAAAAGCATTACTGGCCCCAAAATCGGCCAGGTTTCAGCCCAACCCGGTACTAGAATCGGCCACCCCCGGTTCAAACCTGGTATTAAAACCCGCCAGGTTCCTGCCAAACCTGGTACCAAAACCGACCACCTCAGCCCAAATTCAGCAAAAAAGCCCCCGTTTATGTTCTCACGGAGGTCTTATTGGCCCCAAAATCGGCCAGGTTTCAGCCCAACCCGGTACTAGAATCGACCACCTTCGGCCCAAACCTGGTATCAAAATCCGCCAGCTTTCAGCCAAACCCGGTACCAAAATCGACCACCTAGTGCCAGTACCAGTATCAAGATCTACCATTCCCACCCCACCAAAGAAGGTGACTCCGTTGACATATGCAAATAGAATATACCTTGAATTTAGGAAACCAATCCCGGCTCGCCGTTTTTACAATTGGCTGCCGTTGTTTGAGCCGTTTCCCGGAGGTGTAGGCGGGAATAGCTGGTTTTTCAGAGGAACAAGGAACTTCTGTCTTATAGATTTCGCGGCAATTAGTACAGTCTTCCTGACTTTACGGAGAAACCGGCGCATAGTCTTGAAGCAGGATAAGAATATTGAGTAAGCCAGATCTCCCACAAGGGCATTGGTCATTATAAATCCGGCACTTAGGGATACAGGAATGTAAAGCCTCATTTCGCCGTAGTTTACAACGAAGATTATGCATCCAAGGACTAGTAGCAGAAATCCAGCCACTAGAGCATCTAGCAAGTGGCGGGTGATTTTCCCGGGTGAGGCCACTGCTCTTAAGGCTGTGTAGGCTTGGAATAAGATATTGTACAAGATGCCTGAAAAGAAAAGGACGGCAACTCTCCACAGCTGAACTTCCACAGGTGTACGCATGGCTAACGGAAGATCTTCTGCAAGAATGAACCATCTCTTTGCCTGCCCCTGGCCCGATCTGATGACGAGTATTCCAGTGACATGACCAAGCCCTCAAGTATCATCTGTCCTCTGTCCAGATCAAGACTTGTAATATGAAAATCTTCACCTACTAAGGCAAGCATTCCCATGTCGGTCTCGACGACTACCTGCCGTTCATCAAAACTCTCAACATGCATAATTCCTGTCAGGCGAACTGATTCTCTCTGCATGATCTCTACTTTGTGTGCCTTTTCGTCAACCGGGTACTGATCCAAAGCCATACACCTCCACGCGGTATCTAAGCCCTATTTAGTATCCTAATTATGCTGAGCGTGATAATATATGACACTGGGTTTTAAGTCAGGTGGCATATTCCATTGAAAAGAGATAAAGTAATATATGTATGAGTGATGATGCATGGTATTGACTTAGGTACATCTGTCAGTACATTTTTGATACGATTGAGTGCAGCGGAATGTAATGGCAGTAGCCGGATTGCCCTGAATTCTTGACACTCAAAATATGCATCACCTATAATCAGTTTGCCGGATTTATCAAAAGATGCCGGGAGGAATGTCGGAGGTATGGCCCTCGAAGTAGGAGCGATTATAGAGGGAGTCGTTACTGGAGTTACAAATTTCGGTGCTTTTGTGAGCTTGCCTGACGGTAAGACAGGTCTGGTTCACATCTCTGAGATCGCTGACGCGTATGTTAAGGATATCAATGAATATGTGAAGAGGAACGACAGGGTTAGGGTTAAGGTTCTGTCAGTGGATCCTTCAGGTAAGATTGGACTGAGTATTAAGCAGGCCAGCCCAACCTACCGTCCAAGGTCTGCTCCTGATCCCCGCCGTTCTAGGGCAAGTTTTGAAGACAAGCTTGCGCGCTTTATGAAAGAAAGCGATGAACGTCAAGCTGATCTTAGGAAGAACGCAGATTCTAAGCGTGGAGGACGCGGATCGCGCCGGGAGCTCTAGATAAAGCCGGGGTGTTGGAATCGGTAGACAATGGGGACTTAAAATCCCTTGGGCCTTAGGCCCGTGCGGGTTCAAATCCCGCCCCCGGCACCATCCCCTGCTCGAATGACCGCTGAATCAAGTACCTCAGTCGCAAAGAATCGAATCATGGTTTCTTCAGAATCACACTTGCCTCGCCAGGCCTTCTGCGCCTGCAATTCTGCAAGTTGCAGATTGTACTGCATTGATAACTGCTGCATATACTTGGGTGGATAGTGTTCCATTCATTTCTTCGTGATATCGTTGGGTGGTTGTTCATTATGAGAACCCTGGAAGATGCAGTATGGACATATTTCGGTTACCCCAATGAACACTGGACGGACAAATGCAGTAATTGTCGCAAGAAGGTCATAGAAGAAAAGCTGCCGGCCTCTCTAGTGCCGGAATGCATCAATTGCTGGAAAATCGAGATTTGGAGCCAGAGCCCCTGGTTAATGCAGTTTGGCCTTTCAAGCACGGATCCGGGCTTTCTTTTTGGATTAGCCTGTAAGCTGGCACTAGCTCTGGATACAGGCGGGCCGTTTGTCGCAAAACTGTCGAAGTACCCGATTCAAGTAGTTAGGTCGGGTGAGCCCCTGAACCAGTATCCAAAGGCGGCTACTGATAGGCTGCTAATGGTTTACGCCTCTTCAATCAGCGAAAGAGATGAGCTCCTGCAGGCAATATGCCGTGCATTGGGCATAAGCCACTTGCTAGGCCCAAATATTCCTGTTCGGCGCGGATGCTGGTTATACGACGGTTTTTTGGGGCCGTGGCAGGAATGGTATCAAATAGACAAGGACAGTATGTTGTAGCACTCGGACTGATGGCCGCCGTGTCAGCGATATAGCCCGGGCAAAGGCAGTAATTTGCCAGCGCCTGGCTATTTGTGAATTTGGGAACAAAGCAGCCTTTACCTGGGTCATAATAAGCTAGTGGAATGAACTTGACGGCATAGCACCTAACAAGAAGGATCTGTAGTAGCATGTTAGACAACCTCTCGCCGCTAAGGACATTCTGTGGGATCTGAATATCGCTCTAGCAGGAGTGAACCAGTAAAGGATGTGATTCTTTGTCAAAACGTACTACCTATCTACTAATTGCTGTAGCGGTCTTTCTGTCGGCCGTCTCAGGCACAATATCCCCGGTTCTTGCAGGTGGCAACCAGATCAGTCTCTGGATGAACGGTGAACTTATGTCTTCTGTCTATGCGGTGCTGGAGGAAAGCACCACAGTCGTAGATCTTGAAGCCTTATGTGACGCTCTGGGCTTTGGCCGTACAAGCGAAGAAAAGCAGGTTACTGTTACAGGCAGGGGTAGGGAGATAACAGTAACTCTGGGAGAAGGAACTATTCTCATGAACGGCTGCAAAATCTGGGTTTATCCTGAGCCTCGCCAAGAAGACGGAAGAATACTTATTCCAATAAGATTATTTATGGAAAATATGGGCTACCGAGTCCAATGGGTTTCAAGGGATCTTGGAGTCATTCTATCTCGTATTCAAGAGAACGCAGGGATTTCAATAACCACACGCCAGGATGAGATTGATACTGAGCATCTTAAGGCTGACTTGCAATGGCCATACATTTCGGGGTTGCCGTCTGAATCCGCAGAATCTCTGAACAAGTATTTCAGAGACAGGCTTTCTTCCCTAATTGAAGAAGGGCGTCAGGCAGGAGAAGACTTGGCTTCTGCCGGGCTCAAGGATAGATGGGCAGAGATAGTCACCGGATATAGAGTTATGAGCAATGAATCTGGGATAGTCAGCATTTTGCTGAGTGATTACATCTACAGCGGCGGTGCTCACGGAATGACCATCCGTACAGGAGTAACGCTTAATGCCGAGACAGGCCAGGTTTACAGATTCAAGGATTTGTTCAAGGCCGAATCTGATTATGAGGATATCGTAAACAACGAAATTAAGAGGCAGATGAAAGCGAGGGGCATGACAGAGATACTTCTTGCTCCGTTTGAAACCATTAATCCTGATCAGGAATTCTATATTCAAGATGATAACCTGGTTATTTTCTTTGACCTGTACGAATACACCCCATACGCTTTTGGATTTCCGGAATTCAGGATTCCGTTGACATTGCTGGGCAATGTTCTTTCGGACGAGTTTGCCGCTGCTGCCCTGCCTCTGATTCAAGAGTCACAGTTAAAATTAGCCACGGCTGATTGGCTAAGGACTGAGCAGTCCTCTTCAGATGAAACGCTGGCTTTCTATGCTCTTATCGACCTTAACAACGATGGCCTGAAAGATGGCCTGGTGCTTCTTGGCGGGCCCAATTGGACGGGATCCGGGGGGAGCACATTGCTTGTATTTGAGGCGAAGCCGAAGGGGCAAGGTGGGCCGGACCTATACACTCCCTTTGAGTTCGTATCAAGGACTACGCTTGTAAATCCTCCGATTGTTGTAGGCGAGATTACCTCTAATGGCTGGAAAGAAATTTACGTTTATGTATCAGGTGGAGGAGCCCAGTCTGGTTGGGTGGCTCTGAGGTTTGACGGTTCAGAGTACCCACTTAATCCATCTATACAAGAGAGATTGTCTACAGACCGGAGATTAGAGGGCGTTAAGGTGTTTCTATCGGTAGCAGAGTGATATGACATGTCCGGGCTTCCTGAGCCGGCTTGTCGCATATGGGAATAATTAAGGTCTACGAGCCACTCTAGCTGTTTTGCGAAATTGGCAGTGCAGAGGCAGGGCACTTACCTGTATGGGGAGTCCCTGCCTCTATGTTATGGTTTTCGGGAACTCGGCGGCTGGGTTCTTGGTAAGCTTACTTTAGCAGTTGATGCCAGTTACTGCGTACGAAATTCCAGCCTGTGGCGTCCATTTCGATAAGGAATTTGCTAAGGTAGTTTGACAAGTATTCTACGATGAGTTGGCCCTTCTCGGCAGTTGCGTTTTTGGGGTCGCCTGTCGCACCTGTTTTTGAGATTTCTGGAATTCTGGTAAAGAGTTTGATTTCCGGCGGTGATTTCGGCCATTCACCCTCGGCTATGTTCATGTCCACAAGTTCAGGAGCCAGATAGAGGGCCGTGGATGTTTCGGCTTCACCTGCGTGGCCTATGCCAAAGTCCTCGCCGAATACGCCTGGAGGGCAAAGCTTCGGGCCTGATATCCACCATGCCATCGATGCTGCTATTTTGGCATTAGGGTATGCCTTTCTGATTTTCCGTGTTGCTATGTCTATGGCAGAGTTATTGCCACCGTGTCCATTGATGATCATAAAACGGCTTATTCCTTGTTCAATACATGATTCTATTGCCTCGAAGATGACCTGTGACAAGGTTTCGGCAGTAAGGGTTATGGTGAACGGATACGGCATTAGGCCGTCGCTAACACCAAAGTGAATAGGGGGAAGAAGAAGAGCACCAGGTGTTTTTCTGGCAACTTCTTCAGCTATTCCGTATGCAGCAAAGGTATCGGTTCCCATTGGAAGGTGGTAGGCATGGTTTTCGGTTGCCCCGGTGACCAGGATGGCTTTGTCAAAATGCTCCTTTTCAAATCTGTGCCTTGACAGGCGTTCCAATTTGAAATCCTCTTCTTGCCGGAAATCCTTCATTTGATATCAGCCCCTCTGTTTGGGTAATATTCGCTCGACCAAATCCTCCGGTTACAGACAGTATATCCTAACTGCGTGTTACCGCGTTATTGAAACTGTTGCCCATCCGTGGAGAAATCCGCGCTAAGAATAGGCCCGAATTCTATATTGTCCCGGGTAGAATCACGAAGCCCCCGGCCCTAGTGCCGGGGGCTTGAAGGCATCCTCAAGAGGTGAGGGTAATCTGATGCCTCAGTTCAAAACTGACTGGATGAGTTATCGGAAAGGTTCTCTGCAAATCGCTGCAATATAGCAGCTACCTCAGCCCGGGTGGCGACGCTTTGGGGCTCAAGGCGATTACCAGGTTTTCCGTCAATCAGTCCTGTTGCGACGGCCCATTCCATAGCTTCGTAAGCCCAAGGGGATATACCGTACCTATCCACAAAGCCGGACAAGTCCTTTTCCCTTCCATCAATGGAAATGCCGGCTGTCGTGGCATAACGGAAGAGCATAGTTACCAGCTGCTCCCGGGTAATGCTGTCTACCGGATGGAACCCTGATCCATGGCCGGTAACGATGCCTTCTCTCTTGGCCCAGAGGACTGCGTCAGTGTACCAGCTGTTTTCCGGCACATCTGAAAAGGATGTTCCGGTACCGTGAGGTTTGCCTGCCAGACGGTGGAGTACCGTTACCAGCATGGCCCTGGTCATGCTTTCTTCAGGCTGGAAGGAGTGATCAGAGACGCCTACAAACAGGCCGTTGGCACACACAAATTCCACACTGCTGTAATACCATCTATCAGCACTTACATCCTGAAAGGGATTCTCCCACAACAGTACCAGGGGAGGCTCGGGCTCCGGATCAGGTGTTACCGGGCCAGCTCCACCGCCGCCACTCATACCGCCACCGCCCCAGCTTCCACCGCTGCTTCCACCGTTGTTTCCACCACCTGTACTGTCACCGCTTGTTGGAGTCCATTTGGCGTAAAGGGTAATGATGCTGTCCACAGGGTCCAGAGCACCGGTTACAGGAGTGCTGCCTGTTACTTTTGTGCCATTGCCATCCTCTCCGGTGTACCAGCCGTCAAAGGTATAACCACTCTCGGCCGGAGGTGTGGGAAGAGTCACCGTGTCCCCTTGCCGGACCGCCTCAACCCTGTGGTACTCTGTACCGCCGGTAAGGAAGCGAACGTTGTACTTGGGGGTGCTATCGATGACGCTCAGAGCGAGCGCGACAGTATTTGACGCATCATCCCGTCCGTCACTGAACACAAAGAGCATATTATGAATTCCTTCAGCCAATGAGGCGAGATAGGCTGGGCAGAGAGTGAGCTCGCCGTTTCCGCCCTCAACAACAGGTAAGCCGGAGAACACATAGTCGGTGCCCTCTTCCAACACTGAATCCCCGCTTTTCAAGGAGAGCAGGGTGTTTCCGAATAGATTGAGGGTCACCCGGAGGCCTTCTTCTGAGGCGCTGGCTTTATCGAATGAGGCGGTGACAGGCTCAATACCGGAGTCACTGACAGGGAGAGGAGCTACGTCGATGTGGATGGTGACATCCTGGGCACTGTCAAACTGACCGTCATTGGCCCTTAGCATAAGCGTCACCTGTGTTCCCGCGTCAGCGAACCCCGGAGTATATGTAAGGCTATCTCCATCGATTTCCGCTGTACCGGAGCCTGTGACTGAGGAGACAGAATAGGCCAGAGCATCGCTATCGTCGGTAAACCAGCCGGATACGGCTGCGACATAGGGAATCAACGGCGTCTTGCCATCATAGGAGGAGGGCGTAGCGGAACCCGACTGAAACTCCTGTTCGCCCACGACAAGAGGGGCTGCATTCTCTGATATAACAATCCGGATCGTATACTTTACGGTTATGTCCTTCCCGGCTTCAAAGGACACGGTCCAAGCGGCACCTCCAGACTCGGGGACCGGCGCGACAATGGCGGTTTCTCCGTTTGCAGGGATAGCCCGGATGTCCTCATCAGTTATGGCGGTAACGTCCGTGCCGCAAGGCAGCTCGGCAACATAGGTCATGCCGGTATCGTCACTGTTGTCTGCCACGGCTGAGATTCCTAAAACGGTAACGCTGGAGAGCGCTGAGTCGGCCTTGTTGTACCATTTGGCGTAGTATGTTGCATCACCCACCGAACCTGGGGGGACGGCGTCAAGAGCCGTGCCGGCATAGCCGGGGTCAGAATACCATCCCTCGAAGATATGCCCGTCGCGAACGGGGATCGGGAGCACTACCGGAGACAACCGGTTGATTGTGTAGGCCGCAGGGTAGTCCGTCCCTGCCACCCCTTCGATGCTGCCGTCGCCGCAGTCGTAGTTTATGGCATAGGGCCTAGAGAGGGCCTGAACCAGGCGGCCGATATTCACCAGGCCGTAGCCGTAGGAGGTATCGTAACCGGCGTCGCCACGGTCCTCTGAAGAGTCGCGCAAGAGTGTACGAAAGCCCTCGCCATCGATGGCAGAGTCCGTCTGTTTAACCATGACGGCCATGGCTGAAACCATGGAGGCCGAGTAGGAAGTACCACTACCATTAAGGTAGGAACGTGTGTCGGTGTAGCCCAGGCCGGGTACGCCGCTACCCGGTGCCGCCACAAAAACACTGGAATTGCGCTGGGACCTAGGGTCCACTGTACCCCTCTGGTCAACCATACCTACACCTGTCACGCAGTCAAAAGCGGCCGGATAGTAAAGGGTGTTGCTGCCGCCGTTGCCTGCTGCGGCCACAAGAATAATTCCCTGCGCAGCAGCCTCCTCCAGTTTTTCCTCAAGGGGAAGGAGTACTGCTTCGTTGGTGCCGCCGAAGCTCATGTTGATGACATCTACATTTTGCTCCATGGCATAGCCGATAGCACTTAGAACAGTGGACACCATGCCGCTGCCGCTGTTGTAATCCCCACTGCCATCGCTGCTAAAGCACCGCAAGGAAAGAATATTCACCTGGTCAGTCAGGCCGGCAAGGCCCTTTTCATTGTTTCCCTGAGATGCCAGTATACCGGTGACAAATGTACCGTGGCCTGTGCGGTCATCGTAGGAGGCGGAGTTTTCCGGAAGCCCGAGGAAACTGTATCCTCCAATGAGTTCATAGTTCAAGTCCTCATGCTCCCGGTAGATCCCTGAGTCAATGACAGCCACCGTAACATCCTTACCGGTCAACCCGGCATCCCAAGCGCCGGCGGCCTCTATCAGGTCCAAATACCATTGCTGCGCCACCAGGGGATCATTGGTCAGGGGATCACCAAGCGTGGTATCCAGAAGTTCCAATTCGGCATTAGGGCCTGCATATTCAACCAACCCTGCGTCCAGCAAGTCCCTGATATCTTCCAAACTCTCCACTGTGTAGAAGCCCTGGGCAAACGCAATGGGAACCGGGCCTCGCTCCACGGTTGTGAAAAGAGAAAAACGCGTGGGAACCTTATCGTTAAGACGGATTATATAGCCGTTCTCTTTCCCAGAGCTCTCCGGGAGATCGGCGGAAAGGCCCTGGGCGGCAAAAGCCAGAGCGGTGACCGGAGGAGTTGCGATGCCGAGACAAATCGCTGCCGCCAGGAGCATGAGAAGCATACGAGAAACTGCTTTCATGGTATCCCTCCTTTGTATTGCAGATTGTTTTGGATTTTATAGGCAGGCAGGGTGTGAAACGAAATCTACAGCTGTCTTGCCTGCCCCAGGGGAGGCCGGAGCCTGTGCCCCGGCCTCCCTGGATTGTGTGTTAGTTGCTCAGGATGCTCAGAATCAAACGCATATAGATGGCAGCCACCTGGGCACGGGTAGCCAAACCCAATGGATTGATGCGGTTTTCGCCCATACCATCTACAAGGCCGGCACGCTGGCAATATGCCACCGCTTCCAGTGTCCAGCTGCTTATGTCGTCAACGTCGCTGAACTCTGCTGCAGGGTTCTCCGGCAGGGTAATTTCCTGTTTTCTAAGGAAACGGACCAGCATGGTGCACATCTGTTCACGGGTGACAGGGTCGTTGGGGCCAAAGCGTCTGTGGCCATAGCCGTCTACGATGCCGTTTTGTGACGCCCACAGGACAAAGGCACTGTACCAGGTGCCGGTAGGCACGTCGTCAAAGGCCTTGCCGGTGTACTCTGACTTGCTTACGCCCATGAGCCGTCCAAGTACTGTGACAAACATTGCCCGGGTCATAGGGATGTCCGGTGAGAACATGCCGCTTCCGGTACCCAAGAACAGTTCCCTGGCCGTGATAAAATCAATGTACTTCTTGGCCCAGTGGCCGTCGATATCGTTAAAGGCCTTGCTGTTTTGCTTAACCCTGTACATTCCCACAGACGGGACTATGAAGATTACGTCGCCGTCTGTCACCAGGCATAGCGGCACGATATGCTCATTGCCGTCAGCGCCGGTGTAGGCCACTACGCAGCCGGATGCGACTGTAGCAGCGTCCAGATCGGGTATAAGGCCATTGATGTTGTCATTGGATTGCAAAGTTCCTGCTGGGATTATTATCGTTAATCCGTCGGCTTTCAGGATGACGTCTTTGCTTGCGTTTTCGCCTCTGATCTTGCGCTGGTCAGCGGTGTTCAACCTGGCACGGCGACTTTTCAGAGTAAATATCACTCTGCCGGACGCTGAATCGTAAGCAACTGAAAGAATCCCGCTTGAGTTACCCTCATCTGCTGTATAGCCCAGATACACCATTTCTGCACAGGCATTGTCCCAGAGGGCCGGTTCGTTTGAATAGGCAAGTGCTACGGTGCTGTCTGCCCTCTCAACACAAGAATTGTAGTCTTTTTCAGCTGTGTCCCTGCTGGTTTGAGCTGCAGCTATGGCTGAATCGGCAGCTGAGAGAGCGTCGCTGTAGTCGCCTTCAACTGTTACCGGGTCATTTCCGGACTTGCCAAGGATGCTTCTAATGATTACCAGCAGGTCGTATTCTGCTCTGTCCTTGGCACCGGCCAGATTTCCATTGGGGTCGCCTGTGGAGTCGTCTGCAAGCGCCTGGACTGCAGCGTCATAGGCGGCTTTCGCCTTTGTGAGAACGTTCTTTTGGGTTGCTGCAGATTCGCAAGAAGCAGAGGCTATTTGCAGCAGGCCCCGTTTGGTGTGCAACTCCTGCATCTCGGCGGCAGTCACGCCGTACATGCCGCGCACGGCTATCTGATAGCGGCCTGTACCAAGGCCCTCAAAGGTAGCTCTTGCCAGAGAGAGGTTGGCATCATCGGCTGTGACCCAAACCAACTGGTCACTGTCTATAGGAAGAAGGTTTGTGTCCTTCAAGGGCGCTACGGCGAACTGGTATGTGTCGTTGCCACCTTTGCCGCCTGCGGCTACCACTGTTATAGAGCCGTCCTTTGCAGAGATGCTGCTGGCATTGTCTGTATACGTTTCAAAAGTGATTGCCTGGTCAGCTATGGTGATGACCTGGCTATAGATCACACCGGTGTTGGCCGGGTCTTGTGCATCGCGGATATAGAGCACATGCTCTCCGAGAACCAGGCCGGTTTCCTCTACTTTGGCGGTAAGTGAAGCCCACGTGAGGCCTCCAAAGTATTCAGACATGGCGAGGTTGTAGGCGGCGAGTTCTTCTGCGGTGATATCTGAGGTATCTTCGTAGGCAAAAGCGTTGTCCGCCGGTTGCAGGCTGTATTCATAGCTACCGTAGTAGTCCGTTTGAGAAGGCATGCTCACAAACATGCCGCCGGCCACCTTATCCTCATCTATAGAGATACTGCCATTGCTTCTGTCCTGATTGTAGGCCCCCACAACGTTGACCGCGTTACTTCCGTCGACACCTATGCCAGATATTGTGCAACCGGCGGTGTTGGAATTTCCCGCAGTATCGGTGGCTGCCAGGGTGTAGGTTCCGTTAAAGAGCATGCCGCCGGGAGGCAGCCATGTTCCTACGGCCCTCCGGCCGCTTACAGGTATGATGTCGCCGTTGATGGCCGCTCTCTGCAAAAGGGCTGCGCTGGTGGCTTCCTTTGATATCGAGTAGCTAAGAGCAGGCACCTTGCTGTCGCCAAGAGTGACCATCGTCGGAGTCAGGCTAACAGCCGGCAGAGAGGCATCGACGCCGGTCATGTACAGAATTCTGCTGCTCCACGTTCCGTCCGGAAGAGTGGCCGTGACGCGGTAGATGCTGTTGCTGGTAACAGCGACAGGTGAATCTTCAGCGATCTGTGCAAAGCCCGCCGAGATGGCCTTTGTGTTGTCATCCGGATCGTAAGTATAGACGAATTTATCCACTTTCACGGTACTGCCTCCCGCAGAGTTGGAGGTAAGAGTGATCGCCTTTTCCTTGGGGATGGCACTGCCGTCCCACAGGTTTCCATCCACTTGGAACTCGGCATCCAGTGAGGGTGCTGTGGAAATGGCGCCTGGCGTTACAGGGTCATTGAACCAGCCGGCGTTAATGGTGATGGCAGTAGTGTTTCCTCCTCTATCCATAGCCTCCACGGTAAAGGCGCCGTTTTCGGCCACCACCCAGTCAAACTGCCAGAAGCGGTTGTCGGGACTCTTGGTTAGGGTGGGCGTTGCCCGGTTGAGAGTCACCGAGGCAATACCGTTGTCGTCGATTACGTAGCAGGTTATCGTTGCCGTCCCGCTACTCATCGATGCTACATCCGGAAAACTGCGGCTCCAGTAGATCTGGGGCGACACTGCATCATCGGCGGGTTTTGGCGTCACCGAGCCTGCATAGGTCTCAACATACTTGTCGAACATAGTTGGAGTCTGAGAGTCAACAGTTATGGTAACTGTATGGGTAAAGAAGTCGCTGTTGTCGCCGAACATCACCTTTCGAGCGTCGGACACGGCGTTTCCGCCTGTGGCGGTGAGGCCGGTCTTCTTGCCAAAGCCCGGATAGTTGCTGTCCACCGAAACCTGGCCGCTGAAGTAGATGTCAATGGCCGAGGCCACCGTATCAAAGGTGAAGTAAGCTCCTTCTTCTCCCTTAGAGAGGTTGGTCAAATAGGGAACATCACGGTTTACGCCCCATTCAGGAGCATTAACGAAACTCCAATCATTGTCGGCCTTCTCCGGATCATACTCGGTGCCATTTTTGTTGTAGAATTTGAACATGTCGTTGTCTTCATATATGTTTATGCCCGTCGTAGCCTCAGTGACAGTAAAGGCAATATCCATAGAGCAACCCGTCATGGTATCAGAGACGCGGACTATGCCGTTACCCTCTCGGGAAGGCACCATGACAATGCACTTGATATCCGGGTCGTAGTAAAGCACGCCCAGACTGTTCGGCATGTTGCCTTCTATGTCATGGTTACGATGTTCGCTGACCGTAATGGCCGGGGCCTCATCTCTGGTGGTAGTAATGGCAATGGGCAAGAGAAGAGTGTTGCCCATGGGTATAGCAATTCTGTGGGCCGTGGAGAAGTAGGTTTGATGCCCCAGCTTGGTCTCGTCCTCGTTGTCCAGAGAGTAAATCTCATTGTGGCCTGAGGGGCCTGATGCTGTGTAAAGGCCGTCCATTAAATTCAGAGCGGTCTGATCTCCGGCGCTGAAGACTTCTACGCGAATATTGACCAGCTTGGTGCCGGTAGCAGGGTCAAGGTAGTAGTTTTCCGGCGCAGCGTAGAAGGTGCCGCTAACCTGCCGGCCATAGCCTGCAGCGATGTTGTCTCCGTCGCTTGGGTCCTCGGTGCTTACCAGGCGAAGTATGCCGTTTTGCAGGTCGGCCCCTCCTAGTGTGCTGATATCGGGTATGGCTGTCTGGTTGAAAATCCTGAAGTTGCTGCCGGTTAGATCAAGGGCAGCGTAAGTCGGGTATCCGTTTTTGTCCACGCCGGTCTGGTAAGAGAACTGAGCAAAGACCCCTTTGGCATCGGCCGTACCGCGGTTGCTTACGTAGAAGTCGGTCTCAAGTACAGTGTTGCCCGTGTCAGTGACGCCCACGGTCTTGACGACCATGGACTCGAAGCCCAGGTCGGGCAAATTTTCCACGATGTATCGGCCTATGGCGTAGTTGGCAGGGTCTTCCGGATTGTCGATGACCGTCGACACAGCTGAGAAAGCCCCTGAGCCTTGTGGCATAAGGGTATCAGCATCAATGACGTCATTTTCTCCGGGCAGGGTGTCAAGAGATCCTAAGTCTTGGCCCGCGTATTCCTGGTCTTCTGCAACTCTGAAGTAGAAGTAGTCGCCTGGTTTGGTGTCCTTTTTGAGCTCGGCCAGGCCTACAAGGCTGACTTTCTGCCCTGGGGTTATACTCTGTATGACTTTCCATTTGGCTACCACATCATCGGCTTTGCCTGAAGAATGGTGCAGAAGCTCAACGGTAATGGGCTGGCTTTCGCTTCCCCGGATGCGGGTGTTGCCCACGTTATCAAAGGATATGCTGGTCCTAAGATGGCTGCCCGCCTTGAGGGAACCGTCGGATAGGGTGACGTTCGTGTTGCCGATGGCCTGCTGGCCCTGGCCGAAAGCCACGGCGTAAAAGCCCACTTCAGAGTCTCCTGCCGGGACCACGGCTGTCATGGGCTCTCCGGTGGCGGGGTGGGTGTAGGTCTTGTTCATCAACTGGGTCAACGTACCTTCAGTTATGACAAGAGCCTTTCCACCGGTACCCAGGGCGAACTGCAGGTTGCCGAAGCGGAACTGGGAAGCCTTTGTCGTACCCGGATCACCGGTAATGCCTTCAAGATAGGCGGCCTCGGTAGTCTCGGCGTCCCATCCGTAGGTTATGGAGTCTTCATAGACCTGCATGTCCTTCATGGCCAACATTTGGCCTGTACTCCAGCCACATTTGGTAACTGTGTTGTCCCCGATTTCTTCCTCATATGTATAATACTTTGTGATGTAAATAGCGTTGTTGGTGCTGCCGGACACCATGGCCGTGTATACGGCGGCGATGTTTCCGGCGCTGTCGGCGCCGACGGTGACGTCGGTATATCCGGTGGTGCTGGATTCTGTCTCAACAGTGTTGCCCGCGCCATCCTTCGACGTGTAGATTTCTTTGGTGAAGAAGGGGATGATACGCCCAAAGTGCCTTCCTCCGACGCCCTCTGCAATGGTCCTCAGGTCGGCTTCTGGGATGACGTAGGTATTGCCGTTCATTTCAAAGAGCAGGAATGTTTGGATACCGGTTTCAAGCGGCGAGAAATCCTCTTCTACGCCTGTGAGGGAGCCAAGTTTTGCGCTTAGGAACTGCAGGTTCGCAAAGTATGGGTCCTCGTAGGCAGCAGTCATAGCGCCGCCGGAGTATATGCCGTCCTGATTGTTGGTCTGATCGTAATTGGCCAAGGTGCGCAAGAGATACGGGTCGCCGAAGGCCACGCCGCTCCCGTCGACTGTCACTGTACGAAGGAACAGGCGGCGGGTGTACAATATGTCCGGCTTCACCGTCCCATCATCGGCAGTGTAACTTGTGTCGCTCTTTTCCACTGTTGTATAGGCCAGGTAGTAGACGCCGCCTATCTCCGCCATCTCAAGGTTGTCAATGGTGCGCGGAGTTGCGGTATCGTTTGTTAGTGCGACAGATGTGGTTGTACCCCCGCTGACGATATTGAGAGTGCTGCTTTCGCCATAGATGGCGTTCTGAGCGGCCTGGTACTCAAGGAGGAAAGCTCCTATGTTCTTGTAGGAGACGCTGTCTTCGTTGCCGTAAATCGACATGAGATAGTCCTTATAGGCGCCGTTGGCAGCCTCGCCTCCGTCGGCGAAGTGGTTTGCCGAGGCATAGAAGAGCACGCTGCCGTCGCCTGCGCCCTCGGGTAGAAAGACGTGGCCAATGCTGTCGCCGCTTTCGATACCGTCCCCGCCAACGATTACCGCGGGGGTAAAGTCTACCGAGGCATAGGTATCAAAACTTGCTGTCTTGACAACAGTATTTTTCGCTGAAACGGCCATCAAGGTCCGCACGTAGTTGTCAAGGAGCCCGAAGTAGTCCTTCCATGCGTCATATGCCGCTTTCTCGGCCAAATACCTTTCGTGGTTGCCCCAGGCTGTCACATTTTCCTCGTAAGCGGCAAGTTCATCAAGGTATTGACGGTACTCGTTCCACGCATTATAGGCCTCGCAAGCTGCACTGTAAGCATCATCTGCTTCTTGCAGTGAATTAAAGTTGGTGGGATTGTGACCCGTCATGTTCTCGTCAGTGTAGTAGAACAAGACGTCCGGCTCCTGGGTGACTTCATCGCAGGCCGGCCTTGCGACTTCGTTAGGTTCTGTCAGTGTCTCAGCCGGCTTTTCCACCGGTGCCGGTACCGGGAACAGATCGGTGTCTGTGTAATTGTCTATGTCCATGGGTGTTTTTGACGAGTCAGTGCCAAGAGGCCTCGGGACGTTGCTGTCGGGCTCGGCTGGCTCTTTCGTTTCGGTGGCGTAACTGGTCCAGATGACGTGAATGTCGCTGCCGTCTGCCCACGCCTTGAACTCAAGGTCGCCCGTGCCGTCATTATCAACGACTATGTAGTCGCCGGGGGCCTCTGTAACCGGATCAACTAGGCCGTAGCTTGTGCCGCCATCGCCGGTAACCTTGATCTTGCTCATTACAAGCATTGAACTGTCAACGGTGCTGTTGATTTCCGCGTCATCCCTGCTGACAGTATAGAAGAGGTAGTTGTCATTACCTACAGTAACTACCTGATAACTGTAGCCGGTGGTGAGGCCTCTGGCCAGTGTGAAGGCGTCTCCAGACGAATGATAGCCGGAGATCTGGAAAGGCGCGCCGGTGGAGTCATAGGCCAAGGGGTCGAGATCTCCTTCACCGGCAGGGCCGAAAATTTGCTGAGAGCGGTAATTGGTCTTGGGCAAGCTCACGGCAACTGGCGTGCTGTCCCGGTCTTCCAAGGGATACATCTGGCCAAAGGCCCCCAGAGACGAGTAGCCGTGCATCCACGGGGCTTCATCGGCCCCGCTGCGCCCTTTCTCGTAGTTTAGTATATACTGGATGGCCTCCTTCTCAATGTTGAAAAAGAGGGCGACAATACGGAACCCGATTCCCAGGGTTAGCTCGAACTCGTCGAAACTGAAGGGGTCATATTTCTGCTCTTCCTCGTTGTAGGGGCCAAAGGTCATCCCCATCGAGACTGCTAACTTGGCAAAAAGCTCGAAATTGAGGAGTTCCACGCCTACACCTGCGCCGGCTTCAACGAAAGCCGACGGAGCAAGGCACATGCCATTCCAATAAGTATCCCGCTGGGCCTTCTCCACAGGGACTATCTTGGTTATCATCGTGTCGTTTTCCATGGCGGTGAAGCGAATATCGAGACGAGGAGCGAGCGAATATTCTTTCTGCTTGGCAAGGATCAGCATCACCGGCCTACCGGTGTCGGAGGAGGTGATGTAACCGGAGGAGCCCCAGCCGCCTGCACCTTCGTTGGCGGCACTATCCCAGATCTCCACCAGTATCTTTCCCTTGAAATAGACGTTATAGATCTTGTGATCGGCCGAAAACTCCAGGGTATTCTGGGCCGCCGAGGTTATCCCATCCCCTGCAGGCAGCCAGTTGCCCTTTGGCCGGGAGCCCTCTGGCCTGGGGTAGGTGAAGGAGTCTACCAGGTTAAACCGGCCGGCACTGTACTCAACGACATTCTGCACCACTTTGAGGCCGGTGGCAAGTTCAAGAGAGATACCTACCTTCACGTACACGACCGAACTTATCGGGTTCAGTTACGCCGTTATCGGGAGCTGTGAGGATTATCTCTTTAACCCACTCTCCGTCGGCAAAAGTCATGTCAAATATGTAGCCGGAATATTCGTCCGGCGAATCCATAGGCAGAGTGCTGAAAGACTGCTCCGGCTGCTGCATCAAGAAAGCAGCGTATTCCTGGTCGCTTATCTCCTCGCCGAGATCCTCTTGAGGCTTAACGTATACGTCGCCTGCGGCGCTGTTGCTGCCATAGCTGACACCGCCTATGGGGTAGACGCACATGTAGTCATACTCGTCGCCCGGGTAGTATTCTAGATCCACCACAAAGTGGCGTTCTGCTGCGTCGGCAACTATGTTCCAGTCGCCATTTGCCCAGGCGTACCACTGGTATGCTTCAGCGAATTCCACGGCAGGGGTTAAGGTATAGGTTTCATCGCCATTGTCTGTGATTTCAATGTCAGTGGGGGTTTCCGGCTCCCTTGGCTCGGGATCTTTGCCCAGCGGCTGATACTTAGCTATAGGCAGGGGGTTCTCCACTTCTATGGTGATATTGTTCTTGCCGGCAGCATTGGCGTAGGTGTACTGGCCCTTAGCTATCTCTGCATAGGCCGGCATGTACATAAGACGTAAAATGACCCGGCCAGTGGTGCCACCCAGGCGGTATACGGAAACTCTTACAGATTCACCTCCTTCCTCTACAGTTACCTGGCTGTTGGCAAAGGCAAAAGTTCCGTAGGGAAAGACTTCATTCCAAGACTCATCGGCAGTCACTCTATTGCCGTCAGTGTCAGTGATGGTTATGCCTGCAGTAGGTGGTCCGGCGAAATAAGCCAGAACCTCAGAAGGCAGCATTGAAAGCAGCATAACAAAAAAGAAGCAGGAAACTGGTGAATTTTACGAATCGGCGGTTCATCTTGCTATCCCCCCACAGAAAATGTGAAAAATGAAAAATAGCCCGGGGTTACCGCAGGGCTTGCACTCTGGATGGGCATACGGGCACCTTTATGTACGGATCTTTGTTCGTGGATATGATCTTACTGCTTTTGCTGGTCGCAGGGCTTTTGACTCTTGTAGTCGCGAGGTTATTCTGAACTAAGCAATCCGGGAGACGGATCCTGGGGCAGAGACACCCTTTGGATTGGCTAGGGCCAGTCCCATATTTTGCATCAAATTCGATAGCCATTTCCTTAACCCCTTGCAGTGTTTTCAAAGGCCTCCCGGTCGGTAACCTCCGGCTTACGGCCCTTGTTTCACAATTCCCATCATTGTGATGGCTGCAAGGCGGTTAAGATAGGCGTGGCGTTAATCAAATGTTGAGTACGCCTCCTGTACAGTATTGCATACGTTGGCGGATTTGTATATACTTAAGGGTTGAATAAGTTTTATATGTATGGAAGTTCTATATTAAACCCAAGGATATACAAGGATATACTATGAATGCACTGTTTTCGACTCCTATTCGGGATAGTGTAGATCATAGAGGCGTTGCGGTGAGACCACTTTGTCTGAAGACCTGTTTCTTTGGAGCGTCAGATACTTCTTGCTACTCCTTACCGTCCTTGCTCGTCTCCATAATGCGGTCATACATTTGTTTAGCCCATTTATCAAGTTCTTCTTCGGTTGCATTCGGTAAAGGTTTACCGATAACCTTCTCAACTTTTTCTGTATTACGCCGACAGTTCGGCTCTTTCTTCTTCACCTTCTTCTACCCCCACTTCTAAATAAGCCACTCATGAACTTATAACATTAGGGCTTATTCGTCGGAGCCGCAGCCTAGTCCTTCCTTTCAATTCTGGGAGGTAGAGGTGAAGTGGGGAAATCGGAACTGCCCCACCGGAGGGTGCTCTCCATATCAGATGTTCCTGACGCGGTTTCTTGTGGGAAGCAGACGGCTAAGAGGCACTTCAAATGAAGGCAAGTCAATGTCATCGATAAGCAGTGAAAACGCTTCGTTTAGGCGCACCCGACTACCGATTTTCCATAAGGAGTTTTCGTAGCCTAGCCCACAACTTGGTTTGTAGAGGCTTGCTAGACACGCAGATAATTACGCTGGTGGGCCATACAGGACTCGAACCTGTAACCCCCCGATTAAGAGTCGGATGCTCTACCATTGAGCTAATGGCCCTTCAAACAAGTTGGTAGCGGCGACTGGATTCGAACCAGTGACGCTACGGGTATGAACCGTATGCTCTGACCAACTGAGCTACGCCGCCACACACAGCAAAACTAATTATAAGCAGAACAAGAGCAATCGTCAACACATCGTGCCTGTTGTTTCGTACTCCTCGATTCAGCGTCCTAATGTCCTTTTAGATGGATAGCCCAATTCCCGGCAAAAAGCAGCAAAGTTGCGGTCACATTTGAAATATTGATTAATGAACAGCCCTCATTCGGTCTTCAAGTGCGTACACGGACATCACCCTTTCTTTTGAAGGCCAGGATTTTGTTAGCACCCCCTCTAAAGCTTTATTGGCCCCAAAACCGGCCAGGTTTCAGCCCAACCCGGTACCAGAATCGGCCACCTTCGGCCTAAACCTGGTATCAAAACCTGCCAGGTTTCAGGCAAACCTGGTACTAAAATCGACCACCTCAGTCCAAATTCAGTAGAAAAGCCCCCGTTTATCTTCTTACGGAGGCTTTATTGGCCCCAAAATCAACCAGGTTTCCGCCAAACCCGGTACCAGAATCGGCCACCTTCGGCCTAAACCTGGTATCAAAACCCGCCAGGTTTCAGGCAAACCTGGTACTAAAATCGACCACCTCAGCCCAAATTCAGTAGAAAAGCCCCCGTTTATCTTCTTACGGAGGCTTTATTGGCCCCAAAACCGGCCAGGTTTCAGCCCAACCCGGTACCAGAATCGGCCACCTTCGGGCCAAACCTGGTATCAAAACCCGCCAGGTTTCAGCCAAACCTGGTACTAAAATCGACCACCTCAGCCCAAATTCAGTAGAAAAGCCCCCGTTTATCTTCTTACGGAGGCTTTATTGGCCCCAAAACCGGCCAGGTTTCAGCCCAACCCGGTACCAGAATCGGCCACCTTCGACCTAAACCTGGTATCAAAACCCGCCAGGTTTCAGGCAAACCTGGTACTAAAATCGACCACCTCCTGGAGTTGACCACCCCACTCCACCTAATGCCAGCACCCAGTATCATGATTGACCATTCCCACCAAAGAGGTGCCATTTTCACAGTCCAAGTTAGGGTGCTTTAAGGTGACAGAATCATAGTCCGTTGACCCTATCGGGCCTGTTTGTAATGACGCTTATCAGATTATACCAGCAAGTTATGCCAGCAAGTTCCTTTATCGCTGGCTTACTTGGCCAGCGATATCTGCTATAGTCGAGGAAAGAGGGACACAAAACACATCGTTTTCACGTTAGAATAGAATGGAGAGCGAGAAAATGCATCTTGCCGGAACCATACAGGATATGGCACGGCAGAGACGCACTGGGAAAGGAAGAGCGGAATGAGGATTATCTCGGACATTGCACGAAATCTGTGGGTCGCTGCAAAAAACGTACTACCGCTGATTGCTGTCCTGGTTGGGTTTCAAACCCTGGTTCTGAAAAAGGCTATTCCCGATTGGCGATCCCTTGGCATAGGCCTAGTGTTCGTTATATTGGGGCTATTCTTTTTTCTAAAAGGTATTTCCCTCAGCCTCCTGCCCCTTGGAGGGGAAGTTGGAAGGAACCTTGTTGAACTTGATAGTAAGTACCTGATTATTGGTGTGGCTTTTATATTAGGGTACGCATCTACACTGGTTGAGCCTGGCCTGCAGGCACTTGCCGCTGAAGTTGAAGAGGTGTCAATTGGTGCAATCAAGCAGGGGATTCTTGTTCAGGCTGTAGCACTTGGAGTGGGAACAGGCATGTCACTTGGGCTTCTGAAAATATTGAATAACATTCCGTCTAGAAACATGATCATTCCAATACTAGTGATCACAGGGATATTGATGATGTTTGCCCCCGAAGAATTCGTGGGTATAGCTTTTGACTCGGCAAGTGCTACCACCGGCCCTGTTAACATCCCAATAAACATGGCTATTGCCATTGGGCTTGCCAACGCCATTGGAGGCGTCGATCCGCTTCTAAATGGTTTTGGATTGGTCGGCCTGACTTCGTTGGGTACCATGGTAACTGTGCTGATGTTGGGCATAATCTCAAGACGGATCTAGCTGATTGAACGAGCCGGGGGCATTTACAAGGAGGAGGCTACGGTGATGGCTGAGATATACGCAATAATTGCTATAGTAGAACGAGGAAAGGCAGACGCCATTGTTGACAAGGCCAAGGCAAGCGGGGCGGGAGGAGCTACCATATTATTCGGTAGAGGGACCGGCCAGGAAGAGTTCAAAAGAATGTTTCACCACCTGCACGTTGAGGCATCCAAAGAGATCATAATCATCCTGTCTCATGAGTCCAAGGTGGAAAGGATACTTGCTGCCGTTGTAGAAGCAGGGAAACTTAATGAACCAGGCAAAGGAATTGCATTTACGGTTCCGGTTTCGCATCTTGTAGGATTAGATCATAGGAAGAAAATAGAGTCCCCTCAATAAATACCTACAACCAAATATCCGCTATTTTCAAGGAATTGCCCACTATTCGACAAGCATTTCCTTAACAGAGTATTGCTGCAGGGACAAGCCCCGACAAAGATCTTCCAGCGGTAAGGGATAAAATGGAATAGCAGGCAGAGATTTGGTGTCCGGCTTTCCGGCGGATATATCCCGCGATTTTCACAAATTGCATCCTGCCTGGGCGTATCTATAACCAAAGGCATAAGCGACAGAGGGGGCTGCTTATGTGAGCAGGATAGTCGGCAATCTGAAGAATAGGTTTAGGCGTTCTTACAAGTTGATGTTTGCTCATAGACGGGCAAGGGATGCGCGGGAAGATGCAGTTAGTGGAGTTATTGGAGGCAGGAACGTAAGAGCGGTTGTACCACTTTTTCTGATTTACCTTATGGCCTTTCTGTTCGGACGGACGTTGTTCGCCCATACCATTGCCCCTCTGGGGCCGGCTTTCTATGTTAGCTACCGTACTACCTTAGGGGATCTCTCTTTATTGGCAGGTCTTGCGGTGCTCGCCGGCAGCGCCAGCCTGCGGCAGATCAACCAGTTCCTACCCGCTGTCTTGTCAATTACGGCCATAACGGTCTTGGTCAAACCGGGGAAGAAAAGCAACTACACTCGTATTTCAGATTCGCTGATCGCAGGGTTCTGTGTTTTCATGGCCAGGATCGGTACCGGCCTTTTCAATAGTCCCAACTTGTCTACATACCTGGCTGCCTTCATCGAAGGAATGTGCACTATGGTTTGTGGATTAGCCTTCATTTCGGCCTTTTCTTCCGGTGCTTCCCGGTCTGAACAGGGGTTAAGTACAAGCAAGACTAACCAGGCATTTGTTGTGCTAGGCCTTTTTGCAGTTGGCGGACTTCAGGGCATTAGCATCCTGAATCTCAACCTGGGGACTATCACAGCCATGGCTGGTACTTTGGTTATAGCTTATGCCCGGGGGCCTGCTGCAGGTTCATTGATCGGTTTCGCCTGTGGCCTTGTATCCTGCCTGACGGGCGGGGAAGATCCTTTGATCATAGGCCTTCTTGGAGCAGCAGGTGTCCTTGCAGGAATCGGTGGGTGGTTCGGCAGGCTCGGTGCAGTACTGGGCTATCTGTCTGCAGGTTTGGCCCTGTCCTTCTATGGAGAATCAGCGTCTGCTGTAAGCTACAGGCTGTTGGAGCAAATTGTGTCAATCGCTGCAATTGCCTTTGTCAATAAAGATGTAAGGGAATCCTTGCAGAAGTACATCCCAGGCATTGATGTTTACCCCAGGGCAGGACCGGAGCTAAGCAAATCTGCCGATTTGCCTGTCAATGAGGGAGTGGCTAAACTTGCTGCTGTTTCAAACGCGTTTTATGAACTGGGGCGGCTGTTTTCAGATGGTGATGCAGCGCAAACCAAGACGCCAAACACGCCTGTTAATGAACTAGGCGCAGGATTGGATTCCATAATCAAGCATCTCGTAGATACGGTCTGTCATGATTGCCTCAACCGGCCTTTTTGCTGGGAGGAGCATTTTGGCGAAACATACGAGGGATTTGCCGGTTTGGTGCGTAAGGCCACCTTATCAGGGAGATTAGGACTATCCGGAGACGATTCACCCGTGGCAGACAGGTGCAGTAGATTCAGGGAACTGATTATCCACGTGAATCATGAGAAGGAGGTTGAAAGGCTGGAAAGGCGCCTTGCAACAATTGACTCGGAGACCGCCGGCTGCCTAGGGTTCCAATACAGATCCCTTGGCCAGTTACTTTCAGGTGATAAACTGGCCAGTGGTACCGGTGCCAGATTGGCCAGCACCCGGCCTTTGAGACTATCGGTTAAAGGTACGACTATTCCTGCGTCAGGAGTTGATAAGGCCGGAGACATGTGGCTCAGGTACGATCTTGATAAAGGGAAAACTCTCCTGGTCTTGGCTGACGGAATGGGAAAAGGAAATGCAGCAGCTAAGCAGAGTAAAGATGCTATTAGGCTTCTGAAATCTCTGATTGATTGTGGCCTGGACCATACCTCGTGTATATCTTTTCTGAATTCTGCTTTGTACCTTGCGTGGAGGCCTGACAGTTTCGTGGCTATAGATTGCCTTGTGATCGACTCTCAAGTTGAAAGGGCGTACTTTTACAAGTTAGGCGCCCCTCCTTCCTTTATTAGAAAGGTAGATGGAAATGTGCTGGTAGTCCGCGGTTCAAAACCTCCGGCAGGTGCGGTTACAGACATTCTTTGCTACGGCACAAGTGAACCTGTAAGTCCGGGGGATTTGATATTTCTTGTTTCAGACGGTGTCTTTAGGTCCAGCCCTGTGCCTGCAAGGTCAGAGCATATGATCATGACGAGACTGGGCCGCTTAAAAGACAATGTCTTGGAAAACTCCGTAAGGTCTCTGGTAAACCACTGCCTCCGTTACCAAAGACAGGCGCCCGACGATGATATAACAGTAGTAGGAGCTCTTATTGAAGGCGTTTGATAACATTTCCTATTCGTGGTATGTGTATGGATGAAACATGCTGTTATAGAGGTGATTTCCACGGGCTCCGATCCAGTGGGCAGGGTTCATCATACAGTCCGCTCTACCATTCAAGAGCATGACATGATTGAGTCAGGCGACACCGTTGTCTGTGCTGTTTCAGGCGGGCCTGACTCCATGTGTTTGCTGGATAGTTTGATTCTTCTTTCCTCTGAACTTGATTTTCGAATACACGTAGCCCACCTTCACCATCATATGCGTGGTGAGCAGGCCGATAGAGATGCCCAGCTGGTTCTGGATTTCTGTAAATCACAGGGCATTCCGGCCACAGTCGGACATGAAGAAGTGTTTCGTTTATCAGAATCCCTTGGTGTTGGCGTTGAAGAAGCGGGTAGAATAGCCCGGTATAGGTTTCTGCATGAGCTAACGAAGGAAATTGGAGCTCAGAAAATCGCTATGGGCCACCACGAAAACGATCAGGCTGAGACCGTGATCATGAGGCTAACCCGGGGTGCGGGTACTCAGGGCCTGGCTGGAATCCCTCCTGTAAACGGCAAAATTATACGCCCGCTTATCTATATTTCGAGGGGCCTAATCGAGGAGTATTGCTCAAAAAGAAACCTTCCGATTATAACAGACGTATATAACCTTGACTTGAAATATACGAGGAATCTGGTAAGGTACAGGATCCTTCCAGAACTTGCAGGCCTGCTTAACCCGTCCCTTGTTGGGGCCTTATCCCAGACTGCTAAAGTTCTGAGGTGGGATGCGGATTTTCTTGAAGAGCAGGCAGCCAAGGCTTTCCAGGAGGTAACTATGAAAGAAGGGAGAGTAACCCTGGTAGATGAGGGGAAAGTGGAGAAGATTCCCAAGGCCCTGAGTTCAAGGGTGCTAGAGAGAGCCTGGCGCGAATGCACCGGAGACACGTCCAATTTAGAAGTTGATCATGTAGTACGCCTTCTCGGGGCAACTGATGATACTTTGTCGCTCCCACGAGGGGTGACAGCTCACAGGCACTGCGGGTACATAGGGTTCTACCCGCCTCCGCCGGAAGGTTTGGACATCTCAGTAAAAGTACCAGGCCGTACACTTGTTCCTGAACTAGGGCTTTCTGTTTTAACCAGGGTATTTGATCGGCCTGACCGGTTTGATATTGATCAGCACCGAATTCAACAGAAGCAAGGCCAGGCCGGCTCTGTAAATTCACTTTTTATGCTGGAATTAAGCGTGTGGGCGGATTACAATGAATGTGCCGGAGAGATAAGGCTCCGGACAAGAAGGCCCGGTGACCGGTTTACGCCCTTGGGAATGCAAGGGAGAGAGAAAAAAGTTCAGGATTTGCTCGTTTCAATGCGCGTTCCGCGATATTACCGCAGTTTTGTCCCAATATTCTTGTCAGGTGGAGAGATTATTTGGGTAGGGGGGCTTAGGCTGAGCGAGCAGTTCAAAGTGAACCAAAATACCTGTAAGGTACTTGAAATCACCATTGAGCCTTTATTGCGATATAGGCAGAATTGTGCTACGATTTAACGAGCTGTTTTCTGGCCTTGAGCCAGGGAGACGGCTAAATGACCCACAGAGTACCATAGCGTATTTGATTCTCAAGACGCACTCATATGGAGAGGGGGATTAGGTTGAATAGCAAACTATGGAAAAGCCTTGCAGTTTATGTCTTGCTCATGTTCGTAGCAATTTCTCTTGCTGATCTTTTTACCCCCAAGGATCAGTTCAACGAAGTAGACTTTAATCAATTCCTTTCATACCTGGAAGGTGGAAAGATATCTACAGCTACGGTAACTGATCAGAAAGCGGCTACCGGTACTGTTACGGGGACTCTAAAGGATGGCACCAAGTTCAAAACTGTCATTCCAATTGATCCTGACTTGTACCAGATGCTGGTTGCCTCAGGGGCTGTAGTGCAGCTAAGGCTGCCACAAGAGCCGTCGTGGTGGGTGACTCTTCTTTCAAACCTGTTACCGGCGCTGCTAATGGTTGGGCTGTTTTTCTATATGCTTCAGCAGACCCAGGGCGGAGGAAAGCAAGTAATGCAGTTTGGCAGATCAAGAGCCAGGTTGCAGTCTGATTCCCACGAGAAAGTGACTTTTGATGATGTTGCAGGCTGCGACGAAGCTAAAGAAGAACTGCAGGAAATTGTAGATTTTCTGAAGCATCCCAAGAAGTATGTTGAGATGGGCGCAAGAATACCCAAGGGGGTTCTGCTTTTTGGGGCGCCAGGTACCGGCAAGACTTACTTGGCCAAGGCCGTTGCAGGTGAAGCCGGTGTTCCATTCCTGTCAATCAGCGGTTCTGACTTTGTCGAAATGTTTGTTGGTGTTGGAGCTGCCAGAGTCAGGGATCTTTTTGAACAGGCCAAGAAACGCGCTCCTGCAATTGTGTTTATCGATGAGATAGACGCAGTGGGCCGTATGCGCGGTGCCGGTATGGGTGGCGGACACGACGAACGGGAGCAGACTCTGAACCAGCTGTTAGTGGAGATGGACGGCTTTAGCGTAAATCAGGGAATCATAGTTATGGCTGCAACTAACAGGCCTGACATTCTCGATTCAGCCTTGCTGAGGCCAGGCAGGTTTGATCGCCAGGTAATTCTTGATAAACCTGACTTGAACGCACGGACTGAGATCCTTAAGGTCCATAGCCGGGGCAAGCCCCTTGCTAAAGAAGTAGACTTGGAAGTTCTGGCCAAGGCTACTCCTGGATTTACACCTGCAGATCTGGAAAACGTCATTAATGAGGCTGCACTCTTAGCGGCAAGGCATAAGAAGAGACGCATTGGAATGCACGAGTTAGAGGAAGCTGTTCAGAGAGTAGTTGCAGGGCCCAGGAAGAAGTCTAGGATAATTAGTGAAAAAGAGAAACGGGTCATAGCATTCCACGAGGCAGGGCATGCTCTCGTAGCCAACATGCTTCCAAATGCTGATCCAGTTCATGAAGTTGCGATTATCTCCAGGGGAGGAGCTCTTGGGTATACCCTTCAGCTTCCAACTGAGGACCGGTACCTTGTAACAAAGTCTGAAATTCTTGATAGGGTTACGTCGGCATTGGCTGGCCGGGCTGCTGAGGAGATGATTTTTTCTGAAGTGTCAAGCGGTGCTGCCAATGACCTTGAAGTAGCGACTCACCTGGTTCGAAGAATGATAATGGAGTTTGGCATGTCTGAGAAGCTGGGCCCTCTTACTTTCGGCAAGAAAGAAGGCCAGGTGTTTCTAGGAAGAGATCTGGCAAGAGAGAGGGACTTTTCAGAGGAGATAGCCGCTGCCATTGATCAAGAAGAAAGAAAGATAATCAATGAATGTTATGATCGGGCCAAGACTATACTGAGTGAAAACACAGATAGTCTCATCCTAGTTGCTGAAACCCTTCTGGAAAGGGAGACTCTGAAAGCTGAGGAGTTTGAAAGCCTGCTTTCAGGGAAAGCCTTGGAGAAAAAGGACTCCACTAAGAACCAGGTTGCTGATGAAGCCCTTGAGAACGCTGAGGGGGTTTCCGAGAAAGGGTTTGGCCGTGAAGTAAAGGCTCCGGGAGGTAGGGTGACTCCTGTCCCTGAGGTGCAATAACAACGATCACTGTAATAATGGGGAAGAATATCTGAAAACTGCAGCCGCCGGCTATTACGGCGGCTGTTTACTTTAGGCTGGAAATTTGCTGCCCCACCTGTGAACAAGGGGAGTGTAACTGGGGGAAGGACTTAATGGGTTTTGTGAAGAATGTGAACAAAACATACATTCGATTTTCGGTGGGATTTAAGTGAAGCCTAAGCATCCGTATGTTGGTTTCGCCAGAGTCTATGACGAAATTATGTTTGATGTCCCTTATAGCCAATGGCTCAAGTATATTGAAGCCATCTGGTCTTTTCATTCTTTTTCTCCCAACACTGTACTGGATTTAGCATGTGGTACAGGGAACATGGCTTTGTGCCTGGCAAAACACGGCTATACAGTAACAGGAGTCGACAGTTCCAATCATATGTTGGATGTCGCCAGGAAAAAGGCCGGCCAGGAAGGGCTGTTTATCTCATTCATTCACCAGGATATGCGGACTTTGAAAACAGACTGCGTTTTCGACGCAGTGGTCTGTGTATTCGACAGCCTCAACTACCTTCTCAAACCATCGGATATCAAGTCCTGTTTTAGGTCTGTGTTCCAGGCGGTGCGGCCTGGTGGGTATTTTGTGTTTGACGTGAACACTCCCTTCCGGTTGTCGACCATAGCCAGGGATACGAGCGTGTTTAATGGTGATTGGTATTTTGTGGTGTGGAGGGATTTCTGGGATGCAAGGAATAAATGGTGGCAGGTTAATCTTACAGGGTTCATCAAAGATGACGGCCAGTGGTGCAGGTTCGACGAAATTCACAGAGAAAGGGCATTTCCTACTGAATATATAGCTGAATGGCTTGAAGAAGCAGGGTTCATTGTAGAAGGTATCTACGAACCAAACTCGATGAGGCCCGCTTCTGACACAACCCTGAGAGCATATTTTGCTGCCCGTAAGCCTGGAGGTTAAGGCTGATTTGGGCATTCCCGTGTGCATGCAAAAGAAGCCGAGATGAATCCCGGTTGGGCTGTGAAACAACAGGAATTTGCACATGATAAGAGAGTGATAGAACAGGTGGTGTGGAAATGGGTGAAGTTGGAGCCAATCAGAATGAAGGCTGGTTCAAAACTGTCACGATTGAACCGGGGATAGTTTTTCGCTACCTTCCGGAATCAAAATGGAAAACCCTTTCTATAAATGTGTTTTGCCAGGTTCCAGTTGTAGAGGACAGACTTACTTCCCTGGCTCTCGTACCCAGGTTGGCCCGGAGGGGTACGGAGAGTCTGCCGACATTGCAAGCCATGTCCCGGTTTCTTGAGGAAATGTACGGAGCGGGTATAGGCGCTGATGCCAGAAAAGTTGGGCCTATTCAAGTCATAAGGTTCGGTATCGATATACCGTCGCCTGAGTATCTTGATGCAGTTATATTCGGCAAACCTGATGGCTCAATTGTTTCAAAGGCATTGTCTTTCATATGGGATGTTGCAACCCGGCCTTACCTTGAAAATGGGGCTTATTCCAGAGACACATTTGATGTCGAAAGAAACGATCACAGGCGCGACATAATCGGGATGATCAATAATCGTCCGTCCTACGCTGCAGTTCGTTTGGTTGAGGAGCTTTCAAGAGGTGACCCCAGAGGGCTTCCGGCATGGGGTTCTTTGGACGGCCTGGATTCTGTTGATCCGAAAACCACATGGGAGATTTGGAAGGAGACTCTTTCGCATTGCCCTATTAGCATTTATGCAGTTGGTGAAGGTGCGTGTGAGGTAGGCGAGATCCTAAGCAAGAACGGGCTTGAGTTCCCATGCGGTAGGGCAGATCACATATGGGACATTGGAAAAGAACTGGCCCCGCCTGCATTACCACAAGACGTCCTTCGTGTTGAAGATTGCCTTTCGGGAGCCCAGACCATATTGTGTATGGCCTTCTATACCGGGATCCGCGAGGGCGATCCCAGATTGCCTGCACTGCTGTTTTGTGACGGGATTCTCGGAGGTTTTCCTCATTCTAAACTGTTTTCAGTAGTTCGGGAAAAGGAAAGCCTTGCTTATTTTGCAGATACATCGCCAAATACGTGGCGTGGCCTGATCATGGCTATAGCCGGAATCTCAGACGAGGATAGGGGCAGGGTAGAGGAACTTATTGTTCAGCAGGTCGAGGCAGTTCGGCGGGGTGAGATTTCCCAGCAGGAAATGGATAATACCAGGATAGGTTTGATTCGCAGGCTTAGGACAGAAAGTGATTCCCAGAGTTCTCTTGTGCGACGCTTACTAACTCACGAAATTTTTGGCGGTGCGCCTACTGAAGAAGAAATTGTCCAGGGTATTTTGAAAGTCACCAAGCAAGATATAGTAGATGTGGCGTCTCAGGCCGAACTAAAGGCAGTGTATGCCCTCAGAGCGAAGGGTGATGATGCTGTTGCTGAATAGGCTTACAACTCTAAAAGACGATCTTCTTAACGAAGAGATTCACGGCGCAATCATTGATGGTATCACTGTCTTTGTGTTGCCCAAGAAAGGCTTCCGCAGAAAATATGCAGAAGTCTTTATTAACTACGGCTCTAACGACAATGCTTTTATACCCTACGGTACACAGGCCCCGGTCCATGTTCCGCCTGGTATCGCTCATTTTTTGGAGCACAAGATGTTTGAAAAGCCATGGGGCGAGGCATTTTCGGCATTTGCAAGTATAGGCGCTTCGGCCAACGCCTATACAGGAAACAACTACACTTCGTATTTGTTTTGGACTCTTGAAAATTACGAAAAGGCCCTCGAACTTTTAATGGAAGTGGTGTTTTCACCGTATTTTACCGATGAGACTGTAGAGAAGGAAAAGGGCATTATCTCGCAAGAGATCCGGATGTATGAAGACCAACCTTCTTCACGCCTTTTCAAAGAGACCATTTCTACACTTTACTTTGAACACCCGGTTCGCCTGGATATCGCCGGCACCGAAGACTCCATAAAGGAGATTACAAAGGATCTTCTCTACTTGTGTCACAGCAATTTCTACTGTGGCCCTAATACGAGCCTTTTCATGGCAGGAGACTTTGAACCCGAAGATGCTTTTGCTACTGCTGCAAGAATCATTGCCAGATTTGTTCCAGAGGCTCGGGAGGCCCCTAAACGTGTCAGGCCTGACGAGCCTGCTGAGGTTGGCGGTAATGTCAGTATCCCTATGCCGGTACCTACTCCCCTACTTCAAGTGGGGTGGAAAGATAATAGACTCTTAGATGGCCAGGAAATGATTCGCAGGGAACTTGCAACAACGTTACTGCTTGACATCATATTCGGAAAGAGCTCACCGTTTTTTGCCCGTGTTTACGAGGAAGGGTTGGCTGATGATCTCAGTTTCTCGTATGAGGCGTGGCCAGATTACGCATTTTCTCTTGTTGCCGCTGAAAGCGAGGAGCCAGGACGGCTGATTGACATGATTTTACACGAAGTAGACAGGATCCGGCGGGAAGGTTTTTCAAAGGAAGATTTCGAGAGGAAGAAGAAGGCTGCTCTTGGGCGATTTATCACATTGTTTAACTCTTTCGATGCTGTGGGCCAGACACAGGTTCATCTGTTCAAAGTAGGGCAGGACGTGTTTTCTTATGGCTCCATGCTAAGGGATCTTGAAGTAGACGCTCTTTGGGCCGGCCTAGACTGCTTTGATGTGGCGAGAAGCGCAAATGTTATTATCAAGAATGATAATGCAAATTGAGCTAGGAGAAGGCAGAACCGGGAGGAGATGGACATATGACTGTTGTCTTTGACGGAAAAGCCATGGCTGTATCAGAGATAGCAAGAGTTGCCCGGGCTTGGGAAGAAGCAGCCCTATCAGATGAAGCCAGGTTAAAAATAGAGCGTTCCCATGGACTGGTTAAGCAAGCTATTGCACGTAAAGCAAGGGTTTATGGCATAAATACAGGATTTGGCAAGTTTGCTGATGTACCTATATCCCAGGAGGACCTTGTACACCTTCAGGAGAATTTGGTAAGAAGCCATTCTGCCGGAGTTGGTTCCCTTTTTCCCCTGGAGGAAGTTCGAGGGGCCATGGCTTTGAGAGCTAATGCCTTGGCCAGAGGAATGTCAGGAGTGAGGCTTAGCACCGTTCAACGTATTGTTGACCTACTCAACTCCGGTGTAGTGCCTTGTGTACCTGAGAAGGGTTCTGTAGGCGCCAGCGGCGATTTAGCTCCTTTGGCACATATTGCCCTTGTGCTCATAGGAGAAGGGCAGGCCTGGTATGAAGGGGAAGTCATGCCAGGCAAAGAGGCCTTAGGACGGGCAGGTTTAAACCCTCTTAGCCTTGATGCAAAAGAAGGCCTAGCGCTTACCAATGGAGTTCAGATGACGGCCGGAGTTTTGGCTCTTGCAGTAGACACAGGCCAAAGATTGGCAAGGGCGGCCGATATTATTGCATCACTTACAGGACAAGCCTTGAGAGCAATAATAGATGCTTACGATGACGGGATACTGAGTTTGCGCCCACAGATTGGAGCCAGAGAGGTTGGATCCAATTTACGGACATTGCTGTCAGGATCAAGGCTGGTTACTGTATCGGGCCAGGTTAGAATTCAAGACCCATATGTGTTAAGATGCATTCCCCAGGTCCATGGGGCTGTGCGCCAGGCTCTTTGCCATGTTGAGTCTGTCGTAGAGATAGAAAGCGGTTCTGCAACTGATAATCCACTGGTTCTTGAAGACGGAAGAATACTGTCAGGCGGCAATTTCCACGGCCAGCCTCTTGCTGTTGCCGGGGACTATTTGGGCCTTTCTTTGTGTTCTCTTGGGAACATTTCTGAGCGAAGGATAGCCAGGCTCATGGACCCTGCCAAGAGCGGGATGCCGGCCTTCCTGATTGCTGACGGCGGGCTTAAATCAGGGTTTATGCTTGCTCAATATACGGCGGCTGCACTGGTATCAGAGAACAAGGTGCTGTCTCATCCAGCCAGCGTCGATACTGTACCTACATCTGCAGACCAAGAAGATCATGTGAGCATGTCTACAATTGCAGCCAGGAAAGCAAGGGACATAGCCCGTAATGTTTCTTATGTGCTGGCCGTAGAATACTTAAGTGCCTGCCAGGCTCTGGAATTTACGGACAAGAGCTTACTGTCTCCGGCGGGAAAGGCTGCTTACACTCTTATGCGGAACAAGGTTCCGGCCCTTGTTGATGACAGGCCCTTAAGCCGGGACATAGAACTGGCCATGGGCTTGATTGTGTCTGGAGAGTTAGGAATGGCGGTACAGAAAGAGACGGGCAATCTATACTAACGGTGGTGCTTGAAATGGGCAACGCTAATGTATCGAGAAATCGCGAAAAAGTCCAAGCTGATCTTGCTATAACCAATATCGGTCAGCTTCTTACAATCAGGCCGGGTGACGGGCCCAAGAGGGGTGCCGGCGCCAGGGATTTGGGAGTTATAGAGGGAGCCTTTATTGCTTCAAATAAAGGGGAAGTTGCAGCCCTTGGCTCACAGGATTTGTTTGAGCAGGAAGTGTCTCTAACTCCGGGAGCCAAAGTCATTGATGCCCAAGGCAAGATTGTAGCTCCGGGTTTCGTTGACGCCCATACCCACCTGGTATTCGGTGGGTGGCGCTACAATGAATACGGCCTGCGATGCCAGGGTGTTTCTTACCTGGAAATTGCTGAAAAGGGCGGCGGGATCATGAGCACTGTAGAAGCTACAAGGCGGGCATCCTTTGCCGAGCTTGTTCAGAGAACCCTTGGTTTTCTTGATGAAATGCTTCGGCTTGGAACTACTTCCTGTGAGGCTAAGAGTGGTTATGGCTTGACCCTGGAAAGCGAGATCAAGCAACTGGAAGTCATACAGGAGTGCAACCAACGTCACCACGTGGATCTGGTCCCGACCTTCCTGGGCGCCCACGCAATACCCTCAGAGTTCAGAAATGACCGACAGGGGTACATTAAGAGAGTAATTGATATGTTTGGGCCTGTTAGGGAAAAAGGCCTGGCAGTATTCGCCGATGTTTTCTGCGATGCCGGAAACTTTACCATAGAAGAAAGCCGGTATATTCTGGAAAAGGCCAGGGACAATGGATTTGAGATGAAACTTCATGCAGACGAACTGGAGAATACAGGTGCCACTGAACTGGCCTGCGACCTTGGGGCAGTATCATGTGATCACTTGATCAAAGTCTCGCGTGAAGGGATAAACAGGCTTTCGGATTCTAATACAATCGCTGTGTTGCTCCCTGCAACTTCTTGTTATTTAGGCGAGTTTCCCGGTGCCCCTGGCCGAGAAATGCTTGACCGGGGAGTTGCTGTAGCTCTGGCTACAGATTTTAACCCCGGTACCTCGACTGCCATGTCTATGCCCCTATGTATGACTCTTGCCTGTTCTGCGTTGGGGTTCTCCCCTGAAGAGGCCTTTGTGGCAGCAACATGGAATGCAGCATGGGCATCTGGGCTTGGGGGCCGGGTGGGAGGATTCGGGCCTGGATTCCTTATGGATGCAGTCATTTTTGATGCTATGGACTACAAGGAGATTCCTTACAGGTTCGGAACCAATCTCGTTTCTGCCGTAATAAAAAGAGGAAAGTTAGTGGTCGAGAAGAACTAAGTTTAAGTTTCAAGGTAATAACGTTAAGTCTTGAGCGAACCATTCTTAACAAACTATAATTGCAGGTGGTGAAGGATTTGAGCCAGGATAAAGGAGTTCTTGAAGGTCACAGGGAAAGAGACCTAGAAAAGGAGTTTCGTCCCAAATTTCAAGAATACGAGGAATGGAGAGCCTCGCAGCAGGGTGAAGAACCAGAGTTAGAGAAAACTCCGGCTTCAACAAGTGAGCAGAAGAAGGGATTTGGAAAACTGGACCTTGTGTTTCTCGGAGTTGGTTTTCTAGTAGCCATGCTTTGGCGAGGATGCAAAGGATCGTAGAATTCAACCTAACAATGATTGAGCCTTCCGGCTAGTCCTTCTTACTGCCTAGGATACTATGTATGAAGAAAGGGGAGTTGACTTTGAAGTCAGACATTGAAATTGCTCAATCAGCAAATATGTTGCCCGTGTTGGACATTACCAGAGGCCTTGGCATCCCTGATGACTACGTTGAGAATTACGGAAAGTACAAAGCCAAACTCACATTGGATTTGCTTGACTACATAAAGGACCGGCCACAAGGCAAGTATATTGTGGTAACTGCCATAACTCCTACACCTTTGGGTGAAGGCAAGACAACAACTGCCATTGGAGTTGGCCAGGCAATGGGCATCTTAGGAAAGAAGGTCATCAACACCATAAGGCAGCCTTCACTGGGCCCCGTTTTTGGTATCAAAGGCGGTGCTGCAGGAGGCGGTTACGCCCAGTGCGTACCTATGGAAGACTTCAACCTGCACTTCACCGGAGATACTCATGCAGTTTCAACAGCTCACAACTTGCTTGCAGCATTCTTGGATGCAAGCCTGCTGCACAAGAACCCTCTAAACATAGACCCGCTTACTATAACCTGGCCAAGAGTACTGGATATTTCCGACCGGGCTCTTCGCAGGATTATTGTCGGGTTAGGTGGTTCTGAGAACGGTATACCCAGAGAGACAGGTGTGGACATAGCTGTTGCATCAGAGGTTATGGCTATCCTGGCACTTACCACAGGGCTCAAGGATCTGAGAGAGAGATTGGGCAGGATAGTTGTAGGCTACTCATACAATGGAAAAGCTGTAACAGCTGAAGATTTAAGATGCGCAGGGGCTATGGCGGTCCTAATGAAGGATGCAATTAAACCCAACGTTATTCAGACTCTTGAAAACACCCCTGTATTCGTCCATGCCGGGCCATTTGCAAACATTGCCCACGGTAACTCGTCTATCCTCGCCGATATGATGGCTACAAGATTGGCTGACTACACTATTACAGAGGCCGGATTCGGAGCAGATATCGGAGCCGAGAAGATGTTCAATATCAAGTGCCGTTACAGCGGCCTTAAGATTGATGCGGCAGTTTTGGTGGCCACTGTAAGGGCTCTCAAGATGCACGGAGGCGCCATTAAGGTTGTCCCAGGCAAGCCGCTTGATAAGGAAGTGCTGTCACAAGAGAATATGGAAGCCCTTGACAAGGGTTGCGAAAATCTTGACAAGCAAATTGAGAACGTGCTGATGCACGGCGTTCCTTGTATTGTGGCTCTTAACCACTTCCCGACAGATACTGAAAAAGAAGTTCAGTTCGTTCTTGACAGGGCAAGAAAAATGGGGGCATCGGCAGCAGTCGTGTCCAAGGTATGGGCTGAAGGCGGAGAGGGCGGCATAGACCTGGCAAAGGCAATCATTGACGTAACCGAAAACGAGCCGACCAACTTCCACTTCTTGTATCCTCTTGAGGCTTCAATTAAAGAAAAGATCGAGACCATTGCAACCAAGGTCTACGGAGCTGACGGAGTAGACTACCTGCCTCTGGCTAACAGGCAGATTAGGCGCTACACCAGGCTTGGGTTTGATAAGCTGCCTATCTGCATGGCAAAGACCCATTTGTCTCTGTCGCATGATCCTAACCTCAAAGGGCGGCCGCAGGGCTTCAGGGTGACGGTCAGAGAGGTCAGAGCGTCTATGGGCGCAGGATTCCTGTACCCGCTCCTCGGTGAAATGAGAACCATGCCAGGGCTTCCCACTGATCCTGCAGGAGCAGGCATGGATCTTGACGAAACAGGAAAGATCCTAGGCCTTTTCTAGAAGGAACATAGATTCTACGATTTGGATGTATTAAAAGTGGAACAGGAGCTGTGCGTTTGGGAGGTACCCAGGCGCACAGCCTGTATATTCGGAAGGTTAAATAGGAAGAGGAGTCTATATGAGTTCTATAGCAGACGTAAACGGGATCAAATTGGGGCATGCCAGTGACGCAAAAGGGATAACAGGATTTACTGTAGTTTTGTGTGAGGATGGAGCTGCTGGCAGTGTAGCAGTGTTTGGAGGAGCCCCTGGCACTCGTGAAACAGATCTCTTGAGGCCGTCTTTTACTGTGGGAAGAGTTCACAGCGTTTTTCTGTCAGGGGGTTCAGCCTTCGGGTTGAACGCTGCCGAGGGAGTTGTGAGGTATCTCGAAGAAAAGAACATTGGATTTGATACGCAAATAGCGAAAATTCCCATTGTGGCAGGCGCAGTCATATTTGATTTGGGGATAGGTGATCCCAAAAGCCGGCCAACTCCGGAAATGGCCTACCAGGCTTGCTTAGATGCCGGGCATTACCATTCAGAGTCGGGAAATATAGGAGCCGGCATGGGAGCTACTGTAGGCAAGCTTTTTGGCCCCCACTATATGATGAAATCAGGGTTGGGTAATTCTTCTTTGAAGCTCAGTGATGGATACACTGTAGGATGTGTAATAGTAGCCAATGCAGCAGGAGACGTTTTCAATCCTGAGACTGGAAGGCCGGTGGCAGGGGCATATGATGGTATGAAGAAGAGGTTCCTCAGCCTTGTCTCGCCAACTTCAGGGGCTTCTGTTTCTAATTGCGGCCCCGGGGACTTGGTAGGGAGGAATACGACAATCGGTGTGGTTGCCACCGATGCTGAACTGACCAAGGACGAATGCAGGCGCGTTGCCATTATGGCAATGGGCGGGCTCGCAAGGGCAATACGGCCGTCATTTACGCCTTTTGACGGAGATACGATTTTCGTGCTTTCTACGGGAAGAGTACATGCCTTGCAGAATAATGGGCCTGGTTCAGAGTTCAGGGCAGAACTGGTAGCTCAAATAGGTATAGCAGCTCAAGAGGCTGTAGTAAAAGCAGTATTGGACGCTGTTACCTCATGCAAAGGAATTGCTGGAATTCCTGCAATGGCTGACATAGAATCATAAGGAGGCCCTGATTAAGTTCTAATAGAGTTTCACCATAATTCGAACGGCATTCCCGGAGAGGAAGCCGGAACGGAGGTGCTCTTGAATGAAATTATCTGTGCGGCAAATTACTTTGGTCGGTATTCTTGGAGCCATGACCGTGGCATTGGGATTCATGCCTGTAGGCGGGTTTATTCCAGTGCCAACACCGGCGGGTTCAGCAACTACTATGCACATACCCACTATTCTGGCAGGAGTTTTCGAAGGCCCTGTTGCCGGAGGCATTGTAGGTGCCATCTTTGGTGGTTTCAGTTTTTGGAGAGCTCAAACTCAGGTGAATCCAGTAGCCAAATTAATGTTCACCAACCCTGTAATAGCCTTTTTACCCCGTATTCTTATTGGAGTTATTTCCCACTATGTATATTCCCTGGCCAAAGGGAAGAGAGGCCAGGCCGCCCTCATGGCTGTGACTTGCGTAGCTCTGGGGCATACGGGTTATTGGGCTGTTGGCGATAGGGCTCAGTCATTGCGCTGGTTAGCAGCTGTCTTGTTGGGCCTTGCAGGCCCCGGTTTGATTCTGCTTGTAAACCGGAAGAGCAACACCCCGGGCCCTGCTTTAGCCGCTGTATCAGGCAGCATTGTAAATACTGCAGGTGTTATGGGCCTATCAGTAGCTTTTGGGTACCTTCCTGTTCAGGCGGCTGCTGCAGTAGGGGTCATGCATGGAATTCCAGAAGCACTGGTAGCAATGGTACTTACGGATCTAATATATCGAGGTGCCGGGCATTTTCGGGAGCACTAAATGGTTTTTAGGTTCCCAAGCTGAAATTTGAGTTGGGGAGGGGTATCAATGCTCATTGCTGTGGATGTAGGAAATACCCATATCGTTGTAGGGCTTTTCCAAGGAGATAAAATCACCCACAACTGGCGAATTGCCAGTGATCGTCACAAGACCGAAGATGAGTACGGGCTTATTTTCCAATTTATGCTGAACCATGCAGGCGTTACAACAGGTTCGCTGGACGGTGGCATAATCGCCTCTGTTGTACCCCCCTTGACCCCTACTTTGCAGAAGACAATGCGGGTATACCTGGGTATTGATCCTCTGATAGTCGGTCCCGGAACCAAAACCGGTGTCAACATTAGATATGAGAATCCAAAAGAGGTTGGGCCAGATAGGATAGCCAACGCTGTTGCTGCATACCACAAGTACGGAGGACCGGTTATCGTAGTGGATTTTGGCACTGCTACTACCTTCGACGCAATATCCGGTGATGGCGAATACCTTGGCGGTGCCATTGCACCTGGAATCATGACTGCAACAGATGCCCTATTTGAGAAGGCTGCAAAGTTGCCAAGAATACATCTGGCGAAGCCTTCCCATGCCATTGGGAAAACTACTGTCCAGAGTATGCAGGCAGGGATAATATTTGGATTTGCAGGCCAAACAGATGCGATTGTAGAGCGAATTTCGGCTGAACTGGAAGGCCGCCCCCGGGTTATTGCTACAGGGGGCCAGGCTCAGCTTGTGGCAGATGAGTCAACTACCATAACTGCCGTTGATCATACTTTGACCCTGGAGGGCTTGTATTTGCTTTATGTGAAGAACCTAAAGGACTGAAATGAAGAGAGGCCTGGCTGGACAGGCCTCTCTTATCACATCATGGCGAACTTGGAGTGTTACGACAGTTTCGGTGAACCCTTTGGCCTAAATGTTCGGCAACATGTGGCCTCAGAGCTTTTGGCACCCTTTTCGTGCTGTAAATTCATTCCGCCTAGCATGCCTGTGTCAAGCCTTTTGCTTTCGGTCAAGGTGTCAAATTGCCTTCTGTCTCTCGAGCCTCTTTGATCTTTCGAGTCTCTTTGATCTCTCAGGTCTCTTGAGTCTCGCAAGTCTCTCGAGTTTCCCAAATTCCTTGAGTCTCCAACAATATTGCTGAGTTCTCTCGAATCCTTTGAGTCGCCAAACAGGCGATCATCGAGATTAAGATTTAGGGCTGAAGCTTCCATTCGGGTAGTATCTGAACGCATTTCGTCGTGGTCCACCAGAATGGTATCTGCCTTGCAGATATCGCCTGAGCCCCAAAAATGGCATGAACTTACTTTACATTTCACTTCTGTCAAGTGGGGTCACCTCCTTGCCATATAGTCTTGCCTGACCGTTAGCGTACTAGTACAGTAAAGGAATTAACCAGGTAGGGTAGAATGTAAGATGCAAGGGGGGCAATTGATGATCAGGATAAATCCTCAGATTTTCAGAGAGTATGATATACGCGGGCTTGTAGGCGAGGACTTGAGCGAGAAGAACGTATACATAATAGGACGGGCATACGGTACGTTTCTCAGGCAGAACAACATATCTTCAGCGATTTTGGCAAGGGACAATAGGCTGTCTTCTTACGCCTATTCAAGGGCGATGCTTAGGGCCCTTTGCGATACCGGTGTCGATGTTACAGACATAGGGATGGCTACAACGCCTCTTTTCTATTTTTCCCGTGTAAGGTATGGGATTGAAGGCGGGGCTATGGTAACCGGAAGCCACAATCCTCCTGAATTCAACGGGTTCAAACTAGGCTTCGGTACCGATACACTATTTGGCCAGGGTATCCAGGAAATAAGGAGAATTGCTTACAAAGGCGAGTTTGCAGAAGGGTCTGGGAAAATAACTGAAAAGGATCCACTTCCCGATTATGTAGAAGACATAGCCAACAGGATAACTCTTGGCCCAAAGGAAGTATTCTGCGTTGTTGATGCCGGCAATGGATCTTCCGGCCCTGTTGTGAAACGGGTTTTTGACCGCATAGGAGCCAGGTATAAGGAGTTGTTTTTTGAACCTGACGGTAACTTTCCCAATCACCACCCTGATCCAACACAGGCTCGAAACTTGCAAGCACTGGTTGAAGTGGTGAAAGAGACAAACGCTGACCTGGGCATAGCTTTTGACGGCGATGCTGATAGGATCGGAGTTGTAGATAGTTCTGGAAAGCCGGTATGGGGCGATGAACTTCAGACGGTATTTTGGAGGGAAATATTGGCTAAGAATCCCGGGGCTTTGGCTCTAATCGAAGTCAAATGTTCTGAATCTCTAGTTGATGTAGTCAAGCGGCTCGGCGGCAAACCTGAGTACACCCGTACCGGCCATTCTCTTATAAAAGCTCGAATGCGGGAGACAGGGGCCCTTTTTACCGGCGAGATGTCAGGGCATATGTTTTTCAGAGATGAATACTATGGTTTTGATGATGCTGTTTACGCTGCAGCAAGATTGCTTCGTCTCTTGTCGAATTCCGAGGAGGCCCTAAGTGAGTTACTGGAGGAAGTGCCAAGATATTTCTCAACTCCTGAGGTACGCGTATATTGCCCTGACGAGGATAAGTTCAATGTGGTAAAAGGCCTGGGTGAAGAGTTTGCACACACTCATGAAATCATCACTGTTGATGGTGCCAGAATCTTATTCCCGGGTGGCTGGGGTTTGATACGTGCTTCTAACACTCAACCTGCACTGGTTCTGAGGGCAGAGGCAAAGACTGAAGCACAACTTAGTGAAATCAAAAACACAATTGAGGAGAAACTCAAACATTATCCTGGTGTAGCATCGATACAATGGGATTAGGAGGGAGTGGGCAATGATCCAGGTTACCGTAGATAGGATCGGACTGGATCAGAATAACGACCAGGCAGTTATTTTGCTTGGTGACCTTACCAGGACCACGTTTATTCCTATTTGGGTCCGGGGGCCTGAAGCGACTGCTATTGCCCTTCCTCTTCAAGGGGTCAAGTCTCCGAGGCCTATGACCGCTGATCTTGTAGTAACGATCATTGAGGAACTGAATGCCGGGATAGTCAAGGCTGTGGTGAAGGAACTTAAGGACGAGACATTTTATGCGTCTTTGATCTTGACTAAAGATGGCCAATCTATAGATATTGATTGCAGGCCATCGGATGCCATAGCCATAGCCCTTCGAAAAGAAGTACCGATATATGTTGACGAGAAAGTAATGGCTGAAGCCGGTATTGCAGCTGAGGATTCAGAAGTTCAATAGTACTATAGGTGGTCTGTGTGAACCAAGAGATACGGCCTTTAAGTTTCGGGAATCTTTCTATATGGCCTCCTGTTGCAGCCGCTCCTATGGCTGGCTACACTGACAGTGTGTACAGGGGAATTCTGAGAGAATTGGGCTGCCCGTATTGTGTCACAGAAATGATAAGTTCTAAAGGGTTAGTCCAAGGAGGGCAGAATACCTGGTTCCTTTTGGAACACTCACCTTGTGATAGGCCTCTGGCAGTGCAGCTTTTCGGAGAAGACCCGGATCACATGTTTCTTGCAGCTCAAAAAATCCACAGCCTGGGCCTGGAATTTGAGGCAATTGACATAAATATGGGTTGTCCTGCAAGAAAGATTACTTCCCAGGGGGCAGGCGGGGCCCTCCTAAAAGACGTTTCCAGGGCAATGCAAGTTGTGAGCTCAGTCAAGGCTGCTTCCAGTCTTCCTGTTTCAGTAAAGATGCGCACAGGTTGGGCTGATTCTTGCAATGCCACTCGGATTGCAGGATGCTTGTGTCAGGCCGGTGCAGACATGTTGGTGGTTCACGGGCGAAATGTTGCCCAGGGGTATGGCGGCAAGGCAGACTGGGGAGTGATTTCCCAAATTGCCTCCAGCGTAGATATCCCAGTAGTTGGTAACGGAGATATCGGGTCACCTGAGGAGGCTATCTGCAAACTTACGAATTCAGGTTGTTCAGGGGTTATGATTGGAAGAGGCCTTCTTGGCAATCCGTTTTTCTTTCAACGCCTCATTGCCCTGCTAGACGGATTGCAGCCAATGAAAACCACGGGCCAGGAGCGCATTGAGATGGCCATGGGCCACCTGAGCCGGTCGGTCAAAAGGTACGGTGAATACCACGCTCTCAGAGAGATGAAAAAGCACCTGTTGTTCTATTTTAAAGGGATGAAAGGTGCGCCTAAGATGAGAGAAAGCGTTAACCATGCAGGTTCAACAGGCGAGATTATTGATGTCCTCAAAAAGGCCTTTCAGGAAATGGCCTCCTCATAACAGTCTCACGTGGCTTTACGGTGATTGATTGTTTAACCCAATATTATTGTTGCTACATGTTGGAGAGATTGATATTATATGTACACAAGATTGTGCACACGGTGGTGACATCAATTGGAGTTTGTCAGAGTCGGAGATAAAGTCATCAGCCGGCAGAAAATAGACAATGCCTTAGATGAGATTCTGAGTCTGCGTACTCAAGGTATGTCTCAGGCAGAGGTTGCACTCAAAACAGGAGTGGACAGGACCTTTATATCGCGTCTTGAAACTCTTGGCGAACTGAGAAAAGGCGGCTCAATTGCAGTCATCGGTTTTCCTCTTGCCAATTGTGAAGAGATTCGTCAAGCGGCCGCACAAGAAGGAGTGGATTTCGCTTTTCTCATGTCAGACAAGGAACGGTGGGATTGGGTTAGGCAGAAAAGCGGAATTGACCTACTTAACGAACTTCTCCGGCTGATTGCAACAGTAAGAGACTATGACAAGGTTATACTCATTGGCTCCGACAAAAGGCTTCATCTGATGAAAGGGCTGCTGGACAGACGCACAGAGATTTTTCCAGTGGTAATTGGCACATCTCCCATGGCCGGGGATGTCTATGTTAATCCTGAGTCCTTGAAGGAAATGATCCGCGAGATAAGGGGTTAAGAGGAGGGTACACCGTGAAGCATGTGGTTAGTGTAAGCATTGGGTCTTCAAAAAGAAACAAACGAACAGAGCAAGAGTTTCTTGGAGAAAAGGTCATAGTTGAGCGTATTGGCACTGACGGTTCCATTGAAAAAGCTATTGAGATAATCAAGCAATTAGATGGGAAAGTGGATGCTTTCGGAATGGGTGGCATTGACCTATGGGTTGCATGTGGTACAAAGAAATACATGCTTAGAGATGCTGTTCCCATTGCCAGGGCCGCTCAAAAAACTCCTATTGTAGATGGTTCCAGGCTCAAGGGCACCCTGGAAAGACGCGTGATTGAGTATCTGGAAGAGCAAGACAAACTACAATTCAAGGGGAAAACAGTATTACTGGTTAGTGGAGTAGACCGTTTCGGTATGGCAGAAGCTTTGCAGAGTACCGGATGCAATCTCATTTTAGGCGATCTGATTTTTGTGCTCAATCTTCCCATTCCGCTTAAGTCCCTAAGCGCCCTTGATAAGGTTGCCAGAGCTATTGCACCGATTGTATGCAAACTACCTTTCTCCATGCTGTATCCTACAGGCGGGAAACAGGAAACCAATGGCCAGAAGAAATCGGTTCATGCAAAGTATTACCGTGAAGCCGATATCATTGCCGGAGATTTCCACTATGTGAAGAAATACATGCCTTGTGGGATGCACGGGAAGACGGTCATTACTAATACTGTTACCGAAGAAGATGTCGAATTTTTGAGAGATGTCGGATTGACAACCCTGATAACTACGACACCGGAAATGGATGGGCGTTCTTTTGGCACTAACGTAATGGAAGGCCTGATTGTTGCTTTGTTGAATAAGGCCCCGGAAGACATCACTGACCAGGAAATTAATGATCTCTTGGACAGACTAAACTTCAAGCCAAGGGTTGAGGTCTTGAACCCGCCCTCTCCGGTTCCTACAGCATAAATTCAAGCAAATACTGTTTTTTCGATTCTGGTTGCTCAGAAGGAAGTGAAGCGACTATGGGTAGTTTTGCGTTCATTGTCCACCCAATAGAAGTAAGAGATGTTGCACGTAAGTTTCCTGTGGCTAAATACTTGCCATCAGGCTTTGTGGAAAGAGCCATGGGCTTGCTTCCGCCCTTTAAGGTTTCTAACATAACAGGAGTCCAATCAAAACATGGGAGCGCTGAAGGATGGTTCGTTTCTTGCCCCTTAACGCCGCGTATGATGTTTAGCATGCCTGAGAAGCGAGTTATTGGAAAGATTATTGATGCTGCGAAGATAGCCCAGGACCTTGGGGCGAAAGTTGTGGGCTTGGGCGCTTTTACAGCAGTAGTAGGCGATGCAGGCATTACTGTAAGGGACAACGTAGATATAGCCGTTACAACAGGGAATAGCTATACAGTAGCCACTGCAATCGAAGGGACACTCAAAGCTGCCGGCCTAATGGGTATTAACATGCAAAAGGCAAACGTGCTTATTCTGGGTGCGACAGGTTCCATTGGGCGCGTCCTGTCTTTGATACTTTCAGATAAGGGTTATCACCTTACGCTTGCAGCAAGAAACATTGCCAGGCTCGAGAAGGCTTCCGATTTTATTACGCAGCAGACAGGCATGGTACCCAGGATTACTGATGATATAAAACAAGCCGTCAGAAACGCCGATGTAATACTGTGCGTCAGTGCGTCTGTCGATGCTCTGATAGAGCCTGAAGACCTAAAGCCCGGTGCCCTTGTATGTGATGTTGCAAGGCCCAGGAACGTGTCGGCAGAAGTCAAGAAGTTAAGAAAGGACGTTCTCGTTATAGAGGGTGGGGTTGTCAAGGTTCCCGGAAACGTCGAGTTCAATTTTGACTTCGGATTTCCCAGGGGCCACAGTTATGCTTGCATGGCAGAAACAATGATTTTGGCGCTTGATGAAAAATACGAAAATTGGTCACTGGGAAGGGAACTTACTGTAGCTCAGGTTAGCGGAATTGCCAAACTGGCGAAAAAGCACGGCTTTGAACTGGCAGGATTCAGAAGTTTTGAGAGGCCGGTAACAGCAGAGGAGATTGAAGCTGTAAAGCAAAACGCAAGATCTCATGGTATTTAGTGGAAGGCTTACAGAAGAACCCAGTAGTATATTGACTGTCAGATTGGTCTTGAATTATAATCTCTCGTGACCACTGCCTTCCAACCACTGGCAGGGGTCATTATCTATCTCTCAGCATAGATAAGATCGCCGAAACATACACTGATATGAGTTTATGGGGGTGCACTTTGTAAGGGTGCCCATGTAGATTCCTAGGAAAGGCGGGAGATGCAGGAGGATGGCTGAACGAGAAATACTTCTTTCTCCTGAAGGCAAGAAGAATCTTGAAGAAGAACTGAGCCACCTTAGGCTGGTTAGAAGGAAAGAGGTGGCTGAGAGGATCAAGGCTGCCAGGGAATTCGGTGATCTAACTGAAAATGCCGAATATGAAGATGCAAAGAACGAACAAGCTTTTGTAGAGGGGCGAATCATGACCCTCGAGAAGATCCTTAGACATGCGGTGATAACTAATAATGGTGGCCGTAAGTCAGATGTTGTGACAGTAGGGTCTACTCTTACTGTTAAGGATCTGGATGCCGGGAGGACATATCAATATACTATCGTTGGCTCCCAGGAAGCCGACCCAGGTAAAAAGCGCATCTCTAACGAATCCCCGGTGGGAAGGGCTCTTCTGGGCCAAAAACCCGGGACAGTGGTCACTGTGACAGTTCCGGCCGGCACCTTCAAGTACGAGGTCGTATCCATAGATCAATAAACTTCATTGGCCCACAGGAGCGTGTATGCCACTTGCTCCTTTTCGTTTTATGAGTTAATTTTGGGCAAAGGGCAGCAGAAAGATAGTAGGATGTCAGGAGGATGCAGTGTGTCGGGCAACAATGACGAAGTACAAGCAGATCTAAAGCTCACTGATGAAATGAGCAGGCGTATGGGCAAACTTGATCTGATCAAGCAAGCGGGAATGGATCCTTTCGGAGGTTCCTATCAAGCTACATTCACGGCTGAAGCTGTGGGAACCGGATGTGATGAGCTTTCCGGCAGTGAAGTGAGCGTAGCCGGCAGGCTAACGGCCTTTAGGGGCCACGGGAAAGCCACTTTTGCAGATTTGCGTGATCGGACCGGCCGTATTCAGATTCACGCCCGAAAGGACGTTCTTGGCCAGGACAGCTATGAGCGGTTTGTGGACCTGCTAGACATTGGAGACATCATTGGTGTTACAGGTAAGGTGTTTCGCACCAAGAAGGGCGAACCTACGATTGAAGTAAACCAATGGGTTATCCTGTGCAAAGCATTGCGTCCTCTTCCTGAAAAATGGCATGGGCTTACAGATGTGGATTTGCGCTACCGTCAGAGGTATGTTGATCTGATAGTCAATCCTGAAGTAAAAGATGTTTTCATTAAAAGGACCAGGATTATAGCGTTCATCCGGCGCTATTTGAATGAAAGAGGGTTTTTGGAAGTAGAAACTCCTGTACTGCAAACAGTTGCAGGCGGTGCCACTGCAAGGCCGTTTATTACCCACCACAATGCCCTCGACATTGATGTTTACTTGAGAATAGCAGTTGAACTCTACTTGAAACGGTTGCTTGTAGGCGGACTGGAGAGAGTATATGAGATAGGCAAGAACTTCAGAAATGAAGGTATAGATACGCGCCACAATCCTGAGTTTACCATGCTTGAAGTGTATCAAGCTTATGGAGACTATGGGTCTATGATGAATCTTACTGAGAACATGGTCTATGAATGTGCCCTGGAGGTTCTGGGAACTGCTAATGTCTTGTTTGAGGGCCATGAAGTTGATCTGACGCCGCCCTGGCGCAGGTTGAAAGTATGGGATGCAATGGAGATGTGGGCCGGTATCCGGTTTGAGGATCTGAGAGATGACCGGGATGCTGCAAATGTTGCTGAGAAACTTGGATTGAAAATGGATAGGCCTCCTACCAAAGCTAATGTCATAAATAAGCTCTTGGATGACAAAATCGAACCGAATCTTGTAGAACCCACATTCTTAATTGACTATCCGGTCGAGATTTCTCCCTTAGCCAAGAGAATGGTTGAGCAGCCTGATCTTACAAGCAGGTTTGAAGTATTTGTAGCAGGCAAGGAACTTGGGAATGCTTTTTCTGAGCTGAATGATCCGCTTGACCAGAGGCAGCGATTTGTAGAGCAGGCTAAGGCCAAGGCTATGGGCGATGATGAAGCTCATGCCTTCGATGAGGATTTCCTGACTGCCCTGGAATACGGTATGCCTCCGGCCGGTGGCCTTGGCATAGGAATTGATAGGTTGGTTATGCTTTTAACAGGGTCATCTTCTATAAGGGATGTTATTTTGTTCCCGATGATGAGACCGAAAGCCTAGATGAAATGCGGTTTTGCAATTTATCAGGTGAAAAAAGCATAAATTTCGCCGATAAGCTATTGATCTAAGTCCAGAAGGGTGCTATATTATCCCTTGCGCCCCCCGAGAGGGCAGGGCGAAAGAAGTCGAAAGAAGTTGGTCCTTGAAAACTGAACAGCGTAGAAGAACTTTGAGTTAAGGATAAAGGTGTAACGGAGAGTTTGATCCTGGCTCAGGACGAACGCTGGCGGCGTGCCTCAAACATGCAAGTCGAGCGAGGTGAGACCGAACCGCAAGGTGAGGTTGAACCTAGCGGCGAACGGGTGAGTAACACGTGGGTAACCTGCCTGGAAGATTGGGATAACGGCTCGAAAGAGTCGCTAATACCGGATAATGTCCTGGTGCTGCATGGCACCGGGAAGAAAGGGGAAACCCGCTTTCAGATGGGCCCGCGCCCCATCAGCTAGTTGGTAAGGTAACGGCTTACCAAGGCGACGACGGGTAGCCGGTCTGAGAGGACGATCGGCCACACTGGGACTGAGATACGGCCCAGACTCCTACGGGAGGCAGCAGTTGGGAATCTTAGGCAATGGGCGAAAGCCTGACCTAGCGACGCCGCGTGAGGGAAGAAGGCCTTCGGGTCGTAAACCTCTGTCATGGGGGACGAAGAAAGTGACGGTACCCCAGGAGGAAGCCCCTGCTAACTACGTGCCAGCAGCCGCGGTAATACGTAGGGGGCGAGCGTTGTCCGGATTTACTGGGCGTAAAGGGCGAGTAGGCGGTTTGTTAAGTCAGGTGTGAAATTCCAGGGCTCAACTCTGGAACTGCGCTTGAAACTGGCAGGCTAGAGGACAGGAGAGGGAAGCGGAATTCCCGGTGTAGCGGTGAAATGCGTAGATATCGGGAGGAATACCAGTGGCGAAGGCGGCTTCCTGGACTGAACCTGACGCTGAGGAGCGAAAGCTGGGGGAGCAAACAGGATTAGATACCCTGGTAGTCCCAGCCGTAAACTATGAGTGCTAGGTGTGGGGGGCAACAACCCTCCGTGCCGGAGTTAACACAATAAGCACTCCGCCTGGGGAGTACGGCCGCAAGGCTAAAACTCAAAGGAATTGACGGGGGCCCGCACAAGCAGTGGAGCGTGTGGTTTAATTCGACGCAACGCGCAGAACCTTACCAGGGCTTGACATCATACTGCCGTCTGTGGAAACACAGATTTCCGTAGCAATACGGACGGTATGACAGGTGTTGCATGGTTGTCGTCAGCTCGTGTCGTGAGATGTTGGGTTAAGTCCCGCAACGAGCGCAACCCCTATCCAGTGTTGCCAACAGTTCGGCTGGGGACTCACTGGAGACTGCCGGAGACGATCCGGAGGAAGGTGGGGATGAGGTCAAATCATCATGGCCCTTATGCCCTGGGCTACACACGCGCTACAATGGCCGGTACAACGGGCAGCTAAGGAGCAATCCGGAGCGAATCCCAAAAAGCTGGCCTCAGTTGGAATCGCAGGCTGCAACTCGCCTGCGTGAACACGGAATTGCTAGTAATCGCGAATCAGCTACGTCGCGGTGAATACGTTCCCGGGCCTTGTACACACCGCCCGTCAAGCCATGGAAGCTGGCAACACCCGAAGTCGGTGACCCAACCTGCAAAGGAGGGAACTGCCGAAGGTGGGGCTGGTGACTGGGGCTAAGTCGTAACAAGGTAGCCGTATCGGAAGGTGCGGCTGGATCACCTCCTTTCTAAGGAGACCTTACCAAAGTCTCTACGCTGTCCAGTTTTGAGGGACTGACTTGTTTGTCAGAAACTCAAAACTTGGTCTTTGACAACTTAAGAGAGGTAACGAAGCGTTTTTACAGAAAAGCGCGAATTAGGATTATGGAAAGCATAAGACGAATCTCGCGGAATTAACTTAAGCAGCGAGAGTCGAGGTAGTAAGGGCACATGGCGGATGCCTTGGCGCCAGGAGACGAAGAAGGACGTGGTTAGCTGCGAAAAGCCACGGGGAGCCGCTAGCAGGCATTGATCCGTGGATATCCGAATGGGGAAACCTGGCATGGGAAGACCATGCCACGCCTGTCTGAATACATAGGGCAGGCAGGGTAACGAGGGGAACTGAAACATCTAAGTACCTTCAGGAAAAGAAAGCAAAAGCGTATTCCCTAAGTAGCGGCGAGCGAACGGGGAAGAGCCTAAACTTTGACGGCGTGATAGCCTGCCGGCGTTGCCGTCAAGGGGTAGTGGGACCTTCTGTTGCAGTGCGGCAGCATTGCAGAGGAGTCAGAAACTCATAATCTAGTTGAAGCTGCCTGGAAAGGCACACCATAGAAGGTAATAGTCCTGTAAGCGAAAGGTTATGAGCTCCTCAAGAAGGCACCCAAGTACCGCGGGGCACGCTAACCCTGCGGGAATCCGGGAGGCCCACCTCCTAAGGCTAAATACTCCCTGGCGACCGATAGTGAACCAGTACCGTGAGGGAAAGGTGAAAAGCACCCCTGTTAGGGGAGTGAAATAGAACCTGAAACCGTGTGCCTACAAGCAGTTCTAGGCCCATGGACGCAAGTCCGGGCTGAGAGCGTGCCTATTGAAGAATGAACCGGCGAGTTATGGTTTGTAGCAAGGTTAAGGAATTAAGTTCCGGAGCCGCAGGGAAACCGAGTGCGAATAGCGCGTCAAGTTACAGGCCATAGACCCGAAACCGGGTGAGCTATCCATGGCCAGGGTGAAGCGTGGGTAAAGCCACGTGGAGGCCCGAACCCATTGTTGTTGAAAAAACATGGGATGAGCTGTGGATAGGGGTGAAATGCCAATCGAACCCGGAGATAGCTGGTTCTCCCCGAAATAGCTTTAGGGCTAGCCTCGAAGTAAGGGCGGTGGAGGTAGAGCACTGATTGGGCTAGGGGTCCTACAAGATTACTGAACCCATTCAAACTCCGAATGCCACCTGTCCCATCTTCGGGAGTCAGACTGCGGGTGCTAAGATTCGTAGTCGAGAGGAAAAGAGTCCAGACCGCCGGCTAAGGTCCCAAAGTGCAGGCTAAGTGGGAAAGGAAGTGGGACTCCTAAAACAGCCAGGATGTTGGCTTAGAAGCAGCCACCATTGAAAGAGTGCGTAATAGCTCACTGGCCGAGGGGTTCTGCACCGATAATACACGGGGCTAAAGCCTGTCACCGAAGCCGCGGAATTGGCCTTGCGCCAATTGGTAGGGGAGCGTTCCCCATGCAGAGAAGGCGGACCGTAAGGACTGCTGGAGCGTGGGGAAGTGAGAATGCCGGTATGAGTAGCGAAAAGACAGGTGAGAATCCTGTCCGCCGAAAGCCTAAGGTTTCCTGGGCAAGGCTCGTCCGCTCAGGGTTAGTCGGGACCTAAGCCGAGGCTGAGAAGCGTAGGCGATGGACAACCGGTGGATATTCCGGTACCGCCGCATAGAGCGAAGGGGGGACACAGGTCGGAGGGCCTGGCCGGGCGTTGGTAGCCCCGGTCCAAGTCTTTAGGAAGCCCTTGCAGGTAAATCCGCGAGGGAGTTCCGAGGGGCGAATGCGAGGGAAATTAGAGTACCGAAGCAGGCCTGTCCCATACTGTCGAGAAAAGCCTCTAGCGCATTTAAGTATGCAATCTATGTGGCGCCCGTACCGCAAACCGACACAGGTAGGCGGGGAGAGAATCCTAAGGCGCGCGGGATAACCCTCGTTAAGGAACTCGGCAAAATGACCCCGTAACTTAGGGATAAGGGGTGCCCCCGTGAGGGGGCCGCAGAGAATCGGCCCAGGCGACTGTTTAACAAAAACACAGGTCTCTGCAAAGCCGCAAGGCGAAGTATAGGGGCTGACGCCTGCCCAGTGCCGGAAGGTTAAGGGAAGGGGTTAGCGCAAGCGAAGCTCTGAACCGAAGCCCCGGTGAACGGCGGCCGTAACTATAACGGTCCTAAGGTAGCGAAATTCCTAGTCGGGTAAGTTCCGACCCGCACGAATGGCGTAACGATCTGGGCGCTGTCTCAACGAGGGACCCGGTGAAATTGTAATACCTGTGAAGATGCAGGTTACCTGCGACTGGACAGAAAGACCCCGTGGAGCTTTACTGTAACCTGACATAGAATTTTGTTGTTTCATGTAGAGGATAGGTGGGAGGCAGAGAACTACTCTCGTCAGGGGGTAGGGAGCCAACGTTGGAATACCACCCTTGAAGTAACGGAATTCTAACCTTGAGCCCGAGACGGGTTCGGGGACGGTGTCAGGTGGGCAGTTTGACTGGGGCGGTCGCCTCCAAAAGAGTAACGGAGGCGCGCTAAGGTTGGCTCAGGTTGGTTGGAAATCAACCATAGAGTGTAAGGGCAAAAGCCAGCTTGACTGTGAGACTGACAGGTCGAACAGGAGGGAAACCTGGCCCTAGTGACCCTGCGGCCCTGAGTGGAAGGGCCATCAATTAACGGATAAAAGTTACCCCGGGGATAACAGGCTGATCTTCCCCAAGAGTCCACATCGACGGGAAGGTTTGGCACCTCGATGTCGGCTCATCGCATCCTGGGGCTGGAGCAGGTCCCAAGGGTTCGGCTGTTCGCCGATTAAAGCGGTACGTGAGCTGGGTTCAGAACGTCGTGAGACAGTTCGGTCCCTATCCGTCGCAGGCGTAGGAAACTTGAGGGGAGCCATCTACAATACGAGAGGACCTGGATGGACGCACCTCTGGTGTACCAGTTGTCCCGCCAGGGGCATAAGCTGGGTAGCTATGTGCGGAGTGGATAAGCGCTGAAAGCATCTAAGCGCCAAGCCCACCCCAAGATGAGGTTTCCCACGGAGATAGTCCGGTAAGACCCCAGGGAGACTACCTGGTAGATAGGCCGGGTGTGTAAGCATGGCAACATGTTTAGCTGACCGGTACTAATAGGTCGAGGCCTCGACTCTCGCGCTTAAGTTAGTTTCGCGAACCTCTCTTAAGTCAAAGATTGCAAGACACGGAAGCGAAAAGAAAGTTTCCGGTGGTAATGGCGGAGGAGCCACACCCGTTCCCATTCCGAACACGGAAGTTAAGCCCTCCAGCGCCGATGGTACTTGGCTGGTAACGGCCTGGGAGAGTAGGTCACTGCCGGATCTAATTTCAAAGCCCCATCTAACGATGGGGCTTTTTGCATTTGGAACGGGGGGACGGTTCGCGCGTTCCAGTGTTTCAGGAGCGCTCCGGATCTGCTTTTTGCCAGGTAAGGGCTTTTGTTGGGCATTGCTCGACTACTTCTACTATGGTTTTGGAGTCTGCAGCGTTAATGTCTACCCAGGGGCGTCTTTGAGGGTCGAATACCTTCTTAAGGGATTTCCAGCAGTTGCCGTTATGATTGCACAGGGCCGGTTGCCAAATTACAGTGATCTCCCCATTGGAGTAATGCCTTATCACGGGCTTGTCCTTAGGCTCCGGGGCTATTCTCGCGAACTGATCCGTTCCGACTCCGCATACGTGGCATACCCAGCCTTCTGGCAGGTCTTCAAATGATGTTCCGGGAGCTGCGTTAGGCGGATCCCCCTTTTCAGGTTCGTAGATGTAACCGCATACTTTGCATTGGTATTTAGCCATTGAAGTTTTCCTCCTTAACTAATGAAAAGAAATGGACCATGCCTCTTCTAAAGAGCCAAGATGCTGTTTGGTCTTGCCATCCAAGATATTTTCAGTTCAGTCCCGGATCAGACTTAGTAGCTATCCATAATTGTATATTACGGCGAACCTACCGGATTGGACAAGGGGTGACTCTGGCGTTTTCAACCCCTCAAAATTCGCAGGATGTTTGAAAATATGGAATTCCGGGTAGATTGAACGGTTGACTTGATCCACAATACCTTCAAGTAGCACACAGGTTGACATGGGTGGGGATATGTGGAAAACTTTGTGGATAAACCAAGAAATGGGGGTATCGCAAAATACTTTCCAGCACACGGTTTCGCCCTGTCAAGAACCATAATTTAACCCAGTCCTAGCGGCCACGGAGTTTCGCTTTATCCAACAGCCAGGCCAGATCAGGGCCATATATCTGAAACTTCCTCTCTTATTGGCAAGGTTAACAAACATTGCAGGTATGACTCATCAGGCTTGTATGATATTATGTAAACTGCCTTTTACCTGGCAGTTTGTTTGCGCTGAGTGTCGTTTCATACAGGTGGATTGGGCCGTATTTCGGCTTGGTTTCCACGGTTTGACGTGCACTCCGAAAAGCCTGTAGTGCAATCAGACAACAAATGCATTTTCTCAGTAATTGTGAAGGAGATGGTAGAATGACTAAACGAACACTGGCTGTAGTAATGGTAACAGGTTTGCTCTTAGTCATGTTTTCACCTGTGGCTATGGCTGCTTCAGCCGGCGAACTAACCTGGCAGAATCAGAGTGCCAGCTGGCAAGTGCCGTGGTATTTCAGATGGCAGCCTTTCCCGGTATGGCCGGGCTGGGGCTATTCGTCTAATGCAGGTACAGGCCTTGGATATCATTTGAAATACGCGGCTGAGAGCAATGAGCTGGTGTTTTATGTCTATAATCCAACCGAAAAGCCAATAACGGTTTCAGTGCCGACAGCCCAGATGGTTGACTTTGTGCTGTGGCAGAACGGGCAGATGGTCTGGAGAGCCAGCGCTAACAAGAGCTACGCCCAGGTTTCCACTGCCGAGACAATTAAGCCTGGCGAGGGGAAAGTGTACAAAGAGGCCCTACCGTGGATACCTGCAGGAACGTATTTTGTACAAGCATACTTTCTAGGCGAGACAAAATGGGCCCCTGTTGCATCTTCTTATATATGGGTTCAGGCATATGAACCTCTCAAGTACACCGTTGAGTACCTGGGGCCAACGTGGTCCAACCAGAATCCAAGACTTCGTGTGACAATCAAAAATACTTCAGACAAAGATATTACACTTCCTTATCAATACGGATATCAGATTCTGGTGAAAAAAGCCGGAGCCAAAGAGTACCTTTCCAACGTGGGAATGGCCCAGTCTGTAGGAACTATTGAAAAAGGAGCCACAAGGTATATATTTGTGAACCTTAACGGCCTGACACCTGGCACCTATCAGGTAGACGTTCGTTCCAACGTGGCACATCTGGGTTGGTTTTCGATAGTTGCTCAAAACTGGTTTTATGTGTGGTAATCTAACAAGCCGTAATTGGCCAGAGAAAGCCGGGCCGGAGTGTGCATACTCCGGCCTTATTGCTTTTGTCACCATGGGCTAATCTGCTCGTAGGATAGTGCCTTGAATGCATGCAGTCCAGTCAGGGTAAAGATGTCCCGGAAGAAGGGCTTAGATGTAGGACTTCAATAACTTTGCACTTGCGCCGGATAGGGCATAATTGATAATATGCCCAAGGAGCCTTTGGCAGCCTGGTTGTTAGGAGGAGATGTCGTTGAAGGAATTTTCCACAGAAAACATTCGAAACGTTGCTTTGATTTCTCATAGTGGTGCAGGCAAAACCACAATTGGTGATGCCATGCTGTTTGTTACCGGCGGAAATGACAGGTTTGGAAGAGTTGACGACGAGACTTCAGTCCTGGATTTCGACTCAGAAGAGATTAGGCGAAAGACCACCATCTCTACGTCTGTGGCTCCGGTTGAATGGAAAGGCTGCAAGATTAACATTCTGGATACGCCTGGGTATTTTGACTTTGTGGGAGAAGTCCGCTCTTCCCTTAGAGTTTCTGACGGTGCATTGATTGTTGTTGATGCTACAGGTGGTGTAGAAGTCGGAACTGAGCTAGTCTGGCAGTATGCGTCTGAATACCAGATTCCTGTTAGCTTTGTTGTGAACAAGCTTGATAGGGAAAACACTGACTTTCAAACTACCATGGAACAGCTTAATAACGTTTTCGGAGGCAGGGTTCTTCCCTTGTACCTGCCCATTGGAAAAGAAGCAAGCATTAAAGGGGTTATCGATGTTATCAAGGGAGTGGCCTTGATTTCGTCAACTGACGGAAAGGTCAAAGAAGAAGCAATTCCGGCTGACATGGCAGACGCTGTTTCAGATGCCAAGGAGCAGCTGAAAGAGGCGGCTTGTGACGGTGATGATGATCTTTTAGAGAAGTACCTTGAGGAAGGGGACCTTGCCGACGACGAGGTCTTGAGGGGCCTTAGAGCAGCAAGTATTGCCCGCAAAGTCTTCCTTACTATTCCGGTTTCTGCAGGTAAGTTGGTTGGTATTGCCTCCGTGCTTGACGCTGTTAAAGGTTACTTGCCCAGCCCTGCTGATGTCCTTCCTGCTGAAGGAACGGTTCCCGGATCCGATGACGAAATAGTAAGAAACCCAAATGATACAGAGCCATTTTCGGCCCTTGTGTTCAAGACAACTGCCGACCCTTATGTTGGCAAACTTACTGTTTTTCGAGTTTACTCAGGGAAATTTACTTCTAACGGAAGCTGCTACAACTCAACAAAGGGCCGGACTGAGAGAGTAGGCCAGCTCTATACTATCAAGGGAAAGACCCAGGAACCGGTCCCCTACGTAGTAGCGGGCGACATTGGAGCTGTTGCGAAACTTCAGGAGACTCTTACAGGAGATACTCTTTGTAAGCAAGAGGATCAAATATTGTACCCTGCCATTAAGTTTCCTGCTCCCGTTTACTCAGTGGCAGTCCACCCCAGAACAAAGGGTGACGAAGACAAAATTTCATCTGGATTGTCCAGGCTTACAGAAGAAGACCCAACTATTACCGTTGAGCGAAACGCAGAAACCAGTGAAACTATTCTGTCAGGCCTTGGTGAAGTGCACGTTGATGTAACCACCACAAAACTCAAGAAGAAATTTGGCGTAGACGTAGACCTGACTACGCCCAGGATTCCTTACAGAGAAACAATTAAGGGTTCATCTAAAGCTGAAGGCAAGCACAAAAAGCAGACCGGTGGCCGCGGGCAATTTGGGCACGTCTGGATTGAATTTGAGCATCTTCCAGAGGCGGATTTTGAGTTTGTCGACAAGATTTTTGGCGGCGCAGTCCCCAGGCAGTACATTCCGGCTGTAGAGAAGGGGCTAAGGGAAGCTCTTCTGGAAGGAGTACTTGCAGGGTACCCTGTTGTAAATATCAGGGCTACGTTGTATGACGGCTCTTTCCACCCGGTTGACTCTTCTGAAATGGCATTCAAAATAGCAGCTTCTCTTGCCTTTAAGAAGGGCTGTTCTGAAGCCAATCCTATTATCCTGGAACCTGTTGTCAGCGTTGAGGTTACAGTTCCTGAGCAGTTCATGGGCGATATCATGGGGGACCTGAACAAGAAGCGCGGTAAGATCCTTGGTATGGAATCCAAAGGCCATATTCAGGTGATTAAAGCCCTTGCCCCTCTGAGCGAAATGCAGAAATATGCAATTGACTTGCGGTCAATGACCCAGGGCCGTGGACTTTTCACAATGGAGTTCGACCATTATGAAGAAATCCCGGGCAACATTGCAGAGGGAATTGTCGAAGAGGCTAAGAAGGCCAAGGAAAGCAAGTAGAATAGGGTAAGTGTTCTGCTATTCTATGCTTCTGAGCAAGTATGGAGCCGCTAGAGAGTAAATATTAAGCCCCGGTTCAGGCAAGTGAAAAGGCCGGGGCTTTTGCTTTATGACGGAATTTATCCCGGTGCTGTGTCATTCCCAGGAGTCTTGGATTCTTACCCCTTTGAAATAGTAGGCCACAATGTCCTGAGCCGATTTTCCCCTTTGAGCAAGGAGCCATGCTCCCCATTGGGACATTCCTACACCGTGGCCGTATCCCCGCCCTTTCATATGAACTGAACTATCTTCCAGCCAGAGCGAGTCAATCAGAGTGGAACGCATCTTCTTATCTCCTATAGCCAGCCTGAATTGTGGTGCAGATACTTCCTTCCCGTTTATGGACAGAGTTTCAGCACGGCCTGACGCCCCTTTACGGCCTATCCTGATTGAATTTAGGGTATCTGCTTGGAGCCCTACTGATCTTGCTGCATCAAGTATTTCACTTGCAGAAAAGGTAGCTGTCCAAACATGAACCGGTTCCTGCTGAACATCGGTAACAGTTTGAGCGTAGGGGGCGTTCTCTTTCTTGAAGCCCAGCCCTTCGACGGCACTGGCGGTCTTGCCGCCGGAACTTGCATGAAACCAGGCGATTATTGGTTTCCCTCCGTAAGTAATTATCTGGCCCCTTGTGTTCTTTACCGCCTGCTTAACTCTGTCATTTACCTTAGATGCGTCATAGGCCTGAAACTCCCTGGGATCAGTGCTTGCCTGAGCGTTCCGCTCCTTAACAGGCCCTTCTTCCATTTTCTTAAGAGTGAAGGTCCTGGCTACTATGGCTTGCGCTTCTAGGGCCGCCAAAGGCCAGTTTGGATCCATCTCGGCAGCAATTACTCCCTCAAGGTATGTCTCAAGGGGCATGGACTTGGTCTCGCCTGTTTCGTGAAAGAACACCGATATTGTAGGCTCTTGAGAAGGAACGGCGCCTTTTGGGCCCATTTGCCGCCCTCTGACCACAATGGCTAGAATTACAGCTATGATGACGCCTATGACCATAAGCCATTTGTTGCTGCGGAAAATATTGTTGATATTTCCAGGTTTACTGGACACTCTATACACCTCCCAACATGTATCATTCCAAACACCAATGGATTTGAAACTCAATCACCGGCTCTTGGAGGATTTTCATGGAACCGGCCAGTCTGTTTCTGTAAAAGATCAAATTTCCTTGAGATCACAAGTTTTACCGTGCTAGCATCAAGACAGAATAGTTGTGAGGAGGAGGGTTCAGGATGGCATACGACGTTGTTATAGCAGGGGGAGGCCCTGCAGGCGTTACTTCTGCAATTTACACCGCCAGAGCGGGCCTGAAGATCAAGGTTTTGGATCCTATGGGCGGGGGAGGCCAGGCTGGGACTACAAACATGATCTATAATTACCCGGGCTTTCCTCAGGGAATATCCGGGCCGCGGCTAATGGAATCTATGATTGAACAAGCCAGGGCTTTTGGGGCTGATATTGAATTCGGAGAGATACTTTCCGTAAGGAAAGATAATCATTTGTTTGCCATAAAGAGTGATGACGGAGACATCCAAGCCAAGAGCGTTATCTGGGCGGCAGGAACCACCCCCAAGACTCTGGGAGTGCCAGGTGAGGACAAGTTTACCGGAAGAGGAGTGAGTTTCTGTGCCACCTGCGACGGAGCGCTATTTCGGGATAAGGTTGTTGCTGTAGTTGGCGGCGGTGACTCAGCACTTACTGAAGCTGAGTTCCTTACTAAGTTTGCGCGGGAAGTAATTCTCATTCACAGGCGGGATGAATTTCGTGCAGGCCTGGCCAGCGTCAAACGGGTTACTGAAAACCCTCGCATTAAGATCAGGCTTGACAGTGTTGTGGAGCAGATGATCGGCAATGGCACCCTTGAAGCCATAGTGGTTCATGACGTAGAGGCCGGGAAAACAGAGCAGGTTGGAGTAGACGGTGTGTTTTTATATGTAGGCTCGATTCCTAATTCGTCTGCTGTAAAGGAACTGGCAGATCTGACAAGGAGCGGGTATATCATAACGGGAAATGATATGTCTACTGTAACACCTGGGCTATTTGCAGTAGGTGACGTACGGGAAAAGCCCCTCAGGCAAGTTGCCACTGCTGTAGGCGATGGCGCTGTTGCAGCATGGGCCCTGGAAAAATACCTTTTGGAAGAGATGAACTAAACAACACGGCCCCCCAGGGAATCGGGGGTATAGCAAAGCAGCACGTGGATCTGAGTTGCCGTGTATATTCATTGGCGGTAGGCCTCAAAAATCTCTTGTGTTTTCACAGGAATGATGTATTATGAAGTTAAAGGTCAATGAAAGTCAAGGTCAGGATCGGAGTTAGGACTAATGTCAAGATAGAATTGCAGGTGATGATAATGGCTAGCCTTGCCGATCTTATCGAGGAACATATTTTATCCCTTGTTGAAGAAGGCGGCGGAGTTGCTGAGATTCAACGGGCGTTTTTGGCAGACCGTTTCAGGTGTGTTCCTTCTCAGATCACATATGTTCTGGCATCCCGCTTTCAACCTGAAAGGGGTTACATTGTTGAATCCAAGCGAGGCGGCGGAGGGTATATAAGAGTAGTGAAGATTGAGCTAGAAGACGGCCTGGCAGACGTCATTAGAAGCATTGGGATTAGTTTGTCGCAAGATGAAGCTTACGGGTACCTTCTCAGGCTTCTTGACGACGGCATTATCGATGCCAGGACTTTCAAAATGATGCAGGCAGCCGTATCCAGGAACACTTTGGCTATCGACCTGCCTGTTAGGGATTTGCTGAGAGCGAGGATATTCAGGGCTCTTCTTAGTGCCTATTTCTCTGTATCTGAAGATAGGGAGTGACCGGGATGTTATGTGAAGAGTGCGGTAAAGAACAGGCAACAGTGCGTATTGAAAAGATTATAAATGGCAAGAAAACCATTATGAATCTATGCAGGGAATGTGCCCAGCGCGCAGGGTTGCTCAATGTTTTCTTCCAGCCGGCTTTTTCTATAAACAATCTCTTGTCGGCGTTTCTTGGGTCTCAGGTCGAGGCATTGCCTGCACTGGGCCCTGGAAGAGAGGAAACCAGATGCCCTGTATGTGGTATGAGCTACAGGGATTTTGCCCGAGCCGGAAGGTTAGGGTGTTCAAGGTGTTATCACGTGTTTGAGGAGCGGCTGGATCCTCTTCTAAGAAGAATTCATGGGTCAGACAGGCATGTTGGAAAAACTCCTGCTGCAACCGGCGAAGGCGCCAAAGCACGCCGCGAGCTTGAGGACTTAAAGAAAAAGCTGGCCGCAGCCGTATCTACGGAAGCATATGAAGAGGCCGCAAGCCTCAGAGATCGCATAAGGCAGATTGAAGCCGGCCTAAGGGGGGAGCAGGTGTGAAACCAAAGAAAATCAGCACCCTTGAAGATGTCCTGCAAAATTCGTCATCACCTTGGATGGACGGAAGTGGGAACCTAGGCGATGTGGTCATATCTTCTAGGGTCAGGTTGGCACGCAACCTTGATGATGTTCCGTTTCCCCACCTTCTTGCCCAGAAGGATGCAGCCCTGGTTTTGGAAAAAGTGTTCCAAGCTGTAGATCGGGTTGGAGAAAGAGGCTTCGGCGGGCCTGTCGTAAAGACGGATCTCAAAGACCTAGCCTCCCTTGACAGGCAAATCCTGGTTGAGAAGCACTTAATCAGCCCTCAGCAGGCCGAAAGCGGCCACGGTAAGGGGCTTGCCCTTAGGCTGGATGAATCGGTTTCGATAATGGTGAACGAAGAAGATCACCTGCGGATTCAGTGCCTCCGCTCAGGTTTGGAGTTAGATGAGGCATGGATACTTGCAAGTGGAATAGATGATATGTGTGATCAGATTTTGGATTTTGCTTATGATGAGAAATTGGGATATCTTACGGCATGCCCTACTAATGCAGGAACCGGCCTGAGAGCTTCAGTAATGGTTCACCTTCCTGCCCTTGCTGTTACGAACGAAGTATCCCGAGTGCTTACTGCTGTTAATAAGGTAGGGCTTGTAGTCCGGGGGCTCTATGGCGAAGGCACCGAGGGGCAGGGCAATGTATTCCAAATATCAAACCAGATCACTCTTGGCCAGACAGAGAAGGAGATCATCGAGAACCTTTCGCTGGTAGCCAATCAGGTTGTGACTGAAGAGAAACGCGTACGAAATGCCCTATTCAAGAATCACAGGCTTGAAGTTGAAGACCGGGTTTTCCGTGCTCTGGGCATACTTTCTAATGCCAGAGTGATTTCTTCTGATGAAGCAATCAGGCTTTGGTCCGATCTGAGGCTTGGGGTCGAATTCAGCATGATACCTGGCCTTACAATAAGCGATGCAAATGAGATTCTTGTGTTGTCACGGCCGAATTTCGTTCAGAAGGCTTTCGGACGGGAGATTTCCCCAAAGGACAGAGACATAAAACGAGCAGACTTGATAAGAAAGCATCTCGCTGATAAACCGTCTAACCAGAGTGCTTGAAGGAGGTAGTCTAATGGACGGAAAGCAAAGATATACAGAACGAGCCATGCGAGTTCTTACGTGGGCCCAGGAGGAGGCCAGGAGCCGCGGAGCTCAAGCCATGGATACAGAGCACATTTTGCTTGGATTATTGAGGGAGCGTGGAAGCGTAGCCCTTTTGGTCCTGGAGGCTTTAGGTATTACGCCTGCCAGGGTTAAGGAAGAGATAGAACAACTATCTGACAAGAAAGATCCTGTAGCCTCAATCGAGGCGGTTACATCATCTGCCAAGAAGGTATTGCAGCTTCTTCAGGAAGAAGCAAGCAGCCTTGGCCATTCATATATAGGTACAGAGCATATCTTGCTTGGGCTTATTCACGAGGAAGAAGGGCTTGCAAGTCAAATACTCTCAGATATGGGGGCAGATTACGAAAGGACCAGGGAAGAGATTGTGAAACGGGTAGGAGGACAGGTTCAGGAACCTCAGCCCGGGGTTAAATCAAAGGCTGGGCGCCGCAAAACTCCAACCCTTGATACCTATGGAAGGGATCTTACAGAACTTGCTGCTAAGGGCGAACTTGACCCGGTTATTGGCAGGGAAAAAGAGATTGAGCGAGTCATGCAAATACTGTCGAGAAGGACTAAGAATAATCCTGTATTGATTGGCGAACCTGGCGTAGGCAAAACAGCAATAGCTGAGGGCCTGGCCCAGGCTGTAAACGCAGGGACTGTACCGGAAATGCTGAGAGGGAAAAGGGTTGTTACCCTGGACTTGGCTGCTTTGGTTGCCGGTACTAAGTATCGCGGTGAATTTGAAGAAAGGCTCAAGAAGGTACTTGAAGAAATAAGGCGTTCAGGCGATGTGGTGCTTTTCATAGACGAAATGCACAATATTATCGGCGCAGGGGCCGCAGAAGGCGCTATTGACGCATCGAGCATCTTGAAGCCCATGTTGTCAAGGGGCGAACTCCAGTGCATTGGTGCTACAACCCTTGACGAGTACAGGAAGCACGTAGAGAAAGACGCTGCCCTTGAGCGCAGGTTCCAGCCGGTTCTGGTTTCAGAGCCTTCTGTAGACGAGACCATACAGATTCTTAAGGGTTTGAGGGACCGCTATGAGGCTCACCACAGGGTGAAATATACAGATGAGGCCCTTGAAGCAGCAGCCGGGCTTTCATCCAGGTATGTATCTGACAGGTTTCTCCCTGACAAGGCTATTGATCTGATTGATGAGGCCGGATCCAGGGTAAGGATGAAGGCGTTTGAAGCACCTAAGGACCTTCGGGAGCTTGAGGTGAAACTGGAAAAACTGACTCAGGAGAAAGAAGATGCTGTGGCATCCCAGGAGTTCGAGAAAGCTGCGGAACTAAGAGACAAAGAGCAGGAACTCAAGGAACTCCTTGACGAGAGGCGGAAGAACTGGCAAACCAATGACATACCTGAAAAGACTACAGTTACGTCTGAGGACATTGCATCTATTGTTGCTGATTGGACCGGCATTCCTATAAAGAAGCTAGCTGCAGGCGAGACAGAGAGGCTTCTTGGCCTCGAGGAAGAACTGCATAAGCGGGTTATCGGCCAAAACGACGCTGTAGAAGCGGTGTCCAGGGCAGTGCGCCGGTCAAGGGCAGGACTTAAGGACCCCAAGAGGCCAATAGGATCGTTTATCTTCTTGGGCCCCACAGGCGTAGGCAAGACCGAGCTGGCCAAGGCCCTGGCCGAGGTGCTTTTCGGCGATGAAGATGCCATGATAAGGCTTGATATGTCTGAATACCAGGAAAGGCATACTGTCTCAAGGCTTGTAGGCGCACCTCCTGGGTATGTGGGATACGAAGAAGGAGGACAGCTTACAGAGGCAGTGCGCAGAAAACCGTATTCTGTCATCTTGCTGGACGAAATTGAAAAAGCGCACCCTGATGTGTTCAACGTCCTACTGCAGGTTCTTGAGGATGGAAGGCTCACAGAAGCCCAGGGCCGTACTGTTGATTTCAGAAATGCAGTACTGATAATGACGTCAAACGCAGGGGCCGAGGCAATCCACGGCAAAGCAGTCCTTGGCTTTACCACCGAGAAGGATACACAGAGGGCTCATGATGAAATGAAAGACCGTGTAATGGATGCAGTGAAACGGCTGTTCAGGCCTGAATTCGTGAACAGGGTAGATGAGATTATCGTGTTCCACGCTTTGGCCACTGAGCACTTGAAGGAAATCGTTAATCTGCAGCTCAAGGATGTTGAGGATAGGTTGAGGGAATCAGCCGGCCTGCATATGGAAGTTACTGATAAAGCCAAAGAGAGGCTCATAGAAGAAGGGACAGACCCTGATTATGGTGCAAGGCCTCTACGCCGCGCTATCCAGCGGCTTGTGGAAGATCCTATGTCTGATATGGTTCTCAGGGGTGAGTTTAGAGACGCCGATAGGGTTATAGTAGACCTTGACGAAAACGGAAAACTTACTTTCAGCAAGGCCAGTTCAGATAGTACAGGTAAGGTTCCTGAGAAGGCTGCAAAGTAATCCCTTTTGAAACCAATGTAAGTGGGTTTAGCACCGGCTCACTGATTTTTGAACCTCAGTGGTATCTGAAGGAAATTCGAACTGCGGCATAGAAACCATCCTGGAAAGGGAGGATTCTATGCCGCAATCTACCAGTAGGTACGTCTGCTCTGCTTGTGGATTTCAATCGCTGCGTTGGTATGGCCGCTGCCCTGAGTGCGGCCAGTGGAACACTTTAGATGAGGAAATTCAGGAATCAAAGAAGCCAAGGGCAGGCAGAAAGTCTGTGGAAAGGGCTAATCCTGTTATTCTGTCAATGGCTTCCCCTGAAGTTGTCAGAAGGTTTTCAAGCGGGTTGGAGGAATTCGATCGAACCCTGGGCGGAGGGTTTGTGCCAGGTTCTTTACTGCTTCTAGGCGGTGAACCTGGCATAGGCAAGTCAACCTTGCTCTTATCTGTTGCAGACAATGTAGCCGCGTCACATGGACGCTCCTTATACATATCAGGCGAAGAATCCCTTGGACAGGTCAAAATTAGAGCGGATAGACTGGGCATTCAATCGAAAGAGTTGTATTTTGCAGCTGAGAGGGATATAGACGGGATTCTTGACATATGTGCTGAGGTAAAGCCGGGGTTTTTGGTAATTGACTCAATTCAGACCTGCCAGGACAAGGCTTTGGAATCACTGCCCGGTACCCCAGCTCAGATCAGGTCTTGTGCAAACAGGCTGCACGAATATGCCAAGGGAGAAAACGTTACCATCATTTTGGTTGGCCACACAGTCAAAACCGGTGACCTTGCCGGGCCAAGGCTTCTGGAACACCTGGTTGATACTGTCTTGTATTTTGAAGGGGATCTGAGCCACCTGTACCGCATAATCAGGGCCAGAAAGAATCGTTTCGGTGCAACAGATGAAGTAGCGGTTTTCAGAATGGGTGGCAAGGGCCTTTTGGAGATCAAGAATCCCTCTGAGTTCTTTCTTTCTGAAAGGTTGGAAGACCGTTCCGGATGCTGTGTCTCGGCATGCTTGCAAGGGAACAAGCCTGTATTGATGGAGGTCCAAGCACTGGTGACGCCCTGTGTATATGGTTCTCCAAGACGTGTGGCAGGTGAAATAGACTATCAGAAGATGCTCCTGGTTGCAGCTGTAATGTCCAAGAAGATGGTTTCCGGTTTGGACAAGATGGACATATTTGTGAAAATAGCCGGCGGAGCAAGGGTAAGTGAACCAGGGATTGATCTTGCATGCGGAATAGCTCTGGTTTCGAGCTACCTAGACGTTCCGGTTAAGGCAGATGTTGCTTGTTTCGGAGAAATCGGCCTTTCAGGTGAAGTGAGAATGGTTCCCCAGATGGAAGAAAGGGTCAAGGAGGCTTTGCGCCTCGGGTTTAGCACTGTAATAGTGCCACAGGGATTTGCCAAAGGCAATTCTTCTGCAAATATAATAGGCGTTTCGACTGTTGAAGAAGGGGTGCGAAACGCCCTTACAAGAAACATGAACAAAAATTAGGGTAACTAGGAAAAGTTGAAGATGCCCAGGCACGTAACGCGCTCTTGTTCCTTGAGTAAAATGTCATATAGATTGAGATCAAGGATATTACATAAAGCCGCCAGGTAAAACAGATTTCGTCCTATTTCGTCTTCAAGGATTTCACCGCAGTGTTCGCAAAGGTGACCTTCAACATGGTCTTTCATATGGTCTTTTATTGAGGCGAGAGAGCCGATATCAGGCGGGATAGATTGCTTGGTAGCGTCTATTTGGATGCAACCGCAAGAAGTAACCGCTTTGGCCACTGCCCGGTTAACCCGTCCGCTGGACTCACCGAGCTTACTTAGAACATCCAGAATACTTCTGTGCCTTATCAGATATTCGTCAACAGCTTCTTGAAATCCATCGCAGAGCAGGTCTTTCACAATTTTTCACCTCTTAGAAGGTCTAGACGGAGATGCCTGGTGGACGTGGCGGGATTCGAACCCGCGGCCTCTCGGATGCGAACCGAACGCTCTCCCACTGAGCCACACGCCCACCTTTTCTCGAAAGCATGCAAAGTAATTCTACTGTAGCCGGAGTTAAGAGTCAAGAAAAGGAATTTTCATGCAAGGACTTGCTCAAGAACGTTTAGTGCTTCTTCCCTTTCCCAGTTGGTTGCTAGGATGATCTCGGAAAGCAAGATTTCTCTGGCGCTGTCCAGCATTTTTCGTTCGCCGGTGGACAACCCCTTTTCCTTTTCCCGTGCTGCAAGGTTCCTCACTACATCTGCTACTTCGTAAATATCGCCGCTCTTTATCTTCTCGAGATTATTACGGTAGCGCCTATTCCAGTTAGGCGACATGGGAGTGCAATCTTGCCTAAGTACATTTAGGACTTCATCAATCTGGTCTGTGTTAATTACATCCCTTAGCCCGATTTCTTTTGTGTTGTCTACTGGAATCATGACTTTCATGTCGCTTATGGGAAGTCGCAGTACATAGTATCGATGAGTCTTTCCGAGGATCTCTTTTTGCTCAATTCCCTCTATAGTTCCGGCGCCGTGCATAGGATATACTACCCGGTCACCAACTCTAAACATCCCTATACCTCCCATTAGACCTTACACAATAAAATTGTACCATTAACTGGTGTTTAGGTCAAACTTAATTAGGTTGATTACTTAACCAACCGCCCTGTTCGGGCGTGGAATTGTTTGGATGCATTTCTTATTAGGTGTAGCCTGCTACTTGGTTTGTGATTGCCATTTGACATATAATAAGGGCATCTAGGAGTGTTTACCAAAGGAGGTGCAGTTGTTGGAGAAATCGGGACGGTATTTTGCTATTTTCGGGGCTATAGTAGGTGGAACATCAGCTTTCTATTTACTGTCCCCGCTTAGCGACTATTTTAAGAGGGAATTCAGCCTGGTTGAATCAGCAGGCATGATGCTCCTGAGTGCAGGAGTAGTTGCAGTAATCTTCTTTTTTGCAGGGCCTCCCATAGCAGTGCTGGTTAGAAAGGGCGTAAAGTGGCTGGAAAACCGGATGGTGAAAATGGCCCTTCAGGATATTTTGGTGGGAGTGGGCGGACTTATTATCGGCCTCATAATAGCTAATCTGATTGCCCCATCCCTGGCCAGAATACCTATTGCAGGAAGTTTCCTTCCGGCTATTGCCCTTATCCTGTTTGGGTATATTGGCATTGTAGTTGCCAGAAGCAAAAAAGATGATATTTTTGCTATCACCCCTTGGAGATTTAGGAATATCAAGGACTCGTCTGGCAATAAGGGTAAGAAATCTGCAAGCCGGGGCGGTTTTTCGGCTGCCAAGATCCTTGATACCAGCACCATCATAGACGGCCGTATAGCCGATATATGCAGGACCGGTTTCATGGAGGGGCCTGTGGTCATACCGAATTTCGTACTTGATGAATTAAGGCGTATAGCCGATTCATCTGACAACATGAAGCGAAATAAGGGAAGGCGGGGCTTGGATATCCTAAATGCCATGCAGAAGGAAGTGCCCATTGAAATATCCATACAGGATTGGGAAGAGGATCCTGATCAAGATGTTGATTTGCGCCTTTTGAAAATGGCTAAGGCCACAGGCGCACTGATTATTACAACTGACTTCAATCTTGCAAAGATTGCAGAATTCCAGGAGGTTGGAGTACTCAACATCAACCAACTGGCAAATGCTCTAAAACCCATTGTTTCTGCAGGAGAAGAGCTAATAATCCATGTGATTAAAGAAGGCAAAGAACCTGGGCAAGGCGTAGGGTATTTGGAAGATGGGACCATGGTAGTGGTCGAGCAAGCCAGGAAGTTTGTCGGCGAGGATATGGCCATTGTGGTCACTAACTGCCATACAACACCTGCAGGGCGAATGATATTTGCCAAGCCTAAATTTCTTGAGCGAGACGAGGAATATGATTGAGAGCCTTTGGGCGGTCATCCCGGCAGCAGGGTACGGCATACGCGCAGGCAGGCAGGTGCCAAAGCAGTTTGTGCCTGTGGGCGGAAAGACTCTGTTGGAATGGACTGCCGGCAAGGTCCTGTCTTTTCCAGAAGTCAATGGGGTAGTGATTGCTGTTCCTGCCGAATTTGAGACTGACAACCGGCTCAGGGCCGTGGTTGCGTCTTTGTCATCAGACTGGGCAAAACCTGTGATCATTGTTCCAGGCGCTGGAACAAGGCAGGATTCAGTAGCTTTAGCACTTGAAAAAGTACCGTCCGATACAACCTGGGCCATGGTTCACGATGCATCTAGGCCTCTCTTTTCAGCAAGCCTCTTCAACCGTGTTTTTGAAGCGGCCAGGTTTGTTTCGGCAGCCATATGTGGGATAAGCGTGGCAGATACAGTAAAATCGTTGCTGCCGTTAGAGGATTCAGGGCAGTTGCTTGTGGGAAACACTCTGTCCAGGGAAGGCGTGGCCCTAATCCAAACTCCCCAGATATTTAAGCTTGACCTCCTGCGCCATGCCCATGAGATGGCCCGGAGGGATGGATTTACCGGCACTGATGACAGCCAATTGGTTGAGCGCCTTGGATTTAAAGTTGCAGTAGTGGAAGGGGAGCGGACCAATTTCAAGATCACCTTTCCGGAAGACTTTCGGCTGGCGTCTGCCCTTCTAGAAAATGGCAGCGCGCAACTGGACAATTCAGCGCCGGAAGAATGCAACCGGCGGAATATCTCGGAAACCGGCAGACAGAGGAGAGGTCTCAGGAGAACAAGGTTTTCCTATAGAAGCGGGTTCCCTGTAATCGGTTTGGGATTTGACGTTCACCCTTTGGTTTCAGGGCGAAAGTGCATATTGGGCGGTGTAGAGATTCCCCACAATAAGGGGCTTTCAGGCCACTCAGATGCCGACGTGTTGTGTCATGCTGTTGCAGATGCCATACTCGGGGCGCTGGGCATGGGAGATATAGGCCGCTGGTTTCCCCCTGAAGATCCAGGGTTAAGAGGCGTAAGGAGCCTTGACCTCTTGAGAGTCATCCAGTCAAACGTAAGATATATTTGTCAGGTTATTCACCTGGATTGCACTCTGATTGCCCAGGCGCCAAGGTTAGCAGAGTTTATGTATTTTATGAAAGAGAATATTGCAGAGGTATTTTCGATGGATTTAGATAGGGTATCAATCAAAGCAACTTCCCCTGAAGGCATCGGAAGTCTTGGCAGGGGTGAAGGAATAGCGGCTTTCTGCACTGCAACGGTCTTGAAGAAAGGCAGGGTTTAGTCATGGCAATTATGGTATACAATACTCTATCCAGAAATTACGAGGAGTTTAAACCTCTTGTAGAAGGCGAGGCCAAGTTATATGTTTGCGGCATAACACCATACGCCAGCAGCCATATAGGCCATGCCCGGCCTGCAGTGTTCTGGGACGTGGTCCGACGATACCTTATATACCAAGGGTACAAAGTTACACTTGTGACGAACTTTACGGATATTGAGGACAAACTTATCAGGAAGAGCAAAGAAACAGGCATTCCTCTAATGGAGATCGCTGAGAAATACGCTCTTGAATATATAGATTCAATGGACAAATTGGGAGTTCAGAGGGCTAATGCATATCCCAGGGCAAGTCAGGTAATACCCGACATCATCAAGACTGTAGAGGTGCTTGTAGAAAAAGGTTTTGCCTACGAGGCCGCTGGAGACGTTTATTTCAGAGCCGGTAAGTTTGCCGGTTACGGCAAGCTTTCGGGCCGCAATACTGAAGACTTAATGCCTGGAGCCAGGGTTCAGGTTTCTAAGCTAAAAGAATCGCCCCTGGACTGGGCATTGTGGAAGGTATCACCGGATAATGAACCAGGGTGGGAAAGCCCTTGGGGCAGAGGCAGGCCTGGATGGCATATTGAATGCTCTGTTATGGTGAATAAGTACCTTGGCCCCAGCATTGACATGCACGGAGGCGGGACTGAACTCGTATTTCCGCACCATGAGAATGAAATAGCCCAGGCTGAGGCGTTTTCCGGGATTGAGCCTTACGTGAAGTATTGGATTCACAATGAGATGCTCAATTTAGAGGGAGAAAAGATGTCTAAGTCAATTGGCAATGTAGTCTCCCTCAGCGAGGTCCTCCAATCCCACGATCCAATGGCCGTTAGATTGTACCTTCTTTCCGCTCATAGAAGGAAGATACTTGAGTTTTCCCAGGAACTGCTCAAATCGGCTGAAAAGGGATGGGAACGAATACAGACCGGTTATGCCAATGCCCTTGAGTTCTTGGTAAGTCCTGAATTCAAAGGATTGCAGGATCCGTCTGGGTTGGCCGAGGCAACCGAGAAATGCCAGACTGAGTTCTTTGAAGCCATGGATAACGATTTTGGCACTCCAGGGGCAATAGCTGCTGTGTTTGACTTGATAAGTGCCATAAATGGCCATGTTGTGTCCGGAAAAGAGACAACTTCTGATTCTTCTGGACGGCAGCAAGTTGCCCATGCTTTTGGGCTCCTTGTGCAATGCCTCGGAATCCTGGGGCTGGCCCCTAAGATGTCTCAGACAGAAACTGCCCAGGGCAATGATATTACAGAGGATCTTCTCAATGTGCTCATTGACTTGAGGAATATGGCACGGCAGGAAAAAGACTATAAGACTGCTGATTATATTAGAAATCGAATGACTGCCATCGGAATTTCGGTGGAGGATACCCCTTCAGGTACGAGGGTAAAGAGGACAGGGATAGGAGGAAGCGTTCATGAGTGAGAAGGGGAACAAGGGGCCGAAAGAGGCCAAAATGAGCATCAAAATCTTGCATTACCCGTTTATGGGCACAAATATAGACACTGAGCGGCTGGTACTGCTGGCCCGCCTGTGTTATTCACCTATGGGTACAGATAAGCTTGAATCGCTCTTGTTCGGGGACAAGCCTTCAAAGGAAGAGACAGGCCGGTTTATCAGGAATATTATTAAGTCCGGGCATATGGGGGCACTTGAGCACTGGTATACCACCTTTGCAGTTGAGGGCTATTCCAGAATATCAAGCCAGCAAAACGATAGGCACCGTCTGATGAAGGTGTTCAAAGACTCAGGCGTAGTATATTTTAATGAACCGGTGCAAGCTTCCTCTGACTTATCTCAACTCCAGCAATCCCAAAGATATGTGAAGGAAGATAATTTTAAGTACGTGACTCCACCTAGTTTCTCTGCTCAACCGGAATTTCTGCGCAGGTTCGAGAGGCTTCAGGAGGAAGTTATGGATATGCAGAAAGACGGGCTAGCCCTTGGTTTACCTGCCGAGGATGTCCGGTTTGCCTTAACCAACGCTACTGAGACCAGATTTGTGATCACTACCAATGCAAGGCAGCTGCGCCACATGTTCAATTTAAGGTGCTGCCAGAGGGCTCAGTGGGAGATCAGAGAGATGTTCAGTGTACTACTCGATGAATACAAGCAGATTGCCCCAAATATTTTCTATGGTGCAGGAGCTTCGTGTGTTGAGTTTGGGTATTGCCCGGAAGGAAAAATGTCATGCGGAAGGGCGCCTACTCTTGAGCAGTTGCAAGCGGCCTACAAAGCCGGTAAGAGGCCGGGCGTATAAGGGCAGTCTATAAGAAGACATTTTAGTTGGCCTGCCCGGCCAAAGGCCGGTGTAGGGGATGCGGCAGAGTAGGTGACAAAAGAGCAATTGAAGAGAGACTCTGGGAACGTATATATCTATGGAAAACAGCCTGTAAGCGAAGCTTTGGAAAGCGGATGGCCTGTTCGTGAGATCATCGTGCGCGGGCGTGCAGAAGATGATGTTTCTAAATCCATTGTGGAAAAAGCCCGTGCCCGCGGTATTGATGTATTCTTCATGGGCCCTAGGGACTTTGATTCAAAGTATGACAGGGCGTCTCAGGGAGTTGCTGCCAGAGTAGGCCAAGTCGGTTTCAAACAACTTGACGGCCTGCTATCTGAGGTTCCACCGCAACAGGATCCCTTGTTCGTTGCCCTTGACGGAATACAAGATCCTCAGAATCTGGGTGCCATTTGCAGAACGTCCCATGCAATGGGCGTCCACGGCCTTGTTATTCCTAGAAGGCGAACAGCCCCTCTTAGCGAGGGGGCCTTCAAAGCTTCATCGGGAGCTGTGTTTTACCAATCTATTTGTGAAGTGCCGAACATACATCATTTCGTCCAATGGTGCCGTAAAAACGGCGTGTGGGTTTATGGGCTGGATGCAGGGGGAGAGAAAGGATTATGGGAAATGGACTTTTCCGGCCCTGTAGCTCTGGTGGTTGGCAGCGAAGGCCAGGGGTTGTCCCGACTTGTTAGAGAGAGATGTGACTTTCTGGTCAGGATCCCTATGTACGGCAGAATAAGCAGCCTTAATGCAGGGGTTGCGTGTGCAATGGCCTTATATGAGGTTCAGCGGCAGCGAAACAACAAAAGCAGATAAACCAGGAAAAAATGGCTTGTATTGATTTTCCGCGGACAAGACACGTATAATAGGTTTGTCCGGGCACCGTAAGTCCAATTGGGAGAGGCTACAGATATACTGGTTAAAAACACCGGGGGAGGGGTCTGTTTGGCTATTCACCCTCAAAATGACTTCTATTCGGTATTTGATGATATGCAGGATGAAGAGATAGTTGATGTAGCAAGAACAGGTTCTGTCGAGGCCCAGGAGTACCTTATCAACAAGTACAAGAGTTTTGTCCGGGCAAAGGCTAGATCATATTTCCTCATAGGCGCAGACCGCGAAGACATAATACAAGAAGGAATGATAGGCCTCTACAAAGCAATAAGAGATTTTAGATACGACAAACTTGCTTCTTTTAAAGCATTTGCAGAATTGTGCATAACGCGGCAAATTATTACTGCTATCAAGACTGCAACCAGGCAAAAACATATTCCCCTTAACTCGTATGTTTCACTTAATAGGCCCATATATGATGAAGATTCAGATAGGACTCTACTAGATATTATGCCTGGAAACCAGGTTCTTGACCCTGAGGAAGTAGTGATCAGCACCGAGGAAATAGGAAGCATGGAGGAGAAAATCACCGAGATCCTCAGCGACCTCGAATGGCAAGTGCTTAATTCGTATTTGGACGGAAAGTCATACCTGGAAATTGCCGATGAACTTCAGAGACATGTAAAATCGATAGATAACGCACTTCAGAGAGTTAAGAGAAAACTCGAACGCTACCTGGATTCAAAGAATGGTACTTCAGACAGGGACGAGGAGTACGCCCCTTTACGGCAATAGCATGGCAGGCTGAGCATACGCCATCAAATGTATGAGTAGAATAACGCATATTGACATTAGGCGCGCGTGCAGGTACCATAGGGTTTGCTGATCTTATGTGGTGCCAGCGTAGCTCAGTAGGCAGAGCAACTGATTTGTAATCAGTAGGTCGTCGGTTCGAATCCGTCCGCTGGCTCCATTGATTTTAGGCCTACATCACACTAAAGCCCTGAACCGGGATTACGGTTACGTTAATCCATTACCCATGCCAATCTTTAGAAAAGTCTTGTTATTATGCTGCTCTTTGAACAAGAGTGGGCTGCATCTGGTTTGTGCAGCCCAACCCTACCAGTGGTTTGTTTTAGCCCTATCGTACGAGACTGATTACGCCTTTTTCTCCCTCGATAATCACGTCGGTTTCAAATGGCTGAGAAAGCCTTTTTATGTCCTCTAGGATCTTTTTGGCCTTTTCACCTCTTGCCACAAATGGCCGGCCCCTTTGAGGCCTTGGCTTTCCGTGCCCTAGGCAAAGCGGTATGAGTTCAATGCCGGTAAGTTCTCTGCCATTGTAGCGAGTAATTGCGATTACGCTTTCCCAGTAGATAGGGTCGCCAGGAAAACCTGCAGTATCATGTTTGCTTCTTGCATCGTACATGTCAGCAGGGGTTGCCTCCAGGGGGAGGCCGTATCTGTCGTATATGTCTTGAGGGTGTTTGAAGATCAAGTCGTTTTGGAATATGAAATTGCCCAGGCTGTAAAAGATGGGTTTCCCTTTGTAAATTTCTATTCCGCGAAGTAGGTGGGGGCCGTGGCCTATGAACATGTCTGCTCCTGCGTCTATACACGCCTTTGCAAAACTGGTTATGAATTCAGCAGGTACAGTCCGGTCAAGGTGAGCCTCGTGACAGTGAAGAGTGAACAACACCCAATCCGCTTGCCGCCTGGCATCTCTAATCCATTTGGTGATATCCTGTACATCCTGCTGGTTAGGTTCTGTAACTATCCCCGGGCCGTCTGATTCAACGAAAGTCAGCCCGGCAAGGGATATTTCACCGGTTTCATCAGGCATTCCCCACCCCAGCGCCGCGTATTTCTCCTTGACGGCTTTGAGGCCTAAATCTTGCTCCATCTGCTTGATGGTTGCAAAATGTTCTTTAGCAACGAAGTACTTTGTCGTATACCTTAATGGCGACAAGCCGGGACGCCCTTGAAAATCAGGCCTTGTGGCGCCTGCCCTCCCCCACGGTGCAAAACTTGAGCTGGCGGACAAGAGGGCCACTCTGCCAAAAGGAGCTTCGCAGTAAGCAGGAGACCTGGCTTCTGCCAGATTCTCGCCTACGCCTGCGTGAACGATTCCTTTCTTGTCAAGCGTATCAGTCGTTATACGCAGGCCTTCATACGAGTAGTCCAGGGAATGATTATTTGCCCTTGCAACCATATGAAACCCTGCCCACTTAATCTCGTCGGCCAGGGCAGTTGGCGCCCCTGCATAGGTACCGCCGCTTTGGGCAGCAGGGATTCCTTTATAGTCGTTTAGCAGCACTTCCAGGTTGGTAAAGCCCAGATCCTGTGCCCTTATCGTATCAAACACTTCGGTAAAATCAGGCTCGCTATAACCAGAGATTTTCGATGCTATGAAAGAGTCACCTGTCAGAGCTATTGAGAAGCCTTGATTCTGGGAACACATATTCATCACCTCTTGGATAATAGTTTTCTTCTAGCCTATGATGCATTCCTGCCCCAGTTTTCTTCTCGGGTTGGCATGATGCAGAATCCTTCTGATGCATCAACTTACACTAGGGTAATTAATCGGAAATATATTGACACATCTCGAAGCGGGCAATATACTAACTACGATGGTAGTTACGTAATTACTAAGGTAGATACGTAACTGTAGGAGCCAGGCTAGGAGGCATTGGCCTATATATTGCTGTTGATGGAGGTGGTTTCTGTGGATGTTGTATCAACTCTGCAAGAACTGGGCTTTACTGAATATGAAGCAAAGGTGTATTGCGCTCTTGTTAAATTCCCAGGGAGTACCGGATATGAAATCGGGGGCCATTCGAAGGTTCCCAGGGCAAGAGTATATGAGGTGCTCGAAGGATTGCAGGATAAGGGTTTGGCCTATCCTCAGACTGTAGACGGGAAGCAGGTGTATTATCCACAACCCCATAGAACAATGCTACTTGAGCGTAAGGAGCGCCTTACTCAAGTTGCCGATTTTTTGGATGGGGCTTTGGATCGGATAGCTTCGGCAAGCCCGGAACCTCAGTTTCTGGTTTTCAAAGGAACGGAACAGGTGTTTTCAAAGATTCGCCAGATATGCAGGGATACAAAGGCCAAATTGGTAGTGGCAGGTTGGCCTGAGGATCTTGTGGCTTTTGGTCAGGACTTACGAACAGCTCAGGACCGGGGCGCAGGAGTATACGTTCTTTCATATGGAGAGGTTGATCTGCCTGTTTCCAGGGTGTTTCATCACAGTGTTTCCCCACTTCAATATTTGCAGGTAGCTGTAATCGGACGGTGGCTTCAGGTTGTTTCGGACTTGAATGAATGCTTTATTGTGCAGATATCAGGCCCTGATAAGACTGTAGGCTTGATGAGTAAGAGCCCCGCCCTGGCATTTGCTGTGGCCCAGTGGGTCAACCATGATATTAGCTTTCTTGTATATGCAGAAGAATTCGGGGCTACTGAGCCCCTGGCTCTCAGCACCGAGAACCAGGCTCTCCTCAGGGAAATTTTGGAGTGGAAGCCGGGCCAAGCAGGTAGCGAGGCAGATCTGCCTGCCGGTGCACCTGGTGTTACCTCTGTTTTTGACGAAATGCGAAGGAGGCTGCTGGCAGATCCTGCCCGAGCTTACGAGATTGGCGGAGTTTACGAATTCAGGATATCCGGAGACGACGGAGGGGTCTATCATGTGACTCTCACGTCAGGTTTGATTGATATTGCAGAAGGCCATGCCCAAGATCCAGAACTCATTATTGAGCTGTCTTCTTGCGATTTTCGGGCAATGGCGCTTGGAGTGCTGCCTCTGGGGGCTCTATATACTCCAGGGCGCATAAGGCTAAGGGGCGATATTGTACTGGCAGGACGAATTCAGTCCCTGCTCCATGCGTGATTCAGGAGGTATGCCTGTGTTAGCTTACAAGGTTAGGGATCTTACCAAGGTATATAAGAACGGAAAAGTAGTGGCCAATGATGGGCTGAGTTTTGATATTGAACAAGGCGAGATCTTCGGATTGCTTGGGCCAAACGGTGCCGGAAAAACCACTTTGGTGCGGCAGATGATGGGACTTGTCAAGCCAACTGCCGGCCACATAGAAATGTTTGGCATGCATCTTGTGCCCAGGAACATAGACAGGATTCCGTGGTATGTGAGCTATACTCCCCAAAGGCTGGGGGCTGTAGCCGATCTTACTGCCTATGAAGGGCTTTACGTTACCGGGCACCTCAGAGGTATGGCACGACACGATGCTGTTGAGCAAGTTGAAACTCTGATTGAAGAGTTTCAACTGGGGTACCTTGGAACCAGGCCTATTGGAAGAATGTCAGGCGGCGAACAGCGGCTTATCGCCCTGTGTATGGGACTAATGGCCATGCGTCCTGTCATGATTCTCGACGAACCTACAAACGATCTTGATCCGGCATACAGGAAGAAAGTATGGGAGAAGTTGATGGAAGTAAACAATCTACATAAGACCACAATTATTCTCGTAACCCACAATGTGATAGAAGCTGAGAAAGTGCTCAGGCGAGTAGGTATTATCAACAAAGGAAAAATACAGGCATTGGGGACTGTCGGCTCTCTTAAGGCTCAGATTGACCAAAGATTGCGTATAGATGTGCGGTTCAGGCCAGACGCCGATAAACGTGTTGATCCGGCTTTTTACAGTAGCTTTGAAGACGTTGAGTGCAGGCTTATATCGGATTACGAAGCACTCTTGCTTGTGCCGCGCCACAAAGTTCAACAGGTCATAGATAAGGTGATATCAGACGTTCCTATGACACAACTTGACGACTTGAGAATCATATCGCCCACTTTGGAAGATGTATATCTTCAGCTTGGAGGAGGGGAACGGCTTGAGCGAGATGCATCTTGATAAGCGGCCTAAGCCGGGCACTCGAAGAGAGGCTGTACCGCCCGTAAATGCTGAGAAATTTGGCCTTGGCGGTCCAATTGCCAGCTGCTCAACCACTACCGGGAGATTGCTCCGCTGGTTTGGAGCGTACAGGGACCTGCTTTTCATCAGATGGGCAAATATCCGCAATGAATGGTATTTTCACGTTCTTCTCGGACTCACTTTTCCCATTGCTATTCTGGTCTTCATGAAACTCACCGGTGCTGCAGATGACCCTGGGGCCGGACTTTACGTTGCAACAGGAAATGCGGTCATGTCCTTGGTTATGGGGCCCATGCAGTCACTTTGTAACGACTTTGCCTGGGCCCGGCAAAGAAATGATTTGGAATACTTTGCGTCTTTGCCTGTTTCAAAACTTCAGATTACTCTGGCGTTCGCATCAGTATCTGCCATTTTTGTGATACCAACAATGATACTTTCAATTTTCATCGGTTCTTTGTGGTTTGGGTTTGCAATAAGATGGCATATTATGGTGGTACCTGTAATGGCAGTATCGGCTTTGTCTACGGCCGGCCTAGGCGTGTTGGCTGGGGTAAACGCCAGGAGCGGGCACCAAGCCAATTTATTTAACTCTGCTGTCACTTTGGTGGTGGCTTTCTTGTCGCCGGTACTCATTCCATATCAGAACTTGCCGTTGTTTCTACAGTGGACTTCAAAAGCATTACCAACAAGTTATGCAGCAGCGGCTTTAAGAGGAATTCTTACCGGAAGCCCAACATCAACTGTTTGGGTGGACCTAGGGATTGTGTCGGTGTTCACAGTGATTTTCCTGTACCTTGCGACCAAACGGCTGGATTGGAGAACTGAATGAAAGTGTTATTATCGGGCAACAAGGGCCAATCTCCGGTTGCAATATGCCCCGGTGCAATGTTATAATCGAAAACGCCGCTGGAGTTCCAGTGGATTTTTAAACGTAACAGGTCTTCTAGGCTGGTTGCGCAAGTGTTGAAAACATAGTAAGATAGGGTTTGTGTGGAGGGGTACCCAAGCGGCCAAAGGGGGCAGACTGTAAATCTGTTGGCAGACGCCTTCGCTGGTTCGAATCCAGCCCTCTCCACCAGGAAAATCGTCGCGGGGTGGAGCAGTCAGGTAGCTCGTCGGGCTCATAACCCGGAGGTCGTAGGTTCGAATCCTACCCCCGCAACCAAACTGCAACAGTCATGGTGCTCACATAGCTCAGTCGGCAGAGCGCATCCTTGGTAAGGATGAGGTCACCGGTTCGATTCCGGTTGTGAGCTCCATTTTAATGTTATCTGGCATAATCGGTAGTTTTGCGGTTCAATGAGGGGAACCTGCTTTCTGCAAGGTTGGACTTGCAAAAACTGCAAAAGGCTGATAAAAATTCGATAGAAACAAGCAAAGCAAGCAGTGGGCCATAATGCAAGGAAAGGGGATTTTATTGTGGCCAAGAAGAAATTTGAAAGAACTAAGCCTCACGTAAACGTAGGTACTATCGGGCATATTGACCACGGCAAGACAACGACTACAGCCGCGATAACCAGGGTGCTTGCATCAAAGGGTTATGCTGACTTTACACCTTTTGACAAGATCGACAAAGCCCCTGAAGAGAAAGCAAGAGGCATTACCATTTCAGTGTCCCACGTAGAGTACGAGACAGACAACAGGCACTATGCCCACGTAGACTGTCCCGGCCACGCTGACTACATCAAGAACATGATTACAGGAGCAGCCCAGATGGACGGTGCGATTCTTGTAGTGTCAGCAGCTGACGGCACAATGCCCCAGACCAGAGAGCACGTTCTTCTGGCAAGGCAGGTAGGAGTTCCTGCAATAGTTGTATTCTTGAACAAGGTCGACATGGTCGACGACGAAGAGCTTCTTGAGATTTCGGAACTTGAGGTAAGAGAGCTTCTGGATAAGTATGAGTTCCCGGGAGACGAGGTACCTGTAATAAGGGGTTCGGCTCTAAAGGCCCTTGAGTGCGGATGCGGAAGCCCTGACTGCAAGTGGTGCGGCCCGATCCTGAAGCTTATGGAAGCAGTAGACAGCTATATTCCAACTCCTGAAAGGGCAGTTGATAAGCCGTTCTTGCTTTCAGTGGAAGATGTATTTACGATTACCGGGCGTGGAACTGTTGCAACCGGCAGAATCGAAAGGGGCATGGTTAAGGTAGGAGATCAGGTTGAGATCGTAGGCCTGGTTGAGAAACCCAGAACCACAGTTGTAACCGGTGTAGAGATGTTCAGAAAGACCCTTGACAGTGGCCAGGCAGGAGACAACGTAGGCTGCTTGCTTAGGGGTATAGCTAAGAACGATGTAGAAAGAGGCCAGGTTCTTGCAAAGCCAGGAAGCATTAAGCCTTATACGAAGTTCAGTGCAGAAGTATATGTGCTGACCAAAGAAGAGGGCGGAAGGCACAGTGCGTTCTTTACAGGTTACAGGCCCCAGTTCTATTTCCGTACAACCGACGTAACCGGATCAGTTACCCTGCCTGAGGGCGTAGAAATGGTTATGCCAGGCGATAACGTAAGAATATCTGTTGAGCTAATTGCTCCTATCGCCATGGAAGAAGGACTCAGGTTCGCAATCCGTGAGGGCGGCCGTACGGTGGCATCAGGTGTAGTTACAAAGATTCTTGATTAGAGGAATATTGGAGTACCAATAGAAGTTAGAGATCCTGGCTTTGGCACAAATCGTGTAATTGACACAGGAAATAAGCCTGTGTTACACTCGGTTTTGACAATTGCGCCGGGATGGGAGGGAGATTCAGTTGGCAAAGGGACCGACAGAGGTAATCACTCTAGCGTGTCAAGATTGTAAGCAGCGGAATTATACGACTACCAAGAATAAGAAGGCCCATTCCGGAAGACTTGAACTGAAAAAGTACTGCAAGTTTTGCCGTACCCATACCGTTCACAGGGAAACTCGGTAGTTGAGGCAAATGCGCGGCGCTCAGTGATGAGCCCAAGGTTTCACAGGTATGATATTTAAGGATTTTGCAGGCCCGTAGCTCCAACGGCAGAGCAGCGGTCTCCAAAACCGACGGTTGGGGGTTCAAATCCCTCCGGGCCTGCCACAAATTTTCACTATCAGGTGAGCTATATGAAGATTTTTCAGGGGTTACGGCGCTTCTTCGGTAAAATAGGCAGTTTCCTACGAGAAACCCGGTCTGAACTACGGAAGGTTATATGGCCTTCAGCCGGTGAGTTACGGGTGTTCACCGTTGCCGTCTTGTTTGCCATGGTTAGTGTAGGTGTTATATTATGGGGAACTGACGGACTCCTGACTCTTTTTATGAGTTTCATTACTAAGAAATAGGGGAGAGACTGGGACCCGAATTGAAGCGTGTTAGGGGGGTCCTTATTTTATGAGTGTGATTGAAGACAAGGGCCAGTGGTATGTAGTACACACCTACTCCGGGTATGAGAACAAAGTTAAGACTAACCTGGAGAAGCGTGTTGACAACATGAATATGGGAGACAAAATATTCAGGGTTGTTGTGCCCGAGGAAGAAGAAATTGAATATAAAGAAGGCAAGAAGCGCGTAGTCAAGCGCAAAGTGTTTCCCGGCTACGTAATGGTCAACATGACTATGGAAGATGATTCGTGGTATGTTGTCCGGAATACGCCGGGGGTCACCGGTTTTGTGGGCCCTGGTTCTAAGCCTATCCCTCTTGATCAGCATGAAGTTGAGACAATCCTAAGGCGGACAAGTGGAGAAGGGGCGCCTAAGGTAAGAGTTCGCTTCAAACCGGGACAGAGTTTGAGGGTAAAGTCAGGCCCATTCCAGGGAATGATGGGTATGGTCCAAGATGTTATGGCCGATAGAGGCAAACTCCGGATGTTGATTTCGATTTTCGGCCGGGAGACCCCGGTGGAATTAGATTTCAATCAGGTAGAGGAAGTGTGAGGGAAAGTATATGGCTAAGAAGGTTAGAGCAGTAGTCAAATTACAGATACAGGGTGGTAAGGCCACGCCTGCGCCTCCGGTGGGCCCTGCGTTGGCACCTCACCAGGTTAACCTGCAGCTTTTTACCAAGCAGTTCAATGACAGGACATCCACTCAGGTCGGAACCATTGTGCCTGTTGTAGTCACAATATATGAGGACAGATCCTTCACCTTCGTAGTGAAGACTCCGCCTGCATCAGTCCTGTTGAAGAAAGCAGCCGGCATCGAGCTGGCTTCAGGTGAGCCCAACAAGAAGAAGGTTGGGAAAGTCACAAAGAATCAGGTTAAGGAAATTGCAGAGCTTAAGATGAAAGACCTTAATGCAGCATCAATTGAATCGGCTATGCGTTTGGTTGAAGGCACTGCCAGAAGCATGGGTATTGAAGTAGTATAATCTGGCCGGTAAGTTGCTCTAGACAATGAGCCGGAGCAGGTTTAGAGTAGCCTTCAGATTCGAGAGAGCATTGCTCTGGCGTTTCACACATTGATTTTGTGGGAGGATTAAATCCGTCATTACCACAAGGAGGTTATGAATAATGCCTAAGAGAGGCAAGAAGTACGAAGAAGTATCCAAGCTGCTTGAACCTGACAAGGAATATGAACCCCGGGAAGCTTTTGACCTCATGCCCAAACTTTCCTTTGCGAAGTTCGACGAGACTGTTGATATTTCCATAAGGCTTGGTGTTGACCCCAGGCACGCTGACCAGATGGTGAGAGGTGCCATTGTGCTGCCCCATGGTACAGGAAAAGAAGCCAGGGTTTTGGTATTTGCCCGCGGAGACAAAGCTAAGGAAGCCCTTGAAGCGGGAGCTGATTTTGTCGGGGCAGAAGATTTCGCAGAGAAAATCCAAAAAGGATGGCTTGATTTTGATAGGGCAGTTGCCACGCCTGATATGATGAGCATTGTAGGGCGGCTTGGCCGGATTCTCGGGCCCAGAGGGCTCATGCCAAACCCCAGAACCGGCACTGTCACTATGGATATTGAGTCGGCAGTCAAGGAAATCAAACAAGGTAAGGTGGAGTTCAGAACCGAAAGAGCCGGGATTATTCATTCCAGGCTGGGCAAGGTTTCATTTGGTACTGACAAACTTCTAGACAATTTTTATAGTTTTATTGAGGCAATAGTGCGCGCAAAGCCCCCTGCAGCAAAGGGGCAGTATATTAAGTCTGTTACCGTGAGCTCGACAATGGGGCCGGGAATTTCACTTAATGTTACCAGGGTAGCCAGGCCACAAAGCGCGTAGATTAGGATAGGATTCCAGGCAACTCAAAATCGAATACAGGTAAAGTACCGTAGACAGCAGGTGTCGAAAGACGTAATGGCCTTTTTGAAGAGGCCGCCAGCCGAGGTGAGACTCTTTCATGGATTCAGTCCATGTAATAATAAGGGCCCATGCCTCGCGCTGGGCCCTTTTGACATGCTTCAGGCAGTGAAAAGGAGGGATATTGTTGGAGACCAAGCAAAGGCGTGAGAAGGCAAAGGTACAGGAAACCTTGAAAAGCAACATGTCGGCGGCCAAGAGTGTGGTATTTGTGGACTTCCGAGGGCTTTCAGTGGGAGATGATACAAGGCTCCGCCGGCAGTGCAGGGAAAACGGGGTGTCATATAAGGTCATCAAGAACACCTTGGCGTTGAGAGCAGCAAGAGATCTTGACTGGGAAGACATGGATGACCTATTCCAGGGTCCGACTGCTATGGCTACCAGTGAAACTGATCCGGTTGCCCCGGCCAAAGTCTTGCGCACTTTTTCCCTTGAGGTTCCTGTTCTCAAGATTAAGGGAGGAGTGCTGGACGGCAAGAGGATGTCAACAGATAGAGTCACATTTCTTGCCACTTTGCCGTCTAGGGAAACGCTGCTGACACAGGTTGCAGTAACCATGAAGAGCCCAATCTCTTCTCTGGCCACCGTGCTGAACGGACCTTTGGCAGGCTTCGCCAGGGCCCTCAGCGGACTTAAAGATAAGAAAGAAAAAGGTGAAATCTAACCTACAAGGAGGTTATTTTAGTGTCTAAAATTGAACAGGTTTTGGAATTAGTAAAGGGCATGACAGTTGTCGAACTAGCTGAATTGGTTAAGCAGTTTGAAGAGGAATTTGGAGTCTCAGCTCAGGCTGTTGTAGCCGCCCCTGCTGCCGGTGCAGCTGCCCCCGAGGCAGCCAAGCCTGCTGAAGAGGAAAAGACCGAGTTTGACGTAGTCTTGACCAATGCAGGTTCTAGCAGAGTAGCAGTTATCAAGACAGTAAGAGAGCTTACAGGGCTCGGCCTGAAGGAAGCAAAGGAACTGGTCGAGGCAGCTCCTAAGGCAATCAAGGAGAAGGTTTCCAAGGAAGAGGCAGACAAGGCAAAAGAGTCTCTTGAGAAAGCCGGGGCAACTGTAGAGCTGAAGTAGTACCGGTTTTTCAGGTAATTGAGTGAAACAGTATAATGTTCTAATAGTGCAGGCGGCCAAGACTGCCTGCACTTTCTTTTTCTAACCCCCCAGGTACATCTCTACATATACTGAACTGAGCCATCTCGTCATTTGAAGGTAGGTGACTCGTGCACAGGATTCCTTGTTTTGTGTTATGAACTGAAGTTAACCAAATTGGTGAACACAATATCCTCTTGGGGGTAGGGAATAATGGTTAGATTGGCAGTGGTTGGAGCCGGAGGCCTTGTTGGGAAGAGGGTAGTGGAGAACCTCGGGAAAGATCCAATTGCTGACTTAGAACTGTATGTTACCGGCCATGAAAGGTCCGTTGGTAAGTTAGTAGAATACTCGGGAGGTTTTCTAAGAATCAAGAGGACTGATCCTGGTATGCTTATGAAAATGGATATTGTCCTGTTGTGCACTCCGTCTGAGGCCTCTGTGGAACTGGTTTCTTCTCTCAAAAACGGCCCATTAATAATCGATACATCTTCTGCTTTCCGGATGGAAGACAGTGTCCCCCTTGTAGTACCTGAAGTCAACGGCCATGAGCTAGCCGGGCATAAGGGTCTTATTGCAGGCCCTAACTGCTCAACTATACAGCTTGTTATGAGCCTATGCCCAATTCACCGGGAATTTGGCTTGGCCCGCGTACATGTCAGCACCTACCAGTCTGTGTCAGGAGCAGGGTACAAGGCTATTGAGGAACTTGAGCATAGCTCGTTTGAGAAAATAGCCACAGGGAATGACGGTTTCTCCAGGGCCCAATCTCAGTTCCCCCATCCAATAGCATTCAACCTGATACCTCAAATAGATTCGTTTACCGCATGGGGATATACAAAAGAAGAGATGAAGATGATCAACGAAACCCGAAAGATACTGGGCCTTGAATACCTGGCGATTTCTTGTACTTGTGTTAGGGTTCCGGTCTTTATAGGCCATTCAGAGGCGTGTATGGTCGAGACTTTAATCGAACCTTCTGTTGATAAGGTCCGGAGGTGCTTTACTGAGTTTCCAGGCATAACGGTAATGGACGATCCTGCCGCCCAAATATATCCTACGCCTCTTTATAGCGAGGACACTGACGATGTTTACGTAGGCCGCCTAAGGAAAGACTTGAGCTCCCCCCACGGGATTTTGTACTGGCTCGTAGCAGACAACTTGAGGCGGGGGGCGGCTACCAATGCATGCAATATTGTAAGAACACTGTTGGGCGGCGGGTATTGAATCTGGCCGCTTTTCCTTGCTGACAAGAGGTGAAACCATTGATCATAGTGCAGAAATTCGGAGGCACTTGCCTTGATACCAGGGAAAAACGTCAACTTGCCTGTGATCGTATACAAGAGGCGCTTAAGCGTGGCCTTAGGGTCCTGGCAGTAGTTTCAGCTATGGGTAGGAGGGGAGAGCCCTATGCAACTGATACTTTGATTTCCCTGGCCAAGGATATTTCAAAGGACATAGCGCCCAGGGAATTGGATTTGCTCCTTTCTTGCGGCGAAATTATCTCTGCGGTGCTAATGGTCCAGGAGTTGAAAACAAGGCACATTTCTGCCATGGCCCTTAGCGGGGGGCAGGCCGGGATAGTCACTGATACCAATTTCGGCGATGCCCGAATTACAGCAATAGACGCAACACACGTAAAACGGCACCTAGATGAAGGCAAAGTAGTGGTTGTGGCAGGATTCCAGGGCCGGGCTGAGTCAGGAGACATTACAACTCTTGGACGGGGAGGGAGTGACACTACTGCAACTGCGCTGGGCGGGGCATTACAGGCAGAATGTGTTGAGATATATACTGATGTGGAAGGGATAATGACTGCTGACCCGGTAGTTGTTCGGACAGCTAGGACAATTCCTATGGTCACTTATGATGAAGTAGTTCACCTTGCCTTGGAAGGAGCCAAGGTGATTCACCCCCGTGCAGTAGAGATTGCAAAGCGGGCGCAAATACCTGTGTGGGTTCGATCCTTGAAACCTGAGAGCAAAAAAACCATAATAACAAATGGAGAAGACCGGGAAACGCCCTGGCTCTTTCTACGTGATGATAAGCCTGTTACAGGGATCACATACGTTCTCGGCCTGGCCCAAATAGTACTGGCACTTTGCCCTGAGGGACAGATGAAAGGCCTTACCGGTATTTTGAGTACTCTGTCCGGTATTTCCCTGGATTTAATAAATGTATTCCCTGATAGATTGTCGTTTGTCATAGGTGAAGAGTGGGTTGATAAGGCAATATCATGTCTGGGAGACGCTTCAGGCCGATCCAGTGTATACAGGGGAAAAGCCAAAGTCACAGTAATTGGCCACAACATGCACGGCAAAACCGGAGTGATGAAGGATATTGCTACAGCCCTCGGAAAACAGAGTATCGGAATTTACGCAAGCTCAGATTCTAATATCACAATTTCCTGTCTGATTGATGAGGAATACTTAGAACGGGCAGTGAATGCCCTCCACAGCGCTTTCGATTTATGATTTGATTCTTAGTTCAGCGGAAAAACGAGGGAGTGAACTCTAGATGAAATTATCACCTTATGGAGGAGTAATTGTGGCTCTGGTAACTCCTTTTGACCAGAGCCTCGGGGTGGACTACGGTGCAGCTATCAGCCTTTCCAAGAAACTGGTTGCAGAAGGTGCAGAGGGCATACTGATTTCGGGGACTACCGGCGAGTCTCCTACGCTGACCATCAGTGAGAAGATTAGGCTGGTGTCTGAGGTCAGAGACGCCCTTCCTGAGTCGGCAATGGTTTGGGCAGGGTCTAGTTCATACAACACAGGCGACAGTGTTGAGCTTACCAGGCTAATGGAGAAAGCAGGAGCTAACGGGATTCTTGCTGTGACTCCGTATTACAATAAGCCTAGCCAGGAAGGTTTGTACCTCCATTACCGCGCCATTTCAGAGTCAACCTCACTGCCGGTCATGCTTTACAACGTACCTCCGAGGACTTCGGTCAACCTCTTACCTGATACAGTGCTGCGCCTTGCAGAACTCAAGAATATAAAAGCCATAAAGGAAGCATCGGGCAATCTTGACCAGGTATCAGCAATTCTCGCCGGCTGCCCTGAGGATTTCTACGTATATTCCGGAGATGACAGCCTGACACTGCCTATTCTATCCTTAGGCGGTTCAGGTATAGTGTCAGTTGCGGCTCATCTTGTAGCGCGAGACCTGAGAAATATGGTAGACTTCTATGCTGAGGGCAAAATACTAGAGGCACAGAAGATCCATTATAAACTTTTCGGCCTATTTAAGGTCCTGTTCATTACATCAAACCCTGTTCCTGTTAAAACTGCCCTTGAAATGTCCGGGGTTCCGGTAGGAGGATTGAGATTACCATTATGCCAACCCTCGGCCAAGGAGAAGGAAGCCATAAGCAAGGTTCTTGTTAAAACAGGATTGCTGTAAGGCCGGTTCAATACAGACAAAGGCCTGCAACTATTCTTGGTGTTCCTGGCGTTAGGTGGGGTGCGGCAATCGGATTTTAATAGAATATCGCGCCTGTTGACTAATGTTGACAGGCGTGGTACTATTGTTACTTGCATTCATAGATCGGCCCGCCGGCCAGGAATTAGTTAACGGAATTCTGGGTAAAATATTGAGGTGACGTAACAGGATTCCTTTCTCCAGGGTGCAGGCGGAGATTTACCCCCTAAGGAGTGAAATGCATGGCCTATCCCATCAAGGTAGGCAGGCGCGAACGGCAAATCTACGGCCGTATTCGCGAAGTCCTTGAGATTCCTAACCTTATAGCAGTACAAATAGACTCTTATGAATGGTTTTTGAAGGAAGGGCTACGTGAGGTATTTAGAGACATTTCACCTATCAAAGATTTCACTGAGAATTTGGTTCTAGAGTTCATTGACTACAGTCTGGGAGATCCTAAGTATTCAGTAGATGAGTGTAAGGAACGGGATGTTACTTACTCAGCTCCGCTGAAGGTAAAGGTAAGGCTTGTTAACCAGAGTACAGGCGAGGTTAAAGAGCAAGAAGTATTTATGGGCGACTTCCCCCTGATGACTGACGCAGGCACATTCATTATCAACGGTGCCGAGAGAGTCATTGTCAGCCAGTTGGTTCGTTCGCCAGGTGCTTACTACTCATACGATACTGACCCAAACGGCAAGCGGATCTTCTCGGCTACTCTGATTCCTAACAGAGGTGCCTGGCTTGAGATGGAGTCAGACTCCAATGACATTGCATGGATTAGAGTGGACCGTACCCGCAAGCTGCCTCTGACCGTGTTGCTCAGGGCAATAGGTATAGAGACAGATGCCCAGATTCTTGAGTCTATGGGTGAAAGCGTAGTCTTGCGAAATACCCTGGATAAGGATACTACCAAATCCAGGGATGAGGCCCTTGTTGAGATCTACCGGCGGTTGCGGCCGGGGGAACCTCCCACAATTGAGAGTGCAAGGAACCTCTTTGAAAACCTATTCTTTGAAGCCAGGCGTTATGACCTGGCGACTGTAGGCCGTTACCGGCTTAACAAGAAGTTTTCGCTGCGCAGGCGAATTTTGAACACAATCTCCACTGTGGACATAGTCCATCCTGAAACAGGAGAATTATTGATTAAGGCAGGAACCCAAATTACCAGAGACCTGGCCAAGGCAGTAAGTGATGCACAGATCAATGAGATTGATGTAGCCACTCCTGACGGCCAGGTAGTCCATGTTGTAGGAAATGGGATTCACGAGAACAACGAAGAATCTTGGTCTAAAGAAAAGGCACTTACACGTGATGACATATTGGCGTCTATTAACTACTTCTTTGGGCTCACAAAGGGAGTAGGTAATGTAGACGATATTGATCACCTTGGCAATAGGCGAGTTAGATGTGTAGGAGAGCTTCTGCAGAATCAGTTCCGTGTAGGCCTGGCCAGAATGGAACGTGTTGTCCGGGAACGTATGACCATCCAGGATATAGATATTATTACTCCCCAGGCTTTGATCAACGTAAGGCCTGTAGTAGGTGCAATAAAAGAGTTCTTTGGCTCAAGCCAGCTGTCTCAGTTTATGGAACAGACTAACCCGCTTACAGAACTGACCGCAAAAAGGCGTCTGTCTGCCCTTGGCCCGGGAGGGCTTACGCGAGACAGGGCAGGTTTTGAAGTGCGTGACGTTCACCACTCCCACTATGGAAGAATGTGTCCTATTGAGACGCCTGAAGGCCCCAATATTGGGCTTACAAACTCACTTTCATGTTTTGCACGGATTAATCGCTTGGGCTTCATTGAAACCCCGTATAGGAAGGTTGATAGGGCCGAGAAACGAGTAACCGGCGAAATTGTGTATCTTACTGCAGATGAAGAAGACGATGCTGTTGTGGCCCAGGCCAACGCAGCTATAGATGATCAGGGCTATTTCATGGACGAGCGTGTTCTGACAAGGTACCGCCAGGAAGTCCTTGAACTGCCCCCTGATGAGATCGACTTTATGGATGTATCTCCAAAACAGGTCTTTTCGGTGGCAACCTCGTTGATTCCTTTCTTGGAGCACGATGACGCAAGCCGGGCTCTAATGGGATCCAACATGCAGCGGCAGGCGGTTCCCCTGATTAAGACTGAGGCCCCATATGTAGGTACCGGACTTGAATACAGGTCAGCCCTTGACTCGGGTGTCATTACTGTAGCCAAGAGAGCAGGGCGTGTTACCCGGGTATCTGCAGATGAAATTATGGTTGAAACTGCTACAAACCAACGGGATGTTTACAGGCTTAAAAAATTCACCCGTTCCAACCAGGGAACGTGCTTCAATCAAAAGCCCATTGTGTCAAAAGGGCAGATTGTAGAAGAAGGAGACGTTCTTGCAGATGGCCCCTCTACTGAAATGGGGGAGCTTGCACTTGGAAGAAACGTCTTGGTAGCCTACATGCCGTGGCAAGGCTATAACTACGAAGACGCTATTCTGATCTCAAGGGAGCTTGTTGAGGAAGATGTTTATACATCTATCCACATAGAAGAGTACGAATGCGATGCCAGGGATACTAAACTTGGGCCTGAGGAGATCACAAAAGATATTCCCAACGTTGGGGAGGAACAGTTAAAAGACCTTGATGAGCGAGGAATAATCAGAACAGGTGCTGAAGTGCGTTCCGGCGATATTCTGGTTGGGAAGGTCACTCCCAAAGGCGAAACAGAGCTTACTGCAGAGGAACGGCTTTTGCGTGCAATATTCGGTGAGAAAGCCCGAGAGGTTAGGGACAACTCACTCAAGATGCCTCATGGAGAGAGTGGAATTGTAGTTGATGTAAAGGTATTCACCAGGGAGACAGGGGATGAGCTTCCGCCTGGCGTAAACCAGCTGGTGAGAGTGTACGTTGCCCAAAAGCGTAAAATATCAGAAGGCGATAAGATGGCAGGGCGTCACGGAAACAAGGGTGTTGTTGCCAAGAGCCTGCCAAGAGAAGACATGCCCTTCTTGCCAGATGGTACCCCAGTCCAAATAGTGCTTACCCCACTTGGAGTTCCATCTCGTATGAATATTGGGCAGATTTTCGAGTGCCACCTTGGGTATGCTGCCAAAGCCTTAGGTATCCATGTGGCAACCCCTGTATTTGACGGGATTGCTGAAGAGGAAGTTGGAGATTTGCTTGCCAAGGCCGGCATTCAGGCAGACGGCAAGGTCCGTCTCAGAGACGGCAGAACCGGGCGTTTCTTTGATAACCCGGTTACAGTAGGCTATGTATATATGATGAAACTCCTTCACCTTGTAGATGACAAGGTTCATGCCCGTTCCACAGGCCCTTACTCGCTTGTAACCCAGCAGCCGCTTGGCGGAAAAGCTCAAATGGGCGGACAGCGGTTCGGCGAAATGGAAGTGTGGGCGCTTGAAGCATATGGCGCAGCCTATACTCTCCAGGAGATGCTCACTGTTAAGTCAGACGATGTTACAGGCAGAGTCAGGACCTATGAAGCCATAGTAAAAGGGCAGAATATACCTGAACCTGGAGTACCGGAATCATTTAAGGTTCTGCTCAAGGAACTCCAGAGTCTTGCCCTTGATGTAAAGGTCCTTGATGAAGAAGGCAGCGAGATTGAAGTTAAGGAACTGGACGATGATGTTCAGGAAACAGCAAGAGAACTTGATCTTATGACCGAATCTGAGCCTCGAAGGCCTTCTCGCCGCCCAAGAAGGGAAATCGTTGACGAAGAAGACTATTCTGACGAGGGCGAAGATGAAGAGGAAGAAGAGCAGATTGCCACTGTAGCAGATGAAGACGACATTTCTGCTGGTGATGATGATTCCCAGGATGAAGAGTTGTTTGAAGATGAAGGCGAGGACCGGGATGACCAATCTGATGATCTCGTGGAAGACGAGGACACTACTACCATGGAGGAGCGGGACGAGGATACTAAGATGACATTCGATCAACTTTTCAAGCAAATCACAATCCCTGACGATGTGTCCCATGTACTTGAAGAAGACGAGTTTGCTGCTAAGAAAAAGAAGAAACCTACCAAAGCCAAAGTCAAGCGAAAGGTTCGCCGGAGCGCTCTGGATGACCTGGATCGCTTAGGCCGGGTAAGGTCAATTCGGGACCTCGAGTTCGATGACGATGAAGAAGAACCGGAAAGCTAATGAAAAAGGGGATGTTAAAGAGTGGACGTCAATAATTTTGCTGCAATGCGCATTTCTCTTGCATCACCCGAGAAGATCAGGGAGTGGTCTCGAGGCGAAGTTAAGAAACCTGAGACCCTTAACTATAGAACGTTAAAACCGGAAAGAGACGGGCTCTTTTGTGAAAGGATTTTCGGGCCGACCAAGGACTGGGAATGCTATTGCGGAAAGTACAAAAGAATCCGTTATAAGGGTGTTGTTTGCGACAAGTGCGGCGTGGAAGTGACCAAGTCCAAGGTCAGGCGCGACCGTATGGGCCATATCGAATTGGCAACACCTGTGTCTCACATATGGTACTTCAAAGGCGTACCATCGCGCATGGGGCTCCTGCTTGACATGTCACCCAGAGTCCTTGAGCGGGTTCTGTATTTTGCAGCCTATATTGTGACCGATCCGGGAGATTGCGAAAGCCTTTCATATAAGCAAGTACTTACTGAAAGTGAGTTCAGAGAGGCAAAAGAGAAGTACGGTAACAGGTTCAGGGCCGGCATGGGAGCCGAAGCCATTAAGGAAATTCTCACCGGAGTGGATCTGGATAAGCAAGCTGAAGAACTCAGGGAAGAAGCCAAGAATGCCACAGGACAGAGGAAAGTCCGTGCCATACGCCGGCTGGAAGTTGTTGAGGGATTCAGGGTATCAGGGAACAGGCCTGAATGGATGATTCTTGATGTGATTCCTGTAATACCTCCTGACCTCAGGCCTATGGTACAGCTTGACGGGGGCAGGTTTGCCACTTCAGATCTTAACGACTTGTACCGGAGAGTCATAAACCGCAACAATAGGCTCAAAAGGCTTTTGGACCTTGGGGCCCCTGATATTATTGTAAGAAACGAAAAGAGGATGCTTCAAGAAGCGGTTGACGCGTTGATTGACAACGGCAGGCGGGGCAGGCCTGTTACAGGCCCTGGCCAAAGGCCTCTTAAATCTTTGTCTGATATGCTCAAAGGTAAACAGGGGCGTTTCAGGCAGAACCTTCTCGGGAAAAGGGTTGACTACTCAGGCCGTTCAGTTATTGTTGTCGGCCCTAACTTGAAATTCCACCAGTGTGGGCTTCCCAAAGAAATGGCCCTTGAACTTTTCAAGCCTTTTGTCATGAAAAGGCTTGTGGAAAAAGGGCTTGCCCATAACATAAAAAGCGCAAGGCGGCTGGTAGAAAGAGCCAGGCCCGAAGTTTGGGATATTCTTGAGGAAGTCATTAAGGAACACCCGGTATTGTTGAACAGGGCCCCTACCTTGCACAGGCTAAGTATTCAGGCATTTGAACCTGTCCTGGTTGAAGGCAGGGCTATTCAGATTCACCCTCTGGTATGCCCACCGTATAATGCCGACTTTGACGGTGACCAGATGCCTGTACACGTGCCTCTTTCAGCTGAAGCTCAGGCTGAGGCGAAAGTACTCATGGCGTCAATTCACAATCTGCTGCTTCCCAAAGACGGAACGCCGGCAATTACGCCAACCAAGGACATTGTGCTTGGCATCTATTACCTTACCCTCACAGACGAAGACAACCCTGAGCAGGTAGATGAAGGCAAGATTCTTAAGAAGTACGTATCTATTGATGAAGTAATCATGGCTTACGAAACAGGCGGTGCCGGACTTCATGAACTTGTAGTCCTGAGATACGACAGAGAAGGCATACCTGGAAGATTGATTACCACACCTGGTAGGTGCATTTTCAACCAGGTTTTGCCTGAAGGCTTACGGTTCATTAATAAGGTAGTCGACAGAAAAATGCTGGGAAGGATTGTGGCAGGCGGGATCACGCAGTACGGCATGGAACTCACTGCTCAAATGCTCGACGGCATTAAGGAACTCGGGTTTTCCTATGCAACCCAGGCAGGTTCAACCATAGCCCTGCATGATATTTCAGTACCTGAAGAGAAACAGGAAATCTTAAGAGACGCAGACGAGAAAGTAAATGACATCCAAGAACAGTACCGGATGGGCTTTTTGACCGATGACGAGCGTTACCATAAAGTCATCGATGTCTGGAGAGAGGCAACAAACCAGGTAACTGAGAAACTTCAAGATGCTATTGGGAGATGGAACCCTGTGTACATGATGGCTGCATCGGGTGCCAGAGGTAATATGCAGCAGATATCTCAGCTAGGCGGAATGAGGGGTATCATGGTTGACCCTTCAGGAAGAATGGTTGAGCAACCTGTTAGGTCCAACTTTAGAGAAGGGCTTTCAGTTCTCGAATACTTTACGTCTACCCACGGGCAGAGAAAGGGCCTTGTTGATACTGCATTAAGGACTGCAGACTCAGGCTATTTGACCAGAAGGCTTGTAGACGTAGCCCAGGATGTAATCGTAAGGGAAGATGATTGTGGCACAGATGCGGGTATTTGGGTCAAGGCCGTGGAAATTGACGGAGAGCTAATTGAGGATTTGCGTGATAGGATCGTAGGCCGTTACGCAGTCAATGATATTCTCCACCCTGAAACAGGCGAGGTCCTCTGTATGGGCCAGGAACTGATAGATGATGAGAAGGCCGATTCTATAGTCGCGGCAGGTATAAAGGAAGTTGAAGTAAGGTCAGTCCTTACCTGCGAGACTAAGCATGGCGTATGTGTCAAATGTTATGGCAGAAACCTTGCAACAGGCGGAATCGTAGATGTAGGCGAGGCAGTAGGCACAATAGCCGCCCAGTCTATCGGAGAGCCGGGCACTCAGCTTACCTTGAGAACTTTCCACCTGGGAGGCATTGCAGGAGAAGATATTACCCAGGGCCTTCCCAGGGTTGAAGAGCTCTTTGAGGCCAGAAAGCCTAAGGGCCAGGCGGCCATAGCGGAAATCGGCGGTACTGTAGAAATCGTTGAGGGGGACAAGAAGCGGGAGATTGTTATAACCTCTTCAGATGGTGAACAAAGCACTATTGTCGTTCCTTTTGGTGCACTGATTAAGGTTGCAAACGGCAAGGAAGTAGAACCAGGCGATGTTCTCACAGAAGGCTCGGTAAACCCCCACGACCTGCTCAGGGTCAAGGGAGTAAGAGCTGTTGAAGAGTATCTCCTAAGGGAAGTTCAGAGAGTATACAGGCTGCAGGGAATTGATATTTCCGACAAGCATATTGAAGTAATTATCAGGCAAATGATGCGGAAACTCCGTGTCGAAGAACCTGGAGATACCCAGCTGTTACCAGGCGGTGTTGTAGATATCCACGAATTCGCCGAATCAAACGCCAAGGCATATGAAGAAGGTGGAGAGCCTGCCACAGGCAAACCGGTCATATTGGGAATCACCAAGGCTTCTCTTTCAACTGATTCCTTCTTGTCGGCTGCTTCCTTCCAGGAGACGACAAGGGTGCTTACCGACGCCGCTGTTAAGGGCAAGATCGACAACCTTCTTGGGTTGAAAGAGAATGTAATTATCGGCAAGTTGATTCCTGCGGGAACCGGCATGCAACGATACGATGAGATAGAAGTTGTGCCTGTTTCGCCAGATGATGATCAGGCTGAAGCCGCAAGCGACGACTTCTTGGCGTAAATCATTTAGAGATGGAGGGATTGGACAATGAAGATGAAGTGGTTGGGCCATGCTTCATTCTTGATTGAGTCTCCCGGGGGCCTTAAGGTAGTGACTGACCCATTTGGGAAAGATGTCCCTTATCCCGAAATAGATGAAACGGCAGACGTTGTTACTGTGTCCCATGAGCATCATGATCACAACGCAGTCCATGTGCTAAAGGGAGACTTCAAAGTGGTCAGGGGCCTGGATGAGGAGACTAAACAGGCCAGGCGTACAGAGGAGTCAATTGAAGATGTGGTGTTTAGAACCGTACCTTCTTACCATGATGATCAAGAAGGCAAACTGCGGGGGCAGAACGCTATTTTTGTCATGAACATAGGTGGGCTTACCCTTGCACATTTGGGGGATTTGGGAGCCGAGCTCAGTCCTGATCAGGCAGGTGAGATAGGCCATGTTAATGCCTTGTGTGTGCCTGTCGGAGGATATTACACTATAGATGCGGTTTCTGCAGGCAGGGTTGTGGACATTATCAAACCGGATATCGTAATCCCTATGCACTATAGGACACGATTCATTCAGCCATGGCCAATTTCAACAATTGATGCGTTTCTTGAGGGTAAGAAGAATGTTGTGAGGCTGAATTCAGCCGAAACTAAGATAGATGCAGGTAATATTCCTAAGTCAAGGGAAATTTGGGTTTTTGACATTTAAGTTTTAGAAGAACCGGGAGCAGGATTTTCGAGTTTGCGGCTCCCGGTTCTTTGAGCAAGGTAGTCCTATTGGCTACCATTGACACGCTTTTATCAGGGTGCTAAACTCATAAAGCGTGCTTTTTTATGCTGTAATAGGAGAGGCTCAATTCATGATAGGCCCGAGTTTTGGCCAGATACCCAAGAGAAATAAGGTTGCAGGTGTAAGAGCCGTGTCCAGGGCTATTGCAGAAGGCTCGGCTAAGAAAATCTTGGTTGCAAAAGATGCTGAAACAAAGATAATAACAGAGGTACTTCTCCTTGCAGAAGAAAAGGGCATCGAGGTAGTCTGGGTTGCAAGAATGAAAGAACTGGGCGAATACTGCGGCATAAGCGTTGGCGCTTCATGCTGTGCTGAGCTCGAAAGAATAAATTCTTGATTGGAATGACATTGAAAAGGAGGGATAGATGTGCCAACGATTAATCAGCTGGTCAGACAGGGAAGAAGGCTGACAGAAGAGAAGTCTAAATCCCCCGCATTGAAGGCGAATCCCTTTAAGCGCGGAGTCTGTACTGTTGTTAGGACTACCACTCCTAAGAAACCTAACTCAGCTCTAAGAAAGATTGCAAGGGTTAGGCTGGTCAACGGAATTGAGGTTACAGCATACATTCCTGGAATAGGCCACAATCTTCAGGAGCACTCAGTAGTACTGATAAGAGGCGGACGTGTTAGGGACTTGCCCGGAGTGCGTTACCATATTGTGCGTGGAACACTTGATGCCGCCGGTGTCACTGACAGAAAGCAAGGGCGGTCATTGTACGGTACTAAGAAGCCGAGGAAGTAGAGTTTGTGGAGGTGAATTACGTGCCTAGAAGAGGCAGGGCTCCGTCAAGAACTTGGATGCCGGATCCTATATATAACTCTGTTTTGGTATCAAGGATTACAAATAAGGTTATGTCCGATGGCGAGAAGTCTACAGCCAGGCGCCTGGTATACAGCGCTATGGACATAATCGGCGAGAAGACAGGAAAGAATCCCATGGAGGTATTGGATCAGGCAATCAAGAATGCAATGCCTGTTCTCGAAGTTAGGGCCAGAAGGGTTGGCGGTGCCACATACCAGGTACCTGTTGAGGTCCGCTCGGAAAGAAGGGTATCTTTGGCAATAAGGTGGCTTGTTGATTTCTCAAGGGCTCGTTCAGAGCGAGGTTTCGAAAACAAGCTGGCCGGAGAGATTTTGGATGCTGCCAACAATACCGGAAACACCATAAAGAGAAAAGAAGATATGCATAGGATGGCCGAAGCTAACAGAGCTTTTGCCCACTACAGGTGGTAGGTAATTGGGGGCAAAACTATTGAAAGGGGGGAATTCGATGCCGCAGACGTACCCGCTTGATAAGATAAGAAATATTGGAATCATGGCTCATATCGACGCCGGCAAGACAACGACTACTGAACGTATCCTGTTTTATTCAGGCAAAGTCCACAGGATAGGTGAAGTAGACGAAGGGTCTGCCACCATGGACTGGATGGAGCAGGAACAGGAACGGGGAATTACCATTACCTCAGCTGCTACCACTTGCCATTGGAAAGATTTTCGAATCAACATTATAGACACGCCAGGGCACGTTGACTTCACTGCAGAAGTTGAACGGAGCCTGAGAGTGCTTGATGGAGCAGTGGCGATATTTTGCGCCAAGGGCGGTGTCGAACCCCAGTCTGAGGCTGTTTGGCGACAGGCGGATCGCTATAATACGCCCAGAATTGCCTATATAAATAAGATGGACTCGTTAGGCGCTGACTTTTACAGAGCCATCAGGATGATGGAGACCAAGCTTGGAGCAAGGCCTGTACCGGTGGTCCTACCCATTGGCGTTGAAGACAGCTTTGAAGGGGTAGTCGACATTCTCCGCGGAAAGGCTTTTTACTGGCAAGACGAGCTTGGCCTTGACGTAGAAGAGCGCCAGATACCTGAAGATATGAGGGATCTTTTTGAAGAACACAGGGAGAATCTTTTGACTGCGGCATCTGATTTTGACGATGCCATACTCGAGTTGTATCTCCAGGGAGAAGAAGTACCTGTAGATATGCTGATAAAAGCCCTAAGGAAGGGTACTATCAGCAACAAGATAGTTCCCTGTTTTTGCGGCTCGTCTTTTAAGAACAAGGGTGTACAACGGCTTTTAGACGGAATAATCGACTTTCTTCCTTCTCCGCTGGACGTACCTCCCGTTGAGGGCCTGGTTCCAGGAAAAGATGAAGCTGCAATACGAAAGCCCAGTGATGATGAACCTTTCTGCGCTCTTGCTTTTAAGGTCATGACAGATGCTTACGTTGGCCGGGTAACCTATTTCCGGGTCTACTCTGGCGTTTTGACCAATCGTTCCTATGTATATAATGCTACCCGGAACAAGAGCGAAAGAATTCAGCGGCTCCTCTTGATGCACGCAAATCACAGAGAGGACGTTGAAGCAGTGTCTACAGGGGACATTGTTGCAACTGTGGCCCTGAAGTTTACTGTAACGGGAGACACTTTGTGTGATGAAAAGAATCCGATTATACTTGAGCGGATTTCTTTTCCCACACCGGTCATCACTGTAGCCATAGAGGCTCAGACCAGGCAAGATCTTGATAAGCTAGGAGTCTGTCTGGCTAAGCTGGCCGAGGAAGATCCAACATTTACTTTTGAGACAGATGAAGAAACCGGCCAGACTTTGATCGCAGGTATGGGCGAGTTGCATCTGGAGATCATCTGTGATAGGCTTCTTCGAGAATTTGGCGTAAAAGCTACAGTAGGAAAGCCTCAGGTAGCATACAAAGAGAGTATTCTGGACTCTGTTTCAGGCGAGGGTAAGTTTGTGCGCCAGACAGGCGGGCGCGGCCAGTACGGCCATGTCAAACTCAAACTGGAGCCCCTTGGCCGGGGCCAGGGTTTCGAATTCGAGAATGCTATACGCGGTGGGGCTATTCCGCACGAATTTATTCCTGCAGTGGAAGCCGGGGTTAAGGAAGCCCTTGATTCCGGTTCTTTGATTGGTTATCCGCTGGTTGATGTAAAGGCGATTTTGGAAGACGGGTCCTATCACGAAGTGGACTCATCTGAGATTGCTTTCAAGATTGCCGGTTCTATGGGAGTCAAAGATGCTTTGTCTAAGGCGAAAGTTGTGATTTTGGAGCCTGTCATGAAGGTAGAAGTTACAACTCCTTCTGAGTTCTTGGGCGAGGTTCTTGCAGACCTTAACGCCAGGAGGGGCCAGATAACCGGAATGGAGACAGCCGGTACTTTTGAAGTAATTGGGGCTCTGGCACCCCTTGCTACAATGTTTGGGTACGCTACGGACCTTCGGTCCAGGTCTCAAGGCCGGGGAACATATACAATGTTGTTTTCCCATTATGATGTGGTTCCACCCGCGGAAGCGGACAAAATAGTCGCCAAATATTACGGGCGAGTGTAATAAAGGAGGATTAAATCAAGAAATGGCCAAGAAGAAATTTGAAAGAACTAAGCCTCACGTAAACGTAGGTACTATCGGGCATATTGACCACGGCAAGACAACGACTACAGCCGCGATAACCAGGGTGCTTGCATCAAAGGGTTATGCTGACTTTACACCTTTTGACAAGATCGACAAAGCCCCTGAAGAGAAAGCAAGAGGCATTACCATTTCAGTGTCCCACGTAGAGTACGAGACAGACAACAGGCACTATGCCCACGTAGACTGTCCCGGCCACGCTGACTACATTAAGAACATGATTACAGGAGCAGCCCAGATGGACGGTGCGATTCTTGTAGTGTCAGCAGCTGACGGCACAATGCCCCAGACCAGAGAGCACGTTCTTCTGGCAAGGCAGGTAGGAGTTCCTGCAATAGTTGTATTCTTGAACAAGGTCGACATGGTCGACGACGAAGAGCTTCTTGAGATTTCGGAACTTGAGGTAAGAGAGCTTCTGGATAAGTATGAGTTCCCGGGAGACGAGGTACCTGTAATAAGGGGTTCGGCTCTAAAGGCCCTTGAGTGCGGATGCGGAAGCCCTGACTGCAAGTGGTGCGGCCCGATCCTGAAGCTTATGGAAGCAGTAGACAGCTATATTCCAACTCCTGAAAGGGCAGTTGATAAGCCGTTCTTGCTTTCAGTGGAAGATGTATTTACGATTACCGGGCGTGGAACTGTTGCAACCGGCAGAATCGAAAGGGGCATGGTTAAGGTAGGAGATCAGGTTGAGATCGTAGGCCTGGTTGAGAAACCCAGAACCACAGTTGTAACCGGTGTAGAGATGTTCAGAAAGACCCTTGACAGTGGCCAGGCAGGAGACAACGTAGGCTGCTTGCTTAGGGGTATAGCTAAGAACGATGTAGAAAGAGGCCAGGTTCTTGCAAAGCCAGGAAGCATTAAGCCTTATACGAAGTTCAGTGCAGAAGTATATGTGCTGACCAAAGAAGAGGGCGGAAGGCACAGTGCGTTCTTTACAGGTTACAGGCCCCAGTTCTATTTCCGTACAACCGACGTAACCGGATCAGTTACCCTGCCTGAGGGCGTAGAAATGGTTATGCCAGGCGATAACGTAAGAATTCGAGTAGAGCTAATTGCTCCTATCGCCATGGAAGAAGGACTCAGGTTCGCAATCCGTGAGGGCGGCCGTACGGTGGCATCAGGTGTAGTTACAAAGATTGAGGAGTGATCACTGTGCGGAGGCAGAAAATCAGAGTTCGGTTAAGAGCCTTCGATCACGAAATACTGGATCATTCTGCCGGTAGGATAGTAGACACTGCCAAGAGGACAGGAGCCCTTGTATCAGGGCCGGTACCTCTTCCGACCGAAAGAAGTGTTTACACCATCCTAACCGCTCCCAACGGTGAGAAGGATATCCGTGAGCAGTTCGAAATGAGGGTTCACAAGCGTCTGATTGACATAATGGAACCCACAACCAAAACAATGGATGCGCTTACCAGGTTGGATCTGCCTGCCGGTGTAGACATTGAAATCAAGACTGTGTAAAGTTGTGGCTTTTTATGGAGGAGGTGCTGTGCTATGAAGGCCATCCTTGGTAAGAAAGTAGGGATGACCCAGGTATTTGACGAGCAAGGCAGACTTATCCCAGTAACCGTCCTTGAAGCAGGTCCTTGCACAGTTGTTGATGTGAAGACTTTGGATAAACACGGCTATACCGGTGTGCAGCTAGGATTCGGTTTCGTGAAGGATAGGCGCCTTACAAAACCCCAAAAGGGTTACTTTAAGAGTAAAGGGCTAAGCCCTGTAAGGTATCTGAGAGAGTTCAGAGTTGAGCCCGGCACCGAGTTTGGCGTAGGTGACCAGGTGAAGGTAGATGTTTTTAAGTCAGGGGATTATGTAGACGTTACCGGCACTTCCCTTGGTAAGGGATATGCAGGTGTCATAAAGCGTTGGAATTTCAGGCGCGGCCCGTCGGCCCACGGTTCAAAGTATCACAGGGGGACAGGTTCGCTTCAGGCCAGAGATGCGGCCAGAGTATGGCCGGGAAGAAAGATGGCTGGCCAGCTGGGCAACGAGAGAGTTACAGTGAGAAATCTTAGAGTAGTAAACGTAGATCCCGAGAAGAACCTGCTTCTGGTGCACGGAGGGGTACCTGGAAGCAGAGGATCCCTAATCATAATCAAAGAGGCTTCTCGGTGAAGCACAGGAGCTTGTTAAGGAGGGAGCCTCGTGCCAGAAGCACATGTTTATAACGTACAAGGTGATAAATTGGGCACTGTAAGCCTACCTGAACGGGTATTTGGCATAGAGCCCAACAAGAGCCTTCTGAGGGCAGCGGTGCTTTCGCATCTGAATAACTCCAGAGTCGGCACTGTGGGAGTTAAGACAAGGGCGGAAGTTGCCGGAGGCGGCCGCAAGCCCTGGAGGCAGAAGGGTCTAGGGAGAGCAAGGCACGGAAGCATCCGGTCTCCATTGTGGAGGCACGGCGGAGTTGCCTTTGGGCCTGTTGCCAGGGACTATAGCTGGCAATTGCCAAAGAAAATGAAGAGGCAGGCTTTGTTGTCTGCTCTTTCGGCCAAAGCTTCCGCCGGACAGGTTATTGTCCTTAAGGAACTTAAGATGGATAAACCTAGAACCAAAGAGGTCTATGAGATCCTCAAGAAGTTTGGCGCAGAGTCGAGTGCTCTGATTGTCACAGCGGAAGCCGAGCCAAACGTGGTTCTGTCGTCTCGCAACATTCCGGGTGTTTCAGTGACGACTGCAAGGAAAATTTCGACCTATGAAGCCATGTCCAAGAGGAACCTCTTGTTTACGGAAGATGCACTCAGGAAGCTAGAGGAGGTATTGGCATGAGCATGGTAGCCAGAGATATTATCCTTGCACCTGTTATTACTGAAAAGACCCATGATTCCATAGAGCGGGGAACGTACGTTTTCAAGGTACACCCTAGGGCTACTAAGGCTGACATTCACAACGCTGTTGAAGAGATTTTCAAGGTAAAGGTTTTGAAGGTTAACACGGTAACCGTGAGAGGAAAGCCCAGGCGAATGGGGTACCACGTTGGGCGTACTCCCAGGTGGAAGAAAGCCATGGTAACCCTGGCACCAGGACAGAAGATTGAGTTCTTCGAAGGTGTCTAGGACGCGGTAAGGGAGGGAAATTGGTTGCCAGTAAAGGATTTTAAGCCAACATCGCCCGGGCTTCGCCAGCGAGTGTCCGGCACCTTTGAAGAGATAACGAAGAAGGAACCTGAAAAGAACCTGGTTGTCTCAAAGAAGAGATTTGCTGGGCGTAACGCCCAAGGCAGGATAACTGTGCGCCATCGCGGAGGCGGTGCAAAGAGACTGGTGCGCATAGTTGATTTTAAGAGGGACAAAGACGGCGTTCCCGGGAAAGTGTCTGCAATTGAGTATGATCCTGGCAGGTCGGCGCGTTTGGCGCTTATCGTATACGCAGACGGCGAGAAGAGATACATCCTGGCTCCTGCAGGAGTTCGCGTAGGCGACGTAGTTATGGCAGGCCCAGATGTCGATATAAAGCCTGGAAATGCTCTGCCCCTAGCTAGCATTCCTACAGGTACTTTCGTCCACAATGTGGAGATGGTTCCGGGGAAGGGCGGACAAATGGCGAGGTCAGCAGGTTCTCAAGTTCAGCTTATGGCTAAAGAAGGCGGTTACGCACTTTTGAGGCTTGCTTCAGGCGAGCAGAGAAGAGTGCCCGTTGGCTGCAAAGCTACGGTTGGACAGGTAGGAAATGTTGAACACGAGAACATATCCCGAGGTAAAGCGGGTGTTACTAGGAATAAGGGTTGGCGCCCAAGTGTCAGGGGTGTAGTCATGAACCCTGTAGACCATCCGCATGGCGGCGGAGAAGGCAAGTCTCCTGTAGGCATGCCCGGGCCTGTAACTCCGTGGGGTAAACCCACTTTGGGCTACAAGACCAGAAAACGCAAGAAGGCTTCAGACAAGTTGATCGTTAAGCGCAGGAAATAACAAGAGGGAAGGAGGGGGCGATTATGAGCCGGTCAAAGAAGAAGGGGCCGTATATTAACCTGAAGCTCTTGGAAAAAGTGAGAGCTATGAACCAGAAGGGTGAAAAGAGAGTTATTCGGACCTGGGCACGGAATTCAACCATCGTTCCTGAAATGCTTGGCCATACAATTGCTGTCCATGATGGCCGCAAGCATGTACCGGTTTACATTACCGAAGATGCTGTAGGGCACAAATTGGGCGAATTCGCTCCCACACGTACATTCCGGGGCCATGGAGCGCACACACAGCGTTCCACAGCACTGAAGTAAGGGGGTCAATTTTGAACTTATGGAAGCACGTTGCGAAGTAAGGCACATCAGAATATCCCCTACTAAGGTAGGCATAGTGGCCGATATTGTACGGGGGAAACCAGTTAAGGAAGCTCTTGCCATGCTGAGGTTCACTCAGAAAAGGGCCGGAGTGGTGATAGAAAAGGCAATACGTTCAGCAATTGCCAATGCAGAGAATAATCATGAGATGGATAGGGATGCATTGTACGTATCTGAGATCTTTGTCGGACCGGGTCCCACCCTCAAGCGATATCATCCCCGGCAAAGAGGCCAGGCTTTTCCTATACTGAAGAGAACGTCTCATTTGACGGTAGTTTTGAAGGAAAGAGAGGAGGGTTAGGGATTTGGGTCAGAAAGTTCATCCAAAAGGGCTACGTGTTGGAGTGATATATAACTGGGATTCAAGGTGGTTTGCCAGAAAGGACTTTCCTGAGCTCCTCCTCGAAGATAAGTTGATACGGGATTTTATCAAAGATAGGTTGAGGCAGGCCGGGATTTCCAGAGTAGAGATCGAACGGAAACCCCAGGAGATTACCCTTATTGTGCACGCAGCAAGGCCTGGAATGGTCATCGGGCGTGGAGGCACAGGTATTGAGGCCCTCCGCAAGGATATTGCCAAACTTACCGGTAAAAGGGTAAATATACACTGCCTTGAGGTGAAAAGCCCTGAGACAGATGCTCAGCTGGTAGCTGAGAATGTTGCCGATTCTATTTCGAGAAGAGTATCCTACAGAAGAGCTATGAGGCAGGTCATTGGCAGGGCTATGAGATCCGGTGCCAAAGGTATAAAGATCAGGGCGTCCGGTCGCTTGCAGGGTGCTGAGATTGCACGAAGCGAGAGATCCGGAGAGGGAACCGTTCCTCTGCATACCCTGAGGGCCAATATTGACTACGGATTTGCAGAGGCTCATACAACCTATGGCCGTATCGGGATCAAAGTGTGGATTTATAAAGGTGATGTCCTCCCATCAAAATCTCAAACTCAAGCTGGTGAGGGAGGTAATTGAGCTATGTTGATGCCCAAACGTGTGAAGTTTCGGAAACAGCACAGGGGTAGAAGGACAGGCGAAGCCTCACGCGGAAGTGAAATATTTTATGGCGAGTTTGGACTTATGGCGCTGGAACCGGCCTGGATCACTGACAGGCAGATAGAAGCTGCCAGGGTGGCCCTTACCCGTTACATCAAGCGAGGCGGTAAGGTCTGGATCCGGATATTCCCGGATAAGCCTGTTACAAAGAAGCCTGCTGAAACCAGAATGGGCAGCGGCAAAGGAAATCCGGAGTATTGGGTGGCTGTAGTTAAGCCCGGACGCATCCTCTTTGAGATAGCAGGTGTTTCTGAAGAGGTAGCCAGAGGAGCTCTTAGGCTGGCAGCAACTAAACTGCCGATAAAGACAAAGTTCCAGAAACGTCCGGAAGTCATGGGTGCGTCACAGGAAAAGGCGGTGAAAGAAGATGAAAGTGCAGGAAATTAATAAGATGAGCGATAGAGATTTGGACAAAAAGCTTGCCGACCTCAAAGACGAACTTTTTAACCTGCGCTTTCAGCTGGCCACCGGGCAGCTAGATAATGTTATGAGGATACGCGAGGTTAAACGGTCTATAGCTCGAGTGAAGACTATTCAGCGCCAGAGAGAACTCGGAAGGCTTGCCCAGGAGGTTTAGAGTATGGAGCGTGCAAAGCGTAAGGAATTGATAGGGGTCGTGGTAAGCGACAAAATCGATAAGACCAGGGTTGTTGCAATTGAGACCTGGAAAGTCAGCCCGATCTATGGTAAAAGGATCAGGTCAACCCGAAAGGTACAGGCCCATGATGAAGACAATTCGGCATTCATAGGAGACAAAGTGCGTTTGCTCGAGACAAGGCCTTTGTCCAAACACAAAAGGTGGAGAATAGCCGAAGTTGTCGAGAAGTCCAAGGGCCAGGCAGGGGGTGACCGGACTTGATTCAGCCGCAAAGCAGGTTGAAAGTAGCAGATAACACAGGCGCAAAAGAGATTATGTGCATTAAGATCCTCGGGAGTGGTTTTAGGCGCTATGCCTGCTTGGGTGATATTATTGTTGCTTCAGTAAAAGAGGCCACGCCCGGAGGCGTTGTCAAGAAGGGGCAGGTAGTGCGGGCGGTTGTTGTACGGACAAGTACAAATGTCAGGCGTCCCGACGGAACCTATATCAAGTTCGATGATAATGCAGCCGTGATATTGAAAGATGCAACAGAGCCGCAGGGCACTCGTATTTTTGGGCCCGTGGCACGGGAACTTCGAGAGAAGCGCTTTACCAAGATTATTTCTCTGGCTCCCGAAGTCATTTAGCGCCTGGAAGGTGGTGGGTTCAGTGAATATACGCAAGGGCGATACGGTCCTGGTCATAAGTGGCAAGTACAAGGGTACAAAGGGTAAGGTTCTGCGGGCTATGCCCCGGGAAAACCGGTTGGTTGTTGAGAGAGTGAACCTTCACAAGAGGCACCAAAGGCCCACCCAAGAGCTGCCGAAGGGTGGCATTATTGAGAAAGAGGGCCCGATTAACAGGTCAGCGGTTATGCTTTTGTGCCCGAAGTGTTCCAGGCCCACCAGGATTGGATTCAAAATAGCCGGTGACAACAAGTCTAGAGTTTGCGGAAAATGTGGCGAAGCCATTGACAAGTGAGGTCGAGGAACGTGTCGCTTAGGGATTTATACCGTCAAGATGTAGTCCCCGCCATGATGAAGGAGTTCGGTTACGACAACCTTTTGCAGGTGCCGAAAATCGAGAAGGTAGTCATCAACATGGGAGTTGGCGAGGCTACCCAGAACGCAGATGCTCTGGAAGCCGCAGTTTCTGACCTTACAATAATATCCGGTCAGAGGCCTGTTATTACCAGGGCAAAGCGATCGATATCAGCCTTCAAAGTAAGAGCGGGTATGAACGTGGGATGCAAAGTTACTCTCAGGGGAGAGCGTATGTATGACTTTTTGGAGAAGCTCTTCAACGTAGTTCTTCCGCGAGTAAGAGACTTTCGTGGAGTGTCGCCTGACGGTTTTGACGGCAGGGGCAACTACTCTATGGGACTCAAAGAACAACTCATTTTCCCTGAGATCGAGTATGACAAGGTATCGAAGATACGTGGTATGAACATTACAGTTACCACAACGGCAAGGACCGATGAAGAGGGGCGCTACCTTCTCAAGTCTCTGGGTATGCCTTTCAGACAGTAAGGGGGAGATTTCTTGGCGACCAAAGCCAAAATGAATAAGGCGAAAGAGGAGCCGAAATTCTCGACGCAAAGAGTTAACAGGTGCAATATTTGCGGCAGGCCCCGTGCATATATGAGAAAGTTCGGCCTGTGCAGGCACTGTTTCAGGATGTTGGCTCATCGCGGAGAGATTCCTGGCGTGAAGAAGGCCAGCTGGTAGGAGGGAAATTATCGATGACACATGATCCTATTGCAGATATGCTTACCAGACTCCGCAACGCCGGCATGGCAAAGCATGAGAAAGTGGAGATGCCTTTCTCTAAAAGCAAGGAGAGGATTCTGGCGGTCCTTAAGGAAGAGGGCTATATAAGGGACTACGAAGTTATTCAGGGAAAACCGTATTCACACCTAAGGGTGCATATGAAGTATGGCCCTGGAAAAACCCGTGCAATTACCGGAATCAAGCAGATCTCCAAACCCGGCCTTAGGGTTTATGCCGGCAAAGAAGACATTCCGAGAGTCCTTGGAGGCCTGGGCGTTGCTGTCATCTCTACATCCAAAGGGATTATGGCTGACAGGTCAGCGCGCAAAGAAGGGCTTGGCGGAGAGGTAGTCTGTTACGTATGGTAGGAAGGTACAGGAGGGTTTTTACATGTCGCGAATTGGAATAAAACCCATAAAAATACCCTCAGGGGTTACCGTAACAATAGACAATACATTGATCACGGTAAAGGGCCCTAAAGGGACATTAAGCAAAGAACTTCATCCAGATATGAAGATTTCCTTGGAGGCAGACTCTATCGAGGTGCAAAGGCCCTCAGACATCAAGAAGCATAAGTCTCTTCATGGGCTCACCCGTACCCTGGTCAATAACATGGTCGTCGGCGTGACTCAAGGCTACGAAAAAGCTTTGGAGATGTCCGGTGTTGGCTACCGTGCCTCAAAGTCCGGGGACAAGGTTGTGTTGAACCTGGGGTTCTCCAAGCCTTGTGAGATTGTACCTCCTAAGGGAGTTGAAATTGACGTACCTGCTCCCACCCAGGTCATCGTTCGCGGAATTGATAAGGAAGTTGTTGGCCAGATAGCAGCTGATATCCGAAGGCTGAGGCCTCCTGAGCCTTATCAAGGAACCGGAGTTAAGTATGTGGGAGAGACAATAAGACGCAAGGTTGTCAAGGGCGCCAAGTAGCCTGCAGGGGAGGAAGACATTCGATGGCTGTTAAGACCAAGGAGTATAAGAGAGCCAGGCGCCACCTTCGTGTAAGACGAAAAGTGGTGGGCGCGCCTGAGCGTCCAAGGTTGAACGTATTCAGAAGTTCAAACCATATTTACGCCCAGATAATTGATGATATAGCCCAGCGAACTCTAGTGTCGGCGTCTTCAGGTGAGCCGGCCTTCAGAGAGTCAGGTAAGTCCGGCGGCAATATTGACGGTGCCAGGTTTGTCGGAAACCTGTTAGCCAAAAGAGCTGTTGAAAAAGACATTACCAAGGTCGTTTTTGATAGAGGTGGCTACCTGTACCACGGAAGAGTGAAGGCCTTGGCAGAGGGTGCCAGAGAGGGCGGGTTGGATTTCTAATATGCGGGGTGATTATTTGTTGGCAAGAGACGGTTCTACCAGGGATGGTTTCAGAGACCAACCTCAAGAAGAATTCAAGGACCATGTGGTTACTTTCGGCCCTGTATCCAAGACAGTGAAAGGTGGACGCAGGCGAAGTTTCAGGGCTCTTGTTGTGGTAGGAAACGGCAACGGCAAGGTTGGAGCCGGGTTGGGTAAGGCTCAAGACTTGACCGATGCAATTAGAAAAGGCATAGACGATGCCAAGAAAAACCTTATAGAAGTGCCTATGAACGGGACAACTATTCCACATGACATCATAGGCAGGTTTGGCGCCGGGGAAGTGCTTTTGCGTCCGGCATCGGCAGGAACAGGCGTTATAGCAGGCCGCGGTGTTCGTCCGCTTATGGAGCTTGCAGGAATACAAGACGTATTGGCTAAGTCTCTTGGCTCTTCGAACCCTTATAACGTGGTATATGCAACTATCGATGCACTTAAAAACCTTCGCAGTGCTCGTGAAATAGCTGAAATCCGCGGAGTGGCCGGGAGAAGGGACAAAGGGGAAGAAGCGGAGGTCGTTTCTAATGGAATTGCATGAGATACTGCCACCGGTTCCGGGTTCAGTCAGAAAACCCCGAAGAAAGGGGCAGGGGCTGGGTTCCGGCCTGGGAAAAACTGCAGGGCGGGGACATAAGGGCCAGGGTTCAAGATCCGGAGGAACCAAGCCGCCTGGATTTGAAGGTGGCCAAACAAAGCTTGTAAGGCGCCTTCCCAAGAGGGGCTTCAAAAACATTTTTGGAGTTGCCTACGGAATTGTGAATTTGGCCGACATGGACATATTTGCGGCCGGCAGCGAGGTTGGCCCCAAGGAGCTAAGAGAGTCCGGGCTTGTTAGGAGAAATCGCAAATATGTCAAGATATTGGGCGAAGGCGAGATCACTAAGGCTCTTACCGTCAAGGCACATGCATTTTCTGAATCTGCAAAGGAGAAAATCGAGGCCGCAGGCGGCAAAGCCGAGGTGATATAAATGGTATCGACTCTCAGGAATGCCTGGCGCATCCCGGACCTTAGAAACAGAATACTGTATACAGTGGGTATGCTTATAGTTTTCAGGGCAGGAGTCGCAGTACCGGTACCCGGAATAGTTCCTGAAGTGATTGCCGGGTTGTTTCAGCAAGGCACCTTGTTTTCATTCATGGACCTTTTTTCAGGTGGCGCTTTGAGGAACTATTCGGTATTTGCCATGAGCATTTATCCGTATATCAACAGTTCCATTATTATGCAGCTTCTCACCATGGTGATACCCAAGTGGGAAGAGATGTCCAAGGATGAGGACGGAAGAGAGAAGCTTCAGGACTACACAAGGTATGGCACAGTGATTCTCGGGCTTATTCAAGCTACGGGAATGACTTTGGGTATTCGTGCCCAGGGAGCCCTTGTATCCACGTCCGTCTGGGTTCTTATTGAGGCTATCCTGAGCCTTGCTGCAGGTACTGCTTTCCTCATGTGGCTTGGAGAGCTCATAACTGAAAAAGGCATTGGCAACGGTATTTCCTTGTTTATCTTCGGAGGTATTGTATCGAGCATACCCAAGGAACTGGGAAGCCTTTACGTACTCTGGAAGATGGGGCAAACCCAGTGGTACAATGTGCTGGCGCTTTTGGCCATAACCCTGGTGACCCTGGTTCTGGTTATATGGATCACTGAGGGCGAAAGGCGGGTGCCTGTCCAATATTCAAAGAGAGTTGTTGGAAGAAAGATGATGGGTGGTTATTCAACCCATATTCCAATAAGGATAAATCAGGCAGGTGTGATTCCGGTAATCTTTGCATCTTCATTACTGGCCTTTCCAGCCACAATAGCATCGTTCATTCAGGCACCTTGGGCACGCCGGCTTGAATCTTTCTTTGATTATAGGCAGCCTTGGTACATGGTTATGTACGCTCTGTTAATATTTGGCTTTACTTTCTTCTATACGGCAATGGTATTCAACCCGTTGGACGTGGCCGACAATATGAGGAAATATGGCGGTTTCATACCCGGTATTCGCCCGGGCAAGCCCACGGCTGATGTCCTATCCAAAGTGGTTAACAGGATTACCTTTGTAGGGGCCTTGTTCCTTGCCGTGATAGCCATCTTGCCGAACTTTGTGATCCAGTTAACAGGTTTGCCTGGATTCCAGGCTTTGGGTGGAACTGCAATGCTAATTGTCATAGGCGTAGCGCTTGAAACAATGAAGCAAATTGAAGCACAGCTTGTAATGCGCAACTATCAGGGCTTTTTGAAGTGAGGAGATTTTAGTGAAACTCTTGTTCTTAGGGCCGCCAGGTGCAGGCAAAGGCACCCAGGCAAAAATGGCAGCAGAGAAGTTTGGCCTGCTTCACATTGCACCTGGGGATATATTCAGGCAAGAAGTTAAGGCAGGGACTGACCTTGGCCGTCTGGTAGAAGGGATAATGGCTGAAGGACGCCTGGTTCCCGATGAGGTAACCATCAAGATAATTGAGAAGCGGCTCAATTCGCCTGAAGTACTCAAAGGTTATGTACTCGATGGTTTTCCGCGAAACATAGCCCAGGCAGAAGCATTAAGAGAGGTTCTGCAGTCTAGGGATGAGCGGCTTGATCTTGTAGTTAATCTTGTCGTTGCTGAAGAAGAGCTATTGGAGAGGTCTAGAACCAGAAGGGTTTGCTCCGGGTGTGGAAAGCCATATAATGTTAAGCTGGATCCCCCAAAAACTGAGGGTAAATGCGATGTTTGCGGCGCAAGCCTAATTGTTCGCAAGGATGACAAAGAGGAAACGGTAAAAGAACGCCTGAGGATTTACCATGAGGTAACCGAACCTTTGTGCGAGTATTACAATAAGGATGGAATTGTGGTATCTATAGATGGTTGTGGAGATGTAGATTTCGTATTTAAAAGAATCCTTCTGGCTCTTGTAGACAGAGGGCTTGTCAGGGAAGCGATAGACTGATGATTATTCTGAAGACTGAGGAAGAATTGGCCATAATGGCTAAAGCAGGCCGGATAGCAGGCGAGTGCCTGTTGCGGCTGGGCGAGATGATCAGGCCCGGCCTTCGCACAATTGACCTTGACCGGGCTGCCGAAGAGTTCATAAGAGCCAAGGGTGCCCTTCCTACCTTCAAAGGGTATATGGGGTTTCCTGGGTCGATTTGCGCGTCAAAAAATGAAGTAGTCGTGCACGGAGTGCCCGGAGATACAGTCTTGGAAGAGGGCGACATTATTTCCATAGACGTAGGAGCTACTTTTCAGGGCTTTGTAGGAGATACCGCGGCGACATTCCCTGTTGGGAAGGTCTCTCCACAAGCCCAAAGGCTGATTGACGTCACCAGACAGTCACTAGACAAAGGGATAGAAGCAGCCATAACAGGAGCTCACCTTGGCGATATTGGCCATGCAGTCGAAGGATATGTTAAGCAGTTTGGTTACAGTGTAGTTAGAGATTATGCCGGCCACGGTGTAGGCAGATCTATGCATGAGGATCCCATGGTTCCGAACTATGGCAGGCCGGGGATAGGGTGTACGTTGCGCAATGGGATGGTAATTGCTATTGAACCAATGGTTAATGCAGGCGGTTCACAAGTGATTACTTATCCTGACATGCGTGTAGTCACCAGAGACGGGTCCTGGTCAGCCCACTTTGAGCACACTGTGGCGATCACCGGCAAAGGCCCTGTACGCCTGACCCTGGTATAATTTGGTAGTAGATGGATACACTTTTGTTGTAAATGAGGGGGAATAACATGCCGAGGCAAGACAGCATTGAGGTAGAGGGCAGGGTAATAGAGCCGCTTCCCAATGCCATGTTTCGGGTGGAGGTTGAGGGTGGGCATAAAGTCCTGGCTCACATATCGGGGAAGATGAGGATTAATTTTATTAAGATTCTTCCCGGCGACAGAGTGCTTATTGAGTTAAGCCCGTACGACCTGACCCGCGGCAGAATTGTCCGTCGTCTTAGATAAGGACAAGGGGGATGTCTTCCCTTTTCAAAAAGGGGGTTATTCATGTGAAGGTTAGGCCTTCAGTGAAGAAGATATGCGAAAAGTGCCGTATCATCAGAAGGCACGGCAGAGTTATGGTGCTTTGTTCAAATCCAAAGCACAAACAGAGACAGGGTTGACTGGGGGTGAGAATATATGGCTCGTATAGCAGGTGTTGATTTACCCAGAGATAAGAAATTGCATGCTGCCCTTCCCTATATTTACGGTATCGGCCCGACCCGTACCAAGGAAATCCTTGCGTCTACCGGAGTCAATCCTGATACCCGGGTACGAGACCTTACAGAGGAAGAAGTAGCACGTATTAGGGATTTTATTGACAATAACTACAAGGTTGAAGGCGATTTACGAACTGAAGTTCAGCTGAACATAAAGCGCCTTATCGATCTTGGGACTTATAGAGGCCTTCGGCATAGACGGGGACTCCCTGTCAGAGGGCAGAGGACTCAGACCAATGCCCGTACCAGAAAAGGCCCCAAGAAGACTGTTGGAATCAGACGCAAGAAATGACGCCGGGGAGGCTGGATAAGCTTTGGCTAGAAGGAAGGAAAGGGTCAGAAGAAGGGAAAAGCGTGTTGTTGAAAAGGGCGTAGCCCACATAAGGTCCACCTTCAATAACACAATCATAACTATAACCGACACACAGGGCGGGGCAGTATCCTGGTCATCAGCCGGCAAACAAGGTTTTAAGGGGTCTCGAAAGAGCACTCCATTTGCGGCTCAGATGGCAGCTGAAGTTGCGGCGAAACAGGCAATGGACGTTGGCATGAGAGAAGTTGAGGTCTGTGTCAAGGGGCCGGGTGCCGGCAGAGAAGCAGCAATTAGGGCCCTACAGGCAGTAGGCCTTGAAGTCAGCCTCATCAAGGATGTTACTCCTGTTCCACATAACGGATGCCGTCCGCCTAAGCGACGCAGAGTATAGGGAGGCAAACAATGAGCAGACATATAGGACCGGTCTGCAGGTTATGCAGGCGTGAAGGTCAGAAACTATATCTCAAAGGTGAAAAATGTTTTACAAAGTGTACCCTGGAGAAGAGATCTTCGCCTCCGGGTATGCACAGCAGGATGAGGCGGCCAAGCGAGTACGGGCTGCAGCTTAGGGAAAAGCAAAAGGCGAGAAGGTTCTACGGGGTCGGAGAGAAGCAGTTCCGCCGCTATTTCCAGAAAGCCATTAAGGTTAGAGGTGTTACAGGCAAGACCTTGATGCAGATGCTTGAGCGAAGGCTTGATAACGTAGTGTACCGGGCTGGTTTTGCCAGGTCGCGAAGTGAGGCAAGGCAGATTGTGAACCACGGCCATGTGGCAGTTAACGGCCGCAAGGTTGACATTGCTTCATATCAGGTAAGCCCTGGAGACGAGATTGCCATTAGGCCAAGATCTTTGAAAATGGATAAATTCAAAGCCATGGCAGAGTATCTTGAGGGCCATACGGCTCCTGCCTGGATTTCCCTGGATCCTCAGAATTGGAAATGCACGATTTTGAGATTGCCTGAGAGGGACGAGGTTGATGCTCCGGTGGATGAGCGGTTCATCGTTGAGCTTTATTCGAAGTAATTCACCCCGGGGAAAGCGTGTTAAACAAGGGGGGCTCACAGAGTGTTCGAGTTAATCGAGCCAAGAATCCAATGCGAAGATATTTCGCCTGACAAGAAATACGGACGTTTTGTGGTGGAGCCTTTGGAAGAAGGGTACGGCGTGACCATTGGCAATTCTCTGCGCCGTGTTCTACTGTCTTCGCTTCCAGGGGCAGCTGTGACCAGAGTGAGGATAGACGGGGTTCTCCATGAGTTCACCACTATTCCTGGAGTCAGAGAAGATGTAACAGACCTAATACTGAACATCAAGACCTTGGTTCTGAAACTGCACAGTCCGGGAACAAGGTATGCCCGAATCGAGAAAGAGGGCCCTGGAATTGTTACCGGGCAGGATATTGTTGCCGACCCGGATATCGAGATCATAAATCCTGATGCGTACATTGCAGAACTTGCTCAGGGAGGCAGCTTATTCTTAGAACTGAGTGTCGAAGATGGGCGCGGGTATGTTACTGCAGAGGCTAACAAAGTGGCGAATCAGCCTTTAGGAACCATAGCCATTGATTCAAGGTTCACTCCTATTACCAAGGTCAACTTCCAGATAGAAGACACGCGTGTAGGGCAGAGAACCGACTATGATAAGTTAATCCTGGAAGTATGGACAGACGGAAGCATCAGGCCTGACGAGGCTGTTGAAAAGGCTGCCGGTATTTTGATTGACCATCTCGATCTATTCACGAACCTGGCGGCAAAGGTAAAGGATGATACAGACGAAGAGGAACTCGAGCAAAAGTCAGAGCTTGAAAAGCTGCTTGAGATGCCTGTCGAGGAAATGGAACTTTCCATGAGGTCCTTTAACTGCTTGAAACGTGCTGGAATTAACAATGTCGGTGAGCTTATCCAGAAGACAGAGCAGGAAATTTCAAAGGTACGGAACATGGGCAAGAAGTCCCTCGAAGAGGTCAAGAATAAGCTGGCTGAACTGGGGCTGGCTTTTCGCCTAGAGGACGAATGAGGGGGAGACGAAGTTGGGTTACTCACGATTTGACAGACCGACAGCACAACGCAAGGCGCTTCTTCGGGGCCTTGTAACATCGCTTTTGGAGAATGAAAGGATAGAGACTACTCTTGTCAAGGCGAAAGAGGCCAAATCTATTTGCGAGAAGATGATCACTATCGCAAAGGAAGATAACCTGGCTGCCAGGCGGAGGGCTCTTGCATTTATTAATAAAGAGGATGTAGTAAAGAAACTCTTTGATACCATTGGGCCAAGATACGCTCACCGTTCAGGCGGATATGTAAGGATCATTCAGACTCGCCAGAGGCGCGGCGATGGAGCTCCTATGGCCATATTAGAGCTTGTAAAGCCAGAAAAGTAAAGAGGGCTGAATGGAATAATGACTGTAGAGTCCCGGCGTATCGAGACAAGAGGCCTGGTTCACAAGTATCAGGTGGACGAGTCCTATAATGTGTTAGCTCTGGCTGGGGTGGACATAAACATACCACAAGGTGAATTTCTTGTGGTTCTGGGGCCCAATGGGTCTGGCAAATCCACCCTGGCCAAACACTTGAACGTTCTCCTATTGCCATATGAAGGCGACGTTTGGGTTTTTGGCATGAGTACCAAGAATCCTGAATACACCTGGGAAATCAGGCGGAGTGCCGGAATGGTGTTTCAGAATCCTGACAACCAGTTAGTGGCTACTGTAGTAGAAGAGGACGTGGCCTTTGGCCCTGAGAACCTTGGAATTGAGCCAAAGGAAATCAGAAGAAGAGTTAGCAAATCGCTTGAGGCGGTAGGTATGGGTGAATTCTCACGCCATGCACCTCACCTTTTGTCCGGAGGGCAAAAGCAAAGAGTTGCTATAGCGGGGATACTGGCCATGGAACCAAAGTGTATTGTTCTTGATGAGCCAACTGCCATGCTGGATCCGGTAGGCCGGGAAGAAGTTATGAACACCATAAAGAGGCTCAACAAGGAAATGGGGATAACCATTATTCACATTACCCACTACATGGACGAGGCTCTTTATGCAGATCGGGTCATTGTAATGAATGAAGGAAAGATCGTAATGCAAGGGACACCCAAAGAGGTTTTCAGGCAGGCAGAGAGCATATCCAATCTTGGGCTCGATGTTCCGCCCCTTGGCAAGCTCAGCCGTATGCTAGCCTCAAGTGGAATTCTTGTCGACCCGGACGCACTAAATGTGGATGAACTGGTGAATGAATTATGCCAATTGAAGTAAAGAATCTCAGCCATATCTATATGAAGGGTACGTTGTCAGAGGTAACTGCTTTGTCTGAGATTTCTTTTTGCATTGAAGACGGCGAATTTGTGGGTGTGATAGGGGCGACAGGTTCCGGGAAGTCTACCTTAATCCAGCACTTTAACGGCCTTCTGAAGCCGTCATCAGGGACTGTAACCGTTGACGGCGTAGATATTTGGTCAAAGGGAGTCAGCCTAAAAAAGATAAGGCAGAAGATAGGCCTGGTATTTCAATATCCTGAACAGCAAGTGTTTGAAGAAACGGTTTTTGAGGATATTGCTTTTGGGCCCAGGAACCTAGGGTACTCCCAGGAAGAGGTTGAGGCACAAGTAGAAGAGGCACGAAAGATTGTTGGGCTGGACAGGGAGCTTCTGTCTCGCTCTCCTTTTGAACTTTCAGGAGGACAGGTGAGAAGGGTAGCCATAGCAGGGATTCTTGCCACGAAGCCCAAGGTGCTGGTTTTGGATGAACCTGCTGCAGGGTTGGATCCACAGGGGCGAAAAGAGATCCTGGACAATGTGAAATGCCTCCATGAAACAGGCATGACCGTTATCCTTGTGTCTCACAATATGGACGACGTGGCCAGGCTGTGCCAGAGAATTATGGTTCTACACAGAGGAAAACTTGTGACAGACGGCTCGCCCAGGAACGTATTTTCCCAGGGAAGGTTTCTTGAGTCACTGGGCTTGAAATCGCCTGATGTAACAGTGCTGATGGAGAGGCTGAAAGATAGAGGCTGGAACGTTAGAGAAGATGTTCTCACAGTGGAAGAGGCATATAGCGAGATAATCAAGGAGTTAAGGGGAAGAGGGGTGGCGGGAGTCTTATGATTTCGAGCGGAGTAATAATAGGCCAGTATTATCCTGCTGATTCTCTTGTCCATTCTCTTGATCCAAGGGCAAAGATCCTCATATCCATAATGTTCATGATTGTCTTGTTTGTGGGCAACAACTTTTACTCATTTTTCGTAACAGGCATCTTTGCTTTGCTTTCAGTGATTCTTTCCAAGATCCCGTGGAAAGTGCTTCTTAGAGGGCTTAGGCCGATTATCTTTATCATGGCCTTCACCATGGTTTTGCACCTTTTCCTTACTCCAGGGCCTGAGATCTTTCACGTAGGCCCTCTAAAGGCGACATGGGCAGGTTTGGTGCAAGGCCTGTTCATAGGCACCAGGCTCATAATCCTGATCCTGTTTACATCGTTATTGACACTTACCACATCGCCTATTGAACTTACCGATGGGCTCGAGGACATACTTAAACCGTTTTCAAGGTTAGGTGTCCCTGCCCATGAGATTGCAATGATGATGACTATTGCCTTGAGGTTTATTCCAACTTTGCTTGAAGAGGCAGAAAGAATAATGAAAGCCCAAATGGCCAGAGGGGCAGACTTCGAGTCAGGCAACATGGTCCAAAGGGCAAAGAGTCTGGTTCCTTTGCTGGTACCCCTGTTCGTAAGTGCTTTTAGGCGAGCAGATGATCTTGCCATGGCCATGGAGGCCAGGTGTTACAGAGGCGGCGAAGGGAGAACCAGGATGAGGGAACTTCAGTTGGCTTCAGTGGACTACCTGGCATTTGGTATAACGGTAATCATGTCTGTTCTAGTCATATATACCCGGGTAAAGTTTGGGCCTGTAATTCCCCGGGGTGTGGTATGAGGTTAGATGTGGTATCCGGCATGCCTAATATCAGGATCAAAATGTGTATTCAGTATGATGGAACGCGGTATTCAGGGTTTCAGCGTCAGAAGGATTGCCTTACGGTTCAAGGAGTCCTGGAAGAGTCTTTAGAGAGATTGCTGGGGCACCCGGTAACGATAAGAGCTGCAGGCAGAACTGATGCAGGGGTTCATGCCAGGGGACAGGAAGTTGCGTTTGATACAACTGCCTCCATACCTCCGGCCCGGATTCCAATGGCTCTTCGGGCATTTTTGCCTGAAGATTTAATAGCAAGTTCAGCAGCGGCAGTACCGCCCGATTTTGATCCTGTAAAGGATGCAGTAAACAAGACATATTGTTACAGGATTTGGCGGTTGGAGGGTTTGTCAGTCTTGGCCCACAGGTATGTTTTCTGGTACCCGGGCAATCTTGATTTTGAGTTAATGTCCAAAGAAGCACTGGAGTTTGAAGGAACAAAAGATTTTGCCAATTTTAGGGCCCAGGGATCTTCTGCCAGGACTACTGTCCGGCAGGTATTTGAAGCAAGGTGGGCAAGGAAGGATGTGGAAGGGCATAAAGACGCCTTATGGGAGTTCTGGGTTACTGCAGATGGATTTCTATACAAGATGGTAAGGCTTATGGCCGGCACTTTGATAGATATAGGAAGAGGATACCTTCCACCGGGGACTGTCAGAGGAGCCCTTGAGGCGGCAGAAGAAAAAGGAAAGTTCAAGATTGGGAAATGCGCCCCAGGCAAAGGTCTTTGCCTGGAAAAGGTCAGGTTCTCTTGACCAGAAAAATCACCATGGTTAGAATGGATGTTGCTTGCACGGCGGCATAAGGAGGTTGTGACAGTGGGCGTAACTTATATGGCCAAACCAGGAGAGGTACCGAGAAGATGGTGGATCATTGACGCAAAGGGCAAACCATTAGGCAGGATTGCGTCTATGGCAGCTATATTGCTTCGTGGAAAACACAAACCTACGTTTACCCCTTCTGTTGACATGGGGGATAGCGTAATAATAATAAATGCCAAAGAGGTTGTACTCACCGGCAACAAGAGGGATCAGAAGATATTCTTCACCCACTCAGGGTATCCCGGCGGTGACAGGTACATTCCTTACCGGATTATGATGGAGAAGTTCCCGGAACGGGTCGTGGAAGTTGCAGTCAAAGGCATGCTTCCTAAGAACCGGCTGGGAAGGCAGATCCGTAGACGCCTCTTCGTATACAAAGGTGCCAATCATCCTCATCAGGCACAGAAGCCTGATTTGTGGCAGGGAGGGAAATAAGGTGGATTCAATATTTGCAACTGGACGGAGAAAACATGCAGTTGCCAGAGTAAGACTTTTGCCTGGCACAGGTAATATTGTGGTTAACGGCAAGGGGCTTTCTGAGTACTTTGCCAACAAGGTCTTGGAATCACAGGTTGTTTCTCCTTTTCGTGTAACAGAAACTGAAGGCAAATACGATGTTTATGTTACTGCAATAGGCGGAGGCCTTAGCGGCCAGGCAGGAGCAGCCAGGCACGGAGTGGCAAGAGCACTCCTTCAAATAGATGACAGCTACCGTGCCCTTCTAAAGAAGTCTGGATACCTTACCCGGGATCCTCGGATGAAGGAACGGAAGAAGTACGGCCTTAAGAAGGCAAGAAGGGCCCCGCAGTTTTCAAAACGTTAAAAATTTCACTTTGTCTCCCGGCATACTTATGGCGGTAGATTGTATATACATTACGTGTAAGATTTCTTGTTTTGAGAGGTACTGTGGGGATGGGAAGAGTACGAAGAAGAAGGGGCAGGCGGCGAGGCCGGCCCCTTTTTGTGATTGCTCTTAGGAATGCTACATTTCTGGGGCTTCTGGCAGTCTCCCTGGTATTCGGTGTTATTATCTCAAGAGGGATCGTCCAGGTATCAGCAACCCGTCCTCTTGAAGGGCAAGTGATATTCCTTGATGCCGGCCACGGAGGGATTGATCCGGGAGCATGCGGAAGAACATACGCAGAAAAGGACATTGTCCTCAAAGTGTCTCTGCTCCTTGGAGTGAGGCTTGAAAAGGCCGGCGCAAAAGTTGTGTATAGCCGCACAGGTGATTATGATCTTGAAACCACCGAGGTCAGCGATGTTGTGGCGAGGATCAGGCTTATGAAGGAATCAAAATCGTCCATTGCCATATCAATCCACTGTAACGCCTTTACTGACTCATACGAACGAGGGGCTCAGACTTTCTATAATTCCACAAAGCATCCTGGTTCAAAGAAGCTTGCCCAGCTGATTCAGGATGAGCTGATAGCAGCTACCGGTACAGAGCGTGAGATATCTGCAAGGCTGGACCACTTTATACTTAACCATGCCGATGTTCCGGCTGTAACCGTAGAATTAGGGTTTTTGTCAAATCCAAATGAAGAGCAGTTGCTTGGCTCATCTGATTACCAGCTCGATCTTGTTGAGTGCCTCTACAGGGCTATTGTCTCCTTTGTTAACCCCGGACAATGATTGTTCTTGCACGCAGCCTCTAACAGCCGATCGGGCATTTTTCGAAGGAGCTATCTCTCTTAGAAGGAGGAGTTTCTGTTGTATTCAAGAATGACTAACAGTAGAAGGATTCCCAACATACCTAGTAGTTCTAGGGTAAAGAGGGTACATTTTACCCAAAGCATCTATGAAGGCTTTCAGGTGATATAAAGGGAGGTTCGCCAATGTCAAACACAGGCAAGAACACCAGGGTTCTGTTATGGGGCCTAGGGGCCATGGGGAGCGGCATGGCCTCTATGGTGTTTGAGAAGAAAGACATGGAAATAGTTGCAGCTATAGATACTCATCCTGCAAAGGTTGGGAAAGATATCGGAGAGATTTTGGGGCAGAACTCTTCAGGAGTCATAGTCACTGATGATCCCCGGGAAGCTTTCAGCAATAAACCAGATATTGCTTTGGTAGCTACGTCATCGTTTTTGGAAGACGTATTTCCTAACATTAAATTTGCCCTTGAAAACAACGCCGCTGTTATAACCATTGCAGAGGAAATGGCTTTTCCATGGGCGGCATCAGAGGCTCTGGCCGGCGAGATAGATCGCATAGCAAAGGCACAGGGAAAGGCCGTTCTTGGAACAGGGATTAACCCCGGCTTTGTTCTGGATACTCTGATTATCTCACTTACCGGTATCTGCAGAGAAGTCAAGCATATCCACGGAAAGAGAGTTAACAATCTCGCCCCCTTCGGGCCTACGGTTATGAGAACTCAGGGAGTAGGCACGACTCCGGATGAATTCCGTCATGGCCTGGTTTCTGGAGAAATTGTGGGCCACGTTGGATTCAGGCAGTCGTTAATGCTGATCGGCAAGGCTTTGGGCTGGGAAATTGATGAAGTGGTTGAAGAAAGGCAGCCCATTATAACAAATGTGGAACGGGCCACCAAGTATGTGAAAGTTGCTCCTGGAAACGTGGCAGGCTGCCGTCACACAGCCAGGGCCTATTCAAATGGCAAGGAAGTCATATTCCTAGAGCATCCACAGCAAGTATGTCCCGAGGCCGAGGGGATAAAGACAGGCGACTATGTCGCAATTGATGGAGATCCGCCTCTTAACCTGGCAATTGAACCTGAAATCCCTGGAGGTATAGGGACAATAGCAATTGCCGTCAATATGATTCCTCTGGTATTGAGGGGGGCCCCCGGGCTGCTGACAATGGCTGATCTACCTGTTCCGAGAGGGATTCCGGGCATTACTTGTAAGGCCTGACAATAACTTCAACCAAATGACACAGTGAGGTGTGAATCTTGGCAAAGGGATGCAGTAAAGGCCAGTGGGTTGAAATCCACTATACCGTTTTGAAACCTGAAGAACGTTCAGAAGGCGTACCAGATGATACCAAGAAAGTTCCAATGGAATGTTGGATTAAGGGCTGGGCGCTTAGCCTAGGAGAAACCGGAGATGAGATCCAGATAAAGACTCCTGCAAACCGGATTGTGAAAGGGATTCTAACTGAGATCAATCCTGGTTATTCCCATACCTTTGGGCCGGCTGTCCCTGAGCTTTCAAGCATAGGGCAAGAACTCAGGTCCATGTTAAGGGAGGGGAATTAATATGTCCCGGGATCTATCTTACAGTGCCGTAATGGGGCGGCGAAGCGAGATCATGAAGAAAGCCCTTGGTATTGAATATGATGAGTTTATACAATCGAAAATCGCTTTTGATTATGAAGGTATGATGCAAAAGGCCGGGTACTCTCTTGAGAAAGTAAGTGAGATTCAAAGACAGAACGGCGTTGGAAATACTCCTCTCCTGGAACTCAAGAACATAACAGAGCTGGTAAGGAGAACCTCGAAAAAGGGTTACGGCGCCAGAATTCTGGTTAAGGATGAAGCTGCCAACCCATCAGGAAGTTTCAAGGACAGAAGAGCCAGTGTTTCTGTATACCATGCAAAGAAACTGGGATACCCAGGCGTTCTCGCGGCTACAAGTGGAAACTACGGAGCTGCAGTTGCTTCCCAGGCTGCCATGATGAACTTGGGGTGCATTATTGTTCAGGAAGTGTTCGACTCACGCCGGGTTGGCCAGCCTGAGATAATCGAGAAGTCCAGGAAGTGTGAAGCATATGGAGCTGAAGTAGTTCAGCTTACAGTAGGCCCTGAGCTCTTCTACTCAGCCCTTATTCTGCTTGAAGAGACCGGGTATTTCAATGCATCGTTGTACAGCCCATTTGGCATCTCTGGAGTTGAGACCCTGGGTCATGAACTTATTGAGCAAGTGCGAAGCAAATATGGCAAGGACCCTGCTTACGTTGTGGTAACCCACGCCGGCGGCGGGAATGTGACAGGTACTGCAAGAGGCATGATTAAGGCAGGGGCAAAGGATTCCAAGGTAATCGGAGCCAGCGTGGATCTCTCAGGGCTTCATATGGCTTCTGACCATGACTTTAACAAAAAGTCCTTTACCACAGGCCATACAGGTTTTGGTGTGCCGTTTGCCACGTGGCCGGACAGGACTGATGTTCCCAAGAACGCTGCCAGGCCTCTTAGGTATCTGGACAGGTATGTTACTGTCACCCAGGGCGAGGTGTTCTATGTGACAGAAGCTCTTGCCCAGGTTGAAGGAATGGAAAGAGGGCCGGCAGGAAATACGTCGCTGGCTGCCGCGATTCCTCTTGCAAGGGAGCTGCCTGAAGACCAGATCGTAGTCGTTCAGGAGACTGAATATACAGGGGCAGGAAAGCATTCTCAGGCCCAGCTTGATTTTGCCAGAACCAATGGAATCGAAGTACGGCGAGGGGATCCCAAGGACAATATTCCTGGCAAGGCAATAGTCATCCCCGAACGTTTCTCCCAGCTACATGTAAGCGAAATGGATCTGGACAGAATGCGGAAATCGTATATCAGAAATGCAATAGAAAGAAATCAGGCTGCAGAAATTTCAGAAGAAGAAGTACGGTTCCTGGCAGAAGACACCAAATCAACACCGGAGTTTGTAGTTTCTGTACTCACAGGTATGGGAGTGAATGTTTGATGCAAAGGGCTTGTGATTTTGAGAGCAGGCGTAAACATCTGGCAGATTTGTCGGATCAGGCTTTAAAGGAAAGATTCTGGGAATTGGCATTTGAGATAGTTAAACCGCTAAGCGATCTTGCATATGCTTATACCTCGCCTTCAATTGAAAGGTCTGTTCTTCTGCGAATGGGTTTTTCAAGCCTTGAGGCGCAGTCGATTGTATCTTTTGCAGAAAAGAGGGGCCTGCTTGGCAAAGGGGCAGGCAATCTTGTGCTCAGGTACGCCAGAGCCACCAATACAGACTACCTTACTGCGGGTAAGCGGCTCTCTGCCGGAACAGGTTGGGACAACCTTGATGCACCTGCAGGCAAAGCAGGAGGTGGCTCAAAATGACTCGGTGCCGAAAATGCCATGACAATTCGGTAGAAGCTCCTAAGGGCGGCAAGTATACACTGAGCCCAAATGAGAAGATCGATATTGAGGAGATTCTCAAGGGCCTGGAGGACTACAGGCCCCGGCGGGTTGGATGGACTTGGCGTAAGCAGCAGCCGGGCCGGAAGTGTGGGCCTTTTGAGTACCGCCAGGTTTCGGATCCGCTCAGGCAGTCTGTACCATTGCCGGCAGCAAAGTATTTTGGAGGGATTGACCCTCAGCCTGATTGCGTAATTACAACTGAGATAGCCTCTGGGCGTTTCGAAGACGACATACGGCGGATGCGCATGGCCGCCTGGCACGGCGCAGACCACATGATGGTAATTCGTACTACCGGCCAGAGCCATATTGATGGGCTTCTTGAGGGTACTCCTGAAGGAGTCGGCGGGATTCCCATTACCAGAAAGCAAGTTAGGGCTACGAGGAAGGCCCTTGACCTAATAGAAGATGAGGTCGGAAGGCCCATAAACTTTCATTCTTATGTGTCAGGCGTGGCAGGCCCTGAGATAGCAGTCATGTTTGCAGAGGATGGGGTTAATGGGGCTCACCAAGATCCTCAGTACAACGTGCTGTACAGAAACGTTAACATGCAGAGGTCTTTCGTGGATGCAGCAGTTGCCAAGAGAATAATGGCTTCATGCAATATGCTGCAAATCGATGGCGCCCATAACGCTAACGCTACTGCCAGAGAGGCATGGAAGGTAATGCCTGAACTTCTGGTACAGCATGCAATAAATAGTGCTTTCTCAGAATTGGCAGGGATGAAGAGAGCGAATATTGCTCTTTCGTCGGTGCCTCCAACAGCCCCTCCTGCCCCTGCTATTTCGTATGACCTTCCATATGCAGTTTGCCTCAGGTGGCTTTTCTCAGACTACAAGGTAAGGGCTCAGCAAAATACCAGGTACATAGAGTCTGATTCAAGAGAAGCCACAGTGACTCACGTTTTGAACTTGCTGGTGTCCAGGCTTACTTCGGCAGACGTTCAAAGCACAATTACGCCTGATGAAGGGCGGAACGTTCCCTGGCACTACAATAACGTAGCAGCTGTAGAAACTGCTAAACAGGCACTTCTGGGAATGGACGGCCTAAAGGACATGGTAGAACTCAAGAAAGACGGCCCCCTTCCTGAGAAGGTAAGAGAGCTTGCAGAAAGGGCAGTTCTTTTCTTAGAAGAGATAAAGGAAACAGGCTACTTCAATGCTGTAGGCCAGGGGTTCTTTGTGGATTCAGGCCAGTATCCTGAGAGAAACGGTGATGGGATTTCCAGAGATCCAAACGGAGGTATTGCTGCAGGGAGCATAGTCAAGCGAGATGAAGATTATATGGCTCCTGTGTGCAACCATTTTGGGTATAACAACCTGCCCGATGGATTTTCGAAGCCATGTGACATAATTAACGGGTGCACTTTGTGTTCGGGAAGCAAGATCTCTTACATCGACGAACTTGATCCTGAAGATAATGTCAATCAGAGGCTGCAGGATACTGAGCACAGAAGCCCTGACGGTTCGATTAAGCCTGAGGTTGAATGGAAAGGCGACGGATACATTACATGTACCATTTTCATCCCTGAAAGAGCAGAAATCGCAGAGTATGCTTCGCTGGAGATGGCCAGGAAAATGGGCCTTCAAGACCCTGAGGTCATCCACAAGAGGGTTATCCACCCATCAGAGGGGACCCTTGTTGAAGTAAAGGGAATACTGCCGTTTTCTATCGATCGTTCTTCCCTTAAGATTCCTGAGAAACCCAAGATGCTGTCAGAAGATGAGATCAGGCAGGAAATATCCAGGCATTCAATGAAAGTGGTTTGCGGCACTGTAGGTGAAGACGAGCACTCAGTCGGAATGAGAGAGATCATAGATATTAAGCACGGCGGAATTGAGGGTTTCGGTATTAAGGCAGTATACCTTGGTACGTCAGTCCCTGTTGAAAAGATGATTGATGCGGCCATTGAAGAAGATGCCGATGCCATTTTGATATCCACCATTATCAGCCATGCAGATATCCATCGAAAGAACATGGAACGCCTGGTCCAGCTTTGCACAGAAAAAGGCGTAAGAGACCGGTTCATTCTTGTTGGCGGGGGAACTCAGGTTACTAATGACCTTGCCCTTGAGGCAGGCATGGATGCCGGATTCGGGCGCGGGACCAAGGGGTTGCATGTTGCTTCGTTCCTGGTTGAAAAGCGCAAGAACCTTTGGGCCCAGGGAAAGGGAAAGAGGCAAGAGTTCGATGAGAGTTAGTGTCCTGGTTGCAGAGATTGGCAGTACCACAACTGTGGTAAATGCAATTGGCCTGGATGGTAAGGTTCGTTTTCTGGGACAGGGCGTATCATGCACAATGGAGGATCCAGGGGACGTGACTGTTGCCCTTAGGGCTGCTGTGGACGATCTTGCTGCCAACCTCGGAGCAGATAATTTGGAGTGGGATATGATGATGGCTGCGTCCAGTGCAGCAGGAGGCCTGTCAATGAGCGTTCACGGGCTGGTCTATGACATGACTGTGAAGGCAGCCAGAGAAGCCGCCCTGGGCGCAGGTGCAGTGATTAAAATGGTCACCGCAGGGGAGATGTCCCCTTCCGATATTGAGGATCTTAAGCAAGTATGCCCCAAGATTATCTTGCTGGCAGGCGGGGTTGATTATGGCGAGAAAACTACTGCCATAAAGAATGCCGCCTTAATTGCCGGATCCGGCCTGGCATCCCCGGTGATTTACGCCGGTAATGTTGCAGCTAGGAGTGAGATACGCCGGATATTCGATGAGGCCGGGATAAAAACTTACTTTGTAGACAACGTTTATCCCAAAGTTGACGAACTGGTGGTTGAGCCTGCCCGCAAGGTTATCCAGGATGTTTTTGAGGAGCACATTGTGACTGCGCCAGGAATGGACAGGATTAGAAGCATGGTCAACGGCCCCATAATGCCCACGCCTGGGGCAGTAATGGAATCGTGCAAACTGCTTTGGCCCGTTCTTGGCGATTTATGCGCCGTTGATGTTGGCGGAGCAACAACCGATATTCATTCGGTGGCAAAAGGAAGCCCTGAGATTCAGGCGATTCTGGAAGGGCCTGAGCCCTTGGCCAAGAGAACAGTAGAGGGAGACCTTGGCATACATGTTAATGCCAGAAACATTGCAAGTCTGGTGAAAGATAGGATTGACCTTGATCTTGGGTTTGATTCTGAACCGGTTTTGGAACACTTACAGGTGATACCGGAGGATGACAGGCACATACGTTTAGTATCTTACCTGAGGGATATCGCTTGTGAAATGGCGTTTAAGCGACACGCCGGCGTGATTAAGCATTTATACGGGCCCCAGGGAAGAATGACAGTAGCTTCAGGCAAAGACCTTTCGAGTGTAGGTACAATCATAGGCACCGGTGGCCCGCTTACACGGCTGCCAGGCGGTGAAAGGGCCCTTGCGGAGCTGTCCGGCCAGGGATATGGCAGGGAACTCTATCCTAAGGCTGCCCGGGTTGCTATAGATGCTGAGTATATTATGGCTACATGCGGGGTGTTGTCGAAGAAATATCCTGAGCAGGCAAGATCGTTGCTTCTGGCAAGTTTAGGTTTGGGATAAGGAGGGTTAGAGCATGCCGGGTAGTGTGGTTATTGCAGGCCTATCGCCACATCCGCCCATTATTATTCCGGAAGTAGGGCAAGGTGAGGAGCAAGGAGCAATTAGCACCGTCCTTGCAATGGACCGGCTCGGAAGGGAATTTGCCCAAACTGAAATCGATGGCCTGATTGTGATTACTCCCCATGGGCCCGTATTTTCTGATGTTGTTTCTGTTACGGGTATCCCGATCCTTGAAGGGGATTTTGGGTACTTTGGCAGTAAGGTAAGTGTTCGCTTGGAAAACGATATGGAACTGTCCAGGGCCATAGTGGAAGACAGCAAGGATGCTTCAGTCGAAGCTGTGGCCTTGGACAAAGCCAATCTATTGCGTTATGGGATAAGCCCCAAACTGGATCATGGAGTCCTGGTACCTCTCTACTACTTGAAGAAACACGGTTTCAAAAAACCTGTAGTTGTCATCAGTATTGGATTTCTATCATATTTCGATCTCTATCTTTTTGGCAAAGTTATCGCACGTGCAGCTTCCCGCCTTGGACGCAAGATAGGCATTCTCGCTTCAGGAGATCTGTCCCACAGGCTTACACCGGGCGCTCCGGGAGGTTTTAATGAACAAGGCAAAGCATTTGATAATTACCTTGTAGACAAACTCAAGGCCTTTTCTGTCGAAGATATTTTGCTTGTGTCGCCTTCCTTTGTGGAAGATGCAGGAGAGTGCGGACTAAGGCCAATATCCATTATGCTTGGCGCCCTTGATGAGGCCATAGTTGAATCTCAAGTTTTGTCCTATGAGGGGCCATTTGGCGTAGGATACTGTGTGGCAATTTTCAGGCCAACGGATTGGGGAACGATCAATTCCCGTGTCCCGTTGATTACGGGAAAAAGGCAGTCGTACCCTGTATCTCTGGCACGAAAGAGTATAGAGGCCTACGTTACAGGGGGCAGTCTGAAAGAATTGATAGCTGATGTCCCTGATGAGTTCAGGAAAAGGGCCGGTGTGTTTGTATCTATCCATAAAGAAGGCAGTCTAAGAGGATGCATCGGCACTATAGAGCCGGCCACCGGGAGCATTGCTGAAGAAATCGTACAAAATGCTATTAGTGCCGCAACAGAAGACCCCCGCTTTGCGCCTGTTACTCTTGAGGAACTTGGCCTTTTGGACTATTCGGTTGATATCTTGTCTGAACCTACCAGGGTTGCCGCCCTTTCAGACCTTGATCCAAAGAAGTACGGAGTAATTTGTGTGAAAGGTTATAGGAAAGGATTGCTCCTGCCTGACTTGCCAGGTGTTGATACTGTTTCGGAGCAGCTTTCAATAGCCAAGAAAAAGGCAGGAATAAGCCCGTCTGATAGCCAGGTGAAAATTTACCGGTTTACTGTCTCAAGGTACCACTGACAATCAGGGGAAAAGGAGGCTTGAGGGTTTGAAAGAAGCACTTTTCTGGGAAGCCCTTGAACAGGGAAGAGTCAAGTGCAATCTTTGCCCTAATACATGCGTCATTCTACCTGGCAAGCAGGGGGTTTGCAGGGCCAGGGAGAACCAGGGCGGCCGCCTTTACTCGGTTAATTACGGACAGGTTGCTTCCCTTGGCTTGGACCCGGTAGAAAAAAAGCCTCTGTTTCACTTTAACCCTGGCAGCCTTGTACTTTCGGCAGGTACCTATGGCTGCAATCTTTCGTGTAAGTTTTGCCAGAACTGGCAGATCTCCCAGATGAACCCTTCCTATACAATGCTAACTCCCGGGCAAATAGTAGAGATATGCCTGGCTCATAAGAAGCGGTACCCAAATACAGTGGGTATTGCATATACCTACAATGAGCCCACAGTCTGGTATGAGTTTGTCAAGGAATGTGCGCAGGAGGCAAAATTGCAGGGACTTAGCAACGTAATTGTAACAAACGGCTACATATCAAAAGAAGCACTACGCGGCCTAATGCCTTTGGCCGATGCGCTGAACATTGATGTAAAAGCATGGCAGGAAGATTTCTACCGGCGTATTGCAGGCGGAAGGCTAAAGCCGGTAAAGGAAACTGTAGAATCGGCCTGTGAGGCAGGTGCATGGGTTGAGATAACCTATCTGGTGGTGCCAGGCGAAAATGACAGCGATGAGGACATGAAGGAACTTACGGCCTGGCTGGGCAAAATCAGCCCAGGGATTCCACTGCACCTTTCCCGGTACTTTCCTGCCTATCAACTTGATTTTCCCCCTACGCCTCTTTCGACACTGGAAAGGTTGCGCCAATTGGCCAGAGAGAGGCTTCAACATGTGTATATCGGAAATGCTTGGAAGAAAGGGTACGCTGATACGTACTGTCCCCGGTGTGGAGAGACTTTGTTGGAAAGAGGAGCCCTTGAACTAGAGGGTGTTCATTTTGAGAATGGGGCTTGCCCCAACTGCCTGGAAACTCTGGAGATCGTAGGCAAAATCTGGATGTAGCGCCGGAAACCAAGATATCAAAAACAGGAGGAAAACCAATGGCACGAAGAAAAGTAATCATTATGGGAGCTGCCGGAAGGGATTTTCACAATTTCAACACAGTATACAGAGAAAATCCCGATGTAGAAGTAGTATGTTTTACAGCGACTCAGATTCCTGACATTGAGGGTAGGACCTATCCCCCTAAATTGTCAGGGGAACTTTATCCCAACGGAATTCCGATCTACTCAGAGGCGGAACTTCCGGAGCTTATTGAGAAGTACGGCGTAGATGACGTGGTGTTTTCTTACAGCGACGTCTCTCATGTTAACTTGATGCACAAGGCTTCTGCGGTTTTAGCCAAGGGTGCCAATTTCAAGTTCCTTAGCTACAAAGCAACTGCCATTGAATCTAGGAAACCGGTTATCTCGGTCTGTGCTGTGCGAACCGGTGTAGGGAAGAGTCAGACTACAAGGCGGGTTTCTGAGATTCTTGCCGAAACCGGTAAGAAGACTGCAGTAATTCGCCACCCAATGCCGTACGGGAACCTTGAAGAACAGATTTGGCAGCGGTTTGCTACTTACGAGGATTTGGATATTCACAAATGCACCATTGAAGAACGAGAAGAATACGAACCTCACATCGACAAGGGAATCCTGGTATTCGCAGGTGTGGACTACGCTGAGATTCTGAAAAGAGCCGAAGAAGAGGCAGACGTTATCCTCTGGGACGGAGGAAATAACGACGTGCCCTTCTACAAGTCCGATTGCCAGATTGTTCTGGTTGACCCACACAGGCCAGGCCACGAAATGTTGTACCACCCGGGAGAGACGAACCTGAGAATGGCAGACATTGTGGTTGTCAATAAAGTCGACACTGCCGATCCGAAGCACGTAGATGAGCTGCGGAACACAATTAGAGATGTTAACCCCAAGGCAATTGTTGTAGAGGCAGCATCCCCTGTAATGCTTGAAAAGCCCCAAGAGGTCGCCGGTAAGCGAGTCCTGGTTATCGAAGACGGGCCGACCTTGACCCACGGTGAGATGCCATACGGTGCAGGGATGATTGCAGCCAGAAAATGGGGTGCCCTTGAGACTGTGGACCCCAGGCCATGGGCAGTTGGTTCAATCAAGGAAACCTTCGAGAAGTACACGCATATAGGGAATCTGTTGCCTGCAATGGGATACTCGCCAAAGCAAATTAGAGAGCTTGAAGAGACTGCCAATAACGTTCCTTGCGATCTGGTCATTGTTGCTACGCCAATTGATCTTCGCCGGGTAATGAAAATCGACAAACCGTCTATGAGAGTGCACTACGAGCTGCAGGAGATTGGAACTCCCAGCCTGGAACAAGCAATGAGGATGATGGGTGTCATATCGTAGTACAGTTGTTTCCCCAAGGCCAAATTCTGGAGCGGCAGGAACCTAGCCGCTCCTTTCCTTTTCTCTTGACGAATAGGTACACGCAGGTAGCGCAACACTAGTCTGGGCAAGAAAAATCCTGACCCTAAGTTAGTGCAAGAGGAGGCCCACTGCAAAAAATGACAACTGCCCAGACTTTATATGTTGTAGCCTTTTCTGTGTATCTCCTATTTTTCGTGTTATTTGCAAGGTTTTTCGTATGGAAGAATTACAGTGAGAAGAAGTACTGGAACCAGAGGCCGCGCCTAACGCAACAAGATCTTGATATGACCGCAAAGAAGCTGGGTAAGGAAGCACCTTTTATCAGTATCCTCGTTCCTGCCAGAAATGAGTCACTGGTTATAGAAAATACCCTAAGGCACCTGTCATCTCTCAAATATCCTGAAAACTCATTTGAAATAATCGTTGTAACCGATGAGAAGGAGATTCTTGCCGCTAACAGAGAGAGGCAAGATATCCTTGACAGAGCCCAAGAGCTGGTCAGAGACCCCTATGGCAAGCACTTGTTGGGAAATGGCATTGCTCAGAAGATCAGGGAAGGAATCATCTCTTCGCTTAGCGATTATGCCCTTACTGAGTTTATGTCTAAGAAGTTCGAAGCCGATTATTCACTTGGCATTCCTGAATTATCCCTCTTACCGGCAAAGGAAAGGCACGTAATTGTAAGGGATATTTCAATTGAGATATTTAACTGCAGGGGCACTCCTAATGTTAAGCGGCTGCGCACTATAGTAAAGAGAACATGCCCGTGGCTTTCTGAATTGGATATAGACCGTCTATACCCTGCTTCATTAGCTGTATCTATGCCTGTATTGGCAGCGTATACGCAGATCTTCGATGATACTGGGTATTCGGTACTGAAGAAGGCTATTAACCATACTGCCAAAGCGAACCACGAGCTAACCCAGGACATAATCTTACGAATGACTGAAGTCATAGCCGGAAGGGTAGCCGCTGTACTGAAGAGTTCAGTCAATACCCAGGAATTCAGAAAGAGACTTCTGTCGGCGATGGAGGAGATGTACCCTACTACCCAAGAAGTCGTGGCATATGTGAAGAAGGACTTGAAGAAGCTGGGAAATGCTAGCCCGGAAGTCAAACACATAGTGGTTCCTTTTGATTTCGACGGAAAATTGGGCGGAAACAGAACCGGAGAGAATGTGCCTTCGACCAAGGGGCGGGCACTGAACTGGGGCCTTGGTTTTCTCAATCCCCGTTCTGAGATTTGTGGGTTCTATGATGCAGAAAGCCGCCCTCACCAAGAAGTTCTTCTGTACGTAGGGTACAGGCGCTTACTGGAGCCAGGCGCGTCCAGAGTGCTTCAGGGGCCGGTTTTCCAGGTAAGGAATTTCTACAGCATGAGTCCTTTTTGTCGAATTGCAGCCCTCTATCAGGCTATAGCCCACGATTGGTACTTACCCTGGCTTTTTCGAACCCTGCCCTTTGTAGGTGGGACTAACGTATTTGTTGAGCGAAATCTTATAAGAGAGATAGGCGGCTGGGATTGCCACGTTCTAACCGAGGACCTGGAACTTGGGGTTCGGGCATACCTCAAATGCTCTGCTTGGCCAGAGTATTTACCGTATTCTTCTTCTGAACAGACCCCTCCTAATTTTAGGGCTTTCTTCAAGCAAAGGTTGCGCTGGGGCACTGGACATCTTCAGGTAGTTGATAAGATATCGAGTGACCCAATAGGCGATCCTTCAAAGAGACGCAGGCTCAAGAGAAACTTGATAATCAAAGGGCAGCTGGAATGGGTTGCTTACCAGATAGCTACCTTTGTCCCGCCTGTGGCCATGGTTCTCCACTACAAGCGGCTCTTGGACCCTCATGTTATTCCGGCAGCAGGCCAATGGATGCTGAGCTTGTTTTCAATTGTGTATATGGGGTTTACCATTTATGCGTTCAGAAGGTACCGGGGACACCTTGATACATCCCATGAGCCTGATGCTTTCACAGGCCGGCTGGCTGTTTACTTGGGGCTGTTGCTGCTTCCTCTTGCAGCGTTCATGTTTCCGGTGCCATACACTACGGCTTTGCTATTGAAGACTGTGGGAAAAGAGCCTAAAGCCTGGGTTAAGACTCCCAGGACAGGAGAAGGGCGCTTAGCGGTCTAGCTACCGGTGCATGGTATGGTTTCATGAAAGCGAACATATGGACTTGCCATATTATCCGGTGTAGAATTACCCTCGGAAGGTAAAACCTGCATTAATCTGGCGTTGAGAGGAGGGGTGAGCCAAGGGAGGCTCATGAACTTTGAATTGGCAAACTGTTTTTTCAACTTTTGTGGCAGTATTTTTGGCTGAATTAGGAGACAAGACACAGCTTTCTACAATGATGCTGGCTGCTTCTAAGAAGACTCCATGGAGTGTGTTTCTTGGCTCCGCAATGGCATTGGTGTTATCGTCATTTATTGGAGTCTTGGTAGGGGATAGTCTGTACAGGGTAGTTCCTGGCCACATTATCAAGTATTCGGCAGGTGGTGCTTTTGTAATTATCGGCCTTCTGATGTTGTTAGGGCGGTTGTAACCCAGGTTAGGCCCCCTCTATGTTGAGTTCCCTGTGTCTTAAAGGTATAATTCTATTAAAGTCCCATATATGCGCCCGTAGCTCAATTGGACAGAGCGTTGGCCTCCGGAGCCAAAGGTTGCGCGTTCGATTCGCGCCGGGCGCACCACTTATTTAGAGCAAGATTCGATTAGCAAATCAAAATGATTCAAATTCATCAATTCCAGGAGGAAGTATCATGAAAGAAGACAATCGATATCCCCTTGCAAGACTGGGAGTATTTGTGGATGGGTGGAACTTCAAATATGCCACTTATGATGCCTTTGGTATCCATGTCGACTTTATAAAACTGCTTGAGTACTTGACCGGCGGAAGCATCCTCATCAGGGCGTATTATTACACCGGCGAGTGGACTACAGATACCATTGACCAATACGTAAAACTTTCTTCCCAGCCTGACTCACAAAACCTAAAAGATGACCTTGAGAACCAAAGACGTCGTTCCCAATCGTTCTATAGGTTTTTGAACCGCAATGGTTATATGGTTGTTCGTAAGCCACTAAAAGTCTTTGCAGGCGGCACCATCAAAGCTGATCTTGACCTTGAACTTGCAATTGACATGCTCTCGTTGGTTGATCGTTGTGATAAGTACATACTCTGCTCCGGTGACGGCGACTTTGTTCCCCTTGTTCGCGCTGTGGCACAGCGGGGGGTACGCATACATGTTTTGTCTACACAACATTCAGAAGCCTATGCCAAGTGCAACTTCAAGGCTGCAGACGAACTAGTTGATGCCGCCGATGAGTTTATCGAACTATACGATATATTGCCTAAGATCACTAGGGATTGGTCTTCCAAGTAAAACGAATGTTGTCAAATAACGTACAAGAGATTTGATCCCGTACGATTTCGGGAAGGTGTACCGGGAAGACCGGATCAGAAGCATTCTGTATGAGGTCGAACAGGTGCTCTCCTAGTTCTCGGTATGGGTATACCAGTTCAACGCTGGAGACTGTCTCCGGGCCATTGCCATTTGTCCGCTCTTCTGTTAAATGAGCCCTTATTAAGTAGGATTCAGTATCATTTAGAGATTCAAGTTCATAGCGTATTACGAAGGTTCGCCCATCCTGGCAGTATTCTCGTATACGCTCCTTAAGGACAGCCTTTCTCGACATTACAATCCTCCTGTTCATTAAGATACTGTCTTTTTGAGTAACGACTGACTTCTCGGATATTCCTGTGGATTCCCTTGTGGACAACCGTGAATCGTTCGACACATTATGACAGAAAATGGTTACAGATTAGTGGTAAACCTGCTACTCGTTTTGGAAGGTTCCCAGTGTAATGGGGTGCCAAATTCTGCCTAAACTCGAAAAATAGCGAGATATCGGGACGAAATACTATGAACGAGGCTGTGATTAACAGGTTACTGGTTTATACTGCTAGATCGGACGGTAACGCCGACATTATGTTTCCCGGTGTATTTAGGTTGTCACTGGCCAACTTCTTGTTTGAAAGGATAACTCCAGTGGCTTATTATTTTGGTATCAGGTGATAATGACAACAGAGGGATTTACAATTATGGCCATGGCTAGGAACCGAGAAATTGTTTTCGTGGCCATCGTAGGCCCTGAAAGGGAGGTAATTATGATGAAACGCAATGCAATCTGCCTGGGGCTGTCAGTTATTTTGCTCAGTCTCCTGTTTACAGGTTGTGGCCCAAAGATCTACAACGACGGTACGTATAAAGGCATCTCTGTGGCTGATGACAAAGGTTTTGCCACTGCAGAGGTTACAGTCAAGGGTGACAAAATCACCCAAGTCAAGCTTGCTGAGTTTTCTGGACTGGCAGCTGAAAAGGACTTTTCTACATACGAATGGAAACCGGCCGTTGAAGCTAACCAGAAACTCCCGGAGCGTTTTATTGGTAAGGTAGACGCTGATGTAGAGGTATACACAGGTGCAACCTCGTCATCTAAGAAGTACATATCAGCAGTTTCATCTGCCCTTGAAAAAGCCAAAAAGAAGCCTGATATTACTACGGCATATTTTGATGGGACTTTCATGGGTAAGTCGGCAGCCGATGCCCAGGGCTATGGCCTTGCCCTGGTTACAATAGAGAAAGACAAGATTACCAAGGTCAAACTCATGGAAGTTACTGAGAGCAACGAACTCAAGGATTTCGCCACATACTCATACACACCTGTTATCCAGGCCAAAGAGAAGCTTGAGAAGGCTTTTGTTGAGAAAAACAGCCCTCAGGTTGATGCCTTTACCGGGGCAACAATCAGTTCCCAGAAGTGGATCGAGGCTGTAGCCAACGCTTTGGCCGCCGCCAGGGTAAGGTAAGAAGGGCTGAGAAATCTTGATATTTTCTTGATAATTTCCCGCGATTATCTTGACAGATAGGCTCTAGACTGAAATCAAGCAAGAGGTACTTACAGGATAGAGGAGGCAGTATTTATGAAGTCGAAAAGTTTGATCGCAATGGGCTTGGTTCTGGTTCTAGGAGCAATGCTGTTTTCAGTTCCTGCCCTGGCTAAACAGGCTGGATCTGGGCTTGGATTCGGAATTGGCCGGATCAGGGGGCCCCAAAGTGGCCTGGGCGACGCCGGCAAGGCTTTGGGCATGGATGCAGATGCACTTCGCCAGTTAAGGTTGGAAGGCAAGTCTTTGGCAGAGATAGCAGAAGAGAACGGCATCACCAAACAGTCTTTGGTAGAAAAACTTGTGGCAATAAAGTCTGATGCTGTTGATAAGTTAGTTGATGAGGGCAAGATAGGCCAAGAGACTGCTGAGTTGTTTCTGGAAGGCCTTGCAGAAAGGATCGAAGCCAGCGTAGACAAAACAGAGGCAGGGCAAGGCGGTGGCCGTGGAAACGGTGCCTTTCGCCGGGCAAACCGTGGATTTGGCCGCCAGGGCACAGGCTTCGGCCAGGGTTGTGGACAGTGCTATCAGAATCAATCAGCAAAGGATTCAGGGAAGTAGCATAGAACGTATATACTGAAATACAGGAGTGGCCTTAATAGGGCCACTCAGTTTTTACTTTCAAACAAAGGTGTTGAAGATGGCCGACAAAATACTGGTCATTGATGACGAGCGCAAAATAGTAGACATGATAACCAAATTCTTGAAGGCAGAAGGCTTTCAGGTCCTCAGTGCGTATGATGGCCTTGCAGGTATGGAGATTGTGCAATCTGAACCTGTGGACCTTGTGGTTCTTGATGTAATGCTTCCGGGTTTAGACGGCTTTGAGGTGCTTCAGAGGATCAGATCTACCAAGGATATTCCTGTGATCATGTTGACTGCCAGGACCGAAGAAATCGATAAATTGCTGGGGTTAGGCATGGGGGCTGACGACTACATTACAAAGCCGTTCAGTCTCAAGGAACTGGTATTTCGCATCCGTGCTGTGCTTAGGAGATATCAAAAACAAGATGCCTCAAATAGCATAGTGCATAAAGACGTTACCATAAATCCAGATACCCGGGAGGTCATGGTTTCAGGTGAGAAAATAGACCTTACCAGAGCTGAATTTGCTCTCCTGATGGCATTGCTTTCAAGGCCGGGGAAGGTTTTCACACGGGAAGAACTTCTAAGTGCAGCGTTCGGAGAGGCCTACGAAGGCTATGAGCGAAGCATTGATACTCATATTTGGAATCTCAGGCGCAAAATTGAGAAGGATCCTTCAAACCCAGTTTATATCCTGACTGTTTTTGGGATCGGGTATAAAGGGGGCCAGTAGCCGTGAACAGCCTGAGGATTCGACTCGTCGCCGGCTTTCTTACGGTAGTCCTTCTAGGGGTCGTATCGGTTTGGATTGGAGCATTTTGGGCTACCCGGACAACCTTTCAGTCCTATCTATCAAAACAGCATGAGGCACGGGCTTTGGCCTTATCGAGTATCCTTGCCCAGTATTATCAGGCATACGGGTCGTGGGACGGAGTTGAATCACTATTTATCGATGTTGGATGGGGGCATCACGGCAGAGGTATGGGAAGAATCCAGCAAACGGCCTCAACAGACAGGGTTGTCGTCTTCGGCAAGGCCGGTGATGTAGTTTTGGATACCAGAGCGGACTGTATTCCGGCTGCTTCTGCATTGAAAGGCGCCGCAGTGGATATTACCCTTAATGGGGTAACAGTGGGTTCGGTAGCAGTGGCCCTGCCTTCTCCCACAGCCGGTACATTGGGGATATTGGAGGATGAGTTTCTATCAAGAGTGGAAAAGGCCCTTGCAGTTACAGGCCTTTTGTCGTTAGTAGCAGCACTGGCCATTGGGTTACGCATGTCTTTGAGGTTGGCGAAACCTATTGAGTCCCTGGAACAGGCTGCCGGCGAGGTGGCAAAAGGGCGGCTCGGCAAAGATGTTAGCATAGATAACCGGGGGGTCCCAGGCGAAGTTGAAAGGTTGATACAAGCTTTTAACACCATGTCCCATGAACTTGAGCAGGCAGATACGAATAGAAAGGAGCTTACCCGAGATCTTGCCCATGAAATAAGAACACCTCTTACAATTCTGCAAGGAAATCTTGAAGCTATCTCTGTTGGGGCGAGTGAACTAGACAAAGACACCTTACAGTCTATGCTAGAAGAGGTATCAAGACTATCAGGGCTGGTAGACAATCTTACTGAGCTCGACCGTATCTCCAGAGGGTATGAACTTTCACCTGAGCCTGTATTGTGCGAAGTCTTGATTCAAAAGGCTGTTTCATCAGTTCAGGGAATGGCAGAAAGAAACTCATTCAGTGTAAAGACTGATGTCGAAAGAGATCTTGGATATGTGTATGCTGATCCCGGCACGATTCAGCAGGTGTTTTCCAATCTTCTAAGCAATGCAATCAGGTACACACCAAAACAAGGGGTAATCGAGGTTGGGGCGAGGAGACACTCGCCTTCTCAGGTTCTGTTTTGGGTCAGAGACTCAGGCCCAGGTATTAACAAAAACGATCTTTCAAGGATTTTCGAGAGGTTTTACAGGGGAGATCCATCGAGAACCAGGTCTACAGGTGGCTCAGGCCTTGGGCTTGCCATCGTCAAGGGCCTGGCGGAAAGTTCAGGAGGATCCATTTGGGCAGAGAATCACCTAGAAGGCGGCGCAGTGTTCTATTTCACCCTTCCCACCTTTAGCCAGCAATGAGGATTGTGTTATAATCCTATCGTGAAATACTTCCTTAATTACATGAAGGGTGGGTGTGAAGATGGCTAAAGTTCATGTTGATGAGGATCTCTGCATTGGTTGCGGACTCTGTGCAGATACTTGTCCTGACGTATTCGAACTAGGCGATGATGGAAAAGCAAAGGTAAAGGCTGAGGGAGCTGCAGATGTAGCTTGTGCGAAAGATGCGGCTGATACTTGCCCAACTGAGGCAATTGCAGTCGAGGAGTAACAAGTCTAGGAGTAGCAACTCCAGGGGCGACAGTTTATAAGAACCAGTTTAGAAGAAACAATCTTCGAACAACAAGGCGAGGAGAAGCAAGGCGGCGGATCTCTACATAATGTAGGCACGTACTAAGTTTCGACTCAGCAATCAATACACGCTTGCCAGGTTCCGGCCAATCAGTGAACCTGGCATTTTAATAAGGAGGGCGTGTCTGTGACAGATGCTCAGAGAATTCACGGAGAAGCGGTTGTAATCGACGGGCATTGTGACACTATGCTATCGGTTATTGGCCGTGGCCTTTTCTCAACTTCCCCACAGCGTGACTTTTTTCAACGGAACGAAACCGGGCATATCGACCTTCCAAGGCTCAAGGAAGGCGGGGTCACATGCCAGGTTATGGCCTTATACATTGAGCCTCAGTACAAGCCAACCCGATCAGCAAGAAGATGCCTGGAACTGCTTGATGCTTTTTATGGCTTGCTTGACGAGTCTGAAAGCTTCTCACTGGCTACCAAGGCGGAGCATATTGTTAACGCCAAAGCCAGAAAGCAGGTGTGCGGGCTTCTCAGCATTGAAGGCGGTGAGGCAATCGAGGGGAGCCTGTCCCTCTTAAGGAGCTTCTACCGTTCAGGTGTGAGGGCTATGGGGCTAACATGGAATCAAAGAAACGATCTGGCTGATGGTGTCGGCGAGAAATCTGCGAGATCAGGCCTTACTGATTTGGGGATTTCAGTGGTTAAGGAAATGGAACGGCTTGGGATGCTCGTTGACGTGTCCCATCTGTCTGAGTCCAGCTTCTGGGGAGTGGACCAGGTTGCCGAAAGGCCCTATGTCGCGTCCCATTCAAATGCAAGGGCTCTTGCCTCACACCCCCGTAATCTTACAGACAAGCAAATTGAAGCACTGGGCAAAAAAGGCGGCGTCATAGGCATCGTATATTGCCCTGCGTTTGTTGACGATGACACAGAGAAAGTGTCTCTGGCACGGCTATGTGATCATATCGATCACATAAAGAAAATAGCCGGAATAGATCATGTGGGCCTTGGTTCTGATTTTGACGGATTCGGAGTGGCTCCTGGAAGCCCTCAGGTATTGAAAGATGTATCTGAGATGCCGCGGCTTACAGAGGAGCTGTTGGGACGGGGATATACCGAAGAGGAAGTCAAGAAAGTTTTGGGCGGCAACTGGCTGAGGGTGTACAAGGAGGTTTTGGGGTAGGCGTTTCGTTGGAGCTTACCGCCGATTTCCGGGGAGAACTGTCATTAAGTTTTGGCCGGCACTCCGGCACTGAAGAAGGCGGTAAAGGCAATGCAGGTAAAAGGGCTTCGACTGTTGTGAGGACAGGATGTTTCCACAAGAACTGAAGTGAAAATGGATTTAAATAGACGTTCAGAAATGAACGTCTATTTTTTTCGATGTGCGCCGGGCATGGCGCTTCATACGGGGGTGAAGGTGTTGTGCCCACTAAACCGGATCATCGTCAGTGCCGGATCTGCTACCACATCACAAACACAAACACGATGAATCCGATTCCACAGTCCGTACCAATCAAGTCTATTGTTCCCTCCGGCTTTCTTCCTCAGAATTTCCATTGAAACGGTCTAATCTTTCTTGAACGACTTTTTGTTCAAACTAATCCGATTAGATGGTTTGGCTGAGGAGTAGTCTAAAGTAGTACTTAAAATCACTCTTTTGAAGTATAAAGTTTTCTCCTTAAGGACGGTTTGCCAGTTATAGCAATCAGATAATCTGTATCTGATGATAAACCCGGAAACTCTCTTGGTAGTAAAGAACTGGCATAATCGGCAATCTGTGATGACCGCTGCTCCTTGTGAGCTTTCTCGATTGCCTCATTACTTGTAGCTGCACACGTGGCTGGTTTCAGTCATAGAATCTTGGATTATTTTGAGCACGAATCAAAGAAAATCCTTAAGTCGCCAGGTGAATCCAAGAGCATTCGGGTTCATCGTTTCAAACAGTATTGGTTCTAGGAGGCCAGCAAGGAATCGAGGAGGTGATTGGATTTAGGAACACAGTTGAAGACGGGGAAGACAAGAAAAGGCCATTAACCGAAATGGTAGGTTGTGGCTGTTTCCGGTTTGCCGGTACTTGTACCAGAGACTTGGAATTCTTGCACGGGCAGGGGGGTGCCGTGTCAGTCCCCAATGCGGCAACGGGTAGGCTTGTAAAACAAGTCTACGAACAGACAGACACAGAACGTTTTTGAAGGAGGTTTGCTTGTGACAAAACAGCGTAACCGAAGGCTCCTTGCTGTTTTGATGGCAGTATGTGTGATCCTGGCCTCAGGGCCAGTAGCATTGGCAACTCAGGCAGCTGCTGCATTCGCTGTTTCCAGTGTGGAGCCAGGTCATGAACATGGTGACAACAAGGAAAATGGATTAGGAGTCGGTGCTGCCCACGAAGAACCAGGAGTAGCCCTTGAGGCTGATAATGGCCAAGGTACGCAAAGCAATCAAGTGAGTAGTTCCGCAGGTGAAGAACCAGGGGAGACACTTGAGGGGCAAGGTGCTCAGGGTTATAAGGAACCAGGAGACACACCCGGGGAGCAAAGCACCGAGAGTGATGAAAGCTCCGGTTATCCAGATGAAGAGTCAAAAGAGGATTCTGATAATGGCACAAATGATGGTAATGGAAATCCCGAAGAACCTGAGATAGATGAGGAAAAAGACGAAGAACCGGCAGGCTCTTTTGAATCAGAACTCGAACCTGCCAAGGCAGCGTTGACTGTAACTCATATCCTGTTGCTCGATGATGGTGATGAAGAGCTAATGGAAATAGTCCGGATAGAAGACCTATATGCCGGTACTACTGTTCAGGGCTGCGACTTTAAGCAAGATTATGAGGGAATTGAGTTCTTGTACAGCACTCCGGAAGAGCTGGTTCTGGACGAGGATGTATATTCCGTTAGCCTTTTCTACAAGCTTGTGTTTGACCCAGCTGCGGTGGATGATATGGGAGACAATCCTGATGGCTTGGAGGAGCCCCAGGAAATCCCTGCGCCGGATCTGTACTATCCTGATAGGAGTTCTGGCGAAGGTTCTTTTGGTGCTTGGTTGTTTTCTGTATTTGGGCCGAGTAGCCTCTCAAAGGGGTTTAGCCTTACCGGTTTTCCCGATGACCATGATAACATTGAACCTCCGAATCCAGGGTCCCTGGCTTTGTCCAAAACAGCCACACCAGTGGAAGGTACAACTAACAAGTGGCAGGTTACCCTGACTCTTACCGGCATAGACCTGCCTACAACTTCAGACATAGTTCTTGTCATAGATACCTCCGGGAGTATGGGTGGATGGAGTGGACGAATGGCGGCTGCCAAGAGCGCAGCCACGCAATTTGTCAATAGTCTGCTTAATGACCCGGATGATACCTCCACCAGGATAGCGGTGGTGTCATTTGCGAATGGTGTTACTGTGCATCAAGGGGGGTTCAAAGATGTAACCGGTAAACAAGACTTGCTCGATGCAATTGGCGGGCTTTCAGCCGGAGGCGGTACTTTCACCCAGGCAGGAATAAGGCAGGCCAGGATACTTCTTGAATCACCCAACAGTACCGCTGATCATAAGAATATTGTGTTTCTGAGCGATGGAGAGCCAACATATAGCTATGCTATCGACAAGATAAACAGTAATCGGAACCCTGACTATTTTGTGCAGTTAGGTGGTGTATGGTACACAAGAGACGACCTGGCTGAGTCTAAGTATGACTATCTCGAGACGGTGGGTAACGGTACGTCTATGACCACCAGGATTGCTTCTTCCTACTACTACCACCACGGGCACAGTGCCATTGCTGAGTCCAGGTTTGCCAAGGAGAGTGGTGTCACCGTCTATTCGGTAGGCCTCAGCGCCGGGACTTCCGGGCAAGATATACTGGATAGGGTGGCCAGCCCGGGCAAATCCTATGAAGCAACTAATGACGACCTCACCGCTATTTTTCAGGCAATAGCAGGAAGCATATCCTTCGCAGCAACTAACGCTAAAGTAACAGACCCTGTTGGAGAGATGTTCTCAATTCCAGGGATAACCGCTGAAAACTATGAGGAGAAGATCGCGGTTAGTCTCGGAACTTCGGTGATCTATGACACAGAGACTGAAACGATTGAATGGTCTGTTCCTTTTGTATCTGAAACAAATCCTGCAACAATGACATACATTGTCGAGATAGATCCAAGTGCGGTAAGCGGTGTGGTTTATCCTACCAATGGCGAAACTTACGTAGATTACACCAATGCTCTTGACGTTTCTGCCAGGAGACACTTTGATCCTATCCCCGAGGTAGGCATAAATGCCGGGACTATTGTGGTTTACTATTACCGGGTGAATTCATCCGGGCAACCAGTAAACTCAGAAGGGATCCCGGTAGGCAATCGGCAAGCGGCTGAGCTCCACCATTTCACATTCAAGGAAGGGACCAATCTCCAGCTGAATGTACCATATGATGTGTATTTCTATGGAGAAGACGGCAGTGTAACAAGCATAGTCATAGATGGAAAGACTTATGATTATCATTCAGCCGGAGATCCAAATCCTACTGAGGTAACGCTTACCCCAGCAGTGCCAAGTGGTGAAGTGTGGTTTGCGTGTATACCCGTAGTGCCTGCAATAGGCGTTGAGAATTACAGCGGAATATACGACGCAGCTCCGCACAGCATTACAGTCACCAATACTCAGACCGGAGACGTGGTGTATTACAGCACAGATGGTGGAGAAACCTGGTTTGAAGATAACCCTACGTATACTGATGTAGGCGAATACACGGTCTACGTTAAGGTAGAGAATCTGAACTACGAGGACCGTTTCGACAGCGGCACGGTGACTATAACGGCCAAATCTGTGACAGTTACAGCTGAAAGTGACACGAAAGTGTACAACGGCGATGTTCAGACAGTTACCGGCTACAAAGCCCCTGTGGGCTTGCTTTCCGGCCATGAACTGAGCGGGATTAGCGCCAGCGGCAGCGGCAAGAACGTAGGTGAGTACCCGGTAACATTTACAGGTACTCCTGTGATAATGGACGGCATTGTTGATGTAACCGAGAACTACGATGTTACGCTTGTCGAGGGCAAACTGACCATCACACCATCTACCGGAGAAGACCTCAACATCACCGGTTACACCGGAGAGTACGACGCTCAATCTCACAGCATCGTCGTTGTAAACGTCATCGACGGCGATACCGTCTACTACAGCACAGATGGTGAGGATTGGTTAGAATACAATCCTGAGTACGTCTATGTAGGAGAATATCTCGTCTATGTTAAGGTCACTAACTCGAACTACAACGACCGGACCGGCAGTGGTACGGTGGAGATAACCGCAAGGCCGATAGAGATCACTGCTGCCAGCGACACGAAAACCTATGACGGCACAGCATTGGCCAACAGCAACTGGAGCCTAACCGGCGGAATCCTGCCAGAAGGCGACGAAATTGTGAGCATTATCGTGACTGGCTCACAGACTGCAGTAGGCTCAAGCGCCAACGTAGCCAGTCTGGCATTGATAATGCAGGGCGGCGAAATTGACGTAACCGGCAACTACGCAATCACCTATATTGATGGAACGCTGACAGTTACCAGGGAGCCCTATGAGCCAATCGACGATCCTGAGATTCCTCTTACGCCGGTCCTAAACAAGGAAGACCACTTTGCATACATTCACGGGTATCCTGACAACACAGTAAGGCCAGAGGGGAATATAACCAGGGAAGAAGTAGCTGCTGTATTCTTCAGATTGCTGGAGGCAAACTACCGAGACAGCATCAGAGCAACAGTCAGCCGGTTCCCTGATGTGCATGTCGATAGATGGTCGTCCAAACATATTGCAACACTTGCTGTTGGAGCAATTCTGGAAGGCTACCCGGACGGCACATTCAGGCCTGGAAATTACATCACCAGGGCAGAATTGGCCACGATAGCTGCTCGGTTTGACGAGCTCAGTTTCCTGGAGACCAATGTATTTCCCGACGTAGAGGGCCACTGGGCCGAGAAGTATATCAATTCGGCTGCAAAGAAGGGCTGGGTAGAGGGTTACCCTGACGGCACTTTCAAACCAGATCAATACATCACGAGGGCAGAATTCGTTACCTTGGTGAACAGGGTTCTGGAAAGAAGAGTACGGGCAGAGAATATTCTGCCAAAAGCGAGGGAGTTCCCTGACCTAAAGTCCAGCAAGTGGTACTACGAGGCAATGCAGGAGGCTATCAATAGCCACCTGTTCGAACGGGAGCCTGACGGATACGAAACCTGGCTCGAAATCACTGATCCGGGCCTTGAATGGTAGGCTGGGCCTTAGGCTGAGCTATCGGTCCTGGCTCAACAGATAGATAAGAGTAGAGATTGCAGAGTAGCAGAGCATCGAAGCAACAAGCTTTCCGAGTGCTCAAACCCGGGACCTCTGGTTCTCGGCGATGATACGGGGAGATGAGTTCTTCATCTCCCCGTATCCACTCTCCCCGTATCCGCCACTGCCGCTCTATTCGTTGATCGGGAGGTACAGGTCGAATACGGCGACTGGGAACTCGGCGGGCACGGTGCTTAGGCACTCCTCGAGGCACACGCCGTTGCCCTCCTTATACTTGCTTTGCTCTGCCCAGGCGACAAGAGCTTGCCAGGCCTCACTGATGTTCGCCAGAGTGCACCGGGTCACGCAGTAAAGGCCACCGGGGAATTGCTTAACCTGCACCTCACCGCTGCCGGTAACATTGTTTCCCACGGTCATCCACTGCTCATAGCCGTAGTTCGGGCTGCCTGCCGAAGGGTTAGGATTGTTGAACCCGAAGAACCGGGTCTTTCCTTGTTCGGTGGGGATGCCGTTGGCACGGGCCCATGTCAGCAGTTTCTGCCACGCGATGGACTCAGGGCTGGGTCCGAACGCCCTTGCGGAAGCGACTCTGGAAGGCTCTAACTTAACGATTCGCACTTCTATAGTATTCAACTGTCTCGTCTCCTTTCGCGTTCCTTCAGACACCATTCTAGCCTTAATTCCTGACATCTTGTGTCAGCAATTCGTGATAGAATTCTGTTAGTTTGAAGACGAGCTGCGAAAGAAGTTCGGATACGTGGAAAGGTGGGGGTCAAACTGCGCGCCGACCGCTTGATCTCATTTCTCATGCTCCTTCAGTCCCGTGGGAAGGTGACTGCGGCCGAAGCCTCGCGCGAACTTGGCGTCTCGGTGCGAACGATCTACAGAGACATTGAGGCTTTGAGCATGGCGGGAGTGCCTATCTACTCCGAGTCGGGGCCGGGGGGAGGGTTCGGGCTCCTGGACACCTACCGAACAGACCTCACCGGACTCAACAAGGCGGAACTCATGGCACTCTTTATGATCAGCATTCCAGGGCCTCTGGATCAGCTTGGGGTAGCGCAGGATCTCAAAGCTGCGCTACTGAAACTCTATGCCGCTCTCCCTGCTGGACGATGGGAAGAACAGGATGATGCCAGACAGCGAGTGTATGTAGACTCAACATGGTGGTTTCACGGTGATGAGGCAGTGCCTCAATTGAGAGCGTTGCGCGACGCAGTCTGGAACAACAGGAGCATAACGTGTCGATGCGAGATGATGCATCGGTTCAGCATACGCATGAAACTCGACCCTCTTGGCCTAGTAGCCAAAGGTGGAATTTGGCATCTTGTCAGCAGGGTGAACGGCAAGTTGAGAGTGTACCGCATATCTCAGCTATCGGATGTTGATGTTTCGGACGAAGTGTTTCAGCGCCCAGAGGGTTTCGACCTACCTAGTTTCTGGACAGACTACTGCGTCCGGTATGAACAGGATCAGTCACTCTATCCGGTGACTCTCTTGGTGAAGCCTGACATTCTCGGCGTGCTCTCGATTTATATGGGCCAGCGAGCCAGTTCCGCTTGCTTCTTAGGTGCCGGCCCAGATGGCCGGACCACCGTCGAGGTGAAGTTTGAATCGCTGGAAGCGGCTAGGCGTATTCTCTTGGGACTTGGAAATGCCGTAGAAGTGGTTGAGCCCGGCCCGCTGCGCGAGAGCATGCAAGATTACGCTGAGCAGATTCTGAAGGTGTATGGCTCCTCGAAAGGGCAAGCGTCGACCTAGGGAATTTGCGGTCGTGCCTACAGCATTCTCGTGACCAGTTTTATTAACCCGACATACTCCCTGGCATTTTGCCTCAGTATTTCGGTACCTTGCGGTCTATGGAGATCGATGGGCCGCTCGACGCTGCTATGAACGACGATGCATGGGTTCAATCCTGCCAGGTCCTGACTCCCTACACCGTGTATCGTGTGTACATGGCGCAGCCATCTGCCCTTTGTCTGTTTTATCTGTGATTTGCTTGAAGATCGTTCAGACTCAAGCCCTGGATTGGCGGGGCCGGTTGCGATTCTCCCGCTCCCGGGTTTCCCTGGCCATGGCTCTGGTCAGCCCTGCTCTGTACTCTGCCGACAGACTCTCTAACGCCTTGATATAGGGCCCGTCCGCATCGACTCGCCGAATAGGGAAGTCCTTTGGAAGTTTCCTCAAGATCCCGTCTAGGCTAAGATCTTCTGTTGTGATGACTATCAGCCTGATGTTGTTTTCTTCGCACAACGAGCGCTTCATCAGATCCCGTGCTCTCCTTTCGTTGAACTGGGTTGTGTCCGAAAACGCATTGGTGGGGGCGAAATGTTGAGGTCCATGGTGTTCGACCCCTGCATTCAAAGACGGCATGAACCTATCAAGTTCCATTAGTTCGCCGGTTATCGGATTCTGGAGGAAAGGAGGCCTGGCATTGTCAACATAATCTTCAGTAAGTATCAGGTGACTGAGCCATGCTTTTGTCAGGTACTCACCCTTGTGGGGGCTCGTGCTGTAACCGGCGTACAGGTCTTTGACCATTTGTTCTTGAATGGGATGAGGTATGACCGGAAAAGGTACAATCTTGCTGCCTTCTTTGATCTTGATGATCCATCCATGTTGGGCAAGAGTACTGCAGTGGTGTGAGATTAGGGGCCGGCTGAGTCCAGATATTCTGGCCAAGTTTGTCATTGAGGTTGGATGGAAAATCTGAATTATTACATACAGCAGTTTTGCGGTCGAGGGGATAAGTCTGTCTTCCAACAGCATTTTGGGAATAAGTGCGGAGTGTTTCATGAGTACCTCCTTTGACTGTCTAGATAAGTTTCATGTGGGTGAACCCGCCACCCGCCCTATGCCGACACGGTTTGATTCACTTTGACCTATTTAGCCAAAAGCCACCATACTGTAGGTCGATTATCCATAAATTGGCACGCGATGTCAACCCCAGATTTGAACATGTCCGTTATATGATTAGCACTCCTCCTTAAATGGGCTAAAGAGTATCAATGGATTTGCTGGAACCGAACGCTCTAGACTGGTTGTCATTCTTTCCAGTTTGCAGGTATCAGACGAATATGTTGCGGGCTGTACGGTTTTGACGCAGTTGTAACCCTGGTTTAACGGTATCAGAGAAAAGTGTCATTGATTGAACATTTCTCCGGAGTCATAACGCTGGTTTTCGGTTTATCAGGCAGATGAATTACCATTTGAACATTTTTGTGAGCCTGGCATTCTAGCTTACAGATATATGATTAAAGGTATTATGAGAGGAACAATTTCGTCGTAGTCGTAACTTTGGTCTACTGGTATCAGAGAAATGTGTTGCCGGTTGAATGGTCTTGCGTAGATTGGCATTTTTGTTTGCAGGTACATGAGGAATATATCAAGGGTTGAACAATTTCGGCGTGGTTGTAACTCTGGCTTACGAGTGCCAGAGAAATATATTACCAGCTGACCTGCTTTGTACAGGTTGATATTCTGGTTTACAGGTAATTGAGGAACGTGTTATGGACAGAACGGTTTTGCCCAAACTGGAATCCTGGATTACAGGTATCTACGAAATTTACTACTGGTCAAATGGATTTGCCCGGGCTAACAGGTACATCAAAACAATGTATGTGGCAAATGGCTTAGCCCTAGCGCCCTCCACACCCAAATTCCAACTCGTACCTTCAAAACCATAATCAAACTGACAAACAAGCAGGATACCAGCGTCCTCTACGTCGAAATAGTCAAAATCCCAAAGAAGAAGGATTGATATTGTTGTCAGAGATCACCCTGAGAATGAGTATTCCGCCTGGGACAAGTTTTCCGCCTAGACGAGCCAGGAAAACAGGCTTGCGCCCAAGGTTCGGAACAGGACCAGGGTCAATGCCCGGTGAAGGCACGGGCTCAATTCCAGGCGCCGGTCCCGGCATAGGGCACGGAAGCCCAGGCCCAAGCACGGGCTCAATTCCAGGCGCCGGTCCCGGCATAGGGCACGGAAGCCCAGGCCCAAGCACCGGCTCAGGCCCAGGCTCCGGTCCCGGCACAGGGCACGGAGCAAGCCCAGGTCCAAGCATCGGCCCAGGCAAAGGCCCGAGCCCACGGTTCAGCCTCCTGATTGCATCAGTATTACTGCTGCTCATCAGTGCTTCCGTCATAATATACCCGTCGTTCCAGTGGGCTGAACGTCCACCCGGTAGCCGTCCTAACCTGGTCTATCGCGGCGAGACCCACAAGTTCCCGGTAGTAGTCGAAAACAGCGAAGCCTATGTGCCTCTCAAGTTTATACAAAGCAAACTTGACCCTGATGTGTTCTGGGATGAGGCTGGCTTGATGGTAGTGACTACCAAAGACAAAGTAGTCAAACTGAGCAAAGACTCTCTGACGGCATATGTCAATCAGCATCAGGTAAGCCTTCAGTTTCCTGTCATTTTAGAAGGAAAGCAACCTTATGTGCCTGCAAGCACTCTCGAGACTCTGTATCCGGTATCAACGGCATGCAATGAAGAAGCCGGGACATTCCTGGTAAGAAGACTGGACACTCCCAATAAGATGGGTAAGCTGAATACAGATAGCATTCTGAGAGTCGGAGCGTCATTCCTATCAAAGAGAATCGAATTACTTTCCGTAGGAGATCGGGTAGTCATCTACGGTGAAGCAGGGCGGTGGTTGAAAGTGGAGACCAGCGGCGGATTCTGCGGTTTTGTGTCCAAGAAGCATGTTACAGACATGGGCGAAGAGCCCCCAGTCGTGGAAGAACCCCCTGCGTATGTTCCTAGCCCCCTGCAAGGCAACAAGGTCGTTCTGGCCTGGGAACAGGTTGACAGGATAACACCTGACCCATCAAATTTCGTCGATATGCCCGGGTTAAACGTACTTTCGCCAACATGGTTCCACCTTGCAGCGACTCCCGGTGAACTGGAGAACCGGGCTGATATGCGTTATGTAAATTGGGCCCATTCCAAGGGTTATCAGGTCTGGGGATTATTTTCAAATTCATTCGATCCGGAAAGAACATCTGTGGTGCTAAGAGATTCTGACTTGAGAGACCAGGTCATTTCCCAACTTCTCATATACGCAAAGATCTACAAGCTGGATGGCATAAACATTGATTTCGAGAACGTCAATCTTGCAGATGGCCCCTATCTCACCCAATTTGTCCGAGAAATGACCCCTTTGCTGCACGGACAAGGCCTTACTGTCTCAATAGATATCACAGTGAAGTCCACCAGCCCAAACTGGTCTATGTTCTTGGAGAGAGAAAAGCTGTCTCAGGTAGTAGATTACGTCATGCTCATGGCATATGATCAGTACCCTCATGGCTCCAAAGTCTCAGGGCCCGTTTCGACTATTCCATGGGCCGAATGGACAATCAAGAAAACCCTTGAAGAAGTCCCCAGAGACAAGCTGGTTTTGGGAGTCCCGTTTTATACTCGACTTTGGAAAGAGACTCCGGACAACGGAGGAGTTAAGGTAAGTGCCAGGGCTCTGGGTATGGAAGGCATAGCTGCCTGGCTCAGAGACGAGAACGTGACACCGAAATACCAGCCTGATACAGGGCTTTTGTACGCAGAGAAGAAGATAGGCAATGAGACATACCGAGTATGGCTCGAGGATACCGGGTCTATGAAAAAGCGGGTGGAACTTGCAAACGGATACGGCCTGGCAGGTATTGCCGCCTGGCGCCGCGGTTTTGAGACTGAAGATATATGGGAAGCGATAGATGCAACTCTCAGAACCGATTAGCCCGTTGGCCGATTGGCTGATTAGCCGATTGAACAATTAGTCAATCTTCAACTAGCTTGTTGGTCAATTACCCGGCCGGCCGAGCAGTCAATTAGCCCTTGGCAATATCAGATGCTCAACTCCCCCTGAACTACTTTCGATACATCATTAGAAGGCAGGGGGGATTTTATGTCTGGAAATGAAACGTCATCCACACGAGACGCTGCAACTAACAAGGAGAGGCAGATTGTCGCGTTTTCCCTTGGGCAGGAAACATACGGGGTAGACATAGGTCAGGTAAGAGAGATCATCCCTATTCAAAAAATCGTGCCAGTCCCAAGAGCCCCCGAATTTGTAGAAGGCATTATCAACCTTAGGGGCAAGGTTATTCCGGTTCTTGATCTTAGAAAGCACTTCGGGTTCGAGAAAAAGGAACCGAATCCCGCCCAGAAAATAGTCCTTACCGAATCCGGGGGCGAGAGTATCGGTGTAATTGTTGATTCTGTATCTTCGGTACTCAGAATAGCCCAAGACTCCATTGAGCCGCCTGCGGCCGTCATAACCGGAGACCAGATCGAGTACATAAAGGGGATTGCCAAGGTAGACGATTCCCTGATTGTGCTCTTGGACCTCACCAGGATTATCTCAGATGCCGAGAACAGGGCACTTCAGGAAGTGGACCTGGCATCTGCAGTGGTTAAGTGAGTGGGCCGCCATGAAGGAAAGAGATTCAGGCGAGTTCAAGGAAGACCTTCAGATATTTCTTGAGGAAGTGGGAGAACTTCTTGCAAATACCGAAGAGAATCTGGTAGAGCTCGAAAAATCCCCGTCTGACACTGAACTCATTCAGGAAGTCTTCAGGGCAATGCATACCATAAAAGGAGGGGCTGCCACCCTGGGCTTCCAAGATGGTGTGGAAGTAACCCACCTTATGGAGAGCATTCTAGACCAGGTTCGCTCAGGAGCACAAGAATTGACGCCGGCAATGGTTGATGTACTGTTCTTGGTTCTGGATTGGCTTGAGGAATGGAAAGGCGCTCTCGAAGGCCAGGGGGAAAGGCCGCCTGCAGGTGAGATAGTCGACAAGATTCGCCGGGGCGCCGGCGGCACCCATCAAGATGATCGCCAAGGCATCTACCAGGACGAGTGTTTAGGCATCCACGAGGATGATTTTCGAGGCAATTCCCAGCACGAGCATTTGGACACCCACCAGCGCGAGCATCCAGGCATCCACCAAAATTATCGTCAAGGTACCCCAAAGGACTATGGCCTGACCAGCCCGTTGACAAGGCAGATTGAGGAATGCCTGTCAGAGGGAAGGCCGGTTCATAAACTCACAGTCAGATTCAGGCCTGATGCGGATCTTCTGTCAGTAAGATGCTACCAGGTCCTTACCCTTGTGGCTGAAGAATCCGATGTAATCGGGTCAGAGCCTTCTATTGAAGATGTGGAAGTAGACAAGGTGCATGATGTAATAGCCATTTATCTGGTATCCACTGACGACGGTATGGCTGCAAAGAGAGTTGCCGATTCAGTCCAGGATGTAGTTCAATCTTATATTACTCCTTACTCCCTAGATCTTTGGCAGGAAGGTAATGGAGCCGGCCTAGCCGGTGGGAGTACTGGTACGGCTGAAGCCGGAGGGACCGGGCGAGCCAGGCCGGGTGGGGGCAGCGGGAACGTTGCATCCGCTGGGCCCGCTGAAACAGGTGGAACCGCTGAAGCCGGTGGCCGCGAAACCCAAAGAGAGACTAACGGCTCAGGCCAATCAAATGTATCTGTAAGAAGGACCAGCATTGGCAGGACCGTAAGGGTAGATGTAGACCTTCTTGACTTTCTCTTGAACATGGTTGGGGAACTGGTCATCGACAGGACCAGGCTTACTCAGATAGCCTCTAAACTGCTGGTAGCCGGTGAGACATCTGTTATTGGCAATGAAGTCGCAGCCCTGGCATCTCACCTCCAAAGAATATCCCAGGAACTGCAGGAAGGTATCATGAGAGCAAGACTCCTTCCCTTGAAAAACATTTTCACCAAGTTTCCCAGGATGATACGGGATCTTGCCAATCGTTGCGGAAAGCATATTGACCTGGAGATACATGGCGAAAATACTGAACTCGACCGGACTGTCCTGGAAGCCATAGATGATCCTTTGATTCACATACTTAGGAACGCAGTTGATCATGGAATTGAAACCCCGGACGAAAGAAAAGCCCGGGGCAAACCGGAAAGGGGCAAGGTATCCCTTTCGGCCTGGCATGAAGAGAACCAGGTCCTTGTCCGGGTTACAGATGATGGTTCAGGAATAGACGCAGAAAACGTAAAGAGATCTGCAATAAGAAAAGGGCTCATTACCGCCGATGCAGCAGCCAAACTTTCTGAAAGGGAAGCTATGGAGTTGATTTTCATGCCGGGCTTCTCTACATCCCAGGTGGCTACACAGGTTTCAGGCAGAGGTGTAGGTATGGACGTTGTAAGGGCCAACCTTGAACGAATCAGCGGCCACATTGAAGTCAGAAGCCAGGTGGGCCTGGGAACCTCTGTCACCTTGAGATTACCTCTAACCCTCGCTATTATGCGTGCCCTACTTGTGAAGTGCTCGAACTCGATTTATGCCATACCAACGTCGCTGGTTGAAGAAGTATTGGCGGTCAGAGAAGAAGAGGTCAAGACAATAAGGGGCAGGGCCGCATTAACCGTCAGGGGTAAGGTTTTTCCCCTTGTTTCCCTGGAAGGCTCATTGCGCGAAGATCCATGGTCAGCAAATGGTTTCCGGTATGCAGTTCTCACCAGGAGCAACGACGAACCCCTGGCTCTGGGTGTAGATGATTTAGTAGGGGAGGAAGAAATCGTTGTAAAGGATATGGGAAAGATTTTATCACGTTTGAAAGGCGTTTCAGGTGCAACAATTCTCGCCCAAGGTGATCCTGCAGTAATTCTGGACATAAACCGCCTGTTGTGATGATAACTCCGGTTCATCTAAGGAGGAGCTAAGGTGGATAGGGTTTTCTTTGAAGAGTGTGCGAAACTTGGTGTCGAGAACTCAAGAAATACTTTGGCTGTGCTCACAGGAAGGGAACTAAAGGTAGATTGGCAGATTACAAGTTGTGCAGATGTGGTGGGCCTGCCCATGCTATCACTCCATTCTGACGAAATTGTTCTAAGTTCATGGGTGTCCTTTACAGGAGATATGGCAGGGCAACTTATCGTACTATTTAGGCCGGATTCTGCAAGCCAGGTAATATCATTTCTTGCTCCGAAAGTTCTTGGCAGCCTGGATTTCGTGCTGAACCCAGATCTTGAGGAGTCAATTGTATCGGAAGTTGCTAACATAGTAGGATGTTCGTTCTTGGACGCTATTGCAGACCGGGCAGGCATGATTATCAGGCCGTCTCCTCCTCTGATAATTAGAGAAATGGCAGGGGCAATTCTAGAATCTGCCGCGGCAGTATCCTATTTTGATTCGGGCATGGTTCCTGTGGCAAATGTCAGGTTTTCCCTTGACGGCGGAGAAGCTGTTTTCGAAATAGCTTTGCTGCCAGGAAAGGGCTTGAATATAAGCAGCAGTTGCTAGGATGGAGATGCAGATGGGCCTTAGGTGTATCCAGGTAGGGCTTTCAGAAATCAAGTTTTCTCAAGACGAAACAGAAGTCCTTGTTGCCTATTCACTGGGTTCATGCGTAGGCGTAGTTTTATGGGATCCAGAATACAGGGTTGGTGGCATGGCCCATGTATTCTTGCCTTATTCCAGGGCAGCCGCAAACAGGGAACCTTTGGGTAAGAGCCACGAGGCGGCAGGCCCTCTCTCCTTTGGTGGTGGAATAGAGCCAGGCGACGGCATAGAACTAGGCGACGGAATAGAAACTCATGTCCGTAGGACGAGGCCGGCCCCGGTTCCGGGTGGCAATGGCGAACCGCCCGGCAAATACGGAGAGGCTGCAGTCAAATACCTTGTAGCCAGAATGCTGGGGCTAGGGTGCAGGCGAGAGAATCTTGCAGCCGCTATTGCAGGTGGTGCCAGTGTAATCAAGGGCTTATCACCGCCTTTCGGCGATATCGGTTCCCTAAATTCGCAAGTAGTCGAGAGCACTCTTATCAAAGAGCGAATCAGAATTGCAGGCAAAGATACAGGCGGAAATCATGGAAGGACTGTTCGCCTCTACATAGGTTCAGGGAAAGTTACAGTGTCTACCATACATCATAGTGAAATAGAACTCTGACTGAAGGAGTGATAAGCGGTGCCAAAGATTCTTGTAGTAGATGATGCCATGTTTATGCGAAACAAGACCTCCCGGTTACTTACGGAGGACGGGTATCAGGTTGTGCAAGCATCTAACGGGGCTGAAGCCGTCAAGATGCATACTGAAGAGAAGCCTGATGTGGTACTTATGGACATTACCATGCCCGTGCTTGACGGTATTGAGGCACTCAAACAAATGAGAGAAAACGATCCTGACGTTAAGGTGATAATGGTCACTGCGTTAGGGCAGAAAAGCATGGTACTGGAAGCCCTCAAAGCAGGGGCCAGAGACTTCATAGTAAAACCTTTTCAGCCAGACCGGCTCTTGGAAGCAGTGAAGAAACAATGCCTGCAATAGAAAATAAGGATGACTCCGCTAAAGTCAGAGTGTTAATTGCTGATGACTCACTCTATATGAGGCGAATGCTCAGGCAAATGCTGGAGATCCACCAGGACATTACAGTAATAGACGATGCCAGAGACGGTGTAGAGGCAGTGGCAAAGTGCATATCACTCAATCCTGATGTACTGGTGCTCGACGTTGAAATGCCGAGGCTGGACGGCCTATCTGTACTAAGGGATATTATGAGCAAGAGGCCTCTGCCTGTAGTCATGTTTTCGTCACTCACCCAGCGCGGATCCCAGGTTACCATTAACGCTTTGTCAATGGGTGCAGTAGACTTTGTGCCTAAGCCTGCTTCCAAGGTGTCTGTTATTGATATAGGTGCTGAGCTGCGCCAGAAGGTGATTCAGGCTTCTAAGGCAAGGTTGCGAATACAAGAGCCTATGCACCGCCACGAGAGGCAACGGGCCAAGAACCGAAAAGTATTCACAGGTAAGGCACCTGTAGAGTCACTGGTCGTTATTGGTTCATCTACAGGCGGCCCTCAGGCACTGGAAGAAATCGTGCCTAACCTGTCAAGAGAGCTCCACGGAGCAGTAATAGTGTGCCAGCACATGCCGAAAGGATTTACAGCATCTTTGGCACAGCGGCTTGATGCCCTTTCACCCATAAGAGTAAGGGAAGCAGGTCAGGAGGATATTCTTGAGCCTGGCCTTGTCCTTGTAGCCAGGGGAGGGTATCATCTGCGCCTTGACCGGTCAACTTGCGGTGAGTACCAGTCCTATCATGCGTACCTCGATGAGGGCACTCCTGTTCACGGAGTACGCCCATCTGTTGACGTCACTCTTTTTGACGCAGGCCCTTTGTTCGGGCCACGGTTAATGGTGGTGATTCTTACAGGAATGGGGTTTGACGGCGCCAGAGGAGCTTGGACAGCCAGAAAAGCCGGTGCTACAGTCATCTGCCAGGATAGAGACACATCGGTCATATGGGGAATGCCACGGGCATGTTATGAAGCCGGTGCAACGAAAACTTTCGTTGCTCTTGACGACATTGCAGCGAAGATTAATGAGTTTTGCAAAGAGCAGGAGAAACGGGGACAGTAAGTTATGGTAAGAGACATGGCAAGAGATATGGTCAAAGTTATGGAAAGCAATTCAGAGACAAAAGATGCAAACCATTACACCCGGAATGCAGAGTATGCGTATTTTTGCAGAAAGGTAACAGAACTAACAGGAATAAACCTTAGTAATTACAAGAGCAAGCAAATGTATCGCAGGCTGCTAAATTATATGCGCAGGCGCCAAATCCCAGATTTCCTCATCTTTGCAAAGCGCGTGGCGAAAGAGCCAGGTGAACTGGATAGGCTTGTAGACTATCTTACGATAAACGTGTCAGAATTCTTTAGAAACGCCGAGCAATGGAAGATCCTCAGAGACAAAGTGATTCCCGGCCTGGCCACGTTACCGGCAAGCAACATCGCCAGGGTTTGGAGCGCAGGTTGCTCTGCAGGCCAGGAAGCCTATTCTGCTGCAATTACGTTTGCAGAGGCATGGAAACAACAAGTGTTTATTCTTGGAACTGACATTGATGAGCCAAGCCTCAAAAAGGCCAGGGAAGGGAGATACTCAGGCGACGAGGTCAAAAATGTTTCGGACAGGCTACTCAGAAAGCATTTTCGGTTGGATGGTGGCTTGTATGTGGTAAACGACACGTTAAAAAAGACGGTGAGTTTCGAGAAGCATAACCTTTTGGGCTCAGATTATCCTTGCAATATGGATCTTATTCTTTGCCGCAATGTCCTCATATATTTCACAGATGAGGGTCAAGAGCACGTGATCTCAGGGTTGGCTTCTTCGTTGAGGCCCGGAGGAGTGCTTTTTATGGGAGCAACAGAAGCCATTTTCAAATGCAAGGAATACGGCCTCAGCCAGATTTGCCCGTTTTTTTATCAACGTATTCCTTAGTTCAAAAGAGTCAAATCAAATTGCTGCTTAGGTAAATTGAAAGGAGCGATGGTATGTTAAGAGCAGGTTTGATCAACCCGTTTTTAGAATCGGCTTACAGTTTCCTTCAAGAGGAATTGAGTACTGAGGTTACACGAGGCCAGTTGCGCCTTGAGGAATCCAGGGCAACTTCCGGCGAGGTTAATGTTGCAATAGGTGTAACCGGCGACGCTGAAGGCATTGTCATATACTCGATGTCAGAGCGTACTGCCAAAACTGTTGCTTCTGCCCTTATAGGTGAACCGGTGCCAGTGCTTGATAAACTGGCCGAATCGGCAATTGCTGAGATGGGGAACATCATAACAGGCCAGGCAGCAATAGGTTTAGAAGAATGCGGTTACCTGTGTAAACTCTCGCCTCCGACTCTCATCTCAGGTAAGGGTGTTGTCATATCTACACTGGACATTCAGAGGTTGATAATACCCCTTGAACTTCCGTTAGGGTATTTTGAGATCTGTGTTGCCATCAGGTACGTTGCGCTGAGGTAGAGACAGAATCACAGAAGATTTCCTGTCGAATAGTGAAACAAAAGGAGGATTGCTAACGTCAGAATAGAAATGAGATAGAGCAGATTTTCACTTCTAGCAGGTACAAAGATGGGAGAATGGATATGCCGGGATATGATGGGCCCAGTGATGCAGGACAGACGCAGTTAAGGCGGAAGAGGAAGGGGAAGAGGCCACCTGCCAGAGGGATGGTTCCATTTGTTCTGCTGCTGGTGGCAGCAGGTTTGTTTGCCGCCTATTCTTACGGATTGTTTCCTTTTGGCCGGAATCATGGCAATGTAACCCCGCCTGTTTCCCAAGAAGAACCGCCAGGAATTCAAGAGCCTGCAGATGATCAGGAAAAGGACGAAGGGCAGGTTGCAATGGAAAAAGCCCTTCAGGCCAGGGGCCTTTACGTGACCATGGACGTATTTGGTTCACCGTCCCGGTTTACAGGCTTAATTACATTTGCCCGCCAAAATCCCGGGATTAACTCGTTTGTGGTGGATGTTAAGGACAATAACGGAAGAATTCCATGTAAACCTGAATCAGATATTGATATTCCTTCAAAGCCCGCCGCTTATGACCATTTTTCAGGTTTGGTAAATGTCTTGGATCAAGAAGACTATTACATGATCGCAAGGGTCGTAGCTTTTCAGGACCCATACATGGCCAAGCTCAGGCCTGAACAGGCCATTAGGAATGGCGATGGGAGCTTATGGCGGGACAGGGATGGAAGGCTCTGGCTTAATCCCTATGATAAGAGAAACTGGGAATTCATAAGAGATATTTCATTGTGGGCATTTGACATGGGATTTCATGAGATACAGCTTGATTATGTGAGGTTTCCTGACAGTGCCAGAGGCCTGGAGAAAAGCGGAGTGCTTATGCCAGGCCATGAGGAATACCAGTCAAGAGGTGACGCAATAAAGGCGTTTCTTGAGTACATGAGCCAGGAGCTTGAAGGCAAAGTGTACTTGAGTGCAGACGTGTTCGGATTTGTGACTATTGCCCAGGATGACATGGGAATCGGCCAGCAGTTGGAGCAGCTTGCTGCCTCAGTTGATTTTATCTGCCCTATGGTATACCCGTCCCATTACTACAATGCGGGAATTTACGGATTCCAAGTTCCTGAGGCTCATCCATACGAAGTAGTGTATAAAGCCATGGCTGAGGCAATTGAGAGGACAGATGGCCTGAGAAGCAAGATTCGTCCGTGGCTCCAGGATTTCTCTATGAGAATTAAGTATGGGCCTTCTGAGGTTCAGGGCCAAATTGACGCTGTTTACGAGCATGAGATAGAGACTTTTCTATTGTGGAACCCGGCAAATGCATACACGGGAAGTGTGAAGTATGTTAGGGGTGAGCCCTCTGAACCGTCTGGCTCGTCCGGCCAGTAGGTATCAAGGCCTCCCTTTAGGATGTCATCACAGAATGACTGTATACGCACCTTGCAGGCCAAACATGATAGAAAGCGGCCCGGGCAGACTTGGCCCCGGGCCGCTTTGTTAGCAATTCTCGTTTCTATATTCTAGACCTACACTAACTTGTTTGCGTTCTACGAATTAGAAAACGGCGTATAGTTTGGCGCCTCTTTGGTAATGTGCACATCGTGGGGATGGCTTTCTCTCAAACCGGAACCGCTTATCCGCACGAACTTTGATTCTTCGTGAAGATGCTTGAGGTCAGAAGTCCCGCAATATCCCATTCCTGCGCGCAATCCTCCGACAAGCTGGAAAATCGTATCTGATACAGGGCCTTTGTAGGGGACCCTTCCTTCAATGCCTTCAGGTACTAGTTTTGTAGAGGGCTCCTGGAAGTAACGATCAGCCGCACCTTGTTTCATGGCGGCCATAGACCCCATTCCCCGGTATACTTTGAAACTGCGTCCTTGCCAAATTTCCATTTCTCCGGGGCTCTCTTCAGTTCCGGCCAAAAGGCCTCCCAACATAACAGCGTCTGCCCCTGCGGCAAGCGCCTTTACAATATCACCTGAATACTTTATTCCGCCGTCGGCAATTACTGCAGCACCTAATTCTTTTGCTGCAAGTGCTGCGTTGAAGATTGCAGTAATTTGCGGCACTCCTGCACCGGCTACCACTCTTGTAGTGCATATGGACCCTGGGCCTACGCCTACTTTTACGCAGTCGGCGCCTCGTTTGACCAAATCCCGGGTGCCTTCTGCAGTGGCTACGTTACCGGCAATAACCATTTTCTCAGGGAATGCGTTTTTTATCACTTCAACTGTGTCTAGGACCCCTTGCGAATGCCCATGGGCACTATCGATGACTATTACATCTACGCCTGCAGAGACAAGCGCTCTCGCCCTGTCCATGGTGCCCGGGCCTACGCCAACGCAAGCTCCTGCAAGAAGGCGGCCTTTTTCATCCTTGGATGCTTGAGGGTATTGGCGGGTCTTCTCTATGTCCTTAAGGGTAATCAGCCCTTTTAGATGAAATTCGCTGTCAACCAAGGGGAGTTTTTCAATCTTATGTTTGGCCATAATCTTTTTTGCTTCTTCCAGGGAAGTTCCTACAGGCGCAGTGATAAGCCCCTCTTTGGTCATGACATCTTCTATGGATTTTGAGTAGTCTTCCTCAAAACGGATGTCTCTGTTAGTGATGATTCCTATAAGGTGGCCTTCGTGTATTATAGGAACCCCTGAAATATGGTATTGAGCCATCAGCTTAAGGGCATCTTCTACTGTCTTGTCCGGTGACAGATAAAACGGATCACTGATCACTCCGTGTTCCGACCGTTTTACCCTATCGACTTCCTGAGCCTGCCTCTTTATGGACATGTTGCGGTGTATTATGCCAAGCCCGCCCTCTCTGGCCATGGCAATCGCCATGCGGCTCTCAGTAACAGTATCCATAGCAGCACTGACTATTGGTATGCTGAGTTTTAGCCCGTTCCCGATAAGTGTAGATATGTTAACGTTTTTGGGCAATACTTCCGAATACCCTGGAACCAGGAGAACGTCGTCGAACGACATTGCGTCACCTAGGAATTTACCCTGTTTGTCCATATAAAATCCCCCGCTATATCCATAAGAGTATTTCATAAAGTTTATCATTCACTACAATTGCAAGACAACTATGAAATTGTGGCTAACCGAGATTGGTTACGCCAGAATTTCTGCAGCCACAAGTACAGCTTGCCACCTGGGGATAGGTTCTTCCAGGATTCGCTGCCAGGTTGCGGGTACTGAGAATCCGTTTTCACCTGCAATTTCTGACAGGGTTTTTGACGTAAGCGGCAATTTGCCATCTCCGGGCTTTAGCAAGTCTGGCCTTTGGTTGGACCGATTCAGCCAAATCCTCATTTCTCCGATCTTGCACGATTCACTGCCCCTGAAAGTATTGTCCCGGTATACTACCGGTTTGCCCAGATTAGTCAAAAACACAATCGGCTTGTAAACCTCGCTTGAGGGGTCTACGTCTTCGAACTGGGATTTTTCAAGCAGCCGGCTTACGGAAACAACTTTGTAGCCGTAAGCCTTGAGGAGCTTGAGTTTTTCAGGCAGGGCGTATACTACAGGGGCTTCCAGTGACATGTTGTATCCGTCTTTTTCAAATATGATATGTCCGTTGAGAGAATCAGGACTGTCCTCAAGGGCTTTTTTCAGCGGTTGTACCATTGCGTCTACGTCTTTCCGTAAATCTCCTTTAGAAGCTCGCCAGCCGCCTCCGTCAAAGCTTGCTCCCAGATACTGATATCCCATTTCTTCATATATGTCGTAGCTGCTGGTGCCGTCAGGGACTTTATCAATGTAGTGGGGAGGCCTTGCCAGGGTGATTTCATATCCGAACTCGTCCTTAATGAGATTGTGAAGTTTGCGCAAGTCTTCAAGAACCTGTTCGTTGGTATTGAAATGCGCCCTGGAACTGTAGATGATTCTTTCAGGGCCAAATGCTACGTGGCGATAGCCGTGATTTGATATTTCATGGCCTTGGCTTAGAATCTTGTTGACCAGTACCTTTTGATTTGCTGCCCCTGCCAGCAAATCACTGCCGAATTGAGGATAGTGGTCGAACTTTACTCCGCCCCATTTGAAGGTACCGGGCTTTCCGCATCTGTCAGGGTAGTTTTCCTGAGTGCTGCCAATTACATCGAAAGTCCCTGTGGCATCAAAAGCAGCCATTACTTGTAGAATTGATTCAGTAATTCCTTTATTCATAAGAGGCCGGGAAGGTGCACAAGTTGGCCCATCATCAAAAGTCATGGCTACCATCTTGGCATCACCTGGCGGGAACACTTTGTTAATGCGCCGGACTTTTGACAGCGGCGGTATTGTTCTCTTACGGTAAATAGCCTTTAGATGGGAGTATTGCCTGTGTATCGTACCGTACAGGTCCAGTCAAATCCCCTCCCAAAATCAATCATGAATACTCTTAAGTAAACTTCGACTTTCAGGTTGAATTTACCTACCTGGCGAGAAAAGTCTCAAACACTGGCCAACCCGGTCATAGATTGGTATAGAGTTGCATTACTGCGGCTGAGAAGGAATTATTAGAATTGTGTAGAAATTAGCTTGGAATGAGTTGCAAGCGTCTTCGACCTCATAGGGTGAATTAGGCTGATATTCCTTCAAAGTCACCGGAAAACTCTGACAGGTTCAGGTAAGGAGGGGTGTCTGTGTTAAAGAGAATCCTTGCCGCAGACATAGGCAGTACTACTACGAAGACTGTGCTCTTCGAAAAACAAGAGGAAGGCTGGAAACTGGTTGCCAAGACCCTGGCTCCCACAACTGTAGAAGCTCCGAATTTGGATGTAATGATTGGGCTTCGTGAGGCCCTTTCAAGGCTTGAACAACGTACAGGCATAGAATTAATGGCCGGTTCCAGGCTTTTGACGTCTGTAAGCGGCAATGCAGGCGTTGACATATTTGTTGCTACCTCAAGCGCGGGCGGAGGCCTGCAAATGGTTGTTACAGGCCTTATGAAGGAGATTACTGCCGAATCAGCTAACAGGGCAGCCCTAGGGGCAGGTGCGATAGTATCGGATGTAATTGCGCTGGATGACTCACGGAGTGTAATAGAAAGGCTTGAAGCAGTGAAACGCATAAGGCCTGACATGGTCTTGATTACAGGAGGCACTGACGGCGGAAACATATCAGAGGTTGCTGCTGTTGCAGAGATGGTTGCTATGGCCAATCCTGAACCCAGGTTTGGCCATGATTTCAAGATCCCTGTGGTCTTCGCAGGCAATGTTGAAGCACGGACCTATGTAGAGAAGGTTTTCGAAGGCGATATGAGCATTACATATGCTGATAACATTAGGCCTGTACTCGAGAGGGAAGTGCTTGGCCCTGCAAGGGATGAAATCCACAATCTCTTCTTGGAGCATGTAATGATGCACGCCCCAGGTTACCCCGGCCTTCTTTCCTGGGCTGAAGGCCATGTAAAGCCTACTCCTGTGGCTGTAGGAAAGGCCCTTATACATCTCGGCCAGATAGCAGGTGGTAATGTGCTCGCCGTTGACATAGGGGGGGCAACTACTGATCTGTTTTCAATCATAGAAGGGCAGTTCTACCGGACCGTATCAGCGAATCTTGGCATGTCCTATAGCATGGGCAATGTCCTGGCTGAGGCCGGCCCTGAATTTGTGTTGAGATGGTTTCCTGGGGAACCAGATGAAAATAATGTTAGAAACTGGAATTTTAACAAGATGATAAGGCCTACAGGTTTGCCTCAGACCTTTGAAGAACTTATGCTGGAACAAGCCATCTCCAAGGAAGCCCTCAGGCTTTCTTTGAGCCATCATAAGTCCCTGGTACGAGGACTAAAAGGAGTCCAGCAAAGGCGCAGCGTTGGGGATATTTTCTACCAGGATCCAACAGGCAGGACTCTTGTGGATATGATGAATACCAAAGTTTTGGTGGGAACAGGTGGAGCCCTCTCGTACGCTCCCAGGCGGAATCAGGCTGCCATGATTCTTCTGGACGGGCTGCTTCCTGAAGGAGTAACTGACTTGTTTGTAGACAGTCAGTTCTTACTGCCTCATATAGGAGTGCTGTTGGATGTCAACAAGGATGCTGCTGTAGAGATAATGATGAATGAGGCTTTGATTCCCCTTGGAACCTGTATTGCTCCTGTAGGGCCGGAAATTCCGCCGGGAATGGCTATTGCTCAGGTCAAGGCAGGAAACAATATGTATGAAGTAATATCAGGAGAAATGCAGGTAATCCCAATTGAATCTGAGGCGAACGTATTTTTTGAGGCAACCCCAAGGCGGGAATTTGATCTGGGCTCAGGGCCGGGAAAGACTGTTGAGGGAGAAGCCATAAAGGGTGTAACAGGCCTTATTCTTGACGGACGAGGGCGGCCGTTGGTATTTCCAGGTGATGAGAGGGCCAGAAGAGCTTGCCTGGTTCGATGGTACAAGGCTTTAGATGCGTATCCCGGCGAGATTTTGGATCAATGTATGAGAGGGTGAGAACTATGGCTTTGCTTTCCACGCTCAAAATACTGGATAGGGCGAAGATTCAAAAGGAACGAAGGCTTCCTGCCCCAGGAGATGTACTGGTACAAGAAGGTGACATTGTAAACCCTGATACGGTTATTGCTAAAGCCGAGTTTGTCCGCGGGAATCCTTATATAGTGGATTTGAGGTCAGAGTTAAGGCAGAGTGTTGATCCTGACCTGGTCGACAGTGTATTGGTTAAGAAACCGGGTGACGTTGTCAAGGCCAGAGAAGTGATTGCCAGATACCAAAAGAGTTTTTGGTCTGAGCTGATTGAAGTCAAGTCGCCTTGTGACGGAATCATTGAGTATATTTCAAGGACCCAGGGCCGGATTATTATAAGGGAGGATCCCAGGTCTGCAAAACCTATAAGCATAGTGGCGGCTGCCTCGAAACTTGGAGTGTGGCCTCGCCTTCTAAGAATGTACACACGAGTCAAAGAAGGTGACCATGTTTTTGAGGGCCAGATTATTGCGGCTGCTCCTGGAGGCAGTGCACTGGATTTTGTGTACGCGCCTATGGGTGGAATAGTTGAGAAAATCTGTACGCTTACCGGCGCTATCACAATAGCCAGGCCTATAAGGCATACAAAACTGCTGGCTCATATCTCGGGCACCGTAACCAGCATATTGCCTGACTACGGGGCCGTAGTCGAATCGATAGGTGCGTATATTCAGGGTGTGTTTGGAATCGGCAATGAGTGTTCAGGCCGGCTGGCCATAATGGCCGGCGGCCCCGAAGAGCCCCTTAGCGAAGAAAGAATCGATGACAGTGTGGCAGGCAAGATTCTGGTAGCCGGCTCGTTTGCCTCATTTGATGCTATTCAAAAGGCGAGGTCAAAAGGTGCTGCCGGCCTTGTTGTCGGAGGAATGAACCAACTGGATCTCGTGTCTGTGCTGGGGAAGGAGTTGTCAGTAGGAATTACAGGCCATGAGGAGTCTGACTTTACAATCGTGATTCTTGAAGGGTTCGGCAAGATTCCAATGAACCAGGAAACCTGGGACATACTTGCGAGGCATGCCGGGAAGGTTGCTTCGATCGACGGTACTACTCAGATTAGAGCAGGTGTGCTTAGGCCTGAAGTCATAATCTGCACTGATGATTCAGAAATACTGCGGGAAGAATCATATGACAGTTCCGGCATTGCCGGGAGAATCAGTGGGCCTGAGGGGCTTGGAGTTACCGGTGTATTTCCTCCGGCAGTATTGGCACAAGTCAACCAAGGCGACAGAGTACGGTGTACCCGGCCTCCATATTTCGGGCACTGGGGAATTATCGAAAGTGTACCGGCTACGCCACAACAGGTTGAGTGCGAAGTTATCACCGAAGTGGCCATTATCAAACTTGATGATGGGCGGCTTGTAAAAGTGCCCCAGGCCAACCTCGAGATCTTCCGCTCAATGGAGTAGAACAGGCTTATGAATATTAAGAAAGTTTTCACAAGAAAGCCTCCTATATGGGAAACTCCCGAGTGGGACAATATGTCATGGGATGAGAAAATGGCTATGTGGCAAAGGCACAGAAAGATCAACCTTGTCCTGGGCTCAATATTCATAGTTTGCTTCCTGGGAAGCCTCATGTGGTATATCCGAGGGCGGGTTTTAGACACTGCCGGCCGTTATGATCTGGCGATTTCCATAGGCATTATTGCAATTATGGCAGTCTGCCTTTATGCTGCCCGTAATCTGATGGACTAAATACTTATAGTCAGCAGACTGCTGTTATACCCGGCAGCTATGCCTTTGAAACCAAGGCTGGCCTGCCCGGTTCTTACACCGGGCTTTCAGGTATGATGATTGCGGCGGCCAAATAGAATAAAACGCCTGGAACCACTGCCGTAACGCAGATGACAAAGGCAACCCCTAACCGAATTATTGTTTCATCTATGTCAAAATATTCTGCGAGCCCTCCGCATACTCCCGAAACCATCCTTTTGGTTCTAGAGCGGTACAGTTTCTTAGACATATTCTCTCCTCCCGGACACGTGTAATCAGTATTACGTATGCCAACATACATGGTAACATCAATTACTCCCATACCGGAAAACGGGGAATCATATATTGGATATTCTGTCATAGTTAAATTGTTTGACAATTCCATCGTTGTCAAATTGTTATTGCGTAATCCAAACTGCAGTGATAAATTGAGAACAGAAGGGCAAGGGGGTGAATTGATGACCGGAGATGAAATAAAGGTACTCATAAGCAAGGACGAGCTGGAAAAGAGAATTAAGGATCTTGCCGCCGAAATCTCAAGGGACTATGCAAAGAAGGACCTGTTAATGGTTGGAGTCCTGAAGGGGAGTTTTGTGTTCCTGGCCGATCTTATGAGATACGTAGACAGCAATGTATCTGTTGACTTCATGGGAACTGTAAGTTACGGCGCATCAACGAAATCATCAGGAGAAGTAAGGATTACCAAGGATCTTGAAGAAAGTGTTGCAGGCAGGCACGTGCTTCTAGTGGAGGATATTGTAGATACTGGATTGACCCTCAGATACCTCTTGGACACACTGAGGAACAGGCAACCAGCCAGTCTCAAGGTGTGTGCGCTTCTGGATAAACCTGCCCGCAGAAGGGTTAGGGTAAGCTTGGATTACTACGGTTTCATTATTCCCAATGCTTTTGTAGTCGGATATGGTTTGGATTATGCAGAAAAATACCGGGGCCTACCCTATGTTGGTGTTTTGGAAAATCCTGAACCGGAGAAATAGATAATGTAGTTAACAAGTCTCCAAAAAGGAGGAAGAATTCTTGCTAGAACGATTGTTCAAACTGAAAGAGAATCATACCAATGTAAGAACTGAGATAGTGGCTGGAGTCACTACTTTCATGACCATGGCCTATATCATTTTTGTTAACCCTGACATTTTGAGCGCTACGGGAATGCCTTTTGGGGCAGTGATGACTGCGACAGCATTGTCGGCCGGAATTACGACTATACTCGCGGGGCTAATGGCCAACTATCCGTACGCTCTGGCTAGCGGAATGGGCCTTAATGCCTTTTTTGCCTTTGCAGTTGCGGCACAGGCAGGGTGGCAAGCTGCTCTGGGCGTTGTGTTCTTGTCTGGCGTAGTATTCCTCATTTTGGCTCTGACCGGGGCCATTAATGTTCTGGATGCTGCTATTCCCCAAACCCTTAAGCGTGCAGTAGGTGTAGGAATCGGATTGTTCATTGCCTTTATCGGCGTGAAGAATGCAGGTATTATCGAGGCAAACCCAGCTACAATAGTCGGACGAGGGAATTTCGCCGCTGCAGGGCCTGCCCTTGCTCTAATAGGCCTGATGATAACTGCAGTACTTATGGCACGCGGAGTCCGGGGCGCCATTCTCATTGGTATTCTTCTGACCACCATAATCGGAATTCCTATGGGCGTTACCAAAATTGCAGGAAGTATTATTGGTAAGCCTGAATCACTTGCCCCCATAGCCTTTAAGATGGACCTAAAGGGTGCACTAAGCCTGGGCTTCATGACTATGTTCAGTTTTTGGTTTGTAGACGTTTTCGATACAGTTGGCACTCTTATGGGGACTGCCTCAAGAGCAAACATGCTTGATGAAAAGGGACAGCTTCCCAGAATCAAGCAGATGATGACTGTTGACGCTATTGGCACCTGCCTTGGAGCAGCCCTTGGAACCAGCACTGTTACTACATATGTAGAATCAAGTGCAGGCATAGCAGAAGGCGGCAGAACAGGGCTGACTGCTATAGTGGTAGGGATTCTGTTCCTGGTATCTCTAATCTTCTCACCTCTAGCAGGCATGATTCCCACGGAAGCTACGGCTCCTGCCCTCATTATTGTAGGGGTACTAATGATGCTTCCTGTAAAGGATATTGACTGGTCGGATTTCTCAGAGGCTTTCCCGGCTTTCATAACCATAGCAATGATGCCTTTTGCTTTCTCAATTTCCGACGGTATTTCAGCAGGCTTTATCAGCTACGTAGTTGTTAAGGCCCTTTCCGGAAAATCCAAGGATATCCACTGGTTGGTGTATGTACTTGCGCTGATTTCCATAATCCACCTTGTACCAGGGCTGTTCCCCTCGCTCTGAGGTTTCATTTACTGAGTAAGTAACCGGTATGAACCGGAATGGATAACCATAACAGGAGGGCGTATTCTAATGGAACAAGACAGAAAGTGTCAGATAGGAGTCGTCTTGGGTTCAGCAAGCGATCTGGATAAGGTCAGTGGCCTTTTTAAGGTTTTCGAGGAATTCGAGGTTCAGTACGAACTGGCCATTATCTCGGCTCACAGAACCCCTCACCTTCTTGAAGAATACGCCCGCTGTGCTCCACCTAGAGGGATTCAGGTGATTATTGCTGCTGCCGGGCTTTCAGCTGCCCTTCCAGGGGTACTGGCGTCTATGGTCAGTGTCCCTGTAATTGGAATTCCTGTGAGCGCCGGTACGCTTAACGGAATGGATGCTCTGCTGTCTATATCTCAGATGCCTCCAGGGGTTCCTGTTGGGTGTGTTGGCATCAATTCAGCCAAGAACGCAGCCCTTCTGGCGTTGAGGATACTGGGTTTGGCACATCCGAGCCTTAGAAGCAGGCTTTCAGAATACACTCAATCTATGGCTGATGATGTTGTTGAGAGAGCCCGTGCTCTGAAGGAAGAAGGATACCCCATATGGAATTCCTAGGCCTCAACGAAATCATGGAAGAATGCGGTGTGTTCGCAGTGGTAGGACATCCAAGGGCTGCACAGCTATGCTATTACGGATTGTATGCCCTGCAGCACAGAGGACAAGAATCTGCGGGTATGGCATTGAGCAACCAAGGCAGGATCTACACCAAGAAGGGGGCAGGCCTTGTTTCAGACGTTTTTGCAAGAGACGACATAATAGGCATGAACGGTTCTATTGCCCTAGGGCATGTTAGGTACTCAAATGCAGGCCAGGGCGGCGTCGAAGACGCTCAACCTATTACTGTTAAGATGTGGCAGGGGCAAATGTCTTTTGCCCACAATGGCAACCTGGTAAATGCCCAGGAATTGCGAAAAAACCTTGAGCAAAACGGGTCTATTTTCCAAACTACGTCTGATTGTGAGGTCATACCCCATCTCATGGCAAAAGCAGGGGAAGAGGATTATCTCGGCGCTCTTCAAACCGCTCTGCCTGAAGTAAGAGGGGCATATTCTTTGTGTATTCTTACGCCCAGCGGTGTAATTGCTGCCAAGGATCCCAATGGGTTTAGGCCTCTTTGCCTCGGGGAGCTGGATGGGGCATATATCGTGTGCTCTGAGACTTGTGCCCTTGATGCTATTGGAGCCACATTTATAAGGGAACTTGACCCTGGTGAAGCGATATCCATTGAACAGCATGATAGTATCGAAGTTGACAGTATTACAACTGCCGGTTCATCTCGTTCTCTGTCAATATGCTCTAAGCCTAATTGCTCAGGGTGCAAGAGTCCCAGTGCAATCAAACCATCTCTATGTGTATTTGAGTTCATATACTTTGCACGGCCTGACTCTGACATATACGGAATGAATATTCACGCTGCCAGAAAAGCTCTTGGGCGCAAACTTGCTCAAAAGTGCAAGTGCGCCGCCGATCTGGTTACAGGCGTACCGGATTCGTCTCTTTCTGCCGCATCAGGTTATGCAGAAGAAGCCGGCATCCCATATGAAATGGGCCTTGTTAAGAACAGGTATATAGGTAGGACTTTCATCACTCCCAGGCAATCAATGAGGGAAATTGGTGTCAAAATAAAGCTAAACCCTTTGAGAAGGGTAGTTTCAGGTAAACGGGTTGTTATGGTCGACGATTCTATAGTTCGTGGCACTACCTCCAAATATATTGTTAGTTTGCTAAGAGCCGCAGGTGCCAGGGAAGTGCACGTAAAAATCAGCTCTCCGCCATACCGGTTCCCGTGCTACTACGGCATTGATACGTCTTCTAAAGGCGAGCTAATCGGTGCCACAAAGAATCAAGAGCAGATTAGAGAAGCAATAGGTGCAGACAGCCTCACATTTTTGGATGTAGAAGATCTCAAGGATGTCCTGGGGGCACAGGTTGGAAACCTGTGTACTGCTTGTTTTACCGGTGATTACCCTGTACCCCACGGCAAGGTTGCATTCAAGGGTAACTAGTTTAGGAATATTAATACCTGGGTGGGAGCTGAATCAAATGGCCTCAGGCAAATCTGAAGAATACAGCAAGGCAGGCGTTGATATTGACGCAGCCTCCGAATGGGTTTCCAGGATAAAGCGTTTGGCATCAAAGACGGGAAATGACGCAGTTCTGTCAGGGGTGGGAGGCTTTTCAGGCCTCTACGGCATGGAGAAATTTGGTTTCAAGAACCTGGTGCTGGCTTCAGGGGCTGATGGAGTCGGAACCAAGGTCATAATCGCGCAAATGATGGGCAAACACGATACTGTAGGCATAGACCTGGTAGCCATGAATGCAGACGATATTGTGACCTCAGGTGCGGCCCCTCTTTTCTTTCTGGATTACATAGCAGGCGGGAACTTACATCCTAACCTTGTTGAAGAAATAGTAAGCGGGGTAGTGGAAGGGTGTATAAGGGCAGGTTGTGCCTTGCTTGGCGGTGAAACAGCCCAAATGCCTGATCTTTACGGGCCAGGTGAGTACGATCTTGCCGGTTTCTGCGTAGGAGCTCTGGATAAGAGCCAAATTGTTGACGGTAAGGATATTCGACAGGGTGACATACTTGTAGGCCTTGCATCTTCCGGACTGCATTCCAATGGCTATACACTTGCGCGGCATGTGTTCTTGGAAAAGGCCGGATGGAGTATTGACCGTCATGTAGAGGATTTCGGAAGGACTCTAGGAGAAGAACTGCTTGAACCTACTCGCATATACGCACCTCTTATGTTGAAAATCCGGGACTCTGTACCACTAAAAGGTGCTGCCCATATTACAGGCGGTGGTTTGGCCGAGAACATTCCCAGAATATTGCCGAAAGGGCTTACTATGAGGCTCAGCTGCGATTGGGAAGTTCCTAATGTGTTCAGTATCCTGCAAAGTTTGGGGCAGATATCTGATGACGAGATGTACAGGGTTTTCAACATGGGTATAGGTATGATGGCCATAGTGGCGCCAGGAGATGTTGACAAGGTTATTCAGGCCAGCCACGATGCCGGTATTCCTTCTTTTGTGGCAGGTGAGATAGTTGACAACTGTGAATAGCAACAGGCTCGCCCTTGGGGTCCTGGTTTCGGGACGCGGCACTAACTTGCAGGCGATTCTTGACCGGTGCCAGGAGGGTAGCATACCTGCTGAGGTCAAGGTTGTAATTTCCAACAGGCCCCGGGTTCTGGCCCTGGACAGAGCAGCTGCAAAAGGGGTATCTGTCTATACAGTAGAGCCAAAATGCTTTGGTAAGTGGCCTCTCTGCAAGGAACCATACGAAGAAAAGCTAGTCGAGATTTTGGCATCGTACAACGTTGATCTTGTGGTACTTGCAGGCTACGACCGGTTAGCCGGCAATACCTTGCTGGATGCTTTTCCAATGAAAGTGATCAATGTACATCCTGCCATATTGCCTGCTTTTCCCGGGCTCAACGCCCAAAAACAAGCTTTGGATCACGGCGTCAAAATTGCCGGTGCATCTGTGTTCTTTGTAGACTTATCTGTTGACGGAGGCCCGATTATCATTCAGGACTCATGCAAAGTTTTGGAAGATGATACGGTTGAATCACTTTCTCAACGAATTTTAGAGATAGAGCACAGGATTCTTCCTGAAGCAATCAGGTTGATAGCCGAAGGTAGGGCCAGGATCGATGGTAGGAAAGTTAGGATTTTGAGTTCTACTGAATAAGTCAGTGGAGGTGCATCTATTGAAACGTGCCATTCTAAGCGTAGCAGACAAAACAGGGATTGCAGGCCTGGCGAGAACATTGGTTAACCTTGGGTGGGAAATTGTATCGTCTGGAGGCACTGCCCGGTTCCTAAAAGATGAAGGCATAAATGTTCTCGAGGTCAGCCAGGTTACAGGATTCCCTGAGATTCTGGGAGGCAGGGTCAAGACCCTTAACCCAATGATTCACGGAGGTATCCTTGCAAGGCGCAACATTCCGGAAGACCTGGAGGAACTCAAACTACATAACATAGCGCCGGTAGACATGGTAGTGTGCAATTTGTACCCTTTCGTTGAAGCTGCGAAGAAACCCGGCGCTACAATTGATCAAATGATTGAGCAAGTAGATATTGGAGGCCCTACCCTTCTTAGGGCTGCAGCAAAAAACTACCGTTGGGTCACTGTTGTCTGCAACCCTGAAAGGTATGGTGAGATTATTCAAGAACTTCAAGACAATGGAGACGTGGGGATGCCCCTCAGACAGAAACTTGCACTTGAAGTCTTTTTGCACACTTCGTCGTATGATGCAGCAATAGCTTCGTATTTTGGGTCGAAATGGCCGGAGAGCCGTGCCGAATTTCCTGAAGAAATGGCTCTCGGTTACACCAAAGTTTTCTCTTTAAGGTATGGAGAGAACCCTCATCAGAAGGCTGCTTACTATGAGCCTGTGATTGCGGAAAACGGGGTTTCCTTGAGCCAGACACAAATTCAGGGCAAGGAGCTTTCATACAACAACATAAACGACCTGGATAACGCATTTTCCGCTGTTTGGGATCTTGATTCTACAGGGTGTGTTGTGGTCAAACATGCAGCCCCTTGCGGCGTTGCCTTAGGTAATACAGCGAAAGATGTATTTGAGAAGGCTTTTCAAGGCGATCCTGTATCGGCCTTTGGCGGTATTGTGGCCTTTAATTGTGAGGTAGACAGGGATTGTGCCCTGGCCATGAAAAAGGTGTTCCTTGAGGTTGTTGTGGCTCCATCATTTACGGAAGAGGCTTTGCAGGTTCTAAAGGGCAAGAAAGATTTGCGGATACTCATACTTTCCCCTGCTGAACCAGGTAGGCATATGTGCAGCGGTGAATCAAGGGCCAAGAGAGAATACAGGGTAAAGGCTGCCATGGGCGGGATACTGGTGCAGGAGCAGGATTTTGCATTGCCTGCAGATGAAGATTGGCAAGTGGTTTCCAAGAGGCAGCCCACTGAGGAAGAGATCAGAGATTTAAGATTCGCAATGACTGTGTGCAAGCACGTAAAGTCGAATTCCATAGTTCTGTCAAGCGGCCTGAAGACAGTTGGAATAGGCGGCGGGCAGCCTAACCGGGTAGACGCTGTAAGGATAGCCATTTCCAGAGCCGGCGAAAGGGCCAAAGGTTCCTGTTTGGCTTCAGATGCCTTTTTCCCGTTTCCCGATTCGGTTCAGGAGGCGGCACAGGCAGGGATAACTGCTATAGCTCATCCAGGTGGTTCCATCAGGGATCAGGAATCAATAGATTCTGCCGATGAGTTGGGAGTTGCCATGGTACTGACAGGAAAACGGCACTTCTTGCATTAGCGCGTCAGATAGCACAAAGAGTCTACGTGCACAATGCCAATACTGTCCTGGCAATTCTTCACACAGGAAAGGAGCAATTCTAATGCGGATTCTAGTAGTCGGTTCAGGTGGGCGAGAGCATGCTCTGGCATGGGTAATTGGAAACTGCCCGGAAGTTGAGAAACTCTGGATAGCCCCTGGTAACCCGGGAACTGCAGAAGTCGGAACCAATGTCAATATTGATCCACTGGATTTTGAGGCTATTGCCAGGTTGTGCCGGGAAGAGTCTATAGGCCTGGTAGCGGTTGGGCCCGAGAAGCCTCTGTCAGCTGGAATTGCAGATTTCTTGTGGGAAAAAGGCATTCCAACATTTGGGCCTACCAAGGCCGGGGCTAACCTGGAAGCAAGCAAGAGTGCTGCCAAGGAGTTCATGGAGAGGCACAATATTCCCCATCCCCAATTCAGGGTTTTTGAGTCTTCAAAAGAAGCTGTTGACTATATACAGTCTGTCCCAGGCCCATGGGTTATCAAAGCAGACGGGTTGGCCTTGGGCAAAGGTGTAATCATAACCGCCGATATCAATGAAGCGATCGAGGTAATTAATGAACTTCTCTCAGGGAGACTCCATGGCGAAGCAGGAAAACGAATAGTTATAGAAGAGTTTCTTGAAGGTATTGAAGCAACGGCAATGGCACTATGCGACGGCAACTGTATATATCCTCTTCCAATGGCTAAGGACCACAAGAGGGTTTATGATGGTGACCAAGGGCCAATGACCGGAGGAATGGGGGCCTATTCGCCACTTCCCTTTGTGTCCGGTGAGATGGAACAAGATATCTTCCGGAACATTCTGGACAGGACTTTTGCCGGCCTGAAAAAGGATGGGATTGATTACCGGGGAGTGATATATGCCGGCCTGATGCTTACAAGGTCCGGGCCTAAAGTGCTTGAATATAACGTCAGGTTCGGTGATCCTGAGGCTCAGTGTGTACTCCCAAGACTGTCAGGGAACGTGGCAGGTTTGCTCATGGCATGCGCCGCAGGCAAACTTACCGGTTTCCTTTCAGAAAGTGAAATGGGGGTTAAGGATAAGGCAGTCGCTACTGTGGTAATGGCATCTCAGGGGTACCCGGGTAAGTATGCCAAAGGCTTTCCCATAGAAGGCCTTGCCCGTGCCAGGCAAGTGTCACCTGGAAATGTTATTGTGTTTCATGCAGGAACCGGGAAAGATGAAGATAGGCACCTTGTGAACTCAGGAGGAAGGGTTTTGGCGGTCACTGCTCTGGGATCTACCCTTGGTGAGGCCCGGGCAGACGCATACCGTGCAGTTCAGGAAATAAGTTTCTCTGGAGCTTATTACAGGACTGATATTGGAAAAGAGTTTTAAGCAGCAAGGGAAGAAATTCGGGCAAACTGGCAAGGAGAGATTGAAAGAGATGGCAGGACTCAACCGGGAAGAGGAACGGGCACTTGAAGGTTCGCCAGGCAGGCCTCAAAACGAAAAGAGAGGCCAGGGTAGGCCGTTGGCAGGAAACCTTACAAGAATAGCCCTTTTAGCCGGCATTTATGCAGTCCTGACCGTCCTTCCACCGTTTTCAAGTTTCGGGTACGGGCCTGTCCAGATAAGAATTGCAGAAGTCCTTACAGTACTCCCTTTCTTGTTCCCGTGGGCCAAGTGGGGGCTCTATACAGGGTGTATATTGGCCAATCTGGCAAGCCCTTTTCTTCTCTGGGACGTTACCCTTGGCGCTATGGGCAGCCTTCTTAGCGGATTCATTACTGAGAAAATGCCGAATCCTTACCTGGCGCCGTTGCCTCCGGTCCTGATTAACGCTGTAATAGTCTCTTCGTATGTTGCTCCATTGAGCGGCCTTAGCTACTTGCCTGTTTTTGGATACATACTATTGGGCCAGGCAGTATCGTGCTATGTTTTGGGATTGCCTGTACTGCTGTTCTTGGTTGGGAATCCTGGCCTTACCGGCAAACTGAAGTAGGTAAGGCAATAGGGGTACTTATAGACGAAACCGGCCAGGGCAGACAGATATCTATTAGCGGAGTATTAAGTCGATTTCGGATTTCAAACCTTGAAGTGTAATGACCATGCGGTTGGGTACACACACAATTGATTGCCCCGAGGATGAAATCCATCCGGTTCTCCAGCAGATTTCGTTAGGGCATACAGTGTGATCCATGGGTAGCACTCTCACCTTTCCATGCCCGTATTCTAGTGTGGCTTCCCCTCGTGGAACCGGTATTGCTACTAGTTTCAGAGTTTGTGTGCTTACGGCCAGCCTCGAAACTTCTTTTCCGTCAACTGTAACAATGGCTACGAGTTCCTGGTGTTTGGCTGGCAAGTACGTAAAACCGGCCCAGGCCAACATGGCTACGAGTACAGCCGAAATTACCAGGATAATATCTCCTCGGGTCACCGGTGCCACCTCCTTGGAAAGATTATAGCAGACCAAGCGCCTGTTAAGCCAAGAGCAGTCATGCCATGGAAGAACAATCTGACAAACCTGGAGTGCACCAAGTATCCGGTAGATAATGGTGGCCTTATCGATCTGGATCATATGCAAATAATAGACTATACTTAAGGTTTAGATAATTGCGAAACACAAAGAAGGATTTTAGGCGCCTGCGTAGCATATAGTGGCATAGAAAGCCATGGTTGTATCACATCAGAGACCTCAATGCAGTTCTTCTGAAGCAAAGCCAAACCACATTTGGCACCAAGATATTAGCACTGTAGTATCGCATTTCGCTATAGCATGGCTTAGTTTCACAAGGAGGTGAAATAATGTTAAATTTGCTAGTTCTTGCAGCGGAAGAAGGGCCAAAATGGGGTATTCTCGTTAATGATGACAGCTCTGTGTTCGGTTTCATATTTGGCCTTGCCATGGGTATTTTGACCTATGTCATGATACAGCGGGCAAGAGCTGGGCTTCCAATTCCCGAGATCAGGCGAATTGCGGGAATGGAGGCTTTCGAAGAGGCTGTAGGAAGAGCTACTGAAATGGGACGGCCGGTTCACATAACTAACTACAGCGCCGACGTGGGAGACTATGATACATGGGCATTCTGGGCATACCTTGCTCATGTGGCGAAGCTTTGCGCCTCATACGATACAAGGGTAGTCAACACCAACGCGGACTACCTGACTATGACTGTAAACGAGGAAATCATACGGCAGTCATATCTTGAAGCAGGAAGGCCCGACGCGTTCAACCCCGATGATGTCAGGTTCCTTTCAGACTGGCAGTTTGGTTATACAATGGGTTGTGCCGGTATCATTGCCCGAGAAAAACCTGCTGCCAACTTCCTGATTGGTTATTTCTACGCCGAATCATTGATTCTGGCTGAATCAGGAGCCCTGGTGGGAGCCATCCAGGTTGCGGCTACATCGAACGTTGCTCAGCTGCCATTTTTTGTGGCTGCCTGCGATTACACCATGATTGGTGAGGAGTTCTACGCCGGAGCAGCCGCCCTGTCCAAAGAACCTGTCATCTACGGTTCGGTAGTTGCCCAGGACGTAGGCCGTGTAGCCTTCACGATTATCATCATAGTTGGTGCACTTCTAAACACAGCAGGCAGTGATGCTGTGATTAAGCTTATCAAGTATTAATGCGGAACCAGAAGCGAGAGGAGGTGAACCGGTTTGAAAAGGGAAGTTCCGTTAGTACTTACATTTATCATGACGCTCTTGCGCTGCGGGTTTGAATTACTGGACCCAATGATAAAATATGAAATCGCCCCAGGCAAGACGCTCTTTTCCAGGGTTTCCTACTCCATTACTTTCATGTATGCAATGGGCTTATTGATGGGTCTGATTAACCTATCACGAATCCATGGAAATACTATCAAACGCAAGAGGGAAAACTGGATATACAGCGTATGGCTCTTAGTCGTTCTGTACGGTTATGCGCTTCTCGGCATCTTCGGAGGACTTGAAGCCACGGCTTTTGGATGGATCTATGACGCTGTTATCGTACCTCTTGACTCAACTACAATGTCTCTGTTGGCCTTCTTTATTGCATCAGCTGCATACAGGGCGTTCAGGATACGAAACGTTGAATCAGCCATAATGCTGTCTATAGCACTCATAGTGATGCTGGGGAATGTATCATTAGGCAACTTGCTGTGGAGCGCCGATGGATTCCTGGGAGGATTCAAGGGCCTAAAAGACTGGTTATTGGCTGTGCCTAACACTGCCGGTCAGCGTGCCCTAAGAATTGGTATCTTCCTTGGATCATACGCTGCTACTTTGCGTGTATTCCTGGGCCTGGAGAAACGCTATCTTGGAGGCGTCGACTAAACTATGTGCTGTCCGTTTGACATAATTCTATGGAGTTTAACCTAAACACAGTCTCAAGTTGCTGTGAAAGGAGGGAAACATCGTGAAGTGGTTTGAGAAATTTGGTTCCATCGATCCACGGTGGATTTATCTCGTAATGGCTATTGCCCTTGCCATACCGCTGCTGAAGCCCATGGGCCTGGCTATTACAATAGACCAGGAGACTACTGTACCGGTATTCAACTGGGTAGATAACCTTCAACCCGGTGATATAGTTGTCGGAGACATTGCATTTAGCGGGCCAGGGGAGCTTGGTCCTCAGGTTCAAGCGTGGTTTAGGCACTGCATGCTAAAAGGCGTCAAGGTAGTTATGGTTGCTCAATGGAACACAGGTGAGAGGCTCGGGTACACTCTCATTAACGAAGTTGTCGAGGAGTTGAAAGCAGAAGGAGTATCTGCAGAGTATGGGGTTGATTGGGTTTATGTGGGTTGGAAGCCTGGCGGCACCACTACCTGGCGTAATATGCAGTTGGACTTCTGGGATACCTGTGCGAAGGCAGACATGCTCGGCAATTCATTTGAAGATCTTCCCCTGATGCAGAGGTTCAGAAAGTGGGATAAGGCAACTACCAAGGGCGTCATGGCTTTCTTATCAGGATCCCCTGGACTTCCCACATACACCACGTATTTTGCCGATTACGATATATATGTGGGTAACGTGGCAGTACAGGTTCCGGGAGCCATGAATAACCTTAGAGCCGGACAGATCAAGGGAATGCTCTGCGGTTTACCCGGAGCGGCTGAATATGAGATTCTTCTTAACAGGCCTGGTAAGACGGTAAAACTTATGGATGCTCAATCAATGGGCCATCTATGGATTATTGTCCTCGTAATTCTGGGCAATATCTCTTATTACGCCAAGGTCAAAAGCGATAGCAGTGCGCACTAATAACAGGGCAGGACTGTTTTTGTGGTAACGATGTTTGGTCGCGATTGAGGAGACAGGAGGTGAACTAAATTGACGAAACCTCAGATCTGGGTTGCTGCCATTTGCACACTTGCTGTTTACAGTTATCTATATAAAGAAAACCCTGTGTACAGGATTGCAGAGTATAGCCTGGTAGCTCTTTATACATCTTATCAGATAAGCAGGTACATTCACTCTTACATCAAGCCGTATTTTAAGCAATATGTGATTGAAGAAAAGCAGTACTATTTCTATCTAATGGGTTTCTTTGGGCTACTTCTATACTTTAGGTATGCCCCTGCAAAGTACACGTGGATAGCAAGGTATCCGATTGCCGCATATGTAGGATGGGGCCTGGGTTACAACCTAATCCGGCTTCCAAGGCCTGTTATGACACAGGTTGCCGACGCAATGAGAAAACTGGATTCTGTAAATAACATATTGTTTTTCCTGATGTTCCTGGCTGTAATGTCCTATTTCTTCTTTACGACAGGGAAACAGTCTAAGTTTATACAGGGTTCAGGCCGCATAGGCAGGTATATCATGATGGTTGGGTTTGGGACTGCGTTTGGTAACACTGTTCAGGGACGTATTTCATTGTTCCTTAATAGACTCAGTTTCTTGCTAACGGAATGGTTGGGTATTGCAGTCTAGCACGCATCGCAATATGAGGCCTGAAAAGGAGGCACCCCCAACGGTGGTGCCTCCTTTGGGTGGTGCGCTGTTTCTACACCAGGCCCTGCAATACCAGAGATGACCAGGTCTCAAAAGCCCCTAACTTGCTTAGCTTGTTCAGTTCTACCCAGGCTCCGAGCATTTTGTCAGTTTCTCTAACTGCCAGCAGAGGAGAGGGCAAGTGTACTACGGACACTACTCCCAGGTGAACCTGGCCAACTTCATTTTCGTCATCATTGAGAAATCCGATTATGCCTAACTGCGGGTTTCCTGCAAGGATGACCTCCTCACGTATCTCCCTTATGGTGTTTAGCCCTACCAGGTTTTTTATGTCACCGATTCGCCTCTTTCCCGGCCATTTTATGTCTTCAACCGGATTCATGTGCCCGCCTACTCCTACTGAGAGAAGGCCACGGAGCCTCTTCTCGCCCTGGGTACTCAGGCGTTTCATAACGAATATTCTTTTGCCGGATATGAAAAGGGTATATGAAATAAGCTGCTTAAACGAAGGATCTAATTCCAGAAGCTCCCTTGGCCTGAAAGTCGATTTTCTGGCTATGATTTGCCACACGTCTGATGTAGGTTTTCTTAAGCCACGCCAGGCACCTATTTTTGCGTATAGATCTTTGGTTGGAACGCATAGAACTTGTTCGTTGGGGTATGGGTTGGGTGCAGACACTGGGTCAAACTCCTCTCCGGTCAATTGTGTATTTAATAAGGTTAAGTTTATCCAGCAGCGGAGTATTATTGTAGGAGACTGTGAACACAAAGTTATTAGTAAGGTCATATAGGCTGTAGAAAGCATCCAGTTCGCTCTTGCCAACGTAAGATGCAGCGTAGAAAGCGTACGTCAGGTGCCTGGGGTCAGATTTCGCAATAACCTGGCACAGGTAGCCTCGTTCCGTGTCAGGTTTCAGCCTAATACCCACTCTGATGGCAGTGTCTCCTACGAATACATCAGGGCCCGATTCAAACGGCTTGACACCGTTTTGAACTGAAGACAAGTATCCAGCCCAGGCCCGGGCCTTCTCCAGGGACGGATAGGACACAGCCAGTAGTGCAGATGGATTGGGATCCTGGGGCCCTATTTGCATTCCTCCGACAATAATGCGAGGGAACGAGGTAATGTGTTCGGTATGTTTGGCCATTTCGGCTCTGCTGTTATTCACGTAAACAATCCTCCCTGTTCCAATTCATGATACCTAGAGGAATCTTTGCCACTGCGCCACAGTTACCACTGCTGTAAATCGTCAATCAGATGCGAACCCGGTCTGCGGTAAACTTCTGTTTCGTCCGCTCCTATCCTTCATTCATATCTCCTACTTATTAATAATAACCTTTTTTTGAAGTGAGGTGGGACAAATGGCTTGGAAAGACAGTAAGGGGGCATACAGGAGCAGGTGGCGGACTGAGAGTGAACCTGAATATCATTTCCCAAGTTGGGCCTGGCAGACCTTGGCGGCTGTGTTCATATTTTGTATTCTGCTTGGTGCATCAAGATCAAATACCGGAATGGCCCTAGAAGCAGTAGCGGTGGCCAGGGATGCAGTCAATACAGATACTACCTACCAGGACGTCAAAACCTGGATAGCAAAGCTGCCTGATACAGTGGCGGCGATCTCCAGGTTTGATCTGAGAGGTTTTTGGGCAGAGAGGGTTACAGGTAGGCAGAGTGCTCTTCTATGGCCTTGTGATGGGGAGGTCACGTCGTATTTCGGATGGAGGGCCAATGATGAAGCAACTGGTATGTCCCTCCATCAAGGAATAGATATTGATTCACCGGAGGGAGGCAAGGTAGTCGCAGTGCTAGATGGAATCATTACAGGCATAAGACAGTCACCTTCATACGGGATGGTAGTGGAGATTGAACACAGCCAGGGCTTTTCAAGTGTATACGGGCACCTTAGTTCCGCATCTGTAGTCAAAGATCAGAAAGTGAAAAAGGGAGAGGCCATTGGTACAGTGGGCGAAAGCGGCAATGCTACAGGCCCGCACCTTCATTTTGAAATCAGAAAAGACGGCATTGAAATCGATCCAATGACGCTGCTTCCGCCCAAGGCCAAAATGCAGTAATACGTGTAACCAGCGGGATTGCTTGAACCGCTAAAGGCGCCGGGATTCCCTGATCATTTAAGCCGCAGATTCAATGCGATTAACAGAAAGGAACATAGCTGCAAAATGACATTTCCGGTGGCTAAGATAGGAAATACTCGAATATACGTCCACGTGACGTTTCTTCTGGCCGCTCTGGTACTCATTGGGTCAGGCTATGCCTTGTACTTTCTTGTGTTTTTGGGAAGTCTCATGGTTCATGAGATGGGGCACTTGATAGCCTCGGCCTTTCTTGGCGCAGAGATTACCGAAGTTGAGCTCTGGCCTTTCGGTGCAGTTGGAAAACTTGAAGGTGTATGGCAATTTGAACCTTGGCCAGAGGCGATGGTTGCCATATCAGGCCCTCTTCAAAGTGCCATGCTTGCTGCCATTGGCTTCCTCTCCTATATGGCCCTTGCTGCCAGGGTACCTGGAGTGCAGGCCCTAGGCCAATTTCCCTTGCTTGAGTTTCTAATTAAAGTGAATCTGGGACTTCTGGCTATGAACCTTATGCCTTGCCTGCCACTGGATGGAGGAAGATTCATAAGGGCTCAACTGTCGTTGCGAGCCGGTTACAAAGAAGCGTCTATGAAAGTTGCAAACCTGGGGATGTGGCTGGGGGCGATGTCCAGCGTCATTGGTGTTGTGGGTATATTTGCAGGGTATGATTGCTACACCTTGGTGCTTTTTGGGCCTTTTGTCATTTGGGGTTCAATAAAAGAGAAACAAGGAGTTGACCTTCACAACGCATTGATGTTGCTGGCGCGCAACGAAAGGCTTGCCAGGAAGCGGGCCATTTTAGTAGAAGAGATTATGGTACGTGAAGAAGTGCAGGTTAAAGACGTGGTGCAGCGGCTAAGGCCTTCGAAGTACTTCGTAATACTTGTTGTAGACAGGAGGATGACAGTCCTTGGGTCAATAACCGAGACCAGATTGCTCGAGGCTTTCTACAAAGGTCTGGTTAATGTTAAGGTAAAGGAGCTCATTTAAGCCACTCTCACCTTGAACCTAATGGGAGCCAGACCATCAAGGGCTTTCTTGGCCAATCCACTTTTCCTTCTTGGTATCATAAGGGTTATAATGTACAGTAAGGGCAAGAGTACCTCTATAGATCAGTGGTAACACGAAAGGTTTGGTTAAGCGTGCCAAGAGGGGAACAGCAAAGTATCCCATGGAATGAATTGAAGCGGCATCTTGGTAAGGTAGAAAAGCCTGCCAGGTACACGGGTGGGGAGATCAATTCTCAGCCCAAAGCACATGATTCGGTCGATGTTTTGTTTGCCCTGGCCTTCCCTGATGTATATGAAGTTGGAATGAGTCATCTTGGGTCACAGATTTTGTACTCCGTCCTCAACAGCCGCACTGACATTGCTTGCGAACGGGTATATGCCCCGTGGTTTGATATGGAAAACCTGCTCAGGGAAAAAGGTTGGCCCCTATTTAGCATTGAGAGCAGGCTCCCTCTTTCATCCTTCGATATTGTGGGGTTTTCATTGCAGTATGAGCTCACGTACACAAACATACTAACAATGCTTGAGCTTGGGGGAGTTCCATTAAGATCTAAGGACAGAACCGAAGGTGATCCCCTGGTAATAGCCGGCGGGCCTTGTGCAATGTCCGCTGAGCCAATTGCGGAATTCATCGATGCCTTTGCATTAGGTGATGGCGAGGAACTTACCCTGGATATAACTGATGCTTATAAGAACTGGAAACACTCCGGTAGATCGAGGCAAGACCTCCTTGCTGCGCTCTCACTGGTGGAAAGTGCATATGTCCCGGCCCTGTACAATGTTGAATACAACCATGATGGGACAATCAACGAGATAACTTCGCGCCCTGTCAGGCTCGATGGCCAAGCCTACCAGGCCCTAAAAGCAGGTGTCAGTGACCAGGCGCTAAGAGACTGGTGTTTTCCTCAAGATATGCCCGGGCTGTTTAGGGCACCCCGAAGAGTCCGGCGCCGGGTTCTGAAGTCGTTGGAAGGCGCGCCGTTCCCCAATAAGCCGTTAATACCATTGATGGAGCCTATCCACGATAGGGTAATGGTAGAGATATTCAGAGGATGTACTCAGGCGTGCAGATTCTGCCAGGCTGGAACCATATACAGGCCTGTAAGGGAAAGAGGCCCTGAAACTGTGGAAAACCTGGCAAGGACCCTTCTTGAGAGTTCGGGTTATGATGAGGTTTCGCTGGTATCTCTGTCTTCGGCAGACTATGGCCATATCGAAGAACTAATATCCGGGCTTTTAGAAGACAATCCATGTGGAGCAAGGGTTTCTCTTCCATCCTTACGGATTGACTCATTTTCTGTAGAACTTGCCAGGATTCTTGGGGCTTCCCGAAAGGCCGGGTTAACCCTGGCACCTGAGGCAGGATCCCAGAGAATGAGAGATATTATTAACAAGAAAGTCACAGAGGAAGAAATTCTTGAGGCAGCCACTTCTGCGTTTTCGTCGGGGTTTTCCCACATTAAGCTTTATTTTATGATCGGCCTGCCTGGTGAGACTGACGATGATATTCTGGCCATCTCAAGCCTTGTAAAGCAGATCCGCCAGATAGGGAGAAACATGAAAGCAAGGCCTACAATTGTCGCCTCAGTTTCAGGGTTTGTGCCCAAGCCAAACACTCCTTTTCAGTGGGAGGCCTGTATAGAGCCGGAAGAACTTGTAAGGCGCCAGCGTCTCTTGGGCAGTGCGTTGCGGGGGCCTGGTATAGAGTACAGGTATCATGATGCGAAACTAACCTGGCTCGAGGCGGTTTTTGCCCGGGGTGACAGGCGGCTTTCCAGGGTACTGGAGATTGCCTTTGAAAAGGGTGCAAGGTTTGACGCCTGGCCTAATATGCTCGATGAAAGCTTGTGGAAAGAAGTTTTTAACGACGCAGCGCTGAATCCTTCTTTCTTTGCCCACAGAGAGCGAAAACAAGATGAGGTATTTCCCTGGGAACACCTGGACACCGGAGTAACACGTTCGTATTTATCATTAGAACGGGAGCGGGCAAAGAAGGGGGCTATCACCAGGGATTGCAGGGCCGGCCATTGTGTCGGGTGTGGTGTATGTCCTGGGCTGGGAGTAGAGGTTTCACTTAGATGAATGCTGTGTTTTGATAGATTTGAACCTGGAACGCAGTTTGAAGGTGACAGATTTGAAAGTTAGAGTCAAATACAAAAAAGGAGACAGGGTAAGATTTCTTAGCCACCTGGATCTTGCCCGTGTTATGAGGATGTCTCTTAAGAGGGCGAAATGGCCTGTGGCTATCACAAAAGGGTATTCGCCCAAGATGAGAGTTTCCTTCTATGCCCCTTTGCCTGTTGGAACCTCAGGAGAGGAAGAGTACATGGATGTTTTCTTGGATCAGTCCGGAACTGATCCTGTGGCGACTTCACAGATCCCAAACTTCCTAGTCCAGTTGACTCGTACTCTTTCAGGCGCTTTGCCAGAGGGGTTCTCGGTGAGTCAAGTTTTCATTGCTCCTGACAGCGAGAAACCTTTAGAGTCGCAAATCTTGGGTTCCTTATATAGCGTTGAGATTGAGGAGGTGAAAAGAGGCCTAGTTTCATCAGCCGCAGAGGCTTTTTTTAATGAGGAACAGGTTTTATTTGACATCGGAAGGCCCACAGGAACCAGAACGGTGGATCTGCGGAGATTCGTCGAATACATGAGGATCGAGCCGGATATAGATTTCGGCCATAATAATTTGACACTTCTTATGAGAATCGGACATGAAAATGGGCGGACCGTGCGCCCTCAGTGGGTAATTGGTTCCTTATCCAGATTTGGGCTGGACATTGACACGAGCGAAGTAATAGTTGACAGGCTCAAGCTTTACTTTGAGTGAGAATAAATTGCGCCGGTACCTTCAGGGTTATTGCGGTGCGTAAAGATTTGCGCTATGAGCCAAATTTGAGTTTAGGAGATGAACATACTCCCATGAACAGGGAGATTCTTATTAATGCCAATTCAGATGAAACCAGGGCTGCCCTTGTTGAGGACGGCTCTGTTGTTGAGTTTTACATGGAGAGGCCTACCAGTCAGAAGACGGCAGGCAATATTTACCTGGGAAAGGTGATTAATGTCTTGCCCGGCATGCAGGCTGCATTTATCGATATCGGGCAAGAGAAGAATGCGTTCTTGTATGTTGATGATGCTTTCCTGCCACCTGAACTTCAAAACAATGACGTTCCAAGGTTCAGAAAGAACCGGAAGAGGACAATAAACGATCTGGTCAAGCCAGGACAGAACATATTAGTTCAGGTTGTAAAGGAAGCCATTGGGACAAAAGGCGCCCGGGTAACAAGACATGTGACGTTTCCAGGAAGATACCTGGTACTTATGCCAACAGTCAATTATGTAGGGGTATCAAGAAGAATTACAGAGGAATCTGAAAGACAAAGACTGCGTAAACTGGCCAAAGATATCAAACCCAAGAATATGGGAGTGATTATCAGAACAGTTGCGGAAAAGAAAACAAGAGAAGAAATCGAAAGGGATCTTTTGTTTGTCCTGAGACTTTGGGAGAGAGTACAGAGCAAAGTCAGCGGCCAGAAGGCACCTGCCCTCCTTCACCGGGACCTTGGCCTGGTTTTCAGGATGGTGCGGGATGAGCTCAACCAGGAAACCACCAGGATGCTTGTGGACGATGGGCAGACTTACGGGAAAGTATTGGAACTCCTCGACAGCGTTTCTCCTGAGATGAAAGATAGAGTCATCTACTATAGGGACAGGGAAATTCCCCTATTCAGCCTTTACGGCGTAGAGGCCGCAATTGAGCAGGCACTACAGCGTCAGGTATGGCTGAGGTCAGGCGGCTACATTGTCGTTGATAAGACTGAGGCATTAACAGTAATCGACGTTAATACCGGACGCTATGTTGGAGGTAAGAACCTTTCCGAGACTGTTTTCAAGACCAATATGGAAGCTTGTGAAGAGATATGCAGGCAGCTAAGATTGCGGGACATAGGCGGAATTATCGTCATTGATTTTATTGACATGGATAGTCCTGATCATAAGGCAAAGGTAGTGGCCGAGCTTGAAAAGCACTTAAAGAGAGACCACACAAAGACAGTTGTTGTAGGGCTTACAGGATTAGGGCTTGTAGAGATGACAAGAAAAAAGGTCAGGCAAAGCCTTGACGCTCTAATGACAAGAATGTGCCCTTACTGCGGCGGTAAAGGGATCGTAATGTCTGAGGAAGCCGTAGCATCAAGAATTCGCAGAGAGATTAGAAGGCTCCTGAGGAATTCCTACAGCGAAGCAGTATTAGTTGAGGTTAATCCTGGAGTGGCTTCTTATCTCATAGGCCCTGGCGGCAGCAATTTGAAAGAACTTGAAAAAGACACGGGGCGTAGCATTTTTATACGAGGCGCCGAGACTTTGCATATTGAAGAGATGAATGTCAAGGCCTTGGGCACCAAAGAAGAGATTGCCATTAAGGCAATTCCAGTACAGGTTGGAGATGTTATTGAAGTAGAAATCGAAGAGCCCCACTCTCAGAACTCTGGTGATGGAATAGCCAGAATTGAAGGTTACGTGATTGATATTCAAGACGGGGGCTCACGGGTCGGCCAAAAGGTAGAAGTCGAAATTACATCATGTTTCCGTACTTTCGCAAAGGCCGTTCCTGTAGATACGGGCCGGCGAAAGCAAACCAAAAGCCAGGTTTCTTGACATGCTTTTCTCTGGCGTGCTAGACTGTAACGGTAACTGTATAGCTGGCTCAAGAGTAGGGGGTTTTCCTAAGTTGTACGCGATAGTAGAAACAGGCGGTAAGCAATATCGGGTATCACCTGGCAGCATTATAAGAGTCGAAAAGGTTAGCGGGGAGCGCGGCAATACATGGGTATTTGATAAAGTGCTTGCCATATCTGACGGCGAATCCTTGAAAGTTGGGAGGCCCTATGTTCAAGGAGCTGCAGTAAAGGGTACTATTATCCGCCAGGCTAAGGCCAGAAAAGTATTGGTTTTCAAGTACAGAGCCAAGACTAATTATAGAAAGCGTTATGGGCACAGACAGCATTTTACCGAGATTAGGATTCAATCCATTGAAGAGAATGCTGAAAGCAACGCTTCTGCGTAAAGATACAATGCCCGGGCAAGAAAATAAGCCCGGACTGCTGGTTGGATTTAGAATTCGAGGCCATGCGGGTTTTGCAGAGTATGGCCAGGATATAGTTTGCGCAGGAGCATCAGCTATTGCTCAAGCGGCAGTTTTGGGGCTGAAAGATACGCTTGGCAGCAGTGTCAGCTTTCAGAGGGAGCCCGGTTTCCTGGAGGTACACATCTCACAGGAATCCTGCGGGACTGCCTCCCAGGCAATTTTGAGGGCCTTAGAACTGGGGCTGTTGTCGATTTCCAGGGAATACTCAGGTTATGTTGATGTAACTTACGAGAATGTAGTATAGAGTGGGCTTATGCAGCAGGCAATGCCAGGCTGCATAGATAGGAAGGAGGGGAGCAGCAATGATGTTGATTGACCTTCAATTGTTTGCTAAGAAAAAGGGTGTAGGAAGCTCTAGAAACGGACGGGACTCCCACTCCAAGCGGCTTGGTGTTAAGAGCCACGACGGCCAGCTGGTTTCAGCAGGGAGCATTATCGTGCGCCAAAGGGGTACCAAGGTACATCCCGGACTTAATGTTGGCATGGGCCGTGACCATACTCTTTTTGCCAAGGCTGATGGGTATGTTTCTTTCGAAAGAAAGGGCCGTGATAGCAAGATTGTGTCTATTATGCCTGAAAGTTCAGTTATGGAAGCACCGGCTTTGGCATCTCCGGATAATGACTAATGAAATACCTGGGTTAGCCGTGAGACAATAGATGCGGCGGACTGGCAGCAGCCGGTTCCGCCGCTTTTGGCGTTAGAGATTTACTGCCGAGTAGTTGAGATTTTGTGGAAGGGGTTTTCGGTTTGGCTTCTCGCTTTATTGATAGGGTTAAAGTGTATGTAAAAGCGGGAGACGGAGGCCGGGGTTGTGTTGCGTTCAGGCGTGAGAAGTATGTGCCTTTTGGAGGCCCTGCAGGCGGAGACGGGGGAGACGGAGGCAGCGTTATTTTCAAGGTAGATACAAACCTTAATACTCTCTTGGATTTTCGGTACAGGCCCCATTTAACAGCACCAAACGGTCGTCCGGGCGAGGGCGATAAGCGGGCAGGGAAGAAAGGGCAAGATCTTATTGTAAGGGTTCCGCCTGGTACGGTGTTGTATGATGCAGAGACCCTAGACGCCATAGATGATCTTGTGCGTGAAGGCCAGGAAGCAGTTGTTGCCCGTGGAGGCAAAGGCGGCAGAGGCAATGCCAGGTTTGCAAGTTCCGTAAACCGGGCCCCACGCAAATTCGAGGATGGTATCCCAGGGGAAGAGCGGTGGGTTCAGTTAGAACTTAAGTCTATTGCAGATGTAGGCCTTGTAGGATTTCCTAATGCAGGCAAGTCCACACTTCTAAGGGCCATATCAAATGCTACTCCGGAAGTTGCCCCTTACCCCTTTACAACTCTCACACCTCACCTTGGTGTTGTTGAACATAATAATTTTCGGTTTGTTGTTGCTGACATTCCGGGCCTTATAGAGGGCGCGAGTGAGGGAAAGGGACTTGGCCACGAATTTCTGAGGCACATAGAAAGAACAGCAGTATTACTATATGTGGTAGAAGCAAAGTGCGAGGGCGCACAGTCCATTCAAGCCGCTGTCGAGGATTTCTTGACAGTACGGCGAGAGGTGCTTTCTTACAGTCATGAGATGAAAAACAAAGAATGCCTGGTGGCCATAAACAAGATTGACCTTGTAGAGTCACCGGATGATCTTTCAGAGATTAAGAGGCAGATTGAAGAAGTCTCTCGGAAACCGGTGTTCTTGATCTCGGCAAACAACAAAACGGGGTTGAATGGCCTTATTTCAGGACTTTACGACGTTTTGGCAGCAAAAAAGAAGGATTTCTGACAAATAGGGAGAATACAAAGGGAAACTGTGAAGTCTGATTTTCAGGGTTCCTGGGTCTTGGAGGCATTTTGGTGACTGCGATCGGCGTAATGGGCGGTACTTTTGATCCTATTCATTTTGGACATCTCAGGGCTGCCGAAGAAGTATTACAAGGGTTCGGGCTTGAGCGTGTGGTATTTGTTCCGTCCGGCAGGCCTCCACACAAGTCACTTTCCGAAGTTACTTCCCCTGATCATCGCTACATGATGGCCAAACTTGCTACGGCTGACCATCCTCAGTTTGAAGTTTCAGGAATCGAGATAGAACGGGACGGTCCCTCTTATACGCTAGATACTCTGAGAGAATTTAGATACGCTATGCCTGGCGACAATCGTCTGTATTTCATAACGGGACTTGACGCGATTCTTGAGATCCACACATGGAATGGGTTTGACCAGCTTTTCGATCTAGCTGACTTCATTGCGGTAACAAGGCCTGGTTACAGTATAGAAGCCCTAAGTAAGCTTGAAAAACTCATTGGGCCTGATTACTTTGGCAGGGTACACCCATTTCCTGTAACACTCTTGGCCATTGCATCAAGAGACATTAGGCGAAGAGTGCGAGAGGGCAAATCTATCCGGTATCTGGTTCCTGAACCGGTACGTTTGTATATAGAAAAAGAAAGACTTTACCTTCACGATGCCGAGAAACGCCGTGGGCGTTTTAATGGAGGATGGTTGACTTAACACCGTCACTTAGAGGAATGGTGGTTGGGCATATCAATATTTTGGTTATTTGGACTGTTGATGGCTCTGCTATGCCTATAGGCGAAAGGTGTATCCACTAAGAATTGGGTTGACCGTCGTGGACGCTTAGAGAAGGGAGGTGCATTGAATGAAGACTTTGTATGTAGGAAATCTACCATGGAGTACTACCAGCGAAGAACTTTCCGAGGCTTTTAGCCCCTTTGTGGACGTTAAGAGCTGCCGTATCATCACTGACAGAGATACGGGAAGGTCCAGAGGTTTCGGCTTTGTAGAAGTAGATGATGCTGATGTAGAAAAAGCCATTGAAGCCGTTAACGGAACCATGCTGGGTGGACGTCAGATAGTTGTAAATGAAGCCCGCCCTCGCCAGCCCAGATTCTAAGAGGGTTGACGAATCTCTAATTTCATAAGACTTGTATTGCCTCCTCATCTGTTTCGCGGGCCGGAACTCTCGAAGGATCTGGAGGCAACGTCATTTTGGCGAGCTTTTTCAACTTAGGCACAGTTGTCCGCACCTGACTGAAACTTTGCTGAACTAACCAGCGTCTAATCAATGAGACAGGATGGTTCTTCCCGTTGCAATCACTGTGGCCAGTAGTTACAGTATGATAGGAAGCATCGAATTATTAGGCGTTACTTACCGGTGTCGATTTCGAGCTTAACATGTTTACCGGGGGCCAAATATCAGTTGTTATACAATCGCGGAGTCGACTTTGCCAGGCAAACGCTTACAGAGGGCCGGTTCAAACACAGTATTGGCACGGCTGATTGTGGGCGAAAAATGGCCAGGGCGTACGGGGTTGATCCTGACAGAGCATATTTAGCAGGGATTTTGCACGATATTGCCAGGGAATACTCGGCGGAACAGCTTTTACGTAAAGCAAACGAAAAAGGTATAATACTTAGAAAAGAGGAAAGGGCTCGTCCCTTTCTACTGCATGGGAAAGTAGCAGCCTTAATTGCCCGGGAAGAGCTAGGTGTTAGGGATAGGGGAGTTCTAAATGCAATTGCTTTCCATGTAACAGGCAGGTACAATTGGACAAGGCTTGAGCAGGTATTATACCTGGCCGACAAAGTCGAACCAACAAGGAATTATCCTAAAGTTGATGTTGTACGCAGATTGCTGGAGAAGGGCGATTTTGATCGTGCCCTCTTTGAATGTCTGCGGAATGCTATCATTTACGCAGTTCAAACTAGAGGCTGGATTGTTGACACTGAAACGGTGGTGGTGTTCAATGAGATCGCGAAGAGAGAGCCGCGATATTAAGCGCAATGCTGAAATAGACGAAACAAGAATATACCAAAGGCCGGAAGGGACACATGTTGCCAGGAGGAGAAATTGGGGCAAGATGGCCGGAATGATTATCCTGGGCGTGGTTTTGTTCCTCGGCGGCATGGGTTATGGCATGTATTCCTACCTTAAAGGCTATTCCAGAGAATATCCACCCTCCAGTGGCACTCCCATTATCGATGAGGCCGATTCCAGGATGAACATACTTGTACTGGGAATCGATGGCGGAGTTGACGGCAAACTTCTGAAGAATTCGAGAACGGGCACACGTTCCGATGTAATGATGATTGTCAGCGTAGATCCTGATGCCAAAAAAGTGGGAATCCTGTCGGTTCCCAGGGATACCCGTGTCTTTATACCCAAGGTCAATGATCTTGAAAAAGCAGGCCATGCCCATGCCTATGGCGGACCTGAACTTGTTGTACAGACACTTGAGGAGTTTCTGAAAATAGACATACACCGCTATGTAAGAGTGGACTTCGTGGGATTTAAGGAGATCATCGATACATTGGGCGGTATCAATATTGACGTACCACAGGACATGGACTACGAGGATCCATATCAGAATCTTTTTATTCACATTGAAAAAGGGCCCCAGAAACTTGATGGAGGCAAAGCCCTCGGCTTTGTGCGTTTCAGAGAATATGTAGACGGCGATATAGGGAGAATCAGGGCGCAGGAACTGTTCTTGCATGCCCTGGCAGATAAGCTGATGTCCATCGGCACATTAACCAAGATACCCAAGCTTGTTGAAGACATAATGCCGTATGTGGTGACGGATCTTACCAATGACGACATTATGTTCTTGGCCTCAGTAGGGCTTGGGATGAAACTTGACGATGCAAAGATGGAGATTTTGCCTGGCGAACCCGGCTACATTGGCGAAATTAGCTACTGGCTTGTTGATTCAGAGAAAGCGGCTCAAATGGTAGACGAAATCATACGCGGGGTAGACAGGACTAAGAATTCAACTGTCAAAGTGGCAGTTCAGAATGGTTGTGGGTTGCCCGGTGCTGCTGATTATATTGCTTCAATCCTGAGAGGCTACGGTTTTGACGTAGTAAGTGTAGGCAATGCAGAGCGGTTTGATTATACCGAGACCACGATTCTGGCTCCCAAGGGAAAACAGGATGTTCAGTCCGGGATTTTGAAATGTTTGAAGGCGGTAGCTTCCGGGGTAAAAGCCTATACTTCTGGCGAAATTCCTGAAGACGCCGATGTTCTGGTTATTATCGGGAAAGACTTTAAAATGTCCGGTCAATAATACTCCGGTAGCGGGAGGTTTGATTTGCATAGATAAGTTGAATGGTGTCACCAAGGAACTTTCCCGGCCCCAAGGCCAGTCAGCGAGAAATCTGGCTGTGAATGCGGCCAGGGCTCTGTATGACGGCAAGGGTTCTGATGTGATTGTGCTTGACGTAAGGGATGTTACATTGATTGCAGACTACTTTGTTATCGCATCTGGGTCAAACCCCAGACACGTAAGAGCTCTTGCAGACAGATTGCTGAAAACTTCGGATGAGATAAGAAAGCCTATGCATGTTGAAGGGTACCAGATTGGGTACTGGGCCCTTCTTGACTATGGTGATGTTGTTGTACACGTCTTCAGAGAAGACGAGAGAAACTTCTACGGCCTGGAACGGCTGTGGGGCGATGCTCCTGAAGTTGAATTCGAAGAGTAGTTAGCGAACAGCATCTGGAACCACATGTCGATTTATGGCGTCTAACCCCATGAGAATACACACAAGGAGATAGGACATGCGTAGAACATCCAAATTTCTAGCGATCGCCATAATCACTGTATTTGCACTACTTCCTTTTGAACCGGCTGTTGGTGCCGCTATTCCTTCTTTTAGGTTAGGCAACGAGGTATTGTACAGCCGTTACCACCACCTGATTGAAGGGAAGAGGGTAGGCCTGATTACTAACCAGAGCGGAGTCAACAGCCAGGGGGTTAGCACCATAGAAGTTCTGGCCGGTGACCCAACGGTGAATCTGGTGGCTCTTTATGGTCCTGAGCACGGCATAGACGGCAAAGCCAAGGCCGGTGCATATGTAGAGTCATATGTTCATCCGGAACTGAATATCCCTGTTTACAGCCTCTATGGCGCCACTCGTGAACCAAGCGAAGCAATGCTTAAGGATATTGACGTCCTTCTTTATGACATACAGGATATCGGAGCCCGTACATATACATATATCTCCACCTTGAATTACGCCATGAAGGCTGCAGCAAAATATGGCAAGACAGTCATTGTACTTGACCGCCCGAATCCCCTTGGCGGTGAAATTGTTGAAGCGCCTGTGCTCGAAGATGAACTTGAGACTTTCGTGGGAGTGGACAACCTTCCTATGGCTCACGGTATGACAGCGGGCGAACTGGCTCGGTTTTTCAACCGTGAGATCAGCGTTGACCTGATAGTTATACCTATGGAAGGGTACACCAGGGACATGATCTGGCAAGATACGGGACTACCGTGGATCTGTACGTCTCCTAACATACCTGACATTGATTCTGTGTTTGGGTATATGGCTACAGGATTGGGCGAGGGAACAGGCATCCGCCAGCGAGATCAGTTCAAATGGATAGGCGGAAAAGGAATTGACAGCAACCGTTTTGCCGATCTGCTAAATGGAGCCGGCCTTCCGGGAGTAGTTTTCGTCCCTGATACCCGGGGCAGCGAGGGTGGCGTAAGGCTGCAGATCACCGACTACAGGACGTTTAATCCGGCCAGGTCCGGTTTTTATGCTCTGGCCTATGCAAAGCGGCTGGCCGATTTCCGAGTTCCCAAGAGTGGTTCCACTCCGGCAAGCGTGGTTATGTTTGATAAGATCATGGGTACTTACAAGATAGGGCAATGGCTCGAACAGAAACTGCCGCCTCAGGAAATTGAAAGGCTATATTCAACAGGCCTTGAGAGATTCAAACACGAACGCCAGCAGTACCTAATGTACGGCTATGCGGCAAAACCAGGGAAGATTGGCATTGTGGTTGATAATGTCCCAATCTTCTTCGATTCAGAACCGTATATAGATAGCAATAACCGCACTATGGTTCCTATCAGAGCCATAAGTGAAGCCCTCGGAGCCGAGGTAGGTTGGGATCCTGCCGGTTATGAGGTTACCATTAGCAGGGACAATCTTACTGTGAAATTGGCCATAGGCAGCAATACAGCCGCAGCAAATGGTACTGAGATAACTATGGATACCGAACCCGTAATTAGAAATGATCGCACGATGATACCGGTCCGCTATGTAGGAGAACTACTGGGTGATTTCGTGGACTGGGATGGGGACAATCGGATTGTCATAGTCAACCGGCAGCCCTAGTCTCAAAGACGGGTTGACTTTATACCTGGCCCCTGGGTTTCCGGTTTGTCTTTGGCGGCTGATTTCTGCTGTAAGGACGGTATTTTTTCCATAACGTGTATGCTGTTTATGCCCGCTAACATGACCATTTTCCGCAGAGGCGGGAAATACATGAACGGGCATTTCATTATCTTCAAGAGCAGTTTGATGCGTAAGCCCAGGGTTTTTCTGCGATATTCCTCGCAGGGGTTCAGTTTCTCCATACCTGGCACTGTAACTAGAGAATTGAGTACCTGGCTCAAAGTATAGGCCGTTTTCATAGCACTGCTAATACCTTCCAAGGAGCTCGGACTTATGAAGCCCCCTGCTTCCCCAACTAGAAAAGCGTTGTTCTTGCCTGTGCAGAAATCACCTGGCTTCGAGGGCCTGAGCACAAGACAGCTTTCCGTCTTGAGTGGTGTGTCAAAGCAGAAGCCCCTATTGGTCAGACGCTGTTTCTGAGATTCAAACCGTTCCAGACACCTATCTTTGGGATATGCGCCACCGAAAATTGAATATCCGTCTTTAGAGATTGTCCACGAGTAACAGTCTGTAATATCAGGGTCGAAGATACAGGAGTAAAAGGGATTGACGTGTGTTTCAGCAAACCACTGCTGAATAGAAACATAGCTGCGAATTTCTTTGTGCGGATACAGGAATCTCCTAACAACTGAGTTGGCCCCGTCGGCACCTACGATATACTTGGCAGTTATGTTGTGAACCTTGTCGTTTCGGAAGAAACTGAGCTCGTACTCATTACCTCTGCGCTCGATTTTAGTGCAAGTGCTGGCGTCAAATACTGCAACATGTTCCGGTACCAGAGACTTTAGCCACAGGTCGAATTTGTGCCTGTCGAGGTTGATATAGAATCTTTGATAGTGCCGGGTCACTTGTGTTCTGAAATCATAGGTACGAACGGCGAAAATCTGAGGATCCACAAGGACCTCTTTTGGCAGGGTTAGGTTGAAATGGGAAATTGCCTTCTGTGCATCGGGAGCCAACAAGCCGCCGCATGGTTTGTGAAAGCCTGTGCCGTCCCCAACCTTCTTGTCGATGATAGCTATGGAGAACCTACTGTCAAGCAGCCGGGCTAGTGTCGCACCTGCCGGCCCCAGTCCAATAATCGCAACGTCATACATACAAGCGTACCTCTTTTCAAGTTAGCCGGCTTTTTATGTGCACAGCAGCATATCTTCTCTGCCGTCAGCCAAGGCTCTCATTTGCCTTGTGTAGCCGCTTATGCTAAAAAAGATGAAGTATTCCCTGCGTTCATCTCTGTTCCATGCAACAGCCCTGGATTTCTCTTTTAGTGCATAGAAAACGTCAGTATCAACCGGTTCATTGGTATATTTGCACTCACCGAACACAATACCATGGCCATCACTGTCATATGCTACGACGTCAATTTCGGTACTACCGTTCCACTAGCGCCTGATCTTGTTGAAGTGGAGGTCTATTCCTCTATGGGTACGTCTTCTTTCCCTTTTCGGAGGATGTTCTTATGGATCAGTTCCATATGAGCAAGCGCAGTCCGCTCGGCGGCCTCTGCATCACCACGGCCAAGGGCATCAAGAAGCTCGCGGTGCTGCCGGTTGATGATGGTTTCGTTTCCGCGGATCCGCAAGATACTGGCGCGTGCATCCTGAATATGTTCTGAGATCAGAGTTTCTGCAGCGTTAAGAAGAGTCACCAGCAACGGGTTTTGAGAAGCTGCGGCGATTTCGTAATGAAACTGTAGGTCGTACTTGGCTTTTTCATTCTCATCTGGGCCATTCTCTATCCTAGAGCAAAGAGAGCTTAGGCGTTTGAGGGAATCCGGCTTAATGTGCCTGGCAGCGGCCCCTGCTGCTGCAAACTCAATGGCACGCCGGAGTTCATGAGTTTGGTCAATATTGCCGCCTTCCAGCATAAACATGATACTCAATGGCTCAGTGAGGCTGTTGCTAAGATTGCTTGAGATGTAATTGCCTGATCCGTGGCTGCACTCAACCAGCCCTAGCATGTCCAATGCCTTAATCGCCTCGCGGACTGTCGCCCGGGATAGCCCGAACATTTCTGCCATTTGCCGCTCGCTGGGCAGTTTATCGCCTTTTGTTAAACGCCCTGCGGAGATATTGCGTTTAATTTGACCCACAATCTTCCTAAGCAACTCGGGTTGCTCAATTTTTGTAAACACCGGACCCCCTCCCTTCAAAGCCTATTTTGAACATTCTACAACAATTTTCACTTAACATAAAATGCACGCAGGCAACCGAATGATTGCCTACGTGCATCAAGGGAGAACTACCTACAGGTATTTTACACAGGAAATAAAGTGGTTTGGCGAATACTCTATCAGCGGTATATCCTGCCCGATACAGGCGTCTTTGCATTCAGGGCAACGGATGGCAAAGCGGCAGCCGGGCTTTGGATCTATGGGGCTGGCCAACTCGCCTCGAATGACCTCTTGCTGCATAGTGCCGTGATTAAGCTTTGGCAGGGGAATAGACGAGAGCAAAGCCTGGGTGTACGGGTGTAGCGGATTTGCAAACAGCTCGTCAGAGGGGCAGCGCTCCACATTGTTCCCTAGGTACATAACGGCAATATCGTGAGAGATATGCTTGACAACGCTCAGATCATGGGTGATGAACAGATAGGTCAGGCCCATATCTCGCTGCAGATCCATAAGCAAGTTGAGGATTTGAGCCTGGATTGATACATCCAGTGCCGACACCGGCTCGTCGCAGACGACGAATTTTGGGTTGACTGCCAGTGCCCTGGCCACCCCAATTCGCTGCCTCCGGCCGCCGTCAAGCTCATGAGGATACGCCATAGCCAATCGCTCGGCCAGGCCTACTGTATCCATAAGCTTGGAAATATGCCTTGCTATATTTGCTTTGCCCCGGACAGTCTTGGTGACCAGCAGAGGCTCGGCGATTATTTCGCTGACAGTCATGCGAGGGTTCAAACTGGAATAAGGATCCTGGAAGATAATTTGCATATCCTTTTTCAGATCCTTGAGTTTGTTCTTATTGTATTGAAAGATGTCTTCTCCTTCGAAAAGCATTTGGCCCGAGGTGGGCTCAAGCAACCGAAGCATCACCCGTCCCAACGTGGACTTTCCACAGCCTGATTCTCCCACCACGCCAAGTGTGCGGCCCCGTTCGATAGAGATGTTGATGTCGTCGACCGCATGGAGCAAACCGCGCGGTGTCTCAAAATACTTCTTCAGGTGAACGGTCTGGATCAAAGGCTGTTGCATAACACACCATTCCTTTCACTATACTGACTGCTTTTGCCCATACAGATGGCATTTGATGGAGTGCTCATTCTCAATAAACACAGGAGGCTCTTCTGCTCTGCATATCTCCATGCAATGCTTGCATCTGGGGTGAAATTTGCAGCCCGCCGGCAGGTTGGTGGGATCAGGCATTTGTCCGTCAATCTGCTCCAGGCGCTCGGTCTTTTCATCAAGTTTTGGGATAGACCCAAACAACCCTACTGTGTACGGATGATGCTTATCAGATTCGAAGATATCTTCTGCCGTTCCGTATTCAATAATTTCACCTGCGTACATCACAGCGACTTTCTCACAGGTCTGAGCGATAATCCCCAAGTCATGGGTGATCATGAGCAGCGAGGTTTTGAGTTTGCGCTTGAGTTCGTTCATCATGGCTATGACCTGTGCCTGAATGGTTACATCTAGGGCGGTGGTAGGTTCATCAGCGATTAAGAGCTGTGGGTTGCAGGACAAAGCAATGGCGATAACAACGCGCTGTTTCATTCCGCCCGAAAACTGGTGCGGGTAATCACCCTTTCTGGAAGCAGAAATCCCAACTAGCTCCAAAATCTCATCTACCCTGTCTTCGATTTCTTCGGCAGTTCTGTTCTCTTCGTTGTGAAGTGCAAGAGCTTCTCCAATCTGCTGTCCTATAGTAACCACCGGGTTTAGGCTGGTCATAGGATCTTGGAAGATCATTGAGATCTTTCCACCACGTAAACGGCGCAGCTCTTCATGATTCATCTCCAGAATGCTTTTGCCTTCGAAATAGATATTCCCACTTGTGATCCTGGCGGTACGATCTGGCAAAAGTCTCAGTATTGCAAGGGCAGTAGAGGTTTTACCTGCTCCCGTTTCCCCCACCAGCCCAAGTGTTTCCTGTTCATTGATGGAAAGACTGATCCCATTAACTGCGTGAACGGTTTCCATATCGGTTTTGTAGATAACGCTCAGATCTTCAATTCTTAAGAGTTCGTTTGACATCATATCCACCTCAATCCTTCAATTTCGGATCAAGCGCATCCCGAAGGCCGTCACCAATCAATGTGATGGAAAGCGCCGCCAAAACTATACAGATCCCGGGGATTGTGATCATGTACGGATATGTCCACATATAAGTCTTTGCGCCTGCCAGCATGGCTCCCCACTCCGGGTTCGGCGGCTGGATCCCGAGTCCTAAGTAGCTCATGGAAGCGGCCGTCAAGATCATACCTGCAGAAGAGAAGGCCATTTGGCAGATAATGGGGCTTAAGGAGTTTGGCAGGATGTGCTTAACAATAATCCGCAAATCGCTTGAACCGCACGCTTTTGCCGCTTCGATGAATTCCTGGCCAACCAGGGTTACCACTGTAGAGCGAACCAATCGCGCATAGGTGGCGATTGAGGAAAAGGTCAGTGCGATTAAGAGATTAGTCATACTGGCCCCTAAGGCCGCCACTACGGCCATGGCCAGCAAAATCGAAGGAACGCTGGAGATAATGTCCATGAAACTCATGATGATAAAGTCAGTCTTTTTGCCATAGAAGCCTGCTATGGCTCCCAGCATGCCGCCGATTACAGCGGCGCAGGAAGTCGATACGATTCCAATGGACAGAGATACTCTGGCGCCATGGATAATCCGGGCGAAAATATCTCTGCCATATTCGTCGGTACCGAACAGGTGAGATTCTTTAGTAAAAATGCCTTTTAGGCTTGGTGCAAGGAAACGGGCGCTTTCATTGGTTCGGACCACGTACTCGTCCCAGTTGGCTATTACATTGGCAAAAACTGCAAACAGGATAAAGACCCCTAGAATGCACAGGCCTAGCATCGCGGTTTTGCTCTTCTTGAACCGGCGCCAAACCATCCTAAGTTGTGAGTTTTTTCGCACTCTGCGTTTCTCAGCCATTTCGGAATGTGTCATGACGTTTTCACCTTCACTTTCCGTCTTCCGGCGTCGGCATACTGCGCCTTGACTCTGGGATCAAACAGCGAATAGGCGATATCCACTAGTACCATGACCAGACAGAAGGTAAAGGAGAATAGGATTGTAATTGCCATGACCTGGGGAATGTCCTTAAGATTAATGCTGCTGACTAGAATGGCACCGATCCCTGGGATGGAAAACACGTTTTCGATAACAACTGAACCACCAAGCATGTATGCAAAGTTGATGCCTAGGACCGTGATGATAGGCAGAAGGGCATTTCTCAGGGCATGGTTAAGAATCACGCTTTTCTCTGTTGCGCCCTTGGCCCTGGCCGTCCGGACATAATCCTGGCGTATGCACTCAAGCATCGTTGAACGGGTGATCTTAAGAAGTCCGCTGGCACCTGGCAATATCATGGTCAAAAGCGGGAGAATATAATGCTTGGGAGTGGATAACCCTGCTGTGGGCAAAACAGCCAGTTTGACGCCGAAGACCAGCATTAGCATCAGCCCAAGCCAGAAACCAGGGACTGCACCTAGCATCATGGCGCAAACAGTCGACACAAAGTCGGTTGGAGAATACTGTTTGACGGCGGCCAAAATGCCTAGTGGAATGCCGATAATCATTTCTCCAATAATGGCCAGAAACGAAAGCCGCAGAGTCACCGGAAACCGGACTTTGATTTCTTTGAATACTGACTGCCTGGTACGATAGGATTGGCCGAAATCAAACTTGGTGACAACGTTCCACAAATACTTACCCAGCCGGACAAAGAACGGCTCATTGAGCCCAAATTCCTCATTTAGGGCGTCTACAGCTGACTGAGGGGCGCTGGAACCGAGAATTTGCCGTCCTGGATTGCCTGGCGTTATTGACATTATGGTAAAAACCAAAATTACGACGCTCAGCATGGTTGGAATTATGAGGAGAAGTCTTTTCAAAAAATAGCGATGCATTGAAGTCCTCCTTATCTCTGCCCGCAGGTTAAATAGGCGTCCAGCAGGCGGAAGGTACCCTCTACCGCCTTCAAGTTGGTACGCTCATAACTGTGGGAGGCGTAAACACCGGGGCCGATCAGGCCGTGCCGCACATCATTTCCAGCGATCAGCGCGGTGACAACATCGGAAATATAGCCTGAATAGCAATCAATTGCATAGTCAATGCCATTCTTGATACACAACTCGGCCAGGGCGGTGATCATCTGATAGTTGTAAGGGCCATAGTTGTCCCGGGCCACAATAGAGACTTTTGTTTCGCTTCCGTCCAGGTTCTTGCCTACGCAGCCCATATCCAGGCCCAACAGTTCTCTCACGTCCTCGGGTATTCCGGTGCCGCCGCCATGCAGCACCTCTTCATACACTGAAAAAGAAATATAGACCTTACGGTTTAACTTGATGTTTTGATCATTCACATACTTGGAAAAGGCCAAAAGGATGGCAACGCCGATCTTGTCATCGATGAAGCGCGATTTGATAAATCCGTCAGTTGAGATCCTAAACCGTGGATGAAGCACTACGAAATCGCCGTTTCGGATTCCCAGCCGTTCTACATCCTCTCTGGAAGAAACCAGCTTATCAAGGACCAGTTCCAAATTGCTTTCGAAGGTGCGGGCAACATTGTATTGCTTGTTTACATGGGTAGACGCATTCTCCAAGAGGATGGTCCCTTCATAGGTCCCGTTGAAGCGAGTGAAAACCGTTACGTTCTCGGTTTCAATGTTATTGGGGTTAAGCCCGCCCACAGGCACCAGCATCATCCGGCCATCAGGTTTTATGTATTTGACCTGGGCCCCAAGAGTATCTGCGTGAGCCATGAGCATTACTGCGTTGCCTTCGCCGCCAAGGCAATACTGCAGGCCACCTTTACAGAGTTGCTTCGGTTCAAAACCCAATGTCTGGATTTCTCTTGTGAGATACTCTTCTATGGCGTGAAAAAAGCCTGACGGACTTGGTATGGCGATCAACTTCTCTAGCTGTTGCAATAGATACTCTTCATAGTCTTTATACATGATATTGCTCCCTTTTTAGAGGTTGAATCCTTCGCCCGCACCATCGGTACAGGCGAAGGACAAAGGTCTTCTTACTTCCAGCTGCAATCGTAGAAATAGATGACGTTGGGTGCGTAAAGGGTCATGTTCAGATCGCTGGTACAAGCCACATTAGTATACCTGTGGTAAAGCATAGCCCAGCCGGCATCTTCCTGTACCAGGTCATTGAGCTCCTGATAGTATGCAAGCCGCTCTTCTTCATTGGTGGCAGAGCGCCCAAGTTCAAAGAGCTCGTCTATTCTGGGGTTATTGACCCTTGGCAGGTTGAATGCGTCAATAGCAGATGAATCAAACAGGATACTATACGCGTCCATATCCCATGCCACGCCGTTGTACACGACCAGTCCCATGACACCAATGGTGTAGTTTCCTTTGCAGGCTGCGTCGATAAAGCTGGCGTCGGTAACTTCGATATCGGCTATCAGCCCAATGTCAGCCAGGTTTTCCTGCAAGATAGGGGCGATTTTCTCACCAAATGAGGTGGCACCTATTTTGCCGATGTTCATGGGTGTAGTAATACCGGCCTCTGCCAGGAGTTGTTTTGCCTTCTCCAGGTTGTATTCATAGGTCTTGGCATTTTCAGAATGGCCGAACATCATAGGGCTAACGATGTTTGAGGATGCAACTCCCAGCCCATCAACGGCCACTTTGACCATAAAGTCGCGGTTAACTGCATAGTTAACAGCCTGACGGACCAGTTTGTTGTCAAAAGGAGCAACTTCTGAATTCATATGTATGCAAGTAATGTGGGGTGATTCAGTCTGCATGACAGTAACGGTATCCATGGCCTTGAATTTCTCGTAACTGGCTGTGTTGATTTCCATAAGGTTGATTTCACTGGTCTCCAATGCCACAGAAGCTGCAGTTGAATCGCTCATGATCATCATCTTGACGGTTTTGATTGGTGCTACGCCGCGATAATAATCCTCAAAAGCTTCAAGTGTGATGGAACTGCCGGTCTCACGGGCTGCCATCTTGTACGCTCCGCATCCAATGGGTTTTTCTGCGAAGCCATCAACGCCAACCTCGGTGTAATAGGCCTTGGGCAGGATATAGAGTTGAGAGACGTTCTCGAAAAATGACGCGTATGGAGCCTTTAGCGTAATTTCTACTGTATAATCGTCGACAGCCTTTGCGCTTTCGAAGTTAGCAACAGTAGAGCCTATGTAGGTGGAAGCTGCCGCATTTTCCACTGTAAAGGCTACGTCTTCAGCTTTTACCTCGGTTCCGTCATGGAACTTCACGCCTTCTTTGATGACGAAGGTATAGACCAGGCCGTCATCGGAAATCGTGTAGCTTTCCGCCAATCTGTTTTCCACTGTGCCGTCATTATGGTTAAAGAAGTACAGCGGCTCGTAAATCTGACGGTAAAGGTTGTGTTCAGCAGTGAGAGTGCGGTAGTTCGGGTCAGGGCTTGTAATATCTCCGTCAAGAGAGTAGTGCAAGACCTTTTCTTTTTCTTCGACCTTTGGAGAGCATCCGGATACCATGGAGAATACACACAGAGTTGCCAGTAACAGTGCAATCAGTTTCTTCATGTTTTACATCCTTCCTGTTTTGCGTTTTGTGATGCATAAACGGAACACTTGTCCTCAGGTACAGATCTTCTGCGGATTTAGGATGCCGTTGGGGTCGAAAGCCTCCTTGATTCGACGCATGAGATTGATCTGTCCGGAGCCCAGCTGCTGTCTAAGATAGTCTTTCTTGGCATAGCCGATGCCGTGCTCGCCTGAGACCATGCCCCCAAGCTGTACAGCCTTTCCATACAGGGTCTCAAAGCCCTGGTTGAGTTTTTCCTGCCAAAGGGCTTCATTCAGGCCGTCCCGGCAAAAGTAGACGTGGAGATTGCCGTCGCCGGCATGGCCGAAATAGGGGATTCTCATGCCAAGTTTGTCTGATAATGTGTTGATGCACTCTGTGAATTCAATGACCTTGCTTCTTGGAACTACTACGTCACACTCGTCGAACTGGGTTGTTGAGGCCTTAATGGCTTCCAAAAAGGCGCCTCTGGCTGTCCAGACGCTTGCTTTACGCTCGTCTGTGTTGACGGTAAACACATCGTAGGCGCCCTTGTCCACACATAGCTGTGAGGCCTGGTCGATGCGCTCCTGCACCTCGGCTGCAGAGAAGCCGTCATATGTGAGGAGCAGTGCGGTATCGCCCTCAATACGTGGAAAACGCTTACCCAGAAAGTCTTCTGCCAGAGAGATGGCATCCCGGGTCAAAAACTCTACGGCCGTGGGCTCGGTTCCGGACCGGATAAGCTCCGGCACAGTATCGATGGCCTTCTGAAAGGTAGGGAAGGGCGCCAGTAGGCTGATGTTTTCCTTGGGCAGCGGAAGAAGTTTCAGAATGGCTGAAACGATAACGGCCAACGTGCCCTCGGAGCCAATCAGCAGGTCCTTGATGCTGTAGCCCGAACTGTTTTTGACCACCTTGGAGCCGAATGTCTCGATCTGTCCTGTGGGAAGGACAGCAGTTATCTCTAGCACATAGTCACGGGTGACTCCATACTTGACGGCGCGCATTCCTCCTGCGTTGGTGCTGATGTTTCCGCCGATGGTCGCCGATTTTTCGCCGGGATCCGGTGGATAGAAATATCCTCTGTCCTCGACGTACTTGGAAAGGTCCATGAGCAGCACACCAGGTTCAACGGTCACAGTCAAGTTTTCCTCATCAAGCTCAGTAATCTTGTTCATCAAGGTGGTTTCTACCATGATACCGCCCTGTATTGCCACAGCCCCGCCTACCAAACCGGTTCCTGCCCCCCGGGTTATTACCGGCAGCCGTTTCTCGTTGGCATAGGAAAGGATCTTTGATATCTCCTCAGCGGATTCGGCGCGAATCAGTACATCGGGAGCGCCTTTTATGCCGCCCAGCTCGTCATGGGCATAGTCCGGGCCGATCTCTGACCCTGCAAGTAGCCGTTCTCCAGAGACAAGACTTGTCAAAAAGTCCAGATCGGCTTTTTCGATTTTGTTCAGCATAAAGGCCGACTCTCCTTCTCGATTTTCTGAATCAGCGCGGGCAGTATCTCGTACAAATCGCCTGCCAGTCCCACATGGGCTGTATCAAAGATGGCGGCGTGGGGGTTTTGGTTGATGGCAACAATGCAGTCTGCTTGATTCATGCCCGCTGTGAACTGCACTGCGCCGGACACTCCCACCGTGACGATCAATTTCGGCTTCACTGTTCTGCCTGAAAGCCCAATCTGCCTTCTAGGGTCGAACCAGCCGTTTTCTACCATGGGGCGGGTACAAGCCAGTTGGGCACCTAGTTTTTCGGCCAGTGTTTCGGCCAATTTCAGCCCGGCTTTGTCCTTTACGCCCCGGCCTACTGCTACGATAACCTCAGCCTCTGAAATATCCAGTTCCTTCGCTTTGGGAATGACCTCTGAAATGAAGGCGCCTATGCTCTCCACCCCTTGGGGGAGTGGCATGTTTACGATTTCCGCTGTAGGTTGTTCGCGCCTCACCGCAGGGTCAAAGACACGGTAGCGCACGGTGCAGAGCTGCGGCCTGGTACGGGGTGTTACGATCTGGGCCATGATATTGCCGCCGAAAGCGGGCCGGGTTTGAACAAGATCGCTGTTCTCCCGAAGTTCAAGGCCTGTGCAGTCTGCTGTGAGGCCGGTGCGGAAGCGGGCCGCTATACGGGGTGCAAGCGAGCGGCCGAGGGAAGTAGCGCCTACCATAAGCACTGAGGGTTTTACCTTTAGGATGAAATCGGAGACACAGGCTGCGTAGCGCTGAGGGTCGAAATGCTCCAGGGGCTTGCTGTCGTAGACATAGATGGCTTGCGCGCCGTAAAAACTCAGTTCCTTCGATGCTCCGGCTGTCTGCCATCCCGGCAGCACTGCAAAGACAGGAAGGCCTCCTGTTCTTTCTGCGCTTGCAAGCTGCTGCGCCTTACCCAGCAGTTCAAACGTGACCGGGTGGATCTTGTTGCCGGTATATTCAGCAAAGACAGCGATTCCACGCCAGCTGTCTTTATCAATCTGGGTTTTCGGCGTGTCATCAACAAAAGAAAGAACACCGTCTTCGTCGGCTTTGAGGCATCGACGGCACATTTTGCAGCCGCTGTCGATGCGCAGCTTGCCTGAATCCTGGGAAATAGCCCCAAAAGGGCAGATAGACACAAGCTTCTCTGCTATCTCGGGAGTCACTTTTTCATGATTAATCTCTATGTATGCCATACTGTCACCTTAAATCATTTTTTTCTCCTGCAGCAGCGCGTACAGCCTGTTGGCCAGTTCATGCCCGCTGCCGGTGTAGAATTCCCGGTCCTTATTGACTTCTGGCGGGAAGATGCGTTCTACCTGTGTGGGCGAGCCCGAAAGGCCGTAGTGGCCTGGGTCGCGGTCCGGAAGGTCCTCCATACTCCACACGGTTACCGGGGTGCCGCTCAACTGCTTCCTGCGCAGATAGGAGGGCAGACGTGGCGTGTTGGCATCCTTGTCTATGGTGATCAAACAAGGCATTTTCACTTGCTGGGTATAGACGCTGTGGTCTAGATTGACCTGCATGGAGATAGTCCCTTCAGCAGCAGATTCTACAGAAAGTACATTGCTTGCGTGGGGTATGTTGAGAAACTCTGCCATCTCGGGCCCTACCTGAGCGGTGTCGCCATCAGTGGTCTGTTTGCCGCAGACGATCAGGTCGTAGTCGCCCAGTTTTCGTACGCCTTGGGACAGCGTGTAGCTAGTGGCCAGCACGTCAGCCCCTGCAAACCGCCTGTCGCTGACCAGGACGCCGGCATCGGCCCCCATATACAGTGCTTCGCGCAGTGCCTCCTCTGCCTGCTGTGGCCCCATGGAAATGACCGTCACTTTTCCGCCGTAACGTTCTTTCAGCGAAAATGATTCTTCCAGCGCAAATAGGTCGTATGGGTTCAGCTTTCCTTTTGTCCCGTCACGTTTGAGTACTCCGGTTACAGGATCCACCTCTGCGTTAGAGGTACTCGGAACCTGCTTAATACAAACAATGATATTCAAGAATACAACACCTCTCAAAGTGGTCAGGCCAGTTTGCTCAAAAAAAATGGCTCCTTGTGCGATTATGATGTGTTGTTATGTTACGATAGTAGATTACCTTGGCCCACAAGTCAATCTCTTTTCATGCAATTTCCAATGTCACGCGAATTTCAGAGGAAGGGCGTGGATTCTTTTTACTGGATGTGCATGTTGCTGTCGGTGCTTCTGATGCTACCTGTGGAGTAAGTCAATGAGAATTCCAAAGAGATGATAATTGACATAACAGACTGGGAATTGATATTATTTAGAAACCCAGTACTCGCCAGTACTCGTTAGTTGTAGAGGCGCTGTTTGGCTAAGAGGTATGAAATCATAATAGCGCGCCCAGGCTGCAAGGAAGCCATGAACACCCTCTACACTTTTGTCATGGACTATTTCAGCGAACATAAGCGGTTGTGATTCTGACGAACCTTTCCGCTGAGTCAAGATGAACAGCCTAGAAACACCTGAAGTGTCTCTCACAGCACTCTGTATTTGTACATTTGCGCGATTCAGGTATTTTGGATGTTATGCTTTTGCATCCTAAAGGATCCGGCGAAAATGTTTTCGCTGCAAAAGTACTTGAAGCATATTTAGACGGCAGTCACGCGATTCCGTCCGGAAAGGATAGGTAGCCGATGAGCATAGGGTACGCCTGCCTTGCAATCGCTGTGCCCGGTAGCGACATAAAAGGCTGCACACTGAAGAACGCAACCGAAGAGCGTCTGTTGTCCCTGATTGGGCATAACCTTGATTCACTCGAAAGAATGATAGATTACAACGTAAACAACGGCATTAAACTCTTTCGCATTTCTTCTGACCTGATACCGTTTGGTTCGAGTTTGGCGGCAGAACTGCCATGGCAACAAATCTATGCGGAAAAGCTTTCGGATATCAGTAATCAGATCACCCGCGCGGGTATGCGGGTATCAATGCATCCCGGCCAGTACACAGTACTCAATTCTCCAGCGAATTCCGTTGTGGAGCGAGCCGTGCAGGATCTCAATTATCACACAAAGGTTTTGGACAGCCTGGGACTTGGGCCTGAACACAAACTCGTGCTTCATCTGGGCGGCGTTTACAGAGACAAAAGTCAGGCGAAAAACAGATTTGTATCAAATTTTAAGGGGCTGGATTCCCGGGTTCAAAACAGGTTGGTGCTGGAAAATGACGGTGTCATGTTTAACATCATGGACGTGCTTGAAACAGCAGCTGTCGTCGATGTTCCCGTGGTGTATGATAACCTCCATAATGCTGTGAATCCGGCGGATATAGTCCGCAATGATCTTGATTGGGCCAGATTATGTTCGGCAACTTGGAGAAAGAGCGATGGACTGCAAAAGATTCATTATTCGCAGCAGCACAGTGAAAAGAGACCGGGGGCGCATTCGGAGTCGATCAATATTGACACGTTTCTTGAGTTCTACAGGCAACTCTCGGGAATGGATCTCGATGTCATGCTGGAAGTCAAGGATAAGAACATATCCGCTCTAAAATGCATCAACTGCGTCTCAAACACGGGCATCGGCATGCTGGAAGCCGAATGGGCACGTTATAAATACTGTGTTTTGGAGCGGTCTCCAGAAATATACAACGCAGTTCGCAGACTACTTCGAGATAAAGGCGCATATCCGGCCTTGGAGATGTACCGTATGATCGAGGAAGCCTTCAGTATGCCAGTTGTTGCCGGCAACGCCGTTAACGCGGCACAGCATGTGTGGGGATATTTCAAGGACAAGGCGTCGCAAACTGAGAATAAGCGCTTTCAGAACTTGTTGCAGAAATTCGTCTCAGGTGAGGCAGGCATACAGCCTGTAAAGAACAATCTGTTGACGCTTGCAAGGAAATATGCCGAGGACTACCTGTTGAACGGATATTATTTTTACAAATCATAAGGAGGGTGTCAAAGTGGACAATAAAGAAGGGCTTTTGTTGAAAGTTGTAGTGGTTGTCACATTTGTCGCCATGATTGCCGTAAATGCGCTGGCAAACATATTGCCCATCAACGGAATCAGCACCGGAGCCGTATCGGATTCTTACCCCAACTTATTTGCACCCGCCGGACTGACCTTCTCTATTTGGGGACTGATTTATGTGCTGCTTGCTGCGCACACGCTCTATCAGATTGGTTTCTTTCGAGGCAATGAGAAGAAGGCTGACGATGTTCTGATGTGCAAAATTGGCATCGTTTTCTCGGTCTTGTCTTTGGCAAATGCAGTATGGGTATTTTCATGGCATTACAGGATTATTCCATTGTCCATGGCTCTGACGACGTTCATGCTTATCTGCCTGATAGTTATCGTTACTGCCATAAACGCACAAAGTCTGTCGTTGAGGGAGGAGCTTCTGATCCGCCTGCCGTTTAGGGTGTATTTTGGTTGGATTACTGTCGCAACGATTGCAAACGCAACCGTACTGCTTGTGAGCACTGGATGGAATGGCTTTGGATTACCTGAAGCCACGTGGACAATCGTCATTCTGGCAGTAGGCGCGCTAATCGGAGTGGCAACACTGCTACGTTTTCAGGATATTGCTTATGGTCTTGTGCTCATTTGGGCATATGCCGGGATACTGATCAAACATACCTCGGCCTCTGGTTTCTCAAATCAATACCCCGGCGTCATCGTTGCCGTAAACATTTGCCTTGCGCTTTTTATCGCTGCCGTCGTCTTGGTACTGTCCAGAAAACCCAGGTTGTATGCCAAATCGATATGATATCGTGAAATGATATCGTGAGCATAAGGAGTGCGTATAATGATATTGGATCAATACGGACAGGTTCAAGGAGAGGCGCAACTGTATCGGATTGGAACAGGGGATTCTAGGTGATCAATTTGTGCCTAGAAAAACAAAACCCCTCAAATCGGGGGGAACCGGTTCGTAAATATTCGGGTTGTTTGGTGGAGCCGAAGGGAATCGAACCCACGACCTCCTGAATGCCATTCAGGCGCTCTCCCAACTGAGCTACGGCCCCACCTGCACTCTACGTTAATATAATACCGATTTCGCGGCAAAAGTCAAGTATACCCGTAGTTCCGTGTTATCGGAACACTCTTTGGCCAGTTCTTTGGCAAATGTCTCTTCCGTCCATAACAGGACAAGTCTCCTTCTATGCAAGTATGACCAATTACACAGAATTCATTACGTTCCCGGAGAAATCGACAATCAAGCCAGCAGCTGAACATCTTGGCCCAATAGGCTCAATTACAGAGCTATTCGGAGTCCCCTCTAAAAGCATTACTGGCCCCAAAACCGGCCAGGTTTCAACCCAACCTGGTACCAGAATCGACCACCTTCAGCCCAAACGTGGTATCAAAACCCGCCAGGTTTCTGCCAAACCTGGTACCAAAATCGACCACCTCAGCCCAAATTCAGTAAAAAAGCCCCCGTTTTTGTTCTCACGGAGGCCTTACTGGCCCCAAAACCCGCCAGGTTTCAACCCAACCCGGTACCAGAATCGACTACCTTCGGGCCAAACGTGGTATCAAAATCCGCCAGGTTTCAGCCAAACCTGGTACTAAAACCGACCACCTAATGCCAGTACCGGTATCAAGATCGACCATTGGCGTATTTCCCCAGTATCTCCCCTTAATGCATAAAACGGGGAGGTGAACATTAGGACCTTCCCCGTTTTACCGTTTTACACACGTTTTACATTGTCCGTCGCCGTCTTGCTGTTGGCGTCCTGTTTTGACGTCGTACCTAACGTTATTAATATAAGAAACAAGATGCCCAGTGTCCTGCTTCGACCTCTTTTAATACTGGGTCTTCTTGCCGGCAGCGTTCATGGGCCCTTGGGCACCTTCCTGCGAACCTGCAGCCGGGCGGTGGATTGATTGGGCTAGGCACTTCTCCTGGCAAACTAATGCGTGTCCTGGAGTTTTCTACAACCGGATCCGGTATAGGGTTGGCTGACATAAGTGCCTTTGTATAAGGATGAAGCGGGGAACTGTAGATTTGCCCTGAAGGTGCTATCTCGACGATTTTGCCAAGGTACATGACTGCCACCCTGTGGGAGAAATGGCGTACCATTGAAAGGTCGTGGGCAATGAACATGAAGGAAAGTTCCCGTTCCTCCTGAAGTCTTGTTAGCAAGTTCACTACCTGTGCCTGAATGGAAACGTCCAATGAAGAAATAGGCTCGTCTGCGATTATGAACTCAGGATCTACAGCCAGTGCACGTGCTATTCCAATTCTCTGCCGTTGCCCGCCTGAGAATTCATGGGGGAACCTGTTTGCGTGTTCTCTGCTAAGGCCAACAATGCCTAGAAGATGGTTTATCTTGTCAAGCCGCTCTTGTCCTGCTGCTAGGCCGTGAATATCCATTGGTTCGGCGATAATTTCGCCTACTGTCATTCGCGGATCCAATGATGCGTACGGGTCCTGAAAGACCATTTGTAGTTTCCGGCGAAACCACAGAAGGTCTTTTTCCGGCATCTTGGTAATGTCCTGGCCGTCGAAGACTATTTTTCCGGCGGTAGGTTCGTATAGCCTTGATACGGTTCTGCCTACAGTAGTCTTGCCGCAACCGCTTTCTCCGACAATTCCAAGAACTTCGCCTTTTGCAACTGAAAATGTAACGTCGTCTACTGCCTTAAGGACCCGGCGTTTTCCAACTGTGAAATACTTTTTCAGGTTATCAACCTGGAGGGCGATTCTATCAGTCACTGACACGACCTCCATTCTGAAACTCTCTCGTAAGAGGATTGGGATTGGCGTGGTGATGAAGCCAACACGATACTTGGTGGCCATTTCCAATCCTGGTTGGCATTGCGTCTTGCTCGAGGCAGATCTTCATCGAGTATTTGCACCGTGAAGCAAATGCACAACCTTTGGGAGGCTCAAAAAGGTCAGGCGGAGTCCCCGGAATAGAGGCTAACTCCATTCTTGTCGGCCTGTCGAGCCTTGGCACTGCCTGAAGAAGAGCCTGGGTGTATGGATGGGCAGCATGGTAAAAGATGTCCGAAGAGGAGCCGCTCTCAACAACTTTACCTGCGTACATCACGACGATGTTTCTTGAAAGGCGTGCTACTACCCCTAGATTATGGGTAATCAGCACTATGGTCATGCCCAGTCTATCCTGTAGACTCTGAAGAAGCTCGAGAATCTGAGCTTGAATAGTCACATCCAGAGATGTGGTAGGCTCGTCTGCAATGAGCAGCTGAGGCTGGCACGCAAGGGCTATGGCTATCATAGCTCTTTGACGCATTCCGCCGCTGAACTCATGGGGATACTGAGTTGCCCTAACCGCAGGGTTAGGAATTTCAACCATGTTGAGCATCTCTATTGCCCTTTCCATGGCCTCGCCCCTGGATAAATGCTGATGTTTTACTATGGCTTCAGCTATCTGCCTTCCAACAGTCATGGTTGGGTTCAACCCGGTCATAGGATCCTGAAAGATCATGCCAATGTCCTTGCCTCTGACAGATTGCATTTGCTTTTCTGTCAGCGACAGGATATCCCTGTCGTTAAACATGATCTTACCGCCGTTGATTTTGCCAGGTGGCATAGGAGTCAACCTCATTACAGCCTGAACGGTTACAGTCTTGCCGCATCCTGATTCCCCTACGACTGCCAGGGATCCTCCTTGTTCTACTGAATAAGTGACGCCGCGAACCGCGTGTACTTCACCTGCATAGGTGTGAAAAGATACCTGGAGGTCTTCTATGGAGAGCAGCGGTTTTCCAGCCGGCCCATTCAACTCCTTGTTAGCAATGCTTCGTTCCATCTAAGATCCCTCCTTATTGACGCAGGCGCGGGTCAAGAGCGTCTCTCAATCCATCGCCGACAAAATTGAACGATAGTATTAGCAAACTCATGGCTACTGCCGGAATAATCATGTTTTGAGGATATATCCTTAGTACCTGGTACCCCTCGTTAGCAAGAGTTCCAAGGCTTGCTTGAGGCATGGGGACACCCAGCCCGATGAAACTCAAAAACGCCTCTCCGAAGATTGCGCCAGGGATACTTGAAGTAAGGCTCACCAGGACAACGCCCATTGTATTAGGGATAAGGTGCCTGGCAATAATTCTCTTGGGAGATGCGCCTACAGACCTTGCTGCAAGGACGTATTCCATCTCTTTCAGCTGAAGGACCTGGCCTCTTACCAGTCTGGCCATGCCTACCCACCCTGTCAGACTCATAGCAATGATAATCGATGTCAGGCCGGGCTTCATGACAACCAGGAGTAAGATTACCACCAAAAGGTATGGGATTCCGTACAGAATATCGACTATGCGCATCATAACGTCATCTATAGTTCCGCCGAAATAGCCGGCTATGCCTCCCCAGATTACGCCTATTACCAGGTCGATAAAGGCAGCTGTGACTCCGATGAAAACCGATATTCTTGTGCCGTGCCACAATCTGGTGAACATGTCTCTACCCAGGTAGTCTGTGCCGAACCAGTGGCGGCTGCTTACGAATTCGTTAACATGGCCGTAGTCACAAGTACGGTAATCCCATGAACTAATTATGGGGCCGATTATAGCCATAATCCCAAGTAGGGCAAGGATGGCAAGGCCGGTAAGGGCCAGTTTGTTCTTGCGAAATCGCATCCAGACGTCCTGCCAGTATCCTATTGGCGGCCTAGTAATTGAATCACTTGACTTCTCGTCCAGGGTAAGGGGGGCAAAGTCTTCTGATTTTGGATCGTATCTCATCACCGGTTAGTCCCCCTTTCCTCGTGCAATTCGAATTCTGGGATCGATTAGGCCATACGCAATATCCACAAGAAATGTCATGAAGAGTAGTATGGCAGAGTAGAAGACAGTTGTTCCCATTATCATAGGATAGTCCCGGTTGTATATGCTCTCAACGAAATATTTGCCCAGCCCAGGGATGCCGAACATGCGCTCAATTACAAGAGTACCTGTAGTTATGGCAGCAATCAATGGCCCTAGAATGGTAACTATAGGCAAGATGGCATTTCTTACTCCATGCCTCCAGATTATCTGGGCTGAGGTAAGTCCCTTGGCTTTTGCAGTCCGAATGAAGTCTTGGTTCAGAACTTCCAACATGCTGGATCTCATCATCCTTGTCATGCTTGCAAGCGTGCCAAGGCCAAGTGCAAAAGCCGGGAGTATTGTATGTTTAAAACTTTCCCACCTGGCTATAGGAAGAAGATTTAGTTTGTAGCCTAATACATACTGAAGAATTGACGCCACAATGAAGTTTGGGATTGAGACGCCTATAACAGCTATGATAATGGCAGTATAGTCAAGGGCCTTGCCGCGATGCAGAGCCGCGATAATCCCCAAGGCAAGGCCGGCTGTAACGGCAAAAATGAGGGCCTCAAACCCCAGGGCAGCTGATGTTGGAAAAGTATATTTTATTATGTCGTTGACGCTCCTACCTCGTTCGCGTATCGATAAGCCTAAGTCAAAACGCAGAAGGTTTTTCAAGAGCGTAACATACTGCTGCCACTTTGGTTTGTCCAGGCCGTATTTGCGTGCCAGTTGTTTTTCTACCAGGGGTGTCAGTTTCACGCTGGTGAAAGGGCCGCCTGGGACTGCGTTCATCAAAATGAAACTGACGGTGACGATTACCAGTAATGATATAAGCATGAAGCCGAATCGTCTAACAACATACCGTCCCATTTCATCGCCTCCTTATGAAGACGAGGAGCCTAAGGGAGGCTCCTCGTCCTTGGACTCTCTCACATACTTAGTAACAGATTCATTACAGGCTACTTCTTAGGAGGTTTCGGCGCTTCGAAACCGAGGGCCTCAACAGCTTCCTTAAACAGCTTCTGTGCTTCAGCTGCGTCTCCCTTAATCGGCAAGTAGTCTTTCAGGTGCTTTTCAACAAAGACTTCGCCTGCCTCTGCTCCTTGCATTGACGGAGGATTGTAAGCGTAAGCCGGGGCAGAATAGTTCCTGAGAACATTATCGCAGTATTCCTGCCTGTCTACGGCAAGGGACAAGGCTTTTCTGACCTTGGGGTCCTTGAGCAACGGATGGTTCAAATTGCATTCAAGGTAGAAGCACACGGCTTCAGGCATCTGTTTGAACTCATCAGGGCGCTCTGACTGGAACTTGGGAATGAAGTCACCCGGAACGCCGATGGCGTCAAGTTCGGCGGCTTCATACATGGTCACAGGAGTGTTAGTGTCTTTGATCATGTCGAAGTTGACGGCGGTGAGTTTCACGTTGGCAGCATCCCAGTAATTGGAGTTCTTCTTCAAGACTAGCTTGCTGCCGTGTTTCCATTCGTCAATAACGAAGGGTCCGCAGTAGAGCATCTTGTCTGGCTCAGTAGCGTAAGCCTCGCCCCACTCCTTGTGTGCTTTTTCATTGAGTGGATAGTACGTCGAGAATGCAGTAAGGCTCAGGAAGAACGTGCTCGGAGCCTCAAGGGTGACCACGAGGTGCTGGTCGTCAATTGCTTTTACACCCATGTTATCCATAGCTTCTTGCAGGCTAACAAGGGCGGCTTTGTACCCTTCAGCGTCCTCTTTTTCGTCAGGAATCTCGACATTAGCAACGTCTTCTGCACCCTTGACGAAGAAGAGCATGTAGTTGTACTGAGAGGCAGTCCGCGGGTCAACCACAGTCTTCCATGCATATTCAAAATCGCGTGCGGTGAGGGGCTCTCCATTAGACCACTTCAAACCATCTTTAATGGTAAAGGTGTATACCAAGCCGTCGTCGGATACTGTCCAGCTCTCAGCCAGCCCTGAGCCCTGTTCGTACTCTCCGTCCAGGCTTCTTCGGGCAAGTCCTTCGAGGGTGGCATTGAGAATGTCAATCGAAACCGTGTCGGTGCATGTCACTGACTGAAGATCCGGGGGCTCTTCGCCGAGGTTCAGGTTAAGTACGTTTTCACCGGCTTCCCGGCCTTCTGTGTAAGCCCATTTCCACTCATTGCTGGGCGCAAAAGCAGTTCTAACAATGTTCTTGACCCATGGATGCTCAGCATAGTTTCTTTGACGCCAGTAGACCGGAATAATAGGTGCTTCATCCAAAAGGATCTTCTCAGCTTTAGCCATTGCCTCCATGCGCTCTTGCTGATCGGTGGATTTTTTGGCTGTGGCTATGAGCTCGTCAAACTCAGCATTTGAATAACCAACGTCGTTATAAGGCCCATCTGTAACCCACAGATCCAGGAAACTCATGGGGTCGTTATAGTCAGCACCCCAACCTGCGAAGACGAGATCAAAGTCTTGATCTCTCATCTTCTGCAAACGCGTCTTGAAGTCCACATTTTCCAGTACCAGCTCAATACCCAGGTTTGTTCTGAAGATCTCCTGAAGCCCCTGTGCATACTTCTTGGCGGCTTCGCTATCGTCAGCTAAGAACCTGATAGCCGGCATTGCCTCTTTCTTTGGCCCACAGCCTGCGAGCAGTGAAGCGAGAAGCAGAACGCAGGTGCATGCCACGGCAATTTTTTTGATTCGCATTGACTCCCCTCCCAAGGTTGGTATTAACAAATTGGCCGCCGTTGTAGTAATCGATCTGAATGAAAGATTAGACGGCTGACCTTATTATGTTACAATTCAGCGACGCCTTTTGAAAGTCCTTCTTTCATAAAGCGAATGGGTAGATATTTCAAAGAAGAATTTTTCCAATGGTAATCAGCATGGGTAGTGAAGTAGCAAGGTAAGGGAATTGTCTGATTAATTCAGACACAGTGGATGGTTTGCCGTATAATATTAGTGTAAGCTCTCTCGTATCCACCATAGAAATGCCGCACCAAACGCTGTTCCATACTGCTAAGGAAGTAAGGGAGGTGTTTATGTTGCGTAGAAGATATGGGATTTTGATTTTTGCCGTAATGTTGATCTGCTGTTCATTTGGCCTTCGGTGGTACTCCACGGGTGGAGGTAAGGAAGTACTGGACTCTTCAGATCCCCGGGTTGCTGCAGCCCTTGAGTTTGCAAAGGAAGAACCTGGCTCTAGGTACACAGCAAGCTACGGAACGTTCATGAAGGCCTGGCAATCAGGTAAACCTGCGCCAGGTGAGGAATTCAAGATAAACATAGGATTGGAGTACAATAATCACCTATGGCTTGTATCAGTGGTTTTTGATGCCAATGGGCAGGCGATTGGAAGTACATCAAAAGGCTGGGCAGGAATATCCTTCTCAAATTTCTTGCGTATTATGGGTACTGTCCTTTCTTTAGTTTGGTTCGGATGGGCTTTCATAGTCCCATTATTTGGGGTCAAATGCCCGGATTGCTCTACGAATCCACTGTTGCCTGTTGTTACCGATATAAAGGACCGGACTGTGTTCGCCGGAGGCCTAGACGTAGAAGGCTACAGCCTGTCCCCAATCGTTGAACGTTCATATGTTTGCCCGAAGTGCGGGTATACAAAAGTCCGGTATGTGCTCCCTTACTCATACCGTCCTGCAGCGGTAAGAGATATTATGGATCTCAGGCCATCAGGGTGGGATCTCTGGAAGAGATTCCCGATGGAGCGGATGTTGGACCGTAGGAGAGAGGAAAGGGCGAACCTGGCCACTTTTAAGACTTTTGACGAGTGGAAGGCGTTCTATGAACAACTCAAACTGAAAGAAGGGGAAGAAAGGCGCGGCCGCTGAACAAGGTGGGCTATAGATGTAACTTTGGACCTTGGATCTGGCCTCATTGTATTATGTAGTATGTAACGTAATAGCAAAGGAGTTGTTATTCTGCTTGATCGCGTCTTGTACCGTGCCCTTACAGGAAACTGGGGCAAGTTTACGTTTCTCTCCGGCGAACCTGAAGGCGCAATAGGGAAATTAATTTTTCCTTATCAAATAGGGGTGTATGTTCATATACCCTTTTGCCGCACATTATGTTCTTTTTGCCCCTACACCAAAGTCCTGTATTCGGCCGATGTGGCAAGCTCATATTTGGAGTGCCTGCAGACTGAAGCCAGAGGATTGATTAGCCACTTGAATGGCTCGAGAGTCTCTTCAATCTACTTTGGGGGAGGGACTCCAATGACCTTGCCTTTAGCCATTGAGTCTGTGATCAAAATGATAAGGCCTCACCTGGTGCCTGGAGCGGGCATTGCAGTTGAAGTGCACCCAAAGGATGTGAATGCCCGTACTGTTCAGTGGCTGCGTCAGGCCGGGGTTACCATGGTGAGCCTGGGAATCGAATCCTTTGATGATCGAGTTCTGGGCATTTTGGGAAGGGGTTATGGTTCAACCACTGCTCATTCTGCAGTTGAGGCTGTAATGGATGCTGGATTCGACACTGTCAACGCCGATCTTATGACATGTATTCCCGGCCAGGTACTGGAGCAAACAGTTGCCGATTTTGAAGAACTGCTTGGGTACAACGTTGGGCAGGTTTCTGCTTACCCCCTCATGGATTTTTCATTTACCTGGCCTGCGTCCTCATACTCCAGGAGAGATCAGCTGAGGGTCCTATCAGCTCTATCTCGAATAGGACATGACCGGGGATATGAGCGGTCATCAGTGTGGACATGGACCCGGCCCAGAGTGGAGAAGTATACGTCGATAACTCGCCGGTGCTTTGCAGGGATCGGGGCAGGTGCTGCAACTTACCTGGACGGATACTTCTCTGTGAATACATTTGATGTTCGGGCCTACATTGACAACATTCTTGCAGGTAAGTCACCTGTGGCTTTGCACTCGTTCCTGACTCCACAGGAATCTGCTTTGTATTGGCTGTTCTGGCGGTGCTATGAAGGCGAGATTGATATGACTGCCCCAGAGATCCAGCGCATAAAGGTATTTCCATGGCTGGCCCGTCTTGCCCAGGGGCTGGGCTTGATAGAAGAAATTTCACCGGCTGGCGGGGCCAAGTCTGCTGTCCGGCTGACTGAGCGGGGACTCCATCTATATCACTTCCTTGAGCGGTACTACACTCGCGCATATATCGGGCGCTTGTGGCAGATTTGCCGCGGCTCGGCATTTCCCCAAAGGACAGTATTGTAAAGGAAACTTCGATATTTATACATTCGTTCATACGTGTACAAGTCATATTCCGCCTGATGTGCCTTACATAAACCTGTTAAAAGGCTCACTATGCAAAATTCACAGTGACAAGATATGCAGATTGGTGGTAGAATATGCAACAATTGTTCCAAACGGATTACGAAAGGTTAACTGAAAAGAGGAGGAGCCATGGATAGAATGATAAAGAAGTCTTGCGTAGTTCTTTCATTAATACTAGTTACAGCCTTGTTTTTAGGTGGTTGTGGGCCAAAAGTTGATTTGGAGGGCCAGGGAGGCGACGGCCCTTTTGAGGGTGGAATGATAACTTATGGAATAACCGGAGATCCGGTCATATTCAACCCGATTTTATCTACCGGCGGATCTGCAAGCATTGTTATTGATCGGGTCTTCAACGGATTGGTCAAACCTAACGAAAATCTTGAGATGGTAGGAGATCTTGCCGAGTCCTGGACATTCTCTGACGATGGCCTGGTTTGGACTTTCAAGCTTAAAGAAGGCGTCAAGTTTCACGACGGACAGCCGCTGACTTCTGCAGATGTCAAGTATACTTATGAAGCAATAAAACACCCAGACTACCAAGGAGTACGAGCTACTGACTTCAAACCTGTTGAGACAATTGAAACTCCCAATGATTACACTGTAGTCCTGCACTTGAACGAGCCTTTTGCTCCGCTTCTCACGAAACTTTCCATAGGTATAATTCCTAAGCACATTTTCGAGACTACATCTATTGCTGATATGAAGCAGAACAATGCCAATATGGAACCTGTCGGAACAGGCCCATATAAATTCCAGGAATGGCAAAAGGGCCAACACATTATCCTTGAAGCAAATGAGGATTACTTTGGAGAAGGCCCCTATATTGAGCAAATGGTTATCAAGTCGTACCAGGATGAGCAAGTTATGCTTGCAGCTCTTGAAAAGGGCGATATTGACTACATGGAATCTATTCCCGCAGACGATATTGCTCGGATAAAAGAGCAGTACTCAGATCGCCTCGACCTCAAAGAAGTACCTTATAACGGATACACATACATTGGCCTTAAGCAGATTCACCCGATTCTTAAAGACATCAAAGTGAGAAAGGCCCTCATGTACGGCCTGAACCGGCAGCAAATTGTAGATGATCTACTGAATGGGTACGGTTCTGTCATGAATGCCAACATAGCACCTGTTTCCTGGGCATATGCCAGCGGCGAACTTGAGGAGTATTCTTACGACGCTGAAAAGGCCAAAACCCTTCTGGAAGAGGCCGGGTGGAAAGAAGGCACTGACGGTATCCGGGAGAAAGACGGAAACCGGTTGTCCTTCAGCGTTCTTATAAGATCCGGTAACAAAGAGGAAGAGGCCGTGATTCTCCTTGCCCAAGAAGGCTGGCGGACAATCGGTGTGGAAATCCTCCCTGAGTTTATTGAATATTCAGTGCTCCTTGAGCAATACCTTGATATTGCTCAATTCGAGGCGTACTCACTTGGATGGAGGCTTGGCCTTGACCCCGATTGCTATCTTTTCTTCCATTCAGATTGTGCAGTGAATGAGGAAGGGCAGCTTATGGGATTCAACGACGTTGAGTTCAAGAATGAAGAACTTGACAAGCTGCTTGAGGAAGGCCGTACAGAGATGGACCAGCAAAAGCGGAAAGAGATTTACAAGAAGGTCCAGCAGATAGTAAACGATGAACTGCCTTACGTTTTTTTGTACTCGAAAAACAACGTATCTGCTATGAACAAGAAAGTCCAAGGTGTCGTTTGGTCTACTTTGGGCCCGATGTTCCCTGAGAAGTGGCACATTGAATAAGCGGTAGGAAAGGATTTGGCTGGGTGGTGCTAACTGCGACGTTAAGGCCGTATTCGATGGACTTTGTCATTCTAATCACAAAAGCCTGAATCGTTCCATGCATTCGCGCATATCAGGCAGGATTAGGATTCTTTGGCATCGAATATAGCAAACGCTACGAACTGCATTGAATTCCAGGCGACCAGAGTATGTACATCGATGACAATGCATACACCGGCTGTAGCAAGCAATTGCGCAGAGGTTGGATGAACCTGAACTCAGGCAGCGTAGAGATTGGATTGTATGAACCGAAGCAGCAAGATGCAACCAATAATCGCAGCTGCCAGATTCATCTGTATTAACCTGCTTTACCTGTATGAATCTGGCTCACACCACCGGCAGAATGAGCCTCAAGAATCGACTAGTAGTTTTTGGCAGCAGATTTTGTTTCTGACGTGAGTTTCAGTTTGAACAACATGCTGAACTCAAGGCCTATAACCAAAAGCAAAAACAAGAAAGAGGGGAAGGATGGGAGAATGCTTAAGAAGTTCGGAGTGGTTGTTTCAATGCTACTGGCTGTAGCCCTGCTTCTTAGCGGCTGTGGGCCACAAGCCCAAACGGGCCCTAAAGAACCTGAGGGCCCTACTTTGGGTGGAAGCATTACCTACGGCATGACCGGAGACCCGGTGATCTTCAACCCAATTCTGAGTACCGATACACCTTCGGGATTCGTAAATACGAGGGTATACAGTGGGCTGCTCAGATCCAACGAGAATCTTGAGATGATCGGAGACCTTGCCGAGTCCTGGAGTTTCTCTGAGGACGGTTTGGTTTGGACTTTCAAACTAAAACAAGGCGTCAAATTCCACGATGGCCAGCCGCTTACTTCTGCAGACGTAAAGTACACTTACGAAGCTATCAAGCATCCTGATTATCAGGGAGTAAGGGCTACCGACTTCAAACCGATTGAAAAGATTGAGGCTCCCGATGACTACACCGTAGTACTCACCTTGAAAGAACCATATGCTCCATTGCTCACCAAACTTACCTATGGAATCTTGCCCAAGCATATTTACGAGACGACTCCAATTGGCGAGATGAAGCAAAACCCGGCTAACATGGAGCCTATTGGGTCTGGCCCATACAAGTACAAAGAATGGCAAAAAAGCCAGCACATTATTTTAGAAGCCAATGAGGATTATTTTGGAGACGGCCCCTATATCGAGCAGGTAATTATTAAGTTTTACCAGGACGAACAGGTTATGCTTGCTGCTTTGGAGAAGGGCGATATCGACTACATGGGTTCAATTCCGGTAGACGATATTGAGCGGATCAAAGGAGAGTATTCTGACCGCCTCAACTTCCAAGAGGTACCTGCTAACGGATACACATACATTGGCCTTAAGCAGACTCACCCGATTCTGAAAGATGTGACAGTGCGAAAGGCCCTTATGTACGGCCTGAATAGACAACAGATTGTTGATGACTTGCTGCAAGGGTACGGTACTCTCATGAATGCCAATATAGCCCCGGTTTCATGGGCGTATGCCGAAGGGGAACTGGAAGAGTACAAGTATGATGTAGAGAAAGCCAAGGCCCTTCTTGAAGATGCCGGATGGAAAGAAGGCGCTGACGGTATCAGAGAGAAAGACGGAAAGAAACTGGCTTTCGATGTTCTCACCAGCTCAGGAAGTACTGTGAACGAATCTGTGATTCTACTGGCCCAGGAAGACTGGAAGAAGATAGGCGTGGACATTAACCCGCAATTCATAGAATGGTCAGTTCTCTGCGATCAATATCTTGACGTTGCCCAGTTCGAAGCATACTTGCTGTCTTGGAGCCTTGGCCTGGACCCCGATTTCTATCTCTTCTTCCACTCAGATTCTGCTGTGAATGAAGAAGGGCAGCTGGTTGGATTCAACGACGTTGAGTTTAAGAACGAAGAACTCGATAGGTTGCTTGAAGAAGGCCGCACAGAGATGGACCAGGAAAAGAGAAAGCAGATTTATTGGGAAGCACAGAAGATTATCAACGATGAACTTCCTTATGTCTTCCTGTTCTCCAGAAACTACGTATCTGCCATGAACAAGAAGGTTGAGGGTGTTGTGTGGTCCACTCTGGGCCCGATGTTCCCGGAGAAGTGGTATATCAAGTAATAACCCTGCGTAACGCTAGACACTGGTTTAGCGTTATTCTAGGATAGGGCCTATTACGAACTACTTTTGTAAGGCCCACTATTCTAAGTGTAAGCAGGGATTCATGGTGGGGGCAGGGTTCGCCCCCACCATAGCCCCTGCAAGAGGAGAGGTAGCAAGTGCTTAACTACGTTGCTCGGAGGGTACTGCAGATTATTCCGCTGTTGATCGGAATATCAATAATAAACTTCTTTATCATGCACCTTGCGCCGGGGGACCCAGTTCTTCTCTTGACTGATCGCAATGCCACCCAGGAAGAGGTTGCCAGAATCAGGGCGTTATACGGCCTGGACGAACCGCTTCATGTTCAGTACGTGAAGTGGTTAACCCGGGTGCTAAAGGGGGACTTTGGCAGGTCCTTTATTGATGGGCGCCCTGTCCTTGATCATATTATGGACAGGCTGCCATATACGTTGTACCTGAACTTTCTGGTGATGATACTGATTTATCTGTTCTCTATACCTATAGGTATTACTTCTGCCCTCAAGCAGTACTCAAAATTTGACCATATTGTTACATTCTTTGCTTTCCTCGGCCAGGCTCTTCCGAGTTTCTGGTTTGCCCTGCTGCTCATATACGCCGTAGGCATAAAATCCAGCTGGCTGCCAATTTCCGGTGTGGCAACCATAGGGGTCAGCCTGAAAAGGTACGGACTTTGGGCTGTTATTGCTGACCGGGCCAAGTACTTGATCTTACCTGTTACTGTTATTTCGTTGGGAAGCATGGCAGGAATCACCCGTTACATGAGGTCAAGCATGTTGGAAGTTATTAGGCAGGATTACATCCGGACAGCCAGGGCCAAAGGGCTTCCTGAGAGAGTTGTAATCAGGAAACACGCTCTTAGAAACGCCCTTTTGCCCATAGTAACCCTTCTGGGGTTTGAACTTCCCCTTCTCTTTAGCGGTTCTGCCATAATTGAGACAATTTTCTCATGGCCGGGCCTGGGCTTACTCTCTGTAAGAGCTGTGTTTCAAAGGGACTACCAAGTAGTTATGGCCCTGAACATGATAGGGGCATTTCTCATGGTCGCAGGGAACTTTCTTTCCGACATTTTGTACGTACTCGTAGACCCAAGAATCAAGTACTAGTAGAAGATGGTGATGATCTGTGGCAGCTGAGAGCAAATTACCCCCTGACCGGCTCGATGACAACTTCGGGGGCGATACTCTAACACTTAAGCCTGAAAGCTATTCCCGAATGGTTTGGCGCCGGTTTAAGCGTCACAAGTTGGCAATGGTTGGATTGTATTTTTTAATTCTAATGTATGCTGTTGCAATCTTTGCACCCTACATTGCGCCCCAATCATACCGAACTGTAGATCCTCCCAATAGGCTAAAGGGAATGAGCAGCGAACACCTAATGGGTACGGACCACCTGGGCAGGGACATATTCAGCCGTGTCATATGGGGGAGCCGAATAAGCTTGTCTGTAGGGTTTGTTGCAGCAGGAGTAGCTGTGTTGCTTGGTACAGTTATCGGTGCGGTCGCAGGGTATTTTGGCGGCAGAATTGACGACATCCTAATGAGGTTTACTGAAATAGTAATGTCATTCCCCACGTTCTTCCTTTTAATAACTATAATATCTATTGTTGAAAGAAGCATATTCAATATAATGCTTGTTATTGGACTTACCTCGTGGCCCGGACTTGCAAGGATGGTACGAGGGCAATTCCTGTCTTTGCGTGAGCAGGAGTTTGTGACGGCGGCTCGGGCTCTTGGCGCGAGCAACAGCAGGATAATCTTCAGGCACATTCTCCCTAACGCCATGGCGCCTATTATTGTTTCTGCCACTCTCAGAATAGGCGGGGCCATTCTATCAGAGTCCGGCCTGAGCTTCCTGGGGCTTGGGGTTCCCGAACCCTTCCCCAGCTGGGGCAGTATTCTTAATACCGGGCGCACAAACTTGCGGCAAGCTCCTTGGATAACCACGTTCCCGGGGATATTCATATTCTTAACTGTTCTAGCCTTCAACTACGTAGGTGACGGCCTGCGAGACGCCCTGGATCCGAGGCTCAAAGATTAAGATGAAAGTCTGGCTGAAGGCTCCAAAGCGGCTTATTCCGGGGTCCAGGATTATTGATGTATGCCCCTGGTTATGTGTTGCTCTGGGCTTGTCAGTTTTCATTAACATGGTTTTGCCCGTGGCCAATATAGTAATCTATCCAGGCGTAGCCCGGGCCGCTGAAACCGCGGCTGAAAATGCGGCTGAAAGTGCTGGTACCATCAACACGAACGATACTCCCGCTCCTGGCAAGATTGAGTCTTTGGCTATATCGTCGTTGGCCGGTAATACAGGGAAGAAATCTATTTTGCCAGAGTGGCCCGAAGAGTTTGGGCCGCCCCACGATATTACCAGGGCATCAAGGTGGCCGGGATACAAGGCTGTTATGGGGCCTGACTCAAATATTTGGTGTGTAACACTGGATGGACTCGTTGCCGGCCAGGGAGATTTTGTCCTAACCCGGATTACCCATGAGATGAATGTCCTTGATAGCCACAAAATCACATCCCTTGAAGGGGACATAGTCAATTTCGATGTGGCTGCCGGCGATGATGAAGTAATACTTGCCTGGGCAGAGAAACGTGGCGATGATTTCTACATTCTTATAAAGGAAATCAGGTGTCTTTCTGAGGGCGTCGAAGAGCTTGGAAAAGGCTCAAATATTGCAGATTGTGTAAGTCTACTAGACACGAGGCAGTTCTTGATCATCAAGAGCGTAGCAGCAGACATTGCTGTGTCAATTTCAGACGGCCGGTGTTTTATCGGATGGGTCGATCAAGAAGAAGGGCGTCCAGGGGTATTTGTGTCTGAGCTCCCAGTGGGAATGCTCGATCAGTTGCCAGTAGACGGCCTGGCCCAACCTGCCCAGGGCCCGGAGAACGGCCAGGCAGCAGCCTCGGTTCCTGTCAACGGGGTTTCCCATGTACGTGAGTTTTCAGACAGAATCCGGCTTTCCAATCCGGCTGTTTCAGTAGGCTCGTTAAAAGTTGCTCCTGCTCCGGGAGGAGTATGGGTTGTTTGGGTTCAAACCGGCCAAATTGTAAATCAGGTAATGGTTAGGGCTTACGTAGATGGTTCTACCGGGACTGAGCTAAAAATTATGGATACTACTGCCACTGAGGCACGGGGAATATCCTTGCTGGTTTCAGACGATGGCACATGCCACCTTGTGTTTACCCAAGGACGAATATCCAGAGGAGGGGTAGGCCGGCCGGTTGTTGTATACGGTACCCTGAAGTCAGATGGCTATTGGATTGTCGAACCGATAAGTATCACTCATGGAGAAGGGCATGTAGTTGCCCCGTCAGCTGCCTTTGGCGGTGAAGGATTGGAGGTAGCATGGTCAGACAATCGAGACGGCAAGTTTCAGGTACATCATGCTTCGGTACAGATTTCAAGTAATGTACCTCGGCTGGTTTCTGCCGGCGCGGCTACTCTCTCATCGAAAGAGTGCATGTACCCACAGATATTTGTGTTTCAGAACGGGGCCATAGGAATTCTGTATCAGGTTTACCTGAGCGAAGGGGACATGCTTCTTCAAGGGGTCTCGGCCACTGACCCGAGGGAGCCCGGATGGGCGTATTACCTTGGATTGGATCTCGAAAGGCCTGTGCAGGACGGGTTCTTCAGGTTGGTTAACGGATTGGCGGCAGCTCTGGTTGTCACCTTGCTGGCAATTCCAAGTCTGGCTGCAGCAGTAGCCATGACAGCTTTTGCCGACAGGCTAAAGGTATTTTCTGAAACCTGGACAGGGACTTTGCTAAGGTTCCTGTGTCTGTTCGGTGCAATCTTTTTGCTGAAGCAGCCAGGGGTATGGTTTTATCTTTTTGCACCTGTTTTACCCGGATGGATCGGGTGGTTGTCTTTTGCCCTGGCATCGGCTGCAACCATAAGTCTATGTTTGCAGTCCAGGCCCAATTTCAGAGACATTTTATTTACTGCTCTAGCGGGAGCATTGTTTGTGTTTTTTGACAGCATGTTTTCCATCATTGTGAAGGGAGTGGGCTTGTTTTGAAGAAGAGAGTCTTCCAATGGCCCATTTTTCTTCTGGAACTGGTGGTTCTGGTGTTTGCAGCAGCAACTGTCGTTGTAATGCTAAAGGGATACCCGGTTGAAATAAGCAAGGTGCATCTGGGCCGGGCTATGATCGAAAAAGCAGTTTTCTTGACTTGTGTTGTTTTGCTGGGTTTCATTGAGAATGCATTTATAAGGAAGAGGAACCGGTAAGGGGGAACTCAAATGGACGTGGAGCACAATGTGGCTGAAAAGGGGCAGTATCTCCTTGAGGTAAGGAATCTAAAGACAACTTTTTATACTTTTGACGGGGTAGTTCCGGCAGTCGACGGGGTTTCCCTTACAGTAAAGCCTGGGGAGACTGTTGGAGTTGTTGGAGAGTCAGGATGCGGCAAGAGTGTTACCGCTCTTTCTGTAATGGGGCTGATTTCGTATCCTCCGGGCAGGATTGAAGGTGGCGAGATCATATTTGAGGGCGAGGATTTGCTCCTGAAATCCCCGGAAGAGATGAGGAATATCAGAGGAGATAAGATAGCCATGATATTCCAGGAGCCTATGACCAGTCTGAACCCTGTATATACCATAGGGGATCAGATTGGGGAGGTCCTTGAATTCCATAGGGGCTACACAAAAGAACAAGCCCTGGAAAGAACAGTATCTCTCTTAAACTCTGTGGGAATCCCAGGCCCTGAGAAGAGAGTCAGCCAGTATCCTCATGAGCTGTCAGGCGGAATGCGCCAGAGGGTTATGATTGCAATGGCCCTTGCATGCGATCCCAAACTTCTGATAGCCGACGAGCCTACTACAGCCCTTGACGTTACCATACAAGCTCAGATTCTTGAGGTGATGCGGGACGTAAGAGACCGGTTCGGTACTGCAATCATGCTCATTACCCACGACTTAGGAGTAGTGGCAGAAATGGCTCAAAAAGTGGTTGTCATGTACCTGGGCCGGATTGTAGAAGAAGGATCTGTACGGGAGATTTTTCACAACCCTATGCATCCTTACACCCACGCCCTTTTGAGATCGATTCCTAAATTGGGCGATAAGGTAAAGCGGCTCCATGTCATTCCTGGTGTCGTACCACATGCCATGTTTATGCCAGAAGGGTGCAAATTCCACAGCCGCTGCAGGCTCGCTACAGATAAGTGCCGTGAGCAAGAACCCGGGTTGCGTGAACTATGCCCCGGACACCTGGTACGATGCTATTACCCTATGGACGAAGATAGCAGGAGACAAGTGGAAGAGGTGACTAGCATTGGATAACCCTTTGGATAACCCGTTAGGTGAAGTTTCTGAAGATGAAGTTACAAAGGATATGCTGAATAACGGTTCACATGATTTTTTACTGGAAGTTCATAATCTAAAAAAGCATTTCCCTCTCAGAGGAGGCCTTTTCTCTAGGGTTACAGCCTGGAACAAGGCCGTGGATGACGTGTCTTTCAATGTGTTTCACGGGGAGACTCTCGGGCTTGTTGGCGAAAGCGGTTGTGGCAAGACCACTACGGGTAAATGCATACTGAGGCTGGAGGAACCTACTTCCGGGCAGGTCCTTTTCGAGGGTAAGAACGTCTTGGAAATGGACGATGAGGAACTCAGGCTTTTGAGAAGGGAAATGCAAATAATCTTTCAGGATCCCTACGGCTCACTTAATCCAAGAATGACTGTAGGCGACATTGTAGGAGAAGCTTTTACAATTCACAACATAGCTTCTGGCAAGGAGCGGCACGAGAAGGTAGAAGACCTTCTCAGGGTAGTGGGATTGAGCCCGTACCACGCCAGGCGGTACCCCCATGAGTTCTCCGGCGGCCAGCGCCAGCGCATAGGCATAGCCAGATCCCTTGCTTTAAGGCCCAAACTCATTGTTTGCGATGAGCCTGTTTCGGCCCTGGACGTATCGATCCAATCCCAGATCCTGAACCTGCTAAATGACCTTCAGGAGCAGTTTCAGCTAACCTATATTTTCATTGCCCATAACTTGAGCGTAGTTCAGCACATATCCGATCGCATAGGTGTAATGTACCTCGGACGGCTTGTTGAGCTTACTGACAGCGCGGCCCTGTATTCGTCACCCAAACATCCTTACACTCAGGCACTCCTATCGGCAATTCCCGTACCTGATCCTGACCATCACAAGGGAAGAATTGTCCTTGAAGGTGATGTCCCAAGCTCGCTAAACCCGCCGCCAGGATGCAGTTTCCATACACGGTGCCAGTACTGCCAGGACATTTGCATGGAAGAGAGGCCAGAATGGAGAGAAATCGAAAAAGGCCACTTCGTAGCCTGCCACCTCGCCAGATGAAACGCGGGTGGAACGAGGGGACGGTTCGCGCGTTCCACGTTGGAAGAAACGAGGGGACGGTTCGCGCGTTCCACGTTGTGTACAATACCGATGAAACGCGTTGGGTGTAGTTCAAGCAGGGAAGTGCACCTGGGCACCAGAATAAGTAGATATGTAAACGGCCTTGAAGTTCAATTCTGGGGCTGAAAGTTGAATTTACAGGAGGTTCCTAATGTCTCGCCGACGGACTATCTCAACAATACTGATATTCGCAGCAATTGCCGTTGCCGGGTTTATCCTTGGCAGACTGGTTCTTCCTCGCATTATTCTTAGGAACATGGAGAAGAAAATGGAAGTTTCTGAGTTTCTATGGCACACGGGCCAAAACGCAAACCGAGACCAAAATCAGAAACCAGCCCTTGTGGCTGCTCTGAATGGAAGTGCCCCTAAGCCTGTGGATGTTACTGCAGCCTTGGCAGAAAGGAAGCCCGACGGAGCTTACGAAGCTCTCGAACAAGATTCATCCGAAACCCAGGAGGATGCAAGCCAGGATACAGGATTCCCCGTTAACCCCGAGGATATCCTGGTGGATGTGGATGTTACTGAGCAAATAGTAAAGATCATTAAGGATCAAGAGGTCCTCAAGGAGATGATTGCCTCTACCGGCATGGAAGGCCATGAGACCCCTCTTGGGATATTTGAAATACAGAATCGCGGCACCTGGTTTTTCAGTGACAAGTATAAGCAAGGAGCTAAGTATTGGGTATCTTTCAGGGATTGGGGGCTTTATCTATTTCATTCTGTTGCCATGGATGAAAACCAGCAAGTCATACCAGAGGAAGAGGCGAAATTGGGCCAGCCGGCTTCCCATGGATGTATCCGCCTTAAGATAGAAGATGCAAGGTGGATATATGATAACGTTCCGGAAAAGACAAAGGTAGTGGTTCATAGGTAGCTAGGCGGCAGCCTCGATGGGATGCCACTGTAGCGTCTGTTGTAATATCTCTTATTTATCTGTATCTTTAGTACATGGGCAAATGCACTAAAAGTTGTCGATCCCTATTTTTGCAGCGCGAGGAGAGAATAGTGTGAGCAATATCGCAGTAGTCACCGACAGTACCAGTGACATTCCCAGGACTCTGGCTGAACAACTCGGAATAACTGTTATTCCTCTTTCAGTTGTGCATGAGGGGGTTGTTTACCGGGATGGAATTGACATAACTCCTGAGCAGTTCTACTCAATGCTCGAGAAGGCAAAGGAGCTTCCAACCAGTTCGCAACCTTCTCCCAAGCAGTTTATTGATGTGTACAAGCCCTTGATTGAATCGGGCAAGGAAATATTGTCCTTTCATATTTCCAAAGGTTTGAGCAGTACTGTTGATGCTGCCAGGTTGGCGGCAGAGCAGTTGGCTCCGGATCGCATACACGTAGTTGATACTCGTTCGATAAGTTTCGGAATAGCCCTACAGGCCATAGAAGCCGCCCGGCTTGCAGCGCAGGAGATTTGTGCCTCCAGTATTCTTGAACGTTTACTGCGCCTCAAAGAGCAATCTGAGGTTTTGTTCAGCCTTGATACTCTCCATTATCTTCATAAAGGCGGGCGCATCGGAAAAGTGTCTTCTCTCCTCGGAAATTTACTTAACATAAAGCCCATCGTCCGTGTTGAAGACGGGATTTATGTACCTGTTGGTAAGGTAAGGAGTGTCAAGCATGCACTTGCCGGAATGGTGGATTATTTGGCACAGAAATTCGGCAGGAACAAGGTTCTTATAGGTGTTGGGCACGGACAGGGCCTTAGCTATGCGAAATGCCTTCTTGAACTGGCCATGTCCCGGCTGAACATAGCTGAGGAACCGGTATTATTTGAGGTAGGCCCGGTGATTGGTGTTCATACAGGGCCTGGCACAGTCGGGATTATCGCTCGGCCGGTGGCGTACTAAAACAGCGGAAGGGGCCGAAAGGCCCCTTTTCTTCTTGCACAAGGTCACCGGTGTGGCACCATAAATGGTTGGCCAGCATTTCCTTCTGGAAGACACAGTGCACAGTTATGGGCAAAACAGTTCAGCGGTACAATTTGGCTGTACAATGACCGAAATTCCGGCACTCTTGTGAGTCTACCGAATTTTCGCCACCCTTATATGGTGTTACCATCCCCGGCCTGGGCCCCAGGAAGGCCCCTGCCACGGCGATCCGCTCCATGTCCAGCCAAAAGCCAGTATGAGATCGTTCCAGAACATAGCGTCGTGAAGCTCATCTGATGCAAGTTCCATTACGACAGCGGCTACTGCCGGGTCTGAGGTTATTGCTGCAAGGTGGCACAGCATGGCGCATTGCCGCAGTTCCATGTTTCGCAGGGCAAAGGCCATTTCAGGCCAGTTTCTGAATTGAGAAAGAGTTATCTCTGGTTCTGTGTATGGCGTCGGTGACTGCGTTGCGGGGTACATATTATGAAGTAGCCGGAGTCTTTCTATTTCTTCCCTTTCTTCTTGTGCCATCATTTCAATTCTTCGCCTCAGAGGTTCATTTGGGGCGGTTCTAGCAAGTTCTTCGTAAACGGGGATTTCCGCTTCCTCTGATCTGATGAGCCGATCGATTATCATGTGGGGGTCCCTGTGACCTCCCATCATATCATCCCACATTGTTTTTAGAGGGGTATCATCCATCATTATCACCTCCTATGTATGGTTTGCACTGCAAGCTAGCAAGGTCCCACAGCCTTTTAGGCCGGCAATATGAGTTTCTGATCTCGCACTGCTGCATACTGCAAGATAGCCTCATACCGTAAGATTGGATCCCGGCATTGCCTTAGGTTAAAGGAACTCTCTAGGCCTACACTGGAACATGTTATGTAAACCGATAGGTGGAGGTGACTGGATTGAAGAGTACTTTGTGGGCAGAGGCCTTCAGTTAGAAGGAACGCCGGGCTATCCGGCTGAGAAATGGGTTGAGTGCCGGAATATCCGGCGTCCGCCCAAGAATGCGCCGGGTTACGCGGCACCCATAAGGAGATTGTTACCGGCAAGTCTTATCATGCTGTGCGACGTGGATTGACTGTGCGGCACCCACAAGGAGATGGTTACTTGCCAATTTCATCCCAGTAGAGGAACGACTCAGCAAGTTCGCGCATGCACCCTGGCTTATCCATAGCCTCAGTTGATGCCTTGAGCCTCACCAAGCTTAGTGTAAGGTTCACAATATCGTCTTTTGCCACTCCCATCTGGATTCGAGGAATCACAATAGCCCATGCCTTTCTTGCGTTCTCTATATGAGTGAGTGCTTGTGCCCAGTCTTCAGCCACGATGCTATTTTGAGCCAGCTCAAGGTGCTGCAATATGTTATCTTCCGATCCTCTTGGGCCTTTCAGGAAAGTGGTCAGGTTCAGGATAGCTGCAAAGGACATAAGCACTATGATGGGAATGGCAAATGGGACTATGCGTCTAGCCATGATAGAAAGGTAGCCCCATTGCTTGTTCTTGGGCTTGGGTTTCTGTTTTCGAGATGGCCGGCGCGTGGGATGCTTTGCTTTTCCATGGTCTTTCTTAGGCTGTTTGCTGCTGGAGTTGACTTGGTTTTTCTCAGTGGGAGCGGCCCGGTTCGAGTGATTTTTTGCCATGCTCCATTTCCACCTACTTTTTCTGTGGCTTGATCGGGTCTGATATGTCAACAGGGCTTGTCACGTGATCCTTATATGTATCTACATAGAGATTGCCTGAGGTATCCAATGTTGCCAGGAACACTTCACTCGGGTCATGTATTCCTTTCTTTCTGAGTTCCTTCTTCAGCCATTTCCGGTCTAGGTGAACCTGGTCCAGGTTTGAGTCAACAATTATGCCGTCGTATATGAGTTCTGTTGTAATACCCTGGTACTCGGTGGGTATGTTCATATCTTTAGGGGTAACCGGTTGGTGCTGAGATTTGAGCAGCACAGAGATACGGCCTTTGGTTTCAAGCACAGCAAACTCAACTTGAGCCAGGTCGAATACGCCAAGGAGCCTCAGTTCCTCAAGCAAGTCTGATACCCTGTATCTGGTTCCTCGCAAGGCAGTCTCCATTATCTGGCCGTTCATGATTACTACAGTTGGTTCGCCGTCTATGTACTTTGAGGCCCACCGCCATTTCATTGCTACCACTTGAAGGAGAAATACCAAGGCGGCCCAGATGAAGAGTCCGAAAAACTGGGGCCATGCCCTGACGCTTACGTCAACTGTCATGGAAGCGGCTATTGAGCCTATCGTAATACCTGCTACATAGTCGAAGAACGTCATCTGGCTTATCTGCTGCTTGCCTAGAATTCTGGTGAATATGAGAAGTGAGAAGAAACTCATAATGCCCCTCACAGAGACAACCAGTACTTCATTCAAATCCTAAACCACCTCGAGTTGGTGCAGTATATTGTGTTAATGGCATTCTGCCCCAGTGAACCTTGCTTTTTGACCCACTGCATCCAGGCCGGCAAGAAGGGCTGAACCGTTCGAGACTCTTGAGAGCCTTCTGACTTGCCCCTCATAGGTTTTCCAAAGAGGGCAGGCGAAATTACGGCAGAGATTGAGAGACGGCCCTCCACTGGATACATCATAGGCAGAATGGGCTAAAGGTCCTATGTGTTCTTGTCGATACCACTTATGTACAAGCTGCGTATGAGGTAAGGTTCGGTCTAGTGTCACGGGGCTTTCCTGATTGACGCGATAGGTCGCTTGCCGTTAGGCCGTGCAACTTACATAATGCAGGTTACATGCACGTTCAGGCAGGTGTTGTTGGTTCGATTTCTCGTTTGCTGAAGAACTACGGTGCAAATTCAACATAATCCTAGAAGACCTGGGATCAAATCAAAGTATACAGGAGGTACAGACGTGGATAACGAAGAATGCGTACGCTCCAATTCTGCAGAGGATAAAGAAGTAGCTGGCTCCGAGCAGTACCTAAAAGGCTGTTTGGAGGGAGTGTCCCTTTATCTCTCGAAATGGCCTGCTGAAATCCGAGTGGCCCGGGAGGCCGCAGACGGAGTGTGGCAGGTGTTGCCCCAGATAGAGATTATCCGGCCGCTAAGTATCGGATATTACGTATTTGAAAGGCCAAGTGAGGAGATTTTAGCTAGACTGCGAGACCAGATAACCTATTTGCTTGACGCAGGGCACAAGGTTACTGTTTTCAGCCGGGGCAGTGACGGTTCGGTGTTTGAGTCCTGGTTTGACAGTGACGCTCCTGAAAAGCTGCCGGAGAGATTTGAACATGTGGCCATACCCCACGATACCGCTCTTTCAAAGTCGTTATCTGATCAGGAAGTTATCATTGGGACCTCGTGGAAGGCCCTGTGGGACCTAATGTTATGTACCACTGCCGAACCTGTTGCGTTTGAATTCGAAGAGAGACCGTTTAATCTCTTCAATGATCCCATGGCTTTTGGGAGCATGATGGAACTTCCTGTGTCCATGGCATGTGTATCAGAACCGGTTCTCAATACGTTGCTCCTTTATGGGCGCAATTCGCTGGTACTGTCTTCCAATGAAGATGCTGAGAGAGTTATTTCTATGTTTGGCAGGATGCGCAGGCAGAGCGGAAAGAAGACAACCTGATTGCCATCCTTGTTTGGTTTGATATTGCTGAGTAACTGGTAAGTCAGGCCTAAACTTAGTTTTCGGGGGAGACATTTAATGCAGGATTCAAGAGATTGCAGTGAACTAGATTTTCTGCAAGATATTTCGCTCAAAGACTATCTAGCTGAGGCTCGTCGGAAAGAGAACGTGGCCTCAGTGCTTTTCCTATCTTTGGACAAACATGCAGAGGCTCGAAAAGCCCGGGCCGAGAAGACTGATTCCATAATGTATGAGAGATTGGGAAGGCTTGCCGGGACGGTGTGTGCACAGGAAAACAATAGAGGGGTAAATACGGCTTCGCCAAGCAGCAAAATCAGACCCAGAGATGTCTGGCTTGTAGGTGCCGAACTGTCAGCGATGATGACTCAAGCCTTAGTCTTGTCTGATTACCTAATTGATGCCGGACACACCGTTCATCTTGTATCGCGGTTGCATCCGGAGAAGGTACATGAGTACATGAAAGAGTTCGAAACACAGTCTTACCTTGGCATGGCGGCCGGAAAGACCAAGCCGGGCAGCTCATATGTGGCTCTAAATGCCGAACAGGGCCCCTGGCCGGCTAATGAACTCACAGGTTCCGCTGCAGAAGATTCAGATGTTTTCACTGTGAAGGATCTGTTATCGCCGGATTCTCTTCTGGGTACACTTTGTGCCAAAGAGAACTTCCATTATCATTACGTTCGCCCTCTGGAGCACTATTCGGACTTCATAAGCCGCAAGCGAAAGGTGAATGTTATATCGTTCTACCTGCCCCTTTCAGCTAGTTTGTTGCTAAATGGAATCAAGCATGTTTGCATGGTGAACTCGCTTGACGACCTCGAAGTAGTGGGTAAATGTGGCAGTCAGAAAGTCGATACGGGCCTTTTGGCATACATGCCAGACATTATTGTTTCGTGGGATTGGGATGGTTGGAATTTACACCGGGCTGATAATCCTTTGGTTGGATCCAATAACTCGGAAGTAGTTGCGATGTTAGGCCAGGAACTTATGGGACAGGCTGGTTCAAGGGAGCGGCTTGAAACACGTAACAGGAAGGTTAGCCCTACCACACCGGCTACAGTTGAGCATATTTTGGGAGGGCGATTTCCGCCACTTGCACCGTCTCCTGGCTTACCAACATTGTCAGCTTGCATGATAGTCAAAGACGAAGCCGGAATCATTGAAGACTGTCTTTTCTCTCTCATTTCTGTGGCCGATGAAGTGATAGTGAATGATACAGGCTCTCAAGATGATACTCTTGAGATAGCCAGGGCATTTGGAGCGAAATGTTTCGAGACCCAGTGGGAGAACGACTTTGCAAAGGCGAGAAACGACTCTATTGAGAGGGCGCATTGCAAGTACATTTTGACCATAGATGCAGATGAAAGGGTTTCAAAGGACAGCCGTCCTAAAGTGAAACTGGAGCTGTTGAAAGGTGCCGAAGCTTACCTGGTTCGAATTTCGGAGATCAGAGGTTCAATTTCTACGGACATTGGTGCTATTATTCGGATTTTCACCAACAGGCCCTCCCATAGATACACGGGAAAAGTGCACGAACAAGTAGCCATGTCCATTAAGGGACAGACATTCAATACTTCGTTGAGCCTGGATCATGTGGGGTACAATCCTGTGATATCTACCATTAAGCAGAAGCGTAAGCGCAATGTTGATCTGCTGCTAAAGGAGCATTATGAAGAGGATTCCGATTTGGGAAAGGAGTACTTGCTTTTTCAGGCCGGTACAGAGATGCTGTTTAGCGACGATTGTGTGAACGGTTTGACCTGTCTGAAGCAAGCCTACGATATCACGCTTGTTAATGCACCCTTCCGCCCCACGATTGCCCTGCGAATCGCAGATGCCTATCTGGTATTGGATAGAGTCGATGATATTGTCACCTTTGCGTCGGAGGTACTGGATGATTACCCTGACTTCATAGAGTTTGCTCTTAAAGTGGCCGGGATTATGGCCGGTAAAGGAAGATTTGATGAGGCTAACGACTTACTTGAAGGAGTCAAGCTCCAATCTTCAAGTGTCATTCTTCCCAGGTCTGAAGGCGTAGACACTTTCATGCTCCAAACTGTCCTTGCCCAGATTCAGATTGGGAAAGAAAACAAAGACAAGGCTTTTGGCCATATAGTTAATGCCTTAAGGTTGAACCCTGATTACGGTCCCGCCCAAAGGCTGCTTTGTTTGAACTGGCCTGAGAAGTTGGTCGAAGTACTGAAGCAGGTTAACCCGAAGTCTGTCCGTCCGGTCGTGGAGCAATATATCGTGCTAAATAAACTAAGTGAGGCTGAGGAACTTGCGGTTTCATTTGGGGATAGTTCCGCTCTGGGGGAAGTCAGGGTTTTACAGAGCGATTATGCTGAGGCAGCCAGGTGTCTTCTGAGTAGTGGGGACGTATGGGATCGCCGGCGAGGCTTGATATTGATAGGCACAGGACTGGCTGAGGGATTACCCGGGCTGGATAATCTTCGTGACAGCTTAGTGGATAGGGTTCTGCAGGGTTTACCCTGCAAGATCGGTGAAGTAGAAGACGTATGCAAGATTCTGGGTTTCCTGCTTGATATCAGGGCTATGGACAAGTTTTTTGCTGCCGCCCGATCGCTAGATTCCATTTCCAGGGGAAGCGTTCTAGTTGGGAATATCCTTTATGAACACGGGCATTGCAGCTTGGCATACAGGGTGCTAAAAGGAGTGGCCAAAGGCGATATCGAAGTTGATACTCTACTATTAGGTATCTGCCAAACACTTGGGTTATACGACGAATCCCGGTCACATTATGAAATGATTAGGACTGTGCGAAGTTTAACTTCCAATGAGTACGTAAAGTATGTCGAGGTATTGAGTAAACTAAGGAAATTCGACGAGGCCGGTTGGCTGCTAGGTGAAGCTGTAGATGCTTATCCTGAGAATAAAGCCATAGGCGAGATGTACGCTTTGTTTGGCAAGATGATGCCTGATGTACTCAGCAATCCTTCTGCCGGTAAGTGATAACTTCTAAGCTAAGTGGTTCCATGCAGGTTGTTGCTGCTACGCTTAGGCTATCGACCAGTAATGTATATTCGGAATAGGCATCGAAAAACGAGAAGCCCTTCACCCCTTATAAGGAGTCAAGGGCCTCTTATTTTCGCTTGAATCCTATCTTTACGTTCCTCTTCGCCCGATCGCTGATTCTCTCCAAATATAGAGGGGGATTGCTCCCCCTTCTTACTTTCTAAGTGTTTTCACTGAAGAAGATTCAGTACTGACTGCGGCCTTATGTTGGCCTGGGCTAACATGGCAGTACCTGCTTGGAGCAATATCTGATGGCGTGTGAAACTAGCCATTTCAAGTGCCATGTCGACGTCTCTAATTCTGGATTCCGCGGCTGCAAGGTTTTCGGCAGCAGTGTTCAGATTGTTGATGGTGTGTTCAAGCCTGTTCTGCAGTGCACCAAGATCAGCCCGTTGTGTTGCAACACTGTTGATAGCGGCGTCGAGTGAGGCTATGGCATTGTCAGCGGTAATGGATAGGCTAGCAATGCTCAAATCGGAAGCTGCCATACTAGAAATGCTAAATCCAATTGCCGCATCCGAATTGGCGCCTATCAGAAGGGTTGTACTGAGGCTTCCATTCAACAGGATTTTGTTATTGAAACTAGTTTTAGAAGCTATTCTGTCTACTTCGGCCAGAAGCTGGGTAACTTCCTTTTGGATAGCTACTTGATCTCCATTTTCCATTGTTCCGTTGGCAGCTTGGACAGCAAGTTCTCTCATTCTCTGAAGAATGGAGTGGGTTTCATTCAAAGCTCCCTCTGCAGTCTGAATCAATGAGATGCCATCTTGAGCATTTCTGGTTGCCTGCCTTAGACCGGAAATCTGTGCTCTCATCTTCTCAGAGATGGCCAAGCCGGCTGCGTCATCAGCGGCTCTGTTAATACGGTAACCCGAGGACAGTTTCTCCAGTGACTTTGCCATCAGGTTGTCGGTCACTGAAAGGTTTTTCCACGCATTTAGCGCAGAAATGTTTGTGTTGATTCTCATGCTTCTACCTCCCTGTAGAATTGGATTCCGCATCCCTGCGGAGTTCGAGCCTGGTCATCCTTGGCAGCCAGGCTCAGAGGTTTTACCTCAATTACTCAATCGATAGCAATTCTTTGCGAATGTAGTGATTTTGCCTAAATGAGTCTAAAGACCTAAATAGCTAAGACTGTGGACTAAGGTCTACCCCGATATTTGTCGACAAGAAAGTATAGTAACTCGGTAGAGAGAGTGATCAAATTGCCGACAAGTTGGTATCAAGCAATTCCGCCCATCATGGATCTGGTCGTAGCAGAAAAGCCGCAGTCTATCTTAGACATCGGCATTGGATTCGGAAAGTTCGGGATGCTCATACGGGACACCCTTGAAATCCCATTTGAGCGATATGAAAAGCAACAGTGGGAAATCAGGCTCGATGGTATTGAGATTTTCGAACCCTACAAAAACCCTGTTCATCAATATATGTACGATAATGTCTATTACTCAGATATTTTGGATGTAATCGATAAACTGCCAAAATACGATGTCATCCTTCTTGTTGACGTGATAGAACACCTAAGTAAAGACGAAGGCCAAACTTTGATTGGCCAATTGTTGTCACATACGAACAAGGCGCTAATTGTGTCGACACCGCTATATCCTGAAGTGCAGGTTGATTATCTAGGCAATAAACATGAACAACATAAAAGTAGATGGACAATACTAGACCTATCTGGCTTCAATCACTCTCGTCAGCTTGTGAAACTAGGCAATAATGCGGCTCAAATATACGTAATCAGGCCACGTAAAAATTTCACGGGTAATACGGAGACAAGCGTGGTGGATACGACTCATGGGCCTTGTGTGGACGCGAAAAGGCCCATGACCATAGGATATGTATTACCTCATAAACACCTAACCGGTGGCGTAAAAATGCTTCTTGAGCAGATGAGATTCATGCGGAAAATGGGGAACTATGTCTATGCCTTTGGGGCAGGAGGATCCGAAGAGCCAGTGTTGCCAGACTGGTACAAAGTTACGGTGGACAAAGAAGTCTTGGTACCTAAGGAGATGACCTATAGTGATCATGTCAAGGAATGTGATGTAATAATAGCTGGATGGATTGGTCAACTCCCCCAATTGGTGAATAGTAAAGTCCCTGTAGTTTACTGGGAGCAGGGGCACGAGTGGTTGTTTGGAGAGGGTATAACCAGGGAAATCGAGGAATATCTAGAGAGTTGCTATCATCAACCGTGCTACTTGGCTTCAGTATCTCCGATTGTATCCAAAATCATTGAGACAAGGTATGGCCGTAAGGCAACAGTCCTGTCAAATGGAATCGATACGGATTTCTATTATCCTGGCAAGAAGAACAATGATAGTACAATTTTGCTGGTTGGAAATCCGTTTCTGGATTTTAAGGGATTTGATGTAGCCATAAGAGCTCTTTGCATGGTTAAGGCGGCCGGTTATGACTTTAAAGTAACATGGGTTTGTCAGACCAAGCCTTCTATCGACGAATTGCCTTTCCCAATTGAATATATTGTTGACGCCCCACAGGCCCAACTAGCGGAAGCATACCGGATTTCAGATGTCTTTATGTTTACGTCATGGTATGAAGGATTTGGCATGCCTCCATTGGAAGCCATGGCTTCCGGAGTGCCTGTGGTGACAACTGCTTGCGGAGGGATACAGAGTTATGTTCGTCCAGGTTTCAATGCTTTGGTAGCCGAGCCAGGCGATGCAAATGCCCTGGCTTCATCTCTCATATGTCTTCTGAAGCACGAAGATGCCAGGCGGGTGCTTGGAGCAAATGGACGGCAAACCGCTTTACGTTTTGATTTGTCTAGAATGGTTTCAGTGGTTGATGCTTACCTCAGATCGGTAATAGATTCTTGGAGAAGTGCATCCCGAAATGTTCGAGACTAGCGCAGAAATTATAATACGCAATATCAAAGCAAAGGTTGTCGATTGCCCGTCTCAGGTTGCTCTGAATGACGAGCAAAGTTCTTTTTCTCCATGCTCACATTGGGTTAATCTAATCAAGAGATAGGATACAATCAGGAGTAGCAGCCCTAATCGTTCCCACTAAGGAAGTTATGGAATACGACCAGCTCAACCAACAAAAACTCGGTATTGCAGTGTCAACATCAGTCTCAAAGGAGGATGCCTGCATGGAGAATAAGCGTCCGGTAACATTTGAGGATCTTTGGCGGTTCAAATTTGTCGGAGATCCCGAAATCGCCCCTGATGGCTCCAAATTGGTTTGGGTTCAGACAGAGATTAATGCAGATAAAAACACATACGAGTCGGCAATCTGGATGTCAGCCGTGACATCAGAAAAGTGTTTCGGGGAGCCTGTGAGAATTACATACGGCAAGCAAGGCCCGGAACAAGGTGCCAGAGAGGGCTCCCCCCGGTTTTCACCTGATGGGAACTACCTTGCATTTGTATCGAACCGTTCAGGGAAGAACCATATCTGGCTTCTGGACATGAAAGGCGGAGGTGAAGCCAGGCAGGTTACCCAGGGCGACGATGGAGTATCTGCCATCACCTGGTCGCCTGACGGAAAGCACCTGGCATTTATCTCCCGGGAGCCTAAGAAAGAACCTGAAGACAAGGAAGAGGCCCGCAAAGCAAAAGACGTAACCGTAGTCACGAAACTCAGATACAAAGCCAACGGTGTTCCATATATCGTCGATCCGCGCCCGCTGCAATTGTTTATGGTTGACATTGAAAGCGGCGAGAAGAAGCAGCTCACCTTCGGGGAGTACGATTGCTCCTCCCCGGCATTTTCACCAGACGGACGGTCACTGGCATTTACCTCTTGCCGTGAACCTGATCATGAGGTTGAAATGGCTCCTGATATTTGGGTTCTCACTTTAGAAAACGGCGAGCTTACGAAACGTACAGACGGACGCGGCCCTGCAGGTGCACCTGTATATTCACCAGATGGGAAGTTCATTGCGTTCTTCGGCAATCTGAGAAAGGAAGTAGCCGCGGCCAAGTCTGAGGTGCTTGTGATTCCGGTGGGTGGGGGAGATGCGCAGGTCCTTACAGCAGGTTTCGACAGAAGCATTGGCTGCTCTGTGTCCACTGATACCAAGGCCGACGCAGGGAGAAGCGGCCCCTACTGGTCCCATGATAGCAAGTTCATATATTTCATTGCGACCGACAGAGGTTATTCCAAGATTTTCAGGGTGTCTATTGAGAATTCCGAGGTTCAGGAAGTTGGTGCAGCAGAAGGTTCACCGCTGCATCATGATTCATGCGTATGCGGCTGCGGAGATGCCGCCTCCCAAACCTTCGAATACCCGCCTGTGATTACTTCCATGGCATATTGTGATGTCGGCGGCGAAGAGATATTTGCGTTTACCGGTGGTTCCGAACTCAATCCAGGCGATATCTATGCAGCCTGGGGCCTTTCAAAGGAATGTGTTACTCTCAATCCATCAGATGTTAGGGTAAAGCACTGGCAATACGATGTAGTATCCAAGAAATGCACGTTTGATCAGTGCTGCAGGCTTACGTCGGTAAATGAAGGAGTCTTGTCAGAGCTGCTGCTTTCCAAGCCTGAACCCTCCTTGTTCACTGCTTCAGACGGCGTGGAACTTGAAGGCTGGTTGATGAAGCCTGTTAACTTTGAACCCGGCAAGAAGTACCCGGCAGTGCTTGAGATTCACGGAGGGCCGGCAGTCACTTATGGATTGTCCTTCTTCCACGAGTTCCAGCTGCTTACATCCAACGGCTTCGGCGTCTTCTACTGCAACCCCAGGGGAAGCCTTGGCTACGGTGAATGGTTCGCCCAGCAGGTTATTGCAGACCAAGGCGGAATGGACTATCAGGACATTATGTCTCTTAGGGACTATATGGATATGGTGGAGTGGGTTGATTCCACGAAGGTCGGAGTAACCGGCGGCAGTTACGGCGGCTACATGACTAACTGGATAGTTGGGCACACCGACAGGTTTCATGCTGCTGTTACCCAGAGAAGCATCAGCAACTGGTATACCAAATACGGCACCAGCGACATCGGTTTCTACGGAAACAGAAAAGGCATGGGAATGAGGGACCTCTGGGATAGCGAAGGATGGCTCATGGAAAGGTCGCCTATAAGATATGTTCAAAATGTGAACACACCGGTTCTCATAATCCATTCTGAGCAGGATTACCGCTGCCCAATGGAGCAGGCAGAGCAGTGGTATATTGCGCTTAAGCGTCTTGGCAAAACAGTAGAGTTTGCGAGGTTCGCGGGGGAAAGCCACGAACTGTCCAGGTCGGGCAAGCCCTGGAACAGGCGCGAAAGGCTCAGGCACATTCTCAGATGGTTTGATAAGTTCTTGAAGTAGGACAACGGGCTTACATCGTGCATATTGGGGAGATACTCGTTGACGGCGAGGGCAACCATGCGTTCTGTACAAAGATAATGTAGCGTAGGGATGGCTTCTTGCACTTCACTATAGACAAAAACAGAAGAGGAGGCTGCCGCTAGGTTAACGGCCGCCTCCTCCCGTTACCCGCCGGTTACCCGGCGAAAACATGTGTACCCTTTGTGATTGGTATGATTACTATTTGATTTGAATGTTGTGGCCACGATTTGACGGACCCGTTTTTGGGAGTCTCACTG